>CAWFVB010000010.1:0-339401 GCA_963819145.1 uncultured Acidobacteriaceae bacterium
GGTCTGGCCTTGCTGACCAACAATGAAGGCACGTTCCTTCTGGCGGCGAACTTCCACAGCGGCCGAATCGACGTGTTCGACCGCAACTTCAACCCAACCCATCTCGACGGCACTTTGACCGACCCCAATCTGCCCGCGGGATACGCGCCGCACGGGGTTCACGTGATTGACAACGTCATCCTCGTGGCCTATGCCATGCAGGATGCGGCGAAACACGATCCCACAATCGGCGCCGGGCTCGGCATCGTGGATGCCTTCGATACCGAGGGCAATTTCACGCGGCAATTTCGCCTCCGGCGGTACTCTGAACGCTCCCTGGGGCGTGGTCAAGACTCCCGCATCCTTCGGCACGTTCTCCAATGCGGTGTTGATCGGCAACTTCGGAGACGGCACCATCAACGCCTATGACACGCACGGGCAATTTCCTGGCGCAGGTCAAGGATTCGGCCGGCAATGTGATCGTCAATGCAGGGCTATGGGACATGGTGTTCGGCGCAGGGCGGCACGGGCGATCCCAACACGCTCTACTTCACCGCGGGAGGCGCCAGCCAGACCAGCGGATTGTTCGCCACGCTGGTGCCTGCGGCGGCGGCCGCGGCTCCGGACTTTTCACTCAGCCTTTCGGCTCCCAGCGCTCAGCGTGGCGCCGGGAGGCACATCACACGTACTGTCCGTTCGGCTGCGGTCGGAGGATTCAACGGTCAGGTAACGCTCTCGTGCACGCCGGCTGCGGGACTGACGTGCTCTTCTCACCCAACCACGATCTCGCCGGGATCCAACACGCGAGTTCGACTCTAAGTCATCACGGCCGCAGCTACGACTCCAGGAAGCGGCTACGGTGGAGATCGCGATGGCTGCTGTCCGGGCCTCGGTAGTTTCGGCACACTCCTCACGAACCGGCGGCGGAAACTCACGCCGCAGGAAAAGAGCAAAAGCCTGTTGCTGATGGCAGGACTGGCCCTGCTGGTTGTGGGATGATGTTTACGCTGCTTGCGGTAGCTGTCAAAGCCACCAGACTAAACCAACACCAGGCAACTTTAATGGTGACGGGACCTCAGGCGCGAGTCAGCCACTCTATTCCCGTTGTCGTCACGGTGCGGTAACAGGCTTCCACTTAGGAAAGCAAAACAGGCAGGGGCACAGCCGTGTGCCCCTGTCTTCTTTCTTTGGCTTTCCGGGTGTCATTCCCACTCCGGGAATCATCCCAAAAAAGATCTGCGACGATCACAGAATTCTCTCTCCTCCGCGTGCTATACAAAACTTGGTTTCTCTTTACCCGCGGAGAAGCTTCCCGGCGCGCGCAACTAGGAGCGCTCTTCCGGTTCTTCTCCGCGGATTTCTCCGGCCTCGCGTCCGGTTAACGCGCGCCGGGCCGTCCCTCCGAGCAGAATTCGCGATGGCAGCCATCTCGCGAAGATCATCTCCATGCAGGGGCGACCTATATGCTTCGACGCGCACTTTCCCTGGGCTGATCGCTCTCATTTTCTTTGCTGATCACGTCGTCCGCGCTCCACCGGCCTGACGGCGCAGGACTCGGCCACAGGAGCGATTCGCGGCACAGTGCTCGATACGACAGGCGGCCGGATTCCGCAGGCGTCCATCGTGGTGGTGAACAGCGCAACCGGGACGCGCTACACGGCGACCAGCGACGCCAGGGACGGTTCGCGTCGAACTGCTGCCGCCCGGCGACTACTCGGCGCGCGTGGTGGCGCAGGGCATGTCGCCGCAGGTCACGCCGCAACTGCATGTGGATGTGGGCGGCGCGGCCGAACTGGAGTTTCGCCTGACAATGGCCGGCACCGCAGGAAAATGTCACGCGTCTCGGCGCGCCGGCCCTGGTGGATACGCAGCCGAGCGCGGTCTCCACGCTGCTTGACGAGCGGGCGCGTGAACGATTTTCCGCTGAACGGACGGCGCTTCTCCGATCTGGCTTTGTTCTCGCCGGGCGTCACGCAGGATCCGCGCAGCCTGACTTCGGCCACCAATGGCGATCTTTCGTTCGGCGGGATTCGCGGATTCCAGAATACGTTCCTGGTCGACGGCGGCGACTACAACAACGCTTTTTTCGCGCAGGCTCGCGGACGCTACCGCGCTCCTTTCGTAGTTCTCGACCGAAGTGGTGCAGGAGTTTCGCGTCTCGACGAATGCCTACGGCGCCGAGCAGGGACGCGCGGGCGGAGCGGTGGTCAACGTCGTGACCAAGTCGGGCTCGAATCACGTGCACGGCACGGTGTTCTACTATCTTGCGCGATAGTTCGTTTGGAGCGGCCGATGCATTTCTCGCCTTCAAGCCGCACAACCGGCAGCAGCAGTTCGGTGGAACAGCCGGCGGGCCGCATCAAGCGCAACAAGATTTTCTTCTTCGCCGGATTCGATCAGCACATCTTTCACGTCGCCGAATGTCGTCGAGTTTCTGGATGGCAGCGTCGAAGGTCGTGCCGGTGCCAGCGACGAACCCGGCCATACCCCGGAGACTATGAGGCTTCCGATCAAGCGCTGGTGTTCGCGGCGGCAGCGCAGCTTACCTCGCTCGCGGGAGAATATCCGGCGGCGCAGATCGGGAACTCTGCTTACGGCAAGCTCGACATCAATCTGACGCCCCGGCATCAGCTCGCGCTGCGCTTGAACACGACGCGTTACTGGGGAGCGAACAATGTGTTCCTCGATCCCGCCAGCCCAGTGACCTACGACTTCAATCAGCGACAACGGGCAGGAGCGTGGTTTCGACCGAGACCGGCTCGCTCTCGCTGACTTCGGGCCTGTCCGCGCGCTGGATCAGCCATCTGCGGGCGCAATATTCCCGCGACCTGCAGCAGTCTTACAGCAATACCAGCGACGTGCTGGTTAAGATTCCGACCATTCTGGATGGCATTGGACGGTCGAACCTGCTTCCGCGGCAGACGCGCGAGCATCGCCTGCATCTGGCGGAAACGCTGAGCCTGGAGGGCGCCGCAACTCGTGGAAGTTCGGCGGCGACGGCCTGCTCACGTGGATCTACGACTTCTTTCCCAGCCAGCAGAGCGGAGAATTTCTTTTTTATCCGATCAAGGTGAACCCGTTCACGTTCGAACCGATGGAAGCGGGATTGCCGCTGACGCCGCTGCGCGCTTATGCCCACGAAGTACCGCACTACTATCTGCAGAATTTCGGGAGCGCCACCTCGCATCCCAACACCAACGAATACGCCGCGTTCGCGCAAGACACGATTCGCGTGACCGACCGCCTCGCGCTGAACCTTGGCGTGCGCTGGGACTTGCAGACTTTCACAACTGCTGGACTGATTTCGCAACCCGCTGTTTCCGCCGTCGGGCAAGGTGCCGTTCTTGCCTTACAACTTCGCTCCCCGAGCGGGATTCGCCTACTCGTTTGGCGACAAGCGGCCCCTGGTGGTGCGCGGCGGATATGGCATCTTCTTCGTGCGCATTCCGCAGATTTACAACTCGGTGATCCAGACGGAAAACGGCATCACCGACGCGCAGCGTCTTTCTCAATAACACGAATTATTATGACCGCCAGGTCTTTCCGAGGTATCCCAATCCGCTGGTCAGTTGCCCGCTCAATGCGGCAAACTGCGCGCTGCCGGCGGGATTCACGCAGGGCGTGACGAATGAAGTCTCGGCTTTCGCCACCAATTTCGTGACTCCGCGCGTGCAGCAGGTCGAGCCTGACGCTGGAAAAGGAGATTGCCGAGCGCACGACAGTCGGCGTCTCGTTGCTCAGCGTGCGCGGAGAACACCTGATTCGCGCGCTGGATGTGAATTTGCGGCCGCCCTTGGCGCTCACTTATCCTATTTTCGATTCCACAGGATCCGTATTTACAGGGCGGATACTACACCGTCGATTCGTTTGCCACGTGGCAGTTCAGCCGTACGCTCGATTGTCCGTGGCCTCCGTGCATCAATCCGCTGGGGCGGCCGATCGCGCAACTGGGTGCGATCAACGAATTTCAGAGCGCGGCATCGAGCTATTACACCGGCGCAACGTTGTCGGCAATCGCCGCGTGGCACGCGGGACCTATGTGCGTCTCTCCTACACCTATGCGCACGCCATTGACGACGGACAGGACGCGCTGGTGGCTGGACAGCCTGCCACGGTGCAAAATTCTTACAATCCGAGCTCCGAGCGAGGGCCCAGCGTGACTGACCAGCGCAGCGGCTGGTGGCCGCCTTCTCCGCCGAACCGCACCCGTTTCATCGGGAGCACAGGAGTTCTCGGGCGCTTCTTTAACAACTGGAAATTTCATCGGTCGTCAACTACGGCAGCGGGCGTCCGTTCAATGCGACCGTCTCGGGTGATCCCAACCAGGACGGCAACGATTTCAATGATCGCCTGCCCGGCTATAGCCGCAACGCCTTCACCGGACCCGACTATGCCACAACCGATCTGCGGGTGACGAAAACCGCTCCACTTCGGCGAGCGCTGCAAATTGAACCTGGTTGCTGAATCCTTCAACCTGTTTAACCGCGACAACCAGCGGGTCGCCATCACCTCCAACGGCATGGTCGCCACCGCAACCACATTCGTGCAGAGTTCGGTCACGGCGAATATCGCGCCATACCCGGGCTACTACCAGTTCCGACGAATTTTATGAAGCCGAACGCCGCCTATGCGCCCAGGCAGGTTCAGCTGGCGTTGAAATTCGTGTACTAAGGGAGGATGGTCTCGAGAAGCGGCTGTGGGGAGAGACGGCCTGGACGGATGGCCTGGAGCGGGCACTCCTGCCCGTGACATTGATTGCGCCCCTCACACGCCACTTCCATCCCTATCCACGCACCCACGTATAATGCTGCCAGCTTTTCTGACCGGCGATGCAGCTATCATCCTCCAACTTTTCCCGCCGAATTACTGTCGGCGTCACTGTATTCGTCCTGTGCTGCTTGTTTTCCAGTGTGCGCGTGCTGGTTGGCACACCCTGGCCCGGCAGCCTGAGGAATTCGCCCGCCACAGTCGTTCAGGGCTCCGACCACCGATTTGCCGCGCTGAAAGCGGCGTTGCCCCAGCGCGGAGTCGTGGGCTACACGGGAGAGTCGGGCACCGATGCGGTGGTGCTAGCGGACTACTATCTCACTCAATACGCTCTGGCGCCGCTGGTGGTCGACCGTTCGCCGAACCATGCCTTGGTGGTTGGCAACTTTCCTTCCGGGCGGCCCGCACAGTCTCCGTCAGAAAATCTGCGGCTCGTCAAAGACTTCGGGAACGGAGTCTTGCTGTTCGCCACCAAGGACACCAACTAATGCAGTTCCTCTTGCCCGCGCTGCTTTGTCTGGCGTCGGGATTCGCGCTCGTCTGCCTGGGTTGGTCGCGCCGGGCTCCACTCTCCACCGATCTTTTCTCCTCCGATCTTGTGTTGCGGTTGTCGCTAGCCGTTGGCTACGGGCTTGGAATTTTTTCGGTCATCTACTTTTTCACTCGGGTGTTCGGCATCGCGAATCTGCTGCTGGCGGACGCGATCGTGTTGGGGCTGCTCGTCATCGCCGTCTTCCTGCTTCGAGCGCGTGCCGCGGCGGCGCCAGCTATCGCTTCAACAGAAACTCCGGACGAACCCCCGTGGCTTCGTCGTATCCTGACCGCGGCGTTCGCCGTCGCACTCGCTTCCGCCGCTTACTCGGCGGTCTTGCGAGTTCTTGCCTATCCGCAAGGGGATGGGTGGGATGCTTTCGCCATCTGGAATCTGCACGCTCGCTTCCTGTTTCGCGGCGGAATCCACTGGCGCGACGGATTCACCCCCGTGATCCTGTGGTCGCATCCCGACTATCCCCTGCTTGTCCCGGCAGCCGTCGCGCACTTCTGGAGTTTCCTCGGCCGCGACAGCGCGGCGGTCCCGGCCATGATTGGGCTCGCTTTCACCTTCAGCACTGCCGGAGTGTTGATCGGCGGGCTCTCTATTCTTCGCGGCCGCGTTGCTGCCATGCTGGGCGGCATCACTCTGCTGGCTACGCCATCGTTCCTTGAGCAAGGAACGTCGCAATATGCCGACACTCCCCTTTCGTTTTTCTTCCTGGCCACCATTGTGCTTTTGGCCATTAGCGACAACCGCACCAGCAATGATTCCCCAGCGCCTCCACCACGAGTGCTGGCACTCGCCGGTCTGGCAGCCGGCTTTGCGGCGTGGACGAAAAACGAAGGGCTCCTGTTTTTCTGCGCGATTGTGCTGGCCCGCTGCGCCGTTCGGGGTGAAGCTGCCGAGAACTGGACAGCTCGCACCCGTCGCATCGCTCCCCTGCTCTTCGCAGCCGCGCCCGTGCTGTTCGTGCTCTATTACTTCAAGCACTTCGTCGCCCCGTCAGGCGGACAAATCTCCGACCCAGCGGCGATCTTTCACCGAGCGCTCGACCCGGGCCGTCACTGGGCCATCATCCAGTGGTACGTGAAAGAATTCCTCCGCTTTGGACACTGGCTGGTGATGGTTCCCGGCACGCTGCTGTTGGTGGGTTTCTACTTGTGGGCAGGCAGGAACCGCGATCGTGCCTACGCGCTCACTGCCCACGCGTCCGCGCTCGCTCTCACTCTCACCATGGTTGGATACTACGGCGCCTTCCTGATCGCGCCCTACGTTCTCTACCTATATCTGCGCTTCTCGATGACTCGACTGTATCTGCAAGTCTGGCCGGCCGCGATCTTTCTGTTTTTCCTGTCGGTCCGGCTCGACTCCGGGACATTTAGCCCTACTTCACGGCAGGCCCAAATCGCCGTCTCATAATGAGATTCCCACGCCACGCGGCCCTATGCAGAGAATTCAATCACTGGCCCTTGACTTAGGGTCAAATCCTTGTAATAACTATTCGGTCCTTCCGGACGGGTTTGGGGGTGTGTCAGTTTGGCAGAAGTAAGGCTTCAAGAGGGAGAATCCCTCGAGAACGCTCTGCGCCGTTTCAAGCGTAAGGTGCAACAGGAAGACATTATCAAGGAGGTCAAGCGCCACTCCTTTTACCTGAAGCCCGGCGAGAAGAAGCGTGTGAAAGCCGCGCTTGCTCGCAAGCGTGCCCGCAAGAAAACGCGCAAAGAACAGGACTAAGCAGGAAAGGGCCGCTCCTTCCCGGGGCGGCCCTGCTCGATCTGGCCCCCACCAAGTCGAGCGGCAGCTGGGGACGTTTCATATTCATAATTCTTCCGGCATCAAAGCACGTTAATGAGTACCCACGCTCCGTCCAGGAGTGTGACGGGCCGAATCCAGGGGTAGTTGAGGGGGATGTAAACAACCCGTTTTCCGTGACCACCGCAGTTCTTTCCCCGCGGGTGGGCACATGGAAACGGGCTGAAGGGAGCCATCCTCAGATGGAATTTCAGGACAAGGTGCTGAAGTGTATCGACTGTGGGGGTGATTTTATTTTCACCGCCGGGGAACAGCTTTTCTTTCACGATAAGCAGTTCAAAAACGAACCCAAACGCTGCAAGACTTGCAAGACGAAGCGAATCTCTGTGCTCGGGGCGCCTCCCGTGCCCGGACAAGCCTACCGCTATACGAAGGTTGAGACTCAGGCCACCTGCTCGGGATGCGGGAAACAGACTACCGTGCCGTTCCGTCCCACCCAGGGCCGGCCTGTCTTCTGCCGGGAATGCTTCCAATCTCGGAGGACAGCCGCCTCCGCCTGATCCGCTGCTCCTTCTCTGTTTGTTGTGCAGGAGCAGGGGGCAGTGTGCGCCTAAAAAATTCCCCGGCTGGAAGTGTGCCTGTGGTCGCCCTCGCCCGCGGTCTTTAGACGCCGTTTTACCCGCCTGCTGTCGAACCCGCTTAGGTGCGCTAACATAGACATGTGCCCGGATATTACGTGGAAAACTTCGGATGCCGCGCCACCCAGGCCGACGGCGCCGCTCTGGAACGCCAGTTCGAAGAGCGTGGACTGGCCCGCGCTTCGACGCCAGCCCAAGCTGCGGTCGTTGTGTTGAATACGTGCACGGTCACCGCCGCCGCCGATCAGGATGCGCGCGCCGCGATTCGCCGCGTGCAGCGCCAGAATCCCGAGGCAAGAATTGTCGTCACCGGCTGCTACGCCCAACGCGCGCCGGAAGAAATCGCGGCGTTGCCGGGCGTGAGCCTCGTGGTTGGAAATTCGCACAAGCATCAACTGGCATCGATCGCGCTTGAGCCAACTCGCCCAGAGGAGATGCCACAAGGCTTTTTCCCGCTGGCTCGTTTGACTGAGAACCGAGAATTGGGAACTGACAATTCGATCTTCGTCTCCGACATCGTCGCCCACACCGAATTGCTCGCCGCGCCGGTCTTCGACGCCGCCAACGAACGCACCCGTCCCAACCTCAAAGTGCAAGATGGCTGCGACAATCGCTGTTCCTTCTGCGTGATTCCTTTTGTTCGCGGCCAGAGCCGCTCCCTGGAAATGGACCGCATCATTGCGGAGGTAAACGCGCTGGTGCAGTCCGGCTATCGCGAAGTTGTGGTCAGCGGGATCAATCTGGGGCGGTGGGGACGGGATCTGGGTGTCGGACCTCAGACCTCGGACCTCACCAAAAAGGTACGTTCAGAGGTCCGAGGCCTGAGGTCTGACGGCGCTTTTGAGACGCCGCAGTTCGAGGATCTCGTGCGCGCCATCCTCTCATCAACCGAGCTCGAGAAGCTTCGCATTTCTTCGGTCGAGCCGATGGACTGGTCCGACGAACTGATTGCATTCGTCGCTTCGTCGTCGCGCATCGCCAAGCATGCGCACGTGCCCATGCAATCGGGCAGTGACGCCGTGTTGCGGCGCATGCATCGAAAATACCGTCCATGGCACTATCGCGAGAAGATCGAGAAGATTCGCGCGGCAATGCCCTCGGCCGCGATCGGAGCCGATGTCATGGTTGGATTCCCCGGCGAGACCGACTCGGAATTCGAAGCCACACGGTGCATGATCGAAGAACTGCCGTTCACTTACCTGCACGTCTTTACTTATTCCGCGCGGCCGGGCACGCCGGCGGCCGGCATGCCGAATCAGGTTCCAGTGCTTGTAGCCCGCGACCGTAATCGTGTTCTGCGCCAGCTGGCAGCGGAGAAGAAGCTCGAATTCATGCGCGGCTTTGTCGGTAAGAGCGTGGAGGCGATTACGCTGAACGTCATCGGGCGCGACCGTGACGGCCAGTTTACCGAAGCGCTCACCGATAATTTTCTGAAGTTGCGTCTGCGCGATCGGCATGAAGCGAACCGCTGGCTGCGAGCTCGCGTTGAAACGGTAGTGGACGGCGCCCTGGCGGGAGCGACTCCCGGGAAATAAAGCCCGCCTCTTTTTGCCGACCTTAGCGCCACGGCTCCAGGTCAGGAAAGTGACGAGCTCTCATCTGCTAGACTGGCGCCTCGATCTAAATTATGGCCGTCATCACTCCGACTCTTACCCCAATCGCGAGCGCGACTGAAATTCCGGAAAGAACTTTGCTGGCGGGCCTGGCGCTGACCAGTTTTTCCGCGCTGCTGCTGGAGCTTGCGCTCACGCGATTATTTTCAGTCGTGCTCTTTTATCATTTCGCGTTTCTCGCCATTTCCATTGCGCTGCTTGGACTGGGCGCCGGTGGCGTGTTTGCCTACTTGCTCAAAACCCGGCTCGCTGGTACCGGCACCCGCACCCTGGCCGCTCGGTTGTGCATGACCAATTCTGTGGCGTTGGTGGTCGTGCTCGAAATCGTGCTGCACACCCGGGTCGCGTTGCAGGTCTCTTCGATGAATTTCGCGCGGCTGACCGCGCTCTACCTGTCGGCCGCCGTCCCATTCTTTCTGACTGGGCTGCTCTTCGCGCTGGTCTTCGCCCGCGAAACTCAGCGCATCCCGCGGCTTTATGGCGCCGACCTCTGTGGTGGAGCGCTGGCCTGCCTTGCCGTCGTGCCGCTGTTGAATTGGGTCGGCGGGCCGAACGTGATTCTGGTGGCGGCAGCCACAACGGCTGCCGCCGGCGCGATCTGGGCTGGGTCGCGGGCTTCGCGCAGAAATGCCCTGCTCCTGGCACTCGCGCTCGTGGCGCTGACCGCCGCAAATTATTCTGGACGCCTCATTGATGTCGTGTATGCAAAAGGAATGTTCCGCGACCCGGCATGGGTCGAGTTCGCGCGCTGGAATGCTCTTTCGCGCGTGGAAGTGGACAAGCAAGGCCAGGGCAAGGCCGTGGTCATTGACGCCGACGCCTCCACCTACATCATGAGCGCGGACCTCGGGCACTGGCAGGGCACGGTGTGGGAGCATAACCTGATGGCCGCTCCACCCGCGCTCGCTAACGTTCTTCGCCCGCGCGGAGATTTCGCCATCATTGGTCCGGGCGGCGGCGTTGATGTTCTACGCGCCGTCGCAAACGGCAGTCCGAGCGTGACCGGAATCGAGATCAATCCCCTCATCGCCACTGCGATCATGGGCGAGCGCTATGCCGCCTACTCGCAACATCTTTACCAGCGACCTGAGGTGCACATTCACGTGACCGACGGCCGGTCGTATTTGCGCTCGGCTTCCCAACATTTTGATGTCGTCCAGATGACGCTGGTCGATACCTGGGCCTCGACTGCCGCCGGCGCGTTCGCGCTCAGCGAAAACAATTTGTACACCGTCGAGGCTTTCGGCGAATATTTCGATCATCTGAAGCCCGATGGAATGATCGCCATCACGCGCTGGGAATTTCGCCACCCGCGCGAAGCGTTGCGCGTGGTCGCCGTCGCCATGCAGGCGCTGCATCGCCTCGGAGTCGCTGACCCGTCGCGTAATTTCATTGTCGCCTCGCAAGGGTTGCTCAACGAAGACGGCATCCCGGTCGTGGTGCTGGCCAAGAAGTCTCCGTTCACCGCCGCCGAAGAGGCCGCGGTTACTGCGCATTTCGCTCACTACCCCGAACTCGCTCCCCTGTATTTGCCGTCGCAACCAGGCAACAATCCGTTCTCGAACCTGATCGCGAGCAACGACTCGTATGCCTTCGCGAGCAGCTACGCCTACAACGTCGCTCCGGTCTATGACAATGCTCCATTTTTCTTTTTCACTCTGAAGCCCGGGCAAATTCTGGGTGAGCAGGGCGTGCGCTCGGGAATCGACTGGAAAGTGAACCTGGGCGTGCTGGTGTTGCTTCTCGTACTCGTGATTTCTGTGGTTGCAGTGCTTGTATTTCTCATCCTTCCGCTGGCGCTGAAAGGCGGAAAGACGCGCCAGTCACCTTTTCCGCTGCTCTATTTCATCGCAGTCGGGCTTGGTTACATCATGGTCGAGATCGCCTTCATTCAGCGCTTCGTGCTGTTTCTGGGGCATCCGACTTACGCGCTGACCGTCGTAATTTTCCTGCTGATGCTCTCTAGCGGCGCCGGAAGCCTGTTTTCGCGGCTGTGGCTGCCTCGCACCGATCTTGGCTGGGTGCCCTTGGCGCTGGTGACCGTGACGCTTCTGGCGGACGTATTCTTTCTACCCAGCCGCCTGGCGGGACTGGTTGGCTTGACCTTTGCCAACCGGCTGCTGGTGAGTGGAGTCATTCTCATTCCGCTGGGTTTCGTGATGGGCATGCCGTTCCCGACCGGCTTGCGCGCGCTGGCTGCGATGGCAGTGCCCGATTTTCCCGCGGGCCAGGGGGCTTCCGACAACGCGGTCGAGTGGGCTTGGGCCATGAACGCTGCGGCCAGCGTGCTCGGTTCGGTCCTGGCGATGGTCATTGCCATTCAGTTCGGACTGACCGTGACCCTGGCATGCGGCGCCGGCGCCTACCTGCTGGCGTTGCTCCTGATGCCCGCTCTGCGCGCGAAAGGCGCTTAGAAGCCTCCGGGTTTGTTATCATGCTTGGGATTCCCCACCGTGCGCTAAGACCGCAAAGATGGGGGCAACCGCGCATCACGAAACTGGGGCCGTGAGGATATTCTTTGCCTAGCCAGAAGCAGCTCAAGTGGTCGCAACTGCGCGTCGGCCTCACTGTGATTATTGCCAGTGCCGCTCTTGGATTTCTGCTGTTTCTCATGTCCGGAACTTCGGGACTGTTCACTTCCCGCATCACCATGAGAGCGTATTTCGACAACGCCGAGGGTTTGCGCGTGGGCGCTCCTGTGCGATTGAGCGGAGTGGACGTCGGCAACGTCTCGAAGATCGCCATCGTGAACGCCAAGGACAAGCGCCTCACGCCCGTCGAAGTGACCATGAAGTTGAGCACGAAATATATTTACGCCATGCACCGCGATTCGGTGATCTCGCTGGAAACCGCTGGCGTGCTCGGCGAAACTTACCTCGACATTGACAGCTCGCAGGCAATCGGCCCCCTCATGCAAGACGGAGACACTCTCCCCACCCAGGTGCATCCCGACTTTAATCAGGTGGTGCGCGCCAGCCAGAGCACGCTCGAGAATATGGACGCGCTGTTGAAACGCGCCGACCGCATCCTGGCCTTCGCCGAAAGCGGCAAGGGATCGCTGGGCAAACTGATCTACGATCCGACGCTCTATAACCGATTCTCAGACACCGTTGCGGATTTTCAGAAGATTGTGGCTCAGGTCGGGAATGGACAAGGCAGCTTGGGAGCGCTGATCAGCCGCAACGACGCCTATGACAAATTCCTCTCCACTCTCGACAAGATGAACGGCGTGATTGACGACATCCAGCAAGGCAAGGGCACCGCCGGGAAGATCATCAAGGATCCGACGCTCTACAACAACGCGAACGACACCATCGCCAACATGAAGAAGATCACCGAGGACATTAACGCCGGCAAAGGCACGATCGGCAAGCTCGCCAAAGATGAGGAACTGGCCAAAAAGCTCGATACGACGATGACCAAACTTTCTGAACTCACCACTGAACTGGAAGCCGGCCAGGGCACTGCGGGCAAGCTCTTCAAAGATCCGTCCCTCTTCAATAACGCTAACCAGACACTGACCGACGTCAGCGAGCTGGTGAAGGCAGTGCGCGAAAATCCGAAGAAATACCTCAGCATCAAGCTGCACATCTTCTGAACGGTACCAGGCGCGAAGTGCGACAAGTCTGATATGCAAGAGTTGGAACCCATCCAACAATGGCATCGGTCTGGCTAATGTTCGCCGATCCCAAATACTGACCCCAGCATCAGGATCAGCAGCACGCCCAGCGAGATCCAGCCGTACTTCTTGTCCTTTTCTCGAAAGAATAGAAAGCACGCGACTGCCACCCGCACCACCGGCGTGGCCAGCATCAGCAGGACCCCGGCGCGTTCAATGTCGACGGGAATCCGCCCGGTCATAAAGAGCCCGTCAATCAAGCCGGCCAGCATGATTAAGAAGCAGCCGAACGCGCCAATGCGCAGCACCATCGCAACCGCGCGATCAAACTCGGGTTCGCGGATTTGGCTCATGGATTCGAACTCACATCCACCCCCGCAGCAGGTGAACCAGCAAATGTCCGGCCAGATAGAACATGACGCCGACCAGCAGATAGACCACAACCTTGGTATGAACGCGCGGAGCCAGGCGCGCACCGAGCAGCGAGCCAAGAAACACACCCACCGCCAGCGGCGCGGCATACTCCACCAGAATGTCTCCACGGCGGTAATAAACGATGGCGCTCGCGGCCGCGGTCACGCCGATCATGAAATTCGAAGTGGCCGTCGCGACCATCAGTGGCACGTCCATGAATAGGTACATCACCGGAACCTTGATCGGGCCGCCTCCAATCCCGAGCAGTCCGGAGAGTGCGCCGGCGACCAGCGAAGCACTCAATCCCAGAGGATAGCGCTTCGGTTCGTACGGCGGTATGTTCGCGTCGCCGTTAACCATCGCGACCGCGCCAGGCGACGATTCATCCTCGGGCTTCACCTTGCCGCCCTTCACCAGGATGGTGATCGCGCTGTACAGCAGGAAGCCGGCAAATAATCCTTCAAGAAAATTCCGGTTGAAGTAGCCGACCAGATAAGCGGTGACCGCCGCGCCGAATGCCGTCGCCAGTTCCAGAGTCATTCCCAGACGAATGTCGGTCGTGTGGCGCTGCAAGTGAACCGAAGAACTTGCCGCCGAAGTAGTGATGACGGCGACCAGGCTGGTTCCAACCGCTTGGCGAATGGAAATGTCGAAGTACAGGGTGAGGATCGGGGCGAGCAGCACGCCGCCACCGATGCCGGTCAGCGCCCCCAGCAAGCCGGCACAGAATCCGAGCACCACAAGGAGGATGTTCACCACGAGAAGGATGACCTCCCCATGCCGACTTTTTCGATGGAGATACTAACGCTGCGAACCGTGGTCTGATGAGGGATTTTGCCGGGAGCCGCTCGCGGCAAGCTACAACACCGCCCGCGGCGTCGATGTGGCGTCGGCCTGCTCGTGCGCATGATAGCTGGATCGCACCATCGGCCCCGATTCAACATGGCGGAAACCGAAGCGCAGAGCCTGGTCCCGCAGATACACGAATTCGTCGGGCTCGTAGAAGCGGGCGATCGGAAGGTGATCTTTCGATGGGCGCAAGTACTGCCCGACCGTCAGAATGTCCACGCCGCACTCGCCCAGATCGCGGAATACTTCCACCAGTTCTTCCGACGATTCGCCCAGTCCAACCATAACGCCGCTCTTGGTCACCATACCGGGCGAAAACTTCTTGGCATTGTCGAGCAGCCGGATCGTTCGCTCGTAGCGCGCGCCCGAACGCACCGAGCGATAAAGCCGCGGCACTGTCTCCGTGTTGTGATTGAGCACGTCGGGCTTGGCGTCGAGCACGATCCTCAACGGCTCTTCCAGCCCCTGAAAATCAGGGATCAACACTTCGATCCTGCAGTCGGAGGTGAGTTCGCGAATCTCGCGGATGGTCTCGGCAAAAATCCTGGCGCCCCCCGCGTTATCGTCGTCCCGGTTCACGCTGGTCACGACCGCATGCTTCAGTCCAAGCGTAGCAACCGCCTCAGCCACGCGGCGAGGCTCATCCCAGTCAATCGGCTGCGGACGCCCCTTGGGCACGGCGCAGAAACCGCAGCGCCGGGTGCAGATATCGCCCAACAGCATGAACGTCGCAGTCTTGTGGTTCCAGCACTCGCCAATGTTCGGGCACTGCGCCGATTCGCACACGGTGTGCAGTCCTAAACCGCGCGCGAGTTTCTTCAGATTGTGAAAATTGTCGCCCACAGGAGCCTTGGCACGCAGCCACGAGGGCTTGGGAGCCCGCGTCGGCGCGCTGACTTCAATCTGAATCAGTTGGGAAGAACCAGCCATCTTTTCGATTCTATCAGTTCGGGGATTAATCCCGGCTGCGGCACCGGCACCCGCGTCTTCGGAGCGCAAAAAAAATCCGGCCCCCTGTCGAACGGCCGCCATCCCGCTCGACGAGTAAATAGAGGCAAGAAAACAGCGCCTCCTGGGACAACAAGGCAATGCGTCAAACGCTAACCAGCCACCTCAAATCAATCCTCGGAGCCGCTCTCCTCGGACTGGGTGCTTTCGTGTTCTACGAAAATCTGGGCCACTTCGCAGTTCCGTTGAGTCACTTGTGCTCAAATCCCTGTGACGCCTCCGCCGGGTTGCCCACTTTCATACTGGGTGTGTGGCAGGATTGGCGGGCCTATCCTGCTGATCAGAAACGATTTCTACACGTTTTGCTCCGTCACATGTTGATATCATCCAGGCCGTTGCTGCTCGTGATCGCCGGGTCGGCGTTATCCCGGGACACCTTCGCGAACGATCTAAACCCACTGCCCGAAAAAAATATTGGCGGAGTTGTCGATTTGAAATCCCGCCGTTCGACGTCCAAGTAGAGACGGAACTCGACCTCAACCAACTTCGAAGGAGATATATCAATGCAAGTCATGGTGATCGTTAAGGCTAACAAGGACTCCGAGGCTGGAGTCATGCCCAAGCAAAAGCTGATCGCCGAGATGGGCAAGTTCAACGAAGAACTGGTGAAAGCCGGCGTAATGCTCGCCGGGGGCGGCCTGCAGCCCAGCTCGAAAGGGAAGCGCGTCCGGTTCTCGGGACAGAAGAGGACAGTCATCGACGGGCCGTTCGCCGAGACCAAGGAACTGATCGCTGGTTATTGGCTGTGGCAAGTCCGGTCCATGGAAGAGGCCGTCGAGTGGCTGAAGCGCTGCCCCAATCCCCACGAGGCGGACTGTGAGGTTGAGATTCGCCAGTTATTCGAGGCCGAAGATTTCAGCGCCGAGATGACTCCCGAGATCAAACAGCGGGACGAACGCACGCGTGCCACCTTGGCCGCGAAGAAACGGTAATCGCTCAAGAAGTATTTTTTTGCCGTGTCGATTTCGCTTAGCTTTGTTCGACGTCCTAATAGAGCCCAGATCCGGCGGCCCGACCGAATGGAAACTCGGCTCACAACCCAAATTCACTGAGGAGAATCAACCATGCGTTTCATGATGATCGTCAAACACTCCGAGAAGCAAGGCCCGCCGCCAAAGTCGCTGATGGACGCGATTGGGAAGCTCGCCGAAGAGGAAACCAAAACCGGCAAGCTTCTCGGAAACGGAGGACTCACCGCAACCGCGCAGGGCGCCCGCGTCCGGCTCTCGGGGGGAAAAGTAACCGTGACCGACGGCCCTTTCACCGAGGCCAAGGAAATTATTGGCGGCTTTGCCCAGTTTGAATTGGAGTCCAAGCAAGAAGCCATCGACGGCGCGGTGCGCTTTATGGAGCTTCACAAGCAGCACTGGCCGGGTTGGGAGGGCGAGACCGAAGTCCGCCAGATGTATGGACCGGACGACTTCCCTTGCAAATAGTCCGTAGCCACCGGCTCCTTCGATCGCCAACCTGCTTACGGTTGCAGCGAGAACCTGAAACATGGTGTGATCGGTAGCTGGAATGGCTACCGACTCACACCGCAACGAGATTCGTCGGGCCCAGACTGATCGGACCCAGATCCATCGGAGCATCGACGCGGTCTGGAGGATCGAGTCACCCCGGCTCATCGCCGGACTCACCCGCATCGTCCGTGATGTGGGACTGGCCGAGGATCTGGCGCAGGATGCGCTGGTTGCCGCGCTCGAACAATGGCCGGAGTCAGGCGTCCCCGATAACCCGGGAGCCTGGCTCATGGCCGCCGCCAAGCATCGCGCGATCGATCACTTCCGCCGAAGCACGCGCCTGGAGCGCAAGCATGAGGAGCTTGGCCGCGAACTCGGCGCGAAGGAGATGGCCGTGCCCGATCTGAATGCCGCTCTGGATGACAATGTCGGCGATGACCTCTTGCGGCTGCTGTTCATCTCTTGCCATCCCGTGCTTTCCACCGAAGCACAGGTCGCGCTCACGCTTCGCCTGCTCGGCGGCCTGACGACCGACGAAATCGCGCGCGCCTTCCTGGTCCCCGAGGCGACCATTGCCCAACGCATCGTTCGATCCAAGCGCACGCTCGCCGAAAAACGTGTGCCCTTCGAGGTTCCGCGCGGCGACCAGCTCGCCGCCCGTTTGTCGTCGGTTCTCTCGGTGATCTATCTCGTCTTCAACGAAGGGTATTCGGCCACCGCCGGGGACGACTGGATGCGGCCTGCGCTGTGCGAAGAAGCCTTGCGCCTCGGGCGGATCGTGGCCGAACTCGCTCCCCAGGCGCCCGCGGTCCACGGCCTGGTCGCGCTCATGGAGATTCAGGCATCGCGCTCGCGCGCTCGCATCGGCCCGTCTGGCGAGCCCATCTTGCTTCTCGACCAGAATCGCGCCCAATGGGACCATCTCCTCATCCGTCGCGGGCTGGCAGCCCTGGATCGCGCAGAAAAGCTTCGGGCGGAACAACTGGGCGTCGCTCGCGATTGGTACGTGTTGCAGGCCGAGATTGCGGCTTGCCATGCCCGAGCGCGCACCGCGGATGAAACCGATTGGTCGCGAATCGTTTCGCTCTATACCGAACTGGCCCAGGTCGCGCCGTCTCCCGTCGTGGAATTGAACCGGGCGGTTGCAGTCTCGCTGGCGTCCGGTCCGTCAGCCGGGCTTGCACTCGTGGACGCACTCGCCGCCGAAGGTTCGCTGCAGAACTACCACCTGCTTCCGAGCGTGCGCGGCGATCTCCTCAAAAAGCTAAGCCGCTTCGAGGAAGCTCGCGCGGAGTTCGAGCGCGCCGCATCGCTCACGCGCAACGCACGCGAGCGCGAGTTGCTGATCGAGCGCGCCCGGTCTTGCGTGCCTGCTTCAGACCAACCGCAGTAGCGGACTCACCCTACCTCGACCAGTCCGTATGTATGCTGCCAAAGTGCGCGCACGTGGACCAGAGCGCGGCTGATCTCTTCGGCGGATATCTCCGAATTCGGCCCGGCGAGTACGGCGGCGGCTTCGCGCTTAGCGGCTTCGAGCAGCTGCACGTCGCGAATCAGATTGGCCACCCGGAAGTTCGGCATTCCAGCCTGGCGCGTGCCAAAGAATTCGCCTGGGCCGCGCAGTTCAAGATCAAGTTCCGCGATTTGAAATCCATCGTTGGTGCGCACCATGGCATCCAGCCGCCGTTCGCCCTCTTCGCTGACTTTGCCGCCGGTCATCAGAATGCAATGCGACTTTGCGGCGCCCCGGCCGATGCGTCCGCGCAACTGGTGAAGCTGGGCCAACCCAAAGCGTTCTGCGTGCTCGATCACCATCACGGTCGCATTGGGAACATCCACGCCAACTTCAATGACCGTGGTCGCCACCAGAATTTGCAGCTCGCCTTTCTGAAACATCCGCATGACCTGCTCTTTCAACTCGGCGTCCAGGCGGCCGTGCAGCAATCCAACCTTCAGGTCGGCAAACACTTTCCCGCTCAGCTCGCGATACATTTTGATGGCGGCCTTGAGCTCGCTCTCTTCGTTTTCCGCGATCACGGGATACACCACGTAAACCTGATGTCCTGCCGCCACCTGCTTACGAATGAACTCCCACACCTTGGGCGACTGGTCGTCGGCAACACGATGCGTGGCGATCGGCGTGCGCCCGGGCGGAAGCTCGTCGAGCACGCTGAGATCGAGATCGCCGTAAAGCGTAAGTGCCAGCGTCCGCGGAATCGGCGTAGCGGTCATCACGAGGACGTCGGGCTCACCGGGGGGCGATGGTGCCTCTGCCGAGCTTCGCTCGGCCGGACGGCCGGGGGCGGCCGTCCCCACATGAGTATCTCTCCCTCCCCTGATTTTTTCATCAGCTTCAATCGCTGCATTACTCCAAAACGATGCTGCTCGTCGACAATAACCAGGCCGACCTTGGCAAACTCCACTTTTTCTTCGAGCAGCGCGTGAGTGCCGATCACCAGCTGCGCGTTGCCCTGCGCGATATGCCGGCGGACTTCCCGCTTGCGGTCCGTTTCTAGCGAGCCAGTAAGCAGGACAATGCGGTATCCGGCATTTTCCAGAATCTGCCGTGCTGAAAAATAATGCTGTTGCGCCAGAATCTCCGTCGGCGCCATCAGCGCGACCTGGTAACCATTTTCGATCGCGATGATTGCCGCCTCGAAGCCCACGATCGTCTTGCCCGATCCCACGTCGCCCTGCAGCAACCGCCGCATGGGATACGGCTTCTCCATGTCCCCGGCGATTTCCTTCAAGACCCGTTTCTGCGCGGCGGTGGGATGAAAGGGAAGAATCTTTTTGATCGCTGCCCGCACTCGATCATCGAGACGAAAAGCGATCCCCGTCTGCGCTTTTTGCTGGCGGCGCTTCAACTCCAAGCCCAGCTCCACGAAGAACAATTCGTCGAAGATCAGCCGCAGGTGGGCCGCGGTGCGGCACGACTGCAAGTCGTGGAAACTCTCTCCTGGCTCGGGCCAATGAACATTCCAGAGCGCCGCGCGGGGCGAGATCAAGCCAAGCCGGCCGCGTACCACCGCTGGAATCGAGTCCGGCAAGTCGGGCGTCAGATTGTCAAGCGCGGTGCGGATCGCGCGACGAAACCATCGCGGCGTGAGCCGCCCCGTCGCTTCATAAATCGGAACGATGCGGCCAATCTCCAGCGACTCCGCGGCCTTCTTTTCCGCGCCGCCGTCTTCCCCGCCGTCGCCACGCTCGCCCAAAATTTCGAACTGCGGCTGCATGATCTGCAACTCGCGGCTCCGCTCGTCCTCCTCAACCTTGCCGTAAAGTGCGACCATCTGCCCTGGCTGGAACTTATCTTGCAGATATGTCGCGTTGAACCACAGGCAGCGCAACCGCGCCCGCCCCTGTCCCACCGTGAGCTGGAAGATCGGCATCCTCCGCGTCCGGAATAGCCCGGAGTTTCGCACCTCCCCAATCACCGTCGCCATTTCGCCCGCGCGCAACTCCGCTATCCCGCGCGGGTTCAGCCGGTCTTCGTAGCGAAATGGAAGATAATGGAGCAGGTCGCCCACCGTGCGAATTCCCTTGGCGGCGAGTATCTCCGCAATACGGGGCCCAACGCCCTTTACGTATTGGACCGGAGTAGAAAGTTCGAGCATGCTTTGTGATTCCGAGGAGTGGGACACAAGAATGTTAGCAGGAGCAGGCCGCGGCCGCGTGTTCCCGCCGACCGTTCTCCCCGTCCAGCCGCCCTGCCGCAACCATCTCCCCGGCAACCAGGAGGACGGCGGCGGTGTCTAAATCACTAGTGCTTGTGAACTTTCTCCAAACGCTGTTCTCCATCGTCTTGGGAAACGTGGTGTACTTCCTGCTTGTGCCGTCGCTTCCGCCAGCGGCCCGCCACCGTCCGTTCCAACTGGATTTGGGAATGGTCGTCGATTTCTGGTTCTGTCTGGTCGCCTACGGCCTGATCCGCACCGCAAGAAAGTGGCGATAGCTTGAACCGTACGAATCTTGCGCCTCTCCCATACCGGTTACTTTAGGCACCTCGGTAACCGTCCTGCCCGAACGTACAATTTTGAGAACATGCCGAAAATCGCCGTTTTGTACGATGCGGGCCAGGCAGTGCTCTCCACCTTTGATCTGGACGAGGTGTTGCAGCGTATTCTGGCCATCGCGCGCGATTATTTTCATCTGCCGAACGTGGCTATCCTGCTGCTCGACAAGGACGCCGAGCAGCTTTGTGTCCGCTCCCAGGTCGGCTGGGATGCAGGCATGGACCAGATTCGCTTGGGACAGCACGAGGGCATCACCGGGGCCTCGGTCCTCAAGAAACAGCCAGTCTACTCAGCTGACGTCAGCCAGGATCCGCGATATCTCTGCGCGGCCAAGTCCACGCGTTCCGAGCTCGCCATCCCGCTGATGGTGCACGATGAAGTCGTAGGCGTGCTCGACTGTCAGAGCGACCGCCTGAACCATTTCGACAAAGAAACCATTGAGCTGCTCACGCTCTTTTCTACGCAGGCCTCCATCGCCCTGCAGAACGCGCGCCTGTATTCGCTGGAGCGGCAGCGTGCCCGCCAACTCGAGGCGATCAATACCATCGCCCAGCAGACCACGGCTGTCATGGATCTGGAGGATTTGCTGGCCCGCGTATGCTCGGTCATTCAGCAGGCGTTTCGCGTCGCACATGTCTCGCTGCTGCTGCGCGAGGAGAACGAACTGGTGTTGCGCTCCCATGCGGGAACGCTCACACCTTGCGTTCCGCCCGCCACGCGCCTTCCCGTCGATCGCGAGCCCTGGTCGCGCATTCTCGACACCGGTGGCTCGCTCAACGAGAAAGATCTCAGCACTTCTCCGGAGTCCTACAAGCTGTTCGCCGAGACTGCTTCGCGGATGAGTATCCCGCTAATCTCGTTTGGACAAACGCTGGGCGTGCTCACGCTCCACAGTTCCGAGCGAAATGCGTTTCGCAAGAGCGAGCTGCAATCGCTCGAATCGGTGGCCGATATTTGCGCCAGCTCCATTCAGAACGCGCACTACGTGGAGCGAATCCGGCAACTGTCCTACCTTGACGGCTTGACCGGCATCTTCAACCGGCGTTTTTTCGAGTTGCGCATCATGGAAGAGATCGAGCGCGCCCGCCGCTGCGAATCCGGCTTGGCCGTGGTCATCGCTGATATTGACCAGTTCAAGAAGCTGAACGATGAGTTCGGGCACCTGCTGGGCGACGAGGTGCTGCGCCAGGTCTCATCCCTGTTTCACCAGCAACTGCGGAAGATTGACGTGGTGTGCCGCTACGGCGGCGAAGAATTCGCGATTCTGCTCACCAACACAAACGCGCAGCATGCGCTCGGCGTCGTAGAAAAGTTGCGCAGGCTGGTGGAAGGTTGGCAGTTTCCGGGAGTGCCGCGGACCGTCACCATCAGCGCCGGGATTGCGGCCTTCCCCGAGCACGGCACGACTCGCGATGAATTGATCCGCGCCGCCGATATCGGCCTTTATGCGGCGAAGCAGGCGGGACGCAACCGCGTCTGTCTTACCCGCCTGGCACATCGCGCCTCGAACAGCGAATAGCCCCGAAGCTGGCCTCTAGATGTCCAGCAAGGTCCGGCGCGTTTCCTGCCGCAACTGTTCCAGTTTGTTCTTCAGCTGTTTTTGTTGCAGGCGTAATTGATCTCGCTGTTTCTGAGCCTGGTCGCGAAGTTTCTTCTGCTGGTCACACAAGCTTTTTCGCACTTCCTCGCCAGCCTTGCGGAGTTCTTGCTTGACCTCCACCTCTTGCTCCGCAAACGTAATTTCCGGCTCCAACCGGGCGACTTCCTGCTGCACGTCCGCCAGTTCGACGGCAGTTTCTGCATCGATCAGCGGATTCTCCAGGGTTTCTTCATCCCACAATTGGCCCGTTTCCTTGCGATCGGGCAGCGTCAGATTCAGATTCTGTTCCTTCTTGTCGCGCACCACGCCCACGCTGACCGAACCGCCGCTGCGCGACTTCACTGCATGCGCAAAATCGCTGGTGTCATGCACGTGCTGGTCATTGACTTTTACGATGATGTCGCCGGCCCGGAAGCCGGCCTTCTCGGCGCGGCTGCCTTTTTCTACCGACCGCACCAGCACGCCGTTGCCATTCTTCACGCCAAAGAATTCTCCCAGCTGCTGCGTGATGTTCTCCACCATCAGCCCGCTGCGCGCCGAAGACGTGACCATCACCATATTGATCGCCGGAATATCAATGTCCGGCGTCGTCACGTGGATATCGGGCATTTCGAAATGAAATTCTTTCGATTTCGAGCTCATGGAAAACTCTTTGTGCTTGTCTGCCAGTGGCACCTTCACCGTCATGGGCTGGCCATCGCGGCTCAAGCCCAGCGTGATCACGCGTCCCGGCGGGGTCTCGTGGATCATCCGCCGCAACTGCGCACCGCTTTCGATCGAGGTGCCGTTCATCGTGAGGATGACGTCGTGCTCTTTCAATCCTGCCTTCCCCGCGGGAGCGTCCTGGTCCACCATTGTGACTTCAACGCCCTTTTCCTCTTTCAGCTTCAAGGCGCTCAAACGTTCCGTGGTTACGTCCGTGATGTCCACCCCGAGATACGAAGTCGTGCCATCGTCTTCGCTCCCAAACACCCAGGGACCAGACGGCGCCACGGTCCATTTCTGTGTGGCATACGAAAGGCTGAGCAGTAACGGCACTAACACGATGCTGGTCAGAATGTATTTGCGCATAGTCGCTTCCCCTCAGAACTGCCAGTGGTGACTGTCGACTTTTTGACTGCCGATGAAACCTACGGCTCCGGGTCTCAGGAACAATCGGCAAGCCGGAAATCAACAGTTGCCTGTTAGTGTGCGCGCCGGATGCAGATATCGCCTGTCGATGTATGCACCTTCAGCGTGGGTCCTCCGCCGTTCAACTTGCCTTCCGCAGTCAGCGTCTTCGGTCCCCATTTGTCGCCTTCGCTGTTGATGTGGATGTCGGAAAAATCGGACGTGATGCGGTGTCCGTTTCCCATATCCACGCTGGCACGCACGTTGATCGCGACATCTGACGCGATGTACACGGTGATGTCGCCCGCGCCCGTCTCCAGGTCGGAATCGTGGCGCTCCGAGCCCGTATTCACGATCTTCACCGTAATCGGGCCCGCGCCGGTTTCCGCACGCGCCGAAGGCACGCCGAGCAACTCGATGCCCCCGCCGCCCGTCTCCGCGTGCACGTGTCCCTTGGCCGAACTCAGCTTGATGCCTCCGCCGCCAGTATCAATTTCCGCCGGGCCATCGATGTCGCTCAGGTCCACGCTGCCGCCGCCCGTCGAAACCTTCACCTTGCCATTGCACTGGCGCACTTCAATGCTGCCGCCGCCGGTCTCGATGGTCGCTCCCTGCGCGCCGGACTGAATCTCTACGCTGCCGCCGCCCGTTTCCGCAACGACTTTACCGTTTGCGTGACGAACCTGGATCGAACCTCCGCCGGTGTGCAGCCCAAGATCGCCGCTGACGGTTCCCACCTCAATCGATCCGCCGCCAGTCTCGGCATTCACTCCGCCGCCAATATCATCGAGCCTCATGCTGCCGCCGCCGCTCGCTGCCTCCACACGGCCCGAGACGCCTGTCGCGTCCACGTTGCCGCCATCGGTTTCAAGCTTCACCAGCGCCATCTCGCGGGGAACGTTCACCGCAAACTCCGCGGAAGAATGTCGCGGGCGCCTCCCGCCCTGCCAATCCCCCACGATCCATGCCGTATCGCCCTTCACGTACGCGGTGATCTTGTACTGCTCGAACTGCCGGCGCGCTTCTTGCTCGGAAGAATTGCCAAAACGCGTATGAACGACATAACTGATGCCCTGAGACTGCCCGCCGCGCACGACCACCGAGCCCATTTCCACTTTCACTCGCAGATTCTTGACCCCGGCCAGCGAACCCGTGATCTCCTGGCCCCAGGCGCCGCCTTCGCGGGATACATGCGTTTCCTGCGCCACGACGGTCGACAGAAAGACCAGCGGCGCAAGCAGGGCCAGCACTCCGGCCAACCCTACGACTTGTAGCGAACGTTTCAAAATAACCACCTCACTTCCCGCCCTGCTTCAGCGTTTCTCTCAAACGAGATTTCCAAATTCTGCTTTAATCAATCTCCGGCAACTGGGCCAGCATAGTGCGCGCCTGAGACTTGATGTACTGGCTCTGATCTTTCGCGGCCAGCGCCATCAGCACTCCTCGCACGCTGCCGTCGGCCTTCACCGGTTCGATCAGCCGCAGCGCCTCGATGCGCACGCCCTGATTCGCATCGTTGACCAGCGCCCGCAGCACGGCGTCGCGCACATTCGTATCGTCCTTCACGTAATTGCCCAGCGCATCCAGGGACTTCAATCGCACTCCGGGATTGGTGTCGTTCTGCAGCGCGTACATCAGGGCTTCGCGCACCTGCAGGTCACTGCTCCGTTTCGCCAGCAGGTCCACCGAATCCACCCGGACGCCGGAGTTGTAATTGTTCCGCGCCGCATACAGCAGCAACTGCTGCACCTGCTGATCGTTCAGCGGCCCGTGATATTCCTGGGGCACGACCGTGCTGTACTTGATGCTGACCTGATTGGTGGCTGGGTCCTGCACGATTGAACTAATGCCTGCGATCGAGGCGTCGGTGGGAGCGAGATTCCCGCTATCCGGTTTGATGATAGGACCGGTGGCCGCTGTTGGATGCGATCCGTAAATCTTGTAGGTGGTCCCAATCCCCGCTGCGAATCCAAAAATCAGAATCACGGAAGCCAGCGCCGGTGAAAACCGCACTTGCCGCAGCCAGTTCCCCGGATCGAACGCCAGCCGGCTGAAGAAAGTGCCCTGCTTGGCCGTCTCCAGGCCTTCCTGCAAGCGCATGCGCGAAGACGCCAGCAGATTCGGTGTCGGATCCGCCGCGCGATCCTGCGCCAGCAGCGCGTGGAATGCCTGCTCCGCCTTCAGTTCGGCCGCGCAGTCCGCGCAGCGGGCCACGTGCTGCTCCAGTTCATGGCGGGCGTCATCGGCCAGTTCGCCATAAACCTGAAGCACGATATTCTCTCTTACCCATTCACATTTCATAACGTTTACCTCTCAACGGCTCGGCTTCGCCTCGCCGGACGGACGAATGCGTCCGTCCCTACATGTTCATCTCATATCCGCCAGCGCCCCGCGCAATTTCTGCGTGGCGCGGAAGAGCGTATTCTTGGCGGTCTCTTCCGTGGTCTGCAAAATCTCTCCCACGGTCCTCAGCTTCAGGCCGTGGTAATGCTTCAACTCAAACACCATGCGCTCGCGCGGCGTCAGTTTCTCGAGCGCCCCGGAGATGCGCGCGCCCAATTGCCGCCGCATCAAATCGCGCTCCGGATTCGCCCCCGCCCGCCCGTCGGCTACCTGATCGAGCAGATCGTACTCGCCGCCCGAAGCGTCTTTCGCGACCGGCGCGTCTTCTTTGCGCACGTTCTTCTTGCGCAAATGATCGAGACACAAATTGGTCACGATCCGGTAAATCCACGTGTAGAAGGAGCACTCGAACCGGAAATTCCCGATGTTCTTGTACGCTTTGAGGAAGGCGTCCTGGTAGACGTCCTGCGCGTCCTGCTCGGTGCCGGTGAGGTGCAGCGCCAGCCGCAACACGGCCTGGTCGTAGTGGCGCACGAGTTCCTCGAAGGCGGCGCGGTTTCCGCGCTGGGCCTCTCGGATCAGCATCGTGTCGTCTATACGGCGTTCTTGCCCAGCCATGCGGCCCCGCGCGGGGTCTTGGCTTTCCACCAAGTGCGCTCGAGATTCGTTCTCGCTGACTCTCTCTACTCTCTCACTCTTTGCTGTCGAGTGGGCCCGTCCGCCAACGACAAATGGTACTGCCCATGCATCGGCCGGCATTTCTGTCGTTTCCTCATACGCCCGGTGTTTATGCCGTATCCGGGCTTGCACAGGAATAGACGGAGAATCAGTGGAACCGTGAGCAGAAATTATAGGCTGGCGGGGAATTTTTGGGGCGGCTAGGTGATTCTGGGACAAAGATTTAGGGGGAAACAGAACAATTGGACCGCGGCCCGGGATTCCGGTTTGGCAGAGGAAATGCCCTGTTTGTTATGCAAGCGAACAAGTGAATTCGGCTGGGTGCCGTTTCAAGTGCACACCGGATCGAGGTATTTGCGCCGAGCAGAACGCCTGAAAAAGCAACGCCCGGCATGACGCCGGGCCTGCTCCGAACTCCCTACTCCGCGGCCGCTTCCTTCTCGATCACAACTTTCAGGTGCGCGGTCACGTCCTTGTGCAGCTTCACCGGGATCGTGAACTCGCCGACGGTCTTCAGCGGCTCGTGCAGCTGGATCTTGCGGCGATCCAGGTTGAAGCCCTTCTTGGTCAGCGCGTCGGCCAGATCGCCCGACGTGACCGAACCAAAGAGCTGATCGTTTTCGCCCGACTTGCGCACGAACGACACCGACGTGCCCTCAAACTGCTTGGCCAGTTCCTCGGCCTGCGTCTTCTCCTTGGCGGAGCGGCGCACGGAGGCAGCCTTCATCTGCACAATGACGGCCTTATTGCCCTCGTCGGCCACAATGGCCAGCTTGCGCGGCAACAGGTAGTTCCGCCCATATCCTTCCGCGACCTTCACCACATCGCCGCGGGAACCCAGTTTCGCTACGTCTTCTTTCAGAATGACTTCCATGAGATGACTCCGTGTTTGGCTCTTAGCTTTTGGCTCTTGGCTTTTGGCTAACCCTTACTCCGACTCGACCGAGTCAAGAGCCAAAGGCCAACAGCCAAAAGCGGTTCTCTACGATGCTCGCCCGGCAAACGGCAGCAGCGCGATGTTGCGCGCCTGCTTGATCGCCCCCGACAGCCGGTGCTGGTGCGGTGCGCACACGCCCGTCAGACGCCGCGGCACGATCTTGCCGCTCTCGGCCACGAACTGCCCGAGCATGCGGTAGTCCTTGTAGTTGATGTCTTCGATTTTCTCGACGCAGAACTTGCAGACCTTCTTGCGCCGGAAAAATTTGCGCCCGCCGCCGCCTTCGCGCGGAGGCCCGCCGGGTCCTCGCCCGCCGCCGCCAAACCGGGGACGATCTCCCCCAGGCCGTGGCCCGTCCGAACGTGGTCGCTCGCTTGGCGCAGATTGTTGTGGTGCCGTTTCGTCAGCCATAATTCTCCTCAATTTGTGCGTCGCCTACCTCATCGGTGCGCCGCCTGCTTATCCCTAAAAAACCTTGCCATTCCGAGCGAAGCGAGGAACCTGCTTTCTCCGGCATCCCCTCGAACCCCGCCGCAGTTCCCACCCCGACCCTACGCCGTAGCCGGAGCTTCCGTCGCCGGAGCCGCGGGTTCTTCCGCCGCCGGAGTGATCGGAGGCACCGCCGGCTGCGCGCTCACCTTCTTGCGCGCATCGCGCAGCTTCTTGATCTTGTCCAGCCGCTTCTGTTCCTCATCAATGCGCACGGTGAGGAACTTGATCACCGGCTCAGTCACGCGCAGCCGCCGCTCCAGTTCGTGCATCACCGGGCCTC
Organism: uncultured Acidobacteriaceae bacterium; assembly: GCA_963819145.1. Taxonomy (GTDB): domain Bacteria; phylum Acidobacteriota; class Terriglobia; order Terriglobales; family Acidobacteriaceae; genus Sulfotelmatobacter. The sequence goes on from CAWFVB010000010.1 coordinate 28,091, forward strand.
CGCCTTCCACCACCATCAGCACATAGATGCCTTCGTGGAACCGGCGCACCGTGTAAGCGAGACGCCGCTTGCCCATCTTGTCCACCTTCTGCACGGTTCCGCCCGAGGTCGGAACAACTGCGGTCAGAGTCGAAATCAGCTTGTCCAGATCCTCTTCCGTCATATCCGGCCGCACAATAAACATCAGCTCATAAATACGATTCATTCGTTTTCTCCAAATCTTTCCATGTGATTAGTGATTGGTGGATGAGACCTTCCTAATCACTGGCCAATCTCTTCTTTCCGGTTGAAGCGGTTCATCGCCGCCGCCGGACCTTCTTTCAAAATTACCTTCACCGCTTCTTCCGCGGTGTCGAGAACTCCGTCCGCTACGCTCAGTTCAGCCTTGCGCATCGGGGCCAGCAGATACTCGGCGCCGTCTCCCACTCTACGATCCGGCTGCCACGCCGATCCGAATCCGCAAAAAATCCTGCGTGCCCAGCGCTCCGATGATCGACTCGATGCCGTTGTGCCCCGCCGAACTCCGCCGCGTATGAATGCGCAGCGTGCCCAGCGGAAAATCCAGCTCGTCCTGAATCACAATCAGGTCCGACTCCGGCTTCGCCTCGTACTCCTCGATCAGCTCCCGCACCGCGACGCCACTCAAGTTCATGAACGTCTCGGGCTTCGCCAGCAGCACCATCTGGTCCGCGATGATGGTTCGCGCCGTGAGCGCCCGGCACTGCCGGTTTCTGACTTCCACCCCCAGGTTCGCCGCGATCCGATCGATCGCCAGAAATCCCAGGTTATGCGGCGTGAGCCTGTATTCGTCTCCAGGATTGCCAAGACCAACGATCAGTTTCACGCCACCATCCCGAACCGCGCCTCGCCGAACCATGCGGGGACTGCCGCCCTCGGCTGTCCGCCCGAGCCAGGCTCGGCTGCTCCCGCCGCCACCTTACTTCTTTTCTTTCTTCTCGGCCTTCTCCGGCTTCGCTGCCGGAGCCGCCTCGGCGCCTTCTTCCTCGGTCTCCTGCTTGCCTTTCTTGATGACTTCGGGCTCGGTCGGAGCAGCCGCTTCCGCCGCCGTCGCATCCGGTGTGGCCACCACTTCTTCCTTCACCGACGTCACGTGCGCCACCGGCTGGTTCGCGTCGCTGATGAACTTCAGCTTTGCCGAATGCGGCAAGTCCGAGACACGCAGCACTTTGCCAAACGTCAGATGGCTGACGTCGGCGTCAATGTGGCTCGGAATGTCGGCCGGCAGGCACTCCACCTCGACTTCGCGCAGCATCTGTTCCATGATGCCGCCTTCCTGTTTTACGCCGGCAGCCTCGCCGACCAGGAAAATCGGCACGCTGACCCGCAACGCCTTGTCCATGGCGATGCGCTTCAGATCGATGTGCAGCAGATGGCCCTTGATGGGCTCATACTGCCAGTCGACGATCATCGCCTTGGTTTTTTCGCCGCCGTTCAGCGCGAGATCGAAAATCGTGTTGTGTCCCGTCTCCGAGTTCAGAATCCGCGACACGTGCCGCGGATCCACGCTCACCGACAGAGAGTCCTTGCCCGCTCCGTAAAGTACGCCGGGAATTTTTCCCTCCTGGCGCACTCGACGGGCGTGGTTCTTGCTGCCCGCTTCCCGCGGTTGCGCTTCCAGTGTGTTCTGTTCCAATGTCGTTGCCATAAATTTCAATTCCTGTCTGAAGAATTAAACGAACCATGTGCGGACAGCCGCCCGGGCTCTCCAACCGGGCAAAGCCCGGCGCTCCAATCCAACCATCAAACGAACAATTTGCTGACCGAAGTCTCTTCGTGATTGGCCTGAATCGCGCGGCCAATCAATCCTGCAATCGAGAGGACTGAAATCTTTCCTCCCTTTTCCGTCCGCGCCGCGTCGGCCTCGGCCGTCAGCGGGATCGTGTTCGTGACCACCACTTCCTTAATCACCGAGTTCCGGATGTTTTCCACCGCCGGACCCGACAGCACCGCATGCGACGCGCATGCATAGACCTGGGTCGCACCGTTCTCCACCAGCGCCGCCGCCGTCTTGACCAGCGTTCCCGCCGTGTCAATCAAGTCGTCAATGATCAAGCACGTGCGCCCGTTCACGTCGCCGATCACGTGCATGACCTCGGCCACGTTCATCTCGACGCGCCGTTTATCCACGATGGCTAGCGCCGCGTCCACCTTCTTCGCAAAAAACCGCGCCCGTTCCACGCCGCCCGCATCCGGCGAAACCACCGTCAGGTTCGGCAACTGCAGCTTGCGGAAATGATCCACCAGCACGGGCGACGCGAACAAATGGTCCACCGGGATGTTGAAAAATCCCTGCAACTGCGGCGTATGCAAATCCACGATCAGCGCCCGGTGCGCCCCCGCGGTCGTCAGCAGATCGGCCACCAGCTTCGACGAAATCGGACTGCGCGGCTTGTCTTTGCGGTCCTGCCGGGCATATCCGAAGTACGGAACCACTGCCGTGATGCGTCGCGCCGATGCGCGCTTCAGCGCATCAATCATCAGCAGCAACTCCATCAGGTGCTCGTCCACTGGACGGCACGTCGGCTGCATGACGAACACGTCCGCGCCGCGAACGTTCTCCTGAATCTGTACGTAGCACTCGCCGTCCCGGAAGCGAATCACTTGAGCCTGCCCGCGCGTCATGCCGAGAAAATGGCAGACTTCATCGGCCAGAGGCTCATTCGCTGTGCCGCTGAAAATCTTGAACTTCTCATCCACGCGCGGACGCTGTTTCCGCTCCGGCTTTTCGTCAGTCACAGGTGGAGTCTTCTTTTCAACTTTTTCCGTCTTGTCGGTCGGCGTGACTAAAGTTGCCATGGGTTTTGTCTCTGGGCTCCTGGCGTTTAGTTCGTACCGTGCAACTGCGGCTTTTGGCCATTAGCTCTTGGTTTTTAGCTCTTAGCCTTTAGCCAAGGCTCAAACCCTTCTCGGCACGCTAAGAGCTAACAGCTAACGGCCAAAAGCTGATTTTCTGGCTGGGCCGCTAGGATTCGAACCTAGACAAAGTGCTCCAAAGGCACTTGACCTACCATTAGTCGACGGCCCAGTAAGGCAATTGACTGCCGTTTCGCTTGTTGATTGAACCCCCGGAGGGGCTCTCTAATTGTCAATCAACAATCAGAATTCAACAATCAAAAATTCTCGCCGTCAGCCCGCGATCAGCCGCCTCCAGTAAGCCCGCCGCGGAACCGTCACAGTCGCCTGCGCCGCCCAGCCCTGCTTCCGGAGCTTACCCGCCGCCAGCGCTGCCGTCTCTCGCGACGTAAACAGCCCGTACAGCGTTGAACCGGAGCCCGACAACGACGCATACTTCGCGCCCACGCGCAAAAGCGCACGCTTCCCTTCACTCAGCTCGGGATATTCAGGAAAGACGACTCGTTCAAAGTCGTTTTCAATCCCAGCCCGGACAAGCCAGAGAAGCGGATTCTCGGCCCGGCCCCTTCCTGCCAACAAATCAGAAGGAGCACTGGAGGCAGTCTCACTCAGCCACGCCGACAAGCCGCGACCAAGCTCATTCATTCTACCGGACCCATGGGATACGGTCAATTTCTCTTGACCGCCCGTGAGGTTCGAGGCTCTAGTGGGGACAGCCGCCCCCGGCTGTCCGGCCGAGTGAAGCTCGGCGGGCTCTTGGCCGTGAACCATCTCAGAACTCGGCAGCAGGGGCGCTGCCTCGCGGGCAGGAGTGCCCGCGCCACACATGCTCACTCCGCACAGCCGATCCCAAGCCGCAAACGCCTTCGGCGTCGACACTCCCACCTCCGGCGTCACCACCACGCAAGCCATTCCCGGCAAGTCCTCCACCGGATAAACCTGCTCTCCGCGCCCGATTCCCAGCACCGTCCCGCCCACAAGGAACAATGGCAGATCCGACCCGACCTCCGCCGCCATGCGCAACTTCTCCGCAGCCGGCAAACGCTTCTTCAGCGCCCGCTCCAACCCCAGCAACGTCGCGACGGCGTTCGACGACGCTCCCCCCAGCCCACCCTGCACCGGCAGCCGCTTCTCAATCTCAATCCGCACTCGCCCTTTCGCCCGCATCGCGTGCATCGCCCGCTCCACGATCCGGAAGCAGGTATTCGATTCGTCCCGCGGCACGCGCGGAGCGGCGCATTGAATCTCGAATCCCGCTGCCGCGTCCCACGCTGACCCGAATCACGTCATGCAGCGCGATCGTCTGGTACACGGTCAGCAACTCATGAAACCCATCCTCCCGCGACGCGCCAATGCGCAGCCCGAGGTTAATCTTCGCGAACGATCGAACCGTCACTGTCATGGACGGATGATTGTAAAGTGTGGAGCTTGATTTTAGTCTTCGAATTCACGTAAGAAAGTACCTCAGAGCAAGAGGCCGTATGCTGCATCAAGTGCTGGATGGCATTGTCACGCTCCTGATTCTCTTCGTCTTCGGGCTGCTGGTGTCCATAAAGCAGTGGCCGGAATGGATCCGTCGCGTTCGCTCCGCGTACTGGCCGACGATTCCAGGCGTGATAGAGAATGGGGAAGTGTCGACCTTGCGCAGCAGGGGCCGATATCTCGACCGATCGATAGAGTCCTCCACCGCAACCGTTGGATATTCCTATCGACTGAATGGCACCTACTATTCGGGTTACCACATCGAGACCTTCGATGACGAGCAGAAAGATTGGACGTACGTGGATGCGCTGCGAGGGCAGAGAGTCCAGGTAAGCTACAACCCAAGAAAGCCGGAGACGTCAGTTTTGCACAAACAGCCGTTGCTCTTGAATGCTGTGTCGCGCTTTTGATCCCTCGCTCCAGAGCGCTGCTTCTTTTGCTCGCGGTCGCGGTCGTGATCGCGATCATCGCCTTCCTGCTCCATCCGATCCCACAACCGCCCTCCTACCACAACTTTGCCGACCAACGCCCTTGGCTCGGCGTCCCAAACTTCGGCGACGTGGTCTCGAACCTTCCCTTCGCGATCGTCGGACTCGCCGGACTGATCTTTCTCTCCGGGCATGGCACGAAGACATTCGCTGACGCCCGCGAACGCTGGCTGTACCTCTTCATGTTCGCCAGCCTCATCTTGACCGCCTCCGGGTCCGCCTACTACCATCTCGCCCCCGGCACCGCCCGCCTGGTCTGGGACCGCATTCCCATCATGATGGTTTTCATGGCACTTCTCGCGGCTGTGATCGGCGAACGCATCAGCGTCCCGGCGGGATTAGCGCTCTTCCCCGTCTTCGAAATCGCAGGAATCGCCAGCGTCCTGGTATGGCGCGCCGGAGAATTGAAGGGCCATGGCGTCCTCCGCTTCTATGCCGCCGTGCAGGTCTACGCCATTCTCGTCCTGTTGCTGGCGCTGCTGTTCCCGGCAAAATACACGCGCGGCGCGGACTTCGCGGTGGTCGTCGGCTTTTATATACTCGCTAAGATTCTCGAAGAGTGCGACCGCCAGGCTTTCGCCGTCGGCCACGTTGTCAGCGGCCACACACTCAAGCACTTGGCCGCCGCTGCCGCCGGATTCTGGATTCTGCGCATGCTCAAGAGGCGAAAAACGATTTCAGTTTGATCTGGATTTTCGCCGATCCGGGTGGCAGAATGCCCTCGGGCATCCTCGACCGCTCGGTTTTCGAAGGCCACGCGAATGATCAACTATCTCCAGCAATACCTTCGCGACCTGGTTGGCATCACTGTGTTCGCCGCGCTGGTCGCGGCTGGTTTTCTTCTCCGGCGATTGCCCGGGTGGTTTCGCTCCCTCCGCGCCGCAAACTGGCCGACAACGGAAGGACGGATCGAGACTGTCGATGTAACGGCGTTCGGCGAGCAAGCGCTCGCGGAACTCGGATACTCCTATCTGGTCGAAGGAAGCCGTTACTCCGGCTACTACTCGCAGCAGTTCGGGGATGAGCAGTTTGCATGGAACTACGTCACCGCATTGCGGGGCGAATTCGTATTCGTCCGGTACAAATCCGGGAATCCAGATGTTTCCGCCCTGAGGCCCGCGGACCAGCAGTCGTATCTCAACCTCCAGGGAAATGGATACCTGACCAGCGTCTGGGTGGCATTTTCCGAATACGTTCGCGATTTCTACCGGCGGCGTTCCTAAGTTCATGAACACTCTCGGCCCGGCAGGAGACTTCCTCCGCATCTCCGAGCACTATCGCAGCCTGACTGACGGCGAACTTCTCCTCCTCGCCCAGCAACCGTCCGAACTGACCGACGTCGCCCAACAAGCGCTCGCCAATGAAATCTCCCAGCGCAACCTCACCGTGACGCCTCACGAACCTCCTGCCCGTCCCACCGCCGTGCCTCCTCCCGAAATCACCGATCCTAACGACCCCGCCTACGATCCCACTTACGACAGAGGAACGCCAGTTGGTCGAACTCTGTACCGTCCGGAGCCAGCGCGACGCTCTCCAGCTACAAACCCTGCTCGACAACGCGGGCATTCCCTTTTTCATGGGGCCGGAGAAGGCGAGCGGCGTCGACGCCGTGACCTCGAACTTCGCTGATGGCATAACCGTCCGCATTATGAAAATCGGCTGGCCTTGGGCCAGACAAGCCATGCAGACGTACGAACCCGCCGACGATCAAACTCCGCCGGACCCGCCACCAACCGACGAACCTCCTATCCGCTGCCCCAAATGCCACTCCGAGGAAGTCGTCTTCGAGGAGTTGGTCCCCGACCCTGCCGCCGCGGCCAGTGCCCCACAAAAATTCAAATGGATCTGCGATGCCTGCGGTCACGAATGGGAAGATGACGGCATCGTCGAAGAGTAGCGCCACGCCGCAGCGCTCGGGGGGTGTCCGCCGCAGTAATTCCGGCAACGATGCCTGATATCGGGGAACTGGGCATCGGTGTCCTAGCCTGCGTCGTATTGCCTTTGCGAATGCTGGCGTCTGCTGTGTGTAGAATAGGGCTGAATGTCGCAAGCAGCCCCAGCGATCACGCGCAGCCCCGCCGAGGTAGTCCGGCTTACGCCGGTTTCGCAGGCGCCGAACGGCATCTGCTACGCCGTCGCCGGAGAAGTCGCCGTTAACTCGTTTGACCTCGAGCGCATGATCGCCGCCGTTCCCACCAAAGTCGCGCACGCACTCGAACGCAAGGCCTACTACTTCGTTCCGCTCACGGTGAGCCAGGGCGACGAAACCGTCATCGCCGATCGCTATGACGTCGCTCTGAGCGACAATGCAGTCTGCCATCGCAACCTGAACCTGGGCGACTCGCAGTGCGTGTTCATCTCCACTCGTCTCATGGACGACAAGTTTTCCGTGGCCTTCGAGTTCTATATCAATGTAGGCCATGCATTGGTCGAGCACGCCGGAGTCTCGCGCGATTTCAGCGACCTGGCGTGGAGCCAAGTGGAAGCCGGGATTCGCGGCGAGACTTCGCTCGATGCCTGGGAGGCCCGCAAGCTCGCCACTGCCAACGGCCCCGACGCCGAGCGCTACAAGAACGAATACCTCGACGCGACGTTCTCCGACACGATTTCCATCTACCTGCTCTCGCTCTATCTCGACGTGGATTACTACGACTTGCGCGAGCGCGACTATCCGCTTCTCGCGCCCTCCGCGCTGGCTGAGCGCTTGCGCAAGGTGGCCGAGTTGTTTCCGCCCAACACCGGATTCGACTTCGCCGTCCTCTACAAGCGACGCGGGTAACACCATGCTTCTTCTCGGGACCACGACCGATTCTCCCGCACCCGTACCCCGCTCTCCGCACTGGTACGGTATTCCGGTCCGCGTTTTCGTGGTCACCTTCGTCGGGACTCTATTGTCCTTCTCCGTCAGCTTGCTGTTCGCCATCCTCGGCACTGTGCTCGTCGCCGCTTTGCGCGGCGCGCATCCCGACATGCGGATCGCCTATCGTCACATCGCCCTGCCGATGGCACTTGTTGCCGGAAGCATTATCTTCGTTCTCGCGTTAATCACGGAGATCCGCCACTACCGCCAAACGAAGACCTTGTCGGCGATTGAAAGAATCGGCTGACCCCGATGAAGCTGCCTCGCATCGCCATCCCCATGCAGCACTCCTCCAACCCGGAGTATGCCGAGCGGGCGATTCCCCAGTACGAACGCGCGGTGGAATTGGCGGGCGGCGAGCCGGTGCGCATCCCTCTTGATCAATCGCCGGCCGATGTTAGGAAGAGGATCGAGCGCTGCGACGGCGTGCTCCTGCCCGGCAGCAATGCCGACGTTGATCCGGCGCGGTTCAGCGCGCCGCGCTCGCCACACACCGCCGCCGCCGATCCGCGCCGCGATGCCGTGGACGATCTCCTTCTCGCCGATGCCTACAATCTGCGCAAGCCCGTGCTCGGTATTTGCTACGGCCTGCAAAGTCTGAATGTCTTCCGCGCCGGATCTTTAGTGCAGCACATCCCCGATTTTCTGCCGGAAGCAACCCGCGCGAAAGTGAATCATGGAGCAGGCAAGAAAGTGGAAGTCGCGCACACGGTTGTGATCGAGCCGGGCACGAAACTGGCGCAGATCCTGAACCTGGATGCCAAGTGCCCCGCGCCATTGCCGGTGAACTCGTCGCACCACCAGTCCGCCGGAGTAGTGGGCGCCGGCCTGCGCATCGTGGCCCGCTGCCCCGACGACGGGATCATCGAAGCGCTGGAAGGCACTGCGCCCGATCATTTCGTGGTGGCCGTCCAATGGCATCCCGAGCGTTCAGTCGACGCGGATGCCGCGTCCCGCGCCATCTTCCGCGCGCTGATCGATTCCGCCGCGCGACGGACATGAGGCAAGTCACCGCCATTTTCGGCTCGGTCATCTTTCTTGTCGTCGCGCCGGGGATCGTTGCCGGATACATCCCCCGAGTGATTTGCGGGTGGCATTTTGGGCCGCCGTTGTTGGGCTCCTGGTCGCGGATCGTCGGCGTGCTGTTGATCGTCGCCGGAATTCCGGTGCTTCTGGATTCGTTTGCCCGCTTCGCGGTGCAAGGCCTCGGGACGCCAGCGCCGGTCTTCCCCACGCGCCACTTGGTCATCAGCGGGCTATACCGGTTTGTGCGCAATCCCATGTACGTTGCGGTCATCGCGCTGATTCTCGGCCAGGGATTGCTGTTCGGCAGCGTCCGCGTCCTCGAGTACGGTGCTGCTGTCTGGGCAGGATTCACTCTCTTCGTTCTTCTCTACGAGGAGCCCACGCTCCGCCGGAGTTCGGACACGAATACGAAGAGTTCTGCACCAACGTCCCACGATGGATTCCACGCTTCCGGCCGTGGCAGGATGGCCGGCCGAGGTGAATCGCGAAGACGCTATTTCCTCTTCGCCTTTTTCTTGTTTGGCGACTTCTTTTTCCGGCCGGTTACTTTCTCGAGCAACACCACCACGTGCGCGATTGCGGCGTTGTCCAGGTTGAGTCCCTCGGGGGTTTTCGCTTTCAACCCGACACAATCTCCAGGCACGCCGAGCGATGCCGCGACGCGGGCGCGAATCGTGCCCGCATGGGGGCCAATCTTGGGCGCGGCCAGAATCAGGCTGGCGTCCACGTTGGCCAAGGCGTAGCCCGCGTCCCGCACTCGCTTCAGCGCTTCGCGCAGGAAGATGACTGAATCTGCGCCCTTCCATTTCGGGTCCGAGGGCGGAAACAGCGCGCCGATGTCGGGAGCGGCAATCGCTCCGAGCAGCGCGTCGGTGATGGCGTGCAGCAATACGTCGCCATCGGAGTGTCCCCCAGGCCTTTGTCGTGCGGCAACAGAACACCGCCAATCTTCAGCGGAATGTCGGAACGGAATTCGTGGGAGTCAAAGCCGTAGCCGATGCGGGTCGTTGGTCGTTGGTCTTTGGTCGTTGGCATGAATGGTCAGCGCCGATCTGGAACAACCGCTTTCTACTTCTTTAAATAGAACTCCGCCAATTCCATGTCCGCCGGGGTGGTGATCTTTGATGTTTCGGGCGAGCCCATCACGACGGCGACTTCGTGGCCGGAGCGCTCGGCCAGCGAGGCTTCGTCGGTGCCCATGAATCCGTCGGCGGCGGCTTCGTCGAAGGCTTTCTTGATCACGCTGTAGCGGAAACCTTGCGGCGTTTGCGCCAGCACCACGCTGGCGCGGGGAATGGTGGCTTTGATGATCGCGCCTTCGGCCGTGCGTTCCACCTGCTTCACGGTATCGACGGCGGGCAGTCCAGCAATGGCGGCGCCGTATTTCTTCGCGGCTTCGATCACTTCGTGAATGATTTCGGCGCGTGACCAACGGACGCACGGCGTCGTGCACCAGCACAATATCGTCGGGCGCGGCGGCGATCGCGTTGAGCGCGTGCTCGACCGATTGCTGGCGGTGCTCGCCGCCGACGACCAGTTCAACTTTCTTTTTCAGGACATCGTTTGCTTCTTTGCGCAGGCGCTCGCGGAATCCTTCAATCTCGTTTTCGCGCAGCGCGATCCAGATTTCGCTGACCGCATCGACCGCGGCGAACTTGCGCAGCGTGTGAATGAGGATGGGCGTGCCTCCCAGGTCGGTGAACTGCTTCGAGGGATGCGGCTTCTTCGTCTTCGCGTCCATGGCGCTGGGCATGGGCGCCATGCGCGTCCCCAGGCCCGCAGCCGGAATAATCACAATCACCTTCATAGCGGGGTGTAAGTATACGAGTGCGTGGAGGTGGGAGTTCAAATCGGGGGCATCCGGTCTCGGTCAAAGAGCTGCCAACCACACGCGCGAAGGAACTCGGGACGGAACAGAACAGATTCCTTAGACGTGGCTGCCGGAAATTTCTTCCCACTGTTCCCGGCGACAGGGCCACGAGGTTACCCGCCCGCACCGCTTCTTATCAGAATCTTAGGCAGCATCGGCACGGCGCCTCCCTGCTGGCACGCCAGTTGCAACTCCACTCGATAGCGGGCGTCGCGATGAACGCATCCAAGTCAATTCTGGCATGCGAGATCGCTCGCACTCGGCATCAACGATTGCTTGCAGCACGTCGCTTTGTTGATCGCGACTGCTGTGACGCGGTGAGCGGCGGCATTCGGAGACTCGGCAACTCGGACAGGCCGCCGATTGCTGCGGCGTCCTCGCCGGCTTCTTCATCGGCTCCGTCAGCTACGGTCTACCTCGGACTGCTCCAGCCCGGCCAGCAAATTCTGCGAAGGGATGGTGACCTGTTCCCGCTGCGGCGCCAAGCATTCCGCGGCTCTGGCAAGACCGCGGGCGACTGCGCGCGCATGTGCGTGCACGGCGGAGCGGCGTTTGCGCTGGTGGACGGCGACAAGACCTATCTGCTCGACGGGGATTGAGTCTTCTGAAGACTGTAGCCGGACAGCGCGCCCGCATCGTCGGCGCGATCCGCGGAAGCACGATCAAGGTGTCGTCGGTCGCCGCCGCGAGCTGAGCAAGTCAGACTCATCGGACATGACACGCAAGCCTCTCAGCTGCGGGCTACGGGAGCTCCCAGCTGGCTGGCTGCCGGTCTCCTTCGCAAGTGTCGACGACTACGACGTGCTTGGCCTCGGTTCCCGCTGGGCACTGCCGCCGGCGCGGCACGGTACGGCGATCGGCAGCAGGAGCGCAACCGATGGAGCGGCCTGCCGCGAGTAGGCGGCGCGCTCGTCCCATTTGCCGAAGATCATTTTTCCCGCGGTCGTCTGCAGCACCGACGTGACCGAGACGTCGATCGTTTTGCCAATCATCTTGCGCGCATTGTCGACCACGACCATGGTGCCGTCATCGAGATAGGCGACGCCCTGGTTGTATTCCTTGCCTTCCTTCAGGATGAAGACGCGCATGGTCTCGCCGGGGAGCACGATCGGCTTCAGCGAATTGGCCAGTTCGTTGATGTTCAGCACTTCGACGCCCTGCAGTTGCGCGACCTTATTCAGGTTGAAGTCGTTGGTGATGATCTTGCCTTCGTAGAGCTTGGCCAGTTCGATCAGCTTCAGGTCGACTTCGCGGATGGCGGGAAAGTCGTCTTCCACGATCTGGATCTGTCAGGTTGGCGACTTTCTGCAGGCGCTGCAGAATGTCGAGGCCGCGGCGTCCGCGATTGCGCTTGAGCGAGTCGGCGGAGTCGGCGACGAGTTGCAGTTCGCGCAAGCACGAATTGCGGCGTGACGATGATGCCGTCGAGGAAGCCGGTCTCGGCGATGTCGGCGATGCGGCCGTCAATGATGACGCTGGTGTCGAGAATCTTGTAGCTCTTCTTGCCTGCTTCTCGCCGCCGAAGATCCCGCCCAGCGCCGCCAGGTTGAGCAGGTCGCCCTTGTTGGCGCCGACGATCAGGCCCACGTAGGCCATCAGCAGCATGACCAGGATTTGCAGGAAGCTCTGGGTGTTGCCGGGCGGCGACGCTGTTGCGGATGACCAGAGCAAACAGGTAGGCGCCGCAGATGCCGAGAGAGGCTTCCGATGGCGGCGCCGATCAGCCGCTTCAGGCTGACCGTGCGCAGCTTCCACTCGAACAGGACGATGGCCGCCCCGATCAAGGCGCCCACGCCCGCATCGATATTGCGAGTCAATCCGAAGGGTCCGATGACGAAGCAGGTAACCGCTACAACGATGACAAAAAGAAGACGTACAAGAATGATATCCACGGTAAACCTCCCCGCGGATGCAGCGTTGCCCGACCCATCAGCAGGCGATGCACCCGTGCCTGTTCCTCGCCGCCCCCGGCGGGAATTGGCCTTGCGCATGCGGGGCGCGCATGAATTAGGGGAATGAACGTGCGCCCCGTCCCGGCCTGAGGGGCTGGGCCGGGGGGTCAGTAATCCAACGCCAGGAGTATATACCCGCTTTCGGGCCTCGGGGAGGCGATTGTGCGGGGCCCAGCTCCCCGGTTCGTCGGGCATATGGGGCTGGTCACTCGGCCTGAGGAGCGGTCAACCGGGCAGAACGGAGGTTGCCGTTTTGGGCACTTTTTGAGCGTCAAGGAACTGCTGAAAGGGGATGCGGGGACCCAGCCGTTGGATTTTCACATGCCCCGGAGCCAACCAGAGAAACACTGAACGGAATGTGATTCGGTTCGAGATTGGCCTCGATCCTGATTTGTCCTGCTAATATTCGTTTATGAAAGCGCTGGTGATTACTGCCCTAACCGGTCCGAGCGGGCTTGTCGTGCAAGATGTTCCAGAGCCAACACCGCTGGCCGGACAAACCCTTGTGCGCGTGACAGTCGGAGGGCTGAATTTTGCCGATCTGATGACGACCAAGGGCGGGTATCCGGGGACTCCACCACCGCCGTTGGTTGCGGGGCGCGAGTTTGCCGGCGTCGAAGAAAGCAGCGGACGCCGGGTGATGGGCTACGCGCAGTGGGCGGCGTTGGCGGAGAAGACCGCCGCTTATCCGCATATGCTGTGGCCGGTCCCGGACGGCTGGAGCGATGAACAAGCGGCCGCATTCCCGGTGAATTATTTCACGGCGTACTTGGGATACTGGCAGGCGGGGATGATGCGGGACCAGCGCTGCCGGGGCGAACGCCACCGCGTGCTGATTCACGCCGTGGCTGGAGGCGTGGGGACGGCGGCGGTGCAGATCGGGCAGATTGCTGGGAGTCGAGATGTACGGGACCTCGTCATCGGACGAAAAGCTGGCGCGCGTGAAAGACCTCGGACTGCAGCACGGCATCAACTACAGGCAGCACGACTATGAAGAAACAGTGAAGAATCTGACTCACGGCGAAGGCGTGGACGCAGTATTTGAAATGCTCGGCGGCGAGCACACGGCCAAGAGCTTGCGCTGCCTGCGTGACTTTGGACGCGTGATCCAGTACGGCACCGCGACGGGCAAGGCTCCGCAGCTCGACTTGCGCGCGATGTATGCGAAGTCGGCGATGGTGCAGGGGCTGTGGCTGACGTACCTGTCGCAGAAGCGCGAGATCATGGCGCCGGCGTGGCAGCAACTTTCGGCGTGGATTGGGCAGGGGAAGTTGACGCCGCAGATTGGACACGAGTTTCCGCTGGAGCGAGCAGTGGAAGCCTACCGGCTGCTCGAGCAAGGGAAGAATTATGGGAAGGTTGTGGTGAAGATCGCGTAAACTGCCGCCGAGCGGCGGAAGAATACAGCCCACGGCGCAAACCGCAGGTCATAAGCGAGAAAAATGAGCCAGCCCCGAAAGGGCGAAAGAATGGTTTCCGATGAAGAAGAGATCCGCAGTCACACTTTACGAGAAGCCGACCTGAAGCACATGCCGCGAGGTCAAGCGGGTCTTGACTGAACGAGGCGTGGAGTACGAGAGCGTCAATTACCTCGAACATCCGTTGTCGGCCGACGAATTGAAGAAGCTGCTACGTCGCGCGGGGCTGACACCGAACGACGTACTCCGCACGAAAGAGCCAGCCTATCGTGAACATGTTGTTGGAAGGAATCTGAGTGACGACGAACTTCTCGAGATCATGGCCGCGCACCCGGAGCTTCTGCAAAGGCCAATCGTCGCCCGCGATGATAAGGCCGTGCTTGCCAGACCAGTCGAGAATCTGAAGGAGTTGGGGATTGAGTAGGGTTCGAGTGCCGCACATTCGGACCTGTTCATGTCAGGATCCGCCATTAACCATTGGATAATTCGTGTGGGAAACGCCGGAGTGTCAGCGGGATGTGGAGGAGATCCCTCGCTGCGCCTGAAAAGCGGCTACGCTTGATTGCATAACGACGTTGGATCACGCCGGTTATGGGACTGGGCGGCGGCGGTTTCGTGAGCGATGAGAACTTCATGCTTCGAACACCCATCCGTTACTCACAAGGAAATTTGCAATCGAACAGAGCGCGATTGCGATCGCGTTCGCCACGAGATAGTTCATGTGTCCCCCGCCCACCATCACTCTCATCAGCGCGAGATTGCCGAGGATGGAGACCGCGCCGTTGGCGAGATGGAAGCGCAGGAGACGGGGCAGAGATTGTCGCCACGCAGGTTGTGGGGCTGATGAGATCGAGAACTGGCGAGTCCGATCCGCCCAAGTGAATTGTTCGTGCCAGACAAAGTTGTGTACGACAGCGGCTTCGACCGCGATGGCAGTGGCGGCCAGATAGTTGAAGTGCAACACACTTTTCAGAAAAAACAGCGCGGCGAACTGGACCAGGATTCCGATTCCGCCCACGAGGTTGAACTTGCACCAGCGAATGAGAGTGGACGTTGTCTTTCTGCCAGGCGCGCGAGGTTCCGCTGCACGCGACATCGCTCGGCCCGCTGGTAAATGCGCGGGCGTTCGGGGTGACGCCGAAGGAGTAGGGGCGCTCACAAGGTCGCTCATTGCGTGATCCTCTCTTCTCGAAACAGACGAATCGTGTTTTCGCAGGTGAAGGCCACGAGCATGAGTCCCATGCCCGTGAGGCCAATGGCTCCGCCCACGTCGAAGAGACGATATTGGCCGCCGAAAAGGTGCACCACTGGCTTCCAGAACAGAGCCAGATTGCCGACCGCGAGAAGGATGCGCAGTTCGGTTGGACCGAATCGCCAAAAAGAAATGCGGAACTCACCGAGCGCGTGCGTCGCGAGATAAGACTGGATCGAGAGCATCAGAAATGCGATGAGCAGGCCGATAGCGACGCGGGGCTGCATGTATCCGGAAAGGGCGAGGCCGCCCATCAGGGCGAGAGCGCCGAAGGTATCGACCATGTGGTCCACGTAAAATCCGTAGCGCGGACGCAGGCGCTGGCGAACGCGGGCGAGCGTGCCGTCGAGCGAGTCGCCAAGCCAGTTGAGAGCGAGACAGACGATCACACCCAGGAGTGCGTGACGGTTGTAGGCGGCGAGTGCGTAGCAGGCTCCGGCGCCGATCTGCGCAATCAGTCCGAGGGCGGTGAGGTGATCGGGGCCGATGCGGGCTGGAGTGCGGTTGGCCAGCCAGAGGAGAGCGCGCTTTTCGGCGACGGCCACCCAGCTTTCCTGAACGCGGAGCATGTTGGGGAAGGGTCGGGCGCAGCGCATCTCGGCGTTGCGCAGATCGAGAAGGACGCGCGGATTTACTTGCTCGCAGAGTTCGGTCATGGTTTGGGATCCTGTGGTCGCCATATGAGCCTCCGCACGTGTGTGTTTCATTGCCAACTGCGTCTCTAGCGCCACTTTCGGATGAAAGGCCGCGGGCGGCAATGCACTGGGGGTCAAAGCCGAGATCAAACGAAGGTCAAGGGGCAAGCAATTGAAAACAAGGGGGCTGGGTGGGACGATCAACTCCGGGAAAGACGCTCGTCGGGTGGGAACAAAGCTTCTTAAACGCAAAGGTCGCCAAGGAAAAACAAAGGACGCTAAGAAAACCAAGAACAGCAGCACCAGGGAGCGGCACACGTGATCAGCTTGCTTCGCGGATGGATGCCGACAACTGTTGGGCCGACCAGTCGATTTGCTCGCACGTGATTACAGCAGGAGGCGCTAGAAGGAGATGATCGCCTGCGATGCCGTCCACACTGCCCTGCATGGGGTAGACCAGCAAGCCGTGTTTGAGGGCGGCGGCGGCGACTCGCGCGGCAAAATTCCGTTCGGGCGGGAAAGGGCGTTTGCCCGGCTTGTCGGCAACGAATTCGAGGGCCCAGAGCAGACCGATGCCGCGAACGTCGCCAACTGCTTGATTGTCCTGCAAGGGCTGGAGTGCCTGTTTGAAGTGCGCGGCGGGAGTTCCGGCGCGGCCGGAGTCGGCGGCTTCGACTAAGTTCTTTGCCCGCAGGAAGCGGAGCACCGCGCGGCCGGTGGCCAGAGAAATGGGATGTGCGTTGTAGGTAAAGCCATGCAGGAATGCGCCGGAGCCTGAGGCGATGGCGTCAACGACCTTCTTGCTGGCGATCACGGCGCCGAGCGGGGAGTAACCGCTGGAGAGGCCCTTGGCGGTGACGAGAATGTCTGGCTGCACATTCCAGTGCTCGACGGCGAAATTGCGGCCGGTGCGGCCCATGCCGGTCATGACTTCGTCAGCGATGAGCAGCACGCCGTGGCGGCGGCAGATTTCGGCGACCGAGTCGAGATAGCCCGGAGGAGGAACGACCGCTCCGAGGGTCGCGCCGCTGACTGGTTCGAAGATGAAGGCAGCCGCTTGGCCGCGCGCTGTCTCAATGGCGCGGTCGAGTTCGGCGGCGTATTGCTGGCCGCAGTTGTGGCATCCGTCGGTGCAATCGAAGGCACAGCGATAGCAATACGGGATGCCGACGTGCGGGAACTCGCGGACCATGGGCAAATATATTTCGCGGCGGCGCTTGTTGCCGGAAACGGAGAGCGCGCCGAGCGTGGAGCCGTGATAACTCTGCTGGCGGCTGAGGATTTGGTGGCGCTGGCCTTGCCCGATTTCGACTTGGTACTGACGCGCCAGCTTCAACGCGGTCTCGATGGACTCGGAGCCGCCACAGGTGAAGTAGACGGCGCCGCCGCGGAAGTGCTCTCCCGCGAACGCGAGCAATTCGTGCGCGTATTCTTCGGCGACCGGCGTGGTGAACTGGCTGGTGTGGACGAACTCGAGCGATGCGGCCTGGTGTGCCATGGCGGCGGAGATTTCTGGCTCGCCATGTCCGATGAAGTTGACGGCGGCGGAACCGGCGAGGTCAAGATACTTGTTGCCTTGGGCATCCCAGACATAGACGCCGTGGCCGCGAACGGCCGCGGGGAAGTCTTTGCGGAAAGACCGGCGGAAGACGGCCGAGCGGGCGGAGATGGTGGAATCGTCCACGCTTGAAATTATCGCACTGACCTGCAGAGACCGCGATCTTCAACACTGTTAACCCTTTTCTCTATCCGACACATCTAAGTAAGCGGAGGGGCGCCCTGGTCCCGGTATCGGGCTAAAGGGCCAGCCTTCCTGAACGGAGGAAGTATGGATCGATATTGTTTTATTGCGAGCGCATTCCTGGGTTTGGCGATCTGGACGTGCGGAGCGTCGAAGCTTTCGGCGCAGCAAGCACCGCCGGCGAACGGCACGCAGGCGCACATGGTGGTCACGGTCGAAGCTCATCACGGTTCCGAGGTGCCGGCGATCAAACGCGAGGACGTGATGGTTTACGAGGGGCACGATCGCGACACGGTGACCGATTGGGTTCCGGCGCAAGGAGAGCACGCCGCACTTGAACTTTTCGTGCTGCTCGACGACGGGTCGAGCTCAAATCTTGGATCGCAATTGGACGATATTCGAAAGTTCATTGACGGGCAACCGGCTTCCACGCAGGTTGGCGTGGCGTACATGCAGAATGGAATTGCGCGAGTGGTGCAGAATCTGACCACTGATCACGCGTTGGCGGCGAAAGCCTTGCGCCTCCCCATGGGACCGGCGGGCGCCGATGCCAGCCCGTACTTTGCGGTGAGCGATCTGGTGAAACGATGGCCGGAAAGCAAGGCGCGCCGGGAAGTGCTCATGGTTTCCGATGGAATCGACCGGTATTACGGCATCGGCGACTTGCAGGATCCATATCTGGATGCGGCCATCCATGACGCGCAGCGGGCGGGGATCCTGGTTTCCGCTATTTATTTACCGGGGGCGGGGCATTTCGGGCATAGCTACTGGCAGGCCTATTGGGGCCAACTGTATCTGGCGCAACTGGCGGACAGGACTGGGGGCGAATCCTATTACTTCGGGTTCACGGGCCCGGCGGTAAGCTTTGCTCCGTACCTGGAAGACTTGACGCACAGGCTGAGCCATCAATATCTGCTGACCTTTCTCCCCAAACCTCAGAAGAAGGCGGGAATGCAGAGGGTGAAGGTCAAGACGGAGGTTTCGAATGCGGATTTGGTTTCGGCGGAGGAGGTGTATGTTCCGGCGCAGTAGGGCGGGGAGAGTGGATTCTGATCGGGCAACACCCGCGAAATGAGATTCCGATAAGATTGGAAGTTCGAATCGGGTCTCAATGACGAAACTGCTGCGCTTCTTCCGGCCATCGCACCAGCACACGGCGCTATCGGCGACGCTGCTGCTGATGGGGACGGTGATGTTGTCGCGCGTGATCGGATATGCGCGCGAGGCCTATATTGCCTTCGCGTTCGGCGCAGGATCGCAGACCGATGCGTACGTGGCAGCGTTCACGCTGCCCGACTTCCTCAACTACATTGTGGCCGGGGGCGCGGCTTCGATCACATTCATCTCGATCTACACGCGATTCCTGGCGGAGAAGCGCGACGCCGACGCGCAGAAGACATTTTCCATCATTATTACGGTGATGACGGCGGTGATGGTAGTGGGGACCGTCTTGACGGAAATTTTCGCACCGCAGTTCGTGCGCTGGTTCGTGAGAGGGTTCTCGCCGGAGCAGATTGACTTGTGCGTTCATCTGACGCGAATTCTGCTGCCGGCGCAGATTTTCTTTTATGTCGGCGGAGTGGTTTCAGCGGTTTTGCTGTCGCACCGGCTATTCCTGTTTCCGGCGTTTGGGCCGCTGATCTACAACTTATTCATCATTGTTGGCGGCGTTGTGGGCGGGCGGCACTTTGGCATCGAGTCGCTGGCGTATGGGGCGTTGGTGGGGAGTTTTGCCGGTCCGTTTCTGGCGAGCGTAATCGGCGCCGCACGGATTGGAACGGGATACCGGCCGTCGTTCGACGTGAGGAATCCGGCGTTTCTGGAATGGGTGAGGCTGTCGATCCCGCTGATGCTGGGTGTGTCGCTGGTGACGGCAGACGATTGGATTCTGCGGCATTATGCGGCAAGCGGCGTGGGCGACATTTCGCGGCTCAACTATGCCAAGCGACTGTTCGCGGTGCCGATCGCGGTGCTCGGACAGGCGACCGGGCAGGCATCGCTGCCGTTTTTTGCCAGGCTGTTCAACGAGAAGAAGCTGAAAGAATTCGCGGGAACGGTGAACGATTCGGTGTACCGCGTGTCGGCGGCATCGTTTCTGGCGAGCGGGTGGATGATGGCGGCGGCCTTGCCGTTAATTGACCTGGTGTACCGCCGCGGGAAGTTTCTTTTCGCGGACACCCAGATGAGCGCGATTTACTTTTTCTGGTTCTCGCTGTCGCTGGCATTGTGGTCGGCGCAGGGACTCTACGCACGCGCGTTTTATGCGGCTGGAGACACGATTACGCCGATGGCAGCGGTGACCATTATTACGGCGGCATCGCTGCCGGTGTACTCGATTCTGTTTCATACGTTCGGGGTGGTGGGGCTGGCATGGGCGTCGGACATTGGGATTGGAGCGAACCTGCTGGCGCTAGCCTGGCTGCTGCATTACCGGAAACTGGTTTCGTTGGGCGAGTTGCGCTGGGGCGAGTTGGGAAAAGCGGCATGTGTCTCGGTGGTCGCGGGGGGCATCAGTTATGAAGTCGCGAAGATAGTTCCCTCTGACGAGTTCGGGGCACGGAAGCCGAGCCGCGGATCTGATGCAATTGGGGCTGGTGACAGTGACGTGGGCAGCCGCGGTGGCGGCGGGATTATGGCTGGTGGGCTCGCAGTTACCGGGGGACTTGCGGCGTCGCGAGGGAGTGGCGTATCCGGCGGTGGCGCAGGGCGGGAGCAAGGAGATATTGGGAGCGGGGAGAGAGCCGTAGGGAAAATCCGCGCAGATTAGAACGCGAGACGCGGGGCAACCCGAACTCGCTGAACTGAAAGCGCTATACTCTATCCCCGGAGCGCATGATGATTGCGGCAGTGAAACCGGTTCCTATCGAAAAGCTCGTGGCAGGGCTGCGGCAATTGCCGGAGGCCGCATTTACGGTCACGGAGCCGATTCGACGATTTCTGCAGGAAACGCCAGTCAGCGCTGACTCGCTTGCTCCTTACTTGAACTGGGACCGGCAACATTACACCCGCAATCTGATTGATCGAACTCCGCTCTACGAATTGATGGCGATCTGCTGGGAAGTTGGGCAGGCAAGTTCCGTGCACAATCATCGCGATCAGAATTGCTGGATGGCCGTGTCCATCGGGCGACTGCAGGTAGAGAACTTTCATCTTGTGCACCAGGACCTGGAAGGCGGGATTTGCCGGCTGGAGCCGCTCAACACGGTGGAGATGAATATCACGCAGCCGTGCGCGGTGGATCCGGCGGATCCGGTACACCGCGTGCTCAATCCGCGAGAGTTCGACCAGCGTGCGGTGAGCCTGCATGTCTATTCGCGCCCTTTTGACACATGCGTGGTGTATTCGCCGGAACAAGGGACCTGCGGGGAAATTCAGCTTCATTTCAATACCGCGTTCGGAAAGACTGTGAGGCACTGACCTCTCATGCTGCCGCGCAGATATCTGGCCGTTCTGATCGTGATGTTCCTGATCGGTGTCGCGTGCACGAAACAACCGCCGCCCGTGAACCCCGCGATACCGTCGGATCACGTCGCGAACTCGCCGGTGGGAACCACGCAAACTATTCTCCAGAAGACATTCAACCTGAAGAACTCGGCGGTCTTCCCGTTCGAAGTCCCCGCCCATGCCATGCAGCCGCATCTGCACGGAATCTTTGAGTCATTCGTTGGCCGAGAACATGGCACCTCCGATGAAACGGCGAACATCAGCTTTCTGATCTTGAATGAGGAGCAGAATGCCGCGTTTGACAGCAATCGTCCGAGCGAGGCGGTTTTCTCCGTCGAAGACTCCCACAACCAGGCAGTGAACTACGACCTGCCCGCTTCGATGAATAAACCGGTGAAGTACTATCTTGTCTTTCGTAATGCCGAGGGCAGCAAGAGCAGTAAAGTGGTGGAAGCAGACTTCCGCGTGGATTTCTAGCATGGCGTCGTGCCGCCCCGCGTCGTCCTGCTAGACTAACCGAGTTGCCCCCGCGTAAGAAATCATCGGAATCGCCGTCCCGCGCGGCGGCTAGGCCTGACTCCGCGGGCAGCAAAGCCGTTTCTGGCGGGCAGGTTCGAGCTCCTTCCGAGCGCGGCCGCATCTACCTGATTGACACGATGTCGTTCATCTTCCGCGCGTATCACGCGATGGCGCGGCAGAGGCCCATGTCAACCAAGACCGGCCTCCCGACGGCGGCCATTTACGTCTTCGTGAACATGCTGCGGAAACTGCGTGACGACTTTGCACCAGAGTATCTGGCAGCCGTGTTCGACGTGGCGGGACCAACGTTTCGCGACGAGCAGGCCGAGGCGGTGACCACCATCCGCAAGTTCGACATCAAGACACAGAGTTTCACCGAAGTCGAATACAAGGGCTACAAAGCGAACCGCGCGGCTATGCCAGAAGATCTGGTGCAGCAGGTTCCTTATATCCGGAGGGCGCTGGAGGCGTATCGCATTCCGATCCTGGAGTTGGCGCGGTTCGAGGCTGACGACGTGATCGGAACCCTGGCGCGAAAGGCCGCCGAGGCGTCGCATCCGGTCTATGTAGTTTCCAGCGACAAGGACATGATGCAGTTGGTGAACGACACGGTGCAGATCCTGAATCCGCCGAAAGACAACTTGATTTGCGATCGCGCGAAGGTGGAAGAAATTCTGGGAGTGCCGCCGGAGCGCGTGGTAGACGTGATGGCGTTGCGCGGAGATGCCATTGATAACATTCCCGGCGCGCCGGGCATTGGCGATAAAGGCTCGGTGGAGATCATCAAGCGCTTCGGCACCGTGGAGCAGGCGCTGGAGCGCGCCGCCGAAGTCGAGAAGAAAACATATCGCGAGTCGTTGCAGAACAATCGTGAAGCCATTCTCTTCAGCAAGAGCATGGCGACCATTGATACGCATGTGCCGGTAGAGTTCGATGTGGCGTCGATGCGTATCGGAGAGCCCGATGTTGACGCGCTGCGCGGGCTGTTCACGGAACTGGAATTCACGTCGCTGCTGAAAGAGTTGCTGCCGGTGGTCGAAGTTAGCGAGTCGCACTATAGCGAGGCGAAGTCGGCGGCCGACGTGGAGAGCGTGGTGAATGCTGTCGTCGCCGGAGGCGCGCTCGCGGTCGCGGTCGAGCAGGAAGAGCACGCCGCCGAGCCGGAGGAAGAAGAAAAGGAACCGGTGCCGCAGGATGCGCAACTCTCTCTCATGGGGGGCGCGATGGGGGGCGTGATGATTGACAGTTCGCTGATCGGAGCGACGAGCAGAGGGGCGCCCGAACCGGCGGCGAGGCGTGTTGCCATTTCTGCGGCGGCGGGCACGGCGATGATCGTGCGGCTCGACTCCGGCGGCGCTAGAGAGAAGATGCAGTCCGTCCTCACTGACGCCACCACTGCAAAAGCAGTGCATGATTACAAGGCCGCGATTCATGCGCTCGATCCGCTGGGGATCACCCTGTGCGGTGTTCGCCATGATCCCATGCTGTATTCGTATCTGCTGGATCCGACTTATGGTTCGCACCGGCTGGCGGATGTCGCGCTGCGGCGGTTCAACCTGAAGCTGGCGGATGAGTTGGCGGAATCGGCGGACATAGCGGGACGGCTGGTGAGCGCGCTGCGCAGCGAGATCGAGCAGGCTGGCCTGGCCAAACTGTACGAGGAAATGGACCTGCCGCTGGTCCCAGTGCTGGCGCGGATGGAGCACGCCGGAGTGAAGATCGACACGGCCGCGCTGTCGCAGATGTCGTCTGAACTGGAGCGCGAAATCGCCTCCAAGGCTAAAGAAATTTACGGAGCGGCGGGGATGGAATTCAACGTCGGCTCACCCAAGCAGCTTGGCGACGTGCTGTTCAACCGCATGAACCTGCCAAAGCCGGTGAAGTACGGGAAGGGACGCACGATTTCGACGGCGGTGGATGTGCTGGAGGAGCTGGCGGAGAACTATCCCATCGCGCGCATGGTGCTCGACTACCGGCAGCTCACCAAGCTGAAGTCCACGTATGTAGACGCGCTGCCCGCACTCATCAATCCTGCGACGGGACGGCTGCATACCACGTTCGGACAGACGGGAACTGCGACCGGGCGGCTGTCATCGGCCAATCCCAACCTGCAGAACATTCCGGTGCGCACCGAGCTGGGACGGGGCATTCGTGCGGCATTCATTGCCGAGCCCGGCCATGTGCTGCTGACGGCTGACTATTCGCAGATCGAGTTGCGGCTGCTGGCGCACTTCTCGCGCGATCCGCTGCTGGTGGAGGCGTACCGGCGGGGCGACGACATTCATACGCTGACCGCGTCGCAAGTGTTCGGCGTGCCGCCGCTTATGGTGACGCCAGACCACCGGCGGCAGGCGAAGGTGGTGAACTTCGGCATCGTATACGGGCTCTCGGCCTTTGGGCTGTCGCAGCAACTCGGCATCGAGTCCGCGGAAGCGAAGCAGTTCATCGCCGCGTATTTCGAGAAATACAAAGGCGTGCGCGCCTTCATTGATAAGACGCTCGAAGAAGCGCGCCGCGACATGAAGGTGAAAACTCTGTTCGGGCGAGTGCGCCCGATCCCCGACATCAACAGCAAGAATGCCAACCAGCGGGGATTCGCCGAGCGTACCGCCGTGAACACTCCGCTGCAAGGGACCGCGGCAGATCTGATCAAGATCGCGATGATCCGTATTGACGAGGTCGTGCGCGAACGGGGCTTGAAGTCGAGAATGACGCTGCAGGTTCACGACGAACTGGTGTTCGAAGTTCCAGAGAAGGAAGTGGAGACTATGCAGTCGCTGGTGCGCGAGCACATGGAAAAGGTGCACGCGCTGGCGGTGCCGCTGCAGGTGGACATGGGCGTAGGAACGAACTGGAGAGACTTGGAGTAGCAGTGACGGAGCATAGGTCCTTCGCTTCGCTCAGGATAACAAAGGCTTGGGTAGTGTAGAATCGTCAAGTGAACCCCTCCGCTGGAGGCTGGCGGTTTGCCATTCGCGGCAACTGCGGCACCGGTGGAATTCCTTCCGAGTCGGGACGTGGCTCAGCCTGGTAGAGCACTCGCTTGGGGTGCGAGGGGTCGGCAGTTCAAATCTGCCCGTCCCGACCAATTCCTTTAGTTTTCTTTTCTTCGGTTCCTGGTTTTCTGCTCCGGTTCGCCTGTGCCTCCCATTTTGCCAACTGTGACGTAATGGTGTCGTGATCCAGCGACTCGACTTATCCGCACCTGCTTGACAGGAATACCGTATTTCTGGAATCATCGAAACATGGCAAGCAAGAAATCGGAGCAGGAGGTCGTCAGGTTCGCTGACATGTTCTCCGCGATGGGGACGGAGGCTCGCCTGCGCATCATGCAATTATTGCTCTCGGCGCATCCTGACGGATTGGTCGTCAGCGAGATTCAAGAAGAGTTGGACATCCCGAACTCGACTCTTTCGCACCACCTTGACAAGCTGAGGATCGAAGGCCTGGTTCAGGTACGCAGGGAGAGCACGTTCTTGAGGTACAGCGCTGACACGGATGCACTTCAGCAGTTGCTTCAGTTCCTTTACGCCGAATGTTGCACCCGTAACAAGGCGCTCAAGCCGGAACAAATCACACAATGTTGCAGATAAGGGAGGACCTCAATGAGCAGTACCGATATTAAGTCAGTGGTCAAAGAGAAATACGGAGAGGCGGCACTCCGAGTGAAGAACGGCGGTAGTTCCTGTTGTGGGGCGACCAGAAGCACCGCGTGCGCAGACCCTATCACTTCCAACCTCTACGATGCTACCCAAGCTGGGCAGATTCCCGAAGAAGCCTTGCTGGCGTCGCTGGGCTGCGGGAATCCAACTGCTTTGGCAAAACTCAATGTGGGCGAAGTTGTTCTTGACCTTGGCTCCGGTGGGGGAATCGACGTGCTGTTATCGGCCAAGCGAGTCGGCCCGGGCGGAAAAGCATACGGTCTGGACATGACAGACGAAATGCTGGCGCTTGCAAACGAGAACAAGCGCAAGGCCCGGGCGGAGAACGTCGAATTCCTGAAGGGTGAAATCGAGAACATCCCGCTGCCCGACAATTCAGTGGATGTCATCATTTCCAACTGCGTCATTAACCTCTCTGCTGACAAAGACCGGGTGCTAAGAGAGGCTTTCAGGGTCCTGAAACCCGGCGGGAGGTTTGCCGTATCAGATGTGGTCACTCGTGGCGAAATTATGCCCGAGATCCGTCAGAGCGTACTCCTGTGGGTCGGGTGCGTAGCGGGCGCTCTTGATGAAAACGAATATCGAAGCAAGCTGGCGAGTGCAGGATTCGAGCAGATTGAGATCGAGCCGACCAGAATTTATCGAGCCGAGGATGCTCTGGAATTTCTCACCGCAGAAAACATCGACGTGAATGAGTTTGCGCCCCAAGTGGACGGCAAGTTCATGAGCGCCTTCGTAAGAGCCGTCAAGCCCGCTGCCGTGCAGTCTTGTTGCTCTTCAACTTGTTGCAACTGAGGACAAGCAATGACGCCCCACTATAACGTTCTGTTCTTATGCACCGGGAACTCGGCCCGGTCGATCATGGCTGAAGGAATTATGAACTTCAAAGGAAGACCTCAGTTCACTGCTTACAGTGCTGGTAGTCATCCGACCGAAAGAGTGCGACCCGAGGCTCTGCGACAGCTTGAAGTCGCACACATCCCGACAGACTCTTTTCGAAGCAAGAGTTGGGATGACTTCTCAAAACCAGGCGCCCCAAAGTTAGATTTTGTTTTTACCGTCTGTGACAACGCTGCCAACGAGGTTTGCCCAGTGTGGCCGGGTCAGCCAATGACGGCACACTGGGGTGTTCCTGATCCGGCAGCCGTCAAAGGCACAGAGGAAGAAGTACAGAAGGCTTTTCGAGATGCGTTCTTCTTACTGGATCGGCGAATCAGCCTTTTCCTCTGCTTGCCCCACGCTTCAATCGACAAACTTGCTTTGAAGAAGGAACTCGACAATATCGGTCGCCAATGAATTCCCATTCGGTCTGGTGGGTTCGACACTGAGGTCTTCTCATGACTACTCACGTTGCGTCACGTTTGAGCTTCCTCGACCGTTACCTGACTCTCTGGATATTTGCCGCGATGGCAGTGGGTGTTCTCTCAGGGTGGGCTCTACCGGGGATTGTTCCGCTCCTCAATCGCTTCAGCGTGGGCACGACCTCCGTGCCGATTGCAGCGGGTCTGATTTTGATGATGTACCCGCCTTTGGCGAAGGTTCGATACGAAGAGTTACACGAGGTCTTCAGGAACAAGCGGATTCTGGGACTGTCTCTGGTGCAGAACTGGGTAATCGGGCCGATCCTAATGTTCGTGCTTGCGATCATCTTCCTCCGTGCCTATCCCGAATATATGGCGGGGCTGATCATGATTGGTCTGGCTCGGTGTATCGCCATGGTGATTGTGTGGAACGAGTTAGCGAAGGGGGACACTCAATATGCCGCAGGACTTGTCGCATTTAACTCGGTATTTCAAGTGCTCTTCTACTCGGTCTACGCATGGGTATTTGTTACCAAGCTGCCGGAGTGGTTCGGCCTCCATGGTTCCATTGTTCGGGTGACCATAAGCGACATTGCGAAAAGCGTGTTTGTCTACCTCGGAATACCGTTCCTTGCGGGGATGCTAACTCGTTTGGTGCTCGTGAAGACCCGGGGACGAGAATGGTACGAAAAGCACTTCATCCCCCGGATCAGTCCGATCACCTTGGTGGCTCTGCTCTTCACAATATTGATAATGTTTTCGCTCAAGGGTGAATACATTGTGCGGCTGCCGCTGGATGTGGTGCGGATCGCCATTCCGCTCCTGATCTACTTCGTTGTGATGTTCCTCGTGTCGTTCTACATGGGCCGCAAGCTTGGGGCAGACTACTCAAAAACAGCCACACTCTCATTTACTGCGGCAAGCAATAACTTCGAACTGGCAATTGCGGTTGCTGTGGCTGTGTTCGGTATTAACTCAGGGGCGGCATTCGCAGCAGTGATTGGGCCGTTGGTTGAGGTTCCAGCATTGATTGGCTTGGTCAACGTGGCGCTCTATTTCCAGTCCCGTTACTTTAACGAGCCGATGCCTGACAGTGTGTCCGTACCAATTTGCGGCCCCGTGGGGAATTCATCGCAGGGTGCGAGATAGTTTGGCTGCGATATTATGGGCACCTATTTTGGTGAGAGGGAGCGCCCAGAGGGTAGGCAGCATGGACCACAAGTCCAGCCGAAATCCTAAGAGGTATAGGTCCGTGGTTCCCACCCTTGCACAGGACGCAAGACCCTGGAGATGAAATCATGCGTCTATTTTGGCCGTGCCTGCTTTTGAGCCTCGCTAGTCTTGCAGTCTCGCAGGATCGAACGAATGCGCGATCCATGGTCGTCTCGCCGTATGGCATTGTGGCAACGAGCCAGGTGCAAGCGTCGCAGGCCGGAGCGGAAATATTGTCGCGCGGCGGGTCGGCGGTGGACGCGGCGATCGCCGCCAACGCCACGCTGGGCGTGATGGAGCCGGACATGAACGGCATGGGCGGCGACCTGTTTGCGATTTACTGGGAGGCGAAGACCGGGAAACTCTATGGCCTGAATGCCAGCGGATGGGCGCCGAAAGCGCTGACAATCGAACATTTGAGGGCAAGGGACGTGACGCGCATGCCCGAGAGCGGAATCGACACGGTTACCGTTCCGGGCGCGGTGGAGGGCTGGAACAAAATGCACGAGCGTTTTGGGCGCATGGAGTGGAAGGATCTGTTTGCGCCGGCAATCTTTTACGCGGAAAACGGGTTCGCGGTCGGAGAGATGATCGTCATGGATTGGCAGGCCGCTCGCGCCAAGCTGCAAAAGGATCCGGAGTCGCGGCGCGTTTTCCTCGTCCATGATGAGACTCCGCAATACGGGGAGGTTTTTAAGAATCCCGACGTGGCGAAGACGTTGCGCCTGCTTGCCGCGGGAGGTCCGCAAGAGTTCTACAAGGGTGAGATCGCGAAAGGGATTCTTGCCACCTCGCGCGAACTTGGCGGCACGATGACGGCGGAGGACCTGGCGGAGTTTTCGGCGGAGTGGGTTGAGCCCATCTCAACCACATACCGCGGATGGAAAGTTTATGAGTTGCCCCCGAACGGGCAAGGCATGGCAGCGCTGGAAATGTTGAACATCCTGGAGCAGTTCACGCCGGTGAAGGCAGGTCCGCTCACTACGGAAGAAATTCACAAGAGAATCGAAGCCATGAAATTGGCCTACGCGGACCTGGCACGGTACAACGCCGACCAGCGGTTCGCGAAAGTGCCGGTCGCCGGCTTGCTCTCCAAGGAATACGCGAAGCAGCGCGCGCAACTCATCGATCCGCAGAAGGCTGACTGCAATACGGACGCAGGGCGTCCTCCAGCGAGCGACACGACTTACCTGACGGCTGTCGACCGTGAGGGAAACATCGTCTCGCTGATTCAGAGCAATTACTCGGCGTTTGGCTCGGGCATCACGGCGCGCGGCCTGGGATTCGCGCTGCAGAATCGCGGAGCGCTTTTCATGCTTGATCCGAGCAAGCCTGATGCGCTGGCTGGCCGCAAGCGGCCATTCCACACCATTATTCCTGCCTTCATGGAGAAGGGCGACGACCACATCGGATTTGGAATCATGGGCGGCGCGAACCAACCGCTGGCGCATGCGCAATTTGTGTCGAACGTTGTGGATTTTGGCATGAACCTGCAGGCAGCGATGGAGACGGCTCGATTCACGGTACGGAGCAATTTCGACATCGGCTGCAAGATTCTGATTGAGGATCGGGTGCCGGCGGAAGTGCGGCAACAACTGACGAACATGGGCCACCAGATTGAGGTGCGCGGCGATTTCTCCATTTTTATGGGTCGTGGTCAGGCGATCGATCACAACACGAAGACGGGTCTGAACTCCGCGGCATCGGACGCGCGCACGGACGGCTCGGCCGAGCCGGAGGTTCCACCGGGATTAGCGATTGCCGGCGCGTCACGAACCAAAGCTCAGAACCACTAACACAGTTCCCCCACAATCGGTTGTCGAGCGCCGGTCGACATAGAACTTGACCGCGACAGGGGGCGAGTGTAGGCTCGCGGGGAAAATTCGTGGCCCCGCGCTTGCACGCGAAAAGAAGATCGCGAAGGAGGATCATTTATGGTATCGCTCTCCGCTCTGTGGCTCCCGATCGTGCTTTCGGCGGTCATCGTATTCATCGCCAGTTCCATCATGCACACCGTCCTGCCGTACCACCGCAGCGACTACCAAAAACTTCCTGACGAAGACAAGGTGCTTGGCGTCCTGCGGGGTGTTGGTCTGAAACGGGGTCTCTACGTTTTTCCTTTCTGCACGCACAAAGAGATGAAGTCGCCTGAGACGCAAGAGAAATACAGGCAAGGCCCGGTCGGGATGATGACGGTGATGCCCAGCGGGCCACCGGTGATGGCGAAGTTTCTGGGCCAGTGGTTCGTTTTTTGCCTGGTCGTCGCATTCTTCGTGGCTTATCTCACGGGGCACACGGTTGCGCTGGGCGCACACTACCTGAAGGTGTTTCGAGTGGCGGGCACGGCAGCGTTTCTTGCGTACGGACTCGGCCATTTGAGCGACGGCGTCTGGAAGGGGCAGACGTGGAGCTCAACCATCAAGGAAGTGGTGGACGGACTGGTGTACGGATTGTTAACGGCGGGCGTGTTTGGGTGGCTTTGGCCGCGCTAGCCGATCGCGACTGACTCGTCTGATCAGCTCTGGGTTAACAGCATCGCGGGATCGCGCATGGCGTCCGCGAGGTCCTTTAGAAATAACGCGGCGCGCGCGCCGTCTGCAACGCGGTGATCGCAGGAGACAGTGAGCGTCATCATGGGCCGGACCGCGGGCTTTCCTTCCACGGCGATGACGCGGTCGGCGATAGCGCCCACGGCAAGAATCGCGGCTTGCGGCGGAGTGATGATCGCGCTGAACTGATCCACTTGATACATGCCGAGATTGCTGATGGTGAACGTGGCGTCGGCGATGTCGGCGGGGCGCAACTTGCGGGAACGAGCGCGCTC
Organism: uncultured Acidobacteriaceae bacterium; assembly: GCA_963819145.1. Lineage (GTDB taxonomy): Bacteria > Acidobacteriota > Terriglobia > Terriglobales > Acidobacteriaceae > Sulfotelmatobacter. Next base: position 58,651 of record CAWFVB010000010.1, read on the forward strand.
AGCCACATCGCGACGCTGAATCGCGATTTCGGCCAGACCCGCGGCATGAGCGTTCGGGATCACTGCCGCGACGACACCGTCATCCACGGCAATGGCCACGCCCATGTTGACGTGGGCGTGAAGGCGAATGCCTTCGGCCGTCCAGCTGGCGTTCAGTCGCGGATGTTTGAGGAGCACGCGCGCTACGACCGCAGCCAGCAGGTCCGTGTGAGTGATGCGAACCTGATGCGTGCGCTCGATTTCGGCGATGACTAGATTGCGGTAAGTGTCGAGCGCCGTGGCATCAATGTCGCGGGTCACGAAGAAGTGAGGGACGGTCGTCCAACTCTGCAGGGTTCGTTCAGCCATGATGCGGCCGAGAGAGCTGGGAACTTCTATCGCGGCGGAAGGTTTCTCGATGGCTGCGGACAGCGATGCCGCGGCGGCCTGTATATGGGAGGCGAGAATTTCTCCGCCCGCGCCCGAACCCTGCACCGTCGCGAGATCGACGCCAAGTTCCCTGGCGAGACGACGAGCCTTGGGGGAAACCCTGGTTGCGGACGCCGGCGCGGAACTGCTGACCGCGGTTGGGGCGGCATGAGATTGTTCGGTTTTCGCGCGTGAGGCAGCTCGGGCGGCTGGGGCGGCGGGCGCGGTTTCTGCTGGAGGCGCTTCACCCGGCGCAACGATCCATGCGATCGTCTGTCCGACGGGGATGTCAGCTCCCGCAACTGCTTTGATGCCGGCCAGAATGCCATCCGCAGGCGCTTCGACTTCGACGATGGCTTTGTCGGTTTCGATCTCCAGGAGCGGCTCGCCCTTGCTGACGGGGTCTCCTTCATTCTTCCGCCAAGCGATAAGCTTGCCGGTCTCCTGCGCCATCTCGAGGGCGGGCATTACAACGCTGAAGGCCATAGTTGTTTTCTGGGGGGAAGGGCTACATCTTTCACAGCTATGGCCTTCAGCCCGAAACTCCTACCCGCTCAGTTTTCGCACTGGCCTCGATCATCTCGACCACGCGTTCGCTGGGCGAAGCTTCGGATTCTCTTGTAGTCGGCAAGGGTCCGTTCACGGTGAAATAGTGTGCGCCCGCGACCAGCAGCTGTTCCGCGGGGAAGCGTGTGATCACTTCGTGACCGGTCGGCGTGACTACGATTTCTTCTTCAATGCGCGCCGCGCTCCAGCCGTCCGTCGAGGGCCAGAACGTCTCAAGGGCAAACACCATGCCCGGCTTGATCTCCACCGGATGCTCGAAGGAGACGAGACGGCTGATGACCGGCTTCTCCCAGATCGCGAGACCAATGCCGTGACCGTATTGCAGAGCGAAGGCGGCTTCTTCGTTGGGGAAGCCGAAGTCGGTGGCCTTGGGCCAGACCGCGGCAATCTCCGCGGTAGTGCGACCGGGACGAACCAGTTCAATAGCGGCATCGAGATAATCGCGGCAGCGTTTGTAGGCGTCCACCATCGCGTGCGACGCAAAGCCCACAGTGAAGCAGCGGTAGTAGCAAGTGCGATATCCCATATAGGAATGAAGGATGTCGTAGTACACGGGATCGCCGGGGCGGAGCACGCGATCGGAAAACACGTGCGGATGCGGGTTGCAACGCTCCCCGGAAATCGCATTGACCGCTTCGACATACTCCGAGCCGAGATCGTAGAGAACTTTGCTGACCAGGCCGACGGCTTCGTTCTCGCGCAGGCCGGGCTTCATGGCGCGGTAGAGCTCATCGTAGGCGGCGTCGACCATCATGGCTGAAGTGTTGAGCAGGGAGATTTCGTCCTGCGTTTTGATGACGCGGCACTCGGACATCAATTCCTGTCCGTCGACGACTTCGATACCTTCTTTTTGCAGCGCGAACAAGACCGGGAGTTCGATGATGTCAATGCCGACCGGCTCTTTGTGCAGGCCGCGCATTTCGAGCTCAAGTTTAATTTTCTTGGCGACATCTTCGGCGCGGCCCATCTGCGGAGTCATCGCGCCGCGCAGCATGGAAATTCCCGGACGCGAGCGGCCGTCGAGCCAGGGGCAGTTCAGTTGATGATGTTTGGCGGCGGATCCGAAATCCCAGAGGATCGGTTCGTCGTTTTGCGGGAGAAGCGTAAAACGGTTTGCTTTGTCCTGCGCCCATGTGCCGATGTGCGTGGAGGTCAAGTAGCGCACATTGTTCATGTCGAAGCAGAGCAGCGAGCCCATTGACGATTGCTTGAGCAGGTCTTTCGCTTTTTGCAGACGCTCGCGACGGAGGCGATCGAAATCGATCCGGCTCTCCCAGTCGACCGCCATGGTGCCGTGTGTTTTGAGTGCCATAGTGAACCTCGCTTTTGGCTCTTAGCCGTTAGCTTTTAGCTCTGTCCGAAGCACGCTGCGTGGGCGCCCACAGCAACCAGAACTTGTTTTCCGAGTGCTCATAGGCCCTTCGATGTCGACGTTACACCTTGCCGCACATTTCTCGAGCCGCTTCGAATACCGTTTCTTCCGTCGGAACGGTTACATCTTCGAGCGGAGGAGAAAAGGGGATCGGGACATGCATTGCGCCCATGCGTTTTACGGGCGCGTCGAGATCGTAGAAGGCGCCTTCGGCAATTACGGCGGCCAGTTCCGCAGTGACCCCGTAACGGCCATAGCCTTCGTCGAGAACGATGACGCGCGACGTTTTCTTTGCCGACTCGATGATAGTCTTTTCGTCGAGCGGCCACGTAGTGCGTGGATCAACGACTTCGGCGCTGATGCCTTCTTTTTCCAGCAGATTGGCCGCACCCAGCGCGACTTGCACCATGCTGCTGGTGGCCACCAGCGTAATGTCTTCGCCCGCGCGTTTCACGTCGGCCACTCCGAAAGCAATTGTGTAGTCCTCAGCCGGAACCGGGCCCTTCAGCTTGTACATCATTTTGTCTTCAAAGAAGATGACCGGGTTCTCGTCGCGGATGGCTGTTTTCAGCAGGCCCTTCGCGTCATAGGGAGTCGAAGGAAGGACGACTTTCAATCCAGGGACGTGGCTGAACCATGCGTGCAGCGATTGCGAATGTTGCGCTGCTGAACGACGAGTGGCACCCAGCGTGGTTCGCACGACCATCGGAACGCGCCAGTGTCCGCCGGACATGTAATGCGCCTTGGCGGCCTGGTTCACCATCTGATCCATGGTCAGAGTCAGAAAGTCGCCAAACATAATGTCCACAACAGGGCGGAGGCCCGCCATAGCGGCGCCAACTCCGATTCCAGTGAAACCTGCTTCGGAGATCGGGGTGTCTACGATGCGTTCCGCGCCGAATTCTTCGACCAGGCCTGACAGAACTTTGAAGGGCGTACCGGCTTCGGCTACGTCTTCGCCGAAAATGCAGACGCGCGTGTCGCGCCGCATTTCTTCGGCTAGAGCTTCCCGCACGGCCTGCGCAAATGTGAGTTCGCGTTCAGGCATACACATCCTGTTCAACCTGATCTGCGGAGGGATACGGCGCGGCGATAGCGAATCTCACCGCAGCTTCCATCTCGGAGCGCGCTTCGGAGGTAATGTGCCCCAGCGTCGCGTCCGTGGCGTGGCCTTGCGCGATCAGCCAATTGGCGTGCAGTTTGATGGGATCGCGTTCCGTCTTCCAGTGTTGCTCTTCCTGCTTCGAGCGATAGTATTCGCGGTTGATGTCGCCCACGTGATGACCGCTGTAGCGGTAGGTGTCGGCCTGCAAAAATGCGGGGCCGTCGCCGGCGCGCGTGCGCTTCACCAGCCGCGACGCGACGGCGTTCACCGCGCGGACATCTTGCCCATCGACTGATGTGGCTTCGATACCGAAAGCGGTGGCGCGCCCGAGAATCGTGCCGGCGGTGGTCTCACTGAAGTGCGTGTACTCGTTATAGAGATTGTTTTCGCAGACGTAAATGACAGGCAGTTTCCAGAGCTGGGCGAGGTTCATCACTTCGTAGAGCGATCCCTGACCGAGTGCGCCTTCGCCGAAAAAACAGATGGCGACGCGGTCGTTCTTCAGCCGCTTTGCGGCGAAGGCGGCGCCGGTGGCGATGCCCACGCTGCCGCCAACGATTGCGTTCGCTCCCAGATTTCCGGTCGCGGGATCGGCGATGTGCATCGAGCCGCCTTTCCCGCGGCAATAACCAGCTTCTTTGCCCAGCAGCTCCGCGAACATGCGGTCTGGGGAAGCGCCCTTGGCCAGGCAGTGTCCGTGCCCGCGATGTGTGCTCGTGATGTAGTCATCGAGGCGAAGCGCTTCGCAAATACCCACCGCGACCGCTTCTTCACCGCTGTAAAGATGCGCCAGACCGGGCATCAGCGCGCGGGTGTAGAGTTCGTTGACCTGTTCTTCGAACAGGCGGATGCGCACCATCTGGCGGTAGGCGCGCAGCCATTTGTCTTTCCCGTTGAGGGCGGCGCTGCCCGCTTCCGGCTTGGAGGTCGCGGTCGTCACTTCCTCGGACCTCCACTGGTGACTGGCGTCGTCACACCCGACATCGCGGCAAGCACGTCAAACATGCAGGCGAAATCATACTTCGTCCAGCCCATGCCGCGGGCGGCCGTCAGAAATTCATTGCTCACAGCCGTGGTCGGAAGAGGTACGTCGAGTTGCCGGCCCAGGTCCATTGCCAGGGCCATATCTTTTTGCATCATGTTCACGTCGAACCAGGCTTCTTCCGGTTGTTGCAGGACGAAGGGCCCGCGATACTTGATCATCGGCGAAGCTACGGCGCTATTGACCAGGACGTCCACCGCGACATCGCGGGCGATGCCACTCTTTTCGGCGAGCAGAACGCCTTCGGAAAACGCCAGCATCTGCACGGCAAGACTCAGATTGATGGCGATCTTCATGGAGAGCGCGAGCCCGTTGTCGCCGACATGGCTGACCTTGGGGCCGATATCGAGCAGCAGCGGCTTGATCTTCTCGAAGGTTTCTTTGCGCCCGCCAACCATTACCGAGAGCTTGCCTTCGGTCAGAGTGATGACGCTGCCGGAAACCGGCGCGTCCACCATGTCGGCGCCCAGAGCCCGAACTTTCGCTGCCAGCGCGCGGCTGACCGTGGGACTCACCGTGCTCATGTCAATGAAGATCTTGCCGGCGGTGAGTCCGGCCAGCAATCCGTCTGGACCTTCCGTGATCGAAGCGATGGCGGCGGCGTTGGTGACCATGGCAAAGGTGTAGTCCGAGGCTTGCGCCACAGCGCGCGGCGAATCGGCCCACTGCATGCCTTTGTCTACCAGCCACTGCGCCTTGGTGCGGGTGCGGTTGTAACCAGTCACCGTATGACCTTTGCTGAGCAGCCGGTTCACCATCTGGCTGCCCATCACACCGAGACCGATAAACCCTAGTTTCGCCATCCGCTACTGCCTCCCGAAATATCGCGGTCTTCGTTCGCAGAATGATTCGCGACCATCATTCAATCTGCTGTTTTGCCGGGAACCCGTTTCACAGTCGGCGCCTGGCTGTCTTGACGAACCTGATCCAGATGGGCCCGCATGGTATCGCGCGCTTTTTCCGGGTCGTGTCGCTCGACTGCGTCAAGAATTCGCTTGTGATGAACCTGGCCGCGCTCGGGACCACCGCTGACTCGGAAGATGCGCAGCCGCTGTTCGCGGAGAAGGCCGACGATAGAATCGAGCAAGGAAAGAATCAGCGGATTGGCCGCGCCTTCGGCCAGCGCCAGATGAAAATCAAGATCAGCCTCGATGTAAGCTTCCGGATCCTGCCCAGCCCGGTCCATGACGGTGACGGCCTCGCGCATCGTGGCGAGTTCTGAATCCTGCACACGAACCGCAGCGAGTGCGGCAATCTCCGGCTCGAGAATGGCGCGCACTTCGGCGAGATGAGTGGAGCCTTCGGGCTGACCAATCTTCACCATCAGGTCGAGCGATTGGCGGACGGCCTGCGTAGTGCCGTCCGTAATGAAAGTGCCGCGTCCGGAATAGGCTTCGACTAATCCTTTTTCGCGGAGCGCTTTGACGGCTTCGCGAACGGCGGTGCGGCTCACGCCAAACCGTTGCGCCAGTTCTCGCTCGGCGGGCAACTGATCGCCGGGCTTGAGCGCTCCTTTGACAATGGATTCCTCGATTTGATGGACGATTTGCTCGTAGAGTCGGGACGTCCGCACTAGCTTATACACTGCACTGCCCCCCGCGCGTGGCGCGAAACCAGCCGAGACACTGGCTATGGTCCGGCTACTATACCGCATATCCACGAGGGATTGGGGCGTTTGTTGGGAGGTGAGGTCAGGCATGGTATACAGGTATAGTGGTATGACCGAAAACACTGTACTACACCCGCTCCTTGAGATGCAAGCTTTGCTAAGTTAAGACTGATTTCTACAAGGACTTCCGGGGTTGCCGCCTTGTGGACTCCCCATTTTTTTGGGCCGGGAGTACTCTGCTTCAGGCTCATTCAAGAAATGAATTTGCTTGACACTGTTTCTCCGATAGTGGTATGGCTGTCGGACCAGAAAAACGGAGGAAGTCCTATGCTATCCCGCACAGTCGGCGCCGCCGCATCCAATCGCCCGAAAAACGACGGCCAGAGGACTGCAATGACCCGGTTGCTGTTCGCCACTCTTACCTTGATGCTGCTCTCTCTGCCCGCGCTGGCTCAGTCCACAGCGGGACGCATTCTGGGCACGGTGACCGATCAGAGCGGAGCGGCAGTGGCCGGAGCGAGCGTCGTCGTCACTGACGTGCAGCGCGGCAACTCGCGCAAGCTCACCACCGACGATTCCGGCGCGTACGCGGCGCCCGACCTGCAACCCGGCGTTTACATGGTCCACGTAGAAGCGAAGGGCTTCAAGAACATGGAGCGGCCGAACGTCGGAGTCGAAGTCGCGACGGATGTGCGCGTTGATTTCGCGCTGCAGCCCGGACAGGTTACCGAGACAGTGACGATCATGGAGGACGTTCCCTTGCTCAACACGACGTCGGCCACCCTGGGGGGCACGCTCAGCAATCAGGAGATCAATGACCTTCCGTTGAGCGGGCGGAATTATGAGAACCTGCTCCAACTGCGTCCGGGCGTAATGCGGTATCCGGGCGGCGGCTTCTCGACGACAAGTTCCAACGGCCTGCGCGCCGAGGACAACGCGTACTTCGTCGAGGGGTTGTTCAACAGCGAGCCCTACTCCGGCCAGGCGATCATCAACGGAGCGGGAATCGCCGGCGACTCGGCGACAATTCTTCCGATTGACTCGATTCAGGAATTCAACATCCAGCAGAATTCTCCGGCCGAGTACGGATGGAAACCCGGATCGGTTGTAAACGTTGGCCTGAAGTCGGGCACGAATCACGTGCATGGAACCGCTTTTGGTTTTGGTCGCGATGGAGTCATGGATGCGCGGAATTATTTCAACGCCAACCCGAGTCCGAAACTGACGCGAACGCTGGAGCAGTTCGGAGGCAGTTTTGGCGGCGCGATCATCAAGGATAAGGCGTTTTTCTTTGGCGCCTACGAGGGCCAGCGCTACAACGTTGGCAACTCGTTCGGCGGGATCACCAGTCCCTCGATGGTTCACATGGCAGATAACGGATCCTGTTCATTCGGCTTCGCAGGTGACTGTAACGACAGTATTCCAGATGCGATTGCGGACCTGCAGCAACCGGGAGCGACCGCTATTGGCGCCATCGTCAGTCCCGCCAGTCTGCAGATCTCAGGATGTACGCTGGCAGGATCTTCCGTGACCTGTAACGGATCTGGCTTCCCAACGAACAATGCTCAGAGCATCAGCATCACGAACGGCTTCAACAATAACGTGCATGTGGACAACCTGGTCGCGAAAGTGGACTACCGGCTGAACGACCGGCAGAGCATCAGCGGATTGTATTTCTTTGGCAACAACTCCGGGACGGTCGAAGACTTCCCCGAAATGCAGCAGAAGTGGCTGTCCGACATTCATACCCGCGCGCAGGTTGTGGGAGGGAGCTGGATCTGGGCTCCCGGTGCGCGATGGGTAAACGAAGCACGCTTTGGCTACAACCGTCTTTATCAACCTACGCTCCCCGGGGATCTGAACACGCCAGCTTCGTCTTACGGTCTGGATACGGGAGTCAGTGGACCCTTTTCCGGTGGACTGCCTCGAATTGGATTTGGCGGGTATTTCTTTCCCGGGTTGGGCGGGTTTAAGTGGCCGAAGCTCCAAGGGCCCGACTCGATCACCCAGGTTGTGGATCACGTTTCCTACAGCGCGGGCAAGCATGCGCTGAAGTTCGGCGCCGAACTCCATCGAAACGACGTCAAGAACGCCGCCTACGGTAACTCGCGAGGCAGCATCACATTCCTGGGCGGAGTTGTCAGTCCCGGACCGCCGCCCGCTTACCGCCCCGCCACCTTCGACCCCGCTGGAAGATTTCTTCGGCGGGGCGCCGTTTAAGTCGTCGGTCGAGGTAGGGAATCCGACATTGCAGTTGCACAACTGGGCTTACGGGTTATTTTTCCAGGATGACTGGCGCGCGGCGAGGAATCTGACCGTCAACTTCGGCCTTCGGTACGAGTACAGTTCCGTTCCTCAGGAAGCTCACAATCTGCTGGGGAACTTCGATCCGAATCTGGGTATGGTGCAAGTGGGACATCAGATCGGCAGCCTGTATAACCCGTATCACAAGAGCTTTGGCCCTCGTGCGGGCTTCGCATGGGACATCGGTGGCAACGGCCGAACCGTGCTGCGCGGCGGCGGCGGCCTCGTCTACGAAACCGTGAACTGGCAGTCGTTCGTTGCCTTCAACAATGCGTTTGGGCCCGGCAGCGTTCCGACGGGCGCACCGATTGACGCAGCGGGCGATACTTCCGGTGGCACGATCACCACTGGTAATGCAACGATCAAAAATTTCATAAACTATCCGGCAACTTGGGACGCGGTAAACGGCCCGCTATACGGCGGCGGCGCGATCAACTGCACACCGAACCCGCCCGTAACAAATCCCTGCCCCATCATGAGCGTGGACCGCAACCTCACGACTCCCTACGTGTGGAATTGGACGTTGAACCTGCAGCATGCGTTTACCTCGAACTTGTCCATGGAAGTCGCCTACGTGGGCAATCACGGCGCAAACCTGATAGGGATTCGCGACATTAACCAGCCGCCAGTCGGATCCGGGTGGGGCACCGATCCTGTCATCGGGGAACTCACACTTTGCCTGCAAAGCGCTCCGGCCTACGACAATTGCGTCGTCGACAATAACGGAGGCGAGCAAGCGAACGCGCCCTTCAACACGAAGTTCCCGTATCTGGCCAACATCTTCCAGATGGGCAACGTGTACCGCTCAAATTACAACGGCCTGCAAGTCACGTTGAACGCGCGCAACTATCATGGCCTGAGCATGGTCGCGGGTTACACCTACGCCCACGCTCTCGACGACGTGGCCGCGAACTGGGACTTCGGGTACGGATCAGGATTGCCTCAGAACGCCCACAACCCGGGGTCCGAGTATGCCAGCAGCGACTTCGACATCCGGCATCGGTTGACCGTCTCGCTGACCTACGCCATCCCTGGACGCAAAGGCTTTGGGCAGATACGGGAAGGCTGGGAGATTAACACGATTACGACGCTTCAGAGTCCGCAGTACTGGGGACCGATGGACGAGGGGACCGATGCAGCCGGCGTGGGGCCGCTACCGGTCAGCCCGCCCGCCAATACCCCGATTCGCTGGAGTTTTTATGGCAAGCCCTCGGACTTCAAGTCGTCGCGGGGTGGGAATGGCATCCCGCATTTCGCGGGCGCCAGCAACCCGGCTTGCGCGGCGAAGGCCGCGGCGATCGACGGAGCGGCGGTTGGACCCGCGCAAGCTTCGCTGAGCCTGTTTGGTTGTTACGCACAGGGGAATTCGATCATGCTTCCGCCTCCGCTCGGCCAGTTCGGAAATATGAGCCGCAACATGTTCCCGGACACCGGCTTCAAGAATTTCGATTTCTCGGTGGCCAAGAATTTCCATTTTGGAGAAGCCATGCGGCTGCAGTTCCGCGCGGAGTTCTTCAACATTTTCAATCATCCGAACTTTGCGAATCCCTACGGCGGGCAAAACGGATTCGGCCTGAACGATCCATCGGCGGCTAGCTTCGGTTGCGGGTGCGCGACGCCGGACATCGCGGCGGCGAACCCTGCCGTCGGCTCCGGAGGACCGCGCTCGATTCAATTAGGGGCGAAGTTCATTTTCTAGATTCGATCGTTTTTGTTCGATCGCGTCGTTCAATCGGCAGTGCAGACACTGAGGGCCGGACCTATTCCGTCCGGCCTTTTCTTATCGTTTTCACTCGCTCTGTGGCGAGCTAGACCAAAATGGGGTTACAAATCATGAAGAACCGAAGTAATCTTCTGCTGCTGTTGGTGTGCGTGGTCGCGGCGATACCGGGCCTTGCCCAGGAACAAAAAGAGGCCCGCCGCGAGCGCACAATTGATGAAGTCAAGACGGAGGCTGTTCGCCGTGCAGAAGTCGGGCAGTATCCGCTGATCGGCCTCGATCCCGCCGACGTGAAAGAAGCCTTCGAGAGCATTCACACTGCGGACAAAGACGAGTGGGCGGCGGGATTCATGCGCGTCGCCGATAAGTATTTCAACGAAGCGAAGTCGCTGGAGAAAACCGACCCGGCAAAGGCCAATGCCGACTACATCCGCGCCTGGCACATTTATTCCTTCGGACGCTGGCCGATTCCCGCCTCTCCCGGCAAGCAGCGCGCGTATGAGAAGGCAATCGAATCGTTTCTCGATCATGCGAAGTTCTATGATCCGCCGCTCGAAGTGGTGCACATTCCCTTCGAGGGCAAGGAAATCATCGGTTATCTGCGGTTGCCGAAAAATGCCAAAGGCCCCGTCCCACTCGTGATTGCAGTCAACGGGCTCGACAGCCGCAAGGAAGACTTGGCCGAGAGCTTCGGCGCGATTCTTCCCTTTGGCATCGGCTACCTCGCCGTAGACGGCCCCGGAACTGGGCAGAATCCGATCAAAGTCAGCGAGACCGCGGACCGCATGCTCTCAAAGGTGATTGACTACGCGCAATCACGTCCGGAAGTCGACAAGAACCGCATTGCCATGCACGGCGTGAGTTGGGGTGCGTATTGGGCGACCAAGATGGCGATCGTCGAGCGCGCCCGGCTGCGCGGGTGCAGCGCACAATCTCCGCCTGTCGACAAATTTTTCCAGAAAGAGTTCCTGACGAACTCACTGCTGGGAAATCGCGAATACCTTTTCGATCAGGTTCCCGCGCTCATGAACATTCTCGAAGGCGTTCACACGCTCGATGAGATGGGCGAGTACCTGCCGAAGATGTCGCTGGTGAGCCAGGGGCTGCTGGGCAAACCGATGGCGCCCATGCTTATCCTCGCGGGAGTCAAAGATACGCAGGTTCCGATCGAGGACGAGTACCTGCTGATGAACAAAGGGGACGTCCCGAAAGAGGCCTGGATCAACCCCAGCGGCGGCCATCTCGGCCGGCAGGTCGGCGTCTGGCCCGATCCGCGGATATTCAAGGAAGTCATCATTCCATGGCTGGTAAAGACTCTGCAAGAAAAACCCATGTAGCGACAGCCGCCTCGGCTGTCCCGCGATGCGAAGCAAGCGGTCCGAAGCAATTTTTCTTCCGTACCGAAAGACTGACGAATGACCACTCCGACTGCCCAACCCGACTCTCCCTCCCCACGCACTAAGCGCTTCTACGAATCGCTCTGGGTGCAGGTGACTGTCGGCATCGTGGGCGCCGTGATCTTAGGCTACTTCAGTCCGTCACGCGCCGTCGCCATGAAGCCGCTGGGCGACGCCTTCATCCGGCTGATCACGATGATCATCACGATCATGATTTTCTGCACCGTGGTGACGGGAATCGCGGGCATGCAGGATCTGCGCAAGGTGGGCCGCGTCGGGGGGAAGGCTCTTCTCTACTTTGAGATCGTTTCGACGCTGGGCCTGGTCATCGGACACATCGTTGGCAACGTGGTTCATCCGGGAAGCGGCTTCAACGTGAACGTCGCGACACTCGGCTCGCGCGCGGTTGCCGACTATGCCGGGCAAGCCAAGGCGCAGACCGTGACCGACTTCCTGATGCACATCATTCCGACCACGGTGGTGGACGCGTTTGCCAAGGGCGACATTCTGGAAGTCGTATTCGTTTCGATTCTGTTCGGTTTTGCCATGCAGGCCGCAGGCCAGCATGCCAAGCCGCTGATGACTTTTCTCGAGTCGCTCAGCAAAGTTGTCTTCCGCATGGTGAACATCGTCATGCGGTTCGCGCCGATCGGAGCGTTCGGGGCCATGGCCTTCACCATCGGGAAATACGGGCTGGCATCGCTGGGACCACTGGTTCGATTGATTGCTTCGTTCTGGGTCACTTCAATTTTGTTCGTGATTATCGTGTTCGGCTCGATCGCTTGGCTCGCGGGTTTCAGCCTGCTGAAATTCCTTCTTCGCATCAAGGAAGAAATCCTTCTGGTGCTCGCCACCAGTTCGTCCGAGACAGCGATTCCTACACTGATGGAGAAGCTGGAAGAGCTAGGCTGCTCGCGCTCGCTGGTCGGGCTGGTCGTGCCGACTGGCTACACCTTCAACACCGACGGCAGCAGCCTCTACATGACACTGGCCGCGCTGTTCGTGGCGCAGGCCACCAACACGCATTTAACCCTTCTACAGCAGATGACGATATTCTCTGTCGCCGTCCTGACCTCGAAAGGCGCGAGCGGCGTGCAGGGAGCCTCGTTCATCGCGTTGGTCGGAACCCTGAGCGTCATCCCCTCGATCCCGGTAGCCGGGATGGCGCTGATCCTCGGCATCGACCGCTTCATGAGCATGTTCCGCGCGCTGGTCAATATGATCGGCAACGGCGTAGCCACCCTGGTAGTGGCGCGCTGGGAGAATGAATTGGATCGCGGGACGCTGCAGCGGAACCTCGCGTGAGCAATGCTTATGTGGCGACAGCCGCCTCGGCTGTCCCGCCAGGGCGAAGCCCGGCGGACTTTGCGCAAACCCATAAAGGGACGTAACCCTTTCGGGCAATAATATACTTGACAAATCAGACCGCTAGGGGTAGTATGGCTTAGGTGAAAAACATGACTCAGCCAAAGACACTCCAAGAAGCAATCAAACACTTCGCCAATCCTGATAACGCACTGGCCTACATGGTCAGCCTGCGATGGCCTAAAGGCGTCGTGTGCCCTACCTGTGGCCGCAAGGATGCCCGCTTCCTCGCGAACCAGCGGAAGTGGCAATGCAAGAGCGTCCACGCCAAACGGCAGTTCTCGGCCAAGGTCGGAACTATTTTCGAGGATTCGCCGATCTCGTTGGACAAGTGGCTTACTGCCGTATGGATGATTGCCAACTGCAAGAACGGAGTCAGTTCCTACGAAGTGGCCCGCGCTATCGGCGTTACTCAAAAGTCCGCTTGGTTCATGATGCACCGGATTCGTCTTGCCATGCAGAACGGGTCTCTCTATGAAACTCGGTGGAAGTGGAAAGACCGTCGAAGTGGACGAGACTTTCATCGGCGGCAAGGCCCGACACATGCACAAGGCGAAGCGAGCAATTCGAATCACTAGTACCGGAATGAAAGATAAAATACCAGTCGTTGGGATTCTGGAACGTGGCGGGCAGATACGAACTGCCATAATTCCGAATCGTCGCAAGAAAGTAATGCACACTGAGATTAGCAAGAACGTCTCTGTCGATTCCTTGCTCTTTACTGACTCTCTGCCTTCCTATAAAGATCTTGAAGCGGAATACGGCCACCAAGTAATTGACCATGCCGTTTCGTACGTGGACGGACAGGTTCACACCAACGGACTTGAGAATTACTGGTCGCTTCTGAAGCGCGGCATCTCGGGAACCTACGTAGCTGTCGAACCGTTTCATCTGTTCCGATACCTCGACGAACAAGCATTCCGTTACAACAGCCGTGGCACCAAAAAGAATCCAACCAGCGAGCACAAGCGATTTGATCTTGCAATGGCTGGCATCGTCGGCAAACGCCTCACCTATGCTGGGCTCACTGGCAAGACTGGCGAAGAAGCGCCTTTCTAATCCCTATCGCCTGAAGGGAGGCCCGAAGGGCGGCTAGGGCCAATCGGTCGGCCTCTTTTCTTTGATCGTTTGCTTTTGGCTGCTTTCTCCGCATCCAACTTAGCCTTAATGTCACTGTGCGGCACCTTCATAAGCTCGCGCATCGTGCGATCAAACCGCTGATATTCAGTCTCTTTGTTTGCGTTCAGAAAATACCTTCTTTCTTCATCAAACTCGATATAGGCCAAGATGCCTTTCTCGTCGTAATAGGTCCCATGATTCTGCCCCCGAACCTGATCCATAAGTATATTCATGGCAGGTCGCGACGTACCCGGCGGATCGTTCATCTGATGGTAAGTTTCAAACGCTAAATGATCAGCCGCCTGCAATGGGATAAACCTCGCCATATCCCCAAATGCTATCGAACCCAACCTCAGCCGCACGTCCTCTGGTGTGTCTCGGCCTCGTTCCAACTCTTGATAAAACTTATGGGCCTGAAGAGACCACAATTCATGCCTAGCAAACACAAAGCCGATTGGCTCGTTCTGATCCTCGCCAATGAACATCGCAGCGCTAGTAGCGGCCTGAGCGATCACGTCCGCGAAGAGGAACAGATACGGATTGTCCGTTCCACTCAACCGTTGAATATGGGGCAGCAACAAGCGTTTGTATGACGGAATGTGAATTCCGCCAATTACTCCGATGATGCCGCTCTTTTTTACCAGGTTGGCGAGCGCGAGTTTCACTTCTGGCCCTTGCGGGTTCGATTCCATCTCCTTTGCGTGGAACGGCTTCCCGTGCATCACATCGGTCCACTTTGCGCTAAAACTGGTTGGCGTATGATCGTCCCATAGAGATTCAGTAGCCAGATAGCCGGACAGCACAAACACATCGCACGCTAGCGTTCCGCCCCAGTGAGTACCGCTCTCGTCAAAATAAGCCCTTAGAGTCACAATGACCTTCGCCCTCGCCGATGGCGGATGCAGCATCCCAGCCATACTCGCAACGGAGGTCATCGCACACCCCCGCCGTCGCCCTCATATTCAGAGCTGCCCACCCCAGTTTGATCCCGTTCGATTGATTCCGCAAGTATATTATGACCCCCTTTCGTAACCCTCTCCACTGCACATTTATTGTTGCACTTTAATGCTCCTGAAATATCTTGCATGTAGCATTAAATCAGGAGGACGCCATGGGTTCAGCCCGCGTCGCGAAGTCCTTGCCGCTGCAGGTCGCTGCGATCTGCTATCGCCGGCGAGGCACGGCGGTTGAGTTCCTTCTGGTTAATACCAACGGCGGTAACAAGTGGACTTTCCCCAAGGGATCGACCGATCCCCGCCTCTCGCACAGCCAGGCCGCCGAGCGCGAAGCCGCCGAAGAAGCTGGAGCGATCGGCACCATCGAGCCGCGCCACTTTCATCTGTACATTCATTCAAAGGGCGTGTTCTGGCAGCCCGGGGGCGTGCAGGAATTTGTGGTCAAAGCCTTCCTCATGGAAGTTCACCAGATGCGCCGGCCTGACGAAAGCAATCGGCATCCCACATGGGTGAGCGCGGCTGAATCCAAGCGCCGCCTGGCGAAGGGCCGCGAAGTAAAGTATTTTCACGAACTCGAAGCGGTCATCGACCGCGCGCTCGAACGCATCCAGTACCATAGCGAACTCTGGGGAGTCTATCCCGGAGCCCGCAACGCCCGCCCCGCCGATTCGAAAGACCCCATCGCCAATGTAGTTTGGCCGTAAGCGGCGGCTTCAGCGCGGCCTGCCCTCACATTAGGTCTTAAGCGTTAACGCCTGTTAGCGACGGTCAAAGGACTACAATGGCGTCCATGCCTAACGGGGCAAAGACACCCAGTTCACGACTCAGTCTAGGGATGCTCCTCCTGGGGATGCTAACCATCCTTTTCGCTTCGAGTTTCAGTCAGACTTCAGGGACCCACAAAGCAAAGGGAGCTTGGCCTGTAGGCGAAGAACAACCGGCTCTTTCGGCAATCATCAATGGCCCAAGTCAAATGGCCTTCTCCAAGGGCCAGATATACCACATCGAGACTGCCGGAATGAAGACTTGGAGTTTGGACACGGTTCGCCAGACAGCAACCCTGATTCTTGCTCCTCCAACAGATCCTTATACCCACGACAAGAGGGTTCTCGCGAGTCCATTTGCAATAGCGGTATCGTATAACGGAGATGTCTTCATTGGAGATGTTGGAGGCAAGATCGCTCAGATCAACCTAGATACTCATTCGGCCTTGGTAAAACGACCCGCCTTATTGGAAGAGTTTCCGCAAATCCGCGCAATGGCAGCTGATCCACGCAATGGAACCGTCGTTTTGACCGATCGACACGCTCTTTTGCGGTGGACACCTGAAACGAACGAGCTAGTAAAACTCGTCGGGGCCTATTACAGTCCCGGTTTTTCAGGAGATGGCGGACCTATCAGGAATGCGATATTCAAGTGGCCGCAGGGACAGCGATTGATAAGCAAGGAAATATTTTTGTTGCCGATACCGAGAACTGCCGATTGCGGAGAATAGACGCGGAAAGTGGAACTGTAGCGACCATGGCAGGCGGAGTCTCCTGCCAGTCGAGCGGGGATGGGCAGTTAGCCAAGATGGCGCTATTAAACAATCCCAGAGCACTAGCTGTGGATTCGCAGGGCAACGTATTTTTATCTGAAGGATGCCGCATCCGCCGAATCGACTCGCAGGGCGTTATCACAACGTATGCCGGAACGGGTGTGTGTGGATTCATGGGTGACGGGGGACTCGCAACAAACGCGATGATACAAGCAACCGGCATGGCGGTGGATGACAACGGACACTTGTACATCTCGGACTACAGCAACAATCGGATACGCTGCATCGATGGCCACAGTCACGTGATAACTACTTTTGCCGGTAAGGGGCTCCCGAAGCGCGCAGATGTTCAGTTGTAAGCTGCACCTTGGCTCGTTGGCGAAACGTCACAATACTCTCAAAACCATCCCTAGCCCCCGCCCCCTGTTACGATAATTCCAGTCGCATACAGAACTCATGATCCAGCTTTCCGCCGCCGGAAAACGTTTCGGCCACAAACTTCTCTTCGAAAACGCGGACTGGCTGATCACGCCCCACGACCGCGTCGGCCTGGTCGGCGCCAACGGCACCGGCAAGTCCACGCTCATGAAGATTCTCGCGGGCATGGACACGCTCGACTACGGCAGCGCTCACCATCGCCAAAGGCACGTCCGCCGGATATCTTCCGCAGGACGGCCTCACGCTCTCCGGCCGCACGGTTTTCGCCGAGTGCATGTCGGTGTTCGACGACCTGCGCGCCATGGAAGCCGGAACTGGAATCGCTGACCCGCAGCATGGCGGAACTCGACCACACGAGCGCGGAATACGACGCCGTCGCCGACCGCTATCACCGCATCGAACACGAATTCCGCACCCGCGACGGCTACTCGATCGAGTCGGAAGTGGGCCGGGTCCTGATGGGCCTGGGGTTTAGCAAAGAAGACTGGCCGCGGCAGACCGAAGAATTTTCCGGCGGATGGCAGATGCGCCTGGCCCTGGCCAAGCTTCTTCTTGCAGACAACCCAATCTGCTGCTGCTCGACGAGCCCACCAACCATCTCGATCTCGAAGCCCGCAACTGGCTGGAAGAATATCTGCAGAACTATCCGCACGCGTTCGTGCTGATTTCGCACGACCGCTACTTTCTCGACGTGACGGTCAACAAGATCGTCGAAATCTGGAACAAGCGCCTGTGGTTCTACACCGGCAACTACGACAAATACCTGGCGCAGAAAACGCAGCGCAACGAGCAACTGCAGGCCGCCTACCGCAACCAGCGCGAGCGCATCGAGCAGCTGGAAGTGTTCATCAACCGCTTCCGCTACCAGGCCACCAAGGCCAAGCAGGTGCAGAGCCGCATCAAGGAACTGGAAAAAATCGAGCGCATCGAGATTCCGCCGGAAGAGAAGACCATCCATTTTTCTTTCCCGCAGCCCAAGCCCAGCGGGCGCATCGTGGCCGAGTTCGAAGGCGTGGCCAAGAGCTATCCCGGCAAGAACGGCGCGGCCCAAAAGGAAGTTTTCCGCGAACGTGAGCTTCATGATCGAGCGCGGCGACCGCATCGCGCTGGTGGGCGTGAACGGCGCAGGCAAGTCCACGCTGATCAAGCTGCTGGCGGGCACCGAGCCGCTCACCGCACGGAGAATACCGGCTCGGCCACAACGTGCAGGCCGACTACTTCGCGCAGGATCAGTACAAGGAACTCGATCCCGACGCCCGCATCCTCGACGATCTCGGCGAGCCTCTCCCGCGCTCCGGCCAGACCGAACTGCGCAGCCTGCTCGGCTGTTTCCTGTTTTCCGACGATGACGTATTCAAAAGGATCGGCGTGCTCTCCGGCGGCGAGCGCAGCCGCTACGCCCTGCTGCGCATGCTGCTGCATCCGGCGAACTTCCTGCTGCTCGACGAGCCGACCAACCACCTCGACATGCGCGCCAAAGACGTGCTGCTCGAAGCGCTCATGAGAATACACCGGCACGGTGGTCTTCGTGTCGCATGACCGCTACTTCATCGACAAGCTGGCCACGCGCGTATTCGAAGTCGGCGACGGCAAAGTCGAAGTCTTCCCCGGCAACTACGAAGACTATCTCTGGCGCAAGCAGGGCGGCCAGCACGTAGCGCCCACGCTCGATGATGTTCCTGGAGCCAACACGCACGCGAAAGACGTCCATCGTTGCGAGAACTCTCCGCAGCGCCCACCGAACGGAAATCAACGGGCACGCGAGTCCAGCGACCAGACCGAGTCCGAAGAAGCGCCTGAACCCCATCAAGCGCAAGCAGATGGAAGATCGCGTCCACGAACTGGAAGGCGAAATCGGCGAGCCGAAGACGCCATCGCGCGCCTCGAGACCTCGCTGCAGAACTTCGTCAGCGCCGAAGAAAGCCAGCGCCAGTCGCAGGAACTCGAGGCCAGTCGACAAGGCCAGCCTGCCAGGCGCTGATCTGGGGAAGTGGGAAGACTTGCACGCCTGCAAGGTCCTGCAGAGCTCGGAATAGCGGTCGAAATGCGTGGCCTCCGCAGCCGTACAGCCATCTTCCGTAATCTCTCTCCTCACTTACGCTCTGTGCGATATTCAAGTTGGCCAAGTGGCCAGCAACTGCCGAAGGCCACAAATTTCAAGACCAGCCGCATGCAGCGCAGCGCCAGCTCAGGGCGCAACGCCGCGCGGAAACCCAGAGGAAGGTCGCATGCTTCAGTCGTCGGAGAACTCAGTACAACCCGAAGTCCGGCTCGCCGGCTTCCAACCCCAACGCTTACAACCCCATCAAGACCGTCACCGCTCCCGTGGATCAGGCCACCATCGGCCGCACTCTTGGTCATCAAGGGCGAAATCAGCGGCTCGGAAGCGCTCTACATCGACGGCCGCATCGAAGGCAAGATCACGCATGCCTGAAAGCCGCGTCACCATCGGCCGCAACGGCAAAGTGGATGCCAGCATTCAAGCCCGCGAAGTCGTGATCATGGGCAAGGTGACCGGCAACATCGAGTGCAGCGATCGCGTGGACATTCGCGCGCGAAGGCTCGGTCAGCGGCGACATTTCGACCGCGCGCATCAGCGTGGAAGACGGCGCCGCGCTCAAAGGCGGGATTCAGGTCGCGCAGCGAAGGCAAGCAGCAGCCGCAGCAGAATCAGGCCAGAGCAACGCCGAAAGCGATGGCTGCCACGGCCAGCGCGTAATTGGCGCGTCATTAGCTCGAGGCATGAAAAGGGGCACGCCTGCGCGTGCCCCTTGTTTTCGTACACAAGGCGAACCTCAAACGTGACGTGGGTTCGTGACGTGGGTTCGCAAGGTGGAAGAGCGGCCCTTCAAGGGCCGCGTCGATCTGAGAAGCTTTTGGGCTTTAGCCCCTGCCCAGCGTCTTACTTCTTTCCCGCCGGCCGGAAGTCCAGCGCCGCCGAATTCATGCAATAGCGCAGCCCGGTGGGCGCCGGACCATCCTCGAACACATGTCCCAGATGAGCGTCGCACGTCGCGCAGCGAACCTCGGTCCGCACCATGCCGTAGGTGCGAATCCTTGTGCTCGACCACCCTGCCGCCCTCCGCGGCTTGGTGAAACTCGGCCAGCCCGTGCCCGAATTGAACTTCGTCTGCGAGTCGAACAGCGGAGCTCCGCAGCACACGCAGTGATACATGCCCGGCATCCTTCGTTTTCCAGTACTCGCCGGTAAACGCGCACTCCGTGCCCGCTTCGCGCGCCACGTGATACTGCTCGGGCGTAAGCTGCTTCTTCCATTCCGCTTCCGTTTTTACAACCTTCTCAGCAGTTTTTCAGCCATGAATCAACTCCGTTTCAATGATGTGCTTGTACGAGATTAGATGTTCTAATGCCGAAAGTGACATCCTCACTTCTCCACTTCTTCCCCCGCCTTCCGGTACTTCCCCTTGAAAAAGAGCAGCGGATCCCCCTCCCGCACCACCACGTCCTCCACCTCCGCAATGAAAATCGTGTGATCCCCGGCATCTTGCGACGAGTGCAACCGGCACTCCAGATAGGCCAGCGCACCCGTGCAGCATCGGAGTGCCGTGCGGGTGCGGTCAAACCGAGCGCCAGCCTCAGCCTCCGCGTGCTCATGCGTGCGCTCCGGACGAGCATAGTACTCCGAAATCGCCCGCTGATCGTCGCACGAGCACATTGATCCCGAAGCGCTTCTTGGCGTGCAGATGCGCGTGCGTCCGCGTCGTGTGATCCACGCAAACCAGCACCAGCAGCGGATCGAGCGACACCGAGGCGAACGCATTGGCAGTCATGCCGTGGACTTCGCCATCGAGATCGAGCGTAATGATGGTCACGCCCGTGGCGAAACAGCCCATCGCTTTGCGAAATTCAGCAGGATTCGTTGGTCATGTCAGAAACTTGTTCTGAAGCGGCGGAACCATTCATCCACCGCGCGATCGAGCGAGCGTCGCCGGCGATGCGTCCGCGGCTAAGGTCTCATCTGGGATATGCAGCACCCGCAACCGCCTACATTACCACGCCGCGCCGTTGTATCATTCGATTCAACGTGACCCTGACCGCCATCACGCCCGCCGCCGCGGAACAATTACCAGTCATGTGCAACCGCGCTGGCCGGCATTCGACCCGGGCACACCGATTTCCCGCGAGCCGCGCTTGCATCTGATTCGCTGCCCGACGATGATCTCCCCGACTTGCTCGCCGCCGCCCGCGCCGCCAAAGAGCGCTTCAAGCCCGGCGTCATCACCTATTCGCGCAAGGTCTTTCTGCCGCTGACCAATCTCTGCCGCGACTATTGCGGATACTGCACCTTCCGCCGCGATCCCGGCGACCCCGGCGCGCACACCATGACGCCCGACGAAGTTCTCGCCGTCGCCCGCGCTGGCGAGAAACTCGGATGCACCGAAGCCCTCTTCAGTCTCGGCGACAAGCCCGAGCTGCTGTTCCCCGAGATGCGCGAAACCCTGCGCCATCTCGGCTACAAGTCCACGCTGCACTATCTGGAAGCCATGTGCGAACTGGTGCTGCGCGAGACTCGCCTGCTGCCGCACCCGAATCCCGGCCTGCTGAGCGCGGAATGGATCGCCCGCCTGGCCGCGGTTTCCCCCAGCATGGGCCTGATGCTCGAAACCACGAACGCCGCGCTGCTGGCCCCCGGCGCAGCCCACGACAACGCTCCCGACAAAGTCCCGGCCAAGCGCCTGCGCACCATCGAAGACGCCGGCAAGCAGAATGTCCCGTTCACCACCGGCCTGCTGATCGGCATTGGCGAATCGCTGGAAGACCGCGTCGACACGCTGCTCGCCATCCGCGATCTGCACGATCGCTACGGGCATATCCAGGAAGTCATCGTGCAAAACTTCCGCGCCAAGCCCGCGATCCCCATGGCCCATTGGCCTGAGCCCACTCGTGGCGAGATGTTGCGCGCGGTGGCGGTAGCTCGCTTGCTACTCCCCAACGTGAATATTCAGGCGCCGCCCAATCTCTCCGCGCCTTACTATGATGATTTGATCGATGCAGGCATCAACGATTGGGGAGGAATTTCGCCGCTGACGCCGGACTACATCAATCCGGAAAAACCCTGGCCGCATCTCGAGCAACTTCGCCTGCGCACCGAGGCCAAGGGATTCGCGCTGCGCCAGCGCCTGCCGGTGTATCCGGAATTTCTTTCGAGCTTGACCGCCAAGACCTGGCTTGCTTTCAGAAAAACTGCTAACCGCTGCAGATGACGGCGGCCTCGCGAAAATGAAGAGGGCAGCATGATGGAGCCGGAAAGATGATCTGCGTGCTCAGCGGCGGCACCGGCGGCGCGAAGTTCGTGGACGGCCTGCGCCAGGTCATGCCTGCCGAAGACATCACGCTCGTCGTCAACACGGGCGACGATCTGCTGTGGTGGGGCCTGTACGTTTCGCCCGACATTGATTCCATCACCTACGTGCTCTCGGGCATGCTGAGCCGCGAGCGCGGGTGGGGCGTGAAGGGCGACACCTTCCTGTGCCTGCAGGCCATGGGACAACTCGGCGAGCCCACGTGGTTTCACACCGGCGACCGTGATCTCGCCATGCACCTGCTTCGTTCGCGGCTGCTGGCAGAGGGCAAAACTCTTTCCGAAGCCACGGCAGTCATCTCCGAAAAACTCGGGGTGAGGGCGCGCATTCTGCCCATGAGCAATTCCCGCGTCGAAACCCGAGTGGATACGCCCGTCGGCGAATTGAGCTTCGAAGAATATTTTGTGCAGCGCTGGTATCAGGACCCGGTAAACTCCGTCCGCTTCGCCGGGGCCTCCGACGCCGAGCCCGCGCCGGGCGTGCTCGAGGCGATTACTTCCGCCGACGCCGTTTTGATTGCGCCGAGCAATCCCGTCACCAGCATCGGGCCGATTCTGGCTGTGCCGGGAATTCGCGATGCTTTGCTAAAGGCGCGGGGAAAGATTGCCGCGATCAGTCCGATTGTGGGCAATGCTCCAGTTGCGGGTCCGGCAGGCATTCTCATGGCTGCGCAGGGGCTGCCGTGTTCGATCGCCGGCGTGGCGCAGGCCTATGAAGATTTTCTCGACATTCTGATCTGCGACACGCGCGATGCCCGCGCCGCCGACGCGCTCCGCAAGAACGGACTGCGTGTGCAATGCACGCAGACCATCATGCGCAGCGCTGACGATAAAGCTGCACTCGCGCGCGAGGCGCTCTCTTTCGTAGCTGCTCCGCGCCCCGGCGAGGAGACCAGGATCCACGGCGCGGCCTACCGGCGTTTGGACCAGCAGCCGTGATCCTTGTTCCTGTCAAAAATACGTCCTCGGCGAAGCAGCGCCTGGCGGGCATTCTCGATCAACCGTCGCGCACGAAACTGGCGCAGGCCATGCTGCAAGATGTGGCGACCGCGCTTCACGACTGGAAGACGCGGCCGCCAGTCGCGATCGTGACGAGCGATCCGTATGCTGTGAATCTGGCCGCGGAGTATCAGTTCGAAGTCATCCCCGACCCGGAAAACCCGGGGGAAACCGGCGCAATCGAGATGGCCACTCGCGTCTGCGTCGAACGCGGGATTGACTACACGCTCGTGATTCCCGCCGACATTCCGCTGATTCAGGCCTGGGAACTCGACGAAATTCTGAAGCATGCGCCCGCAGAAGGTAGCGTGCTGGTCCCCGCCGCCGACGGCCGCGGCACCAACGCCGCCTTCCGCCGTCCGGCGAATTTGTTTCCGCTGCGCTTCGGCAACGACAGTTTCAAGCCACATCTCGCCGCTGCGCAGGCGACCGGCAGGCCGTGCGTCATCCTGAACCTCCCGGGAATTGCGGTCGACGTTGACAATCCCGAAGATCTGCAACAACTGCTCTCGATGCCGGGCGCAACCCGCGCCCAGCGCCTGGCCCGGGCTTATGCCGCTGCCGCTCGTGTAGGGACGGGCGACTCGCTCTGATCTGGGGTCGCGCAGTGCTTTCAGCGCTACGATATATTCCCTAAGGTGGGTGCGGGTTTAAACCCTGAGGCGCCAACCTGCACGCGATTATGCCAAGTGGCAAGTCATCTCAAGCATCCAAGGGATCGTCGGCACGTCAGGAGATCCGGCTGATTCCCATCCCGTTTGCCGATGAAGTCCGCACCCGGCGACTCGCTTATCGGAGAAACTGCTCGAAGCACTGCGTAGGCGCCGCGTGCGTTTGCAATCCGGCGACATCCTCGTCGTCAAACACAAAATCGTATCCAAATCCGAAGGCCAACTCATCGACCTCGCCACCATTGAACCGTCCTTGGAATCGAGCACGTGGGCGAAACAATATGGCCTCGACGCACGCGTCATCGAGCTTGCGTTGCGCGAGAGCCGTGCCGTCATCCGCCGCAAGAACGGCGTGCTGATCACAGAGACGCATCACGGTTTTCTATGCGCCAACAGCGGCGTTGACGTCTCGAACGTCAACGGCGGCGAACATGCTTTATTGCTTCCCGAAGATCCCGACCGCTCTGCCGCTAATCTTCGGCGCGAAATGAAAAAGCGCACCGGCCTCGCGATCCCCGTCATCATCACCGACAGTTTCGGCCGTCCCTGGCGCGAAGGCCTGACGGAATTCGCCATCGGTCATCGCTGGGATGAAGCCTCTGCGTGACGACCGCGGCCGCCGCGATTCTCACGGCTACAAACTAAGGGCCAGCATCGAAGCAGTCGCCGACGAACTGGCCTGCGCCGCCGGGCTGGTCTGCGGCAAACTCAACCGCGCCCCAGCTTGCATCATCCGCGGATTCCGCTATGAACCTGGGGCCGGCCGCGTCCGGGACCTGCTCCGTCCTGCAGCCACCGATCTATTCCGGTAGACTACCTTGGACGATTGTCGCTTTGGGGTGGCGCCGCGCTTCCGGCGCTGCAATGTGCGCGGTTAAACTGATGGCCCCGAGGTCAAGCGAATCATGTCCCGCGAACTCGCACTTTCGGAATTGGAGAACTTCCCCGCGCTCGACTGGTCCGACATTGCTCCACGCCTGACTCTCGCGGTGCGTTCGTCAATCGAAAAAGTCCTCGAAACGCAAAACGGTGCCGACCTCTCGCTCGAAGAGTCCTACGTGCTCGCCGACTCCGAAGGCGACGACCTCCTCGGCTTGCTGGTTGCGGCCAACATGCTCCGCGCTGAACTCGCCGGCAACATCGTCACCTACGTGGTCAACCGCAATATCAATTTCACCAATATCTGTTTCGTGGGATGCAAGTTCTGCGCCTTCAGCCGCGGCCCCCGCGAATCCGACACTTACTTCCTCACCCTCGACCAGATGGCGCAGAAAGCTGTCGAAGCGTGGCAACTCGGCGCCACCGAAGTCTGCATCCAGGGCGGCCTTCCCCGCGACCTGCCTAAGTTCCATTACCGCGACATTCTCCGCGCCGTGAAAAACGCCGTTCCCGGCATGCACATCCACGCCTTCTCGCCGATGGAGATTGTCTACGGCGTCGAACTCACGGGCATGCCGCTGGCCGACTATCTCTCGATGCTGCGCGACAACGGGCTCGGCACGCTCCCCGGCACGGCCGCCGAGATTCTCGACGACCAGATTCGCCACATTCTCTCGGCCAACAAACTTTCGACGGCGCAATGGGTCGAGGTCATCCGCACCGCGCATCGTTGCGGCATCCGCACTACTTCAACGCTCATGTACGGACACACCGAAACTCCCGCGCACTGGGTCCGCCAGATGCGGCTGTTGCGCGACATTCAATCAGAAACCGGAGGCTTCACCGAGTTTGTTCCGCTCGGCTTCGTGCACCAGAACACGTTGCTCTTCCATCAGGGCCTCGCGCGCACGGGCCCAACTCTGGCCGAGCATCTCAAAGTTCACGCGCTGGCGCGGCTGCTGCTCGCGGGCTCCATCAACAACATTCAAGTTTCGTGGGTGAAGTTGAACCGCCGCCTGTCGCAACTCTGCCTGCACGCCGGCGCCAACGACTACGGCGGCACGCTGATGGAAGAGAATATTTCCCGCGAAGCCGGAGCAACCGCCGGCCAATACACCAGCCCGGAAGATTTTCAGTCGCTGATCCTGGAGATGGGGCGCATCCCGGCCGAGCGCAACACGACTTACTCCCGCATCCACATCAAGGTTCCGCTCGAATGAAGCCGAATTCACCGCCGACGAGTCGCTCGAGGCAGAGTTCGCATGAGCTGCGAATGCCGCTGCCCGTCCGCCCTATCGCGATCATCGGCGGCACCGGGCCCGCCGGCATGGGGCTTGCCTTGCGCTGGGCGCGCGCTGGAGAAACCATCATCATCGGCTCGCGCGACGAGCAACGCGCGGAGCAGGCCGCCGCAGCGATTCAACGCAGAATGGGACGACCCGTCCCAGTCTCGGGCATGGAAAACAGCGCCGCCTGCGCCGCCGCCGACATCCTGATGCTGACCGTTCCCTTCGAGGGCCAAGCAGCGCTTCTCAAGCAACTCAAACCCGCGATGACGGCGGGCAGCATCCTGATCGATGCGACGGTTCCCCTGGCCGCCGGCAGTCGGCGGACGCGCCTCGCGCACGCTCGGCGTTTGGCAAGGCTCGGCCGCGCAGCAGGCCGCCGAACTTGTCCCCGAAGAAGTCAGCGTGGTCGCCGCTTTCCACAATGTTTCCGCGGAGCTTGCTGGGTGGGGATAACCCGCTCGACTGCGACGTCATCGTCTGCAGCGACGATCCCGATGCCGCGCAACTCACCCGCGAACTCGCCGCAAAGATTCCCGGCGTGCGCGCCCTCGACGGCGGCAAACTGGAAAACGCGCGCATCGTCGAACAGATCACCGCACTGCTCATCGGCCTGAACATCCGCCACAAAGGCCACGCGGGAATCCGCATCACCGGCCTGCCACCCACTGCTTACCTCTAACCCTCAACCGTCTTAGGAGCGCCCTTTTTTGAGCCTGAACGATCACCTCGACGCCGCCTGGCAGTACCATAGCGGCACCAAGCACTCCTATCTCAGCGTGCGCATGCATCCGCACATTCTTGACTGGGAGAACAAGCCGTTACTGTTCAAGATTTATCCCACGCTCGAAGTCAGGCGCCTGCCCAGGGATTTCCGCCCAACCGGAGTTTCCGCGCTGGCTGCGATTGCGACTCCGAACGTGACGGCGCAGGAAGAAGCAATCCCCAATATCGAAACTCTGGCCCAGCTGCTGTTCTTCTCAGCGGGAGTTATCCGCAGCAAGAAACATCCGCAGGGAGAAACTTTTTTTCGCGCCGCTGCCTGCACCGGCGCTCTTTACGAGATCGAACTCTACGTCGTCTGCACCGACCTGCCCGGCGGCAAGGATTCTCCCACCCTGCCTGCCGGCGTCTACCACTTCGGCGCGGCGGAGTTCGGCTTGCGCCAACTTCGCGCCGGCGATTTCCGCCAGGCACTGGTCGAGGCCACGGGCAGCCGACCCGTCCGTCGCGCACGCTCCAGTGACGATCGTCTGCACCGGCACCTACTGGCGCAACGCCTGGAAATACCACTCCCGCACCTACCGCCATTTCGGCTGGGACAACGGCACGATCCTC
The DNA here is from genome assembly GCA_963819145.1 of uncultured Acidobacteriaceae bacterium. Lineage (GTDB taxonomy): Bacteria > Acidobacteriota > Terriglobia > Terriglobales > Acidobacteriaceae > Sulfotelmatobacter. Next base: position 86,086 of record CAWFVB010000010.1, read on the forward strand.
GCCAACCTTCTGGCAATGTCCGCCGCCTCGAATCTTCCCGCCAAAATCGTCGCCGGCTTCGTCGATTCTCAGGTGAACGCGTTGCTTGAGCCTGGATACCAAGCGCGAAGTCGCATTTTCCCTGGTTCCCATCGGGCACACAAGAATGCGACGCCACCCAGTTCGCCTGCAATCGCGCCGCTGGACTTGCCGATCGTCCCTTACTCGAAGGAGGAAGTGGACTATCCCGCGATGCGCAAAATGCACGAAGCCTCGTCGCTCGATTCCGCCGGCGAAGTAGCTGCCTGGCGCGGCAAGACACCTCCGCACGAACTTCCCCCGCCGAAGGGAATCACCACGCCGCTGCCGCCGCTCGACGATTCAGCCCTTCCTCCCGACTCCATCGAGCAGGTAATCTCGCGCCGCGGCTCCACGCGACAGTTCTCGCGCGATCCCATCACGCTGCCGCAGCTTGTCCACGATGCTCGACCGCGCCACGCGCGGAATTCCCGCGGACTTTCTCGATCCGGTCGGAAGCCACCTCAACGATCTGTATCTGATCGTAAACAACGTGCAGGGCCTGGCCGCCGGGGCCTACGTTTACCACTGGGAACGAAAAGCTTCTCGAACTGTTGAAGCCCGGGGACTTCCGCGACAAGGCCGGCTACCTGGGACTGGAGCAACAGATTCCCGCGGACGCTGCGGTCGACGTGTTTTTTCTGGCCGACTTGAAGAGGATCATGCAGCGCTATGGGAACCGCGGATATCGGGCCGTGCAACTGGAAGCTGGAATTCTCGGCGGCAAACTCTATCTTGCGGCTTACGCTCAGCGTCTAGGCGCCAGCGGTCTGACGTTCTATCGACGACGATGTGGTCAGCTTCTTCTCACCGCACGCCCGCGGAAAAAGCGCCATCTTTCTGGTCGCGCTCGGACGAGAGCGCGGTCGCGAGCGTCGCGCTCAAGTCAACCTTCGCTCTACTCCTCCACCACCGGCGTCGTCATTTCTTCCGCTGGTTCCCCGCCGGCCATGGCCTGCGCGATGATCAACTTCCGCGCTTCCACGCGAATCTTCGGCAATTGCACGCCGAACCACCACGCCCCCATCACCGATGCCAGCCCGCCTATCGCCACCGTCAACGGTGCGCCCAGCCGATCCGACAGCGCGCCCCCCAGCAGCGCTCCAATCGGCGCCATGCCCATGAACATCATCGAATAGACCGCCATGGTGCGGCCGCGCAGCGCGTCCGGCACCATCACCTGGATCAGCGTGTTCGACGACGCCATCTGCAGCATGATGAAATATCCCACCGGCAACAGCAGCAGCACCGACAGCCAGAACGATTTCGAAAACGCAAACAGCATCAGGCTGATGCCAAACCCGGCGCAGCACACCGAGACCCATGTTCCCAGGCCCTTCACTCCCGAGCGCACAGCCAGGGTCAGCGCTCCCAGCAACGCTCCCACGCCGGCTGCGCCCATCAGGATGCCCAGCCGCACCGCTCCCAGATCGTGCGACCCGATCAGCGACGCGAACTCCTGCCCGCCGCCATGCAGAATTTTGTCGGCAAAAATCGGCATCAGCACCGACATACGGCATGCCCGTCACGCTCACCAACCCCAGCAGCATCATCAGAGCGCGAATCGGCGCCGTGCGGTTCACGAACTGGAATCCCTCGACAATGTGCTCCCATGGCGACGTCTTGCCGAAACCCGCGCCGGAGCGTGGACATTCATCAGCATCAATCCGGCGATCACCGCGATATAGCTCACGCCGTTCGCGAAAAAGCACCAGCCCTCGCCCAGCCTCGCCACCAGAACGCCCGCCACCGCCGGCCCAATCACGCGCGCGCCGTTGAACATGGACGAATTCAGCGCGATGGCATTCATCAGGTCTTCCTTGCCCACCATGTCCACCAGGAACGACTGGCGGCCCGGGAATATCAAACGCGTTCACCACGCCCAGCAGCGCCGCCAGCACGAAGATGTGCCACACCTGCACATGGTGCGTCAGCGTGAGCGCCGCCAGCACAAACGCCAGCAGCATCGACGCGATCTGCGTCCCGATGACGACGTGCTTGCGGTTGGTGCGATCGGCGACGATTCCTCCGATCGGCGCAAACAGAAACACCGGAATCTGGCTGGCAAATCCTACCGCGCCCAGCAGCAGTCCCGAGCCGGTCAGCCGGTAGACAAGCCACGACTGGGCCACGGTCTGCATCCACGTGCCGATCAGAGAAATCAGTTGTCCGCTGAAAAAAAGCTGGAAGTTGCGATGCCGCAGGGCGCGTCCCGCCGCCTGCCAGCGGCCAGCCTGCGGCGCTGTGCGCGCTGTCGCCGCGAGATGCATTTTCCTGGATGGGAGTTTTTCGACTCAGCCACGATCTTTTCTTTGGATGACGCGCGCCATCTTGCGCACCAGTATATCGTCAGCAAGATGTCAGTGCTCGAATGCCAGCCTTGCGTTGCGAATGTCCGCAGATGTTAATCCGCCGGCAGGCGAAGTTCGAGTTTTCCACAGCCCGGCTCACTCTGACGCCGTTTCCGATGCGTCTCGACTTGCCTCGCAAGTTCAAGCGAATGACCGATTTGGGAATCCCTAGCGTTATCACCGTTACCAATTGTAACTTCTCTTCTCGCCCGCCGTGAGCTAAAGTAGCGCCTGCGCTTTTCCGGCGATTCGGCAAAAGGATGTGACTGCCTATGACCACTCCTCCAGTTCGGGTTGAACGCCGTGTCGGACAGCGGTTTCCTTATCTTCTTCCGCTCTCTCTGCGCCAACCCGCGCCTGCCATTGAAGGCGTCGGATTCACCCAGGACCTGAGTTCGCGCGGAGTCTTCTTCTTCACCGACGCTCCGCTCCGGAAGGCGCCGAAATCGAGATCACGCTCCGCATGCCCTCCGAAATCACTCTAGGCGAGAGCATGCCGGTGCGCTGCCGGGGCCATATTTTGCGGGTGGTCAAGCCGGCCACCGCGCAAGATTCTACGGGCGTCTTCGCGCCGAAACCAAAATTGGAGTCGCGGTTCGCCTCGAAGGCTACGAATATTTGCCGGAATCCGCCGATGGCTCCTCCGATTTCGCGCGCGTCTCCTCTCTCCACCCTCAGCGCGATCCTGACGAAGATCGGCCTATGGCGACCTCTTCCGCGCGCCCGGTTTTGGGTTGATTCTTCGGGTTCGGCGCCGGATGTTCTGGTGACGCAGGAATTTTTCCGCTACTCCGCAAAAACGAGCTTTTCAACTTCCCCGTCCTGGCATACAATTTCCTGTAATTGGGACGAACAGCCTCCGGGCTTCTCTACGTAGTGTATTTCCCCCCAGCCGTGCATCGTGCAGGTGCGTCGAACATTTTTCGCGGATGGCGTGCTTATGCAGTGCTCACCCATTACCGCGGCTGGTTACCTAGGTCACTTGGCGGAGAGCAGGTTCTCTTTCTAACATGCAGACACCGAGAGAAATCAGCGAGAACCGCGCTATGCATGGCATCGCCGTCGCCCTCCTGACCGAGGACCGGGACAATTTATCCGCGCTGCAAAGCCGCCTGGAGGCGACGCAGCTGGGACGGGCGGTGTTCAGCCATGTCGGATTTCCTGCGAACCCCACCGACGCGATCATCCGCCAGCTGCAAGAGTCGCGCGCCGAAGTGGTCATCGTTGACATTCCCACGCAAGACGCGCGCCGCGCGATTCAAGCGATCGAATTAATCCGCGCCACCACGGCACAGATTGCAATCTTCGCCAATGGCGAGATGACGCGGCCAGCCAACATCGTTGCCACCATGCGCGCCGGAGCCGGAGAATACCTCGACCATTCCGCCGGCACAGAAGCTTTGCTCGAGGCCCTGACTCGCTTCAGCTCAGCCCGCACCCGCACTCCCGGGGGCGGGGGCAAAGCCCGCATTTTCACCTTCCTAAGCGCCAAAGGCGGCGCCGGTTGCACCACCGCCGCTGTCAATACCGCTCTTGCTCTGCAGCAGTCTCACGGCAACGTCGTTCTTGTGGATTTCGCTCCCATCGGCCATGCCGCTCTCCACCTCAATCTGCGACCGCAATTCGGCGTCCTCGACGCACTGCAAAATCTTCACCGGTTGGATGTTTCGCTGCTCGACGGCCTCATGACCCCGACGAAAGAGGATTTGCACCTTCTGGCCGGCCCACAGCAACCCTATCCCAGTGAACCCACGCCGGGCGAACTTGCCCGCCTATTCGACCTGCTGGTGAATCACTATCGCTTTGTTGTCGTGGATGCCTCGAGCCGCCTGGATCCGACTACGCGTCTGCTTTCCGATCTTTCGAACGCCGTGCTCATGGTCGCGCAGACCGACGTGGTTTCGCTCTGGAGCGCGGGTCGCATTCACACCTTCCTCGAAGAGGGCAGCGGGCGCGACCGCCTGCGCATCGTGTTGAATCGCTACAAGAAGATTCCGGGATTCACCGACGAGGATGTCCAGCAGGTCACGAACTGCAAAGTTCTCTGGAAGATTCCGAATGCTTTCCAGGCGGTCTCTCCTGCGATTGACCATGGCAAACCCGTGGTCTTGCAAGAAGGTCCTGAGATCAGCCGCTCGTACCGGGCTCTGGCAGCAACCCTGGCCGAAGCGTCCTCCGACTCTGACGGTCCCGATCTCGTCTACGGCCAGGACAAGTCCGGCGCCAGGAAGCGTGCGCCCGGCAGCCTCAACCTCTCTCCGATCCGCGCAGGACAGTAGCTCAGTCCTGCCTACCGGGCAAAATCAACCTTCTCGAACGCTCGGAACTCGCCGCCATTACTTACTTCCGCTCGACCACCGCCGGCGTTCCCTGCTGCGGAAAGAGCTTGAACACGACGTCCTGCGAGTGCGACGTAACCTTCTTGTTCACGTCGCTCGAATTCTCAGCGAGCGTGCCTTTGAGAACGTAATACGCCTCATCGCCGGGATTCTTCCCCTCGCCCCGCTCGACGCTCCCCTTGAAGTCGAACGACACTCCATGAACAATTTCCGTGGTGAAGCTCAACTTGCCGCCGTCGAGTTTGCCGCTCTTGAAGTACTGATCCAGAAACGCTCCCTTGTCGCTGGCGCCGTCTCCGAATCGCGAAATGAATCCAGTGACATGTCCTTCATCCTCAACCGTCACCTGCACAAATTCGCCCTCTTTCAGGAACGAATACATCCCCGAGTAGGCGCGTCCGCCCTTCGTGTCCTTTTCAGCCGCGGGCGGTGCGTTCTGCTTCGCTTCCTGGGGCTTGGTTTCCTGTGCCCTCGCCAACCCGAGAATCCCCGCGCCCAGCGCGATTAGAAAGACGAACTCCAATTTCCTCATGACGCTTACCCTTCCTCCGCCTCAATCGTACTCCCAGCCTGCCTTATAAGGCGGGCTTAAAACCCACTTTGCCGACTTCCGCGGAAATGTCCTTCCGGGCTACCCCAAACCCTGTTCCCCCGTTACCATAGGGAGATGTCTGGAGACCGGATCGACCAAACCCCACAGTCCGCGCCCGTTCCCCAGCTTCTGGTCGAGCTGCCGTCCCGGCCCCGAGTCTTCTTCAGCAACCTGCGGGACCTGGTTTTTCCCCGTCGCCTTCCCCCGCTCGAACTCCGCTCCGCCCCGGCGCCGTTCTGGCACGACGTGCTGGTAAAGCAGCGCCTGCCGTGGAACAGGTTTCTGGAGTCTGCCCTCTATCACGTAATAGCCGTCGAGCTCTTGATCGCAGCGGCTCACCTCCTGGCACTGCAGCCAAAAGCCATGCCAAGACCCACGTTCGACCATGCCCAGGTCGTTCTCTACCAGCCTTCGGAATTTCTGCCTCCGCTCGATACCCGCAGCACACAAGCTGCTAAGCCGGTGAAGGCCGATCCAGAATTTTCGCGGCAACCGATCATTTCTGTTCCTCCCGAACCCGACAATCGCTCCCAGACCATCGTCGCGCCGCCAAACGTGAAGCTGAAGCGCGACATTGCGTTACCCAACATCGTGGCATGGTCCGACCAGGTGGAAAAGCCGCGGCTGGCGATTCCTCCCGTTCCGCTGACGCCTGCAGCTGAAATCACTCGCCTCGCTCCGCAGCTTGAAAACTCAGTCGTAGCCCCCGCGCCCGATGCCTCCCATCTAACGCATCGCCGGGATAGTCCCGGCCTGCAAACATCCGTCGTGGCGCCTCCACCCGACCTCCGCGCCTCGCGAGCGACCGCTGCTTATAACGCTCCAGAGCCCGCCATCATCGCCCCTCCACCCACCGTCCAGACCGCCGCTCGTCTGGGAGACATCAACGTCGGCCGCAGCTCTGTGATCGCCCCCGCGCCGCAACTTGCTCTCAGCGAACAGCGCGCCGTTCCGGGCGGCCGTTCACGCGCGGCTTCTGGCGCGATGCAAGTGGTTGCACCGCCGCCGTCGCTGTCCGCCTCGGGAGCTTCCAGACAGTCTTTTGGATCACGAGGCCGCATCATCGCGCTCAACCTCCATCCGGCCGTGGGAGCTCCCCCGGATCCGCCTGCCGGCAACCGTCGCGGCGCCTTCGCGGCCACACCCGAAGGCCATTCCGGAGCGTCTGGTTCTGCAGGTTCAACTGCCGGCAATGGCAGAGAGAGTGGAAGCGGATCGAGCCGGAAGGGAACTGGCGACCTTCCCAGCGGACTTTACGTGGGAAATGCTGCGGCAAAACCTTCGTCAGTTGCAGGCGATCCTGCCAAAGCAGGGTCTGGGGGCTCGGTCAACCCGAACCTGATGGCCAGCGCCCGACCGCCGCGGGGGACCAGCGAGCGTCCCATGCAGCCCGCCGACTCGAGCAAGCTCTCCGAAGTCGAGAAGACGGTTTTCGGCAACCGAAAGTTTTATTCCCTCACGCTCAACATGCCGAACCTGAACTCCGCGGGAGGTAGCTGGGTCATCCGTTTCGCCGAAATGAAGCAGGACCCGAAGGCTCCCGCGGCAGATATTTCGCAACCCATCGCCACCCGCAAAGTCGATCCCGCTTACCCAACGCAACTGATGAGCCAGAACGTTTCGGGCACGGTGATTCTCTATGCGATCATCCATGCCGATGGCACGGTCGGAGGGGTACGTATCCTCCGGGGCGTTGATGCCCGGCTCGATCAGTTCGCCAGCCAGGCGGTCACGCAGTGGCAATTTGAGCCCGCCACAAAGAACGGTTCCCCGGTGAACGTCGAGGCGACGTTCCACATCCCGTTCCACCCGTCGCACCAGGGTTTCTAATTTGGATTTGCTATCGTGGAGGCAAGTAGGTCTCTACAAGTGAATGGAATCGTTCGTCAGCTCTTAGCGGAGGCCCGCTTTTCCAGCGCGGCGTAAATCGCCTGGTCGGTGCAGACTTCGTAGTACTTCCGCTCAGTCCATCCCTTGAGCGAAAAGTCCGCCGGATCAATCCGAGGGATACGGCTCTCGCGAATCACAATCTTGCGGAAGATGGCGTGATCCACCGGCACCGTGGCCTTGAACAGCCGGTACTCCCCTTTGTCAGACGAGGCCATGGAAGCCGGCAGCTTCACTTTGAGCGGCTCCAATGTTATTTCCTTCTGCAACTGGCGGAATGCCGCCTCGTTCATGCGAATCCCGCGCAGGTTGAAACTCATGATCACATCTTCCGGGTTTCCGTCATGGTCGAGTTCCGCTGCCTGAAACGCATACACGTGGAACGGCCCCGCTTGAGGCTCCATCACTTTGCGCGCGCGCTTGTTGCACGACGACAGCCGGTCGCTCTCGTTCAGCGCTTCCGAAATCATGATCTGGTGCTCGCCGTCCATCAGGTAGAGTGGCGCCGACTCCTGCAGCGTGATGCCCACTCCCAGTTCTAATTGCGGCATGCCCGAGCGCTGCATCAGTTCGTTGTACCCGCGCACGATTTCGATGATCTCGCGGGCCAGCACGCACATGCGGCTCACCGCCAATCCAGGCTCGCCCTCGCGCTCCAGAATGGCGAGAATGATGGCATCGCCTTCCAGAAACACTTTCTGCGCGCCGTACTTGCCGAGCAGTTTGTTCACCGGATCGTAAAAGTTCAGGCTGAAGTACGACGCCGGATTCATCCCCCGGTCCATCATGTGCCGCGTCAACCGCGTCGAGTCGCGCACGTCGGCCTTCATCACCACATGCCGGAGCACTCGGTCCGAATCCGTTTCGCCCTGTTCCTCCGGAAGCAGGAACTCATAGAGTGTTCCGTTGACCCGCGACAGTTCCTGCAGGCGTTCATTGGCCGCCAGGTTTACCGAATCAAGCGCTGTATTCAAAATCTCGAGGCGGCGCAGGTCGCGGTGGTAGTTGAAGAGATCCGCCAAAAACCGTGCTGCCACTTTGGCCCGTTCTGCACCGCGGCAACTTGCAACTTTCGCCACCGCGGCGTACAGGCTGTTGGGCGACAGTTTGCCGTTTTCCTTGATCATGCGCTCCACGCGGTCGCATTCCGTGCGGTCGATCAGCGCATTCTTCAGCTGCTGTGGATTGATCCGCGGCGCATATTCGCTCAGCAGCGGCACCACGTGATACGACGCGATCACGTTCTCCATCACGCGTTCGTCTTCCAGCAACCGCACCCACGCCGCCAGCCGATCCTGTTGCTCCACTCCCTCGTCGGAATCGTCCGGCGTTCCCGTTCCCACCAGCACCCGCGCATTTTCGGGGACATTCATCCACGCGTCGAGCGTCTCCGCACTGACTTCTTCGCCGTAGAGTGAGCGCAGAAATACCGAAGCGATTTCGCGCATCCGCCCATAGCGGTCCGGATCGCGGTCCCAGTTGCCCAGCATTACGTAGTGCTCGGCGCAAAGAAAGTCGTCCCGCCCGTCCTCGGAGAACAGCAACCGATTCAGAAACAGCGGATACGTGAAGAAGCTTCCATCGCTGGTTTCTTCGCCGAACAACGACCGCCGCGTGCGCGCCAGCGTGCTCTTCTCTACTTCGCGCAGCGTCTCAAAGATTTCCTGCCCGGTCTTGCGCAGGATGATCTTCTTCTTGACCTGGAACGCCGCCAGCCGCTCGCGATACTCGTGAGCCCTCTGCTGCCGTACGTTGTCATAACTCTTCATCAGCACCCGGCAGCGCTCCAGCACTTGCAGAAACTGCTGGTTCATTTCCGTGCGCAGAAACTTCGTCACCGCCAGCCGCGCCAGCAGATCCACCGACAGCTTGAATTCTTTCTTCGCGCGATTGAGCGTCGCCACCTGCAACTCGGTCAGAACCGACTTCCATTCCGACGGATCGTACTTCGGCCGCACCTCTTTTCCGGCCTGGTTCCTCATCCATGAAGGTCCCTGCGACGACTGCGGGGCCTCCGCTTGCAGCAACCCCTCCAACTCGCCATGACGCGCGATCAGGCGCGCAATCTGCGCCCGCGCCAACTCCACAAACCGGGGACTCAACACCACATCGTGGCGCAGGTTGTCGACGCCGACGGTTAACCCCTCCAGTGAGACAAAGGGCGTTGACGCAGCAAGGTTGGGCAGTGCCGGTTTCTCCGGCGCTCCACCCAGTCGGAAAATGGGAATTCTCGGCATCCGAGGCTAACGGGTCTCTTTGGAAGTTGCTGATTTCAAAAGGACATGTCGAGGTTAGCATGCCCGCCAGAACGGCTAAAGTTACCTAGGTTACGCCCTTAACTTACTGATTCTGATGGGCTCCAAGCGGTTGGCCCAAAACAGACTGGGGGTCTGCCGTGCGCCAGACGGAAGCCCGATTCTTGAGAATTGGCTTGGTCGCTACTGACTCTTCGCCCGCGCTGCCTCGAACTCGTCCCCGTGCTGCCACCCAATCAACTTCGACAAGCTTGCCGCTTCCCAGCCCAGGGCAAATCCGAACCGCGCCATCGCCGACGGCCCGACAAAATCCATCTCCGGATGGTATTCATCACTCGGCTGGTGATAATGCTTCTCCACGTACTCCCGCTCCTGCTCGATCCCCCAAGCCTCGGTGTGCCCCTTATACTTCATCCCCTCATTGATCGAGAAAGACGGAATCCCCACCCGCGCCATGCTGAAATGATCGGACCGGTAGAAGTGTCCTGCCTCGGGCAGCGCATCCCCACGGATCGCCAGCCGGAACTCCTTCGCCGTTGCCTCAACCTCCGGGTAGAATGTGGTGCGCTCGGCCCCGGACACTTGCACTTCTTCCGGCGCTCCCCACGGCTTGACGTCGTCGTAGTTCAAGTCCAGCGCAATCTTCCCCGCCGCTACCGGAGGATGTTTCCCCAAATATTCCGAGCCTAGCAGTCCCTGTTCCTCTGCCGTGACCGCAGCGAACAGAATCGAGCGGTGCGGCTTGAGCGACGCCGTGCCAAAAGCCCGCGCCAGTTCCAGCAGAATGCCGCATCCGGTCGCGTTGTCGTTGGCGCCGTTGAAGATGTTGTCCCCGGGCATATCCGGACGAATGCCGAAATGATCGTAGTGAGCGGTATAGATCACGGCCTCATCCGCCATCTTGCGATCCGAGCCCGGCAGAATCGCGACCACGTTATTCGATTCGAAGTTCCTGACCTTGCTCACCATGTGCGCCCTGAGCTTCGCTCCCAGGTTCACCGGATGAAACTCGCGCGACTGCGCATCCTGCATCATCTTTTCCAGATTCATCCCTGACGCCGACGCCAGCCGAGCCGCTACATCCAGATGCACCCACGACGCTACCTTCAGCGCCGGACCTTCCAATTTCAAATATGACTTCTCGCCCGAGTTCGAGTTCCGCACGACTTCCCAGGGATAGCTCGCCATCTGGGTCTGGTGAACCAGAATCACTCCCACAGCGCCCTTGCGAGCCGCCTCTTCGTACTTGTAAGTCCACCGCCCGTAGTAAGTCAGCGCCTTGCCCTTGAAAAACTTCGGATCGTCCGACGTAGGCTCGTTCACCAGCATCAACAGGACTTTGCCCTTTACGTCGACTCCTTTGTAGTCATCCCAGTTGTATTCCGGCGCCTGAATTCCATAGCCAACGAACACAATGTCGGCATCCACCTCCGACTGCGCCTTCTGGGTCTGGTCGTAGGCCACGTATTCGTCGAGTGGCTTCAGATTCATCGTCTCGCCCTGCTTCGGCACCAGAGAGAACTGCGTGTCGGGCAGAGCCGTGATCCCGACCAGAGGAACTTTCTGCATATAAGTCCCGTGATCGCCTGCCGGTTTCAGCCCGTATTCGGCAAACTGCGTCGCGATGTACTCGGCGGCAATGTCTCCTCCACGCTGCCCTGTGCCGCGTCCCTCCAGCAAATCGTGCGACAAATACCGCACATGCCACCGAATATGTTCCGGCGCAATGGTCTCCAGCGCCACGATCGCCGGCCCCGGCAGCTTCACCGAAGTGGTCCTGGCGCCTTTCGATGCGCCTGCTCCGGCTCCACCTTCCGCCCAAACGAGCAGGCTCGCGCACACCAGCACACACGCCGAACTGATTCTCGCCAGTCCTTGCATAAACCGGTCTCTCCCCCCAACAAAGCGGCGCTGAGTGGAAGGCTTATCTAGTGAAAGTCTTGCAAGATTGTAAAGGAGTGAGGTCCGGGGAGTTGCATAAGAAGTGGGTTAGGGATGCACGAGAGTGCACCCACCCTGGGAACCAGCACCCGGCGGGACGTGTCCTGCCGCGCAAGTCAGCGCGGAACGCCGGCCTACGCGGCGGACGCTCGGCTCACTGTCGTGCGTTAGCCGTCCGAGAACTCACCTGGGCCCTTGCCCAAAGTCTTACTTGCGCCGCCGACCGGCGGCTTAGTTCTTTGACCCTCAACCAGCCTGGAAATCCCGGACGTCCTCGCCCGGCTTGAACACCGCCGCTGGAGCCGTCTTCCCCGCTTCCGCCATGCGCCGGTTGATCTCCTGAAAGTCCGCTTTCAGCCACCCCACGCTCGAAACTTCTATTTCCCCATCCTGCGCAATCCAGAAGATCGAAGGCACGTTGGTCAGCCCGTAAGCATTCGACACGGGATAAGAGTCTTTGTCGTCGAGCAGCAAGGGAAAAGTGATTCCGAATGACTTGATAAACGCCGCTGTGTCTTTCGCATTGTTCTGAGAAATACCCACAAGCGCGACGCCCTTGTGACCGTATGCCTTGTACAACCGCTCCAGAAATGGAAACGCGTACTGGCATGTCGGACACGAGACCTTGAAAAACGCCAGCACGACCGGCCCGCGAGCGAGTTCGTCGCTCAGCGAGAACAGTTTCCCATCCAAGGTCTTCAATTCAAACTCGGGAGCCTTGGTCCCGATCGCTAGTGCGCTCATTCATTTCTCCCTTTTCATGAATTCATGGCCGCCAGCCTTCCTATCAATTAGATGACCCAAAGGCTAGGGTCGCTTCAATAGGCGCACTGTCTGTTTCAAGACACATGGTCGATGCAAGAATGGTCACGTGGCCGTGGGATTCCGTCGTTTCTGCCGGATGGTTATCCGGGCAATGCCAAGTGGTTCTGCGCTCAATCCCACACTTCCACATAAAAAGGCACTTGGCGGAGCGAGCTGGCCGCTCCGTGATCTCTTCTTTGAGCTTACCGTCATCGAGAAAGCCGAAGGTATATGTCATCGGATATGAACTTATCTCGTCGCCGCAACCCCGGCATTCGAACCGAGACCTCCGCGCACTCTCAAGAGCCGCCGGAGCCAGCATGGGGTGGCCGCTGAACAATTCTACGGATTCGGCGGTTCCATCCTTCCGCACGTGAACGTAGATCCTGACGTCGCCCCCGATTCGCGCTACACGTGCCAGCGGCGGGTATCCAGTCGGAGATAGCTTAACCAAGACAATGCCGGTCGGCTGTTGTACCTGTGCGCCGGCGGTATCTTGAGCAGACCCGTGCAGCGAAGCAAGGATGGAAATCGAGATCAATGCCGTCAGCGTCGATAGTAGCTTCATCAAAATATTCTAGGGGATGGCGCGACCCGATTGCACTTTGCCCCTGGTCATCAGACCAGCGTGATGGAGAATCTTGCGGGCGAGTCCGGTCATTGCGATAGTTGGCAGGCGGGGAAGAGAGATCAGCCTGCCCGGTAGGCCCTTGGGTGCGACACGCCGCCAAACACGCACGGTGTAGTCCGTAGTCGTAATCGAATGGCGGACCGTGAACACGGGCTGGGACCGAGGGGGCAAACGAGGAATCGTCGGCAACTCCCACATCCCGGCCATCAGCCGCGCATCCCGCGCCCGCTGCACTAGAAACACTGCGCCATCGCGCCCGGCATTCGTTCGATAGTCCAGCGCATAATGAATCTCCTGCTTCGTCTGCCGGGCGGCCTTTGCTCCGCTCGCCATCTCGCCGCGCGTCGCGCACAACTCCACCACCGGACACGTCAGGCACCCCGGCCCCCTCGGCGTGCAAACCGTCGCTCCCAACTCCATCATCGCCTGATTGAAATCTCCCGGCCGCTTGCGATCCAGCAAGCGCTCCGCCTCTTGCCACACCTTCTCGCCCGCCAGCCGCTTCCCCAAAACGCGCTCCAGCACGCGTTCGACGTTGCCATCCACGACTGCGACCGGCTCGTCAAACGCAATACTCGCCATCGCCGCCGCCGTGTAGCGCCCAATGCCTGGGAGTTCACGCCATGCCTCAGACGTCCTCGGAAATCTCCCGCCTGACTGGTGCGCAATTACCTTAGCAGCGGCATGCAGCATGCGCGCCCGCCGGTAATATCCCAGACCGCTCCAGGCCGCCAGCACCGAAGCTTCGCGCGCCGCGGCCAGCTTTTCCACGGTGGGAAACCGCCGCAAGAATTCGCGATAGTGCGCGATCACCGCTGCCACCCGCGTCTGCTGCAGCATGATCTCCGACACCCACACCGGGTACGGATCGCGGCTCTCCCGCCACGGCAGGTCGCGCGCATGCGCGCCGTACCACCGCAGCAACAACTCTCGAAACTCAGGTTCGTGGCGGAGCCTCGCGTGCACCCTTTCCTCCTCAAACCTTCGAATCTGCGTGAATCCGTGACAATCCCCGGCTAGGGTCTTACGGCAGGATGATCCGGCTCCCAGCTTCCTGCGGCGTGACCACCGCCGAGTCCTTCTCGGGAAACTGCGCGAACAGAAATTCCACCAGCGCCCGCGACTTCGGACGCCCCGACGTCCGCCCGTATGCCAGCCGCAACAGAAACACCAAGGCCTTCAGCACATCGGAGTCGTGCAGGCTTGAGTAGCCAACGTGCTTCTGTTCGGCTTCACGATACTCCTTCACCATGGTCTCGACTTCGGCGGCCGCCCGCCTTTGCGAGTCGCTGGTTAACCTCTGCTCGTAAACGAGCCCCGAGTTCACACGCCGCTGGTAGCTTTGCGCCAGCATCGAAAGGGTTGCAATCAGGTCCTGATCATGCAGGCTGTGGTCGGCCCGCGCGGCTTTCGCCAGCGCATACGTCAGGCCCATCAGCAGGTGCTCTTTTTCATACATGAACTGGTCGGAGACTTCGACTTGCAGAAACAGTCCCGCCGGATCGATCTGGTCCGCCGACCGCGGCTTCTCGTGTTCCCGCGCCTGCTGCAGATATGGACAATCGAGCGGGCAATCCAGCGTGACCTCCCGCTGCTCGCCGCAACACTGCGGACAGATGCGCCCGTGCACGGCCGGGCAAAAGCGTTTCTCCTTGCGGATTTCACAGATCGCGCAACTCAACGTGGAACTCCTGCAAACATTATTGCATCCCGCTAACTACAACTATTTCCCATTGCCGATTTTAGATTGTAGATTTCACACTCGACATGCAACGTCGCGCGCAATGAAATATGAAATCGAGAATTTGCCATCTGCACTCGGCTCTCCCCCTTACCGCGATGGTATGCATACCAGGCCCTTCCGGGCATCGGCATGCCCGCCAAACCCTGTAGAAATGCCCCCTCCCGCATGTGCGAATTAGGAAACCCCTGTAAAATATGGTGTTTTCCACAGGCCCATGGGTATAAGATAGGCCCCGCTGGTATTAAACCGATTTTCTAGAGGAGGAAATATATGGCAGCAGGTTTGACCAAGACTCAGCTCATCCGGCATCTGGCCGAGAAGACCGAACTTCCCAACAAAACCGCAGCGGCGTTCCTGGAGCAACTGGCCGACACCGCTATCAAAGAGACCAAGAAAAATGGCATCTTCGTCGTACCCGGCCTTGGCCGCCTAGTGAAGGCGCACCGCAAGGCTCGCGTCGGACGCAACCCCCAAACCGGCGAACCCATCCAGATCAAGGCGAAGACCGTCGTGAAGTTCCGCGTCGCCAAAGCCGCCAAGGACGCGATTGCTCCCAAGAAGTAGTTCCTGTTTGAGATCAACGAAGGCCGGCCTAGGCCGGCCTTTGATTTTTCTGTATTTGAGGACAGCCGCCCTCGGCTGTCCCGTCGAGCGAGCCGAACACCCATGCTCAACTGGATCGTCATCGGAATCGGCGACATCGCAAAACGCCGCGTCATTCCCGCGATCCAGGCCGAGCCCCGAAGCCGTCTCTACGCCCTCGTTACTCGCGATCCTGCGAAAGCCGCTCCGTACGGCACCCTTGCCTTCACGACTCTCGACGAAGCGCTTGCCGATCCCGCAGTGGGTGCCGTTTATGTCGGCACGCCCGTCTTCCTCCACGCGCCGCAAACGATTCAATCGCTGCGCGCCGGGAAGCACGTGCTCTGCGAAAAGCCCATGGCCATGAACGAAGCCGAGGCCCGCGCTATGCTGCAAGCCGCAGCCGAAAGCGGCAAAATGTTCGGCGTCGCCTACTATCGCCGCTGTTACCCCAAGCTGCAGCGCGCGAAGCAATTGCTCGAAGCCGGAGCGATCGGCAAGCCCGTGATCGCCGAACTCACCTGCCATTCATGGTTTGATGGGCAGGGCAGCCGCAGTTGGTTGGTCGATCCCGCGAAAGCAGGCGGCGGTCCGCTGTTCGACATCGCCTCGCACCGCATTGATGTTCTGAATTTTCTCTTCGGCCAGCCGCTGCGGGCATGCGGCCAGCTCTCCAACGTGGTCCATCAATATGCTGTCGAAGACAATGCCACCGTGCTCATTGAGTATGCCAGCGGCGTTCGCGGCATCGTGGACGTTCGCTGGCACTCGAAGATCGGTCGCGACGAATGTCGCATCCGTGGCACCGAGGGAGAGATGGAACTGAGCCCGCTGAACGGTCCCGATCTGACTTATCCGGGAGGCCACGAGAGTCTCCCGCCACACGCGAACCTGCACTATCCTATGGTCGAGAACTTCGTTGACGCCGTGGAAGGCAAGACTCCGTTGCTGGCCAGCGGCGCATCATCGTTCTGGACAGACTGGGTCACCGAACGCGCCCGCGGCTAGCACGCAGGTTCGGTGGGGTGGAATCCGCGGCGATTTGGATGTTTCTGCGAGAATGTTTAGACTGTCGCCGCCGGAGGCCGCCGTGGAAAAGCTGCTCGCGAAATTCCAGAAGCTCATCGTCTCGGTCCTCATCGGGATGCTTGCCCTTATCGTACTGCTCTCCACGGTTCACTTGGGCGTCCTCATCGGTGAGGAAATCTGGAAGCAGCCCCGGTTTCTGATCTCGGTAGAGAGCCTGCTCGATGTTTTCGGATACTTCCTGCTGGTGCTGATCGGAGTGGAGTTGCTCGAGACCATTAAGTCGTACATGAAAGAAGGAGACATTCATGTGCGTGTCGTCCTCGAGGTTGCACTCATCGCGATGGCTCGAAAGGCAATCGTCGAAGAACCCCACACCGCCCCGGGTTTGAGCTTGTTCGGACTAGCCGCTCTCATTCTTGGTTTGGCGGCTGCCCTTTACGTCGAACGGCAGTCAGAACGCAATCGCGCGAAGTAGCAGCAGGCTCGGGTCCCCGATCGCCATCGCACATTCTCACTTTCCGTACTCGTTCCTCACCACCTCGCCGCCCTTCATCACGAATTTCACGCGTTCTAGCGTCGTGACATCCTTCACTGGATCCCCGTCCACCGCAACCATATCCGCCCACGCTCCCGGCTCCAGGCTTCCAACCTTGCCCGACCATCCCAGCAAATCAGCCGCATTCACGGTGGCGGCCTGAATCGCCTGCAGCGGGGTCAGTCCCAGCCTCACCATCACCGCGAACTCGTGCGCATTCATGCCATGCGGATAGACGGCGGCATCGGTCCCGAACGCAACTTTCACTCCGCTGGCAAAGGCATGGGCAATGTTCTTGCGCGCCGCCGGAATCACGGCCTGCGCCTTCGCCAACAGCGGCGGTGGCAGGTGTGTCAGCCCCGCGTTGTCAATCATCCAGTCTCCCAGATAGAGCGTCGGCACCAGGTACGTCCCATGCTCCTTCATCATCGCAATCGCCGCGTCGTCAATGTAGGAACCATGCTCAATGGAATCCACGCCGGCTTCCGCCGCCCAGCGAATTCCCTCGGCCCCGTGCGCGTGCGCCGCAACCTTTCGGCCCAGCCGGTGCGCATCCGCCACAATCGCTTTCATCTCCTCCAGGGTGTACTGCGAGGCCTGCGGATTGTCCCCCAGCGACAGCACTCCGCCGGTCGCACAAACCTTGATTACGTCTGCTCCATACTTGATATTTTCGCGAACCTTATGTTGCACCTCGGCGATTCCGTCTGCGACTCCGTCGCCCACTGCGTGATACTCGGATGGCAGCATGTTGTTGTCGCAATGTCCGCCCGTAATACCCAGTGCCGGCCCGCTCACCAGCATTCGCGGCCCAGGCACGTCTCCCGCGTTGATCGCATCGCGCAGAGCGACGTCGCTGTAACCACCGGCGCCTACGTTGCGCACGGTGGTGAAGCCCGCGAGCAAGGTCAGCCGCGCGTTCTTCGCGCCAATCAGCGTCTCCCGCGGTATCGAGAATCCTAGCCGCTCGTAGCCAAACTTCGGATCCATCGTCAAATGCGTGTGCGCGTCAATCAGTCCCGGCAAGATCGTCGCGTTCGGCAAATCGATCCGCACCGCATCTCCCGGAATCTTGGCCTCCGCAGTTGCGCCGGCGCTCACGATCTTGCCGTCTTCAATCACCAGAGTCTGATCCGCTAGCATCTTGCCCGTCTTCACGTCGAGCACATGCCCCGCATGCACCGCGACCGTATGCTGCGTTTGCGCTCTCGCTTGCGACCCCAGACCAACCGTCCCCAGGCAAACCAGTGCGGCCGCTACCCTCAGGCTCACCACGCTCTTCTTCATAATGATTCCCTTTCCCCGGAATTCTTGATTTGGCACAGAGACCTACTCGCGCAGACCGTCGAGTCCCCACACTCGGCCGGCATCAGCGACAAAGAGAATGATGAATAGCAGCAACAGCGGCAAGTGATCAAGTTCGGCGCCAAAATAACGCCAGAACTGCGCTCCGTGACCCGGTTCCCACCATGTGGCCAGCAGCATGTTCAAGAGAAACAACATGCCCGCAACGCAAGCCGGACGCACCCAAAGCCCGAGCAGCAGCGATGTGCCGACGAACAGCTCCACAACGCCCACTACATAGCCCAGCACCACGGCGTGAGGCAGCACAAACCCCGACAGGAACGGTCGGTAGAAACTCACCGCTCCGTTCGCAATAAAATCCTGCAGATAAGCCTGAAATGCGCCATGCGCAAAGCCCGGCCCCGCCACCTTGTATTCGCCAAAAAGCAGAAAAAATATTGACGTGGCGATGCGCACGCCGGCGATCGTCTTGGCTAACGCGGGAGAGGAGTCCATCAGTCCAGAATTGCGTGCCTGCGCGAGATGCTTCTATCCTCCCGGCCCGTCATTGGAGACATACTGCTCCAGCGACTCCAGTTCCCGGCTTAGATCATCCACGCGCCACTCCAGCAGATTGCGGATCGAAAGAATTCCCAGCAGCTTTCCGCCGTCGTCGGCCACCGGAAGGTGCCGGAAATGACGCTCCAGCATCGTCGTCAGTGCCTCACCCGCCCCAGTCCCTCGCGTAGCCATCTCCACAGGCGTGGTCATCAGATCGCGCACTGGAGTCGTCTTCGGGTCCACGTGGCTTAGCGACATTTTTCGCAGCACATCGCGTTCGGTAAAAATTCCCGCGACGCGGTACTCGCTGTCCACAACCGCGACCGCGCCCACATGGTGGTCGAGCATCTTATGAATCGCGTCGGCTACGCTGGCGTCGAGCCCCACTGCCGCAATCTCCCGGTCACAAAGTTCCAGCACGCTCATAGGCGCCTCCTCCGGCTCTGGCCACGAAACCCGATCCGCCGGCTCAAACTGGATTGACGCATTATGATCGCGGCGAAGCCGTTGTCAAGGAAATTTGGCAAGAAATCTCTGCATCGTGTCTCAGTTCGGCTTGTCCGGCCCACCGGGCCAACGGCACTCCCTTACTTCGCCCGGAATACCTGCCCATCTTTCATCACGAACTGAACCCTCTCAAGCGCCTTTATGTCTTGCAGCGGGTCGCCATTCACCCCGATGATGTCGGCGAACGCTCCCGGAGCGACAACGCCTATCTTCCCCTCCATGTCGAGCATGGCCGCTGCGCGCACCGTCGCACTCTCGATCGCGTCCATGGGCCGCATGCCAAACTCCACCATCCGCGAGAACTCCTGCGCGATTGGCTCGGTCCACGGAATTCCTCCCATGTCGGTGCCGAAGGCGATCTTCACTCCCGCTTTCATCGCCTTCCTGAACGAGGGCTCGTGCACGGAAGCACGCAGGCGATCCCGCTGTCCAGCCTCCGTGTCCGCCGCAGCCCAATCCAGGTAGTACACGCTCAGCGTTGGCACATACCACGTGCCCTGCTTCAGCATCTGCGCGATGGCGGCGTCGTCAAGATCAAGCCCGTGCTCGATGGAGTCGCACCCGCCGTCCAGCGCGCGGTGCAAGCCAATTCCGCCATAAGCATGGCAGGCTACCTTCTTTCCCCATCCGTGCGCCTCGTCCACGATCGCGCGCAACTCCTCCACCGTCAGTGTCGGTTGCGAAACCAGTTCGCCGTTTTTTCCCACCCACGAGCGGTGCGTCATGTACACCTTGATCCAGTCCGCTCCGTGATCCAGCTGCTCGCGTGCCGCTTTGCGGGCTTCCACCGGACCGTCTACGATTTGGGCGCCTTTCGGCATCTCAAGCTCTGGCGCGTATCCTTCCAGCTGATATCCTCCCGTAGTCGAGATGGCCCGCGTCACCACCAGCAGCCTCGGGCCGGGTATGTATCCACCTTCAATTGCCTGCTTGATGCCGATGTCGCCATAACCCGCGCCCTCGGTTTCCACATCGCGCAGTGTGGTGAACCCTTGCTCCAGCGCTCGCCGCGCCGCGACTGTGGCTCTCGCCGCTCGCAGCGCCAGCGGTGCCGTCAGAATGTTCGCGTCGTACCCGCCATGAGCCGGATCTTCCCCCTGCAAGAAGATGTGCGTGTGCGAATCGATCAGCCCCGGCAGCACGGTCGCCTTCGAGAGATCAATCACCGTGGCGCCGGCTGGAATCTTCGCGCTCGCCGCGTCCGAGACGCTTTCTATATGATTGCCCTGAATAACGATGACTTGATCGTGCCGCGTCGTGGCAGCCTTGCCATCGATCAGACTGCCCGCGCGGATGACTGTGACCGCGGGCGCCCCGCCGCTTTGCCCATACATTCCCAAGCCCCAAAAAAGAAGACAAACAACTGCCCACCGCAGAAAGTTCGCCATGAATTTCTCCTCAGCCGCAGAATTGTTCGCTGGCCGCAGGCGGAGTGCGCCTCGCTTACTTCCCTACCACGGCATCCGCTTCAATCTCCACCAGGATTTCGGGCGAGGTCAGCGCGCTCACCTGGACCATCGAGGTCGCTGGACGGATGCCCGCAAAGAACTCACCGTGGGCTTTGCCGACTTTTTCCCACTCTGCGATGTTGGTCACATACATCCGGGTTCGCACGACATCTTTCATGCTCGTACCCGCCTTCTTCAGCGCGCTCTCAATGTTCTTCAGCGTTTGCACCGCTTGCGCATACACGTCTCCCACACCCATGATCCTTCCGTCAGGCCCGGTCGCCGTGGTGCCCGACACGTGTACGTACAAGCCTGCCCTCACCGCACGAGAGTAACCAACGATGGGCTCCCAGGCGGTACCACTCGATATGTTTTGCCGCTTTGTTTTCGGTCCTTTCTTCCTTTGCGCCATGTGATTCCTCCGTGGCCGATCATTCTACAGGGGCGCAACAGGGCATTTGTGCTCAGATTGGCAGCCGCATTCTTCGAGTGCCAGCAAAATACAGCATCCTCCCCGCCCGCTTACTCCCATACCCGCCCTTTTTCTAACGAATCTCCTGCACAACGCGTTCTCATGCCACACCTTCTAACTGATCAAGAAAACAAATGATGCCGATAAACAAAAGTCACTTGCGTTGCGACACGAAAGTGAGGTATCTACTCACGCATGTGGCTGAATCTCCGTGCCCGATGCGGAGTTCAGGGGGCCGAAACCTATGATTCCGGAAGCGCATCCGCTGCAGCAGCTGTTTCAGGATCTGGTGGGACGACACTACGCCGAAGAAATCGGTATTCGCGATCCGCAAATCATCGCCTACGTTTCTCACTTGCTTGCGGAATTCTGCGAAACCGACCAGGTATTCAAAGTTCGCAACGCTTCCGAGCGTCCGCTCGACGATGTAGGCGAAATGCTCCTGGAATCCGATCCCGTCTACGGTCCCGCGCCGTCGTTTGATCGCGAGCGCCAGGTCCGCAAGCACATCGGTGACTACACCCTGTTCTTCGCAGGGATGTTTCCCGAAAGCATCAACCATTTGCGGCTGCGCCGTCAGCGTCTGGAGAATTTCGTCGAGTGGATCAAGGCCGGCAAAGAGAGCTACTACATCGTCTCTAAGTTCGAGCATTTCGAGTACGCCAAGGTCGCGCCTCTGTTCGCCACGCTTTCAAAGAATTTTGAAGGATGCGTCTACGGCCTCAACATGGTGAAAAACGATCTCGAGGAGATGCAGCACCCCATCACCCGCCGCACCGACGAATTGATTATGTAGCACTGCGCGCTGCAACGCTTCACTTTCGCAGATCGGTCGCGCTCCCCCTGCGGTAAAAACTCAGCGCCGCATTCCCCTGCACCAGCTTTCGAAATCTCCGCAGCGGCCCGAACTCCTCTCCCGGATCAAACTTCTTCTCGTGCTCGGCAATCACCATTGACATCGCCCAGACGACCGGCGATTCCGCCAGCGCCCGCAAAGTTTCCCGGTAGGCGTCTTTCATCCGGTAGGGCGGATCGATGAACACCACGTCGGCCGCGACGTGCTCCCGCTCCATGCGCCAGAACGCCCGCGGCAGTTCGTCATGCAACAGCTTGAACCCCTCCACGATGTCGAGGCTCTGCAGATTCTCGCGGATCACGTCCGCCGCCTCCGCCGACGACTCCACAAAATACACCTGTTTCGCGCCCCGGCTGAGTGCTTCTATCCCGACCGCCCCAGTTCCAGCATAGAGGTCGAGCCACACGCTGCCTTCGAGCGCTGACGGAGTCCCCGCCGTCAGCACGTTGAACAGCGTCTCCCGCAGCCGGTCCGATGTCGGTCGAATGTCCATGCCACGCAGCGAACGCAGCGGACGGCTCCGGTATTTTCCCGCGATCACCCGCATGGCTCTGTACCTTCGTTGCCGCATTCAATATATCTGTCCATGTAGAATAAGCGTAGCTAACACCTATGCGAAGCTGGTCCATCCCCGTAGGACGCTTGTTCGGCGTTGATGTTCGTCTTCACCTCACGTTCTTCGTTCTGCCCATGTTCGTCTTCTGGACGGACTACATGGCCAATCATCAAGCGCCCAACGGCCCTCGCGACCTCGCCCTCGTGGGCATCATTCTGGCGTGCGTGGGCGCCCATGAATTTGGACATATGTTCGCCGCCCGCCGCTTCGGCCTGATCCCAAAGGCGGTGATCCTGCTGCCGCTCACCGGCGTCACGCTCTACGACGAATCGCGGGTTGAACCAGGCGGCGAAAAAGAAGGCTCAAAGGGGATTGAGGCGCGGAATTACAAACCACCTGCCGCCTTCGTCTGGCAGCGCGAAATTCGCCTCGCGTTAGTCGGGCCGCTCGTCAACTTCGCCCTCGCATGCCTGATCGCAGCCGTGATCATGGGCAGCGGGCGCGGCATCGAGCTATGGAAATGGCCCTTCCTGCAAGCCGCCAATTTGCCCAAGAGTCTGGTATGGGCGAATCTTTATCTGGCGGTTCTGAATCTCATGCCCGCCTATCCCCTCGATGGCGGCCGCATCCTGCGCGCCATCTTCTCCCGCTCCCTCGATGTGTCCAGCGCCACGCGCCGCGCCGTTTCCATCAGCAACGCCATCGCCATGGTCCTGATGCTCGCCGGCCTGTTCAGCGATAACTGGCTGACCATGGTTGGCGTCATCGTTTTCTCCGCTGCCCAACTCGAGGAGCGCGCTCTCGTCTTCCAGTCCGTGCTCGACAACGTCCGCCTCGAAGAAGTCATGCTCACCGACTTCGCGACGCTCTCGCCCGCCGACACGCTCGAAGATGCTCTCGAAAAAGCAGTCCACTCCCTGCAGGATGATTTTCCCGTGGTTCGCGGCAGCGACATGGTTGGAGTGATTTCGAAGCAGCGCATTCTCGACGCCCTGCGCGCCGAAGGCAATGGCTACGTGCAGGCTGTGATGAACAAAATTTTCGAGGTTTCCGTCCGGCAGGACTCGCTCGGCTCAGCCTTCCGCAAGCTCACGGCGCGCAATTCCAGCATCATCCCCGTCGTCGAAGACCAGCGCCTGATCGGCATCGTCACCCTGCAGAACCTGATGCACTCTATGGCCCTGCTCGCCGAAAGCCGCAAACTGCGCCGCGACGAAGCCGAATCGTAGGTCAGGACCAGGCGTCGCAACAGAACCCCTAGAACAGCCGCACCGCCTTCGCCTGCTGCACCGCTGCAATCTTCCGCAGCTTCGTCAGCACTTCCTCCGGCACCAGTCCATCCACGTGAACCACCGCGATAGCCTGGCGCGGCTCGGCATCTTTTTCCGCATTGCGCCGCCCCAGCGAGAAGTCCGCGATGTTGATCGATTCCTCTCCCAGAATCGTTCCCACCCTCCCGATCACGCCTGGCACATCGCGGTTGCGCAGGTAAATCAGGTTGCGCTCGAGCGGCGCCTCCACATCAATTCCATCCACATGCAGCAACCGAGGCGCATCCCCATGCAGCACCGCGCCCTTGACCATATGCTCCTCCGTCGCGCTCTTCAGGAAAATCGACAGCACGCTCCCCGCGCCCCCGGTCGAAGCCTTAGCCTTGTGCGATTCCAGCACGCGCAGTCCACGCGCATCCGCGATCGTTGCCGCATTCACCAGGTTCGCCTTCTCCTCGAGCGCCTGATTCAGAATGCCCTTGATCGCCGCGTTCCGGATGAGCTCCGTCTTCCACTCCGCAATATGCCCGCCGTACCGGATCGAGATCTCTTCAATCGTTCCTTCCGATACCTGCGCCAGGAACGCACCCATCCGTTCCGCCAGCACGATGTAGGGCTGCATCGTCGCATATTCCTCTGCCGACACCGACGGCACATTCACCGCGTTCTGAATCACGCCATGCTTCAGATATTCCTTCACCTGCTGCGCGATCTGAACGCCCACTGCTTCCTGCGCTTCAAACGTAGATCCGCCCACGTGCGGCGTCAGCACAACATTTTCCAGCGCCAGCAAAGGAGAATTCTTCGGGGGCTCTTCCGCAAACACATCAATCGCCGCCGCCGCCACCCGCCCATCTTTCAGCGCGGCGCCCAAATCCGCTTCATTCACCAGTTCGCCGCGCGCGCAGTTCACCAGCCGCACGCCTTTTTTCATTTTCGCAATCGACGCTTCGTTGATCATCCCCGTTGTCGCCGGAGTCAGGCCCACATGCAGCGTGATGTAGTCCGCCGCCGCATACAATTCGTCGAGGCCCGCCAGCCGGATCCCCTGCTCCTTCGCCACCGACACCGACACAAACGGATCATGCCCCACCAAGTCCATCCCGAATCCACGCGCCCGCCGAGCCACTTCCATGCCAATCCGCCCCAGCCCGATAATCCCCAGCGTCTTCGCGCGCAACTCGGTCCCCTGCAGCGATTTCTTCTCCCACTTGCCCGCATGCGTCAGCGCGTTCGCTCGGCACAAATGGCGGGCCATCGCCAGCATCATCCCAACCGTCTGCTCCGCAACCGCGACTGCGTTCGCACCCGGCGTATTCATCACCGCGATGCCTTTATGCGTCGCCGCCTCCAGATCAATGTTGTCCACGCCCACGCCAGCCCGCCCAATCACGCGCAGCTTTTTCGCATGCTGCAAAAGCTTGGCGTCGGCCTGCACCGCCGACCGCACGATCAGCGCATCCGCGGTTTCCAGATGTTCCGCCAAGTTTCCATCCAGCTGGTCTGCCGTAAGCACGGTCCAGCCCGGTTCCTGCAACTGCGCCACCGCCGACCCCGAGATTCTTTCCGCTACGATGATTTTCACGAATGATTTCCCTTATCTGGAATTACCCTGCTGACATTCAATTGACGTCAAAATGACTCGCCCCTGACACTCCTGCCGCTCCCGCTTCTTAGACTGCTTCCATGGGCTCTGTCCCTCGGGAGAAATCCAACATGAAAACCTTCGACACTCCGAAAACCATCCAGTTAGCGGTCCTTCTGACCTTGTTTGCTCTGGCATTGGGATGCGGTTATTCCAAGAACACAATGCCGGTGCAACCAGGAACCGCGCCGGCCGTGGCCCAACTGGCTCCGTCCAGCGCCGCTGCGGGAGGCGCCGCCTTCATGCTGGAAGTCGATGGCACGAATTTCGCCAGTAAAGCCGTCATCAACTTCAATGGTGTAGCCCAGGCCACCACATTCGTGAGTGCGACTAAGTTGCAGGCCACTATCCCCGCAGCCGCCATCATGAACACCGCCACGGTGCCAGTTACGGTCACCAATCCGGCAGTTTCTGGCGGGATCTACGGCGGTGGCACAATGGCTGCGACTTCGGCGCCAATGAACTTTGCGATCAACTAGCGGAACCGGAACGACCGGTCGCACGATGCCGCGTCCTTAGGCGCCCACCAGTTGTCGTTTCTCAGATTGGGTGCGGGCATAGACCTGCTGCGCTGCCCGCACCGCCGCGCCATACTCGACGCTCTTGTCGGTCACGCGCGCCAGCACATGTTCGAGCGCCCCCAGAATCCCGACGGTGTCGAGATAGTCGTAGTACCCGATGTGCGCGACGCGGAACAGCTGTCCCTTCATCTCTCCTTGCCCGTTCGCGACAACCGCATCGAACGCCTCGCGGAATTCCTTCACGATTTTCCCCGAGTCAACTCCTTCCGGCGCGCAGATCGCAGTCAGCGCGGCAGCAGGCGCCGCCGCATACAACTTCAGTCCCAGCGCCTTCGCTCCCGCGCGCGTCATCTCCGCGCACAGCTCGGCGTTGTTGACCAGCTCTTCGCGTCCTTTGCTCAACTCGCCGTTGCCCATGCCGCGCACGAAGTCAAGCGCCGCTCCTAACGCCGCGAATAACGACGTCGCCGGAGTGTACGCCGACTCGCCCTTCGCCGCCGACTTCCGCTCCTTCCGCAGGTCGAAGTAATACCGCGGCGAGAGCGTCGTATCCATCCGCTTCCATGCTCGTTCGCTCACCGCGCAATACCCGAGCCCCGGAGGCATCATCAGCGCCTTCTGCGATCCGCCGATGATCACGTCCACACCCCAGCCATCCACATCCAGATGTGTTGTGCCGAGCCCAGTGATCGCGTCCACCACCAGCAGCGTTTGATCGCCGTGTGCGCGCACGATCTTCGCGATCCCCTCAATGTCGTGCCGCGCTCCGGTCGAGCTCTCCGTCGCCTGCACCAGCACCGCGCGCACCTCTGGCGTCACCCGCGCCCGAACGTCATCCAGCGAAAACGTCGCGCCATACGGCGCTTCCAACACTTCCACCTGGCAGCCAAACGCCTTGGCCAGCCCCGTCCAGCGCTCGCCAAATTTTCCCGCCGTCAGCACCAGCACCTTGTCGCCCGGCGAGGTCAAGTTCGACACCGACGCCTCCATCACGCCCGTGCCCGAGCAAGCCAACACCAACACGTCATTCTTCGTACCGATGAATTCCTTCATGTCGGCCAGCACCCGGGTAAACAGCGCCCGAAAATCGGCTGTCCGGTGATGCGCCGTGAACGAAGCCATGGCCGTCTGCGCCGCCGGCAACAGCGGCGTTGGCCCCGGAGTAAAAAGACGATTCTTGTGCAACATAGTGAGTTCCTTATGAGTAGGGATAGCTTATTAGTCTATCGGAACCGCCCGTCCCGAGTACATTGTGAGGCGTGAAAGTGGTGGGCTACTTTTGCAACGGCGTCGCCGCGTAGCGGCAAAAGAATGCAGCCCACGGCGCATGCCGTGGGACCGCAGTCTAAGAAGGAACCAGCCCCAAAGGGGCGAAGGAATCGTACCGGCAAAACCAGCGACGCTGAACCAACTCACCGCCCGGTCTTCGATGCCAAAATCTCCGGCTTATCGATCTTCGGAGGCTGCGAAAACAAATCCTTCGCCTTCGCGAACAGGGCCTTGGCAATCTCTCCGTTCAAATGCGCATTCCGCCCCGCCTCATCCGCGAACGTATCGAAGATTCCGTATTTCCCTGGCCCCATTTTTACGGCGTACCAACTCACCGTCGCAGCCTCACGCTCCGCCAGCGGCTGCGCCGACTTCAAAAACTCCTCGACTTCTTTTTCTTTCCCGGGCTTGGCCTCAAGCTGAGCCCAAATAGCAAGCTTTCCCATGATTGTTTTTCCTCCCTCGACCTTCGATGCAAAGCACCAGCAGTTGGATTGAGACAATTAGGACGAATGACGCGGCCTCTACTCCTCGTGTCATTCCCGAAGCGAAGCGCCGAAGAAACCTGCGTTCTTGCCTTGCCCGAACCCGTCTTCAGTCTACCGCCTCGCTCGCGTCTATAATCCCTGAATGACCCTAGTCGAACAAATCCAGAAAGACATCGTCACGGCCATGAAGGCCAAGGACGAAGCCCGCCTCTCAGCCCTGCGCATGGTCAAGAGCGCGCTGCAACTGCGCGCCGTCGAAAAAATGTCCCCGCTCGACGACAAAGAAGCCCAGGCCGTCCTCGCCACTCTCATCAAGCAGCGCAAAGAATCCGTCGAGCAATTCACCAAGGGCGGACGCCAGGAAATGGCCGACAAAGAATCCGCCGAAATCGTCCTGATCGAAAGCTACCTGCCGAAAGCGGCGAGCGAAGCCGACGTAGTCGCAGGCGTGAAAGCCGCCATCGCCGAAATGGGCGCGCCCACCATGAAAGAAATGGGCACGGTCATGAAAAATGCCATGGCCAGATTCAACGCCGCCGGCATGCGCGTAGACGGCAAAATGGTCAGTGAGATTGTAAAGAAAGAGCTGGCAGGCAAGTGATTGTGTAGCGGCGGACGCATTCGTCCGCCCGTCGAGCGAAGCTCGATGGTTATGTGGCGACCCGCACCTCAACCAGGCTCACTTCCCCCGCTGCCACTCTCGATAAGCTTCGCTCTTCGACACTCCCCGCTCCTTCGCCACTTTCTTCAGCGCCGACTTCTCATCCACTTTCTCTTCCGCCATGATCTGCTGCACCCGCTGCCGAATCGAAAGACGGACGGATGTGTCCGCCCCCACACGCGCCTCTCCCTCTTCCGCCTTCCCAATCAGCAGAGTGATCTCCCCCTTCACGACCTCGCGCGCCTTCAAATTCTCCAGCACCTCACCCGCGCGGCCACGCAGAAACTCTTCGTGCAGCTTGGTCACCTCGCGGGCGATCACGACGTGTCTCTCCGAACCCAGAACCTCGACAACATCCTCTAGACTCTCAACCACCCGATGCGGAGCCTCATAAAACACCTGCGTCCGCGGTGATCCCTTCACCGCCTCCAGCGCCGCTCGCCTCTCCCCACGCTTCGCGGGAAGAAATCCGCTGAAGCGAAACGAATCCGTAGGCAGCCCACTCGCCACCAGCGCCGCCAGAAACGCCGACGCCCCCGGCACCGGCACCACCGGCACCCGATGCCGTATCGCCAGCGCGATCAACCGGTACCCTGGATCGGAAATCCCCGGCATGCCCGCATCGGTGACCAGCGCCACGCTCGCGCCCTCCTGCATCTCCTTCACCAGTTCGGCCGACTTCGTCATCTCGTTATGTTCGTGATAGCTGGTCGTGCGCGTCGCAATCGCATAATGATTGAGCAGCTTCTGCGTCTGCCGCGTGTCCTCGCATGCAATCACATCGACTTCCTTCAGCATGCGCAGCGCCCGCAGCGTGATGTCCTCCAGATTTCCAATCGGCGTCGCCACCAGATAAAGCGCGGGCCCCACTGAAACCGCGGCGTCCTTGTCAGTGTCGCTCATGGCCGGAGTCTACCACCCCCCGAATTCGCTGGCAGGGAAGTGATTGTGTAGCGGCGGGCGCATTCGTCCGCCCGTCGAGCGGAGCTCGACGGCAAGTGCGGCCCGTAACTTTCCAACTGAAAGCCCGGTTATGCTAACGTGTCGCTACTCAGGGAGCATCCCATGACCGCCAAAGATTTCCGCCAACTGGCCCTGTCCCTCCCGGAAACCGAAGAGCGCCAGCACATGAGTCACCCCGACTTCCGCGTCGCGGGAAAAATCTTCGCCACCTTGGGCTATCCCGACAAAACCCGTGGCATGGTCAAGCTCTCGCCCGAAGACCAGCACTATTTTTCCGAGGACTACCCCGGCACATTCATTCCCGTCAAAGGCGCCTGGGGACGCCGCGGCGCCACCAGCGTCCTCCTCAAAACCGCCAAGAAGGATGCCCTCCGCAAAGCAATCGAAGCCGCCTGGCGCAATACGGCCCCGAAGCATTTGCATGCACGGTAAATCCCGTAGCTCCCACGATCGGGCGCCAAACACAAGCCCTGAGCTGCTGTTCGCGGTGATGCGAACGCTTGCTCATGACTCGCCAAAATTGACGCAATCCCCGCCCGACCCCTAAAATCAATACGAAACTGAGTTGTCCCTCACAACCGTCTCACACTCATGCCACTTTACGAATACGAATGCAAGAAGTGCGGCCACCGCTTCGAGAAAATCCAGAAGTTCTCCGACAAGATGGTCAAGAAGTGCCCCGAATGCGGCGGCCAGGTCGAGCAGATGATTTCCGCTCCCGCCGTCCAGTTCAAAGGCTCCGGCTGGTACGTCACCGACTACGCGAAGAAATCCTCGTCCCCGGGATCAAACAGCAGCGGAGAATCCGCCTCGAAGGAAAAGAAAGACGACAAGCCTAAATCAGACGGCGGCTCGAAAGATAGCTCGTCGAAGGATAGCTCGTCGAAAGAAAACGCCTCGAAAGAGCCTTCGCACAAAGAATCCCCGCGCAAAGGCTCCGGCAGACACAAATAAAACGGCTCCGCCATAAGCGAAGCCGTTCCACGCCCCGGCCAAACCGCTGGCAACTGACCACTACCTCTGCTACTTCAGTTCCCGCTCAAAGTGTTCCTCGATCATCGTGAACAGATGCACCCGCGCGTCTTTCCCCGAGATGCTGTGCGTCTTGTTCGGGTAAATCATCAGCCGGAATTGTTTCCCCGCCTTGATCAGCGCATCAATCATCTGAATGCTGTTCTGGAAATGCACGTTGTCGTCGCTCGTGCCGTGCACCAGCAGCAGGGCCCCATGCAGTTTGTCGGCGTTCTTCGTCACATCCGACTGCTCGTACCCCGCCTTATCGTCCTTGAGCAGTCCCATGTAGCGCTCGGTGTAAATCGTGTCGTAGTTTTCCTGATTGGTCACCGGAGCCACCGCCACCCCCGCGCGAAACCGGTCCGAATGCGTCATCGCATACAGCGTCATCGACCCGCCATTCGACCAGCCCCAGATCGCAATACGATCCTTATCCAGCTGTGGATGCTGCGCCAACAACTGATCCAGCGCCGTCAGCTGATCCTTCAACTCCACCGCTCCGAACTCGTGCCGGATCGCCGTCTGAAACTTCCGATCCCGTCCCGGCGTCCCCCGGTTATCCACCGCAAAAATCGCAAATCCCTTCCGCGCCAGAATCTCGTCGAACGCGCTCGGCATCCCTTTCATCACCATCTGCGCCGCCGGCCCTCCATAAATATTCACGATCAGCGGAATTTTGCCGCCACTCCCCGCGTCCGGTGGCAGCAACAGGCGTCCATACAAAATAGTCCCGTCGTCCGCCTTGAACTCCAGATACTGCGGCGCCCTCAACCCATACTCGGCGATCTGATCCCGCGCCTTCCAAACCGGCTTGCACTCCCCGCCCACCGCGCACAGCGAAAGGCTCTGCGCCGTCGCTGGCCCCATAAACATGTGCGTATAGTGCTTGCCGTCGTCGCTGAAGCTCGCAATATGCAGTCCTTCCCCCGAACTAAGCTGCTTGCCTCCCGATCCATCGAGCTGCACCGAAAAAAGCTGCGCCTGCCGCGGATCGTCTTGGTTCGATGAATAAAACACCGTGCCCGCCGTTTCATCCACCCCCTCAATGCCCTGCACTTCGAAATCGCCCTTGGTCAGCTGCCGCTCCAGCTTCGCGTCCGCCGCCATCGGATTCTGCTTATCAAAACTGTACAAGTAGAGGTGCATATTCCCGTCGCGCCAGCTCGGCCACAACAACTGCCCAGACTTCAAAAAGCGGACTTCCAGATGCTCGAAATCAATCCAGGCTCCCGGCGTAGTTTCCGTCAGCACGATCCGCGATTTCCCCGTTTTCGCATCCACAAAGTACAAATCCAACTTGTCCTCGGTCCGGTTCAGAACTTCCGCCCAGATCACTCCCTCGCGCACCCAGCCGAACCGCGGCACATACGTATCCTCATCGCTGGTTAGCGAAATCCACCGCACCTTGCCCTTGTCCGCATCCACCACGCCCAGCTTCACCACTGGATTCGGATCCCCCACCTTCGGATACTTCTCGTTCTCTACATTCGGATGCGTCGGGATCCAGTCGGTGATCGGATACACCGGCACCCTGGTCTCGTCCATGTGCAGAAACACGATTTCTCTGCTGTCCGGCGACCAGAAGTAATTGCTGCGCACGCCCAACTCTTCCGCGTACACCCAGTCAATATCGCCGTTAAACAAGCTGTCGCCCGCGTCCTTGGTCAACTGCTTTTCGTTCTTCCCGCTCACCGGACGCACATACATATTGTGTTTCCGCGTGTACGCGACATGGCTGCCGTCGGGTGAAAACTTCGGATCTCCGCTCGGATCGGTCGCCGACGTAAACTGTACCGCTGTCTCCGATCCCAGGTCATAAAGCCAGAGCTGCCCCTGCGAATCGAAAATCAGATGCTTCGAATCCGGAGCCCACAAATACGCCGCCACGTGGTATCGCGTCAGCCGCTCCTTCTCCCGCTCATTCTTGACCTTGTTCACATCCGGATCGAGCGACGCCAGCTTCGCCGCGCTCACCAGCACCTTCTTCTCGCCGGTCGCAGTGTCCACATACCACAGCTCGCCCTTCTCTCCCTTTTCATCGCGCTGCACAAACGACAGCTTCGTCCCATCCGGACTCCATTCCACCGTCTCTGGACCGCGTCCTCCCAATCCCCCCGGCTGGTAGAGCGTTTCAATGGTCAACGGCTTGGTGGGCGCGGTCTGCGCCTCCATGGGTGTCATACCGAATCCGCAGACGATCAGACCAGGCAGCGCAAGGCGAGCTACGACTGAAATGGATCTCTTCACGAAATAACCTCAAGGGAAAAAGTGGACAGCGACCTGACAGACGCGAACCGGAAAGTGTACACCGCCCCCCACTGGTCCTGCACAGCTTCAAACCTGACGATCGTCCGGATCTGGGCGCATTTTGCCCGCCCAGGAATCTCCCCCTGAACGATCTCGCGGGGACCCCGGCGAGCCACCCGGCGCTGGCCGTTCTTTGCGTGCAATCACCGCGCCTTTGGCTCGCTTCCTGAACAAAGATTGCCGCGGGCGAGGCCGGTCCCGCAGCGTCCCCGCATGTTAGAATTGACCTAGTCTCAATGCTTCCCGACATCGAAAACCTGCTGAAGCTGCAAGTCACAGATAAGGAAATCCGTCGCCTGCAGGACGAGATCGCCGAGTTCCCCAAGCGCGTTGCCGTCATCGAGCAGAAGCTGGCCGGCACCAAGTCTCAGCTCGAAAAAGCTCAAGCCAGCGTCAAAGCAGACGAAGCCGCCCGCCGCAAATACGACACCGCCATCAACGATCTCCGCGGCAAGATTTCCAAGTATCGCGACCAATCCCTCGACGTAAAAACCAACGAACAGTACAAAGCTCTGCTGCACGAAATCCAGTTCGCCGAAAAAGAAATCGCCGCCAACGAGGACAAGATCCTCGAACTAATGGTCAATGCCGACGCCCGCGACAAAGAGGTCAAAGCCGCGCAGGTCGAGCTCAAAGCCGAAACCGCCGAGATCGAAAAAGAGAAGGAACAGGCCCGCCAGCGCACCGCCGAAGACGAGAAGCTTCTCGCCGGCGAGCGTGCCAAGCGCGAACAGATGCGCGCCGGCGTCGACGCCGATCTCCTCCGCCATTACGAGCGCGTCTCCAAGTTCCGCGGCTCCGGCATCTCCGAGGTTCGCGAGCACAAATGCATTGCCTGCCAGGTCATGCTCCGGCCCCAGACTTACAACGAAATTCGCTCCGGCCAGCAAGTCATCGTCTGCGACTCCTGCCAACGCATCCTCTATTTCAATCCCGCCGACGAGCTGGTCGATCAGGTTCCCGGCGTACACCGCCCCAAACGCCATCATCCCAAAATCGATGCCACCCAGGCCTGGTACTACCGCTCCGAGTATTCCGACGCCGGCGAGGTTTTCTTGTGCCTGACCAACGCCAGCGGCCAGGCCAGCCGCCGCGTCTACGACGTCCACACCGGACGCCTCATCGGTGACATCCTCATCCGCGAAGGCAATTTCCGCGAGGCCTTCCCAGAGGACATCACCGGAGCCACTCGCCTCAACGGTGGATGGACCGAGTCCGAACTTGACTCCTGGGGCGCCGAACTCCCCATGGTGATCCTCGACTCTCTCCGCGCCGACCTGGACCTGGCCCGCCACGAAGCCGCGTCCGGCTCCCACGCCAAACAGGCCGTAGCAGCCGCTCCCACCGAACAAGCCGCGAGCTAAGCTCGTGTAGCGGCGGACGCATTCGTCCGCCCGCAAGACATGTAGGGACGGCTGTCGGTTGGCCCGGATGTTTCGGGGCGCTTGCTTTTTCTGCGCCTTGAAGGGGGCTGGGCCGCCCGCCCGTAGTGTTCAGCGCGGAACATAGTGTGCTGACAGTATGGGATGCACAGTAACGTCATGACAGATACACCTAAGAAAACAAAGGGTCAACAAGCGAAAAACATTTGTCCGCCGACTTTTGTGGTGTGGGACCAAGTTCCGTTTGTGTGGGTTCTGCCTGTATGAGACCGGGTTGGTTATGTGGGGACAGCCGCCCTCGGCTGTCCATCGAGCAAAGCTCGACTGGTCGGCCCATGAACGTCGCCTAGTAGGATTCTAGGATTTTGAGTGTTACGGGGATGTTTGAGCAGTTATGCCGGATTCGAGTGCCGATTCGCGTTTAACCACTCTCGACGATTCCATTGGGGACTGTTCCCGCCCAAAACTCCGAAGCGCAGTTCGGGGTCGTCTGTCTGGACTAGTGCGAGCAGTCGATACCCATTCAGGAGATGGAATCGAGAAGCGCTCGCGACGATGTCTAGAAGAACCTCTGCTTCGTTCTTTAGTCTCAGCATGGGTGCGGAGCCAGCGCCAGCCGCATATGCATCAAACCTCGTCAACACTATCACCGCGCCACGGTTCTCAGTGAGCGGCAGGTCCGCGATGCACTCATCGAGGGCATCGAAATTGTGTCCAAAATAATCTGGTAATCGCAGCACGCGAGCGAGATCAGAAAACATGCCGTCTTGTGATTTCCACGTTTCGCAAGCCAGCTCAAACAGATCGTAATCATGGTTTGCGAACCATTTTGTGTCCTCGATCAAGTATTCACGACGCCAGTAGAGATGGATTCCTCCATCGCGAAGAATTTGCCAATCGAGCCTCTGCCAGTCGTCGGGAGTATTGTTAAAGAAAGGCATGTCGGCAGTGATGGTAAGCCACTTCGATGCGAAAGCCAATCAACCCGGAAGATTCCCGCCGACAGTTGACGAGAACAGATTTATCATCACTAACTCAGTGAACTACGAAATGATGTGACGACGCGTTGATCAAGAAGTACGCCCAGCCGATGAGAAACGCCAGCACGAACGAGACAGCCAAGGCCACCGTCAGTCGTGCGACAAGCCGTGGCAGCCGTGCTGCGTCTTGGTAGATCGAGGTCGCCAGCGCGCCTGCGAGAGTTGAGACTCCAAGACTACACAAGGCCGTCGTCAACCAAATCTTAGCCCATCGCTGCAGGAAGGCTACATCCCCCACACGCCCGCGTAGGCCAATCAAGTCACTGGCCGCCATCCCGTACCCCATCGCGTGAAGGAAGCTGAACGCGGCACCGGCGGAGAACAAGACAAAGAACGCGCCCAACCCCCAGAATTTAAGGTTGTCTTGTCGATGGGTAGCCGTTTTCATTCGACAAGTAAGGTTACCCCGAAGCGAGCGTGAATTCCAGATAGCTGACCCTATCAGGCGATAGCGCTCCTTGAGCCACCCTCCGCTGACCGCACTGGCTTCAGAACTCCCGCCACCGAATCCCAGGCATTACCATATCCGCATGCCCCCGACTCCCGCACAGTCATCTCTCCCCAAAGTGAAAATCTCCCCCCGCGGCGCCACCCGCCTCAAGGCCGGCCACGTATGGGTTTACCGCTCCGACATCGTCTCTGCCGAAGGAATGGCTCCCGGCTCTCTGGTGAGCGTGACCGACCATCGCGGAAAGCCCCTGGGCACGGCCCTCTACTCAAGCTCCTCCCAAATCGCCATTCGCATGATCTCCCCCGAACCCGTCGCCGACTTTCCCGCACTCCTGAAGCAGCGCATCGCCGAAGCTCTCGCTTATCGCAAGACCGTAGTCCATGACACCGACGCCTGCCGCCTCATCTTCAGCGAAGCTGACTTCCTCCCCGGCCTCATCGTTGATCGCTATAACGACATCCTCTCCCTCCAGATCCTCACTCAAGCCATGGACGCCGATCCCGTTCGCCAGGCGATCATCGCCGCGCTCATCGAGCACCTCCATCCCGCCTCCATCCTCGAGCGCGTCGATTCGCGCGTCCGCGAACTCGAGACTCTGCCGCCGCGCGCCTCCGGCCTGCTCCATGGTGAAAAGACCTCCACTACCTTCACCATGAACAAAGTGCAATTCCGTTACGACGCCCTCGAAGGCCAGAAGACCGGAGCCTTTCTCGACCAGCGCGAAAACTATTTCGCCGCCGCCCACTATGCCCACGGAGAGGCCCTCGACGTCTTCTGCTATCAAGGAGGCTTCGCCCTCCACCTGGCCCCGCGCTGCTCCCAACTCACCGCAGTGGACAGTTCGCGCCCCGCCCTCGAAGTCGCCGACCAGAATGCCGCGCTCAACCAGAAGCTCCTCCAAGGCAAAGAAATCGAATGGATCGAAGCCAACGCCTTCGACCTCCTCAAGGACTATGCCTCCTCCAATCGCCACTACGACACGATCGTCCTCGACCCTCCCGCCTTCGCCAAGTCCAAGCGCGACCTCGACGCCGCCCTCCGCGGCTACAAAGAACTCAACCTCCGTGCCCTGAAGATGCTCCGCCCCGGCGGAATCCTCGTCACCTGCTCCTGCTCCTACCACGTCAGCCAGTCGAACTTCCTCGACATGCTGGCCAGCGCCGCTCTCGACGCCCACCGCACTCTTCGCCTCATCGACGTCCGAGGCCAAGCCAAAGACCATCCAATCCTCCTGAATGTCCCCGAAACCGCCTATTTGAAGTATGTCATTGCGTCCGTAACGTGATGAAAAAAGACAACATAATAGTATTGACAATAACACACTCATATTTTATGCTTCTTTTACACTGATTCTGCGTCTAACAGTGTGACCACGTAGCCCCCGACTCATTCGTCCAGGGCCACTTCAAGAGCCGATCTCCAAATTCCGAAGGAGGATTTACCCATGACCGTATTAACCCGTTTTGAGCCGTTCCGCGAGTTTGCCACCCTGCAGGACCGCATCAACCGCGTGTTCCGCGATTCCTACAGCGCCGGCCAGGATGACTCGCTGAGTACATCCAGCTTTGCCCCCGCCGTTGACGTCTACGAAGACGAGCACAAGGTCAGTCTCAAGATCGAAGTGCCCGGAATCGACGAGAAAGACATCGACGTCCGCATCGAGAACAATACCCTCACCGTTCACGGCGAGCGCAAGATCGAGAAAGAAGAGAAAGAAGAAAACTACCGCCGCGTCGAGCGCCAGTACGGCAGCTTCACCCGCACCTTCACTCTGCCCCAGACCGTAGACACCGAAAACGTTTCGGCCACCTACGACAAAGGCGTCCTGAAGATCGCGCTCCCCAAAAAGGCCGAAGCCAAGCCCAAGCAGATCAAGGTCTCCGTGGGCTCGGAAAAGCAGATCGAAGCCAAGCCTGCGGAAGCCAAGGCCCCCAGCAAAGCCGCATAAGCAGGCGATAGCCCATGTGGGGACAGCCGCCCTCGGCTGTCCGGTCGAGCGATAGCTCGACTTGCTCCTTGCCGACAGCGGCACGAACGGGAAGGGCACGACTTCCAGTCGTGCCGCCAACAGGCGAGCAAGAATGCGGGCTTTAGCCCCTGTGGTCAAGGGAGGCGGCAGAAATGCCGCCCTCCCATTTTTGTTTAACCCCTGTCATCCCGGTGCAAAGCGAAGGATTTCCGCGTTTTCACGCGACCAAAATCTTTGCGGAACTGTTTCTCTTCGCTGAGAATGACATCGAATTACTAGAGGACCTCACCATGCCCATCCGTTGGGACAAATTCACCGTCAAAGCGCAGGAAGCCGTCCAGCGCGCGAACCAACTCGCCTCCGAGCACGGCAATCCCGAATTGCTTCCGATTCACCTGCTCGCGGCATTGCTCGAAGACAAAGAAGGCATCGTCCCGCCCGTGCTCGAAAAAATCGGCATCGGGCCGCAAGCTGTGCTCAGCGAACTCTATGGCGAGCTCGAAAAACTCCCCAAAGTTTCCGGACAATCAGCCCAGGCTACGCTCTCCAACGAGGTCAACAAGCTGCTCGAACAGGCCTTCAAGGAAGCCTCCAACTTCAAAGACGAATACGTTTCCACCGAACACCTCCTGCTTGCCATCACGCACCTCAAGCGCGATGTTGCCCAGCAGATTCTCGCGCGGCACGGCGCAACCTACGACGCGATCCTGAAGGCCCTGACCACCGTTCGCGGCTCGCAGAAAGTGACCGATCAGAATCCCGAGGCGAAATATCAGGCGCTCGAGCGTTATGCTCGCGACCTCACCGAGCAAGCCCGTCGCGGAAAACTCGACCCCGTCATCGGACGCGACGAGGAAATCCGCCGCGTCGTCCAGGTTCTTTCCCGCCGCACCAAAAACAATCCGGTGCTCATCGGCGAGCCCGGTGTCGGCAAGACCGCCATAGTCGAAGGCCTGGCGCAGCGCATCATTTCCGGCGACGTCCCCGAAGCTCTGAAGAACAAGCGCGTCGTCTCCCTCGATCTCGGAGCGATGCTCGCCGGCGCAAAATATCGCGGCGAGTTCGAAGACCGCCTCAAAGCCGTCCTCAAGGAAATTGAAGACGCGCAAGGCCAGATCATCCTCTTCATTGACGAGCTGCACACGCTGGTGGGCGCCGGCGCCGCCGAGGGCGCCATTGATGCCTCCAACATGCTCAAGCCCGCGCTCGCCCGCGGTGAGCTTCGCGCCATCGGCGCCACCACGCTCAACGAATATCGCAAGTACATCGAGAAAGACGCCGCGCTCGAACGCCGCTTCCAGATCGTGTTCGTCGGCGAGCCCAATGTCGAAGACACCATCTCCATCCTTCGCGGCCTCAAAGAGAAATACGAAGTGCATCACGGCGTGCGCATCAAAGACTCCGCCATTGTCGCCGCGGCCACCCTCTCGCACCGCTACATCTCCGACCGCTTTCTGCCCGACAAAGCCATTGATTTGATCGACGAAGCGGCCGCATCGCTGCGCATCCAAATCGATTCGCTGCCTACCGACATCGATCAGCTCGAACGCAAGGCCACCCAACTCGAAATCGAGAAACAGGCGCTGAAGAAGGAGGACGACGCGAATTCCCGCGATCGCCTTTCCGTCATCGAGAAGGAACTCGCCGAGATCCGCGAGAAATCCAACACACTCAAGGCTAACTGGAAAAAAGAAAAGGACCTGATCGCGCGCGTTCGCGCCCTGAAGGAGCAAATCGAAAAGCTGAAGGGTGAGGAGCAATCTCAATTGCGCCAGGGCAATAACGAGCGCGTGGCCGAGATTCGCTTCGGCTTAATTCCGCAGGCCGAACAGGAACTCGCCAGGCTCTCGAAACAAATGGAAGCTCAGGGCGGCCGGCGCATGCTCAAAGAAGAGGTCGACGAAGAAGACGTCGCGCGCATCGTTTCCAAGTGGACCGGAATTCCCGTCTCCAAGATGCTCGAAGGCGAAGTCAAAAAACTGGTCACCATGGAAGAACGCCTGCGCCAGCGCGTCGTCGGCCAGGATTCAGCTCTAGAGCGGGTCGCCAACGCGATCCGCCGCTCGCGTGCCGGACTCAGCGACCCGAAGCGGCCCATCGGCTCCTTCATTTTCCTTGGGCCAACCGGTGTCGGCAAAACCGAACTCGCCCGCGCTCTGGCCGAGTTCTTATTCGATGACGAGCACGCGATGCTTCGCGTCGACATGTCCGAATACATGGAGAAGCATTCGGTCGCCCGCCTGATCGGCGCACCTCCAGGCTATGTGGGCTACGAAGAAGGCGGCCAGCTCACGGAGCAGGTTCGCCGTCGTCCCTACGCGGTCGTGCTCTTCGACGAAATCGAAAAAGCGCATCCCGACGTTTTCAACGTTCTCCTCCAGATGATGGACGACGGTCGTCTCACGGACGGCAAAGGCCGCGTCGTTGATTTCAAGAACACCATCATCATCATGACGTCGAACATCGGTTCGCAGCTTCTTGTAGGGGCGGACGCATTCATCCACCCTTCAGGGGCGAAGTCCGGGGATGCCAAATCCAGGGACGATGCGGCGTTTGAAGAGGCGTCCAAACAAGTCGTGAATCTGCTCCACCA
The DNA here is from genome assembly GCA_963819145.1 of uncultured Acidobacteriaceae bacterium. Taxonomy (GTDB): domain Bacteria; phylum Acidobacteriota; class Terriglobia; order Terriglobales; family Acidobacteriaceae; genus Sulfotelmatobacter. The sequence goes on from CAWFVB010000010.1 coordinate 126,091, forward strand.
GCATTTCAAGCCTGAATTCCTGAACCGCGTGGACGACATCATCGTCTTTCGTCCGCTCGGCAAGGAGCAATTGGTCAAAATTATCGAACTGCGCCTCGAAGACGTTCGCCGCCTGTTGGCCGACCGCAAGATTTCGCTCGAGCTCACCGACGGCGCGAAGGAATTGCTCTTCACCCAGGGCTACGATCCGAACTTCGGCGCGCGCCCGCTGAAGCGCGCGATCCAGAAGCTGATCCAGGATCCGTTGGCACTGAGGATTCTCGACGGCGAAGTCCTTCACGGCGATCATGTAATCGTTGATGCCGACAAGAAAGCCGGCAAAATGAAGTTCGAAATCAGCCAGCGTGTCGGCGAAAAAGAACCGGTGAAAGCCAAGCGATAAAGTGTGCCATGCGCCAAGGCGCACTATCCCACTTCGTGGAGATGCGGCCTTTTAGCAGGCGGCGGAAAAACTCCAATTTCGCTCGTGCTTTGAAGGGGCGCGGCTTATAGCCGCGCCGTAAATGCCCCAAAATCACTGGCGGCTTTAGCCGCTGAGGTACGCTGTGGGCCTGCAAATGAGTTTTTCCGCGGCCTATTAGGGCGGCGTAAAGGGGTTAGGAGAATTGGGCTCAGCCCCGCTGGTCGGCTCGCGTGAAGCTCTCAATCACTGCCGGCGCTTGCGCCAAATACCATGCAGCCGCAGCGCGCACCGCGATCTGCATCCCGTACCACAGAATCGGTACGCCGATTGCCGCCATCGAAATCTTTGGCACCAGCCAGCCGACGCCAATTACCATTACTAGCATCGCGAACCAGCGAGCCCAATTGCGCAGTCGAAATAATCCCCAGCCGACAAGCGCATAACCGCAGCCAATCAACAACGCCATGTAAGGACCCGCGAGTTCGAGCCCGTACATCAGCTGCGCCCCGGCCCCGAGCGAAATCGCGTTCGGCGCGAGCAGCTTCACCGCGCCGATCGTCCAAAGATAGATCGCCGCCAGAGAGAAAAGCGCCGCAATCGCCGTCACGCCTGCCGGGCGCTGCATGAGAAAGACTAGCAAGAAACCAAGCCCGGATCGCACGGATCTTCGGATACCCTTCTGGAAAACATCCGAACAAACCTGTGGCCGGCGTTTTGCTGTGGCACACTAGCGTCATGCATCGGCTCATACTCGGCGACTTCGAACTGACGGTTTTTTCTGACGGCACTTACCCACTCGATGGTGGAGCGTTTTTCGGCGTCGTCCCGAAAGTCATGTGGTCGCGCAAGGCTCAAGCCGACGAACGCAACTACGTCACCACCGGCCTCAACTCGCTTCTCGTTCGCACCGGCAAGCAGACGGTGCTGGTCGAAACCGGGATGGGCAACAAGCTCTCGGACCGCATGATCAAGTTCTACGGGCAGCCGGCCAAACTGCTCGACAATCTCGCGGCCGGAGGTGTCGCGCCCGAGGACGTGGATATCGTGGTCAACTCGCATCTGCATTTTGATCATTGCGGGTGGAACACGATTCGCGACAAGACCGGCAAAATCGTGCCCACGTTTCCCCGCGCCAAGTACTATGCACCCCAAGGCGAATGGGACTACGCGAGGCGGCCGAGCGAGCGGGACTCCATCAGCTTCATCGCCGAGAATTACGATCCGCTGGTCGCGAGCGGGCAAATGACCCTGCTCAAAGGCGGCGAAGAAATTGTCCCGGGCATTTCTGTGGAGACGTTTCCCGGGCACACGGCGCACATGATGGCTGTGATGGTAAACGGCAAGCCTGGCTTGGAAAGGGCGCGGCTGAAAGCTGCGCCGTCAAGCAATGCAGAAAGTACCGGGGCTTCAGCCCCCGAGGCCACAACCGCCTGCTACATCTCCGACCTGATCCCCACCACGGCGCACATTGACATCACCTGGGGCATGGCGTTCGACCTGTATCCGCTGCAGACGATCGAAAGCCGCAAACGGTACTACGCGCGGTCGATGCCCGAGAATTCGCTGACCGTCTTCACCCATGACGCGAAGACCCCGTGGGCATATGTCGAGAAGGATGAGTCGGGGAAGATGGTGGCACGTGAACCGCGGCTGACGTAAGGGCACCACCGAACAACAGGTTCCTCACGATTCGTGTAGCCCCGGACGCATTCGTCCGGGGCGGCCGAAGGCCGTGATGACGGCGGCACGTCAAAATTGCCCCCGGCAGCACCCGTCGAGCTTCGCTCGTAGGAGTACCAGAATCTTTCAACCCTTGAGGGCCGCCGCGCCACACAATCGTGCTTCAAAGAAATATTCCACGCGGGTGAGAATCTCCGGAGCGCTTTTGGATTCGTAGATCGCTTTGCGCAGCCCCGCCCCGCCCGGCACGCCGTGGGTAAACCACGATGCGAACTGCTTCATCTTGCCGACGGCGTCCGGCAGCTCTTCCTCGATCAGCATCTGGAAGTATGTGCGGATCATCTGGTAGCGGTCGCCCTCGGAGGGGTGGTCGTAAAGCGCGGAATCCACTGATGATTGCGTGGGGACAGCCGCCCTCGGCTGTCCGTCGGGCCGAAGGCCCGATTCCTGCACATCAAATCCATTGCCGGCACTAAATCCCGTCGAGCTTTGCTCCACGGGACAGCCCTGGGCGGCCGTCCCCACATTTTCTATTCCCGCGCAGTACTGTTCAATCTGCCGGAAGATCCACGGATTCGACGGCGCCATCCGTCCGATCATGACGGCGTCGCAGCCGGTTTGCGTAACCATGGCGCATGCGTCCTCGGGGCTGCGAATGTCGCCGTTGCCGATCACGGGAATCTTCACCGCATCTTTGACCGCCGCGATCCACTCCCAGCGGGCCTGCCCGCTATAACCCATTTCGCGTGTGCGGGCGTGCAGGGCGACGGCGGCGAGTCCGCAACCCTCCGCCATGCGGGCGAGTTCGACGCACACAATTTCTTCGTCGTTCCATCCGGCGCGGAATTTTACCGTGAAGGGAATCTTCACCGCGGCGCGCACGGCTTCGAAAATCCTGCCAATCGCCGGAAGATCGCGCAGCAGGCCCGAGCCTCCGTTACACTTCACGACTTTCTTGGCGGGGCATCCCAGGTTGAGATCAACCAGATCGAAGCCGAACCCCTCGACCATGCGAGCCGCTTCGGCCATCACGTTCGGGTCGCTGCCGAAAAGCTGCGCTGAGATCGGATGCTCGTCTTCGTAGAAATGCAGATAGCGCTTGGCCTTCTGGTCTTTCTTGCGGAGCACGCCATCCGCCGAGGTGAACTCGGTCATGATCAGGCCGCATCCGCCCAGGTTCCGGATAAAGCGGCGGAAGACGGTGTCGGTCACTCCCGCCATGGGGGCAAGGACCGTGGCAGGCGAGATGGTGACCGTGCCGATGTTCAGGCTAGCTGGGACACGCCTCAGTGGCTGGGCCTCGCGGGCGACAGCCTGCCCTGAGTTTGGGGTCGCCGAGCCGTTCGAATTGTCCCAGAATTTGCGCATCGTAATCCGCTGGAAAGCATTCCCAACGTCGAAAGCCCAGGTCTTGTCGAAGCCTTAACGGCACGAGTTAGAGTGTGCCCTTCCCGATCGTACCCGCCCTCAATTCTAGCCGAGCGTGCAAAACAAAGCCCCCGCCGGAGCGAGGGCTGAGGATTGATTCGCGGAAATCCGTATTACTTCGCCGGAGTCGCCGGAGCGACCTTGGCGTACTTGCGGCGGAAGCGCTCGACGCGGCCGGCGGTGTCCATCAGCTTCTGCTTGCCCGTGAAAAACGGATGGCAGTTCGAGCAGATTTCCACAGAGATGTCGCCCTTATGTGTTGACCGGGTCATAAATGCGTTGCCGCACGCGCAGTGCACGCGAACTTCGTTATATGCAGGATGAATGGCTGCTTTCATGTTAGTCCCAACCTCGATTCGAATCATTAGATTCTACCGGATTGCCGGAGGATTCGGCAACACCTGCATCTCAGCCTTGGGCTCTCAGGATTCGATCAAACCCTTTCGTTTCTTTGATCTGAAAGCCAGCAGCTGACGGCTGACCGCTTCAGAACCGGAACAGATAGCTCACCTTCACGAAAAACTGGCGGCTATCGTTCAGGTAGCCCTTGGGCGTATTGAATACGCCCTCGCCCGGCACCACGTTCAGGTTTTGCAGGTCGCTGTTGTACCCGAGGTAGATTGCCGTCCCGGGGTGCACCAGGTAGGTGACCAGCAAATCTGCATTGAATTGCTTCTCGGTCGGGAGGTAGGTGTAGGGAGAGCCGATGCCCGGAGTGCCTGCCAGCAGCGCGTTGTATTGCAAAATCACGCGGATGGAAAGTTGCGGAGTGAACTGCCAGTTCCATTTGCTGCGCAGGATGTGATCGTTCAAAATACCGCGGCCAATTCCGGGCATCCGCGATTGTTCGAACAGGTAAATGCTGTCCGTGGCGCGCAATCTCTCAAACAGGTAGGAGTTCTCGATCTTGAGGGGCTGCATGGGGCGCAGCGTAAAGTTGGCCCAGCCGGTGTCTTCGCGCGCCAGAAAAGGATGGTTATAAAGCGTTGGAATCGTCGGCGGCGCCGCGGGAGCCGCAACAAAATTTGCGCCGTCTCCCCAGAAGTATCCCGCGCCGACCGAGGCTTTCTTGAGGTAGGCCGTCTGGACCGTGGCTCCGCCTTGGTGTTCGTGATAGTCCTGATTGCCCAGGCTTGTGGGCGCGCAGTACAACGAAAAGCCAAGGAAGCAGAAATCCTGAGGGCGCAGACGTTCGCGGATTTCTGAATAAGGCTTGAAGATGAACGTGGTCTGTCCTCGGCCCCGAATCACGAAATAAGGCTGATAGTACGTATCCAGCCGCAGCCCTGTGTGGTCGAAATCGTAACGCACCTCGAGCGACGGGCCCCAGCTCCAAATCCATCCGGACTTGGGCCGAAAGCGATAGTGCAAGTCCTGATCGCTCTCGCGGATGTCCACGCGATTGATGAACCCGGGAACGCTCACGAACCCGGGGCTGATATCGTTGTAGAGTCCATCGTAAGTAAAGTGCGGACCGTCGCGGCGCAACTCGAGTTTTTCCGCCGGGCCGGCATAATGGTTGCCGTTGCCGCGATTGCCCGAGCTGAATGGATAAATATTGGCTTCGCAGTTCAGATTCAGATTGCTGGAACTGGTAACCGCCTGGCCCTCGAGAAACCAGTTCGGACGGAATTTCAGGTGAGCGTCGACCCCGCCGATGCGGTTGTATTCGCCCGTCGTGGGGCACTCCCAGTCCGTGTAAAGCGCTCCCACACTCGATTGCCCGAAGATGTCGCGGCTCACGCGCGCAATGTTGAAGTATGAGCGGATGCCGGTGAGCGGGCTGAAGTCGGGGACGGCGAGGCCCGGACTGCGATCGTCCGCCGCCATCAGGCCAAGGGAGTACGGGCCGTCTTTTCCGGTGAGGCGGATGCCGGCCGATGGGTCGCCGATGCTGCGCGTGAAAAACAAGTCCATCGGCGTGCGGAAGAAATCTTCGTTCTCCAGAAAAAACGGGCGCTTCTCGGGAAAGTACACCGCGTATCGCTGGTTGACCGTGATCTGCGGATCTTCCGATTCAACCTGGCTGAAGTCGGGATTGGCGGTCATATCCACGACGAAGCGGTCGTGGATGACAAACTTCGCGTCCATGCCCGGCTGGCCCTGCACTTCGGCATGCTGAAAATAGGGGTTGGTGAAATCGCGAGTGTCGAGCGCCCGGTATCCGCGCAGAAGGCTGTAGGGAATCAGTTCGATGCTGTGGCCGGGAGAAATACCTTCCAGGCCATACAGGGTTGCTGCCTGGCCGAGCCGCCCCTGCATCTTGAGCGAGATATGCGGCCAGAATGAATTTTCGCTTTTGCGGGAAATGCCGCGGTACAAGATAATTCCCCAGACCTGTTCCTTCGACGCGGCGAACCGCAGGCTCTTGAAGGGGATTTCCATGAATACGACGAAGCCCTTGCTGGTGACTTTGCCGCGCGAATTCCACACCGCGTCGAACGATGTATCGAAGTTGCCGTTGACCTCGGCACGGGCGGATTCGGTCCAGATCGCGTCCCATTGCACGCCGAGGGGAGTGGTCTGAAAGGCGTAGGCGCGTCGGCGGTCGTGGAACGTGTCGAGCATGACCTCAACTTGATCGTCGTCGTAGATGTCTTCGCGGCGCGACATTCGCGCGCGCACTTTGTGGGGATCGTCGAAGCAGACGAAGACGACGTAAAGATTTTTCTGGTCGTAACCCAGATAAGCGTCGGTGGGCTCGGTAACATTCTCGCCGTCGTGCGGAGTGCGCTGCGTGAACCCGGTAACCTTCGCCATCTGCAGCGCGATTTCGCCCTGGGGCGCCATCGAGTGGAAGTCTTCGAGCGTGGGACCCCGCTGCAAGCGAGGAATAGTCAGCGCCGGAGGGCCGACTTGCGGGGATGCGGGTACATCCTGTTTTTGGACGCGAGAATTCTGCTCCCGGGCCGCGATGGGCGGGGCATTCTGGGCAAGGCTCTTGCTCGTATTCTGGCTCGGGGCCGCGCCCCAGCCATGGGCCGCAGCGCCCAACAGGAGCGCCGAACCAGCCACAACTTCCAAACGTACTCGGAGTGAACTACCGAGACCCTGTTCCGAACGCACGCATCCTCACCACTCCCCGCCAGCAGAGGAGGAACCCAGCAAGATACACCACGGAGGGTCCGAACAGAACAGGAAAGCGATGTGTCCCGGTTTGCCGAACAGGGTTTAGAACAGGGAACTCTGCCTGCGCGTCGGCGTGATCCCGAAATGATCGTAGGCCAACTGCGTGGCGACCCGCCCGCGGGGAGTGCGGTTCAGAAATCCGATCTGCATCAGGAAGGGCTCGTAGATTTCTTCAATCGCGTCCGGCTCCTCCGCCAGCACTGCGGCCAGCGTGTTCACCCCGACCGGCCCGCCCTGATACTTCTCGATGATCGTCAGCAGCAGCCGGCGGTCCACTTCATCAAAGCCGTACTGATCGACTTCCAGCATCTGCAGGGCGGCTTTTGCCGTCGGCTCGTCGATCTTGCCTGCACCGCGAACCTGGGCATAGTCGCGAACCCGCCGCAACAGGCGGTTCGCAATGCGCGGAGTACCGCGCGAACGGCTGGCAATTTCTCTTGCGCCCGCATCGTCCACTTCCACGCCGAGAATCTCGGCCGACCGCTCCACGATTACCTGCAGATCGTCGGGAGTATAGAACTCGAGCCGCAACACGATGCCGAAGCGCGAGCGCAGCGGCGCCGAAATCAGCCCTGCCCGGGTCGTGGCGCCTACAAAGGTAAACGGCTTCACTTCCAGCGTGTGGGTGCGCGCCGAAGGTCCTTGCCCGATGATGATGTCGAGCTTGTAGTCTTCCAGCGCCGAATAGAGCAGCTCTTCGAGAACCGGCTGCAGCCGGTGGATTTCATCAATGAACAGGACTTGCTTGTCCTGCATGTTGGTGATGATCGCCGTCAGATCGCCCTTGATCTGCAACAAGGGAGCGGCCGTCGGCTGAAAATGCACGCCGAGTTCGTTGGCAATGATGTTTGCCAGGGTCGTTTTGCCTAGCCCGGGAGGACCGTAAAGCAGTACATGGTCCATGGCCTCGCCGCGGGAGCGCGCCGCCTCGATCGCCACTGCCAGATTGTCTTTGACCTTCTTTTGCCCGATGAACTCGGCCAGCCGCTGAGGCCGCAGCTTAAGCTCAAACGACGAATCGTCCTCGACCGGCGCGGCCGAGACCAGGCGCTCCCGGCTGTCGTTCAGGTTGGGGTTATTCTTCGCAGTAGCCACTGTTCCGGATGGTAGAACGAAATCCAAAGTCGCGCAATCGCGCTGGAATTCACAGAATTTTAACTGCTCTGTTACCCGGCTGTAACAGGCGCCCACTAGCGTTTGTCAGGTTGACCCCGCCGAGACAGACTGGGTGCGGACCCTGCGACTCATTCCGGCGCCTGGGGAGGATTTCAACATCCCGAAGGGCGCCGATTTCGTTTGTCATCGCGGAGGTTCAGGAGACACTTATGAAAAAATTGACGATCGCTATTGGCCTGTTGGCCGCGCTTACCGGAACTCTGCTGGCTCAGCAAGGCTCTGTCCCCCAGGGCATTCCTCATCTCGACCACGTTTTCGTGATCATGATGGAGAACCACGGATACCGTCAGATTCTCAACAACCCCAACGCGCAGTTCACCAACACCTATGCCAAGTCGGCCAACCTTGCGACCAACTATTTCGCCGTCGCCCACCCCAGCCTGACCAACTACTTGGAAACTGTGGGCGGGTCGAATTTCGGCGTTCACAGCGACAACGCTCCCGACTGGCACAATGGCAGCTGCGCGACCAATCTCTCTACGGGTATCGCTAACACCGACAGCCCAGCGAGTTCGAATATCTGCCCAATCTCGGGTATGGGTACCGACGCCGCGACTCCGGTCCTTGATTGCACCAACGAAGTGACCGGGCCGCCTTGCGAGATCAACCTTAACGGCATTGCATCCTACCCGGCAGTCTCAACCACTCTCGGCATTACCATTGCCGATCAGATTGCCGCGGCTGGAATGACCTGGAAAACCTACCAGGAAAGTCTCCCGCTCACAGGTCCCGATCGGGTGAACTACAGCGACGGAAACTTCACCAACAACACCAATTTTGCTCACATCAATCCTCAGCTGACCCCGCCGCTCACTTCCGCCAACGTCGTGCAACTCTACGCCGTGAAGCACAACCCCTTCGCTTATTTTCGGGACGTTCAGACCGGCCACAATCCGATGGTAAGCTTTGCCCAAATGGCTGCCTTTGACGGACGGGGCGGCCTGTGGGGCGACCTTGCGTCCGGCAACGTGCCGAACTATTCATTCATCGCTCCCAACCAGTGCAACGATCAGCATGGGCGCGGCAACGGAACCGCTTTCTGCGGCTTCGATCCCAACGATAACGGCACCCAAGCCGGCCTCAATCCGGCCCTGATCGTTCTGGGCGACCAGGTCCTGCAAAGGATCGTCACCGCCATTCACGCCTCTCCCGCATGGAGCACCGGCAACTCCGCCATCATCACCGTCTGGGATGAGAACGACTACTCCGTGCAACCCGTCATCAACCAGGTCGTGGCCATCGTCGATACAAACTACGGAGTCCACGGAACCACGAGCAATCAGTATTACACTCATTTCTCGCTGCTCCGGTCGATCGAAGGCGGCCTCGGCCTCCCTTGCCTGAACCATGCCTGCGACGCGAACACCGCTGCCATGACGGACCTGTTTGGCCAGCCGTAAATCGGCGCAACACGCAGGGTTTCTGTAGTAAAGCTGACTAACCTCGGGATCGGTCCAGCCGGATCGGTCCCGATTTCTTTTCCTCCCGGGTAAGCACTCTCCGACCATAATCGCGCTCGAGAAAATTCTCTTGACAGGATGTAAAGCGTGCTTTACATTCACAGATGTCAAACATGCTTGACTCGGAGAGCTCATGGACGCCAATCACAGACGTTACCTGAAAGAATTCGGCAGCTCGATGGCAGCCTACGTAATCATCGTATTCGGCTCGGTTTGGCTGCTCAAACACTACCCCCACTCGCCGTCGCGTTTCCTGCTCGCGATCCTGCCGGTGATTCCGGCGGCCTTCGCCATGTGGGCCGCCATCCGGTATTTTCGCGGGCTCGACGAATTGCAACGCCGCATCCAGGTGGAAGGCCTGGCTTTCAGTTTTCTGGCCTCCTGCCTGATTGCGCTCTCCTGGGGATTCCTGCAGAACGCGGGCCTGCCCCATGCCGACGTGATCTGGGGAGCGCCTGTGCTGGTGTTTCTGTGGGGAGTCGGCTGCTGCATCGCCAAGCGGAGGTACCAGTGAAAAACAGCGTGCGCGACTTTCGCGCCCAGTTTAGCTGGACCCAGGCCGACCTCGCCGAGAAACTCGGCGTCTCGCGCCAGACCGTCAACGCCATCGAGACGGAAAAGTACGACCCCAGCCTCCCGTTGGCCTTCAAGATCGCGAAGCTGTTTCGCAAGCCGGTGGAGGAGATTTTTAAAGCGTAGGAAGAAAATGTGGGGACAGCCGCCCTCGGCTGTCCGTCGAGCGAAGCTCGACTCATCACTCGGGACTATTTGGGATACCAGTCCAGCAACCGCACTTCAATCCCCGTCCCTTCCAGCTGGTTCTTGAACACAGAAAGATCCGATCCCCGATAGTGATACGGGACCACAATCTTCGGATGAAAGGCTTTGACCGCATCCGCAGCCTCTTCCGGCGGCATCGTGTAGGGCAGATTCATGCACACGAATGCCACATCAATGTTCTTGAGAGCGCGCATCTCCGGAACTCCTTCGGTGTCGCCGGAGAAGTAGAACCGCTTGCCGCCGTACGTGAGCACGTAGCCGTTGCCGCGTCCCTTGTCGTGAAACAGTTTTCCGGGTGCCGGCCCGCGTTTCAGGTTGTAGGCCGGGATCGCCTCGATGGTCCATCCCTGCCAGGTTTTCGTCTCGCCATTGGCAATGGGCTTGACGGTAGTCACGGTCTGGGCAACCGCCGCCGACGAAATGATCTCCGTATCCCCTTTGCTGATTTCTTTGATCGAGTCGGGATCCATGTGATCCCCGTGAATGTCGGTGATCAGGATCAGGTCGGCCTTCGGCAGTGCCGCAAACTTCACCGGCTTGGCAGGATCGAGATAAATCGTCTTCCCTCCAGCCACAATCAGCGTGCTGGCGTGGGTGAGAGGCGTGATCTTGACCGGTCCCGCGGAGGTGGGGAAAGTCTGAGTCTGGTCGGAGGCGAGCGCGAGCGCCGGCAACCCGAAGACAAAAGCGATAACTGAACAAACAACAATCAGAATCGTCTTCATAGAAAACCCCACTCTCTCAAAATCATCCTGACCGCAGTCGAAGGATCCCCAACACCCGCATCCAGCGTCCGCAGGGTGTTCTTTCCCTTGCAGCCTGCGCCTGCTCGTTAAACAACCTGCGCAAGTTCGGTCAGCACTATGTCGCCGTAATCCGAATCCTTGATCGAGAACTCGGCCTTGTTAGCCGCAGAGTTCAGATTGAGGAACACTTCGCCTTCCCCGCGCGCAAGGTAGATTTTCATTGCCGTCCAATCGCCCGGCGGCTTGGTGTTGAAGCCCCCATCAGCTGTGCGCGACTGGTTCTCTCCGAGAATCACAAACTCAAATGGTAGAGAGGTGACTCTCACAACGTTGTTCGGGACTTGTTTCGCTTCAAGCGCTTTTTTCAGGTCACCCAGAAAGACGCTCGCCTCGGCGCCCGGCACGCTGACGAAGCGACCTTTCCCGAACGATACGTGAAGAACCTTATCTTCGTCATCCCCGGAATGGCCTGGACCCAATTCGATCCGAAACTTTTCTTTCCGGCCGCAGCGTACGTTGCAAGCCATTGCCGCGAGCCTGACGTGGTGTCGAGAGGCCTGAGCTCGAACGCAACAGCTCCTTCGTAAGTCACTGCCGGCTCGGCTTTGACATCCGATGGCTTGCTGGAATTTCGGGAGCACGCTATCCAACTCAAGAGCAAGGCCACGCCAAAAAAGATCCCCGCTGCTCGGACTAGCACCATACTCACGCGGGACTTACTCTTCCTCTTCCTTCACCTCGCCCCGCTCCGCCTTCGCCTTCTCGATAATCTTCTCCTGCAACTGCCCCGGAACCACGTCGTAGTGATGCATCTCCATGCTGAAACTGCCTCTGCCTTGCGTCATCGACGTCAGCTCGACGCCGTACGTCAGCATCTCCGCCATGGGCACTTCGGCTTTGACCACCGTGTTGCCGGCCTTGTTATCCATGCCCTGGATGCGGCCGCGACGGCTGTTCAGATCGCCCATGATCGATCCCGCAAAATCGTCGGGCACCGTGATCTCGACCGCCATGATCGGTTCGAGAATCGTCGGCTTCGCCGTCTCCATCGCCTTTCGGAACGCAATGCGCCCCGCCATCTGGAACGACATGTCGTTTGAATCCACGTCGTGGTACGACCCGTCGTACAGAATCACCCGAAAATCCACCACCGGGAATCCCGCAAGATGTCCGCGGCCCGCTGCGTCTTTAATGCCTTTTTCGATGGCCGGAATATAGTTCTTCGGAATCGCGCCCCCGAAAATGTCGTTCACAAACTCAAACTGCCCGCCTCGCGGCAGCGGCTCCATCTTGATCTTGCAATCGCCATACTGCCCGTGCCCGCCGGTCTGCTTCTTGTGCCGTCCCTGCACGTCCGCTTTGCCGCGAATCGTCTCTCTGTAGGGCACCTTTGGCGCTTTCAGAATCACTTCCGTGTGGTACCGCTTCTTCAGCTTCGCTACCACGACTTCAATATGCTGTTGGCCCGTGCCAGCAATCAGAAACTCCTGCGTCTGCGGATCGCGGAAAAACCTCAGCATCGCATCTTCTTCCATCAGCCGATGCAGCCCCGGCCCCAGCTTGTCTTCGTCGGCCCGGCTTTTCGGCTCAATAGCAAACGTGATCGCCGGCTCGGGCAATTTCACTCGCGGATACTGGATCGGCGCGCTCTTATCACCCAGCGTGTCGCCGGTGAGCGTGTCTTTCAGTTTCGCCACCGCGCCAATATCGCCCGCATGCAGCTCCGGTACCGGGATCACCGTCTTCCCCTGCATGGTCGAAATGTGTGCAAACTTTTCCGGACCGCTGCGGCTGAAGTTTTGCAGGGTCGCGTCGTTCTTCAGCACGCCGGAAAAAACTTTGAAATACGAAATCCGGCCCGCAAACGCGTCCGCCACCGTCTTGAACACATACACCGAAACCGGCTCCGCATCCGTCTCATGCCGCTTCGGAGCATCGCCGTTCCCCGCCGCTTCCCCTTGCACCCACTCGTGCTCCGACGGAGCCGGAGTGTAGTCCACAATAAAGTCCATCACCCGGTCCGCCCCGATGTTGCCCAGTCCCGAGCTGAAAATCACCGGGAAAATTCTGTCTTCGCGAATCGCGTTGTGCAGTGCCGGAACCAGGTCTTCTTCACCCAACGTCCCAGCCTCGAAATATCTTTCCATCAGCTTGTCGTCGCCCTCGGCCACGAGCTCCACCAGCATCTCGTGCGCTTCCTGCACCTGCGCCTTCATGTTGGCCGGGATCTCCGTCTCTTTCCCTTTGCCATTTCCCCCCAGTTCGTACGTGTAGGCCTTCATCCGCACCAGGTCCACCACGCCGGTCAGATTTTTCTCGGCGCCGATGGGCAGCTCGATCGGAATCACGTCGCGCCCGAACGCCGCCGTCAGCGATTCCAGCACGCGCGCCGCGTCGGCCCGGTCGCGATCCATGCGGTTCACCACGATCAGGCGCGGTGTCTTGTATTCCTCGCAGTAATTCCACACCCGCTGGGTCACAACTTCCACGCCAGCCACTCCGTCCACCACCACAATCGCCGCGTCCACCACCGGAAGCGTCATTTTGGCCTCGTGGACGAACATGCTGAATCCCGGGGTGTCGAGGATATTGATTTTGGTTGTGCCCCACTCGACGACCGCGGCGCCGGTGGAAATGGACATCTTCCGCGCAATTTCTTCTTCGTCATGGTCGGTGGTGGCCGAGCCATCGTCCACGCGTCCCAGCCGCTGCGTCGACCCTGCCGTGTACAGCATGGCCGACACCAGCGAGGTCTTGCCCGCGTGCCCGTGCCCCACCATCGCTACATTCCTGATGTTTTCTCCAGAATAGACTTTCAAGTTGGGCTCCTTCGGCAAGCGTGGGAAGAGAAAGGCCTAGAAATGAGGATTAGGACAGGAACAGGCCAGCCCGACATCACCTGCCAAAACCTAGGATGCTACCACGCGGGCAGCAACCGCCTCAACCAGCCCGCCGACGTTAGAATTGCAGACCCGGTCGTAACCCCGGCCGCGCTGGTTTTCTTTGCGTCCTTAGCGTCTTTCCTTAGCGAACTTTGCGGTAAAGTTCTTGCTCTTGCTTTTGTTCTTGTTTTGCCTGGCGCAGCGCTTCAAACACTGCGATCGCTGTCCTGTAGCGATCAAGGTCCTGGAACATACCCAGGCTTCAGTCGCTGGGGCGATCCGCTGTTCCAAGATTCCCGACCCGGGTGTATCATCCTTCCGGCATGCTAGGCAACCGCACCAGCGAGCAGTGGATCGCCCAATACTCCACCAGCCACCAGCACCCCGTAAACCGCCTTTGCCACACGCTGGGCATCCCCCTGATCCTTCTCGGGCTCGCAACGGCATTGGCCGGATTCTTCCGCCACCGCCTCTGGTTCTACGCTGCCGCTCTGTTCGTCGTCGGATGGATCTTCCAGTTCGTCGGCCACGCCTTCGAAGGCAAGCCCCCGGAGTTCTTCAGCGACTGGCGCTTCCTCTTTGTCGGCGTACGCTGGTGGTGGGCCAAGATGAACGGCAAAGCCTGAAGCGATCCGCAAAACGTTACCCCTTGCTGATCCTCGGCCTCCTATAGACGACGGACGACCCTTTCTCTGGATAAGGTCTGGATAAGGTAATGATATTCCCCACACTCTCCCGCTTCACCGATCTCGGCCTTCTTCTCCTCCGGCTCATGGTGGGACTGGTTTTCGCCACCAGCGGCTACAACCATCTCAAAGATCCCGACGCCCGCGCCAAAAGCATCGGGATGCCGAAAGGCTTCACCATCTTCCTCGGGATTGCCGAGGTGGCTGGCGCTCTCGGCGTCGCCGCGGGCGTTCTCACTCAACTCGCCGCTGCCGGCCTCATCCTCATAATGCTGGGAGCGATCCAGAAAAAGATTTTTGTCTGGCACACCGGTTTCTGGGGAGAAAAAACCTACGGCTGGCACTATGACTTGACGTTCATTTTGATGAACCTGCTCATCGTCTTCACCAGCGGCGGCGCCTACGTCTTGCTGAAATAAAGCGGAAGGAAGCGGGTGCAGTATTTCTCGCGCGGTCTGCGCCGCGACCAGGTTAGCCGCATCCTTGCACATCTCCGAGCCGCTGTTCTATGCTTGCCTTACTCGGGGTTCTGCTTCATCGAAACGCATGCATCGCCTGACCACCAGAATTCTGCTATTGTTCGCGCTTGCCGGAACCTTCGTTCCCCTCGCGCTGGCCGCGACCGCGGCGCCTCCGCATGCCTGCTGCCGCCGAAACGCCCCGCATCGCTGCCACGATGCAGCCAGCACGGATTCCGACCAACTTTCGATTCGTAGCACCGGTTGTTGCAGCCAGGACTCCGGCCGTGCCGTAACCACCTCGCAATGGGCAAGTCCGCAACCCGCCGTGACTGCTGGACTCGCCCCGAATGTGGATGCGCAAGTAACCATTTCGCTCCAATGCGCTCCCACTCCGGAACACTCTTCATCCCAATCTACCCGCGCCCCTCCGCAAATCTCCCGCGCCTGACCAATTTGTCGCCGCTCAACGACCATGGGAGGACAGCCGCCCTCGGCTTTCCAGCCGAGTGATAACTCGCAGCCCGGGCGGCGAATCTGAGTGTCCCAAGATCGTTGGGCTCCCGGGCCCCTAGGCCCTGAGGGCCGCCGCTAACACATCATCGGAGATTTCAATGCGCCTCATTCACATCCCGCTTTTCGCCGCCCTGCTCCTCGCCGCTCCCGCCGCCCTCGCCGGCGTGTTCGGCTCAGTCCGCGGCGTCATTCACGATCCGCAGCACCGCCCCGTCGAAGGCGCCATGGTGATGATCAAGGCCAAATCTTCGGACTGGTCCGCCACCACCAATTCAGACGCCAACGGTAACTTCTCCTTCAACGCCGTTCCCATCGGCGTCTACGCCGTCAACGTCGCCGCAGTCGGATTCGAACAAACCCAGCAGGACGTCGTGGTCATCTCCGGCACCCAGCCCGTGCTGCACTTCGCTCTCAACGTCGCCGGAGCCAAAGAGCAGGTCAACGTCTCAGGCACTCCCGAAGCCGCGCCCACCGATTCCTCCACGCCCACCACGCTGGTCAGCCGCCTCGACGTCGATCGCACTCCCGGCGCCGATGCCTCCAATAGTCTTGCGATGATCACTGACTTCGTGCCCGGAGCCTACATCACACACGACCAGCTTCACATTCGCGGCGGACACCAAACCAGCTGGCTGGTCGACGGAGTTCCCGTCCCCAACACCAACATCGCTTCCAACCTCGGCCCCCAGTTCGACCCCAAAGATATTGATTACCTCGAAGTCAGCCGCGGCAGTTACGGCGCAGAGATAGGCGATCGCACCTATGGCGTCTTCAACGTCGTGCCGCGCACTGGATTCGAGCGCAACCGCGAGGCCGAACTCGTCCTCAGCGCCGGAAGCTTTTACCAGACCAACGACCAGTTCAGCGTTGGCAGCCACACCGGGCGCTTCGCCTATTACGCCAGCGTCAACGCCAACCGCAGCAACCTGGGTATTGAAACGCCCATCCCGCAGGTCGTGCACGACGCCGCCAACGGCTATGGAGGCTTCGGCTCGCTGATCTTTAATCTCGATCCCTCGAACCAGCTGCGCCTCGTCACCTCGCTGCGCAAGGATTTTTACCAGATTCCCTACGATCCGAATTTCAACGACCAGGAGAGCGCGCAGTTCGACGCCAGCGGCCTGCGCGACTCCGATCACGAATCCGACGCGATCGTTAATTTTTCCTGGGTCCACACCTTCAACTCGAAACTGCTGCTCACCGCTTCGCCCTTCTACCACTACAACGCCGCAAACTACTCCAGCGCGCCCAACGACTATCCCACGGCTACCACCGACAATCATCCTTCAACCTACGCCGGCGGCCAGGTGAGTTTCAGCGCCAATCTTCCCAAAAATAATTTACAGGCGGGCTTCTACGGATTTGGACAACGCGATCGGCAAGACCTGAACGTCATTTTCAATTGCCCGGCCAATGGCGACCCGAATTTTCCACTTTGCGGCGGCCCGGCGTTTTCTGATCGCGAAAATACATCCGGCACTCTCGCCGCCTTCTTCGTCGACGACAAATTCAAGCCTGTCTCCTGGCTCACTCTTTCAGCCGGCATGCGCCCCACCCGCTTTTCCGGCGGAGTCTCCGAAACCGCCATCAGCCCGCGCTTCGGCGCCGCCCTCAACGTGCCCCATCTCAACTGGACGTTCCGCGCCTTCTACGGGCACTACTACCAGGCCCCGCCGCTGGTCACTGCCTCCGGCCCTCTGCTCCAGTTCGCTACCGCAAACAACTTGAACTTCGCGCCTCTCCATGGCGAACGCGACGAAGAATCGCAATTTGGCGTAACCATCCCCTGGCACAACTGGATTCTCGACGCCGACACATTCCGCACCAACGCGGCAAACTTTTTCGACCACAACAACATCGGCGAGTCGAATCTCTTTTTCCCGCTGACCATCCAGAATGCCCACATCCGCGGCTGGGAATTCACTCTGCGTTCGCCCCGCATCGCCCACCGTGGCCAGATTCACCTCGCCTATTCCAATCAAGTCGCGTGGGCCGGAGGCCTCATCACCGGCGGCCTCACCGATTTTTCTACGCTTCCCTGGGGACCGCTCGATCACGACCAGCGCAACACGCTCAACGTCGGTGGCGACGTGACTCTGCCCGGGCGCGCGTACGCCTCCACCAACGTCTACTACGGCTCCGGATTCACCAATGCATTTCAGGGCCAGCCCTATCCTGGCACCTACCTGCCCTCGCACACTACGTTCGATCTGACTCTGGGAAGAGATTTCGGTGACCGTTTCTCCGCCTCTCTCACCGCCCTGAACATGGCCAACCGACGCGTCGAACTCGACAACAGCGTCACCTTCGGCGGCTTCCACTGGAACAATCCCCGCGAAGTCCTCGTAGAGCTCCGCTACCGCTTCCACTACTGATCCTGTAGGGGCAGACGCATTCGTCCGCCCCGCGAAAGCAAAGCGACGCGTGCCGGAAGCTTCAATCCCCCAAAAAGCGCCGCCATCAGAAGTGCCGTCATCAGAAGCACCGTCATCAGAAGCTGGCGTCATCCTGAGCGTAGCCGTTCTTCAGGCGCAGCGAAGGATCTCCCTCTCCTCCGCCCCCGCGCGCCAGCCAAACTGCACCCGCTGGCAGTGCACGCACTCCAGGAGTTAAAGTGTCTACAACGTGAACATCAACCGTCGATCTCTCTTGTTCCCTGTCATCCTATCCACACTTCTTCTTTCCGCCTGCAACAAGCCAACTCCCAAGACCCTCAAGCGTTATCCCTTCACCGGCCGCATCGTTTCCATAGACACCGGCGACAAATCCGCCAGCATTCAGAACGACCGCATCCCCGGCGTCATGGACCCCATGGCGATGATCTACAAGTTCAAGCCCCCAACCGTGCTCAATCAACTCGAGCCCGGAGACTCAATTTCCGCGGTTCTCGTAGATACCGAACCCGACGACGACAACGCCCGCTCCGACTATTGGCTCGAGAACGTCAAAGTCACCGCGCGCGCCGCAACTCCTCCGGCCGCGGCCCCCAACGCGCTGCACATGCCCACTCCCGGCGAAGCGGTTCCGGACTTTTCTTTCACCAATCAGAGCGGCCAGCACATTTCTCTCAAGCAATATGGCGGCCAGGTTCTGCTTGTCACTTTCATTTACACGCGTTGTCCGTTCCCCGACTTCTGCCCGCGCATGAGCAGCAACTTCGCCGAGATCTACAAGCAGATCGGCACCAATCCCCACCTCGGCCGTGTTCATCTTCTGAGCATCAGCTTCGATCCGCAGCACGACACGCCCAAGGTTCTCCGCGACTATGGATTTTCTGTCGCGCACACGCATGACGCTGCGCTGTTCCGCCGCTGGGAATTCGCCGTGCTGCGTCCAGAAGATCTCCCGAAGATCGCCGCCTTCTTCGCGCTCACCGTCAAACCCGAAGGCGGACTGATCACCCACAATCTCAGCACCGCCGTGATCGGGCCCGACGGCGCGATCGTGAAGTGGTATCACGGCAGCGACTGGCAGGTTTCTGATTTAATAAACGACGTAGCTGAGCGCCGACTGTTGGAAGCCCCCGGTCTCTAGGCGCGAGAGGATCTGAGGGGCACCCGATTTCCCGAGGCGAGAGGCCTTTGGGTGGCGCAGCACTTCCAGTGCTGCGATAACGCTTCTGATTGTGTGAGGGCTTCAGCCCCTGAGGGCACACGCTCTAATTCATAAGGAGTCTCATGAAATATCCACTATTAATCCTTGCCATACTCGGCATCATCGTTTCTTCTCTCGCCTTGCGCGAGCACTACCGCGAATACGGCGACTCTCCTTGCAGCATCAACGAGCACTGGGACTGCGGCGTCGTCAATCACAGCCCTTATGCCATGCTCGGCCCGATCCCCGTCGCCGCCGTCGGCATCCTCGGATACATCCTGATGGTCGCGCTCGCGTTCCGGCGCTCTTACCGGCTCTTGCTCGTCCCCACGTTCGCCGGACTCGCGTTCTCGCTCTACCTGGCGCATATCGAAAAAGACATTCTCGGCGTCTGGTGCGTCTACTGCGTCATCTCGCTCGGCATCATCTCGCTCATGTCTCTCTTATCCCTCGGAGCCGTCGTCGCACAATTCGTGCGCAAGCCCTCGTCCGCCTAGAATTCCCCACCCGCGGGAGGCAAGAACTCCGTTGACTCTCCTCCCATTTCTTGATGTGGATGAGGCGGGTGCGGTGGGCGAGCCTGCGCCGACGATCTGCCGGGTTGCGAAAAAGAATGGGGCAGGTCTATACAAAAGGCTAGAAGTGCCCGACAACGAGGGGGCGATCCCCATTCCGGTGTCCAGCCCGAGACCCGCCCCACGTGTTACTCCAACACGAATTCTCTTCGCTCGCTATCGGGAGAGTACCCGACTTAACAATCGGGGAACCCCGGTTCCGCGTGGCGGGAAAGCCCTTACTTCTTTGCACCCAGTTTGCGATTGATGTCCCCGGCAAACTCGACAAAAAAATTTAACAGCGCCCCGTATCCCGCCTGTCCCAGCACGGCATATCCCCCTTGGACAAGCGCATTCCGCGGATGCGGCTTCCACGCCGTCGATATCAATCCGCCGCCGAACGCGCCTCCATACAGCCCCCACTGCGGGCGCAAATTCCGCTCGCTCTGATCGTAAGTCAGGAAGTTGCGCAGGATGGCGTGCCGCGTCCGCAGCTTGAAGCCTCTGCACTTGCACTGGTCGTAGCGCGGCTCATAGCGCAGCGCCGCATTTCCCAGCGCCGCCAGACTGTTCGCTGTAATGAATTGTCCTTCGCGCGATGCGAACCGCTCTCCGTATGCGCCCCAGCCCTGGCCCCACTGCGAGGGCGAATCGCGCCACTGATCGATTCCCACGACGAACATGCGCTTGATATATGCGCTGGGCGTGGTCAGCGTCTGCTGCAGATAAATATCCCGCCGTTGCTTGCCGGTCACCGTCACCAGTTCCCGATTTTTTCCTACGTACGGCCCGGTGAGCCACCCACTCTCCCAATCGCGCACTTTGGCAAGCGTCGCCTGCCCAAACTTTTTCGTGGCCGCCGCTGCCTGAATCGTGACGTCCTTCGTTTTCTGTGCGGCGGCCTCAGCTGGATTCGCTTCCTTTTTCTCGTCCGTCGGCGACTGCCCTGCCGTCGTCGGCCCTGGTGGCGTCTGGCCGGATGGCGTCTGGCTTTGCGGAGCCTGCTCTGCCTGCGGTGCCGCTTGCGAATTCGGCTGATCCTGCGCCCGCGCTCTTACTCCCGCAGTCAACTGCCAACCGCACAGAAAAACCATCCCCCACACCCCGCCCCATCGCACGCCGACCCTCCCCAAGCCTTTCCCCTTCCGCGTCCTGCGAACCTTTTCCCGGACACGAATCACACCTCACATCTCCCCAATCATCGTACTGGCAACGGTTCACTCCTCCCGCTAAACTCCATTCGATGCACTCCCTCTACAACCGTGTTGCCGCGCAAAGCGTCGAGCGCCTCGCCGCCCTGAGCGATGGCATCTTCGCCGTGGCCATGACTCTGCTCGTGCTCGATCTTCGTGTTCCCGCCAGCGACGCGGTTCACAGCGAGCGCGATCTCTGGCGCGGCCAGGCTCCTGAAATGACTGTGGACTTTAAACCTCTGTCATCTTGAGGCGACGCTTTTTGTCGCCGAAGGACCTATGCAACTTCTTCGATACCCGCTCAAAGTGAGCCACTCCTCTACCCTCGCTCGTACGCGTGCTTCTTCTCCAACTCCTCCACCGCCGCGCGTCGCGCACTTTCAAATCGTTCCGCATGATTCATCAGCCCCGGAGTCGCCTCCGCCCACTCGCCCTCCATCCGGATCAGCCCGGCCACCAGCCGCGCCGCAACCTCTAGCAAGTGCGCCGGCGTGGTCTGCAAATACTGCGCCTCCGCCGGATCCCCAATCCACGCCCGGATTGGGGCCCTCCCGTCTTCGTCATCCCGAACGTGCGCGTTCTCACCAGCGCGTGGAGGGATCTCGCGTGCATCGGCACCGCTTCCCAGCTTCGTCTCCCAATAAACTTTCCGCTCCACAAACTCCGCCATCGCTTCATCGCTCGCCTTGCCAAACACCCACTGTTGCCGCTTGAAGTCATAATGCCGGCTGGAAAACGGCACCGGCAACAATTTCCCCGACTTCAAAAACTCAATCTGCCGCCGGTCCACTTCCTTGCGCAGCGCATTGATCACCGGCGCCTCCACGTCCTTCGGCTCCAGCGACGGCAACACTTCGCGCACGGTCTGCGAAAGATTCACAGCCACTGCCGCATGCAGTCCTTCCGACCCCGCCAGCCGGATGTCCCCATGTAACACCCAGAAATCCGCGCCCGACGTCGACTGATGGAACGGCCACTCCAACCGAATCGTCAGCGGCAACCCGTTCAGCGTCACCCAAATTTTCTTTCCAGCCGCGTCCAGCGCCTCATCCAAAATTCCACTGCTCTGCTGCCCCTGCGTCATAATGTTTCTGCCCTCACCTGTTGTTGAATTTCCCTCAGATTTTCTTAGCGTCCTTAGCGGCCTTTCTTAGCGTCCTTAGCGGTTAAAAGCTGTTGCCGTTGCTGTTGCCGTTGCTGTTGCCGTTGCAGTTGCTGTTGCCGTTGCAGTTGCTGTTGCTGTTGCTGTTGCTGTTGTTGTCGCTGTTGCTGTTGCTTTAGACTCACCCCAATTTTACCGGCCCCCATCCAAAGTCGCTCGTACTTTCAATGCTAAATCCCCTTTGGTGAAAGGTTTCTGCAATAGCTGCACGCCCGGCTCCAGCACCCGATGTTGCACCACCATATCGTCGGTATACCCCGTCATGTACATGACCCGGGTCGGCGGACGCTTCTTCTGAATTCTTTCCGCCAGTTGACTCCCGCTCATCCCCGGCATGATGACGTCGGTCAACAGCAGATCAATGGACTCCGCATAGAGCTCCGCTGTTTGCATCGCTTTCTCCGCGCTCGACGCCTCCAGCACTTTGTAGCCGTAGCCTTCCAGAAAAATGCGCGTCAACTCCCGCAGGTCTGGCTCATCTTCCACCAGCAGAATCGTTTCCGTGCCCCCCGCCACATTCTCGCCAGAAATCATTTCCCGCCGCTTCGCCGAACTGCCGTCCGCCGCCGGCAAGAAAATGCGAAACTCCGTCCCGCGCCCTGCTTCACTCTCTACTTGGATGCTTCCCCCGCTCTGCTTCACAATCCCGTACACCGTCGCCAGCCCCAGCCCGGTGCCCTTTCCCATCGGTTTCGTCGTAAAAAATGGCTCGAAGATGTGCGACACCGTCCCCGCTTCCATCCCATGCCCGGTATCCTCCACTTTCAGCATCACGTACCGCCCTGCCTCCAGGTCCAGATCCCGTCCCTGCTCCGCGCTGACCTCCAGATTCGATGTTTCCATGATGAGTCTGCCGCCTTGCGGCATCGCGTCGCGCGCGTTAATCGCCAGGTTCATCAGCACCTGCTCCACTTGTCCCGGATCCGCTTTCACCGGCACCAGCGATGGATGCAGGCTCGCGATCAGCTCAATATCCTCTCCGATCACCCGCGACAACATCTTCTGCACGTCCGCCACCGCGTCGTTCAGATCGAGCACTTTCGGCTGCAGCACCTGTTTGCGGCTGAACGCCAGCAGTTGCTGCGTCAACGACGCCGCCCGGTCCGCCGCCCGCCGGATCTGCTCCAACCCGTTCCGCGACCGCTCGTCCCCTCCGGCCATCGCCAGCAGCAACTCGCCATGTCCCATGATGATGCTCAATATATTGTTGAAGTCGTGCGCCACTCCTCCCGCCAGCCGACCGATCGCCTCCAGTTGCTGCGCATTCCGCAGTTGTTCCTCCAGGTGCATCCGCTCGGTCACGTCCCGCGTAATTCCCCACGTCCTCACCCAATGTCCGTCCACCACCATCCCGATCATCGTGTTGCGAAAAATCCTCTTCTGCCCCAGTGAGTCGATTTCCCGCGACTCCTGATCGGTAACCTGATACCCCGCCTTGATGAAGTTTTCCATGAAGCGTCGCGTCACCGGATCGTTCAGCACCAGAAAACTCGTCAGCGGCTCGCCGATCAATTCCTCCGCAGATGCTCGCCCGTACATCCTCGCCATCGCGTCGTTACATTCCGCCATGTATCCGTTCTGCAGCCCCAACCTCAGTTGCTCCTCCACCGGCAACCCGGCGGGCACCGGCGGGTTATATTCCATGCGGAAGATGCCTTCCGAACTTTGCGCCACAAACAACCGGTAGCGTTCCTCGCTCTGTCGCAGCGCTTCGTCCGCTCGTTTGCGGTCGGTGATGTCAATCATCAACCCCCGCGTCATTCGTTTGCCCGTTGTCGGATCCAGAAAAATCGCCGCCTCATCCCGAATCCACACTTCCTCCCCGTCCTGCCGCCGCATCCGGTATTCCACCTTGAATGGCTTCCCCACCTCCCAGCTGTTTTCCAGCAGCGCCACGGCATGATCGTCCGGATGCAAGTGGTTCCACCAGAAGCGGTCGTCCGATACGCAATCCTCCGGCCGGTAGCCCAGGATCGTTTTCACCTGCGGGCTCACATAATGAAAACGGCCCGTTGCTCCCGCTTCGGCCACATAGGATATGGCGGGCACGTCTTCCACCAGTTGCCGGTATTTCGCCTCCGCTTCCCGCAGCGCCGCCGTCGCCCGCTTCCCCTCTTCCTGCGAACGGATGGCCGTGATCCCGTAGGCCAGATTGTTCGCCATCTCGGTCAGCAGTTCCACCTCCGACCTTTCAAACGATCCCTTCTGCGACGAATAAATCGTCAGCGCCCCAAAGCTTAGTCCCGCCACGCGCAGCGGCAACGCGATCAGCGACGCAAACTTCTGCTCCAACCCCACTCCCCGCCACGGAGCAAACCGCGGATCGCTCTCTGTATCCGCAATCACGCTCGCAATATTCTCGCGGATCGCTGTCCCCACCGAGCCCCGTCCCGTCGGACCCTCCGCCCAGGTGATCTCCACCTCATTCAGAAATTCCGCATTGCTCCCGGCGTGGGCCACCGGCCGCACCGTCTTCGCTTCGTCCTGTTCCGCGTACCCGATCCAGGCGAACCGGTATTCCCCGATCCTCACGATCAAGTCACAGATCTCGTCCAGCAACTCCTGCTCGCTCCCGGCTTGCGCCAGCGCCTGGTTGCATGCGCTCAGCGCCCGCAATGCGCGGTTCAGCCGGCTCAGTTCTTTGTGGATTGCACTCTCGGTCGACGGCGTAGCGCGTTCGTTGAAGTCTGTCTGAGACAGCGCGGAAGAAGAACGGAATGGCTCCGGCTCCGCGCCTGGATTGCTCCCCGTTCTCGAACTCATCCCCGGCGGCGCGCCTTCCCGGGGCTCGTCAAACTTTGATTTTTCCTGCGTCATGAGAACTCCGCCAGGATCAGGCCTCGGTTTCGCTCTCTATTTGCAGCTAGTGTACAGGTTTCCCCTTCATTCAGAAATAAGCTCGCCGAATCGTCCGCCTTTCGTTAAACCCTCTGCGCCCTCAGCGGCCAAAATCACTCTCTCATCCTGAGGCGACGCTTTCCGTCGCCGAAGGACCTAGGCAACTTCTCGCTACTCGTCCATATGGTCTTCAACCGTCAATCCCGCCCGACCCGTCACGAGGCCTCCTCCACCAGCCACCCCAGCAGCCCTGCCATGCAGAACCCCGCATTCAGAATCCCGTGAGTTCTCGCCATCTGCGGGATCGTCAGCGCATCACTCCCCCGGAAATCGGCGATCGCGTACGCCGCGGACAGCACCATCCCCGCGAATATCGCCCCAGCCGCGATTTGCAGCAGCATCCGCGCCATCGCATCCTCGGTCCGCTTCCCGCATCCGCGCACCGCGATCGCCAGCCCCGCTACGCTCGCCGAAAACAACACCGCCGCTCCCGTCTTCAGCGCCGGAGAAACCACAAACCCGCACGCCACCGCGTATGGCATGCCCGCAACCATCCACACTAGGGGCTTCACCCACCGGTACAAACCTCGCCGCTCGGCAAATGCCAACGTCGCCGCCGCGATTGTCGCCGTTGCAAATCCCGCAAAATGAAAATGCACCGCCGTCAGCAGCCCGATCGGCTCCTGAATCCCCATCGGCCGCATCCCCAGCCGCGACGCCACCAGCCAAGCTCCCCCCACCGCGAGATCCATCTGCGCAATCCCCAGGATGCAGATTGTGGTTCGCTCCTGCCTTGAGAGACCGTCGCCCGACTCGGTCCACAGCGCTCGGACCACTCGAGTCGCTCCGCCTCCCGCCATCAACAAGCAAACCCCCAACCACCCCAGCGCCAGGGCCCCGGCTTTCCTTCCCGGCGGTAGCCATATCGCGACCACCGCCAGCCCCGCTCCCGCCGGTTGCACCCGCCGCGCCACCTTCTCCATCCACCCGACTCCCCCAATCACTCGTCCGAGTTCCATCCCCAGCGGGACAATCACCAGCGGCGCAAACAGAAACAGCAACTCAATCGCTCCCACCCGCGCAATCCCCATCCGCCCCAGCACCGCGATCCCCGCCCAAACCCCCGCTCCCGCCGTAGCCGACACCTTGGCCCACCGCTCATCCGCGTCCCACCGCGAGGCAGCCTTGTAGTCCCCCTGTCCTTCCAGTTTGCCATTCCGATCCTGTCTGTCTTTAGGGCTATGTTTGTCATTCCGACCGAAGAGAGAAACCTGCTTCCCTTCCCGCTCCTCCACTGTCGCTTTCATCCTCCACCTCCACCGCCGCACCCAACCCACCGCCCGCACCCCCAACCCACCGCCGCGACCCGCACACTCCAGTCGCGCAGCGACGCCATCCATTAGCCCGCCACGTAAGTGGCGGGTAAGCCCACCCAATACCCCGAGTCCCGCAGGGACGACACCTCCCACCACACCGGCCGAATCGCCGCCACCCCAAACACAACCACCAGCACCGCCAGCGACCCCACATAAAGCAAGTCGAGCTCCCGATTCTCCTTCCGCAACTCCCCGTCGTAATAAAAAACCTGCAGGACGATCCGCAAGAGCCAGAACCCCGCCATGAACCCGCTCAGAAACCGGCCCAACCCGCTCGCCACTGCCAAATCGGCGGCGAATCCAAAACACAACCCCGCAAACATCCCCACGACAATTACGATGTAGAGCCAGTGCACATAGAAAATCTGCTGCACGAATCGCGGCACCCCCGCCAACCGCTCCCGCACCCGCAACCGCCCCGGCAGCGGAATGTTCGCCGCCACAATCCCCGCCTGGATCGCCCCTGCTCCCCAAATTGCCCGCACCATCCAAGTTGCATTCATGATCGGCTCCTTCTCACTTTGTCATCCCGACCGTAGCGAGCCAACGCGAGCGCAGTGGAGGGACCTTGCGTTCCGCGCTCTTCGGAAATGCCGTCGGCCTGATTCATCCCTCGACCTCACCTAACAGATCATTCTGTACGAACAGAACATACTGAGCAAAAAAAGGGGCTCACCCCGCCTTCCTCCTGACCTTGGTCCCCATCCGCAACAGTTTCCGCACCGTTCCCGTCGGCAGCCGTTTCATCTGGTCGTAGAGTTCCGTCACTGCCTCAAAGAATCCCGCCATCGCCAGCAACCTCTCCCGCGTATAGTCCGCCCCGGCTTCTTTCGGATCCAGATCCGCCAGGCAATGCCGCAAAATCTCCCGCGTCGGATCGATCTCCCGCCGCTTCCTCTGCTCAATCACCAGCCGGAACATTTCCCACACATCTTTCATCGATTCATAATGTTCCCGCCGGTCGCCCAGCACGTGCACCGCCCGCACGATCCCCCACGTCTCCAGCTCCCGAATCGACGTGCTCACGTTCGACCGCGCCACGCTCAGCGTCTCCGCAATCTCCTCCGCCGGCAGCGCCTTGGGCGACAGATACAGCAGCGCATGAATCTGCGCCACCGTCCGGTTAATCCCCCACCGCGTCCCCATCTCCCCCCAATGAAGGATGTACTGCTTCTGCACTCCAGTTAGTTCTGCCATAATGTTTCTTTCAGTACAAACTGAATATACAGAATATTTCACCAGATGTCAAACCCGTTTTGGGTCGTTCGCTTCTGGGTGGCTGGGTTCGAGTCGCAGGTTTGGGTCGAGTCTCAAGCTCGCAGGTTGGGGTTCTGCGGGCGCAGGTCTAAGAGTGTAAGTTTGAGTGGCGAGGTTTCTTGGGCCGTAGATTCTCCGAGGGAGTCTTAGGCTGGTAGATTTTTTGGGCTAGGCTGGAGATTTTTTGGCCTAGGCAGGAGATTTGTTCTGGGCTTAGGTAAGAGATTTGTTTTGGGCTTAGGTAAGAGATTTGTTTTGGGCTTAGGCGGGAGATTTTGGGTGGCGCAGCGCTTCAAGCGCTGCGATAAACGGCCTCAAGACTTGAGGGCTTTAGCCCCAGGGGTACTTGAGCCAGCTGCTAATTCGCCGGCGACGCCGACGGATCACTCAACGCAATCAGCTTCCCTGGCGGATATTCTGTCGGTGACAGCGGAGTCTCTGGGTCCGGATTCATGATGGTCAGCACCTTCCCGCTGCGCTCCCCCCGGATCGTCAGGCAATGACTCTCCACGGTTACCACCCGGTACTTCTCGTCGAAGATCGCGACCCCAGTCTTCTTCATAGGTAAGTTTAGATGCAGCTTCCCCACCCGCCGACTCCCGCTATTGTCCCCCCGATTCCCGACAATGAGAAGACCGAACCCAGGTCGCTGCCACACCAAAGTGCACGCACCCATTGGTCCCCCAGGACAAGGACGCCGCGCCCGCCGCGACACAGTTGCTCGACCTCGAATCCCCGCAGGTCTTCTGCCCCTCTTTCCGAGTCCTCCTCTACAATCGGAACTCGATGGACCCCGTCCGCATCGCCGAAATCCTTTGCCCCTTTCTCGCCGCGCCCCCCGTTCACTCAGATGCTTTTCATCCCGAGAGCCGTAGCGACGAGGGACTTTCCCCCGCTCAACTCCAAGATATATCGACGTATGTCGATATACTTGTCCGCTGGAACGCCCGCATCAACCTCACCGCCATCCGCGACCCCGAAAGCATCGTCGCCCGCCATTTCGGCGAAAGCCTCTTCGCCGCAACGCGCCTTATTCCCGTGTCCTCTGCGGTCAAAGGTCTTGGCGTTGCCGACGTAGGCTCGGGCGCGGGATTCCCCGGTCTCCCCCTCAAACTCTGGGCCCCCAACATTGCTCTGACCCTGATCGAGTCCAGCCACAAAAAATCCGCGTTTCTCAAGGAAGTCACGCGCGCCCTTACATTGACCGACGTCGATATACAAACCGTCCGCGCCGAAGCCGTCACCGCCCGCTACGACCTGGTCAGCCTCCGCGCCGTTGAGCGCTTCGAATCCATCCTCCCCACAGCTGCCGCCCTCGTCGCCCCAGCCGGCCGCCTCGCCCTCCTGATCGGTTCCGTCCAGGACTCCCGCGCCCGCGCCATCCTCCCCGACTTCCAGTGGTCCACCGCGATTGCGGTCCCCAAGTCCCATTCCCGCATCCTCCTGTTGGCCACGCGTGCGGCATAGCTTCATAGAAGATCGGCGCCCGGCATCAAGAAGATACACAGGTGGGACAAAAACGCTTGTTTCGTGCCTAACTATGACAGCAGGACGCTTCCCTCCCACCATCCGCTGGGTCAGAGTGGAATTGTTATGGCAAATTGAAGCATCCCACCACATCGTTAGGCGGTTCCGCACTGCATGGTCGACTCAGCATCTCTATAAGCACCTGAGGAAAAGTGCACCCGCCGACCAATCGTCGAGCAAGTGGGATAAAACATTTACATAGCCGATAATTTGTAAATCAGGCTCGCATCTGAACCCCAGTATTTCCACATAGAAGTGGGATATTATCCCGGAATTGTCCCAGCAACAGCCTGCATCCAGAGCTCGAGACCGAAGTGTTTTCCACAGTGTTCCGTACGGAACATATCTCCTGTTCGTGAAAGAATCAACCATGCCACGCGACCCTGGCGTCCCGCTCCTCGGCTGGCAAGGAATGTTCCGCACGGAACATATCTCTCGTTTTGCAAAAGGTCAGCAAGATGTTCCGCACGGAACACATCTCACAAATCGCAGCACAAATCGCGCTGAGTGTTCCGCAAGGAACATAAGACTTGTTTTGCACACAATTCACTATTGTGC
This sequence comes from uncultured Acidobacteriaceae bacterium, assembly GCA_963819145.1. Classification (GTDB taxonomy): domain Bacteria; phylum Acidobacteriota; class Terriglobia; order Terriglobales; family Acidobacteriaceae; genus Sulfotelmatobacter. The sequence goes on from CAWFVB010000010.1 coordinate 155,494, forward strand.
ACAGCAACCTTAGCGGATTATGCTGCCGGGTAGCTCTGCTTCTCCTGACAATCTAATGGGACGTGTAATCGCCGTTGCCAATCAGAAGGGTGGCGTGGGCAAGACCACCACTGCCATCAACCTAGCCGCGTCCTTTGCGGCGGCTGAAGTGAACACGCTGCTGGTTGACTGCGATCCGCAGTCGAATGCCACGAGCGGATTGGGATTCGTAAAGGATCCTGATCGCATCAGCTCTTACCACCTACTCATGGGCGCGGCCTCTGCGGAGGAGGCGCTGCTCACGACAGAGCTCGAACAGCTCTGGCTGATTCCTGCGCACAAGAACCTGATCGGCGCAAACCTTGAGCTGGTCGACGCGGAAGGGCGCGAGTATCGCATGCGCGAGGCGCTCGCGACTCTGCGCGATCGCTTCCAGTTCATCGTGCTGGACTGTCCCCCTGCGTTGGACCTGCTTACGCTGAACGCGCTGGTAGCGGCCGACACAGTGCTGATTCCGATGCAGGGAGAGTATTTCGCTCTCGAAGGAATCAGCGAGCTGCTGGACACGATCGAGCGCATACGCGCGGGGCTGAACCCTGAGCTGGCGATCGAGGGCGTGGTGCTGACGATGTTTGATGAGCGCACGAACCTGGCGCAGCAGGTGATGGCGGAACTGAAAAAATTTTTTGGGGAGAAGCTTTGCACGACGACTGTGCCGCGGAACATACGGCTGGCGGAGGCGCCGAGCCATGGGAAGGCCGCGCTGGTGTACGATCCGCGGTCGAAGGGTGCCGAGAGCTATATACGATTGGCCAAGGAGATTATTGAGCGGCAGGCCTCGGGGCGTCAGACCCCGGACCTCGGACGTCAGGCCTTAGCCACTGAGGGCACTGCGGAGCACAAAGGGGACGCCAACCTCGAGGAGATTGCGGGGGCGGACTCGATGGATAAGTCGGCATAGTATATTGATATTCATCTATGTATTAGATTTATGGGTATCGATATAAGAAAACAGTCTGTTGCGTTACGCGCAGAAAGCTCTTAAACGCTAAGGGCGCTAAGGAAAAACTTAAGGACGCTAAGACGGGCAACTGCTGGGGTCTCGAGTCGATTTATGAAGCAGGGGCACAAGCTTGGCGCGCTCAGGTCGCTGAAGAAGGCGCTGAAGAAGGCAAAGGGTTGGAGCACGAAGGACACTAAGGATCACGAAGGAAAAGGCGGAATGAACAATACGGCGGCGGTGGAGAAAGAGAAAGTGGAGAAGCGGCGGGCGTTGGGGCGGGGCTTGGAGTCGTTGTTGCCGGGGCCGCGGGCGGTGAGTTCGAATGCGGCGCGACCGGCTGCGCCTCCGGGAACCGGGGCGAGTGGTGATGCAGACGCGCGGGCGGGAGCGCCCGCACCACACGCGCACGCAATGGCCCAAGCTATTCCCAAAGCTGGGGGAGAGGCGGTGGTTGGGGTAATTCAGGCTGTGGCGCAGGAAGCCATGGATGAGGCTGCGCTGGCGCCAAATGCGCCGCGTGGTGCTACCCACCCGTCGCAAAGGACTCGAAAGATGGGGCACCCGCTGTGTCCTCATTCCCTGCCAGCGCTGACACCGGCTCCGAGGAGGGCATCACGATCTATGCGCAGGCGGAGTCGCGGGTTCCTTCCAATCTGGTGGTGAACCTGGCGATTGCGGATATTGACAAGAATCCGTTTCAGACGCGCTATGTGCAGGACGACGAGAAGCTGGAGGAATTAGCGGATTCGATTCGGGCGAATGGAGTGGTGCAGCCGATCATGGTGCGTCCGTCGGAGGAGGATGGGCGTTACGTTTTGATTCTGGGTGAACGGCGGTTGCATGCTTCGAAGAAGGCTGGGAAGGAAACGATCCCGGCAATGGTGCGGCGGGTTTCGGCGCAGCAAGCGGCCGAGATGACGATCATCGAGAACCTGCAGCGCGAAGACTTGAGCGCCCTGGAACAAGCGGAAGCGTTTCGGGTACTGAGCAACGAATTTAAGTTGACGCAGGCGCAGATCGGGGAGCGGGTCGGGTTGTCGCGGGAGACGGTCTCGAATTACATGCGGTTGCTGAAGCTGCCGCGGGACGTGATGCAGTTGCTGGCGGAGAAGAAGATCTCATTCTCGGAGGCGCGAGAGTTGCTGAAGCTGCAGGGCGACGACCAGATTCTGGAAGGTGCGCTGTACGCGGTGAAAAACGGGTACACGCTGGAGCAGATTGAAAGAATGGTGCTGTCGATGAACGGGCTGCTCGATCCGTTCCCTGGGATGCCGGGGCAGGTGGTGAAGAAGAACAAGAGCAGCGGGGCGCGGTGGGTCGATCCGAATGTGAAGGCGGCGCAGGTGGATCTGGAGCGGATGCTGGGGGTGCGAGTGAGGATCCGCGACAGGAAGGGGAAGGGGAAGATTGTGATCGAGTACCACACCGTGGATGATTACGAGCGTGTGGTGGAGATGTTGAGGGGGAAGAAGTAGGGGCGGCTTTTGGCTCTTGGCTTTTAGCTTTTCTTTTTCAGTTTCATGAGGCGGCCTGGTGGCCGCCTTTTCGTTTTGGGGGGCATGAGTGGAGGAACCTTGATAGTTATGGGGAGTGGAATGGGCGGGCCTGATTTCGGGTAGGTTGCTGAGTGGGAATGAGCGCCGGGGTTTGTAATTCGTGCGGTTGGTGGGAATTTTCCAGCGATTGCTGAGGGAGTGTTTACTGTTTTGATTCCTGCACGACATGTACCAAATCCATGCTTCTCGCAAGAAGAGCGAGAAACGGGGCACCCGGCAGGAAAGAGAGCTACGAGAGGATGACCACCCGCCTGCATCCGAAATTGATCAACTTCTTCGGCCAGCGGGCACAGCGCCTGCGGACACTGACGATTCCGCAAGTGCTCATCTTCTATTCAATATGTATCTTGTCTGGCTGGTTTGTGTCCGTGGTCTTGAGACTCACCGGGATGAGGCTGTATGACCCCCTTGTTAGGAGTGGTATCTATGGAGTGATCCTCATTCCAGTGGCCTATGCGTTCGAGCCAAGAATATTCTCCAAGGAATACTGGCAAGTTTCGTCACGTGCGTGGGTCGGAATTGCGATCATTGCGCTCGCGCAATTCATATTCGAGTCCGGCGTTTCTCTGCCGCCGACCGATGGCTATAGGAAGTTCGAGGGAGTTTTGATTGCCCCGTTTGTCGAGGAGCTACTGAGAGCCGTGATGATTTGCCCGCTGATGGCGAGACTCGGAGCCCCACTTGGCTTGGTTGTCACCGCCCTCTTGTGGACGTGGCCCCACGATTTCTTCTGGATAGCATTGGCCCAGCAAATCACTCTTTCCCTCATTTTCGTGTACACGCGCAGGTCGCTCCCCGCGGTCATCGCCGCTCACTTCGTGATGAATGTGATAGCCGCGTGGCACATCGGGCTACGCACGGTCATGCCCTCGATACATTGAGGGTATTGACCCAAAAAACCCAAGAAACGGGCCACAGACGAGATTAGCGGCGAAGGTTTGTCGGCATCGAAACGATATAACAGGAACGCGACAGTTTCGCTGTGACGGATGAACATGCCGAGGAAAGTTCGCAGCAGCCCACCACCCGTGAAGGTGCCACGGGTGGGGCATCCCGCGTCGTGTAAGTACGGCTGGATGGGGATCAGGAGATTTTGCGGATTTGAAGCTCCGCTTTTCGGGTCTCATTGACCAGAACCGGGCCGCTTTCGCCATAGGCGTAGTGGCGAAAGCTGCTCCATAACCACTCCTCAGGCTTTTGCACTAAGCCCCGCTGCACGGGATTGCGATGCATGTAGCGCAGCTTTTCCACGCGCTTCTTCTCGGTAAAAACAACGAAATCGTAGAAGCGGTGTTGCCAGATGCGTCCCACGGCGATAGGTGTGCTCCAAAGCGTGTCAGTCTGGGTACCGACGTTGGCGCGAAGTTCACGCAACAGCCGATGAGCGAAGGTTTGTTTCAGGGCGGCCAGCACCAGCGAAGGATTTTCGCGCTCCGGCTCGGTGAAGAGAAGGTGGACATGCTCGGGCATGACTACGTAACCGACAACTGCAAATTGATGGCGCTGGCGGATCTGTTCCATCACTTCGAGGAAGAGATCGCGAGCGCGGGGTGTGCCGAGAAGGGGACGGCGCTGATAACAACTGGTCGTAATGAAATGGGAGTATCCCGCGCCGTAGTAGCGGTGAAGGTTTGTCGGCATCAAAACGATATAACAGGAACGCGAGGATTTCGCTGTGACGGATGAACACGCGGGGGAGAGTTCGTGGCAGCCCACCCGTGAAAGTGCCACGGGTGGGGCAGCCTTTGTTTGGGTACGGGGGAATCAAGATGGTTACGGGGGGTGGAAAATGGGGATGGGTTTTTGGACAGGAATAGGGGGGCGGTTGGAGAGAAGGATTGCGAAATGGGGTGCGTAGTGGGAAATGTTGGTGGACTGAGGGAGGGGTGTTTACCGATTTGATTCGTGGTTTCAACGATTGAAGCAGAGATGGCGCGGGGTGCCGTCCCTGCGGGACTCTTTGGTCTTTGCGGGGGTGACCCGCCACTTACGTGGCGGGCTAATGGATGGTGTCGCTGCGCGACTGGGTTGTTTTCGGCTTACGGAGGGGGTCATCGGGCAGCAGTCGCCACGGCCTTCGGCCGCCCCGGACGAATGCGTCCGGGGCTACATGAAAATGGGGGTCACTGCGCGAGTTGAGTTTGTTGCGTTGCAAGACGGCGGGGGGCGGGAGTATGGTTACGGTCGCCTGTTCTGAGTAGGAGCGGGCGGGCTCAGGTGGGGCACCGGGGTTGAGTGTGCAGCTGTCTAAAAGCTTTTAAACGCAAAGGGCGCTAAGAAAGGCCGCTAAGGTCGCAAAGAAAGACGAGACCGGGGGCTGAAGCCCCGGCGCCTTGGGTGGGCACGGATCGCAGCGCTGAAGCGCTGCGCCACCCAAAATCTGAGGTATGCATTTCTGAGGCACACATTCTGGGGCACACATTTCTGAGGGACGCATTCTGAGGCACAGATTCTGAGGCACGTATTTCTTGGAGGGGTTATGGATCGGGTATTTTTTCGGCGGGTGCAGGTTGGGGCGCTGCTGCTGGCGTCGGTTTTTGTACTGACTGCGGCTGATAACTCGGGGTTGCCGGCGCCGCCGGTAGCGAAGAAAGTTCCGCATACGACTGAAGTGAACGGGCACACTTTGGTGGACAACTATTTCTGGCTGCGGGACAAGCCGAATCCGGAGGTGCGGGCTTATCTGGAGGCGGAGAATGTTTATACCGATGCGGTGATGAAGCCGACGGAGGGGTTTCAGAAGAAGTTGTATGACGAGATGCTTTCGCGGGTGAAAGAGACGGACGTGGAAGTTCCGTACCGAGAGGGCGACTATTTTTATTATTCGCGGACGGAGTCGGGAAAGCAGTATCCGATCCGGTGCCGGCGCAAGGGGAGCATGGAGGGTGCGGAAGAGGTGGTGCTGGATCAGAATGAACTGGCGAAGGGTCAAGTGTTCATGTCGATCGCGGCGTATGCGGTGAGCCCGGATGGGAATCTGCTGGCGTATTCGTATGACAACACGGGGTTCCGGCAATACACGCTGGCGGTGAAGGATCTGCGGACGGGAAAGACGCTGGCGGATCATGCGGAGCGGGTGGGGTCGGTGGTGTGGGCGAACGATAACGCGACGATTTTCTATACGCAGGAAGATGCGGTGGCGAAGCGGCAGTATCAGCTATACCGGCACGCGGCGGGAACGGCGGGGCCGGACGCGCTGGTGTACGAGGAAAAAGATGAGCGGTTTGAAGTGGAGGCGCAGAAGACGCGGAGCCAGAAGTATATTTTCCTGATTTCGGGCAGCCACACGACGACGGAAGCACGATATATCCCGGCCGCGGATCCGATGGCGGAGTGGAAGGTGATGGAGCCGCGGAAGCAGGATGTGGAATATTACCCGGACCAGAATGGGGACTCGTTCTATATCCGGACGAATGATACGGGGAGGAATTTCCGGCTGGTGCGGACAGCGGTGACGGAACCGGGGAGCGCGAACTGGCATGAAGTGCTGGCGCACGATCCGGCGGTGATGCTTGACGATACGGATTTCTTCCGGAATTTCTGCGTGCTGTACGAGCGGGAAAGCGGGCTGCCGCAGATTCGGGTGATTGATTTGCGGGACGGGAAATCGAAGAAGATTGACTTTCCGGAGCCGGCGTATGCGTCGTATCCGTATGTGAACCGGGTGTACGACACGACGGAGTTCCGGTATGGATACCAGTCGCCGATCACACCGCCGTCGGTATTTGCGTATGACATGGAGAAAGGGACATCGACGCTGCTGAAGCAGAGAGAAGTGCCGGGAGGATATGACGCGAAGAAATATCAGGTGGAACAGATTTATGCGGTGGCGACGGATGGAGTGAAGATACCGGTGTCGGTACTGCACCTGAAGGGGGCGAAGCTGGATGGAACCGGCGGGCTGTATTTGTATGGATACGGGTCGTACGGGATATCGATGGACATGTTTTTCAGCGCGAGCATTTTCAGCATGGTGGATCGGGGAGTGGTGGCGGCGACGGCGCACATTCGGGGCGGCGGCGAGATGGGCAAGGCGTGGCACGATGCGGGGCGGATGATGAACAAGAAGACGACGTTTACCGACTTCATTGCGTGCGCGGATGATCTGGTGAAACGCGGGTATGGGTCGAAGAGCAAGCTGGTGATTGAGGGTCGGAGCGCGGGCGGGCTGCTGATGGGAGCGGTGCTGAACATGCGTCCGGATTTGTTTAAGGGGGCACTGGTGGGGGTGCCGTTTGTGGATGTGATGAATACGATGCTGGATGAGTCGCTGCCGCTGACGGTAGGAGAGTTTGAAGAATGGGGGAATCCGAAGGAGAAGGCGGCGTTTGATTACATGATCACTTATTCGCCGTATGACAACGTGGAGGCGAAGGCGTATCCGGACATGCTGGTGAAAACGTCGTTCAATGACAGCCAGGTGATGTATTGGGAGCCGGCGAAGTATGTGGCGAAGATGCGGGCGACGAGGACGGATCACAATACGATGATCTTTAAGGTGAACTTGAGCCCGGCGGGGCACGGCGGGGCGTCGGGGAGATATGACCGGCTGCATGAGGCGGCGTTTGATTATGCGTGGATTTTGGGGGAGATGGGGATTCGGGAGTAGGGGCGGTGGCGAAGGTCGCCGCTTCGCGGCTGGACAGCCGAGGGCGGCTGTCCCCACACGGGCTCTTCTATCCTTACGTTTAGATCAGGCCGGCGCGGAGGCGGCGGAGGAAATCTTCGGCTTCGGTTTTGGCTTGGGCCAGGACCTTGGGTTGGGTGCGAAATTCGAGGGCGACTTCCTGGAGGAAGAGTTCGACAGCATCTTTGGGCTTGAAGCCTTGTGAGACCAGCTTGCGGATGCGGGCGGTGAAGTTGTCGCCGCCGGCGGGGGCGAGGCGCGAGAGCTGGTCGGCGCATTTGTGATCTTTGAATTTGGCCGCTGCCAGGCGGTCATAGGCGGTCTTGGCTTCGGGATCGTTGAGGAGCGTGGGGATGGGATAGTTCCATTCACACTGCGAGCAGGTCCATCCCTGGAAGGTGCGGTCGACAGTCCAGACTAATTCTCGGGCGGTTTTGTCGGGTGGAGTCCGGTGATCGGGACTGCTGTGATTCATGCTGCGCTGATCCATGAGGGGCGCGACTCCTGCTCCCCGCACTTGCGTGGCCCATGAGGAACGTTGCCGACCATGGTAGCGGGAGTGGGGGGATTTGTGGCGTATCTAGAGCGGTTCGGGGGGCTTCGGGAACGCGGCCACTTCAAAAGCTTTTCAACGCTAAGGGCGCTAAGTAAGAAAAGATAAGGACGCTAAGAAAACCGGGGAGCGTATTTAGGAGTCGGGGGAGGCTTCGGGAACGCGGCCACTTCAAAAGCTTTTCAACGCTAAGGGCGCTAAGTAAGAAAAGATAAGGACGCTAAGAAAACCGGGGAGCGTATTTAGGAGTCAGGGGGAGGCTTCGGGAACGCGGCCACTTCAAAAGCTTTTCTTCGCTAAGGGCGCTAAGGGAAGAAAAGATAAGGACGCAAAGAAAACCGGGGGCGTATTCAGAGTCAGGGGGGGCTTCGGGAGCGAAACTCAATTCAAAAAACCTTCCAACGCTAAGGGCGCTAAGTAAGAAAAGATAAGGATGCTACGAAAAACGAGGAATGTCAGGCTCACCCTGGCTGACCGAGTTTGGGATCTACACTTATTTGGCGAAGAAGTAGTCGAAGGATTTTACGGCGCTGAATTCGTCGTCCCGGATGTCGAAGACGGTGTAGAGCTTGGTGACGAAGAGGATGTCGTGGACTTTTTGGGTAAGGTTGAGGAGTTTGAGCTCGCCACCGGCGTTGCGGACGGTGGTGAAGCTGCTGACGAGTTCTCCGAGGCCGGAGCTGTCGAGGTAGTCGACGTGGGCGAGGTTGAGGATGATTTTCTTTTTGCCCTGGGCGATGAGTTCGCGGACGGCGTCACGGAGAGTGTGGATTTCGTCGCCGAGGATGATGCGGCCGCGGACGTCGAGGATGATGACGTGAGCGACTTCGCGGGTGTCGATGGTCAGGGACATGATTCTGCTTCGCGGGAATGGTAGTGGGTGAAGGGGAGCAAGTCAAATGGGAGGGAACGCAACGGCCGTTGGCTGCGGCGCGGAAAACAGCCACGGGGCTGAAGCCCGAAGATTCCCAAAAGGGCATCTAACGCGGCCCTGAAAGGGCCGCTCTTCCACGTTATCGACGAGCGTAAGTCATCGAAGGCGTGTGCTCGACAGGCCGTGAAGTAGTCGACGGATCTGTGAGCGCCCGGATCTAGCTTTATTCCTGCATTGCTCCCGCTTATTTGGATTCCTTAGGAGACGCCGAGGTCGGAGTTGAGGCAGGGTTGGCAGGTTTCGGGGGACTGGCAGTCGCGGATTTCCTGGATGGGCGAGGTGATGATGGGGGTGGGGTAATGGGGGTGGCGGAATTCGAGGTGCATGCCGCGACCTACGTATTGCAGCTTGAGCATGGAGCCTCCCCAGGTGGAACCGGCGATGGCTACCTGAATGGGCTCAGGGCAGAACTCGGGGTGGCCGGAGAGCATGGCTTCGCTGCCGCCGAGCAGCACGGCGGTGTAGCAGTGATGCATGGTCTGAATGCGAAGAACGGTGGATGGGGGGAGATCGTTCAGGAAGACACCACCCTCGATTTCCGACTGGACGATGACGCGGTTGATTTCGTCGGCGAGGTTGGGATGTGGGCTAAACATGCGAGCTCCCAGCGGATAGGGTAATGGAGATTGGGGGCCGGGACAAGAGTCCATTGGGGAGAGGCTGGCTACCATGGAGCATGACCTTTAGAGGGCTGGGGTGGAGCGGGGGTTGCAGATTTTTGGGGCCGCTTACGGGTTGGGCGCTGCGGGGGAGAGCTTTTAACCGCAAAGTGCGCGAAGAGAAGCGCTAAGGACGCTAAGAAGGGCTGGGCTCCCGGGCTGTCTTTTGAAAGGCTATCAGGAAGAGGATACCCAGGATGGTGTCGAGGCCGGCGAAGACCAGATCCTGGGGGTGGAGGCGGTGCTGGAGGTAGAGGACGATGAAGGAAGCGCCGTATCCGAACTTTTCCAGGACTGAGGGAATCATCATGGGGCGGAGGCGGACGGGGTCGCGGGCGATGAAGAGGAAGGCGAATTGCCATGCGAGACCGACGGAAGGGAATCCGTAGTAGAAGCCGGGGTGGGTGATAGGCGGGGGGTCGGTTTGGCCGATCATGTCGAAGATGAAGTAGAGGGGCGTGAGGACGAGGATGCCCCAGATGAAGGCGATGTAGAAGATGATTTTGGCGAATCTCATGTGAGCTCCGGACGTTCGCCTTGAGAGAAGGCAAACCACGGGGCTAAAGCCCCGATTCTTTTTCTGACATTTTACGCGGTCCTAAAAGGCCGCTCTGGCACGGCGGTTGAAATCTGTTTCTTGCCTGGAGCGACTCAGATGCCGGCGTACCAGGCGTAGCCGCCGTCTGGGTTTGCGCCGCCGAGGCCTTTGCCGAAACTTTTGAGTGAGTCGGTGGCGGTGATGCGGGTAATGAATTTGACGCTTTTGTAGCCGAGTTGGCGGGGGACACGGAGGCGGAGCGGGCCGCCGAAGCCGACGGGAAGATCTCCGTCGTTCATCGCATAGGTCAGGAAAGTTTGAGGATGGAGAGCGTCGGCCATGTCGATGCTCTCCCACCAGTCTGGCTGGATGGAGAAGTAAACGATGTATCGCGCCTGCGGCAGGAGCCCGACCGCGTTCAGGACATGGGTGAGAGGCGTGCCGATCCACTCGGCGACGTAGGACCAGCCCTCTTCGCAGACGACTTCGGTGATCTGGCTGCGGACGGGAAGACTCTTGAGATCGGAGAGCGAAAGCGAAGCGGGGTGGGCGACCATGCCATCGATGGTGAGACGCCAGTCGCGAAAGCCGCCGGCCTGGAGGGCTTTGAAGGAATCGCTCGGGGGATCGAGTTCGTTGGCGAAGGGAGTCTTCGAAATTATGCTGCGCGGAAACTCTCGGGCCAGCGAGTGTCGGGTGAGAAGGCGTTGTGCGGCGTAGGTGAGGGTTTCGCCGGGACCGTAGACTCCGCCGCTATCGGGTGGGACGAGTCCATAGCGCCTGGCGAGGACGGCGGCGGCGGCGACGCCCGAAACGCCTGCGGCGGCGGCTAGACCGGCGGTGACGAACTTGCGGCGGGAGAGTTTGGTCATCGTCATGGGCGCTCCTCGATGAGATGTGAGGCGAAGGGACTGGGCTGTTCGGGGAGCGGTTTCTTGGGGGTGATCATTCCATTGCTGGTCGTTTCTTTGCTCATCATTTCTTCGCTCGTCATTCCGCTCTGGCCAGTGCATATCGAAGCCTCAGCGGCTGATCCGGGTCGCTCGCTTCGCATCGCGGGGCGGACGAATGCGTCCGCCCCTACACAGGCCGCCTCTACATGGCCGGTGGTCATGGCGCGCATGCGACTCATAAATCCGGTCAAAAATATCATGGCGACGTGGATGATCAAGAAGATCAGAAGAGAGATGGTGATGAAGAAATGAAGTGTGCGGGCGGACTGGCGTCCTCCCAAGGAATTGACGACAAGGGGAAAGGCGGCGTTAAAGCCGGGGGACAGGGCGAGACCGGTCAAGATGACGAGAGGAAACAAGAGGAAGATTACGATCAAATATGTGGCGCGCTGCACTGCGTTGTAGGAGAGGGCTTCGGCCCGGTCGGGGCGGCGGAGGCGGATGTGCTTCGCGATCACCTGGCTGAATGCCTGCCAGGATCGTCCCCGGGCGCAGGAAATAGGTTGCCGCGGAAGTGGCCGGTCCACAATCCCCAGAGGGCATAGAGGAGGCCGGTGAGCACAACGGCCCATGCGGCTTGAAAGTGGAGATAGCGGCTCCATCCATTTTCGTCGGGGAGGGTGAAGCCGTAGCCGGTGGGGACTAACCTGCGCGAGGCGGGGATGGGAATTTTGAAGAGAGGCGAGGTGAGGTCGTTGCCAGTTTCTCCCCAGTAGAAGCGCGGGTGAGAGATGACAATTTCGGCTCCGGTGATGAGGAGAGCGAAGAAGCAGAGGACGGTGATCCAGTGGGTCACGCGCACGAAGGCGGCGTGCCGGGGAGATTGCGGCAGCGAGACGGCGTCGGGCACGGCGGAAAGCATAGCATGAAGGGAGTCCCTCGGGGGCTAAAGCCCTTTGATGTGGGATTGCGGTTACCGCAGCGCTTGAAGCGCTGCGCCACCCAAAAGGGCTCCGGGCGCAGTGTCACCCTGGTTACCGCAGCGCTTACAGCGCTGCGCCACCCAAAATCGCTTAGGGGCAGTGTCACCGTAAACCCGCCATGCAAAATGCTCTGAGCGCTCGCTGCGCTCGCGGGACGGACGAATGCGTCCGTCCCTACACGGGGTTATTCGCCGCCTACGGTGAGGCCTTCTACGCGGATGGTTGGGGCGGCTACGCTGCCGCGGAATTCGAGGTCGCTGGCGATTTCGGAGATGTTGAAGAAAAGGTCTTTGAGATTTCCGGCTACGGTGATTTCTTCGACGGGGTAGGTGAGTTCACCGCCGGAGATCCAGAGGCCGGAGGCGCCGCGGGAATAGTCGCCGGTGACGAGGTTCACGCCCTGGCCGAGGAACTCGGTGACGTAGAGACCTTCTTTCACTCCTGCGATCAATTCTTTCGGAGTCCTGGCGCCTGGCTGCAGGAAATAATTTCCGGGGCCGATGCCGGGAGTGCCGGCTAATCCGCGCGAGGCGTTGGCGGTGGTTTTGAGGCCAAGCTTTTTAGCGGTGTAGGTGTTGAGCAAATAACTTTTGAGCACGCCGTTTTCGATGACGAGGGTGCGGCGGGTGGGGATGCCTTCGCCGTCGAAGGGGCTGGTGCCGAAACCGCCGGGGATGGTGCCGTCGTCGATGACGTTGACGTTGTCGCCGGCGATTTTTTGTCCGAGCTTGCCCGCCAGGAAGGATGCGCCGCGATAGACAGAGTCTCCGTTGACGCCCTCGAAGATGTGCTCGAGGATCGAGGTGGAGACCATGGGATCGAAGATGATGGGGACTTGGGAGGTCTTGGCTTTGCGCGCGCCCAGGCGGCGGAGCGTGCGTTCGGCGGCGATCTTGCCGACTTTTTCAGGGGCGTCGAGTTTGGTCAGCGTGCGCGCGACGGAGTACCAGTAGTCGCGCTGCATGGCGCCTTCGGGAGTTTGAGCGATGGGGACGGCGGCGACGGAGCAGTAGGAGCGGCGGTATTCGCCGACGAAGCCGTGGGAGTTGGCGAGAACTTTGTGTCCGGTGGCGGCGTCGAAGGATCCGCCTTCGGAATTTTTAATGCGGGGATCGAAATCGAGCGCGGCTTTTTCGGCGCGGCGGGCGTAGTCAATGCGGTCGGGGCCGGGGAGGGAGTAGACGTCTTCGTGGTAGAGGGCGAGATCGCCCTGGAGTTGGCCGAGTTGATCGGCAGGGGGGATTCCGCCGAAGGGATCTTCGGAGGTGATCTTCGCAAGTTCGAGCGCGGACTTGACCATGCGGTCGAGGCCGGCTTTGGAGAAGTCGCTGGAGTAGGTGCTGGCGGCGCGCTGTCCGAAGAAGACGCGGACACCGATGGACTTGGAGCCGGATTCTTTGAGGGTCTCGGTCTGGCCGAGGCGGACAAGGTGGAGAATTCGTCGCCTTCGCGGACCACGCATTCGGCGGCGGTGGCGCCTCCAGCCATGGCGCGGCGGACGATGTCGGTGGCGATGGTCTGGAGATCGGTTGGAGTTGATTTTTCGGTCGTAGTTGTCATTTTGAGATTTCAGTCTAATCCAGGTGCGCGGCAGAAACTCTTTGAGGGCCGCGGATGCTGCGGGGCTCCTTCAACTCCGCTCAGCATGACGGGGCGGAGGGTGGAGGAGCCTCAGGGGCTAAAGCCCCTCAGATGATGCACTCTGAATCGCAGCGCTGGAAGCGCTGCGCCACCCAAAGTCCTACTTCGCGGCTGACGCGGGTAAAACTCCAGATCTTTTTATGCACTTGGCGCGGCGCTAAAGCGCCGTTCTTTCACTTGAACTGTGGCACGGCTAAAGCCGGTGCCCTTCCCAAATGCTGCACGTCTTGCCCGGGCTTTGCCCGGCCGGACAGCCGAAGGCGGCTGTCCCCACAAAAACGAAGTTACTGCATGAAGCCGCCGGGATCTTTTCTTGGCGGTGCCGCCTACGGTGAGGCGATCGATTTTTAAAGTTGGAATGCCTACGCCTACGGGGACGGCCTGGCCGTCTTTGCCGCAGGTGCCGACGCCTTCGTCGAGTTTCAGGTCGTTGCCGACCATGCTCACGCGCGTCAGGACGTCGGGGCCGTTGCCGATCAGCGTGGCGCCTTTGATGGGGGCGGTGATCTGGCCGTTTTCGATCATGTAGGCTTCGCTGGCCGAGAAGACGAATTTTCCGTTGGTGATGTCGACCTGGCCTCCGCCGAAGTTGACAGCGTAGACGCCGTGCTTGACGGAGCGGATGATGTCTTCGGGATTGTCTTGACCGGCAAGCATGTACGTATTGGTCATGCGCGGCATGGGGATGTGTTCGTAGCTTTCGCGGCGTCCGTTGCCGGTGTCGGCGATGCCCATGAGGCGGGAGGAAAGCTTGTCGCTGAGATAGCCCTTGAGGATTCCGTTTTCGATGAGCACGGTTTCCTGGGTGGGCTCGCCTTCGTCGTCAACGTTAAGCGAGCCGCGGCGCCAGGGCATGGTGCCGTTGTCGACGACGGTGCATTTTTCGCTGGCGACGCGCTTGCCGACGAGGCCGGCGAAGGCGGAAGTTTTCTTGCGATTGAAGTCGGCTTCGAGGCCGTGGCCGACGGCTTCGTGCAGAAGGACGCCGGGCCAGCCGGGGCCAAGGACGACTTCCATTTCACCGGCGGGAGCTTCGCGGGCATCGAGTTGCAGGATCGCCTGGCGCGCGGATTCCTTGGCGAAAAATTCGGGAGTCTTTTCACCGAAGAAGAAATCGAGGGCGACGCGGCCTCCGCCGCCGGAAGTGCCGCGGGCGGAGTTGCCTTCGGTCTTGGCGATGCAGGAAACGTTCATGCGGGCCAGCGGCTGGGAATCTTCGGCGAAGGTGCCGTCGGAGGCGACGACGAGAATGTTGCGGAGTTCGTCGGCATAGCTGGCGCGGACTTCTTGGATGCGCGGATCGTAGGCGCGGGCGGCTTTGTCGGCCCGCATGACGAGCTCGACCTTGGCGCTGATTTCGGCGTCGACGCAGGGCAGGGTTACGGGATAAAGGCTGCGGGCTGCGGTTTCTGGAATCCGGCGACGGTGGTTTTTGCGGGAGCGCTGGCGATTAAGGCGGCGGTGCGGGCGGCGTGCAGGATGCGGTCGGCGGAAAGATCGTCGGTGTAGGCGTATCCGGTGCGCTCGCCGGAAACCACGCGGACTCCGCAGCCGGCGGAGATGCCCTGGGACGCCGACTTGACCATGGACTCATCGACCATGAGCGAGGTGGAGGAAAGATATTCGAAGTAGAGGTCGGCGTAGTCGCCGCCGGCGGAGAGCGCGGCCGCGAGATAGTGCTCGAGGTCGTGCTCGGTGAGGCCGTAGTGGTCGAAGAAGAAACGTGCTTGTCTTTATTTTCCACGTTATTTAGATGCCTGCGAGTTGGGTGAGGACTCGGAGGCAGTCCACTAGCGATTCATTTATGATGCCGCACGATGGTTTGGTGCGCGCAGAGGCTGAGCTGGGCGAGATCCTTCGCTTCACCTGAAGACGGTCCACACTGGACGACGCCGGGCGGGCGGGGTTTCCACAGGGATGGGCGATACGATGGTCATTCGTCACAGACAGGATGGGCCGGGGTGAGGACAATTCGACGGCATGACGCCTGAGGCGTTGAGCGCGGACGGTGCAGGAGTTTCTTGCGGAGGCGGCGGGGGCCGTGGTGCTGGAGGATGGGGCGGTGGCGTTTGATCTGGCGCGGGCGAAGTATTCGATTTCGGGCGAGTACAACAAGTGCCTGCTGCATTTGTGGTCGGCGGAACGGAATACGGTGCGGCGGGTGCTGGAAGCGGAGGTGAAGAACGGGACGCTGCGGCTGGCGGTGCAGCGGCTGGGGCAGGCGCGTCCGACGAAGCTGGAGATTTGCCGGGAGCGGGACCGGCGGTCTCCGACGGCGAAGAAGGTGGCGCGGATCAGTTATGAGCGAAGTTGCGGCGCGCGCTGGAGCGGCATTTTCCGGGGTTCGCGATTACGCGGCTGACTTCCGGGATGGATCTGGAGAAATCGTTTGGTCCGATTTATGCGCGGGGGATTTTGCGGCAGGGGCAGACGGCGTTTGCGGTGTTGGGAGTGAATGCGTCGGAGACGCAGGCTTCGGTGGATGCGGCGCTGACGTTTGGGATTTTGTGGCTGGATGGGTGCGGGAGAATCCCCATATTTCCCAAAGGCAGGGAGGCGCTTCGACTGGGACTTGGGGCAACGGGGCACGCCGGGTCACGGAATGTGCTGGTCGAGGGACTGAAGTTTTTGTGCCGGCGGGGAAGTCGGGGCTGGTGCGGGAGCGGATGGCGAATCTGAATCGGGGGGCAGCGAAGTGGAGTTTGTTTGAGTTCGACGAGCGGGACGATGCGATGGTGGAGATGGACTGCACGGATCGCGGGAATGTGTCGACGCGGCTGGTGCATGCCACGAATGAAGAGGCGGCGCTGGAGAGGTTTGCGGAGTCGATTGTGCGGATCAGAGGGATTCTGCCGAATTGCGAAGTGGCGGTGCTTTCGGCGGCGGAGATCGCGTTTCGGTGGCGAGGGCTCGAGTTTGCGCGGGCGCGAATGGGAGCGGAGGCGGCGACGTTTCGCAGCCGGCAGGAAATTGTGTTTGGCGTGGGAGCGGAGGAGCGGGTGCTGGAGGATCGCAATTGGAAAATGTTTGCGGAACTGCTGACGAGGCTGCGGGATGCGCGGCATCCGTATGGGCCGAGGCAGGATGCATTGTTCCGGATGCATCCGGAGCGGTGGCTGGAGTCGCTGGTGGTGGCCGACGTGAGCGTGGTGGACGAGCGGCTGGACGCGCGGGAACTGTATTCGCAGGTGCCGGCATTCTCGGCGTCGGACCGGGCGATGATTGATGTGCTAACGATGACGCGCGAAGGACGGCTGGCGGTGGTGGAGTTGAAGGCGGATGAAGACATTCATTTGCCGCTGCAGGGGCTGGATTACTGGTCGCGGGTGGAGTGGCATCATGCGCGCGGGGAGTTTCCGCGGTTTGGATATTTTGGGGGGCAGGAGTTGTCGTCGGAGAAGCCGCTGCTGTTTCTGGTGGCGCCAGCGTTGCACGTGCACCCGGCGACGGATGTGTTGTTGCGGTATGTGTCACCGGAGGTTGAATGGACGTTTGTGGGGATTGACGAGCGGTGGCGGGAAGGAGTGCGGGGAGTGTTTCGGAAGAGAGCGGGACGGCAGGAAGAGTTTCGGTTGCCGGTGGCGAACTAGTAAGGAGAAGGACGCTTTTTCGAGGAAAAGCTTTTAAACGCGAAGGTCGCTAAGGGAACGCTAAGGACGCTAAGAAAAGCCGGGCAGATAAACTGCGCAATCCCACGCTTCCAGGGCTCTAGCTTTTCCAGGCGCCTAGCAGGCGGCGGACGTCCAGCAGTTGGCCGAGGTGGTGAGAGTTGTGATCGGCTAGAACGAGGGCTTCGCGGAGGATGGTTTGGCCGTCGCCCCAGGGGATGCGGGCGAAGAGGTCGGTTTTGGGATTCTCCACGAGAGATTGCATGGCTTTGAGGTCGCGGCGGAATTGCTGGATGCTTTTGGTCCAGGCTGCGGCGGTGGGAGGGGCCGGTGTTTTCGGCCAGTAGCCTTCGGGCCATTTCGGGGAAACATGTTTCTTGTTGCGGCTGAATTCGAGGATGTCCCATTGGGCCAGACGGAGGTGTTCGAGGAGCATCCAGGGAGAGTGCGGGAAATTTGCGGGTTTGGCACCGCGGAGTTTGGGTGGGAGATTTCTTACGATGGCGTCGAAGTTAGCGTGAGCACCGCCACCGGCGAGAAGATAGATGAGATTTTGGCGCAGGAGTTGGTCTTGGGAGTTGGTCATGGGAGGCCTCCGCGGATTGGATGCTTCAGAGTAGCGGGAAGGATCGGAGTGCAACCTCGGAACATCTCTTCTATACAACTCGATTTACCTCGAAATGTCCGCCGGAGATGCTTAGGCTGTCAGGAATGCCAATCAAAATCAAAGACCGGCCATTCAAGTTCGGCACCCGCTTGTGATCTTTATGCATTTCTGGTAACAGTTCAATAAACGAATCTACCGATTCTCGTCTGCGTCCTCTTGCTCGGATTCCTGGCGCTCTACCGCTTCCACCGACGAACGGTCGAAGCCCTGGCTTAGCGCTTGGACTCCCTGCGATCCAGGACGCCCGAGGAAGTACCGATGAAAAAGAAGCTCCGTACGTGGCTGGCTGGTGTGAGCTCGACCTTTCCCACCGCCTTCAGTCCCTACTGGCGCATGCTGCCGCTAGGCCGGATGAAGATGTTCCTGGCAGGGTACTTCCTCGTCGGCGCCGCTGGCGGTTTCGCGCTCGACCTAGTGCAGCTCAATGCTCCCCGTGTCGGCGGGGGTTTCTTTTGGCCCGTCTTAATGGGTACGGGAGCGATGACGCTTAGGGCTGCAGCGATCAAGAGACTTCGTCTTATCCCTCTCCTGTTTCTGCTGGTTGGCGTGACCGCCTGGCTGGGCTACTGGGCCTCGCACGTTTCGCGGCCTCTCCCGGTCCCCGTCGCTTTGCATCGGCGCGTGCTATTCGATGCGATCGGGATCTTCGTTGGTATCGCTTTCGGGGTTCGATTTCTGCTCGTCTTCGCTGGTACGGAGGGCGTGGCCAGCGTGCGTATGCAGACAGAGCTTTCTTTGGCCCACGGTATTCAGGCGACCCTAGTTCCGACCGTGTCTTTCCAGAACGCGACTTTCGAGCTATACGGCAAATCGATCCCGAGCACAGAGATGGGCGGCGATCTGATCGACGTCATCGAGAGCGATGGTGGGTTGGTGGCCTACGTCGCTGATATTTCCGGCCATGGCCTGCCCGCCGGCCAACTCATGGGGATGTTGAAGACTGCCATCCGACTCGCCGTGCGATTCCGCCAAATGCCGGTAGCGGCGCTCGAAAGTGTGGACCGCGTGCTGCCAGATCTCAAGGAACCTGAAATGTTTGCCACTCTGGCCCTGCTCCGCTTCGATGGCTCCAGTGAAGCCGAATACGCGTTGGCTGCCCATCCGCCGATCCTCCACTATCGGTACGGCAGCGGGGACACGGCCCGTCTCTCCATGGAGCAGCTTCCGCTGGGACTGATCCCCGGCGGTTCCTATGCTAGTAAGCGCGTCATCTATTCACCGCGCGATCTCTTCTTGATGGTTACCGACGGCATAACGGAAGTCGCCAATGCCAGAGATGAAGAATTTGGCCTGGCCCGTCTGCAAGAATTGCTGACGCAACACGCTACCAGAGCCTTGCCGGAGATTTGGGATCTCATCATGCGCGAGGTGCGAAAATATGGTCTGCAGCAGGATGACCAAAGTCTGCTCCTGCTGCGTGTGCTGGACCCGGCCATCCCTCTCGCGACCTGAATTCCATCGCTGCGCAGGAACCCGAAACCCAGTTGGACGCGCTATGGGCGAGCCGTAATGTGCCCTGGGGGCTTACACAGTAATTCTCCCGAGGAGCAATCCGGAAACCAATTTTGTTTCAGATGCTGTTTGCGGCACTCCACGAGTCGTGATTGAGCCCAGCCTACTGGCGCGGAGTGTAGGAGACGGGCTGCGGTTGGGTTGGGGCGTCGAGGTTTTGGCCGATGGCGTCGCCGGAGAGAACTAGTTCTACGCGGCGGTTTTGCTGGCGGCCTTCGGGAGTGTCGTTGCTGGCGATCGGCGCAGTCTTGCCGAAGCCGTGGGCTTCGACGGCGTTGGACGAAATTCCCTGCTGGACAAAATAGTCGCGGACGGCTTGAGCGCGGCGCTCGGAGAGATCCTGGTTGTATTGGTCGCTGCCGACGCTGTCGGTGTGGCCTTCGATGGCGACATGCAGGCTGGGATAGGCGAGCACGATGCCGGAAACTTTGGCGAGGCGCTCGCGGGCTCCGGGAGTCAGCTCGAAACTGCCGCTGCGGAAGAGGACGTCCGACATGTTGGCGACGAGGCCGCGGGCGGAGTCGCGAGTGGCGAGAATGGAGTTGAGCTGCTGAAGGAGGCGGGCGCGGAGTTCGGCCTTTTCGTTTTCAGCCTGCTGGCGAAGACTTTCGGATTGTGCGGCGGCGGCCTTGGCTTTGTCGGTCTCGGCAGCAAGAACCTGCTGCTGTGCGACGGCTTCGGCTTTAGCTTTTTCCGCTTCCTCTCGCTGGCGCGCGGCTTCCTGGGCGGCGGCCTGGGCTTCAAGCTTCATCTTCTCCGCTTCGGCTTGGGCTTGTTGGGCGGCTGCGCGGGCTTGTTCGGCCTGAGCGCGAGCGGTTTCGGCGTCGGCGCGACGCTTGGCTTCGGCGGCGGCATCGGCGCGGGCCTGGGCCTCGCGCGCTGCGGCGGCGGCCTGGGCCTCGTCCTCAGCTTTTTGTTTTACGGCCATGAGGCGCGCTTCTTCGGCGGTCTCGGTGGCTTCTTTGGCGGCGGCTTCCACGGCGGCCTTGTTCTGTTTCTGGCGATACGCAGTTTCGGCAGCCAGCAACTGCTGACCGGCTTTCGAGAGGATGGCCGCAGCATACTTTTCGGCGGCCGCGATATGCGCGATGCGGACGGCGTTGCGCGCTTCGAACAGCTCGAGCGGAGTCTTAGTATCAATGCCGAAGATGGCGTCCTGAATGTGCGAGTTGGTGGATGAGTAAGTGCTGCGCGCGACGAGTTCGTAGCGAGCGTCAATGTTTTGTGTGGCGGCTCCGCTGATGGTGGCGCTCTCCATGACGACCATGTCGCCGGGTTGAGTCACGGCGAAGTAGGGCTCGGCGGTGACGATCATTCCGAAGGCCTGGAGGTCGGTGAAGGCTTTGACGTGCGCGTTGCCGGATTTATCGAGGGAGAGTTCGCCGAGATTGACCGGGCGTCCCTGGGGCGAGACAGCCCATAGAACATAGGTGAGGAACTCAAGTCCGAATTTGGTGGCGTCTTCGAGGCCGGTGAATTTCGCGTCAATTTCGAAGTTGGTCTTCTTGCCTTCGACCTTGGCTTCGCCCGAAGCACGCTGCAGGAGACTGGTGCCGGCGAAATCAACCTTGGTCGAGCCACCCTGCAGGCGATAGTGCATAGCCTTGGTGGTGCGCGAGATGGTGGAGGACGCCGATGCAGCGGGCGCGGGGCTTTGGGTTTGCGCGGAAGCAACGGCCGCGGCTGCGAGAAGGACAAAGGCCAGAGACAGGTTTTTCATAGGTCGCGATCTGGGGCAGTTAAGAACTAGTTAATCTTCTTTATCTTCGTAGAAGTGGTGGGGAATGAAAAGGACAGGAAGGGATGGGACTTTAGTAACCGGGGTGCGCCGAGGGATTTGGGCGTGCACAGGGCGTCGTTATGTGGGCGCGTTCTTTTCTTTCGCCCCTCCGGGGCTCGCTGCTCTTCCCTGCTGCTTACCCACGGCTTGCGCCGTGGGCTGTATTCTTTCGCCGCGTCGCGGCTGGCGTCGGAGGGGTACTACCACGGCGTACTACCACGACCGTCTTAGCCGATTGATTACTTCTTTTGGCCGGTGAATTCGGTTACTACTTTGCCGGTCTCGTCGAGGAATTGGAGGGCGGCTTTGCCGTCGGGCTGGACTGCGAGCTGGATGCGGACTTTGCCGTTGGCATCATGGAGGTTCAGGCCAACGGAGCCGTCGGGCTGGCGGCCGATGACCAGGCGCGTGACGTCGTGCTTGTGGGTGGTGAAGAACTCGGCCCAGGCGTCGTCTTGCTTGTCAGGGGGCAGACGTCCGATGCGGTCTTCGGCTTTACGCTTTTCGTCGACGGGATAGTCTCCCTGGTCGGAGATGGTGATTTTGGAGAACTTGTCTTTGCCTTCCTGTCCGGCATCGAGGGCGAAGATCTGATTCTCTTCGTACTGGTCGAGGCTGAGATGGCCGTGGTTTTCAATGGTGCCGTCGGGGAGTTGGCCGGCGCCCCAGATCAGGCCTCCCTGCTCGGTGCCTTCTTCACTCATGAAGAGCATTCCGGCGGCGTCCTGGCGATCGGGGCGGGGAGTTTCTTTCTTGTGAATCCATCCGCCGGGAAAATCGGCGCGGTTGGAGATGGTGAGGCGGATGGTGCCGTCGGGCTCGGCGATGTTGATGCGGCGGGCGGTGATGATGCCGAAGTTGGGATGGCGGAGCGTGAGGTATCCGCATACGACGGTGGCGGCGAAGATGATTGTGAGTACGCCGGAATAGATCGCGAGGAAGCGAGGGTTGGAGAGAAGGGACATGAGACCTCCTGGTTGCGCGCTATTGGTCCGGTACGTTAGGGCGGGGTGAATTGTTTCGTCGCCTAACAACTTCTCCGGGAACGAGCGTGCGGTAGGAGGTGGCGTCGGGGAGTACACAGGTGATTCGAGCCCGAACGGCGGGCCCTCAGGACGACAAGAATTTTGAAGGTCACGGCAACGAGGCGATGGAGCCTTTGGGGCCGACGATTGGGGCTCCGCCTTCGGGGAATGCGCTCACGGCGTTGAACTTGATGGCTTGCTTTTTCTTGGCGCTGATACGGCGAGGGTTGTTGGGGGGACGAAAGTCGAAGATGAAATTGTCGCCGACGATGAAGAGGCGCTCAGGCGCGATGGGCTGGATGCGGGGTTTCTTTTTGTTCGTCGCATCATCGTTTGCTTTTTCCTGGGCGATTGCGGCCTCGATGATCTTGCGGTCATAGGCCACGGCGGAAAAATAGGCTTGAGGATGGAGGTCGGAGAGTGTCCAGGTTTTGCCGCCGTCGTCGGTGAAGGCAAGGTTCGGTCCGTCATTGTTGGGGTGCTTGTAGTCGCCTCCGGCGATGACGCCGTGCAGCGGGTCGCGGAAAGCGATGGAGAAGATTCCGGCGGAGTCGGGACCGTGGAGGATAGGAGCGTCGGAGACTTGCCAGGTTTGACCGCGGTCGGGAGAGTGAAAGACGCGGGCGGCGCGGCCGCCGGTGGCGAACCAGATATGGGCCCCAGGGGCTGAAGCCCCGTCCAATTCGGGCGACGTAACGGCACGACTGGAAGTCGTGCCCTTCCCGTTTGTGCTGGCATCGAGATTCGATCCAACGGCCTTTGTGCCGGCATCGAGATTCGATCCAATGGCCAGGGTGGGCGATGGGAGGATTGCGATGCAGGTATTGCTGGCGGCGAAGGCTCCTTCCCCGTCCAGCGCTGGCGGCAATTGCGACGGAGGGATCTGACTCCAGGTTTGGCCGTCGTCAGTGATGAGTAGTTCGAATTTTAGTTTGCCGGATTCGTCGAGGATGGGATCGCCGAGGACGATGCCGTGTTTCGAATCCCAGAAGACCATGGAGTCGAAGAATGCTTTGGGATTGGTGTTTGTGAATTGGAGTTGCCAGTGTTGGCCGGCGTCGGCGGTGTGGTAGATGCGGGACAGGTCGCCGGGCCCGGCGGACATGAGGAAGGCTTCAGTGGCGGAGAAGGCGACGACCGCGCGGAAATCTAGCGTGGAGGCGTCGGGGACCTGGGAGGGCGTCCAGGTGCGTCCGCCGTCGGTGGTGCGGAGATAGGTGCCGTGAGTGCCGCTGGCCCAGGCGATTTCGCGGGAGACGGCGCTGACTCCGCGAAGGCTTTCGGCGGTGTGGGAGAGTTGGACGTGCTGAGCTACGGCCGTCGCGGCGAGGAGGAGAAGCGCGATGCGCATGGAGGGATTGTCGCAGAAATCTCGAAGTGAGGGCAGTGAACTACTGGTTATTCCCGAGAGGGCGTTCGGGGAGGCAGGCAGATTTTTTTACCGACAAGGACGGCTGAGAAAATCGCTCAGTGCGCAAAGAAAAACAAACCCCCAACAAACAGGAGTCATGCGGTTTTGATTTCGGCTACTTTTTCCAGGCCTCTGGTTTGAATTTCGATTTCTCTGATTTTGAATTTTTGTACTTTGCCGGTGACCGTGGTGGGGAAGGAGTCGACGAAGCGGATGAACTCGGGGATTTTGAAGTAGGCAATCTTGCCGTGGCAGAATTCGCGGATTTCCGCTTCGGTTGCGGTGGCGGCGGGGTGAAGGCGAATCCAAGCGAGGACGACTTCGCCGAGGCGCTGATCGGGCAGGCCGACGACTTGCACTTCGGCAATCTTCGGGTGGGAATACAGGAATTCTTCGACCTCGCGGGGATAAACGTTCTCGCCACCGCGAATGATCATGTCTTTGGCGCGTCCGGTGAGATGGATGTAGCCGTCCTGGCGCATGATGCCGAGGTCGCCGGTGTGCAGCCAGGCTTCGGAGTCGATGGCGCGGCGAGTGGCCTCGGGTTCATCGTCGTAGCCTTTCATCACCATATAGCCGCGGGCGCAGACTTCGCCCTGCTGGCCGAGCGGAAGCGTTTCGCCAGTGATGGAGTCTGCGATTTTCATCTCGGTGCAGGGTAAAGCTTTGCCGATGGTGGCGACACGAAGTTCGAGAGGATCGCCGACTTCCGACATCGTGACAACGGGTGTGCTCTCGGTTTGGCCGTAGCCGATGATCAATTGCGGGCAATGCATTTCGCTGACGACGCGCTTCATAATCTCGACCGGACAGGGAGCGCCGGCCATCATGCCGGTACGCAGGCTGGCGAGATTGAAGCCGGAAAAATCAGGGACGCCCAACTCGGCGATGAACATGGCCGGGACGCCGTAGAGGGAGGTGCATTTCTCGATCTGAATGGCGGCAAGAGTGGCACGAGGGTCGAACGTCCAATTGGGAAAAACCACGGCGGCGCCGCTGGCGACCGCGGACATGGTCGCGATGACGCATCCGAAGCAGTGATAGAGCGGGACCGGAGTACAGATGCGATCTGCCTCGGTGTAGCGCATGCCCTGGGCGAGGAAGCGTCCATTGTTGACCTGGTTGCGGTGGGTGAGCATAACGCCCTTAGGAAGGCCGGTGGTTCCGGAAGTGTATTGAATGTTGGCAACGTCATTGGGCTCGATGCCGGAAGGGATTTCACCGGGAGTTTGGAGTAGCGCTGGCCATTGGGGCGAGTCGAAATAGATGACGTGGCGGAGGTCGAGTTTCTGTTCGTTGGTTGCCTGCTGAAGGAGGTCCGCATAGTTGGCGCGGGCGTCGCTGCGCCAGAGGAACAGCGCTTTCATGTGGGATTTATGCAGGGTGAACTGGAGTTCGTGCGAGCGGTAGGCGGGATTGACGTTGACGAGAATGGCGCCCGCGCGGGCACAGCCCATGTGGATCAGAACCCACTCGATGCAGTTGGTGGACCAGAGGCCAACCCGATCGCCTTTGCGAATGCCGAGGGACCACAAGCCGCGCGCGACACGATCGGCTAGATCGCTCAGTTCCGCCCAGGTCAGGCGGCGGGACTGGTGGCAGGAAACGACTGCGAGATTGGAGCCGACGCGCTCGGCGGTCCGGCGCAACAATTCTCCGATGGTGATTTCAGACACCAGCGCATCGGGACCGCGGGAGTAGCTGAGCATGGCGGCCTCCTCTCTGTTCTCGATGTGCGGGGCCAACGCCAGCGGGCTCGGCTTGGCTCACGCCCGCCAAGCAGAGTCACTTCGCGGTGAAGTCGGCGAAGGAGGCGACCTTCCCAATGTAGATGCGGAGGGTGCAACGGGCGCCAACGTGGGCAAAGGCTACTTCGAGAGCGTCGGAGGGTTGCGCGACCTGCGCGGTTTCCATGGGGGCGCGAGCTATGTCCTGCTTGTCATCGTAGGCGGCGCCGGGAGTTACGTTCTTGTTGACGACGAGAGTCCAATGATCCTTGGCAGGAATGGGATAGACGCTGTAGGCGCCGATGGGAATCGTGGAACTGCCAAGAGAGAGTTGCACTTCACTGAACAGAGTCATAGGAGTGCCGCCCGGAGCCCAAGGCTTGCCATTGGGAATCTTCTCTTTGCCGGTGGCGACGGGGACGTAACGAACGTACACCTGGCGTCCGTCTTCGAGATTGCAGGTGGTGGTGGAAGTGTTGGACTGCGCGGCCAGGGGTTGGCTCACGAAGAAGGGTGCGAAGAAAAACGAGATGAATACAGCTCTCCAGACGAGACGGGCGGGCATGGTTGGAAAGCCTCCGGGCAGAAGTGTAGCGCGGAGAGGCTCTGAGGGGAAGGGACTTAGCAGGGACGGAGAAGATTAGTGGGCAGAATGGTGTCGTTCGTCGTGGGCCTTCGGTGACGTTTAACGGGGAGTCGGCGGTTGCTACCGTCATTGGCAGGTACCGGTGCGTCAGGTACCGAGCGAGGAAGGACGATTCGAGGAGCCCAATGGCGAAAGCGAAATTGAGAATTCTTTATAGCGAAGGCGATGGGGACATTCTGAAAGCGCAGGCTGCGGCGATGGAAAAGGCCGGGCACACGGTGCAACAGGCCGAGGGACGCAAGGCCGCGGAAGAAGCGGTGAAGAAAAGCGGGTTTGATCTGGTAGTGCTGGGGCCGACGCTGAGCCGCAATGATCGTCATCATCTGCCGTACATGGTGAAGAAGGCGAGCAGCGAGACGAGTGTGCTGGTGATGCACGCCGACGGAAGCCGGCATCCGTATGTAGATGCTTGCACTGATACGGGAGCGAGCCTGGAATCAGTGCTGAACCGGATCGAGGCGATGAATATCGCCGGGATGATGCCGAAGGCAGCAGGAGCGGCCGCAGGACGGTAGGCGGACGGTTTTCAGTTTCAGAGAAGGGCGACCTTGCGGCCGCCCTTTTTTATTGGGCTGCGCGAACCTTGTTGGGAAGGAATCAAGATTGTTAATGGGTGGGAGAAGCGGAAGCTGCAGTCTGATTCTTCTGCCGAGATGCGGCTTCTCGCGGAGCACTAGTGGAAATTTTTCGCGGTCGAGGAACTGTCATCGAAGACGAATCTAGATAGTAATAGTGGAGTGCGCAGGCCGGTTCTCATGCCACATTTCCAACGTTGAAAACGAAAATCGGTTCTTTCGCTATGCGGCTGTGTGCATGCAGGTTAATTCTTGCTTGTCGCAATGACTCAGCTCTGGTATCCGCTTTACGGGCAGGTGAGTTTGGCGGTCCCAGTCTTTCCACACGCGCCGCAGGGGCCAACGACGTTGCAGAAGACCGGTCCGCCTGTAGCCCAAACGGTATAGGTGCCGGACGCTCCAGCCGCACAGTGAGCCACACCGCTACTACTGACCGTGACTCCAGTCGTGGGCGCGTTGGCTTGACATGCGCCCCAAATCACCGGTGTAGGCAAAGCTGGCGAAGACCCAGACAGATAAGATCCGATGGCGACGAACTCAACTTCGCCACTCGGATAGTCCCGCGCGTCGGCGACCGCAGGACACATCACGATGGACTGCGGCATCGCGTTGTTCGAGGCGGTTGGAGTAGAAGTGCAGCTCGGAGCGACGGAATGCATCGGAGTGCCGCAGGCCAGAGCGATCCCGGCAGCGAGGACGAGGAGGAAAAGAAAAAAAGGAAGGCCGGAGCGATTCATGCAGACCTCCTGTGACTTAGTTAGGAACCAGGGCTAAAGACCTGGGTTGTCCGCCATTCATTATATAGTTTTGAACGTTTGCTCTAGGGGATGGTTTTCGGGGTGGGCCGGGCGGCGGGCTTGTAGTCCGCGGGGTAGACGACGAGGCAGCGGCGCATGCCTTCGCCTTCGCTTTCGGTGTGGAGGTCGGTCTGGTCGCGGAGAGCCAAGTGGACAATGCGGCGCTCGCGTGAAGACATTGGACTGAAGTGATACGGAGTGCCGGTGCGGCGAACGGTTTCTGCGGCGACGGAGGCTGCGGTACGGAGTTCCTGAATGCGCAGCGAACGATGGTTCTGGCAGTCAAAAGAAATCTTCTCGTGTTCGCCGGAAGGAAGGCGAAGCATTTCGAGGGCGAGGAGTTCGAGGGCGCGGAGAAGTTCTCCGCCGCGGTCGAGAAGGAGAGCGGAGTCGGGGCCGGCGAGATCGACGAGGATTTCCGGTTTCTCCCAGTCGCGGTTCTCGGGCATGGGAGGATCGACGATGATGCGGTACTTGAGGCGGAGTCCACCGAGGGTGACGACGGCCTGAAGGAATTCGTTGATCTTATTGGCGGCGGCGAGTTTGTCGGGAATGGGCATGGGGCGTTCGCTCTTGGCTTTGTGCTCTTGGCTCTTAGCTTAAATCTTATCGGAGTCTTACCCACGGCTTGCGCCGTGGGCTGTATTCTTTCGCCGCTTCGCGGCTGCAATGTAGGACCAGCTAAGAGCCAAAAGCCAACGGCTAATAGCTTACTTGTCTTTCTTTCTGGCGCGCTTCTCCATGATTTCGCGCATTTCGCGGCCGAGATGAGTGCGGTTCATGACCGCTTGTTGCGCGACCATGATGACGTTACTCACGGCATAGTACAAGTTCAGGCCGGCGGCGAAGCGGAAGAAGATGAAGCCCATCATGAGCGGCATCATCACGTTCAACATTCTTTGCTGCGCGGGATCCATGCCCGCCTGGGGCGTCATGCGTTGATTGATGAGGCTGCTGATGACCATGAAAATCGGCAGCAAGTAAATTGGATCAGCGGCGGACAGATCGTGGATCCAGAGCCAGTGGGCGTGGCGCAGATCGAGCGCCGTCCCCAACATCCGGTAATAAGCAATGAGGAAGGGGAACTGGATCAACATGGGCAAACAGCCGCCAGCCGGATTAACGCCTTCTTTCTTGTAGAGGGCGCTGATCTCCTCGTTCATGGGCGCTTTGCGCGGATCGCGCAGGCTGTACTTTTTATACTTTTCCTGGATCGCCTTGATCTGCGGGGCGACGCGCTGCATCTTGAGCATGGACTTCATCTGCGTGATGCGCAGGGGCAGCAGCGCAATGCTGATGATGATCGTCTGCAGGATGATCGCCCATCCCCAGTTGGGGACTACGTGATGGTAGGTCCACTTGAGCCAGACGAAGAGAGGCTTGGCGATGATGCCCCACCAGCCGAAATCTACGAGGCCATTGAGGTCGTTGTCGGCGACGCCGGGGACGTTGACCTTCTCGAGGACGTCGAGCTCCTTGGGACCAACGAAAACGCGTTCCACGGTGGGGCCGTGCAGATTGCCGACGGCGGCGCCGACGACATCCACATTAATCACTTCTTTTGAATCTGGCTTGTCAGGATCTTTGGGAATCGGAAGCGAGTTGTGCAACATGACCATCGAAGCCGAGGCGGGATCGGTGGGGATGAAGACGGCGGCGAAATACTGGTCGGTGGGGCCAGCCCAGTGGAAGGGTCCGGGAATGGTTGCGCCCCCGCTGATTTTCTTGATCGGCACGCGCTCGATGTTCTTGTTGTACTGGTAGTCGATCAGCCCGGCGGCATAGAACGGCGCGGTGGTCTGATCGCCGAAACCGGAGGGCCAGGCGGGAAGGGCGGGAGCGGGACTGCCCTTGTAGGTGACGGAGGTTTCGACATTCACAATGTAGGTGTGGTCGAAAGCGAAAGTCTTGCGGACGGCCAGATCGTCGGCGACGTACTCAAAGGTGACGGTCGTGGGCGAAGTGAGGCTGCCTTCGCGCGAGGCGACGTAGAGGACGGAGTTGAGGCGAGTGCGCAACGACTCGTCGTAGGTCCAGAGCGAAAGCGGGTAGCCGTAGAGAGCGGCGGCGTTGGCGTTGACGAGATCGAGTTTGCCGTTCTGCGCGTCGTTATCAAATTTTTTCAGGATCCAGGATTTGACCTGGGCGCCTTTGTTGGTGAAGGTGATGCGGTAAAGATCGTTCTCGATGACCGTTTCAGATTCGCTCGCGGCCTGCCTGGTGACGCCGCTGGGCACAACGACGGCTGGAACAACGGGCGTGACCGCGGAGGACGCCGGTTGGGTGGGCGCGGGCTGGGTCTGCTGGGTCTGCTGCTGTGGAGTAGCGGGTTGCGGAAAATATTTCTTCAGCAACGGCTGGAACGCCAGCATGGCGATGAACGTTACCAGAAACACGAGGAGGAGGCGTTTCTCGTTGCCGGGTTCTTGTTGAGGATTTTGAAAGTCTGCCAAAGTTTAGAGTTTCCTCAGATCGCGCCGTGAAACGGGGCCGGCGTCGCTGGCCGTTGGACTTTTGTCAGGTGATCGTGCGTGAAATGATCGACCGCCGTTGGGCGCTCGCTGCAAATGTGTTGCGGACGGACGACTGGGTCGTAGCCGCCGCGGGCAAAGGGATGGCAGCGCAGGAGACGCGCGAGGGACATGAGGCCACCGCGGAACGCGCCATAGCGTTCGATGGCTTCCATCGAGTATTCGGAGCAAGTGGGCACGTAGCGGCAGGCCGGCGGGAACAGGGGCGAGATGGCCCACTTGTAAGCCCGCAGGAGTTGCAGCGCGACGAGTTTGGCGAAGTGGTTCAATTTCCCTCGGGGGCTAAAGCCCCTAATCTTCCGTGACGCTTAATCGCAGCGCTTGAAGCGCTGCGCCACCCAAAAGCCAGAACAGCCACTCAAAAAGCCAGAACAGCTTCAGGGCAAAATAGCCAGTTCTCACTACGGCACTGCCGTGCCGGGCTTTCACCCATCGCTACGGGGCTGTTCTTTGCCGGACGAGCTGCTGGCCGGCTTGGCCGCGAGCTTCTTGTCTATTACTACGAAAGCCTGGGCGACTTCGTTCAGCACGGCGGCGAAGTCTGTGGTCAGCAACGACTTCTTGGGGTTGATGACCACGTCGACACTTGGTCCCAGGGGCGGGCGCGACAGGCGGACCGCTTCGCGCAAACGGCGCTTCATGCGATTGCGCTGCACCGCGCCGCCAAGTGCGCGGCCCACGGTGAATCCGATGCGAAGGCCTTGCGCGCCGGATGCTTCCTGCCGGGCTTCCGGTCGAGTTAAAAAGAACACGGTGAGGGAAGCGGAAAAGTGACGCCGTCCCAGTTTGTAAACACGCTCAAAATCGGCGTGGCGTAAAAGGCGCGCGCTGCGAGGAAAAGTGTCTTTACGGGCTCGCGGCTCGAGGCTACGGTTCGACACCCGGTTCGATTCTCCTGCGGGCACGGCGATCACGCTGTTATCGATTCCAGAGAGTAGTGGCGGCATGTTGCGCCGCACGCGGGTGAGCGGACAAGAGTGTCCGCGCCACACGGACTATTCGCGGAAACCTGGTTTTACCGAGACCCGCTTGCGCCCCTTGGCGCGACGGCGGGAAAGAACCTTCTTGCCGCCCTGGGTCTTCATGCGCGTGCGAAATCCGTGCTTTTTGGATCGCTTGCGCCGATTGGGTTGGAATGTACGCTTGGGCATGAAAAGTAGCTGCTCCTGATTCGGTCAACGGTGTTATGGCAAACGATAAGTATAAATGACGGAGCGGGTTCGCACCAAGTCAGGGGAGGCGGCGGTTTGGGCTTAGGCAAGGGCGCATTGGCTTACGCGTTGGGGCGCATAAGATAAGAAAGAGGTCCTTCGCTTTGCCCGAAGGACGGCTGGGCTTGATTGCATAACGTCGTGGATGACGCCGCTAGTTGGGAGCGACTCCCTTTTTACGGCGCCCGGCGGAGATTCACGCGCTGGGATTGCTCTGCTGCGGGGGGCGCGCTGCGCTAGATGTTGTGGTGCGGGTGTTGGGATTTGAGAGCGCGGGGAAATTTCTGCACCGCGCGCGCGGCAGTTACCAGCGCGGCACTTGACAGCACTGAGGAATGAGGTGCTGAATAATTGTTCGCGAAAAATGCCAGCCGAAGTTTTCCACACAACAAAAAAATTTGTGCTAGTATGCGGCTCTGATCTTGCTTTCGAAAAAGTTTTCTGGCTTTGGACGCAACTCACGAGCAAACAGGCGCATTCCGCAGTAAAATTAACGGTTCCAGCTACTTCGTAAAACAGCAGTTTTAACAGGCGCTCTCTCACCAGCCGCCGGAGCGCCGCGCGGTGAAACATTTCATATATGTCAGTCCCTAGCACAACTCTCTCTCCCAATCCGTGGGCACGCATTCTCGACGCGCTGGAAAAGAAAATCAACCGGCACTCCTACGACACGTGGCTGAAGCCGACGCGGTACAGCCACTCGAGCGGAGGGGTGTTGTTCGTGCGAGTTCCGACGGTCGAGTTCCGGCACGCGGGAGACAAGTACGCAGACTTGATCCAGGAAGCGATAGACGTTCTGGGCCTGGGGTTCAACGACGTGAAGTTTGTGACGCCGGAGGATGATCCGGCAGCGACGCCGGTGCGTCACGACGGCGGGCTGGGTCCGGTATCTGCGGCTGTCGTCTCCATCGCAGTCGCGCTTTGACTGGGACGGAGCGGCGCAACTGAATCCGCGTTACACGTTTGACGCGTTCGTGATCGGCAGCGGAAACCAGTTTGCCCACGCGGCGTGCCAGGCGGTGGCGGAGCGTCCCTCGAAGGCTTACAACCCGCTGTTCCTGTACGGCGGCGTCGGCATGGGCAAGACGCACCTCATGCAGGCGATTGGGCACGAGATCAAGCGGCGCATGCCGCAGGCGGCCATCTGCTACTGCTCCAGCGAGAAGTTCACCAACGACATGATCAACTCGCTGCGCTACGACAAGATGACCAGCTTCCGCGACAAGTTCCGGAACGTGGACGTGCTGCTGATCGACGACATCCAGTTCCTGGCGCAGAAGGAGCGGACGCAGGAAGAATTCTTCCACACGTTCAACGCGCTGCACGAGTCGATGAAGCAGATCGTGATTGCCAGCGACCGCTCGCCGAAAGAGCTGGCGGAGATCGAGGACCGGCTGCGCAGCCGCTTCGAGTGGGGACTGATTGCCGACATCCAGCCGCCGGATCTTGAGACCAAGGTGGCGATCCTGCAGAAGAAGGCGGAGCAGGAGAAAGTGACGCTGCCGACGGATGTGGCGCTCTATGTGGCGTCGAACATCCGGTCGAACGTGCGCGAGCTGGAAGGGGCGCTGATCCGGTTGGTGGCGCACTCTTCGCTGATTGGAGCAGAGATCACGCTGCCCTACGCGCAGCAGGTGCTGAAGAACTTCATCGATTCGCAGGCCCGCAAGGTCACGATCGAGTCCATTCAGAAAATGGTGGCGGAGCAGTTCGGGCTGCGGTTGGTGGAGATCAAGGCAAAGAATAATTCGCGGGCGATCGTGTATCCGCGGCAGATTGCGATGTATTTGGCGAAGCATCTGACCGAGGCTTCCCTGCCGGAAATCGGACGGCAGTTCGGCGGCAAGCATCATACGACGGTGCTGCATTCGGTCGAGAAGATTGAAGAGCTGCGCAAGACCGATAAGGATTTAAACAGGTTGATCAATAAGTTGACCGAGCAATTAGGCGGATGAATCGCGGGGATGCTCGAGTTTTTCCACTCTGCAGTCCAGTCTTCCTTCGCAGTGGCTGTGAAATAGATGTGGAAGTTGTGTAAGGCCGGGAAGAAATCGGGGAATGGGTAAAGTTGTAGTGGGGAGTCCGAAGAGTTCGGGACCGATTTCTAACATGAGGGGTATGGCGGGAACCCGGTGAGAACAGGGTAGTTGGCTGAGTTTTCCACTTCTGCGAAGAGCCTACTGTTACTACTGGTTTTATAGGTTTTGCATTTGATATAAGGGTAGTAACAAAAGTAGCACGGCAAGTAGGAAGTATCGGGGAGACGGATTTTATGCCGGTGGAAGCCGCCGTTGCCGCGGGGACGATGGAGATCACGGTCAGCAAAGTCGAATTGCTGCGGGAATTGACCGCCACGCAGGGCGTGGTCGAGCGCAAGACCACGATTCCAATTCTTTCCAATTATTTATTTGAGGCGGCGGGGGACCGGTTGTCGCTGACTGCGACCGATCTGGACTCTGAGCCTGCGCACTTCGTGCAATGCGAAAGTGAAAAAAGAAGGGTCGTGCACGATTCCGGCGCGCAAACTTGCACGACTACGTGAAACTGTTGCCGGACGCCGACATCACGATCAAGTTGCTGGAGAATCACTGGGTCAGCATTCGCTGCGGGCGGTCGAACACGAAGATGGTGGGGATGGCGAAATCAAATTTCCCCAGCCTGCCGGTGTTTCCATCGGCGGGAGCGGTGACGATTCCGGCGCAGGTGCTGCGCGGGTTGATTGCGCGCACGGGATTTGCGATTTCGAATGAAGAGTCGCGCTACACGCTGAATGGCGCGCTGATGCTGCTGAAGCCGGAGTCGATCACGATGGTGGCGACGGATGGGCATCGGCTGGCGCACTGCGAACGAGCCGGGGAAAAGTTCGACGGCGTCTCAGGCGAGATGAAGACGCTGGTGCCAAAGAAGGCGATGGACGAATTGAAGTCGCTGCTGGATTCGACCGATGCCGACACGATTGAGTTTGCGAAGGATGAATCGACGCTGTTCTTCCGCATCGGATCGCGGCTGCTGACGTCGCGGCAATTGACCGGGCAATTCCCGAATTTCGAGGCCGTGCTGCCGAAGGATAACAGCAAGATTGTTCCGCTGAATTCCGACGAATTGAATTCTGCAATTCTCCGCGTGGCGCAGTTTGCCGATGAGCGGTCGCGCGCGGTGCGACTGCGGCTGGAGAAGGGCGAATTGAAGATTTCGGCTTCGTCCACTGAAGCAGGCGAGTCGGAAGATTCGATCGAGGCTCCCTACACCGGCGATCCGCTAACCATTGGCTTCAATGCGCAGTACATCGTGGACTTCCTCAAAGCCGCCGGCACCAGCGAAGTGCGGCTGGAGTTGAAGGATCCGCAGTCGGCAGGGCAGTTGCGGCCGGCCGAGGGCGATGATTATAAGTACCGGTATATCGTGATGCCGATGCGGATCTGAGGGGACTCGCCGTCCAGGCGGGCGCGCTTCGCACCTTTATTCCAAACTTTCGAAGTTGCCCGGCGCTTTTGCGCCGGGCTTTTTCTCGCCCGCCAACGCGGCCCATTCGTCCCCACGCGGGCCATCTTGAGGGCTTGACCCCGGGTCCCCTCTGCCTTAGAGTTGCGGCAATAAATTTCTCGTAGGGGGCAACGATATGTTGGACGGCTTCAAGAAATTCATTCTGCGCGGCAATGTTGTAGACATGGCGGTGGGCGTGGTGATTGGCGCGGCTTTCGGGGCGGTCGTCGCCGGCTTCAGCAAGGCCTTGATTACGCCGCTGATCGCGGTCATCGTCGGCAAGCCGGACTATTCGAGTCTGAAGTTCATGATTCGCGGCACCGAGTTCCCGATCGGCGATTTCGTGAACGCCGGCGTGTCATTCATTCTGATTGCCGCGACGGTTTACTTCTTTGTGGTGTTGCCGGTGAACACATTGATTGCGAGGATGCATCGCGGCGAAAAACCCGCCGATCCAACGACCAAGAAGTGCCCGGAGTGCATGAGCGAAATTCCGATCGAGGCGAAGCGGTGCGCGCATTGCACGCAGCCGGTCATGGGAAGAGCGGCCTGATGTCGGAGCGGTCCCGCGTACTCGCGTACCCGTGGTCGAGTACCATAGAAGCATGATGTTTGGCAGTGGTGGATTCTGTGTCTCCGCATTGATTTGTACTTCACTCGCGACCGGGGGCCTGCAGGCGCAGGCTCCGGCGCAAACTCCCTCGGCTTCGTCGTCCTCGTCCTCCGCAAAACACGTCAAGAAGCCTGCCGGTCCGATTCCATCCGAGCTTGAGGCAGGCGCCGTCAGCAATGGCGTGTATCGAAACAAGACGCTCGGGCTCTCGTGCAAGATTCGTGACGGCTGGGTGCTGCGGACGGAGGAGATGAATGCGCGGGCGGAAGGCAAAGAGGGTTCTGATTCCGCACCCACGAGTGCAACTTCATCGTCGAATGCGGGCGGGAGAGTGCTGCTGGCGGCGTTTTCGCGGCCTCCGGAGGCGAAGGCTAAAGACGTGAACGCGTCCGTCCTGATTGCGGCGGAGAGGGTGGAGGCGTATCCGGGAATGACGGATCCGGCGCAATATTTCGGTCCCCTGACCGAGGTGGCGAAGGCGCAGGGTTTTGTGGTGGACGAAGAACCGTATGAGTATGAGGTAGGAACGAAGAAGCTGGTGCGGGGGGATTTTCAAAAGGATGTGGGGACGCGGAGGATGCTACAGTCATCGCTGGCGCTGGTGGCGCACGGCTACATCGTATCGATTACGGTGATCGGCGGTACGGATGATGAAGTGGAGGAGTTGATTGACGGGCTGAGCTTTGGGGCCATTGGGAAATAGCGCGCAGTTTATTCGTCGAGCGATTCGGGGTGGAGACTCAGATCTTTTTCGCCGGCGGCTTTTTTCTCGGCGTATTTTTTCATCCAGGCTTCCCAGCTTCGTCCCGCGGCGGTGTCGCGACCGGTGAAGGCGAGGGCGGCGATGTCAGCGTAGGAGATGGAGATCTTGTCGTTGGAGCTCTTGGGGTAGAGGCGGACGACGGAATCTTTCAGGGTTGCGGCGGAGCGGCGGTCGAAAAGGTAGCCTTCAATCTTCGATCCGTCTTTGAGGGTGAGGGTGACGTCGCCGCGGTAGTCGAAAGCCTTTTCGAGGGCGACGCGGATTTCTTCTTCGGTGGCGAGTTGGGGGATCCAGCCTTCGAGTTGCTCGCGCGCGGTGCCAGGCGCGACTTCCAGCGCGTCGGGGTTGACGTCGGCGTGCGGTGGAGTCGCTTGCGGGGAGGCGTGATCGATGTGTCCGGCTTCTTTGCCTGTCATGACTTGTTCGGTACGACGTGCGCGGGGGCTAAAGCCCCATCGGAGTCTTGCGCTTTACGCGGCGCTAAAGCGCCGCTCTTCCACGTTATCGACCCGCCGCGCTTCCGCGGCCCGCTCTTCCACGGTGTTACGCGCGGGTTTCTTGCAGCGACTCGGCCGACTCTGTCGTGGGCGCGATCTGGACTAGCGGATGCGCGGGAGGTTGCGGCTCATCCAAAAGGCGCAGAGCTGCTTCGTCGTTGTAGCTCGAGAACAGAGTTCCCTTCACCGTGGCCAGGAATCCGCCGAGCGAACTGAAGGTTGCGTTGACCGCCGAGGCCTCGTAGCCGCTGTGGACCATGCAATTCGCGCAGGCCGGATTGCCCGACTCGGTGCCGTAGTTGCTCCACTGGGTGGTGGCGAGGAGTTCAGCGAAGGTTTCGGCGTAACCGTCTTGCAGCAGGTAGCAGGGCTTCTGCCATCCGAAAACGTTGAAGGTGGGCATGCCCCAGGGAGTGCAGGGGTAAGTGCGTTTGCCCATGAGAAATTCCAGGAACAGCGGCGAGAGATTGAACTGCCAGGTCTTTTTGCGGTTCGAAAGGATCGCGCGGAACATGCGGCGCGTGCGGGCGCGTCCGAGGAAGTGTTTCTGGTCTGGCGCCTTGTCGTAGGAGTAGCCGGGGGAGAGCATCATGCCCTCGACGCCCAAGTCCATCATCTCGTCAAAAAAAGCGCGGACCGATTTTGGATTGGCGCCGTCAAACAGGGTAGTGTTGGTGGTGACGCGGAAGCCGCGGCGCAGAGCTTCTTTTACGGCGTCAACGGCGATGTCGTATCCGCCTTCGCGGCAGACGGCGAGATCATGTTCTTCGCGCTGGCCGTCGAGGTGCACGCTGAAAGTGAGGTACTTGCTGGGCTTGAAAAGGTGGATCTTTTCTTGCAGCAGCAGCGCGTTGGTGCACAGGTATATATATTTTTTGCGGGCGACCAGGCCTTCGACGATCTCGCCGATCTGCGGGTGCATCAGTGGTTCGCCGCCGGGGATCGAGACCATGGGTGCGCCGCATTCATCCACCGCGCGGAAACATTCTTCCGGGGAAAGGTCTTTTTTCAAGATGTGGGCGGGGTACTGGATTTTGCCGCATCCGGCGCACGCCAGATTGCAGCGGAACAAGGGCTCGAGCATAAGCACGAGCGGATATTGCTTACGACCGGCAAGCTTCTGCCGCAGGACGTAGGTCGAAACCGTCCACATTTGTGATACAGGGACTGGCATTGCTGGCTGTGAACCCCTTTAATGAATATTCTATCAGGGTTTGACGGGGCAATGGCTCACGAGAGTAACTGTGGCGGGGGCAGAAAAATCTCACGACGGAGGGGCGATGAATCGACGAACATTTTTGAAATGGGCGAATGCGGCAGGGCTGGCGGCTGGGTTTCCTTCCGCTCGAGCACTCGGAGCGGCGGCTCAACCGGGGAAAAAGGGCTCGGCAGCCGCTGGAACTTCGGCAGCGGAGGTGGCTTCGCCGGAGACGATTCTGCTGAAAGACTACCGGCCGAAATCCCTTTACAGGATTCCCGTCACGGAAGTTCGGAAGGCGAAATATCCCATCATTGATATGCACTCTCATCCTTACGCGAAGACTCCGCAGGAAATTGAAGCATGGATCAGGAACATGGACGAGGTGGGAGTCGCGAAGACGATGATCTTGACGAAGGCGACGGGGGCGGAGTTTGACGAAGCTTTCCGAAAGTATTCCAAATATCCGGACCGGTTTGAGCTGTGGTGCGGGTTTGACTTTGCGGGGCACGACAAGCCCGGGTTCGGACCGGCGGCGGTCAAAGAACTGGAGCGCTGCCATCAGGCCGGAGCGCGCGGCGTCGGAGAGATTCACGACAAGGGGAAAGGGCTGCGGTCGGGGGAATCGAATGCGGCGGGCATGCATCCGGATGACGCGCGGATGGATTCGTTGTTCGAGAAATGCGGCGAACTGGGGATGCCGGTCAGCCTGCACGTGGCCGATCCGATCTGGATGTATCAGCCGATGGACAACACCAACGACGGGCTGATGAACGCGTACGAGTGGCGTCTCGACAATCAACCTGACATCGTGGGGTTGTCGGGGATGGTTGACATTCTGGAGCGAACGCTAGCGCGGCATCGCAACACGACATTTATAGCGTGCCACTTCGCGAACCTGGATTACGACCTGGGGCGGCTGGGCGGCGTGCTGGAGCGCAACCCTAATCTGTGGGCTGACATTGCGGCGCGGTATGCGGAAACTGCGCCGATTCCGCGGTTCGCGCAGCAGTTTTACGCGAAGTTCGGGGACCGGCTGCTCTATGGCACCGACATGGGAATGGATAAGGAGATGTACCGGGTCACGTTCAGAATCCTGGAGTCGCTGGATGAGCATTTTTACGCGGCCGATCAGTTTTCGTATCACTGGAGCCTGAAGGGGTTTGGGCTGAGTGATGCGATTCTGAAGTCGGTGTACCACGACAATGCGGAGAGGCTTCTGGCTGCGCGAAAGTCGAAGGCATAGCCACGAAGGACACGAAAGAAATCAGGGATAAAATCGACAAGCGAAAATCTACAGCCTACAATTCCTGTCATGGGCAGCCTTGGGCAACAAGCTCCGGTGGCAGAGGAACGCGACTCCAGCCGCTTAACGATCGTGATCGCCGTGGGCGTGGTGATTGCGGTAATGGGCGCGGTGGCGTTCCTGCTGCGCGCGCCGGCAAAGGTGGCGAAGCCGGCCTCTCCTTATATTGGCAGCGTGAAGCTCTCCGATTTCAAGATGAGCGCGGCAGAGAATTTCATCGGAGCCACGGTCAGCTACATTGACGGCGCCGTCACCAATACCGGCGACAAGACCGTGACGCACGTGGTTGTGGAAGTGACCTTCAAAGACGACACGGGTCAAGTGGCCCAGCGTGACGAGGTGCCCCTGCAGGTAGTCCGCAACAACGGCGCTTACACCGAACCGGTGGATTTGAGTGTGGCTCCGTTGTCGCCGGGCCAAACCCAGCCGTTCCGCTTGACGTTCGAAAGAATTTCCGCGCAGTGGAACCGGCAGTATCCGGAGATGCGGGTCACGGACGTGACGGTGAAGTAGGAATCCTCCGCTCACGTATCCTCCGCCTTGCGCATCTCGATTCCGTTCAGTTTCTGTGCGAGCGCGAACGGGACTCTCCTCCGCTACAATGGCGTCGTGCCTGATTCAAAACCATTTCGCCTGACGGAGTCGGTGAAAGCTGCGGGTTGAGCGAGCAAGCTGAGTCCGGCGGCGCTGGACACGGTGCTTGGGAAATTAGCCCGGCAACACGACCCGAACGTGCTGGTCGGCTTCGATCATGCCGACGACGCGGGAGTGTATCTGATCGCGCCCGAGCAGGCGCTAGTGCAGACGGTGGATTTCTTCACGCCGGTGGTGGACGATCCGTACACGTTCGGGCAGATTGCGGCGACTAATTCTTTGAGCGATGTGTATGCGATGGGCGGGAAGCCGCTCACCGCGCTGGCGCTCGTCTGCTTTCCGGAGAAGGCGGATCTGGAGATTCTGGAGCGCATCCTGGCCGGCGGCTTGTCGAAGATGATTGAAGCAGGCTGTACGGTGATCGGCGGTCACAGCATTCGCGATGAAGAGACCAAGTTCGGATATTCCGTGACCGGAGTCGTGCATCCGAAGAAAGTACTGGCGAACGCCGGAGCCAAGCCGGGGGACTCGTTGCTGTTCACAAAATCGCTGGGCACGGGCGTGATTTCGACGGCGATCAAGAAGGGCGCGGCAAAACCGACATGGATTGATGCGGCCGTGAAATCGATGACGACCCTGAACAAACGGGCGGCAGAAGTCATTGTGGGTGGAAATTTTCGCGTGAACGCGATGACCGACGTGACCGGATTTGGGCTCATCGGACATCTGCGGGAGATGGTGCTGGCTTCGGATGTATCGGTCAGCATTTCCGCGGGACGCGTGCCAGCGCTCGAAGGCGCGATCGAGTGCATTCGTGCCGGATTCATTCCCGGAGGACTGAAGAACAACCGCGATTTTGCCGAGTGCGTGGTGGAGTATGACGATGGCGTACCTGATGACGTGCGTGCTCTGTTGTTTGACCCGCAGACCGCGGGAGGGCTGCTGATTTCCACTCCCGACGGGGATGCTCTGGGCCGCGCGCTGAACGATGCGGGAGTGGGGGCGGTGCGGGTCGGAGAAGTGCATCCGGAAAAGAAACCGCGGATACGGGTGGAGCTGTAACGGGCTACGGAAAACTCATTTGCAGGCCCACGGCGAACCTCGGCGGCTAAAGCCGCGCCCTTTCAAACGCGGACGAAAACAGAGTTTTTTCTGCAGCCTGTTAGAGGTGGATCAGCTCCCAGATTCGGGCAAGGTGATGATCATCGTGCTCGGCAGCAAAGTACAGGTGGTCTACAACGCGCATGGGTTGCTTCAGGCGAGGGTGGAGCATGGTGCGGGCAAGCTGAGCCGGTTCGATTGTCTCCAGGCGAGTCATGAGCGCTAATCTGGCGCTTCGGAAATTGGCGAGGATCTGCTCGATGGGTTGTGCATTGTGATTTGCATCGTGCGTCTTCTGATTCTTCAGATCGGCGACGGTGAGCGTGGCGCCGTCCTTCATGAAGTCTTCCAGGCGAGCGGCCCAGAGCGGCTCGAGGTCCAGCAAGTGGCCGGCGTGTTCCTGAGCGGACCATTTTCGTTGCTCTTTCCTCACCAGGATTTCCCGCGAGCGGCCACGCAACGTTTCTTCGAGGCGGACCGGCGTCCCGCGCAAACGCACCGCCAGATTTGGATACAACTCCGCTGGAAACGTAAACTCGAACTTCCGATCAAACCAGGCTGGTGTCGCTCTCACGTTCGTGCTTTCCGTGTCTGGAGAGATGCCGAAAATAGCTCGGCGACTCATCAAATTGCCGAGGGCGTTTGAAACTCGGTCCCCCCCAGATTTGACAATGTATTGACAATCTCTCCGAGGCCTCTCAGCAACATAGATAGCGCTCTGGCGAGGCTGCGCGGTGGTTCATATCGCCGCTGGGCACTCGCCAAATCCCGGAGGCCACACAGATGAAAAGTCTAATGTTCGGTCGCGCCCGCATTCTGCGAGTGGTTGTTCCGTTCCTCACGGTCAGCGTGCTGCTGGCCGCCGCAAACGCAGCTACGATCAAAACAGTTGCATCCACCGTCCCGAGCAACGGGGACGTCAATCCTTACGGCATGGCCGTCGTGCCGTCCACTACTGGGTCCCTGACGCGGGGGAACATCCTCATCAGCAATTTCAACAACAGCAGCAATCTGCAGGGCACCGGAACCACGATCGTGGAGATTTCGCCCGCCGGGGCCGTGACCCTGTTTGCACAGATCGATGCCAACCATTTACCAGGACCCTGTCCGGGTGGAATCGGCCTGACAACCGCGCTGGTTGCCCTCAGGAGCGGCTGGGTCATTGTGGGGAGTTTGCCAACGACGGATGGAACCTCCGCTACGGCTCAACCCGGATGCTTGCTGGTGTTGGACAACAAAGGCAACGTCGTCGAGACTTTTTTCGGATCGCTGATCAATGGTCCCTGGGACATGACGGCCGCCGATGGCGGCGATCATGCATCCTTGTTCGTGACCAATGTTTTGAACGGCACGGTGTCCGGCGGCGGCAACGTCATTCATCAAGGCACTGTTTTGCGGCTGGATTTGACGATCTCCAAGGGTTCGATGCCCAGCCTGCAAGCGATGACCGTGATCGGCTCGGGATTCTCGGAAAAGAGCGATCCCGCCGCGCTGGTGATCGGTCCTACGGGCGTTTACCTCAGCAACAGGAGCAACTCGCAGGATGACCGCGACGATGACGGGCAAATCCTGTATGTGGCGGACAGCGTCAATAACCGAATTGCCGCCATCCCGGACGCCATGCGGCGCACGACTTCAGCAGGAACGGGTATTACGGTCACGAAAGGCGGCGCCTTGAACGATCCACTCGGACTCACGGTTGCGGACGATGGCAACATCATTACCGTAAACGGGGATGACGGATATGTAGTAGAGACAACGCCCTTTGGCAAACAGATCGGAAAGGTGCTGCTGGACACCAGCGGCAATCCGCCCGGAGCAGGCGCTCTGTTTGGTGTGGCGCTTGTCCATGGCGTTGGGCTTTACTTCGCGGATGACGCCACTAACACGATGAATTTATTTCATTGAGAGGTAGATGGGGCCGGCAGGCCGACGAGCGTGAGATTTGGCGGCCTGCCTTCGACCTGTTGGGAATAGGCTTCCGCGGCCCATTCATCGAGAGCAGCACCGGCGCATTCGCGCTGGGAGCGGACGAATGCGTCCGCTCCTACACGAGCGATTACTGGAT
Source organism: uncultured Acidobacteriaceae bacterium (assembly GCA_963819145.1). Lineage (GTDB taxonomy): Bacteria > Acidobacteriota > Terriglobia > Terriglobales > Acidobacteriaceae > Sulfotelmatobacter. The sequence continues at coordinate 197,973 of CAWFVB010000010.1, forward strand.
CAGCGTACCACCGTTGCCGCCGTTGCCATTCGGTTCCGCATCCGGCGCGATGACCACTGCCGCCGCGACGCGATCTCCGGGCTCCATATTCAGCAGTCTCACGCCCTGAGCGTTGCGGCCGGATTCGCGGATTGTGGTCGAGTCCATGCGGATGATTTTGCCGTAGTGGCTGATCAGCATGACTTCGGAGGTTTCGTCCACCTGCGCGATGCCGACAACTTTGCCGACACGCTCGGTGGTCTTGACGTTGATCACGCCTTTGCCGCCGCGGTTGGTGAGGCGGTATTCGTCGGCGGGGGTGCGCTTACCGTAGCCGTTTTCGGTGACGGAGAGGATGAGTTTGCCCTTGACGGTTTCGTCGATGGCCTCGGGCTCTCCCTCGACTTTTGCTTTGGCGGGTGCGGGGGCGTCGGCCTTGGTCGTGGCAGCCATTCCGACAACGTAGTCTCGCTCTTCGAGGTTGATGCCGTTCACGCCATAGGCAGAACGGCCCATGGGGCGGACGTGGCTCTCGTCAAAGCGGACGGCCATGCCTTCATGCGATGCGAGGAAAATGATCTGATTGCCGTCGGTGATGCGCGCGGCGACCAGTTCATCGCCTTCCTCGATGAGGATGGCTTTGATGCCGACGGAAAGCACGTGCGTAAACTCGCGCAGTTCGGACTTTTTCACGATGCCATTGCGGGTCGCGAAGAAGACGTACTTGCCTTCTTCTTCGAGATTGCGGACGGCGACCATGGTCTTGACGGTCTCGCCGGGTTGCAGGCCTACGAGGTTGCCGATGTGCTTGCCTTTTCCGGCGGCGCTGACGTCGGGAATTTCGTAAACCTTGAGCCAGTAGACGCGGCCCTTGTTGGTGAAAATCAAAATGTAGGCGTGGGTGGAGGCGAGGAAGAGGTGCTCGACGAAATCTTCGTCGCGCGTCTTCATGCCGGTTCGGCCCGTGCCTCCGCGACGCTGCATGCGGTAGGTGGAGATGGGCGTGCGCTTCATGTAGCCGGAGTGGCTGACGGTGACGGCAACCTGCTCGTCGGCGATGAGGTCTTCGAGCACGATCTCGGCGGCTTCGTCTTCGATGCGGGTGCGGCGCTCGTCTCCGTAGAGCTTCTTCACTTCTTCGAGCTCTTTGATGATGACTTTGCGCAGTTTGGCTTCGGAGGCGAGGATGGATTCGTATTCGGCGATGTTGCCGCGGACTTCGGTGAGTTCCTTTGAGATTTCGTCGATCGAGAGCTTGGTCAGGCGGTGCAACTGCAGTTCAAGGATAGCGTCGGCCTGGCGGGCGGTGAACGGCTTCTCGGGATCGAGCCGAGGAGCGCGGCCCGAGGTATTGATGTCGATTTTCTTGCCGCCGAAGTAGAGCACCAAATTTTCGCGGGCATCGGCGCGGTTGGCGCTGCCGCGAATGATGGTGATGACGTTGTCGAGATGGTCGAGTGCGGTGAGATAGCCTTCGAGGATGTGCTCGCGGTCTTTCGCCTTCAGCAGCAAGTAGGCGGTGCGGCGGCGGACAACATCGACGCGGTGCTCGATGAAGTACTTGATGGTCTGGATCAGGCCCATTTCGCGGGGTTGTCCGTTGACCACCGCGAGCAAGATCATCGAGAAGCTCTCTTGCATCTGCGTATGCTTGAAGAGCTGGTTGAGGACGATTTGGGGCTCTGCTCCGCGCTTGAGTTCGACGACGATGCGCATGCCGTCGCGATCGCTTTCGTCGCGAATGTCGGAAATGTCTTCGATGTCTTTGTCGTTGACCAGTTGCGCGATGCGCTCCACGAGGCGCGCTTTGTTCACCTGGTACGGAATCTCGGTGATGATGATGGCTTGCTTCTCTTTGGTAACGTTCTCGATGGCGGCCTTGGCGCGCATCATGAAGCGGCCGCGGCCGGTGCGGTAGGCTTCGAAGACACCTGCGCGGCCGTGAATGATGCCGGCAGTCGGGAAATCGGGGCCCTGCACGAATTTCAGAATCTCGGCGAGTTGCGCGTTTGGATTGTTGACCAGCGTGATGGTGGCATCGACGATTTCGGTCAGGTTGTGCGGCGGTATTTTTGTCGCCATGCCGACGGCGATTCCGTCGGAGCCATTGATCAGAAGATTGGGAATGCGCGCGGGAAGAACGTCTGGCTCGACTTCGCTGCCATCGTAGTTGGGATGGAAGTCGACGGTTTCCTTGTCGAGGTCTTCAAGCAGCGCGGTAGAAACCTGCGCGAGCTTCGCTTCCGTGTAACGATCGGCGGCAGGCGGGTCACCGTCGACCGAGCCAAAGTTGCCCTGCCCAAAAATCAGCGGATAGCGCATGCTCCACGTCTGGGCAAGCCGAACCAGAGCGTCATACACGGCCAGGTTGCCATGTGGATGGTACTTGCCCATGACATCGCCGACGATGCGAGCGCACTTGCGCGTAGCCTTGTTCGGCTGCAGACCCATCTGCTGCATGGTGTAAAGAATGCGTCGATGGACGGGCTTCAGGCCGTCGCGCACATCGGGCAGGGCGCGGCCGATGATGACCGACATGGCATAGTCGAGATACGAGTGCCGCATCTCCTCTTCAATGTTGACCGGTTGAATGTTCAACGCGCCGGGGCCATCGCCACCGCCGGGAGGAGGAGTGAGAGGAAGTTCGGGGTTTTGATCGTCCGCCATAGGGTCACTCTTAGCTTCTAGCTGCTGGCTTCAAGCCAACAGCGTTGGGGTTGATAACGGGCGCTTTTCTGCCCTGTTGTAATTCTTGTAACTGGTTGTATTTACAGGGTGTTATGTGCTCTTCGAACCGTTAATTATTATAGCATGATTGGGCGGTGAAACGGGGGCGGGGGTTGACTCTTGATAGAACATTCTGACGCCTTCGCGCCACATGTCCGGGATCGCAGTTGATTTAATTCGCTTGCACTTGTGGCGGTAGCTGGAAGATGACACCACGATCATCGTTTTGCTTGTGAGTGGCATCGAGATCGAGATCAGCGACCGGGACTTTGCGGGTGTGTCCAGGCGTTAGATCGAAGAGCGTGTTGCCTACGATGGCATAGTTTCCAACTTCAATCTTGTGACCGTCTTTGAAGATGAGCAGAGTGAGTACCTGTGGCGGCTCGGGAGCGGGAGGATCGGAGTCTTCACTCTGGGCAGCCCGGGGCCTGGGAATGTATTTCACTGGCGGAACGTAAGATTCAGCGCCTAGCCCGCGGCGATCGAAGATGGTGGGACCGCCCTGGTAGTTGGCATCACTGTCGTCGGCGCCGGCATTGTCGTCGGTGTCGGCGATGTCCACTGCGTACGGAACAGGGATGGCATAGCCAATCGGAGGAGTGTATTCCACAAAGTGGTGATGGTGATGATGGACTTCGCGTCCCGGGACACCGTTCTGCGAGAAGGTAACACCGGAGTTGGGAATGAATCCACGCTGGCCGAGTGAAGTGACGCTGGGCGGCGCACCGTTAATGGGGCGTCCACCGAATCCGGGAGAAGTCACCGAGGCGGGAGTGCCGTTGATTTGAGCGTGGCTGCTGGAGAGAAAAACCACCGGCAGAGCCACCAGGCTGAAAAGCGCGACCGATGCCGGAATCGAATGCCGCACGGGAATATGATACTCCAGTCGGGATAGCTTAGTTCGGGAAGACATTGGCGCACCTCGAAACTAGAACGGTCACAACTCGTTAGATTGCAGGCGTCGCTGGCCGGATGCCAATCAGGGGAAAGGCTCGAGGTCTGGAAGGCGGTATGTTATTGAAACTGCGAGGCCTGTGTAGTTTGAAAAATGTGCGAGATATAATTCTGGCGAGGCACAGCTAGAGATTCGAACGTTCATTCACGCCTCGAAACCGTCGACACTGGAAATGAAATCCGCACTGCGATTTGCGATGCTGGCGCTGGTGCTGATCATCGTAGCCATGGTGTCGGCGTTAATCACGATGCGGCTCGCGATCCACGGGCAGGAGGTGGAAGTGCCCGCGGTGGTCGGGCTGACTCCGGCAGAAGCGGACCGGGCGGTGGCGAGTCTTGGGCTGCAAGTTTCGATCGAGCGGCAGTACTACAGCCCGCAGATCCCAGAAGGAAGAATCATGTCGCAACTGCCGCTGCCGAGGACGAAAGTGCGGCGCGGCTGGCAGGTGCGCGTAGCGCAGAGCTTGGGGCCGACCCGGGTGGCGATTCCGGATGTGACGGGCCAGAGCGAACATGCGGCGGAGTTAAACATACGGCGGCGAGGGCTGGATGTGGTTTCGATGGCGGAAATACCGGCTGCGGGAATTCCTGCCGATCAGGTACTGGCGCAGAGTCCTCCAGCGAACGCGAGCCAGGTGGCGGCACCGAAGATCAGCTTGCTGACGACGACGGCGCCCGAGCCGCAGGCGTTTGTGATGCCGAGTTTTGTGGGACAGCCGCTGGGCAGCGCGAGCAGGACGCTTTCGGATGCGGGTTTCCGGCTGGGGAATGTGAACGTCGCGGCACCGGCGAGCAGCGATGCAACAGGGGACGGGGCGAATCCGGCTGCGCCGGCATTGGTGGTCGTTCCGGCAGAGGCTTCACCGGCCAGCATCATCGTGTCGCAGGTTCCGGCGGCGGGACAGAAAGTGTTGGCAGGAAGTGCGGTGAATTTTGAGGTGCGGTAAAGACGAGCCTTGATCCGAAGATTCGGGCGACTCAGATTTTTTCCAGGATGGCGGCGAAGAAGCCGTCGCAGGGGTGGACGCCGGGAATGGTGCGAAGGTAGGGGCCGCGCGTGAGTGCGGCGATTTCTGGCCAGATCAGTTCCCCCTGGGTTTTGAGGCTTTCCAGCTCAGCGCGGCAATTGAGCAGGCGGAAGGAATTATTTCCTTGAATGGCTTGCTCGACTACGTCCTGGTTTTCTTCTTTTTCCAGCGAACAAGTTGAGTAGATGAGGCGTCCGCCGGGAGCAACCTGGGCGAGGGCGGAGCGGAGGATTGCGCTCTGGCGCTGGTGCAGTTTGGATAGGTCGGCGGGAGTGAGCCGCCACTTGATTTCTGGATTGCGCGCGAGCGTGCCAGTGCCGGAGCAGGGGACGTCGGCCAGAACCCGGTCGTAGGGCCGAGTTAGCGGGAGATGAACGGCGTCGGCGACGACTGCTTGGACTCGGAAGGGATTGGTTTCATGCTGAAGCATTTTTTGCAGCAGACGTGCGCGGTGCGGGTGAAGTTCGACTGCGGTGACGGCGGAGTTGGGATTGTGGTCGGCGATCGAGAGCGTCTTGCCGCCGGGAGCGGCGCAGCAGTCGAGGATTCGCGATCCGCTTCCGACGAGAGTGGCGACAAGTTGAGAGGCTTCGTCTTGAATTACGAGTTGGCCCTCGCGGAAGGCTTGAGTTTTCGTGACATCTCCTGCGTTGACTCGGCGGGCGGATGCGAGGAGGGCTCCGGCGAGCAGGGTGATTCCCTCTTGTTTCAAGTGCGCTTCAGCGGTTGGTGTTCGGAGGCGGATGGCGGTGGTGGGGATCGATTGATTGTGCTGGCAGATTTGATGAGCTGCGGCAAGTCCGTATTCGTGGGCCCAGCGCTCGACGATCCATTGGGGATGCGCGAAAGCGCGGGCGAGGGCTTCGGGTGTCGAGAGTTGCTCGTCCAGAGGAGACTGAGACGGTTGCGGCTGGATTGAGAGCTTGCGCAGAACGGCATTGACGAAAGGAGCGGCGGAGCGCTTGCGGGCGCGCTTCACGAGTTCGACGCTTTCGTGCAGGGCGGCGCGATGCGGGACACGATCGAGCCAGCGGAACTGGTAGAGGGCGAGGCGGAGGGCGATGAGGATTTCGATATCAAGTTTGGGGAGCGGCTGAGATGAGGCGGTGGCGATCTCGTCGTCGAGGCGCGAGCGCCAGCGGAGGACTCCCATGACGAGTTCGGTGGCGAGGGCATGATCGGGAGTGGAGAGGCGTTCGTAGGCCGCGGAGTGCAGCAACTCGGAGGCATAGGAAGACGTCACGCTCGACGCGGAGCAGAATGTCGAAAGCGGCGGTGCGCGCTGGGGAGACGGCGGATTTCGGGGATCGACTGCTCGGTTTCAAGGTGACAGTATGACGGAAGCAGGATGGTAGCGGAAGGTGTGCTCGAAAACGCGGGCTCTGCCCGCGGGACAGCCGAGGGCGGCTGTCCCCACATTGGATCCTTGATCAGGAGCCCAGTTTCTCGCCGGGTTTTGGTTGGTAGCCCTGGATGAAGTCGCGGGCTGTGGTGCGCTTCTTGCCTTCGAGTTGAATCTCGAGGAGATCGAGGGAGGAGTTGTGTCCGCACCCGACCAGCAGGCGGTTGTCGTGAATGCGAAGTTCGGATGCCGGAATGACTTCGTTGCTCGGGCGCACGTTCTGCAATTGAAGATTCTTGCCGCGGAATTTTGTGTGGGCTCCGGGCCAGGGTTGGAAGCCGCGGATGCGGTTGAAGATGTCGGCAGCGGAGCGGGTGAAATCTACTAGGCCGTCCTCTTTCTTGAGAATCGGAGCGAGGGATGCTTGGGAATTGTTTTGCGGGCGGGGAAGAATGGCACCGGCTTGGAGGCCGCGCAAGGTCTCGATGACTAGATCGGCGCCGGTTTTAGCCAGGCGCGGAGCGATGGTTTCGGCGGTATCGTCGGGCGAGATTGGGAGTTCGTTTGCAGGAGGATGTCGCCGGTATCGAGGCCGGCATCAATACGCATGGTGGTGACCCCGGTGACCGTTTCGCCGTTCGCGATGGCCCATTGGATCGGGGCGGCGCCGCGATATTTCGGCAGGAGCGAGGCGTGCAGGTTGATGTTGCCGAGCGGAGGGAGATCGAGCATCCATTGCGGAATGATGCGGCCATAGCCGACGACGATGATGGCGTCGGGCTTGAGAGCGGTGAGTTGGGAGCGGAATTCTTCGTTAGTCTTGATGCGGTCTGGCTGAGTGATGCGGAAGGTTCAGTTTCAGCGCGGATTCTTTGACGGGCGATGGGACGAGGTCGAGACCCGCGTCCTTTGGGGCGATCGGGCTGAGTGACAACGAGACGGACGCGGTGGCCGGCGTCGACGAGTTTTTCCAGCGTCGGGACGGCGAAGCGCGGCGTTCCGCAGAAGACGAGATCGAGAGGCATTGGTAGTTTGTAATTGAGTGATTGAATGATGTGCGATCTGGAATACAATTGCAATTACCCAATTACACAATTACTCAATTTTACCATTCTCCGGCTTTGATCAGCTTGCGGATTTTTCGCTTCATCAGGTCGCGTTTGAGGGCGCTGATGTGGCTGATGTAGAGCTTGCCGTTCAGGTGATCGGTCTCGTGGAGGAAGGCTCGGGCCAGGAGTTCTTCTCCGGTCTTCTCGAATACTTTTCCGTGAACGTCCTGGGCGCGGATGGTGACTTTGTTGGGGCGAGTGACGTTCTCGCGGAAGTCTGGGATGCTGAGGCAGCCTTCGCTCTGCGTCTGCTTGCCTTCGGTGTGAATGATTTCGGGATTGATAAGGACGAGCTTCGCCTTGGGATCTTCTTTGAAAGTGACGTCGACGACGGCGATGCGGCGGCCGATACCAATCTGAGGCGCGGCTAGACCTACGCCATGGGCCACGTACATGGATTCGAACATCTCTTCAATAAGCTTTTGCAGATCCTCGTCGAAGACGGTGACAGTTTCCGCGGGCTTCTCGAGAACCGGATCGCCGAATTTTACGATGGGATAGATCATCAGATCAGTAGCTTTTCAGTTGCTGGCAGTAGCCTTGGAAATTTCTAAGGGTTTCGACCATGGAATCGCCGCCGAATTTTTCCAGGGCGCAGCGGGCGATAGTCAGCGCCACCATGGCCTCGGCGGCGACACCGGCGGCGGGCACGACGCACACGTCGGAACGCTCGTAGGCGGCTTTGACCGGTTCGCGGGTGGAAAAATCCACCGATTGCAAGGGGCGGCGCAGCGTGGAGATGGGCTTGAGATAACCACGGATGCGAATCTCCTCGCCGTTGGAGACTCCGCCTTCGATGCCGCCGGCGTTGTTTCGAGTGCGCGAGAAAGCGGTGAAGCCAGAAGTAGCGGCGTAGCCGATCTCGTCGTGCACGGAGGAGCCGGGAGCGAAAGCGGCGGCGACCCCGGCGCCGATTTCGACGGCCTTCACCGCCTGCAGCGACATGACGGCGCCGGCGAGCATGGCGTCGAGGCGCTCGTCCCACTGGGCGTAAGTGCCGAGGCCCGGAGGAACCTGGTGGGCAACGACCTCGAAAACGCCGCCGAGAGAGTCTCCGGTCTTGAGAACTTTGTCTACTTCTTCTTTCATGCGCTGTTCGACATCCGGGTCGGCGCAGTTCAGCAGGACTTCCTCGTGCTCGTACAGAGCACGGATTTTCTCCCAGGAAACTTCGTCCGAGAGAGTCACAGCACCAGTCGTGACTACGTGGCTGAGCACTTCGATACCGATCTCGCGCAAGAAGAACTTCGCGATAGCGCCGATGGCGACCCGGGCGGCCGATTCACGAGCCGAGGCGCGTTCGAGCACGTAGCGGGCCTCGAGGAAATTGTGCTTCAAGGCTCCGGCGAGATCGGCGTGGCCGGGACGAGGGGAGGCTACGCGCTTGTGTTTGGCGGGGTCGCCCTCGCCGACGGGCAGGGATTCCTGCCAGTTTTTCCAGTCACGATTTTCGAGCAGGACGGAGATGGGGGAGCCGATGGTCAGTCCGTGACGCACGCCGGATAGAATGTGGGCGGTGTCGCGCTCAATTTTCATGCGACCACCGCGCCCGTAGCCCTGTTGCCGGCGCCAGAGTTCACGGTCGAGGAAGGCCTGGTCTACTTTCAGTCCGGACGGCACGCCGGAAAGAAAAGCGACGAGCGCCTCGCCGTGGGACTCCCCGGAAGTGAAATAGCGCAGCATAAACGCTCGATTGTACCTGATGATCGGGGGGCGGGCTGGTTTGGGTGGTGGTGCTGTTTGGCTGGGCGCGCGCGGGGCCTGAGGAGAGGGCGATCCTTCGCTGCGCCCGATGACACCGGTTTTTTGAGAATGACTCTTTAAGAACGACAAACTGCACCACTGCCCCATTTTGGGTGACACGGTGCCGGAAAGGCGCCGTCGGTGGATTTTCACAGGCAGATACTGGCCGCAAAGGGTACAATACCGTGACGCATCAGTTCCTCCGTCTGAGTTCGAACTGAACTCGCGCCACGTCGCAAGATTCTCTGGCCCATCATAAAGGAGGAACTGTGTGCCCCCACGCACAGATCCAGTGGCAAGGATCGTCCGGCACTAACGGTGACGCCAAGAAGATTCGGTGCGTTCTGGTGCACGACCACGTCTTGTTGCGCCAGGGATTGCGCCGCCTGCTCGAAGACGAGCCTGAGATTGAGGTGGCAGCGGAGGCAGGGAATGCTGCCGAGGCGCTACTGGCCGTGCTGCAACATCATCCCGAGGTCGTGATCACTGATGCGGGCATTTTCGAGTGCGCGGCCAAAGAGGCGGAACGGCTGATCCTGCAAGACTCCCCGCAGAGCAAGGTGTTGTTTTTGAGCATGCATGAGGGAGAGCGCCTGCCGGAAGGGCGCGCGGACGGAACCAGTTGTGCTGTGCGGGAGACGTCGGCAGAAGAGCTGGTGGAGATGGTTCGGAGGCTCGGGCACAGCCGAGAAGGCGGCGATGCGGGAAATGCCGCGAAGAGGGCAAGGCGAGTGGCGGCCGGAGGAACAGCTTCCGCGCAAGCGTGTTCTGACGGTGCGGGAGCGGGAAGTTTTGAAGTTGCTGGCAGAGGGTCGGACGGTGCGTTCGGCGGCAGGTGTTCTGGGGCTCAGCGTTAAGACGGTGGATGCGCACAAGTTCAACCTGATGCGGAAGCTGGGGATTCATAATAAGGCGGAGTTGGTGATGTGGGCGATTCAGAAAAGAGTGGTGAAGCTCCCGGTGAATTTCTAGGTTCGCTGGCGAGGGTGTGGTCCCTACGGGACTCGTAACTTTTGTGCAATCTCTACCCGGCCTTCACATGCCGGGATATCACATCCCGCAGCGGTGGCATTTCGCTCCGCTGCCACAGTTACAAATTTTCCACGTACAAATGAAACAGGGCTTGTGATCGGTTCTTACTTGGTCGCGGCCGCTACTCGTTGGTTGCAGCGGCGGCGAGTTCTGCGAGGCTTGAGACCGTGAGATCGGGCTTGGCTTCTGCGGCTTTGACCGCGCCGACACCGGGACGAGCCGAGGGGCGGTTCACCCAGACCGTAGCCAGGCCGAGAGCCTGAGCAGGAATGACATCGTGGTAAATGCTTTGTCCAACGTGCAGGACGCGATGGGCGGGGGCGTTGACGCGGCTCAGGGCTAACTCAAAAAGTTTCATCGACGGTTTGTAGGCGTGTGCCTGTTGCGCGGTGATGACCTCGTCGAAGTCAACGCCGAGTTGGGGACGGGTTCCGGCGAAGAGATCGTCGTCCACGTTGGAGAGAATTGCGAGCCGGAAGCGGGACTTGAGTTGGCGGAGAGCTGCCACCGTGTCGGGCCATGGTCTCCAGGATGGGAGCGACTCAGGCAGGGAACTTATTTCTTCGGGGGTTGGCGAAAACCCAAGCTCAATACCGAACTGGCGGACGACCGACTGCAAGACTTCGCGGTAGGGATGGAATGCGCCCGCTTCGGAGCGCAGTTCGAAGTCGCCGTAGAGCTTGAGCAGTGTGGCATCGTCGATCTTCTTGCCGTGAGCAGAGAGGATGCGATGAAGCGCGGCGAGAATTCCGGCCTCCCAATCGATGAGAGTGCCGTAGCAGTCGAACGTGAGGATTTCGAAGCGAGTAAAGTCAAGCATGAGCGTGCCGATCCTGTTGCGTGAAGCCGAGTGAGAGTTGCGGATCACTCCCGGAACAGGGCCGGGAGTGATCGAAAGAGTTGTTGAATCGCGAGTACGGTTCTACCGCTTGATTTCGAGTGGTTGAGACAGCGTCGAAGCTGACAGCCGACTCGGCAGGTAGAACGATGTCTTTATTTCCGGTCAAGGCGGCGCCACCGGTCCCGGCACCACCGCCAGCCGCCATACCGATCGCGGCGCCCTTGCCACCGCCGGCGAGCGCTCCGATGATTCCACCGACTGCAGCGCCCCCACCGGCAAGGACCGCAGTGCGCTTGCCTTTTCCTTTTTTCGAAAACGTTTGAAGAGCCGCCTGAACGGGAAGGTCAGCGCCGTTAAGGTTGATGGAGTCGAGGCGCACTTGCAGGACAGCGCCACCGGCGAATTTTCCCAGAGCCTTGGCGTCGGTGACTGGTGCCACTCACCGTTGCGCCTTGGGGAATCGCCACAGTGCTTCCGATCAGTACGTCCTTGGCAACGGAGCCGTTGAAGGTCTGGCCTGTCTGGCTGAGTTTGGAGCCGATTGCCGAGCCCAGGCTGACGGTCACAGTGGTTCCCGCAGGTACGATCAGGGGCTCCTTCTTGCGTTCGCGGGCTTCCTTTCGTTCTTTGTCCTGGTCTCTGCGTTCTCTGGATTCCTTACCGGCGGCGCCCTGCGCGCCGGTAGCAGTACCGTTGCTGGCGTCAGAGGTGGTGTCGGACGGCTTGGTGCATCCGAGCAGGGACAGGGCGAGATAGAGACTTAGCGAAAGAAGAACAAGGGTGAGCGCATACATACGCCTCCAAGTGTTGATGCCAATGTACCGGAAGTCAGCGAGGACGAGCAACGGAGGCAAACGAAGCTCGACGATTGGCGCGATCTGAGACGTTACGCCGGGGCTCGAGGCCGGGCAAGACAGGAGTCGGATCCGAAGATTCGTTGGACTCGAGGTCGGATTCGCTGGGCGCGGCGGAGTCTTCCGCCGAGGCAGCTTTTTTGGGAGCCAGAAACTTCTCGGTGTTCAGCAGCGGACGGCCCAGGGAAGCGTTGTAGCTGGTCCAGGGGCTATCGAGGCCGGACTCGCGTTCGAAGTGAGCGCGCATGGCTTCCATCTTGGAATCAAGGTCGTCGAGATAGTGAAGCATGAGAGCTTCAGGGAACATCGGCAGCTTGGGTGAGCCGAAATCATATTGGCCGTGATGGCTGATGATCAGGTGCTCGACTAGAATCTTGAGTTCATCGGGAAAGCCCGGGACGAAGAGCGAGCTTGGCCTGCAGCATTTCCAGTTCGATGATCATGTGGCCGAGAAGCTGGCCTTTGGTGGTGTAGGAGAACGAGCGGTTGTAGGTGAGCTCGTGAATCTTGCCGATGTCGTGCAGAAACGCGCCGGTAAAAAGAAGATCGCGATTGATCTGGGGATAGTTTCTGCACATCAGATCGCAGGAACGGAACAACGAGACGACGTGATCGAGCAAACCGCCGATGTAGGCGTGGTGCAGCGTCTTGGCGGCTGGCGCGTTGCGGTAGGCCGCGGCAATTTCCGGATCAGCCATGAAGGCCTGCACGAGCGACTTGAGGTGCGGGTTCTGGATGGAAGCGACAAATTCGGCGAGAGCTTGCCAGAGCTGGTCAACGTTTTTCGTAGTCTTGGGCAGGTAGTCGGCAAAGTCGATCTCAGATTCGCCCAGCTTTCGCAACTTGTGGATGGTGAGCTGAAAACGATTCTTGTACTTGTTGATGAGGCCCTTGATCTTGAGGAAATCATCCTGCTCGAAAGCGTCGAGAACTTCTTCGACGTTGTCCCACATTTTGGCTTCGAGCTGGCCGCTGCGGTCGCCAAGAGTGAGGGCGAGGTAGGGCTCTCCGGTTTTCTTGGGCTTAATCTGCTTGCCGACCACGACAAAGCTCGAGGTGATGATCTTGTTTTCGTGGCGCGGACAATCGCCGATGTAGAAATCTTTCATGCTTTGCCTGGCTCAAGGCTCTCTGAGTATAAAGCAAGGGCGGCAAGCGCGGCATTTAGGGCGCGGCCATAAGCCGCGCCCTCTCAAAACGAAGAAATCAGAGTTTTTCCGCAGCCTGCTGGAAGATCAGAGTATGCCAAGCTTCTTTTTCTTCTTCTTGCCGAGCCGTTTGGCGTCAGACTCCTTAGCCGCAGCGGTTTCAACCGGTTGGGTCTGGTTCGGGCTGGCACCGGTGTCAACGTAGCCTTCCGTGTACTTGATATAGGCGTCTTCGCGCAATTTGGTGAGATAGGCGCGAAGCGCGGGCTGGAGCTTCTGGTAATAGAGCGCATCCTGAATTTTAGGAAGCGCGTCTTTCAGGGGAGGAACACCGGCCATCTGATGATCGACAACTTTCAGGATGACGTACCCCTGTTTGGTGCGGATGACGTCGGTGACATCGCCCGCTTTCATGGCAAAAGTTCTGTCTTCGAGTTCCTTGGCGAGCTGTCCGCGCTTGAACATGCCGAGTGCGCCGCCATCGGCGGCGGAAGGGCCATCGGAATATTTCTTGGCAACGTCCTCGAAAGCCGTGCCGTCGTGAATCTGTTTGAGAAGATCGTTGGCCTTGGCCTCGGCAGCGGTGAGAGCAGCGGCGTCCAGGGCCTGTCTTGCCGCATCATCAGCTGCCGGCTGAGCGGGAGCCGCGGCAGCGGGATCGGCTGAGGTAGGGGCGGCTTTTTTCGGAGCGTCGGATTTGGGTGCAGCTTCTTTAGGAGCAACCAGGATTTCGGCGAGGCGGATGTACTCCGGCTGCTCCATTTCACTCTTGTGCTCGTCGTAGAATTTCTGCTCTTCCTCTTTGCTGATGGAGAGGTGTTCACCGACTTCCGCGCCAATCACTTTCTGAGTGATGATCTGGTTGCGCATATTCTGCTTGAAATCTTCCCAGGAGATGCCCTGTTTGGTGGCTTCCTTTTCGAGGGCTTCGAGGGAGTCGAGTTTCATGTCCTTGCGCATCTGGTCGAGGCGCTTGATGAGGTCGGTGTCGCCGTTGATGCTGAGGTCCTTGCCTTTGTCGAGCAGGAGCTGCTGGTCCACCAGATCGCGGAGAACATCCTTTTCGCGCTCGGAGTAGAGCTTGTCAGCGTTGGCGGCGTCTTGCTGCTTGACCTCGTCTCTAAGTTGATCTTTGCTGCGCTCGAATTCGGAACGCGTGATGATCTGATTATTGACGCGCGTGATGATCTCTTCGACGACCTGTGCGGCCGCAAGGGCGGGCAAACATGCCGAAACAATAAGGACCAGGCAAAGTTTCTTCATAAGGATTCAACTGGGCCGCCACGCTTCCTGGGCTTGCGGGCAAAAGGGTGGGCTCGGGCCGATGAAGTATTTTACTCCTTCGGAGGGAAACCCGTGGCCTGACAAGCCCCAAAGCACCAAGGACACCGGACAGACGAAGGAAACCCAGGAGCACGGCTACCTTTGCTTGGACGCGCTGGCAGGCTGGGGAGTTGGCTGGCGGACGTCGATCAGGTTCTGCGAATCAGGCCATGCGAATCAGTGCCAGGGCCGTTTGGTCGTCATGCGGGGGACAGTGGGCGGTGAATTCGCCGATAGCATTTAAAACCGAACCGCAGAGGTCTTTCGCAGAGGCAGAACTGGACGGCCTTTTCTGAAGAATCTCTTTGACGCGATCGAGGCTGAACTCCTCCTCGGACTTGTCGTGATGACCCCCGCATTCGACTACTCCGCGGGAAACCAACAGGAGTGACGCACCTTTTTCGAGGCCGATTGTAGGAGCGTCACTGGTGGCGTGAGAAAAGAGCCCGAGGGGGAGTCCGGTCGAAGGAAGCTCCCAGACTCCCGTGTTGTCACGGAGAAGGCCGGGGGTGTGTCCAGAATTGGTGTAGCAGAGGGTACCGAACTTCTCGTGGTAACAGGCAATAAAGGCGGGGCAAGAATGGACCCCTTTGCATTCGTTGATGAGGCCCCGATTGATGCGAAGAGTCAATTGGCTCACGGCCTCGGATTCATTGATGTCAGAGCGGGAAAAGAGTTCGGCTCCGACGTCGCGGAAAATCTGCTGAGCGGCGGTGAGGATCCCGCGATTGTCGTCGCGGCGTCCGGCGACATCGAGCAGACCGAGCAGGACGCGCTCGGGGCTGGCGCGGAGGGTATCGTAGAAATCACCGGCGAGGCGTTTGCCAGCGAATACTGCGGCGATGTCTGCGCCCTCGATTTTGGGAAAAATCGTTGGGACCGGCTCGACGGTAGGTGCAGGATCGGAGGTTCGAGAGCGAAACAGGGATCGCATGAAAGCTGGCCAGAGCCGAAACTAGCATAGGAATCGGCTGCGAGCAAACCGGGGCAGGAAACGTTGGAACGTGGCTAGTCGCCGTATTTGTCGGCGAGATACCTTGCCAAATCGGTCTCAAGCTGGCCGTAATCGGAGTGGATCGTGGCACGCAGGGCGGACTCGGTGGAGTTGCCCTGGCTGAGGCGCTGCAGGATGCGCTGGATATCGCTCATGCCGTAGGAATCATTGATATAAGAGACTGCGGCGAGCGATTCGGCGTAAGCGACATAGGCCTGGCTGCCGGAAAAACTTTGGAAGCTGCCTTCCAGCGCGTTGATTGGGACTTCGCGCTGCGCTTTGAAGAGTTGAGAGAGAGCGTGACCGTCGCCCCCAAGGCTCTTAGGCTCGAGGAGCTGCGCGATGCCTTCGTGCAGCCAGGGCGGACAGCGGCCAGCCGAAAGCTGGGTAATGAAGGAGTGAGCGAGTTCATGTTTCAGAACATGAGCGAGTTCGGGTGTCATGGAACTGAGTCCGCTCAACGGGATGCGAAGCTTGCCATCATTGATTGCTCCGGACCAAGTGGGGGCGTGCGTGACATCGAAGAAGGCCTGCTCGGTGTAGAGAGTGACGAGAATGTTATCGCGGGGCGGATTTCCGAGGTCGCGAACCAGGTTGTCATAGTCGGACTCCAGCGCTTCCAGGATTTGGGCGCGCAGGGTTTCGGAGGTTTGTTTTCCCTCATAGTGGAGAACGAAATGGCTGCTTTCGCCCTGAGAGAAGTTGGACTCAACTGTCTCTTCACGTTGAGCTTTGGCCAGGAACTGCTGAACGGTCGCATCGGGACGCAATTCGAGGGAACGCCTCCAGGAGGAGACAGCTTCCTTGGTGTGGTCGGAGGCGAACTGGGCATAGCCGAGCATGGTGTAGGCGTCCGGAGACTCGGGAGCGGAGCGGACGGCGCGTTGCGCATAAGGTAACGCCTGGGCGGCATTTCCGGTGCGAACGAGGAGAGCGGCGTAATAGATAAGGATGGTCGAGTTCTCCGGCTGGAAGCGAAGGGCGCTCTCAAAGTAGCCTTTGGATTGGGCGACGTTGCCGTGCTCGAATTCAAATTTTCCCGCGATAAAGTTGCTGGTCGCGCTTAATTCGGAATTGCCTTTGTGCTCCAGGGAGGTGAGCACTTCGGAATCGATTTTGCCTTCCTTGATGATTTTGCCGACAAGATCACCCTCATTCGCGAGACGGTCTGCAGGAGTGAAGGTAGGAAGGTCACCAACCCTGGCGACTGCGGAAGCGTTGTGAGAAGCCATGCCGCCGGCGTCCACATGATCGACCAGAGATTTGGGGATGGCGTAGGAGTCGTCGCCGACGTCGTATTCGTAGTGATTGCCGTTCTCGCGGACGTGATCGGCCACAATCGTGCGGCCATTTTTCAGATGGATGGTGTCAGCCCACGCGCTGGCGAGAGACAGCATCCATATAAAAGGGATAATGACACGCAGCCGCATTCAGGCGCATTCTAGCAACGAAGGGCGACCATACCCACGTGACGAAGGTACTACGCATTAAACGGATTTCCGGGCTCGTAGTGGCGATCGGGCTGGCGGTTTGTGCGGCGTCCGCTGCGGTCGAGACCCCATCGGACAAGCCAGCGGAAGCGCTTTATCTGAGACTGGGGCAAGTCGGATTGGACGCGACCCGCGTGTACCAGGTGCGAGGGGCGTCGCTGGACCGGCCGGCGGTGCACTTCACTCTCGAGGATGGCACGATTGGCTTTACCCAGGATGTGATGGGGCGCATCACCGGGGCCTTTTTTGAGGGCGAGGGTGAGGTGCTGCTAACGCCTCCGACTAACGTTGAGCGGAGATCCATGAGCCTGTTTACGGGGATGGCTATCCTCGAAGAGCACTTTGCGACCGCGTATTTTCGTTTTAACGATGAAGCGGCGGACGAGTTGCGACCCGATTTGAGGGTGACGGATCAGAAGCAGGAGTTTGTGGATCGCTGGGGAGGAACGGTACGAAATCTGGCGAACAGGGACGCCATGAGGCTGCTTGTCAGCTTCAGCGCGATGCTTCCGGTGAATGACAAAGTGGCGGGCCCGGACTCGGGCTTGACGAAGAAGCCGGAGGATCGATTTCTGCACGCGCGGCTGCAAGGAACGAAGCTCGGCGTTTTTGATGTTTACTACGATTCGACCGGAGTTGAGCAGGTCGAGGCCGGGCAGGGCAAAACAGCGGAGGATGGCAACGCGTATTACGACGTGTGGACATCGTTCTCCACCACGCTCGAGGCGAGGGGCGGGCCAACAATCGCCGGGATAGCGCCTACGAAGGAACGCGTTGAATCGCGGGAAGACTGGGTTGCGGTGCGGCGTTACGCAATCACCACCGAGGTCGTGCCTCCGAAACAGATTCACGCGCGAGCCCGCCTGCAAATTGACGTGAAAAAAGACGGGTCGCGGATCATGCTGTTTGAGTTGTCGCGATTCCTGCAGATGGAGAGTGTAAAGCTCGACGGCCGAGCGGTGGAGTTCATTCACAACCCTGCGGTGGAAGGGACGCAGCTAGCGCGGCGAGGGGACGACATTGTGGCGGTGATTCTGCCAGAGCCGGCAGCGGCAGGACAGAAGATCGATTTGGAATTTGTGTACGGCGGGGAAGTTCTGGCAGAGGCCGGGAGCGGGCTACTCTACGTGGGCGAGCGAGGGACGTGGTATCCGAACCGGGGGCTGGTCATGGCGGACTTCGACCTGGAATTCCAGTACCCGCAAGGATGGACGCTGGTGGCGACGGGAAGTCCAACGACGGTCGCGCCGAGCGCGCCGGAGAGAGCCAGCGAGCAGGTTTCGCGTTGGGTGTCGGATCGCGAGATTCCGGTGGCAGGGTTCAATCTGGGCAAGTACAAAATGGCTCGGACGCAAGCGGGAAACGTTACGGTGGAGACTTACGCAACGCAAGGGGTGGAGCGAGACTTTCCGAGCGGCCGGGTTCAGGTGGTGGAGCCGGGCGCCGCTGATCCATCGCCGCAAGCTCCGAAGGTGATCGTTCCGCTGCGTCCTTCGCCGGCGTCGAATGAAGTGACGGTGGGGGACGCGGCTGCGAGAGCCATTCAGTACTATGCAGAACGGTTTGGCCCGTATCCTTATCGAAGGCTCGAGCTGACTCAGCTGCCGGGGCGCGATAGCCAGGGTTGGCCGGGGCTGGTGTTTCTTTCGTCCTATGCGTTTCTCAATAATCAGGAACGCGAGAGCCTGCATTTCAGTCCGGACCGGATTCTGTTGCAGGAGATGATTCCTGCGCATGAGACCGCGCACCAATGGTGGGGAGACTTGGTCGCATGGAACAGCTACCGGGACCAGTGGTTCTCAGAGGGGTTGGCGAATTACTGTTCGCTGATGATGTTGCAGGAGAAGAATCCGGCCGGCTTTCGGGAAGTGATGGAAAGATACCGGCGGGATCTGGTCACAGAGAATAAGGACGGGATGGCTCCGAAGGATGCGGGGCCAGTGACTCTGGGTATTCGGCTCCAGTCGTCGCGTTTTCCGGAAGGCTATGAAGCAATCAGCTACGGACGAAGCACGTGGCTGTTCCATATGTTGCGTACGATGCTGAAGGATGCCGCGAAAGAGGATGGACGCAAGAATCAGAATGGAACCGATGAACCGTTCGTGCGGGCGCTGCGCAGACTCCGGGAACGATACGAGGGACGAGCGGTGAGCACGCGCGAGCTGCTGGATGTATTTGCGGACGATCTTCCGCCGTCGTTGCGTTACGAGGGCAAGAATTCGCTGGACTGGTTCCTCGAGGGGTGGGTCAACGGGACGGCGCTGCCAAAGCTGGAACTCAAGGCGGTGAAGTTTACTCCGAAGGGCGCGGGGTCTGTGGTGAGCGGAACGATTCTGCAGAAGGACGCGCCGCAAGATCTAGTGACGTCCGTTCCGGTGTATGGCGTGACAGCCGGGAAGCCGGTACTGCTGGGTCGAGTTTTTGCGGATGGCGCGGAGAGTTCGTTTCGAATCTCAGCGCCCGCCGGAACGCACAAAATCGTGATCGATCCGCACGACACGATACTGACGGGTCCGAAGTAGTCGGCGGTCGGGAGCGCGCTCGGTGTGCCGAATCAGGCTGTGGTTCGAGTTGCGGTTCCCAGAATGGTCAAGCAGTGGATGTGGATTCGACTCCTGGAAGTCCCCTTCCTACCTAAGTGCTGGATTCCCTTTGGCTTGTGCTGCGGTAGCAAAGAGGCTGTGATGGCACCTGATTTGCTTAACCCCTCACAGATAGCCTGAGGAAAACTTCATGATCACTCAAACGGTTGAGATACAAGATGACGCAACTGGCTGGGGATGCTCGACGGTCGAAGGACTATTGGCCTCTGCAGAGACGATCTTGCTGGTGGAAGACGAAGAGTTTGTGCGGGTTGTGACGAGTGAAGTTCTGCGATCGGCCGGATTCACGGTTCTGCTTGCGAAGAATGCGGTCGAGGCTATGCGAGCCTATGAGCTGAGCCGCGCCGAAGTGGATTTGTTGCTGACAGATGTAGTTCTGCCCGGAGAGAGTGGGCATGCGCTCGCCACCAGGTTGAGGCGGGGAAATCCGAGACTTAAGGTTCTGTTCGCGACCGGGTACCCGGAGTATATAGCGATGGCGGAAGCGGCGCACGAGGAATGTTTAGCGAAGCCGTTTTCCACGGGCGTGCTGCTTCAGAGAGTGCGGCAGATGATTGATCGTAGGAAGAATTTGGAGCAGCAAACAAAAGCCAGTTAAGCTCGCCTGCGGTAACGAGTCGCCTGAAGGATTTGAGCCGGTATTTGTAAGAGTGGCACGACGCGGGTGAGAGTACCCATCTCCGCGCAGGCGCGCGGCATTCCGTAGACAATGCAACTCGCTTCATCTTGTCCGACGGTGAGGCCACCGTGGCGGTGGATCGCGCTCATTCCTTCTGCACCGTCGGAACCCATTCCCGTCAGGATGATTCCCATGGCGAGGTTTCTGAACGCCTTAGCGACCGATTTCATCATGATGTCGACCGATGGCATGTGCAGATAGTTTTCCGGACGAGTATCGAGACAGATCAGGGGTCGCGCAATGGTGGGGCGCTCGACGGTCATGTGCATACCTGCAGGCGCAATGTAAACCACGCCTGGCAGCAGAGGTTCGCGGTGCGTGGCCTCGCGTACCGTGACCGAGCACAGCGTGTTGAGCCGTTGTGCGAAGGGGGCAGTGAAACCGGCGGGCATGTGCTGCACAATCAAAATGGGCACAGGCAGATCGCGGGGAAGAAGAGGGAGAATCTCCTGCAGGGCTTTCGGGCCTCCCGTGGAAGAGCCCAGAGCGACGATTGCGGGGATATTCGAAGATGCGTCCGGGAACTCTGGAAGCGCTGAGCGGGGAAGTTTCTTCAGGGAAACTCCGGGCGAAGGCGGCTTTCGCGACAACCCGGCGGCCCGAATCTTGGCCACCAGATCTTGTCTGATGTGAAGAATGTCGAGCGAGTTGGAGGACAGTTGTTTGGGGACGTAGTCGTCCGCACCTGTGTCGAGGCACTGCACCCGGTCTTCCACGCGGGTACGTTGGGTCAGTACCAGCACCGGCAGGCTCGGTTTTTTCAGCCGCAGGTGTCGCAGCACGCTGACCCCGTCCAACTTCGGCAGGTTCAGATCGAGAATCACGACGTCGTAGTCGGACTCGCTTGCAGCGGCGCGAGCCTGCTCGCCGTCCGGGAAAACATCCACCGAGTAGTGCTCGCCTTCGAGCCCCTGGCGAACAAATCTGGCCAGTGCCTCATCATCTTCCGCAATAAGAATTCGCATAAAGGTAAACCGTCCTTAATCCAACAGCCCCAGTCTAGTTAGAAACCACTCAACCGCAGCCAAAACAAGACCCACACAAAGGTCTATGGCTGCCGAAATGGTGCTCGGTTTCAAATAGGGACACTCGGGTTGAGCGCTGCTTCCCGGGTCCGAACCTTAGCGGCCAATTCCTTGCTCCCGATTGAACGGAGATAATTTATGGGGGAATTTTCCGCCTGGGGTAATGCCTTTGCAGGTATGGAGCAGGACGACACTAAAGTCTCTGGCGGTGCCGGGTGGAATCTTGCTCGCGGGCGTCACGGTGCTCGTTTGTTTTGGATGGCTGACGCTGGCCTTGCCTGCGCTGAGCTTTCTCTACTATTGCGCGTTGATTGGAGGAATGTTGCTGGCGTGGAGATTTCACTCCAGCCGCATCTTCTTTGCTCTGGTGGTACTGTTTCTGGCGGAGCAAGCGATCTCGTCTGGAGCAGTCCATGTTGCATCCAGATCCGGTTGGACAGCCTTCGAAGCCGTTGCACTGCTCGTCCCTTTGAACTTCGTCTTGATCGCGCTGATGCATGAGCGCGGCTTCACCCTCTCGAGCATTGCGCCCGTGGGTTTGTTCCTATTCGTGCAATGCGTCGTCGTGAGCGTTCTATGGCGCGCGGCGGAGGGATTGGCGCCGCTGTCTTCTGGCGCTCACCATGTTGCACGAACATTGCTCTTGCCGGGTTATACGGTGATTGCTTTCGCGGCGGCGGGCATCTTCCTGCTTGCGCGTTCGTTGCTCACGCGGAAGCCGGCCGACAGCGCGTTGCTGTGGTCGCTGGCAGCTTTTTACGTGGCGCTCCGCTTTACCGAAGTGCCGCGCACTTCGACCGTGTACCTGGCAGCCGCTGCCTGCATCCTGGCGGCCTCCATCATCGAGAACTCGTACCTGTTGGCTTACCACGATGAGCTGACGACGCTGCCGTCGCGCCGCGCGTTCAATGATGCGATCCTGCGATTGCAAGAGCCCTATTCGATCGCGGTCGTGGATATCGACCACTTCAAGCGATTCAACGATACCTATGGCCATGAAACCGGCGACGAGGTTTTACGCCTGGTCGCGTCCAACTTGGCGCGCGTGACGGGAGGAGGGCAGGCTTACCGTTGCGGTGGCGAGGAGTTCTCGATTCTTTTTCCCGGCAAAACCACTTCCGAGGTCGTGGATCACCTGGAGCAACTGCGAGGGACGATCGAGATGTCAGAATTTCGCATGCGAAGCGGCGACCGGCGAAAGGCTCCACGGGGAGGGGACCGCCGCAGCGAGCGGACGCCTCGGGGTCGTGCGCGGAAAGGGGATGCGATTCGAAAGCTCGCGCAGGAGAAGCCGGCGGGCGGCTCCCTTTCCGTGACCGTCAGCATTGGTGTGGCGACCTCCACGAAAGAAAGACCGTATCCAGATCTGGTTCAGCAGGCGGCCGACAAGGCGCTGTATCGCGCTAAGGCCGCCGGACGGAACCGTGTGGAAACGGCATCTGCCGCTCGGCGAAGCCGGATAAAAGCTGCGGGAATCGCCTGAGCGCGGAACTCCGCTCGAGACACAGCACAATAGGGCAAGGCTGAAACGTGTTACGTCCGGCCCGGACCGTCAACCGTAGGACGAAAGTGTGACGGCCCGGAACCCGTACGTTTCGCAAGCACCGCGGGCCGTGCGGTCAGCCGGCGGTCGTAGGTGGGGTTGTGCGTTTCCGGCCGGTGCCCCCGCAGGCCGTGCACTTCATTCGGATAAATGCTACGCCCTCGGACTTACCGTTCAAGTCCACGGGTTTCGCAACATATCCTGTGCCGCCGCAATTCGGGCAGTCGTCCGGACTCACACCGATCCCCCCTCAGTGTTGAGGGCATTCTCGCTGACTTGAGCGCCAGATTTTCGGCAGACTGTTTTGCGTTACGAATTACGAACAGGTTTTAGTGAAGGCCGCGGGGACCGCGTGAGAAGTCGTTCTCAACCGATTGCATTCCTTTGCGGAAGCGTAAAGCTCACGACAATCGCTTTCGACGTCGGAGTGTTGCTTCGCAACGCGACGCTCTCGATTGGCACCAACACATTTGCTTCCGGGAAATATGTAGCCGCGCAGCCCCGGGGAATGTCGTAAGGCACAGCTGCAAACCGCGGGGCTAATCGCAGTTCTTCCTGACCGTTCTTTTGGAAGTGGCTGGTGATGTCGAGGTGGTCTCCAGCCTTCCAACCGTTTTCTTTCATGTCGGCAGGATTCAGCAGCACCACGCGGCGGCCACGAAAGATGCCCCGGTAACGATCGTCGAGCCCATAAATCGTGGTGTTGTACTGGTCGTGTGCGCGGAGGGTTGTCAAAATGAACTGCCCCGGCTCCAGAGGAACGGGATCGAGGGTCGAGACCGTAAAATTGGCCTTGCCAGTCTTAGTCTTGTAGTCATTGTCGCGCGCCGCGTTCGGCAGGTAGAAGCCGCCTTTTTGCCGCGAGCGCCGATTCATGTCATCGCAACCCGGCACGATTCGCGCGATGAGTTCCCGAATCCGATCGTAGTCTTCAACCAGAAGCATCCAGTTCACTTTTGTGCGTTGTTTCAGAGTCGCCACAGCTAGCCGGGCCACGATCGCCGGCTCGCTCAAAAGCTGGCCGGAAGGTGGCTCCAGGTTTCCGCGCGAAGTGTGCACGATACCCATAGAATTCTCGACACTGACAAACTGTTCTCCACTGGCCTGCACGTCGCGATCCGTGCGCCCGAGGCAGGGCAGGATTAGCGCCTGCCTCCCGGTAATCACATGAGCACGATTCAGCTTGGTCGAGACGTGCACTGTCAGATTACAGCGCGATAAAGCCTCGGCGGTGAATTCAGTGTCGGGAGTTGCCGACAGGAAATTACCTCCCATGGCGAAGAATACCTTTGCCTCGCCTCGATGCATCGCCTTGATCGAGTCCACGACATCCCACCCGTGCCTACGGGGAGGCTCAAATTCGAAATGGTCACGAAGCTTGTCGATAAAGCTGTCGGGCATTCTCTCCCAGATGCCCATGGTACGGTCTCCTTGCACATTCGAGTGTCCTCGCACCGGACAGACTCCGGCGCCCGGCCGCCCCATGTGTCCGCCGAGCAGCATCACATTCACGATTTCCTGAATGGTGGCGACGGCCTGCCGCTGCTGCGTTAGCCCCATCGCCCAGCAGGCGATCATGGCCTTCGATCGCATCACGACTCCTGCGATCTCTCGAATCTGAAGCCGCGAGACGCCACTTTGCCCGACGATCTCGTCCCAGGAGGCAGCGGAAATTGCATCACGGAAATCCGTGAACCCCGCGGTGTTTTGTTCGATGAATTTCTGGTCAATCACCCCACCCGGCCGCCGAGCCTCCTCCTCCAGGATTTCCTTGCACAGGCCCTTCAAGAACGCGAGGTCACCGCTTAATCGAACCTGGACGAAATGCTTGGCAATTTTCGTGCCCGGACCGAACAAGTGCAGCACGTCTTTGGGATGTTTGAATCGGGTCAGCCCCACCTCTGCAAGAGGATTCACGCTGACGATCGTTGCTCCGCGGCGCGCCGCGCGTTGCAAGGTTGCCAGCATGCGGGGATGATTCGTGCCCGGATTCTGCCCAATAATAAGGATGGTGTCGGCGAGGTCGAAATCCTCCAGCTTGACCGTTCCCTTGCCGACGCCGATCACTTCCTTCAGAGCCAGACCGGACGATTCATGACACAGGTTGGAGCAATCCGGCAAATTGTTGGTGCCGAATTGCCGCACGAACAGTTGATAGAGAAAAGCCGCTTCGTTGCTGGTGCGGCCGGAGGTGTAAAAGACTGCCTGATCAGGACTGCTCAGGCAGTTCAGTTCGCTGGCGATCAGGCCGAACGCATCTTCCCACGTGGTCGGCTCGTAATGACCGCTGCCACCCCGCAGGACCATTGGTTGGGTCAATCGACCCTGATGCCCCAACCAGTAGTCCGATTGCTGCGAAAGTTCGCTGACGCTCCATTCGCGGAAGAAGTCCGGCGTGCAGCGCTTCGTCGTCGCTTCTTCTGCAATCGCCTTGACTCCGTTTTCACAATATTCGTTGAGCGCGCGCTCCTGATCCGGATCGGGCCAGGCGCACCCCGGACAATCGATTCCATCAAACTGATTGAGATGAGCGAGCGCGCTGATGCCCCGAACCAATCCCGGCCCCTTGAGAGTGAACTCCGCAGCCTTGAGAACAGAGGTTAGTCCTGCCGCAACGCGGGCTGGATCGGTGATCTGGATGGAGTCAGTCTCGATCGGCGGCTGTGCGTGTCGTGTGTCGTCGATCCGACCGTCAGGTCCACGGCGTTGACTCGCAGGTTTGGACCCAGCTTGGTTTCCCCGAAAAGTCATCCCCACGGGAGTTAGTGTACGACAGCTGCAGGTGTGAGATTGTTACCGAAGTTGCTTCGGAGAGACTGTTTCGGGGGTCGCGCTCTCTTCCTACTGAACAAACTACGCTAGGCCACTACTTGCCCGACTCGCTGCGTCACGGTCGCCATCGCCAGGTATTCGTTCACACTCGCGGCTGCCTTGCGGCCCTCGGAGATGGCCCATACGACGAGCGATTGTCCACGCCGCATATCGCCGGCCGCGAACACGCCCGGGACCGACGACATGTAATTCTGGTCCGTGGCGACATTGCCGCGATTGTCGAGTTGCATTCCGATCTGCTCAATCATGCCATTGCGCACCGGACCGAGAAAGCCCATGGCGATCAGGACAAGGTCGGCATCGATGGTGAACTCAGTGCCAGGAATCGGCTCGAACTTCGGAGGAGGGCCGACCCTAACGGCGTGAAGTTGTTTTACGTTGCCAGATTCGCCGGTAAACTTTGTCGTCGCGATACTCCAATCGCGCACGCCGCCCTCTTCGTGAGCCGCTTCGGTGCGCAACTGCATAGGCCAAAGCGGCCAGGGCGTTTGCGGTGAGCGTTCGTTCGGTGCCTTGGGCATGATCTCCAACTGATGGACCGAGAGTGGTTTCTGCCGGTGGCACGTGCCCAGGCAATCAGCGCCCGTGTCACCACCTCCGATAATCACGACGCGTTTGCCCGTGGCAACAATCTCGGCTGCTGGATCGAGCGTGTCGCCGTGGCAGCGCTTGTTCTGCTGCGGGAGAAACTCCATCGCGTAGTGAATACCCTTCAACTCACGTCCGGGAACCTTTAAGTCCCGTGGGTGCTCGGAGCCGCCAGCGAGGACGATCGCGTCAAACTCGCGTCGCAAATCTTCGACGGCAATGTTCGCGCCGACCTCCGAGTTGGTGACGAACTTCACGCCCTCAGCGGACATTTGGTTAAGGCGGCGATCAATGATGTGCTTTTCGAGTTTGAACTCAGGAATGCCGTAGCGCAGCAACCCGCCGATACGGTCTGCCTTCTCATAGACGGTAACCGCGTGGCCCGCGCGGCACAACTGCTGAGCCGCGGCCAGGCCCGCCGGACCCGAACCGACCACGGCGACTTTCTTGCCGCTCCGATTTTTTGCGGGCTCGGGATGGATCCAGCCTTCGAGGAATCCGCGCTCCACGATATTCTTTTCGTTTTGCTTGATCGTAACCGGAGGCTGATTGATGCCCAGCACGCAAGACGCCTCACACGGCGCTGGGCAAATTCGGCCGGTGAATTCCGGGAAATTGTTAGTGGCGTGGAGCTGGCGTACGGCGTCTTTCCAGCGCCCGCGATACACGTGGTCGTTCCAGTCAGGAATGAGATTGCTGACTGGACATCCCGTCTGACAGAAAGGCACTCCGCAATCCATACATCGGGCGCCCTGCTTGCGCAGCTTTTCTTCGGGAAAATCCTGATAGATCTCGAACCAGTCGTTCACTCGCTCGGTTACCGGACGGCGCGGAGCCAGCTCGCGCGAGTAATCCATGAAGCCGGTGGGCTTACCCATGCTGCACCTCCTCGGCGGGCATCGGCTCGCCGTCAGTGAGGACAGAGGAGGGATGATTGGGGATGTAGGCCTGTTGGCTGCGTCCCACGCCCAGCACGCGCTTGAACTCGTGCGGGAAAACCTTGATGAAGCGCAAGACCATCTCGTTCCAGTTGTCGAGAATCTGCTTAGCGCGGTAGCTGCCAGTCAGCTCCGCGTGCCGCGTGACAAGGTCTCTGACAGTCCGCACGTCCTGCGGCTCCAGCAGAGGCTCGAGATCAACCGAATCGAGATTGCAGCGCTTTTCCGTGAAGTCTCCGCGTTCATCGTACACATACGCTATGCCCCCGTTCATACCGGCGGCAAAATTCCTGCCACATGAACCCAGCACGACGACTAATCCGTTGGTCATGTATTCGCAGCCGTGGTCTCCGACTCCCTCGACTACCGCGGTCGCTCCGGAATTGCGAACAGCGAAGCGTTCTCCGGCAACTCCATTGAAAAATGCTTCGCCGCTTGTCGCGCCGTAAAGTGCGACATTTCCGATGATGATGTTTTCTGCGGGAGCGAAGGTGGTACCGGCCGGCGGATAAACGATGACTCTGCCACCGGAGAGACCCTTGCCGACATAGTCGTTGGCCTCGCCTTCGAGAGTGATCGTAACTCCCTTGGCCAGAAACGCTCCAAGACTCTGTCCGGCCGAGCCGTTCAAGTGGATTCTGAGTGTCTCGTCAGGGAGTCCGCTCGACCCGTAGCGGCGTGCCACTTCGCCGCTCAACATGGTCCCGATCGAGCGGTGAATGTTGCGCACAGGTAAAGTGATTTCAAGCGGGCTGAGACTCAGCAGAGCGTCGAGGGAGTGCTCGACCAGTTGATGATCGAGTGCACTGTGCAGTCCGTGATCTTGCGAGTCGATGCACCGCCTCGCGACGCGCGAAGGCGTGGGCGGATTATAGAGAATTGAAGAAAAGTCGAGGCCTTGCGCCTTCCAGTGATCAACAGCCGGTTCCACGTCGAGCATGTCCACGCGGCCGACCATCTCATCCACGGTGCGGAAGCCCAACTCCGCCATGTACTGCCGGACTTGCTCGGCAAGGAAGAAGAAGAAATTGATGACGTGCTCGGGCTGGCCCTGGAACTGCCTGCGCAACACGGGGTCTTGCGTGGCGATTCCGACCGAACAAGTGTTGAGATGACACTTGCGCATCATGATGCAGCCCATCGCAATCAGCGGGGTCGTCGCAAATCCAAACTCTTCTGCGCCTAACAACGCAGCGATGACAACGTCGCGACCGGTCTGCAGTTTGCCATCCGTTTGCACACGGATGCGGCTGCGCAAATCATTCAAGAGCAGAACCTGTTGTGTCTCCGCTAAACCTAGCTCCCAGGGAATGCCCGCATGCTTGATCGAACTCAAAGGCGAAGCGCCGGTACCGCCGGTGTCGCCGCTGATGAGAACGACATCGGCGTGTGCTTTCGCTACCCCTGCTGCGACCGTGCCTACGCCCACTTCCGCCACTAACTTGACCGCAATTCGGGCTTGCGGGTTTACGTTCTTAAGGTCGTAGATCAATTGCGCAAGGTCTTCGATCGAATAAATGTCGTGATGCGGCGGCGGCGAGATTAATCCGACACCCGGAATCGAGTGCCGCAGACGAGCGATCTCGTCGTCAACCTTATGCCCGGGAAGCTGGCCGCCTTCTCCGGGCTTAGCCCCTTGCGCCATCTTGATTTGCAACTCGTCGGCGTTGACCAGATAGTTTGCCGTTACACCAAAGCGCGCGGATGCTACTTGCTTGACGGCACTCCGCCGCAGATCGCCGGTCGCATCGGCTTTGAATCGCTCTTCATCTTCACCGCCCTCGCCCGTGTTGGACTTGCCTCCGATACGGTTCATCGCGATCGCCAGGGTTTCGTGGGCTTCTTTGCTGATCGATCCGAACGACATCGCTCCGGTGGTGAAGCGCTTCACAATATCCTTGGCGGGCTCGACTTCCTCGATCGGAATCGGCGTGTCGCTCTTTTTCAACTTCATCAGACCGCGGAATGTACATAAGTTTGTGCTCTGCTTGTCGATGAGGTCGGTGTATTCCTCGAAGGTCTTGAAGCTGTCCTGGCGCACAGCCTGCTGCAGTTTACTGATGGTTTGCGGATTGAGCAGGTGGTATTCGCCGTTGACCCTCTGGTGATAGCTGCCGCCGACGGATAATTCAGTCTCGAACTCGGTCAAGGGGCGGAAGGCGTAATCGTGTTTCAGCCGTGCCTCGGCAGCTAGAACCGAGAGTCCAATGCCCTCCAGTCGTGAGGTCGTCCCAGCGAAGTAGGCTTCAATCAGTTCTTTGTTCAGGCCGAGCGCTTCGAATACCTGGGCTCCCTGATAGCTTTGCAGAGTTGAGATGCCCATCTTGGAGAAGGTTTTCAGCAAGCCCTTCTTAATTGCTTTCATGAAGTGCTTGACCGCCAAGTCCGGGGTTATACCGTCTCCTAACTCACCGCGACAGGCCAAGTTTTCCACGCTCTCCAGGGCGAGATAGGGATTGATCGCACTCGCGCCGTATCCGCTAAGAAGCGCAAAATGCATAACTTCTCGCGGCTCGCCGGATTCGGTGATCAGCGCAACCTGAGTTCGCGTCTCTTCGCGCACGAGTAGATTGTGAACGGCAGCGAGCGCCAGCAGGCACGGGATGGGAGCGTAGTCTTTGTCCACACCACGGTCAGAGAGGATGAGAAGCGAGTACCCCGCCTTCACGGCTAACGAAGCTCTTTGGCACAGTTCGTCAAGGGCGCGCTTGAGTCCGGCTTCGCCGTCGCTCGCGCGGAATAGTGCCGGCAGCGTGGTCGCCAGTAAATCGCGGTTCGAAACCCTCCGTAGCTTTTCCAGTTCGCGATTGGTGAGCAGCGGATGCGCCAGCTTCAGCATGTGACAGTTCTCGGGCGCTTCCTCCAAAATGTTGCGCTCGCTCCCGATGTAGCTGATGAGCGACATCACCATCTCTTCGCGAATTGGATCGATGGGAGGGTTCGTGACCTGCGCAAAGAGCTGCTTGAAGTAGTTAAACAATGACTGCGGTTTGTCGGAGAGGCAGGCCAGCGGAGTATCAGTACCCATCGAACCGATAGGCTCTTCTCCCCTCGATGCCATCGGGCCGAGGATCATCCTCAGGTCCTCATCGCTATAACCGAACGCACGCTGGCGGCGAATGAGAGTCTCGCCATCCGGAAAGTGCATGCGCGCAGGCTCAGGCAGATGATCGATGGTGATCTGATTCGCTTTCACCCACTGCGCGTACGGCTGCCGCGATGCCAGCTTCTGCTTGATCTCTTTATCGGATACGATGCGACCTTCGACGGTATCGACCAGGAACATCTTTCCCGGCTGCAGTCGGCCCTTCTGCTTGACTTGCTCTGGCGCGACCTCGAGAACTCCCGCTTCGGAGGCCATCACCACGAGATCGTCATGAGTCACCACGTAACGGCCGGGGCGCAGGCCATTACGGTCTAGCGTCGCGCCGATGACGCGGCCGTCGGTAAAGGCAATCGCCGCCGGGCCGTCCCAAGGCTCCATCAAACAGGCGTGATATTCATAAAATGCGCGCTTCTCCGGACTCATGTGCGGATTGCCCGCCCAGGCCTCGGGAATCAGCATGGCCATCACATGCGGCAGGCTGCGCCCGGCCTGAAGCAGCAATTCCACCGCGTTGTCGAAGTTGGCCGAATCGCTGCCGTCGGGAGCGATGACCGGATGCAGCTTTTTGATGTCTGCTCCGAAGAGGTCCGACTGCAGCAAAGATTGGCGGGCGTGCATCCAGTTGACGTTGCCGCGCAGCGTGTTGATTTCTCCATTATGTGCGACGTAGCGGTACGGATGAGCTCGCTGCCAGCTCGGAAACGTATTAGTCGAGAAACGCTGGTGCACCAGGCACAGGGCGCTGACCGCGTCGGGATCGGAAAGCTCCCGGTAGAAGTTTGTGATCTGCGAGGCCAGCAGCAGTCCTTTGTAGACGATCGTGCGGCAGGATAGCGACGGTACGTAGAACATCTCAGCATCTTCGATGCCAGACTCGCGGATTTCATTTTCCGCTCGCTTGCGCACGACGTACAACTTGCGTTCGAAGGCATCCTCGTCGGCACACACATCCGAAGGGCACTTTACGAAGATTTGTTGAATGTAGGGCTGTGAAGCCCTTGCCACACGACCGATCGCAGAGGCGTAAACCGGGGTATCGCGCCAGCCCAGCAAGGTCAGGCCTTCCTCACGCACGATGCGCTCGAGAATTCCTTCACACTGTAGCCTCTGATGTTTTTCGACCGGCAGAAACGTCATGCCGACCCCATATGTTCCGGCCTTCGGCAGCGAGAACCCCAGCTTCTCGCACTCGCGAGCGAAGAATTTGTGCGGAATCTGGATGAGGACTCCGGCGCCGTCGCCGGTTTCCGGATCGCAGCCGCAAGCGCCGCGATGCGCCAGGTTGAGCAGTACCTGGATTCCCTTGCGGATGATGTCGTGGCTCTTAGTCCCGCTGATGCTGGCGACAAACCCTATCCCGCAAGCGTCGTGCTCGTGCGCTGGGTCGTAGAGACCCTGAGCCGATGGCAGGCCATTCTTCGGGTTTAGACGCGTCATCGTGGACTCCGTCCGATGGACTTAACCGCTTCCGAATCACTCGTTCTTGGGCGGGCCTTGCAAGGCGGCAGAGCGCCGACACTTCGGCTCAGGAACAGACGTTCGTATCTTCCTTGATAGCGTCTAGGAGGCTGCAAAGTACAACGCAGAATTTCGATGCAAGGTATCTGAATTTCAGGCCTTGCCAACCGGCCACTAAGCACACGGGCAATCCTGAACGCAGGGGGACGGGTGCGAAGTCTAATCGGCGGAACGGATTCCATACTTCGTTAGCTTATAAGCCAGTGCGCTGCGGGAGAGCCCCATGCGGCGGGCGGCTTCGGCCTGAGCCCCGCGTGTGGAATTGAGCGTCCGAAGTATCAATTGCTTTTCGGCGCCCTCAAGAACTCCAGTGAGATCGAACGAGTCAGCAAACGGAATCGAGAGAGCAGGCGCAAGGCTACCACCGTTTCCTTTTGTTGACGCTGTATCTGTTTGCGCCAAAGGCAAGTCCCCGGGGCCGATCTCCAGGCTGCTGGTAAGGATGTAAGCGCGCTCAATCAGGTTTTTTAATTCCCGCAGATTTCCAGGGAAGTTGTATCGCTGAAGTTTTTCGAGGGCTTCCGGGGTCAAACGCCGGCGAGGCATTTTGAGCTCAGTGGCTACCTGGTGACAAAAAACATCGCTCAGCCCGGCGATGTCCTCGCGCCGTTCGCGCAAAGGCGGAATATGGATCGGAACAACGGCCAGTCGGTAGAAGAGATCCTCCCGGAAGAGTCCTTCCTTGACGCGCTGTTCGAGATTGCGGTGAGTTGCTACGAGCACGCGGACATCGACGCGGCGTGGACGAGTCGACCCAACACGCAAGACGTGACCGTCTGTAAGAACACGCAACAGCTTGGCTTGTGCGGCCAGCGACATTTCTCCCGCTTCGTCGAGAAACAACGTCCCCTCGTGAGCGGCTTCGAACAATCCCTGACGCTGGCGGTCGGCCCCGGTAAATGCGCCCTTTTCGTGGCCGAAGAGTTCGCTCTCCAGCAGAGTTTCGGTGAAAGCCGCGCAGTTTACCGCCACGAATGGCTTGGAGGCTCTCGGGCCGTTGCGGTGAATGGCGCGTGCGACGAGTTCCTTGCCGGTGCCTGTTTCGCCCGTGATGAGAACCGTAGCATGCGCGGGAGCGACGCGAGAAATGCGTTCCCGCACGTCGCGCACAGCCGGACTGTCGCCGTAGATTTCCGACGTTCCCTCCAGACGAACGACTGCGTCCTTGAGCAGAATATTTTCACGGAGCAGACGCGTGCGTTCGCAGGCACGGTGAACCGTCGCGCGTACGACATCCGGTTGAAAGGGTTTGGTAAGAAAATCGAACGCGCCCTGACGCATGCTCTCCACGGCAAGCTCAATGCTGGCCACTGCGGTCAACAGAATTACTGGAAGCGTGGGATCGTTTTCATGGGCTGAGCTGAGAACGGCAAGACCTTCGCCATCGGGCATCTTCTGGTCGGTGACGACAGCGTCGAAGTCGTTGGCGGCGAGACTGCGCTGCGCCTCTTCGACTCCCGATGCCTCCCAGATCTGATGCTGGTCCTGGCGCAGGTTGGTCGCCAGGATCCGACGCATGTTCGGTTCGTCGTCAACTAGAAGAATTCGTCCCATCTACGATTCCTGGCTTTCTATGCCTGTCGCGGTCCGTTGGCGGGCAGAAGGGTTATTGAGAAACAGACGCGATCCGGTCCGTTAGCGGCGAGAACGAGATCGCCACCCTGTGCCCGCGCGATGTTCCGAGCGATGGCCAAACCCAGTCCGGTCCCGCGAGGCTTGGTTGTGAAAAAAGGTTCAAAAATACGGCCGAGAGCGGACTCCGGAATCGGCTGCCCCGAGTTCTCGACATCAATGCAGACGTTCTGCTTTCCGATGTGGCTGCGAACAACGATCGTGCTGCCCGCTGGAGAAGCGTCAACGGCATTCAACAGTAAATTCATCAGTGCCTGGTGCAACTGCCCCTCATCAGCGCGAACAGTCATCTCCGCTGGGACTTCCACCTCGAAGCGGATGCCTTTCTGGCTGGCATGAGCGCGAGAGGCGTCGGCGACGTAGGCGACGGTGTCAGCCACCGAAGTGATAGCGAGATCGGGAGGGCGGGTGCTCGCGTAGTCCAGAAATTCGGTAGTCAACTCGCTGAGGCGGTTGGCTTCGTCCGATGCAATGGCAAACATTTCCTCTCGTTCTTCGCCGGAGAGCTTCTTCGCCGTGGCGATGGAACTGGCGATCATCGCGACTGGATTGCGAATCTCATGCGCAATCGCACTCGACAACCGTCCCATGGCAGCCAGTTTCTCCTCGCGCAGCAGTTGTTCGCGCGCACGCTCAAGCTCAAGCACGTTGTTTGCCAGACGATTTTCCTTGAGGCGCAGATCGGCCAGCAGCAACCACACCAGCACTCCCACGATGGCGAATAGCAGCGACGTGATGCCAGCTTCGTAGTATTCGCCCACATCCGTCGGCGGATGCTTCGCGTAGTACCACCAAACCTGCCAGAAGAGCGAAATGTCGACCACGGTCACAACGCCAATGATCGCGACCAATTCAAAGCGGAAGGCTGCTTCCAGAACCGCGACGACCATCAACACAAAATAAGGAGTGTCATCCCGGTCGGTCAAAACCGCCAGCACGACCGCAAGACTAATGTTCAGCACAATCGAGGCCGAGGTGAGCCCGGCCAGTGCGGCGGGCTTCAAAGGACGCTGAGAGACGCTGTAACCACAACCATTCCGTGGTTTTCAAGAAGGCTCCAGCTGCCACTGCCGCGATCAGCAGCGGGAGCCGGTTTCCCCCAGAACGCGGCGAAATACAGATGGAGAGAAAACAGAACCGCCAGAATCAGCAGATTCAGTGCGATGAAGATGGATTCCTGGCGGCGAAACGATGCGAGATCCGACCCCAGCAAAGATCGCGACGCAAAGAGTCTTCTGAGCACGCCCCCGTACCCCCCGACCAGAGACGGCAAAACCATGCCTGTCTCAAACCTGCTCACTCCTGATCAGCATACCGACACCGAGCTACTCGTGGATGTATTTTGAATCACCTTTTTGCCGGCCGATGCCCAGCGTGGAAGGATTCCCAGAGGGGACCAGCCGTACAGAAATCTTTCGTCCGGAGTTCAAAAATCTTTACGGCGGCCGTATTGAGAACCGAGGTTGTCTAAGCCGGTCGCGCCCGTCGCGCTTTGTTGGAGGTCGCGACAAAAGCCCCGTACCCGCCGGGCCACCCCGACACCATCGTGCTGGACTTTTGTGGATCACGGGGGTGTACCTTCGGTGACTGGTGTGCTTAATCACTGACAAATAAACTGCCAGTAATTATCAAAGGTGAAGGCGTGCGAGCTCAGCTCGCGAGGGGCGTGGTGCGGAGCACGACGAAAGTGACACAAGCTCAAGCGGCTCCAGAGAATGCAGGGGCAATCTGCGTCCGGACAGTCCGGAAACGCTCCGTGCTGTTTGGCTTGGGCGTATTGCTGTTTTTGAGTGCCGCTCTGCTGCCTTCTGCTTCTGCGCAGATTTCTCCCGGACCGCTGTCGCGGCCGCACCAGTCTCTGAACGGATCGACCAACTGCGCCAGTTGCCATAAGTTCGGCGGGCAGGCCGCGCTGAAGTGTCTGGATTGTCACACCGAGATTGCGACCCGGCTCTCCGCCCGCAAGGGTCTGCATGCCACCTACAACATTCCAGCCGGCTCCAGCCAGGAGTGCGCCCGCTGCCACTCCGAACACAACGGGGAAGACTTCCCGCTGATCAAGTGGGACATCAAGACATTCAATCACAAGGATGCGGGCTACCTGCTCGAAGGCAAACACGCGGGCTTGACATGTAACAAGTGCCACAATTCTTCCCGCATCTCACCGCAGGAACGAACGTCTATCAAGATCAAAGATCTCAACCGCACCTACCTCGGCCTTTCGACCGCTTGCGTCGCCTGCCACGAGGATCAGCACAAAGGACGCTTGGGTCCGACCTGCCAGACGTGCCACAACTTCGAAGACTGGAAGGCCATCAGCGTCGGCCAAGGCCCGGGCCAGTTTGATCACTCGAAGACTCGCTATCCGCTGACCGGTCTGCATGCCCAGGTGCAGTGCGCGAAGTGCCACACGAACGGCGCCGACGGCAAGCCTCGGTATGTCGGCATACCGTTCAACCAGTGCTCGGATTGCCATAAAGACCCGCACCACGGCAGCTTCCCTGCAGGGTTGCCAGTCGTGCCACAACACGAGCGGCTGGAAAAAAATCTCACTGCAGGCAGTCAACGAGCGCTTCGACCACTCGAAGACCAAGTATCCGCTCGAAGGCAAGCACGCCAGCGTGGAGTGCGCGCAGTGCCATGCCAACGGAGACTTCAAGAAGCCGCTGGCGTTCCAAAAGTGCATGGATTGCCACAAGCCCGATCCGCATAGCGGCCAATTTGCCAAGCGCGCGGATGGCGGCGAGTGCGATTCCTGCCACATCAGTACAAGGATGGAAGCCTTCGAAGTTCACCGTGAAAGAACATGCTCTCGAGCGCTTATCCGTTGCAGGGCGGGCACGCGCGGTTGGAGTGCGCACAATGCCACATTCCCAAAGGGAAGGACACGCTTTTCAAGGTCAAGTTCGAGCGCTGCACGGACTGCCATGCGGACAAGCATGCCGGGCAGTTTGTCGCGGCGCCGTACTTTAACGCCTGCGACCGCTGCCATACTCTGGAGGGATACAAGCCCTCCACGTTCACCCTCGCAAAGCATAAGCAGACACACTTCGTTCTCACCGGCGGCCATATCGCGGTGCCGTGCGCAGATTGCCACAAGGAGTCAGCCGAGTTCCAGCCCAAGCCGGCCGTGATCTACCATTGGAAAAATCTGGATTGCACGAGCTGCCATGCCGATCCTCACAAGGGGCAGTTTAGAGAACGCATGCAGCAAAAACGGGCGGACGGTTTGCTCGCCGGCTGCGAGGCGTGCCATACCACGAAGTCGTGGAAAGAACTGTCAGGCTTCGATCACTCGAAGACG
The DNA here is from genome assembly GCA_963819145.1 of uncultured Acidobacteriaceae bacterium. Lineage (GTDB taxonomy): Bacteria > Acidobacteriota > Terriglobia > Terriglobales > Acidobacteriaceae > Sulfotelmatobacter. The sequence goes on from CAWFVB010000010.1 coordinate 234,305, forward strand.
AAGTTTACCCTGCTCGGCGCACACCGTGCCACGGCCTGCATCGATTGCCACAAGCCACCGAACCTGGAAACCAATCTGCTCAACGTGGACTTCAAAGCCGCGCCTGAACAGTGCGAAGACTGCCATCAGGACATTCACGGAAGGCAGTTCGCCAAGGCCGATGTAACTCGTTGTGCCGAGTGCCACACCAGCATGAAGTGGAAGCCGTCGCTGTTTGACCACGAGAAGCGGACGGAGTTTCCATTGCGCGGAGCGCATCAGAACGTGCGCTGCCAAGAGTGCCACAAACTTACTAAAGTAATCGATGCCAAGACGGTACTCTTTTACAAGCCCACGCCAAAGGACTGCGCAGCCTGTCACGGACGGACGACTCCGCAGCCCAAAGCAAAGCAGCCCGGACTCTAACCGATGTCGTTCCACCCGCACACGGGCATGTACTTCTGAGGATGCCCTTCCGGAGACGTAGAGTTGTACAACCTTCCAGCTTCTCCTTGCCGCACTCTTCTGATGTATATCTCAGAGCGTACACGCTGCATCGTCGCGTAGCTGCGCTGCTTTTTGTACGCCGTTCAGTTTTTTGGACGGGCACTGAATTAAAGAAAAAACTGCAGGCAACACGCAGAAGTTACATTTGACTCCTAGTAATAGTGAACTCCCCGGGAATTCGAACAATGAACGATTTGGCGCTCCACCCGGGCCTTGCGTAACTTTCCACTCGACACTTCAATGGGTACTCTGAGTGGACTGAGAATTGCATTACTCGTCATTAAACTCTCTAGCGATTCTTCTAATGTTGTAGGGACAAGGCAAGGGGCGAGTTATGTGGTCGTGGGGGCGCGTGTTCAAACTTGTTGCGTTGCTGTTGCTGGCTTTTTCGGCCAGCACAAGGAGCGCTCGCGCGCAGACCTCCGGCACGCACAGTCCGCATGGCGATCTGAGTATTCCCTGTCAGAACTGTCACACGGCGAACGGATGGAAACCGGTCCGCGCCATTCCCGAGTTTGATCACAATCGGACGCGATATTCGCTGCGGGGCATGCACACATCCGTCACGTGCATCCAGTGCCACGTCAAGCCTGTCTTCAGCAACGTGGGGCAGCGCTGCCAGGACTGCCATGCGGATATTCACCGCCGTCAATTGGGAGCAAACTGCGAGCAATGTCATACGGTGCGTGGCTGGCAGGTCTCGGTTCAGCAGATTCAGCAGCACAACAACCGTTTCCCGCTGACGGGAGCCCATGCTGCGGTGGATTGCGACTCTTGCCACAAAGGCGTGGCTAACAGCAAGTTCCAGACGATGTCCACTCAGTGCTATTCCTGCCACTCGGCAGATTACACAGGAACGACGAATCCGAATCACGTCTCCGCCAAGTTTTCCACCAGTTGCGAAGGGTGCCACAGCACAGACAACTGGCTGAATGCTAAGTTCGATCACAACTCGGTTGGATTTCCCTTGTCAGGCGGCCATGCCGTGCCCCCTCGGCAGTGTGTCGACTGCCACGTCAACAACAACTACAATCTCAGCAGCACGAGCTGCATCAGTTGCCACCTGAAGGACTACCAGGGCGCGACGAATCCCAATCACGTCGCGGCCAACTTTCCGTCGAACTGCGCGCAATGCCACACCACGGTTGCCTGGTCTCCGGCGACTTTCGATCACTCTATGGTGAACTTCGCGCTGACTGGCGCGCACATGGTGCCGCCCCGGCAGTGCACGGACTGCCACGTCAATAACAACTACAACCTGACCTCTACGACTTGCGTGTCATGCCACCTGACAGATTTCAAAAATGCTACGAATCCCAACCACGTGGCGGGCGGTTTTGCGCAGACTTGCGAGACCTGCCACAACACTTCCGCATGGCAGCCGGCGACGTTTGACCATTCGAAGTCGGGATTCCCGCTGACCGGGTCGCACACGGTGCCGCCCCGGCAGTGCGCCGATTGCCACGTCAATAACAACTACAACATCACCGTCACGACCTGCATCAGTTGCCACCAGACCGATTACAACAACGCGACCACGCCCGTGCCTCACGCCGGCTTCCCGACGACTTGCCAGCAATGTCACGACACCACGCTATGGACGGACGGCAAGTTTGACCACTCGACCACCGGATTCCCGCTGACCGGCATGCACACCGTTCCGCCCCGGCAATGTACCGACTGCCACAAGAACAACAACTACAACATCACCGTGACGACCTGCGTCAGTTGTCACATGCCGGACTACCAGGGCACGACGAACCCGAATCACGTCACGGCGAACTTCCCTCAGACTTGCGATTCCTGCCACACCACATCCACGTGGCTGAATGCGACATTCAACCACAACAGCACAGGATTTCCGCTGACCGGTTCGCACACTGTGCCGCCGCGGCAGTGTACCGATTGCCACATCAACAACAACTACAACATCACCAGCACAACTTGCATCAGCTGCCACCAGACCGATTACAACAACGCGACCACGCCCGTGCCGCACACAGGGTTCCCAACCACTTGCGAGCAGTGCCACGATACCGTCCTCTGGACCGATGGCAAGTTTGATCACTCCACGACGGGTTTCACCTTAACCGGCGCACACACAGTGCCGCCGAGGCAGTGCACCGATTGCCATGTGAACAACAACTACACGCTGAACAGTACCTTGTGCTACACCTGCCACCAGAAGGACTATGCCGGCACGACGAATCCGGCCCATGCCGCCGCCGGATTCCCAACTACGTGCGAGCTCTGCCATGACACGACGGTCTGGACAGACTCGACATTCAACCACAACAACACGGCATTTCCGCTGACTGGTTCGCACCTGGTGCCGCCGCGGGTTTGCACCGACTGCCACGTCAACAACAACTACACAACGCTTCCGACGACTTGCATCGGCTGCCACCAGACGGACTACAACAACACGACGAACCCCGGCCACTCGGCGCAGCCGCAGTTCTTTCCCACGACTTGCCAGACCTGTCACAACACCACGGCCTGGACGAGCGCCACGTTCAACCACACGCAGTACACGCAGTTCCCAATCAATCACGGGAACGCCAATGGAGTGTGCTCGACGTGCCACATCAATTCGAACAACTATGCCATCTTCCAATGCACTGGATGTCACGGCGGTAATAACGCCGCCAACTTCCACCACGATAACGTGCCAGGTTATGTCTACAACAGCATCAATTGTTACCAGTGCCACCAGAGTGGGCAGGGTGGCGGATAACGTTCTGGTAGGTGACGTGCTAACTAAACAACAGACGGCGGCAGCGCCAAATTTCAGGCGGCCAGTGGAGCGCCAGCGAGTGTCAGTGACGAATGATGGCAGTACAGAAACATCTCGGGACCTTAATGCTCTTGTTGTCTTGTGCGGCAGCACAGAACCCACGCGGGACCGCGACCATGCAGAGCGTGGCGGCGGCACCAGAGGGCGGCGGCCTGCGCGTGGACATCACGCTCAGTGCTCCAGTGACGCCCTCGGTTGAGACGGCGGTTCATCCTGACCGGATTCTGCTCGACCTTCCTGATACGGCTTGCAGCGATAACATCGGGAACATATCGGTGAACGCAAACGGAGTGCGCCGGGTCCGAACCGGACAGCACAGCGCGAGACCACTGATCACACGAGTGGTGCTTGACCTGGACCGGGCTCATGCCTACACGCTGAAGACGGCAGGGAACCACATTGTTATCACAGTAGGCGCCGTCGAGAACGCACGTCGAGATTCTTCTCATGGCGCTCCGGTAGCGGCCGCTTCGGGCAACGTGCTGGGAAATCTGCTACGGAGGCGGGATAAGCCTCTGCCACTTCCCGAAGACGGCTCCGCAAGCGCCCCTCCACCGATTCCACCCGCGACTGCTACCGGCCCAGCATTCGAGCCCAGTTCTGAAACTTCATCCGCGGCAACGCTTCCTGCTGAACGACCCGTGGCCCCGGTCTCGTCGAGTCAGCCAGTTCCCTCACCGGCAGGCTCCCAGGAGCAGGCTTCTTTCGAGCGAGGTCGAATCGCGACGGCAACTACGCCTGACAATTCCTCGCCTGTCGCATCCCCTTCTGCGGTTGCGCCTTCGGCCTCCATACCGTCAGCTTCGGCGTCATCCACCGGTACGTCCGTTGATGTCGCACCCGGCGTTGTGGTCGCAAGTAAGACGAGTCCCAAGGGCGGCGATCCAGAGACGCCTGTTTCCTCCGCTCCCGTTGCGGCTTCCGGTGCTTCTCCCGAGGCATCCGCAGTGATCGAACGCACCGATGATCCCAGCCTCCGCACGATCTTCAAAGTGAAGTACGTGGCCGAAGGCGTCGCCTATCTTGAAGGCGGGCGCGCGCAAGGTCTGGCTGAAGGCATGAAGCTCGAGGTCGAAGAGACGAACCTGCCAGCGAAGCAAGGAGACAGCGCCAACACCGCCGATCCACGCGTCGTCGCAGAGTTGGTCGTCAGCGCAGTCGCGGAAACGTCAGCGGTTACCGACATTCAAGCGCCAAAGCGCCCCGTAAAGGTTGGCGACCTTGCATACCTTTCGAGCAGCGATGCCGAGGCTCTGGTGCAGCAGCGCACACTTAGCGCGACGCGGCAGTATCCCGCGGTGGTCTCTTTCACAGAAGGCGACACTCTGGATGAAGAAGCCCGCGAGGTAGTGCCGCGACCACCCCTGCCGTCGATCAACCGGGCACGCGGCCGCATCGGATTCGACGACATCGAAACCATCAGCCACGGCACCAGCAACATCACCAGTTCTGACGTGGGCATGGTTTTCCGCGGGGATATCACCAGAATCGGCGGCACTTACTGGAACCTCAGCGGCTACTGGCGCGGGGAGTTAACCAAGGCGTCGGCCGCGAGCCAGCAGACTCTGCAAAACCTGATCAATCGTACGTACCACCTCAACATGACTTACGACAATCCCAACTCCACGCTGGTGGCGGGATTTGGTCGCCTCTATCTTCCGTGGGCTCCCAGCCTCGATACCATCGACGGCGGATACTTTGGCAAAAGACTCTCCCGGGGCACAACACTCGGAGTCTTCGGAGGTTCCACGCCCGATCCGTCTTCGTGGGACTACAGTCCGAACCGCGTCATCGGTGGAGCTTTTATTAATTTTGAGGGTGGAGAGTTCAACGGTTTTCACTACAGCAGCACCGCGGGCGCAGGTGTAAGCATGGTGAGCTGGCAAGTGGATCGTCCGTTTGTTTTTGTGGAAGACTCTCTATCCTACAGGCGCGACATCGCGATCTACGAATCGGCGCAGCTCGACGATCCCCGGGGCAACTCGGCCACTCCCTCGCCCGGCCCTGGGTTGGGACGCAACTTCACTACGTTGCGTGTGAATCCGCACCCACGGGTCGAGTTGGATTTCAATTACAACTATTTTCGCCAAGTCCCGACGTTTGATCCAACCCTGGTCGGCACAGGCTTGCTCGACAAGTATCTGTTCCAGGGATTCAGTGCCGGTGGGCGAGTGGAAGTATGGAAACAGATTTGGCTATCCACAAATCTGGGCCGCAGTAGCGGCACTGGCGACGCCAAATCCTCGTTGAATGAAATGTACGGTATTACCTTTGGGCGCCTGCCTTGGGTGAAGGTACGAGCCGATGCCCACTACGCCAAGTTCAACAGCTCGTTTGGTAGCGGGTCCTACGAGTCGTTCTCGCTCTCGCGGCAGATGAGCGACCGCCTGCGCCTGGAGGTCTTGATGGGCCAGCAGAATTTTGCGTCCCCACTGACGGCCGCCAATCGCGGGCGCTTCTTCACCGGAACGGTCGAGACCACACTCGGCCCTCACTATTACCTGCAAGGGAATTTCACCACCAACCGCGGAGACATGAGTTACGACCAGGTCATGTTCTCGATCGGCTACCGCTTCGACTCGAAAAGGAGAGGCGAATGACGCACCCACTGCAAATCATCAGGCAATGCGGACGCAGTCTCGCGCTTGTTCTTCCAGTGATCGTTCTGGCGGGGCTGTGTTCTGCCCGGAGTACATCGTCATCTCCGGACGCGCAGAAACTCAACGACCTTCTTTCGCGCACCGCCGACCAAACGGCAGGGTTCCTCGATCAGTTCTCCGACGTGAAGTGCACGGAGCAGGTGCGGCAGGAAAAATTGGGCAAAGACGACAAGGTCGAGCTCAAAGAAGACTCGATATACGACTACCTTGTCATCCTCACCAATACCGGGGGCCAACTGAATCTCTCCGAATCGCGCATTCCAGTGCATGAGGCGAAACGCGATCGAAAGAATACTTCGATGTTGCTGAGCAATGGCTTCGCTACATTATTCCTCGTGTTCCATCCGCTTTACTCAGAGGCCTTCAAGTTCGCACTGGCCGGAGAGGAATCGATTGGCGGCCGTGTCCTTCAGAAAATCAGCTTCGAACATGTCCGGGGAATGAAGTCGCCGGCGGCGCTGGCTCTGCGCGGCAGGGAATACCCTCTCGAACTCTCCGGAACGGCGTGGATCGATCCGCAAACGGGGTCCATCGCGAAGATTGAAGCCGGAATCTCCGACACGCTGCAGGACGTCGGCCTGAAGGCTCTCAGTTCGGAGATCGATTTCGCTCCCATGCCGTTCCCCGATTCCAAGCAGGTCTACTGGTTCCCGACGCAGGCGCGCGTGGAGGTCGAGACCCCCAGGCAGCACTGGCGTAACTTGCACCAGTTCACCGCATACAAGAAATTCTCAGTAAGCACCGAGGAGCAGGTCATAAAGAAATGACCGCGAACGCTACAGTAACCGCCCGTATTTCCGAGAGGGTGACGACCGCGCCCGACGCCGAGAGAGGCCATCGTGTGCGCCTCTATGCCCTCTACTTGGTCGCGATCGTATCCAACCTCGCTATCTTTTTTTACGGGTTCGACTATTACAAGTTGTCGTCCGTTGACCGGCCATTCTCGCCGAAGCATCACATGTTGCGGCCCAGCGGCCCAATCGGCCTTTACCTTGGATTCGTTGGTGTCGCGTTGTTTGTTGGAATTTTTCTGTACCCGCTCCGCAAACATTGGCAATGGCTGAGCACGAAGGGCAGCACCCGGCACTGGCTCGATATTCACGTGCTGATGGGGCTCACCGCGCCGTTTATCGTTGCGTTTCACTCGACGCTGAAATTTAAGGGCATCGCCGGAATGGCCTTCTGGATTATGTTTGCGGTTTCCGCCAGTGGAGTCGTTGGGCGCTACCTCTATGCCCAGATTCCACGCAAGGTCAGCACGGCGGAATTGTCCATGAAGGAATTGCAGGAACTGCAGGAGAACCTGGCGCAGCAACTGGCTGCTCAACACGTTTTACCGCAGGCGGATCTGCGCGCCCTGCTACGCATGCCGGATGCAAATCGCGTGGCGCGTCTGCCCATCATGGTCGCGCTGGTCTACATGATGATCCTCGACGTGTTTCGCGTGTTCCGTGTGGCGCGGCTTCGGCGGCATGCGTTGAGCGTTAGCCAGATATTTCGGACTCTCGCGGGATTTCTTCCGACTCGGAATCGTGAGCTCGAAAAGGCCATTCGCGCAGCAGCGGACGAGGCGGCGCTTTCGAAGAGAGTGTTATTTCTCTCCCGTTCTCAGAAAGTTTTTCATCTCTGGCACGTTGTGCATAAGCCATTCAGCTATGCCTTTGCTGTACTGGCCCTGCTGCACATCGGACTGCAATTCGTTCTGGGGTACTTCTAAGAGCTTGCCATGGACAACCTGATCACTTACGCGATCGGCGGCTTCATTTGCCTCTTCTTCGTTTTGGGCTACCTCAAGAGCCTGAAGAATCGGGAGGCCCGCGCGAAAGAAGCCGTCGAAAAAGGGAAGCTGTTTTCCGAAGGGCCGAAAGCGCAGCATCCACACATCGACAACAACTACTGCATCGGCTGTGGCACGTGCACCAGCGTCTGCCCTGAGGGGGATGTGCTCGCGATGATCGGCGGCAAAGCGGTCATCGTCAACGGACATAAGTGCATCGGTCACGGCCTGTGCGCGGACGCGTGTCCTGTCGGCGCAATCACGATGGTGATGGCCAGTCCCAGCATGGCGGCCGATATGCCTCATCTGACGCCGGAGTTTGAAACCACCGTCACTAACCTGTTCATCGTCGGAGAGCTCGGCGGACTCGCTTTAATCAAGAATGCGGTGAACCAGGGGCGCGACTGCGTCGATACGATTGCAACTCGGCTCAAGGCCAACGGAGCAGTGACGTCTATCCCCGGTGTTTACGACTTGCTGGTAATCGGAGCGGGCCCGGCGGGAATCAGTGCTTCTCTGCGAGCCATCGAGAACAAACTCAACTATCTAACCATCGAGCGAGACGAGATTGGTGGCACCGTTGCCAAATATCCGCGGCAGAAGCTGGTGATGACGAGTCCGGTGGAATTTCCGATGTACGGCAAGTTTAAGAAGATGCAGTTGTCGAAGGAGAATCTGCTCGCCTTCTGGGACATGATTCTCAACCGCGCCGACTTCAATGTATCCACCGGCGAAAAAGTGGAAGACGTCAAGAAGGGTGAGGGCGGAATCTTCACGGTGACGACCCTCAATAACCAGTATCGCTCCCGGGCGGTGATCCTGGCGCTCGGCAAGGCAGGCGAACCGCGCAAACTGGGCGTCAAGGGCGAAGATCTGCCCAAGGTCATGTATCGCCTCATTGAGGCCGATCACTACATCAACAAGAAAATCCTTGTCATTGGCGGCGGCGACAGCGCCGTGGAGGCGGCGATGGGACTCGCTTGCCAGTCCGGCAACCAGGTCTCACTCTCCTACCGCAGCGAGCGCTTCAGCCGCATCAAGGAACGCAATGCCAAACGCATCGAAGACTTCATGAAGTCGGGAAAACTGAAGGTATTATTCAACTCGAATCCCGTTGAGTTTAAGCCTGAGTCTGTGACCATCGACGTTAACGGCGCCAAGCAGGAGATTCCCAATGATTTCGTCTGGATCTTCGCCGGTGGCAATCCGCCGACTGCCTTCCTCAAAAAGATCGGTGTCGGTTTCGGAGCGCGCGATGTGACCCTCGAGGCCAGCAAAGCGGCCAGGAATGCTGATGCCGAGCGCAAGCAAATGGCCCAGGCTGCGGCTGCCCCGTCTCGCTGACGATTCCGCCGGATTCCTTTCGGAAAATATGTCAAGAAAGTTGAGGCGCGAGCGAATGCCCGCGCCTCAATCTGACGTTCCGCTAGTTTTGCGTGGGATGCAAGACGCGGAAGGTGCTGCCAGCGTTGGACCAGACGAGCACCAGCGCATCGGCGTTCTTAGCAATGCTCGAGAGCGCCTTCTGCACGTCAGCCGCGGAATGCACCGGCTGGCGATTGACTTCAGTGATTACTTCTCCCACCTGCAGACCCGCGTTGTCTGCCGGGCTGCCGGGAGTGACTTGCTCAATCACGGCTCCGTGTACGTCGTCGCCGGCCTGCAGTTGCTGCCGGACGTCTGACGTCAAGTCGCCGAGGCCGATGCCCCAACGCGGTTTGCCATGGCTGGAGTCAGCACTCTCTTTATCGTGCTCGCCCTTCCCCATTGCCTCCAAAGTAACTGGCATGTCCACAGACTTTCCGTCACGCAGTGCTCTGAGGCGGATCGTGGCTCCGGGTTGCTGTTCTCCGACTTTCACTTGCAACTCGCCGGCGTCACTCACCGATTTGCCATTGAGTTCGGTAATGACGTCCCCAACTTTCAGACCTGCTTTCGCGCCGGGAGAATTCGGCTCGACCTGTGTGATGACCGCACCTGAAGCATCGGTCAGATGAAAGAACTTGGCTTCATCGGGCGTGACGTCACTGATGCCGATGCCGATGTAGCCATGATTTACTTTTCCGTACTTGATGAGACTGTCGATCGTTGGCCGCACAATCTGCGTGGGAATGGCAAATCCCATGCCGGAAAAACCTCCGGTCTCCGAGATCAGAAAAGTGTTGATGCCGATGACTTCCCCGTGGGCATTGACGAGCGGCCCCCCAGAGTTTCCAGGGTTAATGGCTGCGTCAGTCTGGATGAATTCCCCCGGTGAACGACGGTCGGAAGCGAACGGGTTGGGCCGGTTCAACGCGCTGACGATACCCCGCGTTACGGTGAAACGGAATCCCAGTGGATTGCCGAATGCTAATACGGTCTGTCCGGGGTGGAGTTGGGTAGAGTCCCCCAAAGGAACATTCGGCAGGTTGCTGCCGTCGATCTTGATGACGGCAAGATCCGTGAGAGGATCAGAGCCGATCAGCTTTGCGGGCAGGATTCGCCGGTCAGTCATAGTGACTCGTATGTCCACCGCGCCGTCGATGACGTGGTTGTTGGTTACGATGTAGCCATCAGGAGAAATAATCACACCGCTGCCCAGACCATGCTCGACTCGGGGCTGCGGCCGCATCCGTTGACCGAACTGCGGCCCGAACTGGCGCCCGAAGGGGCCAAAGAACTGTTGCAGGCCGTTCGAGTCGTCGTCACTACCGTTACCGCTGCCGTTGTCCCCGTGCTCAAAAAAGTTGGAGTTGTCACCGGCTTTCTTGGAAGCGACGGTTACATTCACAACCGCCGGAGTGACGCGCGCCGCCAAGGCTTCCATGGCACGATCGAGGGACAGCAGCGCACTGACGCTGTTGTCGTCGAGAGGCGCTGCGGCAGCGGCGGGCGCTGCCGCTCTTACGGTGCTATTGAATTCGTACGCTCCTAACGAGAGTACGATCGCCACTGCGGTGAAACCGATCAGGAAGCGCCGCGTGAGCGCCGCCTGGCAATACTTGATCCAGCTCTTCATGTTGCTTCTCCTTCTTCGTGAGTAACTAATTGTTTAGTTTTGTGGAACAAAAAAAATGGGTTAACCCTCGAACTCCTCAGATCAAACTTAAAACGATGGCCGATTCGACCTGCCTCTCGCCAGTGTTGCCTCCTCCTACTTTGCAAATGCACAGTGTCCAAACGCCGGAACCGGAAGGGTCATATTGCGTCATTCGCAAAATGAAGATCGTCTCCTGCGTCGGGAGTTCTTCCTGAACCGTCTTCGCCAATGCAGGCTGCCGAGCCGGCGCTATCAACTTGAGCGGGCGCTCCATTGTGCGAGGATGGAATGCAGCGGCAATCGCCCGAACCCTGGGCACAACCCGAGGTTGTACGGCGCGCTCCGCTCCGGGAAGAATCATGGGTGCCAGTTGCTCGGCGTTCGGTGCGCTCCCCGCCACTTGCATTTGCTGCGCCGGTCTCTGGCTCGGTTGAGCCTGGAACGTGACGACGCGTGGAATATAGGGGACAGCGCCCACGGCGAGCGCAAGCATGCCAACGCTCAATGCCAGCGCCGGCTTCCATGAGTGTGTGCGGCTCGGCCGTTTTGCATCGAGGATCTGCGCCAGCCGCAGTGACATCTGGTGCATGCGACTGATCAGCGACTGGGCCAGTGCCAGTCGTCGGCTGCCTTGCAACTTCTCGGCAAACGAAATCAGAGACGATGCGTAGGCTCTCGCGCTCGCGGTCTGCGCCAAAACCATGTCATCGCACGCCATTTCACGCTCAAGTGTGAGACGGTTTTCAATCCACCACACCACGGGATGAAGAAAAAACACAGCCTTCACGATCTTCTGGGCGAAATTGGTCCAATCATCCCGGCGGCGAAGATGGGCAAGCTCATGCAACAGGATTATTCTGATTTCCTCAGCAGAGAGTTGGGGCAAGAGCGATGCAGGAAAAACTATCGCGGGCCGAAAGAAACCAATGGCTGTGGGCACGGTTGTATCGCTGGAAACGAACAATTTGACGCGACGACTAGACTCGAGGTCCCGAATAATCCGAGCACTGGCGGGATCGAGACCAGTAGGGTCGAACTCAGAGCAATTTCTACGAAACTGCGCCACACGCCACAGCCCGACACACAGTCTGAAAAGCATCAGGCCGGCCCCAAACGCCCAAGCTGCAAACAAACAGGAAGCGATGGACGGCGAAAGGACAATTTGCCTGTGAAGGCTCGCGGGAGGAAGTGCGATGAGATGCGAGATAGAGCTTGAGGCAGAAACAAACGGAAGCGTGGCGATTGCCAGAAGTGTCGAAAACCAAATCGCAAAACGAGTTCCAGGATTCTGTCGGCCCGCCAGGCGCAGGACGACCCACACCATGCCTGCGAGCAGAATGCCCTCGGCGGCAGTATTCAGCAGTTGTTCGCTAAAAATCCGCGCCACGGCTTGGAACTCGGGAAACACTATTTCCTGCCCCCCTTATTGTGTGCGTCGTATTGGTCGAGCAACTGGCGCAAACCCTTGAGCTGGCCAGCGTCGATCTCCTCGTCCTGCAAAATGTTCAGCAGCAACGCCTCATGGGAGTTTCGAAAGAAGCGGCTTACCAGATGCCGAATCTCAGAGCGGGTAGCCTCCTCCCGCCCCATGATCGGCTCATAGATAAACGCACGGCCATCCTTAATGTGCTTTACGTGGCCCTTTCTTTCCAGGATCCGGATTGTGGTCAATACCGAGTTGTACGCTAACGTGTCGGGAAGCCAGTCGAGCACCTGCTGAACCGTGCCCGAGCCCTTCCGCCACAGCACCTCCATGATGCGTAGCTCAGCTTCCGTAAACGTCGCAGACTGCTTTGGTGGCACTTAAGCCTCCTACCTGGCTTAGACGCGGGCGGACTCAAAAGGTACTAATTGTTTAGTTGCTGAAACCCTGCCACGGGATGCCTGGTTGCGATTGAATCGAAGCCGCAATCGGCCTCACTTAGCAGGACGAAATCTCAGCGGAGTTTGCTTTTTCCGAGGCCATGTTGTTGTTGTATCGATTCCGGGGAAATTACAGAACATCAGCCCCTGCCCAAGATTGCGCGTATTTAATCCAGGTGATTCAAGTCGTGGCCGGCCATGTGACGGGCGAGAGCTCTGACAGTCATCCAGGCACGCTCCGCATGCAAACCAAACCGTTCCCATTACGATGTGTCATCATTTCGTCCATCGCCCGTTACTTCGGCCTCCGTCCTTCTCTCAAGATCATGGTCTTGAATCTTCTTGTCAGGGGCGTTCGTCATGCCTTCAGTGCAAGCAACCTTCCTAGGGCACGAACTTGTAGCCCACCTTGTGAAGCGTAAGAAAATGGACCGGACGGGCGGGATCTCGTTCAAGTTTTTGGCGCAGTTTTAAGACGTGATTGTCCACAGTCCGGGTCGTCGGATAGTTCTGGTACCCCCACGCTTCATTCAGCAATTCGTCGCGTGAAAGCACTCGATCCGGATTGGACAGGAAATATTTGAGTGTTTTGTATTCCTGGTTGGTCAGGTTGATCACTTCGCCCGACAACCGGCTCACCTTCATCTTGATGAAATCGACGCAGACGTCCGCAAATTGAGCAACTCTGCGCTCAGCCTCGCTACTGGAGTCGCGACCGAACTCATAGGCTCGGGTAACGAGTTCCTTCCAGTTGAAGTGCATCACAACAGAGGGCGCAGCCGCGGAAGGCGATTCCGCGGCTCCTTCGAGGCGGGCCCATTCGCTCCCAGAGACCAGCGCCAACCGGTAGTTATCCAATCCCATTAACTCTCGGAGAGCCGGGTACAGACGGTTGACATTGAGCACCGCAAGACCCTCGGACTCTTCCCTGGTTCCCGGCGATCGGTCGATCTTGCGATTGTGATTGATATTGCTGAGCTCTCCTGGTGCTGGTGCGGAAGTCCGAGAAGTGAAGTGGTCGGGTAGATTCTTAAGGGTCATACGATTCCTCATCTTGACAATGCCAGTGAACGGCTGCGGCCCGCAGGACCCGCTCTTTCTCCACCGAGTCACGAGCGCCTAATTTGTGCTGGTCCGCCTAGTGCCATCTGAGGGGATGAGCGGCTTTTCGTCAATGCACTGCAAGTTGCCGTTACATAGGCCATACATTTCCGTTTAAGTAGTTGGAATTGCTGAAGTTAGCGCCGGACATATCCGCCTGCCGTCCACCGGCCGAACATGCTAAACTTCGTGGCCTCAGGGGCGCGCTGGATGGAACGATCGCGGCATACTTCCGTCGTGCGATTTGGCACGTACGAGATTGATCTTCAGTCGGGAGAGCTGCGCAAGGCGGGCCTGCGAATCAAGGTGCAACAGCAACCGCTGAAATTGTTAGAAATCCTGTTAGAGCGACCTGGAGAGGTCGTCACCCGTGAGGATCTGCGCAGCCGGATCTGGCCGCATGAGAGTTTTGGCGATTTCGATCAGGCAGTGAATGTTGCCGTCGCCAAACTGCGGGTTGCTCTAGGCGACTCCGCCGACAACCCGCGATATGTCGAGACTTTACCCCGGCGCGGATACCGCTTCATTGCGGACGTGGTAGCAGTTAACCCTCCCTCCGACAAAGTGCAACTCGCATCTGAGGATGTTGTTCCGGCTCCGGGAACAGGCGCGCCCCTCCAGTTAGTCGAGAAGGTCCCGCCTCCGAAGAGGTCACCTGGCCGAAGCGCTTGGAAGGTTTTGCTGCTGGCCGTGGTCCTAGTCCTGGTCATACTGGTAGCCTGGATAGCCATCTCTAGAAATTCGCCCAAGGCCAACATTTCTCCTAGCCCGGTTAGTTCCCTGGCGGTGCTGCCACTTGAAAACCTCTCGAGTGACGCCCAGGATTACTTCGCCGACGGCATGACCGATGAGTTGATTACAGATCTCGCACAGATCAGTGGATTGCGAGTGATCTCGCGCACCTCAAGTATGTCGTACAAAGGTGTGCACAAACCCTTATCGCAGATAGCTCACGAACTGGACGTCGATACGGTTGTGGAAGGTACCGTACTACGATCCGGGAAGCAGGTTCGGATTACCGCGCAGCTGATCCGAGCCCCTGCGGATAAACACTTGTGGGCGCAGAGCTACGAAGGAGATGTTCGCGATACTCTGGCGCTTCAGAAAAGAGTGGCTCGCGCCATCGCGGAGCAGATACGGACCACGTTGAGTCCACGGGAAGAGGCTCTGCTGGCGGACGTGAAAGTGGTGAATCCAGAAGCTTATGAGAATTACCTCAAAGGGCGATACTTCTGGAGCAAGCGAGGCGCTGATGGCTCGAAAAAGGCCATCGAATACTTCAGTCAGGCAATTCAGAGCGACCCAGCTTATGCCCCGCCCCATGCCGGCCTGGCCGATATTTACCAGGTCTCGGACCATCCGCAATTAGCGCGCAAAGAGGTGCAGAAAGCGCTCAGCCTGGATGATCAATCGGCTGAGGCGCACAACTCTCTAGCCAACCTCCTGTACTCGTTCGATCGGGATTGGACAGGGGCAGAGCGCGAGTTCAAGCGTTCCTTGGAACTGGATCACAACTACGCCCCTGCCCACCACTGGTACTCCATGTTCCTTGCCTGGGAGGGGCGCACAGAAGAAGCGGTGGCCGAAGCGGGGAAGGCGTATGCACTAGATCCCCTGTCACCGGTAGTGGGCGCCAACCTCGCAATGATTCTCCATGAGGCAGGTCACGACGAGAAAGCGATCGCTCAGGCCAACAAAACGCTCGATTTGGAGCCTGGTTCTGCGGTAACACACGCCGTACTCGGCATTGTTTATCAGGACCAGGGGAAGTACCCGCAGGCGATTGCCGAAGACAATAAGGCATTGCAGCTGGGCGGTGCTCCTGGGGAAATTCGTGGGCTCCTAGGATATGCCTACGCGGTCTCGGGAGATCGAGCTGGCGCCGCGAAGATGATCACCGAATTGAAAGCACTCTGGCCCGGGCATGCCCACGCCGCCTTGGACCTGGCGGTCGTCTTTTCCGGCATGGGAGATAAGGAGAATGCCCTGTATTGGCTGGAAAAGGCCGACCAGGGGCACGTGGCCGATCTGCTTGGAATCGGTCGGGATCAGCGTTTTGTTGAACTGCGCCGTGATCCTCGCTTTCAAGCGTTGGTACAACGGGTGCGCGCACCCAACTGACCGTCGGCCATTGCGATCACGGTCGGAAGCCAGGCTTCGTCCTACGAGATGGGCAAACATACGCTCTTGCTTCCGGCCTTCGTACGTGGGCAAGCTTATCTGTCGGCAGGTGATGGCGCTGAAGCCGCGGCTAGTTGGTTCGGCGGAAACGGCCGGTTCGACCAGTCCGGGGGAGTTGCTCGCGGCTGCGATTGCGTCCTCCGTATCCGCTACGGTAGCCCGAAAAATGGGGGAACCGGGCGGGCATGCCACGGCCGTGAGCACGCACGCTATGGTGACGCTCAACAAAGTGGACGAGCTGTGGAAGATCCACTCGGTCCACATGGAGATCACGGCTGCTGCCGCCGATCGGGAAGGCGCAATATTAGACGAGGCTGTAGACGCAGCCCGGCGCGAGTGCCCGATTGCGAGCGAGTTGAACCTCGAAGTAAGCGCCAACTGGAAGCTGATTCCGCTGGGTGCTCCAACAGCAGCATAAGTTCGCGGAAGACCGCTGAAGCTTGCTCCGACGTCAGATAGCTTCACGCGGTAACAGGACGGCGGATCGTCGTTTCACCCTTCGATGTCCTCCAGGTCCTGCTTCGGATGCAAGAGCACATAAACGGCTGACTTCACGCTCATTGGGCGCGTGCGCTTGAGACTGCATCCAGGAAACGACGTGCCAGTTCGGCGATTCGAGTCCCCTGCTTGCGTCTGATTGCCTCTCTTGGGATCAGTTCTCCGCCGATTCCCAGTGCGACGGCGCCCGCGCGAATGAAATTGAAGGCGGTTCTCTGATTAACCCCTCCGGCGGCAATGAGGGGAACATGCGGAAACATGGCCTTCAGATCGCGGATGTAGTTGTCTCCTCCGATGTGACCACAAGGGACAACCTTGACAAATCGGGGTTGAGTTTCCAGGCAGTAACAATTCCAGTTGGCGTCAGCGTTCCGGGAATTACGACAATGCCCCTTTGTACAGCAAACCGCACCGTGTCTGGATCAAGACCATCACTGGAAAGAAATTGAATTCCTGCGTCCAGACATCGTTTTGCCGTCTCGACATCATGAACGCTGCCCGCCCCAACAATCACATCGGAAGCATCGTTTCACAACGTGTCAGATAACATGGATCGCTTCCGGAACCGTTAGGGTGACTTCGAGGATCGGCAATACCGCCAGCAGCGATAGCGTCTGCCGCAAAGAGGGCGTCTTCAGTCGTAGATACACGGATCGAAGGAACATCCAAGCTTCTTCGATACGCCTCCGTACTTCTTCTTTATTCACTGAACAGTGCTCCTTCAATCTGTACTTGTCACACGACACTGAAATTGCACAAATGAAGTGACTCCGATACTTATGGGTGCGCCCTAACGCCAACCGCCTCTTCAGTTGTTCGAGAGCGAGCAGATATGAAGCTAATGACTGGCGGTAGGCCAACTGAGTTGCACGATAATTGCGCTCGGCGTCGAGAAACTCGATCAGGCTGGCAGCGCCGCGCTTGTACGCATACTCACTGATCTCGCGATCCTTTCGCGCGACATCGAGATATGCTGATAGATAAAATTGCACAATGTGTTCGTTCTACGCGAAGTGCCTCATATGCATCGCGCACGTCCGTCAGAGCTTGACCTTCGTTGCCTTTTCTTGTTCTTGAGCCTGAGTGATGGAGATCCGTGTATGTTCGATGTTGCCTTGGTTTCGGTTGAAAATCGGAAGTGGGAATACTTCACGTAGAGCGTTGACGGCGTTTATGGCGTTTACGTGAGAATAATTCCCCTGCACTGTGACGTCTGGCTTTGCGATTGTTCGCTGGACTTCGTATTGGCTCCTGGCCGCGATGACACCTTGCTGCGCGGCGCGAAGGTCCGGGACGATTGGCTAGAGCTTTCAATTGAAAGTCTTCGACATTCCCTTAAGGTCGCTGATAGTCGAACTCTCCAACAACGTCATATTCGGGAGCCACGGATTCGTAGCCGAGCAATTGCCTCAGATCGGAGAGGGTCTGCACCTTGGCCAATTGGGCTTGCTGAACGTCAGTCTCAAACTGCAGCAGCTGCAGTTTATTTTGAGATAGTCATCTTCGCTGATGGCACCCTTTGGTATACGAAGTTGCGCGAGATCGACAGTCTGCCGAAAGCTCTTGAGATCCTCCTCCGCCAGTTCGATCGTGGATTCGGCGAGTTGACGTCCACAAAAGCGAGTCGCCACATTAAACGAGAGTGTGCGTTCGTCGTCCGCTACCTGCGAACGCGTTTGCGCCGTAATATCTTTCGCCGCCGCAAGCGATGTTGTCGTTTCTTACCGCGCTCAATCAGATAGCTGAGCCCGATATCGCCCTCCGTATTGTTATGCAGATAATCAGCGGTGGACTGGCCTCCATAGACAGCAGGGTTCTGCTTGGCCGGAGATCCAATCGGCAGATACTCCCAATCGGCGAAAAGCGATGGGTTGGGCCGCACGTTGGCGGATTTTTCATCTGCTTCGCTCTGCTGTATCGTCGTCCGCGCCGCCAGCATGTTGTGGTTGTGCTGCAGTGCGAGCTGAATGGCTTCGTCGAGAGTGATTGTTTTTGGCCCACTAGACTGACATCGCACAGGAACAGAGACACTTGTCAGAGATACGAATGCGGAACGCAGTCCAAACGGCGCTTGTTTGAAGTTTCACACGACTATTCAAGGGCCGTCTCCAATTCCGGAAGCTGATCGCCATCCCGTGCAATCCATACGTAAAAAGTCGGCAGCAGCACGATACTGAGCAGCAGGTCCGAGATAAGGCCCCCGACGATGACAATCGCGAAGGGCCGCTGGGAGTCCGATCCGATATCATGCGAAAGAGCGGCGGGCAGCAGTCCCAAGGTGGCAACCAGCATCGTCATCATGATGGGGCGCAACCGCAGCACTGCGCCTTCCACGGCAGCGTCAACGATGGAATATCCACGCGCGCGGAGTTGGTTGATGTATTCGAGCATAATCACTCCCGTCTGTACGGAAACGCCGAACAAAGCCAGCATTCCCACGCCGGAAGAAACGCTCAGGTAAGTACCGGTGACCAGCAGGGCGAGGAAGCCCCCGACGCGAGCCAAAGCCACGTTCAGCAGGATTAGCAAGGCCCACTTGTACGAACGAAACATGGTGTAAAGGATGATGAAGATGACGAGAATCGTCAGGGGCACAATCAACGCCAACCGCGCTTCGGCACGCTTCTCGCTCTCATATTCGCCGGACCAGCCAATGTGATATCCCGGAGGCAGTTTGACCTTCTGGCCAATCTGCTTGATCGCGTCCTCGACGGTCGTTCCGAGGTCCCGGCCTCTAACATTGAAGGTTACGGCTGCGTAGCGCATGTTTCCTTCACGGTAAATGTCGTACGCACCATCCTTGACATCGACCGTAGCCAGTTGTGCCAGTGAGACCCGTTCTCCGGAAGGCGAGAGCAGCGGACATTCTCAATCGCTTGCCGGGTATTGCGATATTGCGACTGATACCGCACGACGACGTCGTATCGTTGCTCTCCGATCAACACCTGGCTGACCGCATTTCCCCCGACTGCCGTCTGGATTGCATCCTGAATATCGGCGACGTTGATTCCAAATCGCGCTGCGGCTCTGCGGTCGATCGTGAGATTAAGATTTGGCTGCCCGAAGTCCCGTAACAGTTTGACATCGTGCATGCCTGGGATGCTCGCCAGAACAGCGGTGACTTCTTCACCCTTTCCTTCCAGAGTCTTGAGATCATCGCCAAAAATCTTGAGAGCGAGCGCCCCTTTTGTTCCGGTCATCGTCTCGCCGACGTTGTCCTCGATCGGTTGTGAGAAGTTCCAGATCGCTCCCGGATATTTCTGGACCGCTCGGTTCATGGCGGCAATCAGTTCTTCCTTGTTGCGATGGAAAACAGGACGCCACTCATCCTTCGGCTTCAAGTCGATGAAGTATTCGGTATTGCCGAAACCGCCGGTATCGGTCCCGTCGTCGGGCCGGCCAACTTCGGACACCACAGTTTTGACCTCTGGAAACGACGCGAAGACATATCTTTCGTTGGTAGTAAACTTCTCGCCTTCTGTGAGACTGGTGCTGTTGGCGAGGGTGCCGCGCGCCCAGATCGCGCCCTCATCGAGATGGGGAAGGAATTCCGCCCCGATTACACCGCCGAAGCCAAGAAACATTGTTCCCGCAAGAGCTACGCCGCCGACACCGGCCACTACCCACCGATGATAGACAGCCCAGCGCAGACGGCGGCGGTAACGTTCGGTGAGATACTCCATGACCAGGTTCCGCCGCTCCTGAACACCTTTGCGGAACAGCAATCCTGCCAGGACAGGCGCAATCAGCACGGAAAAGGTCATGGCACCGAGCAATGCCAGTGCAACCGTCCAAGCCATTGGTCGGAACAGACGACCTTCCACTCGCTGTAGTGTGAAAATCGGCAAGTAGGCCGTAATAATGATCGCGATTGCGTAGAAGACTGGACGTTGTACTTCGTGCGCAGCTTCGCGTATCACTTCGGCGATCGTTTGTGAATCGCCGGATCCATTTCCGTTTCTCTTCTTGCTGATGCGGCGAACGATGTTCTCCACCATCACAACGGCGCCATCCACTACCATCCCGAAATCCAAAGCACCCAAGGAGAGAAGATTGGCGGGAATGTGGCTCAAATCGAGCCAGATCGAAGCAAACAGCAGGGAAAAGGGAATCGTTAGCGCCACGATGAATGCTGCCCGAACATTCAGCAGAAAAAGAAACAGGATGATCGTAACCAGAATCATGCCTTCGACCAGGTTATGCATCACCGTGTGCAGCGTGAAGTGAAGTAGGTCGCTGCGGTCGAGCATCGGGACGACCTTGACACCAGGGGGGAGAAGGCCATTGTTTAACTCGTCGACTTTTTTATGAATGGCGTCGAGCGTGGGCTGCTCCTCCGCTCCCTTGCGCATCAGCACAGCACCCTGGATGATGTCGGGTTCGTCGATGATGAGTCCGTCCTGCATGTGATTCGCCCGTGCCATGTGGCCCAGTCGAATCTTCGGCCCTTGGGTGACCTCAGCGATGTCTTTCACGCGTAGCGCGGTGCCGGTCTGGGTTTTGAGAACGGTCTGCTCAATGTCGTGGATGCTGCCGAAGAGTCCGAGTGTGCGGACGTTCATCTGCTGCATGCCGACTTCAACAAAGCTCCCGCCAGCATTGGTGTTGTTGCTGGCGAGCTGTTGCTCGACCTGTCCGATGCTCAGACCGTATGCAACCAACTTGCTTGGATCGACGCGTACCTGGTATTCGCGCACCGTGCCGCCGAAATCCGAGACATCCACCACATTGGGGACGGACTTGAACTGCTTGAGCAGGACGAAATCCTCGAGCGACCGCAACTCCATAAGGTCGTACCGCGGGTTCGTACTCCTAAGCGTGTACCAGTAGATTTGTCCCGTGGTGCTCCAGTCCGTACCGATTTGCGGCTGCAGGTTTTGTCCGGTAGGGAGATTGACTTGTGTGAGCCGTTCGAGAACCTTCTGGCGATTCCAGTCACTCATGGAGCTGTCGTCGAAGATCATGATCACGAACGACAGACCGAAGATGGACTCCGACCGCAGATACGTCATGTGCGGCATTCCCGACATTTGAATCTCGATCGGGATCGTGACCTGCTGTTCCACTTCTTCTGCGGATCTTCCCGGCCATTGCGTGATGACGGTGACGTAGTTGTCGGCAATATCGGGATAGGCTTCGACTGGAAGTTCGTGAAACGAAATTGCGCCCCAGCCTGCCAGCAGAACGGCAAGCGCCAGCACTACAAACTTGTTGCTAAGCGCAAAATCGACGAGGGCCCTGAATCATTGATTGTCAATGTTGGTGCTCGATCTCAACGGATGTGATTGCTACTCACTGCCCGAGTACGTGATCGAGTACCAAGGCATTCGATACGACCTGCGTTCCCGGGTTTAGGCCTGACTTAATTTCTTGCAGACTGAGGTTTTCAGACAGGAGATCTCCGCTGACAACCTCCACTCGCCGGAATTTCTGGTCGGGAGCTGGCACGAATACAAAATCGCGATCGTGCATGTGAAGCACCGCCGATGCCGGCACGACCGTGTGCAGCTCTTTCTTTTGCCCATGGAACGTCGCCTTCACAAACATTCCGAGGCGCATTATTCCCGGATTCTGCACTTCGATTCGGACCTTTGCCGTACGAATGCTGGGGTCGAGAATTGCGCCGATGTTGCTTACCTTTCCTTTGAATACACGATCAGGATAAGCATTGAGCGTGATCAGGGCGGTATCGCCGTTCTGAACACCCGCCAGATCGTTTTCGTACACATCGCAAACAACCCATATATAAGACAGGTCGGAGATCGTGAACGGAGCCGGCATGTTGAATGCCTGCACACCCGCAGCATTCGTGACTTGTTGATCCGTAATGACTCCCGAAACTGGTGCGGCGATGTCTACCATTCGGGCCGGCTTATCTGGATCATTGCCTAGAAGGCGAAGGTGTTCGGACGTGGTTTCGACGTCAACTTTAGCCTTATCTTCAGCGTCTTGCGCAACCTGGAGATCATTCAACGCGATGGCGCCGTGTTCGAACAGATCCTTGGATCGTTCGAATTGGGCGTGTGCGAGGACCTCATCAGCAACTGCTTTCCGATAGTCGGAGAATGCACCCGACACATCGTCGCTTCGCACGGTCAGCAGCAACTGACCTTTTTCAACGGTGTCGCCCAGCCGAGCATGGATGCCTACGACACGACCCGTCGCGAGTGAAACAACCGGTACGTTTCCGCGCGATGTCTGGAGCCACCGTGCCGGTGACGACCAATTCCGACAGCGCAGGGCGCTCCGCCGCGGTCGCGAGAGGAAACTGCTCCGGATGCTCCACCGCGAACAAGCTGGGTTCTGCGGCCAGCACAACGTTCGGCGACGGAGGTGCCTCCGCCGCCGAATCGTCGTGTTTCGTGCATCCAGCCATCACCACCAGCCCGGCGAAGGTGGAAACCAGGAGAATCGATTCGTTCGAAGTCTGCTCATCGTAGTCCCAAACTGCGAATACTCCCCGATGTGTCTGTGATCGACGACGCTAGAACTTCACCATGATTGCGTACCGCAAGCTGGGTTCGTCTTTCCGCAGATCAGGACACCATCCGATTGCTCCGGCAACGCACGTGTAGCCCGGTGCTGCACCGAGGAACGGCCCCGGCGCCCAAGTCGTACCTCCGACCACGGAACCCGCACCCGGGTTGGGAACCGTGCTGGGAGTCACATTGTCGCCCGGGGTGATTCCGCCGCGGCCCGTCCAGTAGGGAACGTTGGCATGGCGATATCCGTATTCAGCGCGGAAAGTGATGTACTGACGCGGCATCCAGTCGAAAGTGATTGAACCATCCCATGCTTTGTAAGGATCGCCGGGATTTTGCGTGAAATAGGGAGAACCAGTAATGGCGTCGGCTCCATTGATCGGCGGCAACAGCGTCAGATAGCGCCCGGGGTTCGCCATGGCGCCGCCACCAATCGTGAGGCCGTATGTATCCTTCTTGAACCACCAGCGGTTGTAGAGCATCCATCCTGCGAATGTCTGTTTGCTGCTGGTGGCCGTGTTGTGATGGCAATTCACATTGTTGTTGATTGTTCGGCCCTGTGCACTGACGAAACTGCCACTGCCGCCGTATTCGCAGCCGAGATCTCCGGTGAGAGAAAAAGCCATCTTGTCGAGGAATTTTTCTGGCCTGTCGTAATACTTCACTTCCACGCTGTCGTCGGTGTGGATGCGGGAGCGTCCGAAATGTCCATCACCGTTGCCCAGCGTGTCTTCGCCCATGCCATAGTTATTGAAAACCAACGAGAGCCAGGGCTTCGGCCGGTAGAGAATTTGTCCGCCGAGTCCAGGCTTGCTGCCCAAGCGGCCGTACGATTGCCACCCGTTGATGATCCAGGGTTCAATCTTCAGTTTGTCTGTCGGGAACCACTGAATGCGCACACCGTTGAAGAACCACGGCGTGTTGGACGATACATAGGAAGGTTGATAGGTCCAGTTGTCGAAGTTGTAGTAGCTGAAAAGACCAATGTAGGAAACAAAGATACCCGCATCAAGGTTCAAGCCATGGTTTACGTCCCAGTGATAGCCGGCGTTCGCCTCGGAAACGTACTTGTATGCGCCTCGCAGGTCCCATTGGCCGCGACCGGCACTGGCGTCATTGCGCGGCGTCGTGATGCCGAACATTCCGTTCATCGTTAAGATGCGGGCATTGACGTTCTGCCAGTGGAAGTTTCCTCCGAAGCTGATCTGTTCCACTTGAAGTTCGTTCGAACGGAAGATTTCCGTCGATCCACCCATCGTGTCATCTTTGGGATGGTTCAAGTCCATGACGTAGTGCGCATCCAAGCGAATCTCTGGCGTGAAGAATTTGGAGTCCCACACGACGTCTTTGTTGCGAGGACTTCCGTTGAGCCACGTCCAGTCCGCGTAGGCAAAAGGGTCTGCTGGTTTTGGTTTTTCTGGCATGGCGGAGCGTGCTTGGGCCGTGTCGTCGGGGGCTTTCGCTACCGAGTGTTCAACAGCCTTGGCTTCCGAAGGCGCTGCGGAAACGGGGGGAGGGGTTGCAGCGGTTGGAGCCACTGGCGCGCCATCGCGACTCTTCAGTTCAGCTTTCAGTGCATCGATTTCTGCCTGCATCTCGGCGAGCTTGTTGGCGAGTGCAGGCGATATCCCGCCATTGGGATCTGCCGCAACTGCCGCAGTGGATGCAATGGCGCCAGCAGCCGGAGGCCCATCCGTTGAGTCGACCCCATAGACCGCTGCGACATTGGTGGGTGATCCGGGTTGAGTTTGCGCTCTACACCAACTTGCCCCCAGAATGGTTCCCACAGCCAACAGCAACCGAACATCAACACAATTGCGCATCAAGCTTTTCGCTTTTTTCATGCTGATCGCCTCGTAAGAACTCGACTCTCTTTTGAACAGGATTGCGATGACTCTCCGTCCCGGTCGTTCTCGATTACATCATCCAAGCGATAAACATTTCGTAACGTCTTCATAAAGGAGGCGTAAAGAATAGAAGAGCTTATTTCCCATCCTGCAATCAATGACTGAAAACAAATGCAGTTATCCACGTCCAATAGATATTTCTCATTGGAAGGATTGAAAATGATATGACTGCAAATCGGGCCGTTAAACGGCTTACCTGGACAGCGACCTCTAGAGGGCCACGATGAAGAGGGAGCGATAGTGGTAAAGGCGGGAACGATCTGGCGCTAACAAGGGACTCATGCCGGCTACTGCAAGGGAAAAGACGAAGGTTGTATGTTACTTCTCGCCGATTGCCTTCAACAGCGCTTTGGCCACTGCAGAGACCTCCATTTCGACATACACCGTTGCTTCCTTTACCCCGAAGTTAAGTTCGGTCTTTCCGCTTCCGAAGTCGGAAATGAAATTTACACGATTCGCGTTGACAAAAGTTTCTCTTCCCTGAATATCCTCGAACCTCACCAATTTCATTGTGCCCTCCGGATGCGCGCCCCGTTCTCTTCTCGGGAATGAGGCCTGGGAGCTTGATTGGAGCACATCGAACATAAAGAAGGCATAAGGGGCATGGATTCAACTGCGACGTGAATTCAGTTCTCGCGGATGAGTGTCTGTCCCTTCGGGCTCGCCGCGCCGCCCATCTTTCCCCAGCCCGCTAGAAATGGTCACTTCCTTGGTGGCGATTGCGGCGGATGTGGATACCAATATCTCTGATGACAGTGTTCACAGGCGTTGTCGATGGCGTCACCGCTTTCAAGCACTTTCGCGGGATCCTTAGCCACTGCAGCATCGAGCGCCTGTGTCGCCGCGTCATGCAGGCCATGAGCAAGCGTGATCCAAGTCCGCCGGTCCTGATTAATTAATTTCTCGATCTCTTCGGGCTGGAGTTCAATACCCTGCTCGTTCCGCTGTCCTGGCGCCGCTACATGACGACCGGGAATCTGCAAGAGGTTGGAGGCTTCGAGCAGTGCAATGGCGCTGTGGCGAACGGTCCCCCACTCTTCGTCGGTGTGAGGCGCCTTCTCTTGCTGGCCTTTTTTCGTGATTGTAGTCGAGACGGAGTTCCAGATCGTGTCCGCCGCAGGGTCGACGATACCGTCCATCAAGTCCCGTATAGTCGTGGTCGGACGGTACTCGGCATCGGGCTTCGGTTTCGCGCAGGACCCGAAAAACAAAATGCAACCCAAGGCCGAAAACAAGGGCAAACAGCTAGATACTCGCGCTCGCGTCATTGTGAGCCGGAGAGTTGTTCGACCTTATCGGCAGGCACGTTGATGGCGAGCACGAACCGTTGTCCGTCTCGGCTGACTGCGCCGAGGCTGCCTTCGATAGGACCGGGGAGCCGAAAGAGCACCTTGGTCGGACCAACCCGAAACGTGGGTGTAGTTTCTACATCAGCGGCCATCATCACCAGGTCGTTGGAATCCAACTCTTGTGCACGGAATAAAATCTCTTTGCCGTCGTCGCGCCAGTGCAACATGGCGGGAAAGCCGAAAAAGATATTGTTGCCGAAAACGCCGTCCTTTGACACCTGCCATCTGTCTTCGGCGACCACCGGCTTTGCAGCATCGAAGGGGCGGACGTAAATCTCGAACCGTTCGGGCTTAGCCTCATCGGAGCGGTAGGCAATAAACCGGCCATCGGGCGATAGTCTGCCGGTGCCCTCATCGAACTCGTCCCGCAAATACTCGATCGGTTTTCGGGCCTCCGGATCGCTCCCCGCGAGCGAGACGAGCATGATAACTCCTCCCGAATCGCAAATAAGGAATTTTCCATCCGGCGAAATATCACTGAGACCCACAAATGCACCGGGAGTGTAGCGGAACAAGACTTCTTCTTTGCCGCTTCCGTCCGCCGCCTTACGATAGACAGGCCAGTCGCCGTCCAGGAGCGCGGAATAGTAGATGTACTTTCCGTCCGGCGACCACAGTGGTGTGGTTTTAAAGCGGGTGTCGTCGGTAATGCGGGTGGCTTTTAGTGTGCCCACATCAAGAACCCAGAGGTCTTCCTGTCCGGTATCGATGTCTTTCTTCATGACGAGCAGGCGCTTGCCCTCAGGGGAAAAGGCTCCAATGGAGTACAAGGAGGGCTTGCCCACTTTCTTTACCAGTTTTCCTCCTTGATCGAAGATCGTCAGCTGCTGTAGCTCCTGGCCTCGCGCCGGCGGAAGGACGAGGAACTGATCCCCGGCGGTGCTGATGCACATCAGGTCGTCCGGAACTGGAACAGGCTCTCGGAACAGCAGCCGTGGTTTTTGGAACGAGAATGATGGGGATGTGCTGACCTGAGCGGCCATGACAGAACGGTTGCGGGCCATGTAGTACAGCTCTTTGCCGCCGTTGACCCAGAATCCAGGGCTGAGGCTGCCGTCAGAAATCTGCCACGGTCCCTCTTTCGACGTGAGATCCGACGAACGGACGAAAATCTCGCCTTTGTCCGTCTTGTCCAACACTATGTAGGACAAGTAGCGGCCATCGGGGGAATAGCGCGCTTCGAAAATACGCAAATCGCTGTGAAAAATTTCGACTGGTTTGCGATCGGGGCCGCCCTCGACGCTTAGCACGTAGAGAGCCCCTCCTTTGATGTCGGAAATGGAGAAGGTCAGGAACCGACCATCCTGGGACCAGTCGCTAAGGTCCATAAAAGCGCCGGGATTGTTGTACAGGAGTTGCTCCGGACCTTGGCCATTCGCGGCTCGAACCAAGACGCTCTCCTTGCCGGCGCGCATGACGACGTAAGCGAGCCTGGTGCTGTCCGGCGACCACACGGCCGCAGAAACAAATTCCGTTCTGGCGCTCGTAGTCAGCCGCGCGGTTGCGTGGGTCGCTATATCTAGGACAAAGAGATCGGCGCTCTCGTTATCCAAGTCTTCTTTGATAGCGGCTACACGTTTGCCGTCGGGAGACAGAAGCGCACTGTCATAGATGGCGCGGTCACCCACCTGCCCTGTGCGCTTACCGTAGCGATCCAATAAGGTGAGGGTCGAGGCTTTGTTCTGGTAGGCCTGTGCGTTCCGTTTGGCCCTGGCTTCGGCCACATCTTTGGATTTAGCTTCCTCGCTCAAGCCCTGGCCGACGACCTGGCCGGTGTTCTGGCCCAAGCACAAAGAGGCAGCGGTCAAAATGACCGCAATGTGCGCGGAAATCTTCATAGAAAACCCCAAATTGCGCCGCCCGCGAGACCTCGGCTTAACAGTTTTGCGGGCAGGCCGAGACGATTTTTCCGTTTGACAACGTGAAGGTTCGGATGAGCCCGGACCGCGATTTGTCGCGTGCGCGGCTGAGTTCCACGGTTACAGTCTTTCCTACACTGTCCTGGAAATCAGGCTTGCCGACATCGCGTATCCGGAAAAAACTGGGTGAGGGGCCCTCGATTTGCCAAGTCTCGATCGTACCGCCAGTGGCTTTTACCTCGACGGTGAAGTACGTGTGGGGATTGCGCCAGTCGATAGCGGTTAACGTGCCGGTGACGGTGACCCGGTCATTGAAGTCGAAAACAGCGGTCATGTTGTGGTGCGCCGAAGCCTCACCAACAACCAATACAGCAAAAACAAGTACGAACAGCCTGGCCCTGGGAGTCATGCGATGCCTCCTCTGGGGGGATTCGGCGTAGCATAGCGCGTCTATGGGATAAAGGCAATCGCCCGCCCACTCCACCCTACTGCGAACCAAAGGGTCAGAGACAGGCAGGCCACGATAACGTCTACCAGCCGCGAACGAGAGTCGGGGGCGGCCGCGGTAAATCTGCGAAGCACACCAAAATGGAATAGAAGCGCGCAGCCAAGCAGCGTCATCTTCAGGCGAAACGGGCGGCTATCCACATACTTTGCTGGAGTAGCCAGAAAGATCAGAAGTCCGGATGAAAACACCAGCGCGATCGCACCCAAGGTCCACGGCTTGAGCCACTGCGACAAAGTGGAAAGCGCATGGTCGCGCAGTCCGAGGCCGGAGAGTCGCAAACACATGGCGACTACTGTGGTCAAAAGAATCATGAGTCCCAACAGATGGAACGATTGAACCGCGGGCATGCCGTATTTGCTGTCGCGGATCATGACGATCGGTGCCCAGTTGGAGACGGATTGAAGAAGTAGGAGAAAAGACATATCAAAATTGATAAGCCATGGTGCGGCCACAAACAATGACACCGATCCAGAGGACCAGGGAAAATGCAGCGCAGAATTTCGCGCTAGGCGGTGCGCCGCCGGCTAAATCCCAGTCTGCCATTCTTGGATACAGCAGTTTCTGATATACCGCCGCATTAATTGCCAGCAGCACAAGGAAGATCAGTTTTGCCCGAAAGAACGGGTTCCCGTAAGCCTTTGTGGCCTGAGTGATTAAAAGAAGACCGCCAGTCAGAAACATGATCGGAAATCCGATCCTGGAAAGCCGCAGAAAACTAGGGACGATTTTTCCCGTGGACTCGCCGCGAAAAGCAAGACCCAAGAGACGGAGATCGGCGATGACGATCATTCCGACTGATAATGGGAGTGCCAGGATGTGACTGCCCTCAATGAAAGGGAATAGCCAGTCCGATTCGGTAATCGCGGTTGCGAAACGCGTGTGCTGCAACCATTGGCACCAGTCGAAGAGAGGCATCGCGACTTTCCTGTAGATGATCGGTGAACAACCGCGAACGAACGGAGCTTCACGTGCCCCGCAGGATCGGCCCGGATTCCCCTTTGCCCTCAGAAAAACCGTAACATTGTACACCCATGTCGTCCCCTCGGACGATGACCAGCAATCCGGAACTCAATTGATGGGCCCTCAGAGTTGCGCCGCCAGATTGCCGGCGGCCTTGGACCGTTCTCGGCATACTGTCGGAACGCACAAACGCGCGTAGCTCAGCAGTGTCCCTCGTTAATAGATGTGCCGCATCGTTTTTGCCGTCGGCCCACATGGTTGAATTGATCGCGACTTCGGACCAGAGACATTCTTGACGTGTGGTGCGCGCCCCGGTCTCTTCTCGGGAATGAGGCCTTGGGAGCTTGATTGGAGCACATCGAGCAGAAAGAAGGCATAAGGGGCATGGATTCAACTGCGACGTGAATTCAGTTCTTGCGGATGAGTTTCTGTCTCACAGCATCTTGAGGAACCGTTCCGCACTATGGCCCCGACTGTCGGTCTCTTAGAGCCTCGGATCAACTGGTTCGCTCTCCAGGGCCAGAACGCCAAAAACACACTCATGAACTCTACGGAGCGGTTCCTTGTGGACGAATCGCTCCAATGCTTCCAGTCCCAGGGCGAATTCACGAAGAGCAAGCGATCGTTTGGTGCCCAGACCTCGGCTCTTCAGCCGCTCCAAGTGTTCGGGCAACGTGTATTCCGGCCCGTAGATGATCCGGAGGTATTCTCGTCCTCGAACCTTAACGGCAGGTTGCGCCAGCCCTTTCCGTCCCTTCGTCACAAACTCCAACGGCTTTACCACCATGCCCTCGCCGCCGCTTGCCGTCAGTTCCTCCCACCACTGGATCCCTTTCTCTTGATCCGCTTTGTCCGTGAGATCCACAACTCGGAACGGCGTCGCAAGCAACAATTCCGGATCAGCGTCGCAGACTTTGGCCAGCATCTCCATATGCCACACGTGGTCATTCGCGGTGTGCACGCCTGACTCGCTGGCGAGTATGTGAAAGGGAGCGAGTTTTAGATCGGCCAACGAATGCGCAGGCCAGCAATATCGGCGGTATGCCTCCACGTAAAGGTGAGCAGCTTCTTCGCGGTGCTGGAATCGTTCTGCCAGAGCAGCGATCTCTGGATTGGCCCCAGCCTCTCTCAAGGCTGTGATTGCTGCGGGCAAAGCCGCTCTCGCCGCTGCCCCGGTTGGAGCATATTGCTGGCGCAGCAACTCCTGTGCTTTGGCCGACCATGGCATCAATTCGCAGTCAAGACAAACCCAATCAGTTTTCAGACTCTCCCAGATGCCGGCAGCTTCCACTGCGTGGTGGACATGCTCCAAGAATTGCAATTCCATCTGCGAGTCGGTGAAGAACCGGCGCCCCGTACGCGTGTAGCAGGCCCCGGACTCTCCTTCCATAATCCCGAACCGCTTCCGGGCAGAATCTGCATCACGACAGATTACGACTACGGCACGCGACCCCATGTGCTTCTGTTCGCAAACGACCTTATGCACGCCTTCATGCAGGTAGTATGCGAAGGCATCCTCAGGGTGTTCCAGCAATCCGGCTCGCCTACTGGTCTCGCAAGGAGACATTGTAGGCGGCAGATAGATGAGCCATTTTGGGTTCGAGGCAAATCGGCTCATAACCTCCAATGCGGTGATGGCGTTCTCTTCCCGAATTGTGATTGTTCGGTTTAGGCGCGTGTTGATGATCCGCTTGCCGATTACATCCTCGATGTCCAGCAGATCATCCAGTTGTTGTTGAGCGGTCAGCGCAGGCGCACTCGCATCTTCGGCCAGGAACGGTTTTACCGACTCGTAATAAGTGTGCAGCGCTGGTACCGACACGAGCTCACGTTCGGGGTAGCGCAGTGCTGTCAGTTTGCCCCCAAACACGCACCCGGTATCTATATTGATCGTGCGGTTTAGCCACTCGGGCTCTGCAATCGGCGTATGCCCGTATACGACCATGGCTGTGCCGCGATATTCGGCAGCCCAGTTGTAACGCATGGGGAGTCCATAATCGTCTGTCTCTCCCGTTGTCTCGCCGTACAGAGCAAAATCGCGCACCTTGCCCGATCCACGCCCCTGCATTTCCTCCTTCATGCCCGCGTGTGCAACCACAAGCTTTCCGTCGTCGAACACGTAATGGCTGACCAGATCGTCGAGAAACTTGATAACAGCTTGCTTGAACTCGGGGCTTTCTTTGTCGAGCTGCTGAACTGAGTCGGCGAGCCCGTGCGTCATCTGTACATCGCGGCCTTTTAGCTTCCGCATCAATTTCATGTCGTGGTTTCCGGGAACACATAACGCCGTTCCTTCATCAACCATTCTCATGACCAGACGCAAAACGTCGGGAATCTTGGGTCCGCGATCGACAAGATCGCCTACGAAGACCGCTTTTCGGCCATCTGGCGGAGTAGCCTTCGGTCCGTCCGACCCGTTCTCGATTTTGTAGCCAAGTTGTCCGAGTAGAGTATTTAGCTCCTCGTAGCAGCCGTGCACGTCCCCGATGATGTCGAACGGCCCGTGCTCGTGTTTCAGATTGTTCCAAAGGGGCTGGCGCACGATGCTGACCGACGAGACCTCTTCCGGAGTGGACAGAGTGAAAACATGCCGGAACCCTTCCCGCTCCAATCCGCGCAGCGACCTCCGCAGTTGTTGCGACTGGTTTCTAACCACGTGCGGACCAAATTGTCTGTCTGGTCGGTTCTGATTACGTTCATGGCAGAGCTTCTCCGGCAGGTTGAGAACGATCGCGACCGGTAGGACATGGAACTCACGAGCGAGAGCGACTAGCGGCTTACGCGCTTCCGGTTGAACATTAGTGGCGTCAACGACCGTGAGGCGGCCGCCAGCAAGTCTTTTGCGAGCGACGAAGTGCAACACCTCGAACGCATCTTTGGTAGCCGCCTGAGCATTCTCGTCGTCCGATACAAGACCACGGCAGAAGTCGGACGAGAGCACCTCGGTGGGTTTGAAATGAGCCCGAGCAAAGCTGGACTTACCACATCCAGAGGGGCCGATCAGAACAACCAGCGAGAGTTCAGGGATCGTTATGTTCACAGACTGAAGACCCCCATCTGGGTGGGCGCGCCGACTTGAGGATCTTCTTCTCCAACAGGCAGAAACCGAACGGCATATCCAAACCGCTCAGAAATGCGACCTGACCACTGTTGGAACTGTTCCCGAGTCCACTCGAATCGATGATCCTTATGGCGAAACTGGCCCGCTGGCAGAGTGTCAAACTTCACGTTGTATTCCGCGTTGGGTGTGGTAACCACGATCGTTTTCGGGTGCGCGGCTTCGAAAAGAACTCGCTCGAAGGCGGCCAATCGCGGCGCATCCAGATGTTCGATTACTTCCACGACCGTCGCAGCATCGTATCCGGATAAGCGATTGTCGCGATACATCAGCGAACCATGCATCAGTTTCAGCCGTTCTTTTTGCTTCGTCGGCATTCGGTCGAGTTTCAAACGTTGACTCGCAATTTCGAGGCTTCGATAGGACACATCCATGCCTACGATCTCGGTGAACGACTTCTCTTCCAACAGCACCCGGAGGAGCTTTCCTTCTCCGCAGCCTAAATCCAAAACACGTTTCGCTTCCGCCGAGCGAAGTACCGCCACGACGGCTCCCATGCGCTGTTGCCACAGCCGGATCGGTTCCTCCATCTTCGTCTCTTCTTCAGCGTGCGCTTCCTCAGTCGCATCAGGATCAGGATTATCTTCCTCTGTCAGCCTGGCGAGCGCTTCTCGTGCCAGTTGTCTCTGTCGTGGCAAGTAGCGCTTGACGATCGTTTCTTTGTGAGGATGTGAGGCCAGCCAGCCTTCTCCTTTGCGCAGCAACTTCTCAACTTCATCTTGGCCTATCCAATAATGCTTCTCTGCGTCGAGCACCGGCACTAGGACGTAAAGATGGTTGAGGAGGTCCTGTAAGCGGAACGTACCAGCCAAGGTCACCGAGTAGTAAGGTCCCTCGCCCCATTCAGGAAACTTCTCGTCAAGCGGGTGCTTCTGGGCCATCACGCTGTACCCGAGAGGCTCAAACAGCTCTCGAATCAAACCCTCACCTGCTCTGCATGCCACAACCGTCAGGTTTGCGGTCAGCGGAATTGGAAGGTCAGCCAGTTCTTGTCTGCCTTTACTACGCCCGGACATGGCAGTGCCAAACGCCCGGCCCATCGCGACGCTGAGGAAAGAAGAGAGTACATAAGGCCGATCGTTGACATACTGATCAAGCGTTCCACCCTCATGCTGTCCCCGCTTACCACGAACCAGCCCTACCGGATCGACATCAAGTAGCAGGGCTGCCGTGCATCGCTCAGGGACTGCCTCTGGGTAAAACACGTACGCTTTCCCAAACGACAGGTCAAACGAATGCAAATTGGCAGGGTTCTTATGCAGCAGGTACCCCAGGTCGGTTGCCGGCCGATGCGTCGTTGAGATCGTTAGCAGCATGTTCGAGATTATAAGCGGGCCCCAATTCCCATAATTTCTATGGGTAGGAGAGGCGGCATAGGATGTGGTTTACCTCATCGCTGCGATCCCGTCTCGGTTCGGATATCAAGAAAGGACCGCCATCGGTCGTCACAGATCGGGCACACTACAAACGACAAGTTGGAACAGCAGTATTCAGCGAAATAGACGGAAAGTCTCGTTGGAGCGCGCCGAGCCGACCGCAGTGCGGGGCGATAGGTACGAGTTGAACGATCTCGCCCACAGGCCTGATGTCGGCCCGCCTGACGCTGAACCGTGGCAAAGTCAAGTCCAGATTCGCGAAACGTTCGATTTGTGATCGCTACGCGTTCGCCTGATCGAGTTCTGAAGGTCGGACTGCTCGCTAGCCGTTCCGAGAAAAAGCTCAAAGAGTATCCAGGGCCGGGCCGAGTAGTCCGTTCTCTCCAGTCCGACATTGTTTGGAATTGCCGCGAATACGGGCATGTTTCGCGTATTTCGAGGGATGAACTGCAGAAATTCTCTGCAGCCCAGACTGTCTGGCGGAGCGAAGTGGATTCGAACCCTCGGTACAACTCTTTTCGCTGCAAGTGGTTAACTTTCGCGTAGGTTACAGCGGATAGGGTCGGTCAGAGAAGTCTCCACGACTGCGTGCCAGCCGCGCCAGTCAATGCTAACCTGTGCGGTCCAGCATGAGGGCGGACGGCGAATCCCAGGTGATAGTGTGGCTGAAAGTGGTCAGCTCTTGCAGGCCTTTCTCGTCGGCAATTCTCCTGGCAGTGACTGCTTGTCTAGCGGGCAGTCTGCAGACCCTGTGGCTCGTCCGATCCGAGGAGAGCCGGCCGGAGCGAATCTCGGCAACACACCCAAAGTAGCCCTCGCAAAGGGGGCAGCCTATCGGAACGCCAGCCCTGCCTAGTTCATGCCATCGTCTTCATGGGTTCGCAGCAAGCCATGAAGCACGCCGTTAGCGTCTATCTCGAATCCAGTGATCGCCCCCGACGCGTTGTTGCTAAACGGAGTCGTGCCCTCACCGGGACCTGTGCCTGCGTGTGGAGCGTCGAACGTGGCGAAGGCGCCGCGCGCCCCGCGCAGGAAACCATGATTCACTCCACTGGTATCCAGGTAGTTTCCAACGATCGTGCCCATGGAATTGATGTTCTCGGCCTGAGTGCCTTGTCCAGCGCCTGTCCCCGCTCCCGGAGCATCGACCGTGGTGATTGCGCCTTCACGAGTGCGCAGGAAGCCGTGATAAACATTGTTAGCATCTACGAAGAAGGACGTGATTTCCCCCTTTGGGTTGATGCTTCCAACATGTGGCTGTCCATCGATGAGGAAGCTGAAACCCAGATAGCCGATTTGACCTTTTGGCCAGGGGCCGCTGTAGCTCATGTGGCCGTTGCAGAGGTAGCTGAAACTCGCCATGGTTTGCGCCGCTTCAACGAAGGTCTCATTGGGGCCGATCTGCGCTTCGGCCTGCAATGGCGTGCTCTCTGCGCCGTTACCTTGAGCCGGGGTTTCGACGGCGGTGATGGAATGCACCGGAGGTAGAAAAGGGCGTACCAGTCGCGTGCCTGTACAGATCTCGGGTTCAGTTCGAGCGCGCGCAGAAACTCATGTTCGGCCTCCGCTTTATCCCAAGAATCTAGTGTAGTGTCCCATAAATAACTAGCATAAGTAACAGGCTTGGGATAAGCTTCGTGCATGATCACGGGACGCCCCAAGCCTGCCCTCACTCTTGCCCCGGACGAACAAACGCAACTGCGCAACCTGGCGGCTTCCCGCACTCTGCCCCACGCTCTGGTGGCGCGTGCCAAACTGGTGCTCTGGTCGGCTCGAGGACATAGCAACACTCACATCGCCCGTCGTCTGCACTGGCGCAATGCGACCGTGGGCAAGTGGCGACAGCGGTTTGTCGAGCACCGCTTGGCCGGACTCTATGACGAGTTGCGTCCGGGTCGGCCGCGCAGCATTGAGGACGAGCAGATCGCCGCTTTGCTCAAGCGCACGCTCTCCCGCAAACCCGCGGCCGGCACGCACTGGAGCATTCGACAAGCCGCCCAGGTCAGCGGGATTTCCCGCTCCACCGTGCACCGTTTGTTTCAGGCGTTCGCCTTGCAGCCCCATCGCAGCCGCAGTTTTAAGCTCTCTACCGATCCCTTTTTTATCGAGAAAGTACGGGACATCGTAGGCCTGTATTTGAATCCACCCGACCACGCCCTGGTGCTGTGCGTCGATGAAAAAAGCCAGATTCAGGCCTTGAACCGTACTCAACCCGTGCTCCCCATGGGTCTGGGCTATGTCGAGGGCATCACCCATGATTACGTCCGCCACGGCACCACCACTCTGTTTGCTGCCTTCGACATCGCCACCGGCGCCGTGTTCACGGAGTGCAAACCTCGCCACCGCCACCAAGAGTTCCTCTCCTTCTTACGTCATCTGGACGAGTCCATGCCACCGGAACTCGATCTGCACCTGATCGTCGATAACTATGCCACCCACAAACACCCCAAGGTGCGGACTTGGTTAGCACAGCGGCCTCGCTATCACATGCACTACACACCCACCTATTCCTCTTGGCTCAACCAGGTGGAACGCTGGTTCGGGCTGATCACCCAACGTGCCATTCGCCGGGGCTCGTTCACCAGTGTCCACGACCTGGTCCAGAAAATCGACGCCTTCGTAGAGCGCTACAATCGTTCCAGTCGCCCCTTCGTCTGGACGGCTACGGCCGATTCGATCCTCCAGAAAATCGCCCGACTTTGTTCGCGTATTTCCGGGACACCACACTAGGCTTTCTCGACATAATAGCGAGCACTGGGATGCTGTGAGTTAGACTATGGGACTACCTCTACTGCACAGATGGATCGCATGATGTCGGGACAGGGTGTCTAACCGCTCGGGGTTCTGCGGAATTGAGGTTTCCACTGGCCAGAAGTCTTAGTGCTGTATCTGAAGCGCCCCAACACAGCGTCTCAACTCCCAGTTCTTCGCTTGGGGGCGCTCCAGATACAGCACTAAGACTTCTGACCCGCGTCGTTGAGCGTCCAGGTTATTCGAATGGAGGAGCGATGTCTAAGGCGATTAATACACTCAGCAATTCTTCGTTGTTCAAGGTCTGTGTGAGCAGAAGGCCCCAATCGTCTTCTAGCGCTGATTCTTCGTTTTCTTTTTCCTCTTTTTACTGAGATCTTCTAACAGGTACTTGAGGGATGCGCATTCCTGAATCACAGCTTCAAGTTTTGGAATCGTGGTCCGCAATTCGCTGTCTTCGACTACTCCGTCAGCCAGGGTTTCCGCAACGCTCTCGAGCGCTTCCCCCACTTCCCTGATCAAGTGCGAAACCGCGACAACTTCCCGTTCGAGGGTCATGTCCGGCTCAGGGAGTTTAAAGGCAACGCGTCCGGCCTGGCTCTCGAGGAAATCAAGCGCTTCATAATTGGCCAGGAGCAGGCACATCTTGGGCAGCAAGTGGGCGGGAAATTGGCGTTCTCCGCGCAGCCAGTACATGAGCGAGCGATAATTCGTCCCGAGTTGCTGTGCGAGCAATCGGATATCGTATTCGGCTTGTGTTTCTACAACGCGGCTCAGTATCGACGATAGGTCATTCGCAGTCACGATGCTCCTATTCACAGCCCAGCCGTTCAAAAAAACCGTTCATTTTGAACGGCGAGAGCGTTCATTTTAGCTGAATTGATCAGGGGCGCAATCTGCGATTAAATTGTTCGCGAAGCAACATCGAGTCGAGGTCGACATCGAGCTACGGCAAAATCCGCTGGGCGGACTTCAAGAGCACTCGGAACTATATGAAAACATTTGACAAAGCGGACACTGGCGATTAGCGTTCTGGGTCAATCTGTTTCGCCTTTTTTCTGCGCGCCGCGCTGCTCAGGTTGGAGGTCGAATGTCCAAGAAGTGGTATAACTACATCGTTTCCGTCGACGACGCATCGGGAGATCGGCCCAACCCGCCGCTCGCCTCGGGAAAAGCGGGCAACGGCACCAAAAGCGCTGCTCAAAGTGTCGCTGAGATCGCATCGAGCATTGCGACCGAGCCCAAGTTCACGACCCCGGTCTCCGATCCCACCTCGTTCGACCAAATCTATAAGGCGGCCGAAATCGCTCCCGCCCCACAAGGGTATTCAATCCTCAAAGTCTCGCAGATGCTGGAGAGTGAGCACATTCGCAATCTCCCTTCGGATGTGAAGAAGTCCTCCGTTCTGGTGGCGCTGGATGCGGCGGGAGTGGATATCAAGGAAGTCATTCAGGATGCGATTCGGCGCGATCGCGCGCTTGATGCTTATGAGCGCGTGCAGCAACGCTCCGCGGAAGAACTGGAAGCGAGTAAAACCAAAGAGAACAGCGAAATCCAGGCTCAGATCGACAAGTATGTGACCGAACAACGAGCAAAGATCCAGGCCAACAACGATGTAGTTTCGCGGGAAAAAGAACGCTTTACCGGCTGGCGCCTGAAGAAACAGCAGGAAGAAAAGAAGATTGCCGAAGCCGTTGGATATTTTGTCACCGAGAATCCAATTACGACGGGCAATGTGAATGCGCCGCCGCCCCCATCGAAAACAGCGCAGCGTTCCTGAACGGGAGGGTTTATGTGGCAACGGTTGACGCGAGTGGTGCGGTCTTTCGTAGGCTTCTTCATCTCTGTGGCGGAAGATCCGGAGATGATTCTGCAACAGAACATCCGCGACATGAATGACCAGGTACCGCGAATGAACGAGAGCATAGCCATGGTCAAGGCCAACGTAACGCTGCTGGAACGAGAAGAGTCGAAATACAAAGAAGATGTTGCCAGCCTGACCGCCAGGGTGAAAACCGCGATTCAGGCCGGCCGCGATGACATCGCCGGAACCTACGCGGCGCAGTTGGAACAAACCAAAGGCGCTCTCGCCAGAAATCAGGGTCAACTGACCACCGCTCGGGCAGCTTTCGACAAGGCTATGGCCGTCAAGCAAGCTTTCATGCGCGAAAAGGATCGGAAGACCCAGGAAGCGTTGGGCGCCATCGCCGACTACCGCCGCTCCCAGTGGCAGAAGAAGGTCGCCGACGCAATGGAGCAATTCGAGGTCGCCGGAATCAGCCAGACGCACGATGAAATGGTGCGCAAGATTGAGGAGACAACCGCCGTCAACGAGGCGCGCATGGATATGGCCATGAGCAATGTTGATCAGCAAAAAGTCAAGATTGATGACGATGCCGAAAAACTGCAGGCTGCCGAATTAGTGAAACAATTCAAAATTGAGATGGGCTTGGCGTCGCCACAATCAGCCGCGCCCGCGAGTGCGGAAAAGACGATCGCCGCAAAAGAACCGCAAAGGAATTAGTAAAGGCTATCAGTGGAACTGTAATCATGAATGCGCCTTCAGGCGTTGGCACGTAACAAGCGGGGAGGAAATATTATGGCAGTGAAAATTGAGCGAGGTGGATGGGTTCTTATTTTCCTGATTGGTGTAGCCCTGGTTGGCTACAGCTTGAATCGATATGGAGTCATAGATTTCGCCAAGTTATCGGGCGGCAAGACTGCCTCTTCTGCCGGCGGCGAGAAGGTGGATGCCTCGAAGCCTCTTTTGTTGCCCGCATCTTCATCCAGCAGTGATGCCGAAGTCCGGGTGCGGGTCAACGTGTGGGTCGGATGCGTCGGTGGCCTAGTGGCGAACGGGGGTCTCGAAACCCAGCCAGACTCTATCTATGGCAAGAAAGGTCTCAGAGTTTCCTTCAAGATCATTGATGATTGGACTGAAGGATCGGCCGCGCTCGCCACCGACAATGTGGACGTAATGTTGACCACAGCCGACGTCTATGCCAAAGATTATGCGCAATTCAAGGAAAAAGGATTTGGCTCCCATGCCTTCCTGATGGTCGACTGGTCGCGCGGCGCCGATGGAGTCATCGGCAAACAGGGCATCAATAGCATCGAGGACCTGGCCGGCAAGAAAGTAGCGTTTGCCCCTTACACTCCGTCCCACTTTCTGCTCTGGAATGGACTCAAGACCTCTGGGCTCAGCACTGCTCAGCGCGATGAGATCTTCAATCAGGCTATCCACACCAAGGATGGCATCGAACCCGCAACGCTTTTTGCGCAGGAAAAAGTTGATGCCGCCGTGGCTTGGGATCCCGACATGAGCGACGCGGTAGCCAAACGGCCCGGATCGAAGAAGATCTACGACACCAGGATCGCAAACCGTCTCATCGCCGACATTCTCGTGGTCAGTGACAATTTTTCCGCGAAGCATCCGCAAACCCTACTCAAGTTCGCACAAGGCTGGCTGGAAGGCGTGGAATTCATCAAGACTCAACCCGAGCGTGCCTACAACCTGATCGGCACAGTCAAGGATTTCAATATTCCCTCCGACCTCGCGAAGACGATGCTTGGCGGCGTCAAGCTTGCGGATTACGCCGACAACCGTTCCTTCATGGGGACCGCGGGATCAAATTCCGATTATGCCAACATTCTGGGCATGGCCCAGGATATGTATCGAGAATCGATGATCATCAAGCACACTTTCAATCCCGAAGAGAGCCTGGATCGCCGTTACGTCGAGAAACTGGCTGACAGTTTCTCCATGGCATCGAGCGAAACGCCCATCGAATACAAAGAGCCTGCGAAGGGAGCGACTCCCATCGCGACGCAACACCGATCCATCTATTTCGATCCTAATTCCTCCGCAATGAGCCTCGATTCACGCGCCATTGTCGATGAACTTGCCGGCACGATGCGTGCCTATGAGAACACGATCGTCGATATCGACGGCAACACTGACTCAACGGGGACACGGGGGTACAACATTCAGCTTTCGCACGCGCGGGCCGATGAGGTCAAGAAGTACCTGATGGAAAAATACGGATTCCCGGCCCAGCGGCTTCGGACCGCGGGCAATGGCCCCGACAAACCAATTGACAGCAACGCCACGCCGGAAGGACGCGAGAAGAATCGGCGCACCGACATCAAGGTATATGCCAACCCCTCGAACTGAAGCGCCTTTCATCAATCACCGACTAGATCGCAACGATAGGACACGATGAGCGATTGGTTCACTATGCGGAAGGAAGTGCCGCCATGGGTCCGATGGGCGGCCCCGTTTATCACCTGGGGCGCCATTGTGGTGTTGTGGATATTACTTCCTTACTGGCAAGGCCCGCATTTTTCCTTGCTGCCTACGCCCATGGGAGTTATCCGATCCTTTAGATTGCTGTGGACGGAATACGATCTCCTGGGCAACGTATTCATGAGTTGGTGGCGCATCGCCCAGGCATTCTTCTGGTGCGCGGTGATCGCCATCCCGCTGGGCATTCTGATGTCCAGCTACCGGTGGTTGTTCGAACTGATCAACCCTGTCGCCGCACCCATGCGCGCCATGCCGCTCACGGCGTTTCTTCCTGCCTTCATCGCTTTGTTTGGCATCGACGAAACCGAGAAGATTGCCTTCCTGTGGTTTGGAATGTTTTTTTATCTGTTGGCGGTGGTGGTCGAAGAGGTCAACCGGGTAGACAATGCGCTGCTGGAAACGGCTTACACGCTCGGAGCCAATCAGCGGCAAGCTTTGTGGCTCGTGTTTCGCGCATCTTTACCGGCCATATTCTCCTCATTCCGAATCCTCTACGACATTGGCTGGACCTATGTCATTCTCGCGGAGATGTTAAATGCCCGGAAGGGCGTGGGCTACATGGTGGAGGCGGCCCGCAAAGTGCTCGACTTCGATCGTGTTTATGCGGGAATCATCGCCATCGGGATCGCCGCGTTTCTCTTCCGTTTTCTACTGACTTTTCTGGAAGGGATTCTCTTCCCCTGGCGTAAAGCCAGTTCCACCTTGGCCGGAGGCGGAGCTGGTGTTCCGAGTGCCACCGCGCATCTCAAGGCGGCTAAGCATCGAGCCTAAGTATGGAACCTAAGAAGTCTAAAATCGCCGTGAACAAAGTCAGCCGTTCGTTTGTTTCAGCCGACGGTTCGAAAGTTGATGCCCTCGAGAACATCAATTTCGAGATTGAGGACGCCTACTCCCGTGAAGGCCGGGATATTGGAGAATTCCGCGTTTTGCTCGGCCCATCCGGATGTGGCAAGTCGACTCTGCTGCGCTTGATTGCCGGATTGGATCAGGCCGATACTGGCCAGATACTGGTCAATGAAAAGCCGATAGATGGTCCCGGCAAGGACCGCGGCATGGTATTTCAGAAGTACACTTCATTTCCCTGGCTGACGGTGGCTGATAACATAGCATACGGTTTGAAGATCAATGGCGTCCCGGAAAAACAGCGCAAGGAGACCGTGGCGCAATTAGTCCAAGATATCGGACTCAGCGGATTTGAGAACACCTATCCGGAGACGCTCTCCGGAGGCATGCAGCAGCGGGTTGCGATCGCGCGCACTCTGGCGCTTCGTCCCTCGGTCATTCTTATGGACGAACCCTTTGGCGCGCTGGACGCGCAGACCCGCAGCGAAATGCAGCAACTGCTTCTGACAGTCTGGGACGAAACCGCGAGTACGATCTTGTTCGTGACGCACGACGTGGACGAGGCGGTTTATCTGGCGGATAGGATTTTTGTTATGAGTGCGCATCCGGGAACGATTATCGAAGACGTTCAAGTGCCCTTCGAGCGGCCTCGCGATCTCGCCCTCAAAGAGCGAAGCGAGTTTCACGAGTTGGCCAACTACGTTCTCGGCCGTTTGCGGAAAGCTCCCGGCAGCGGACAGGTGCGGGTGAGTGTCTAAATGCCTCCCACGGATTTCCAGGGCGTGCCCGGGAACGATTCACCCCGCCCTCAGACTCCGCAAGAAGATATCAACTATGTAAAAGAAGCCTT
Source organism: uncultured Acidobacteriaceae bacterium (assembly GCA_963819145.1). Classification (GTDB taxonomy): domain Bacteria; phylum Acidobacteriota; class Terriglobia; order Terriglobales; family Acidobacteriaceae; genus Sulfotelmatobacter. Next base: position 276,996 of record CAWFVB010000010.1, read on the forward strand.
CCATTCGCAGTACAACTGGATTGCCATGACCGCGGCGAGCGTTTTTGCCCTGCTGAGCGGCACCTTTCTCCCAATCATTCTGGGCGCTGGACTGGAGATGATTTACCTCGCTATTGTTCCGCAGAGTTCCCGTTTCCGACGCTTGATTCGCTCTTTGAAGTTCGCCGAGGAACAAAAGAAACACCAGGAAAAGCTGAACGATATGCTCCGGAACCTGCCGGCTGAAATGCAGAGCCGCTACGTTCACGCGGCCCAGGTGTGTGCTTCGATACGCGCGAATTTTGCCCAGTTATCTAGCGCATCCCAGATTTTTCTGCGGCAGATCGATACCAGCCTTCAGGGACTGCTGACAGGCTACGCGCGCTTGCTGCTGTCGTCGGCCCAACAGCAACAATATGTGAAGATCACCGAACAAGACGGGATCAAGCATGAGATCGCGTCACTGCAGAAGGCGTTGACCAGCGATCCGCCAAAGGTTCAGCAGATCAACCAGAAGCGAATTGAGATTTTAGGGAAGCGATTAGAGAAATATGACAAGATTTCGGAGAACCGGAAAGTGGTCGACGCCCAATGTTCTGCCGTCGAAGATGTGCTGATGCTGGTGCGCGACCAGTCCGTTACCATGCGTGATCCACAAGAGGTCACCGATCGGCTGGATAGTTTGGTGCGCGATGTCGAACAGACCGAGCAAACGGTACAACAGGTGGAAGCCATTTTCAGCGATATGTCGCCAGACTTAGATGGATTAATGTCACTGGACGGTTCGTCCGACTCCTCCGGCCCCAACCGTGTGCGGATATCAAACTGATGCGGGACTCAACCATGCCTTCGAATATAGGTGCCGTCACAACACCGCTCGAGAAATATTTCGATGCCCTCCCCGCCTGGGCGCGCGAACTTTCCGAAAAGTATTATTCGCGTTCGTTCGCCATGTTTGTGCTCTATGGAAATGTGCGCGACCTGGTATCGCTACGCACTGAGGAAACGACAACGTTTGTTCCACTGGACGAATTTCTTTCCGGTGCGCTTTTCGGCCAGCGTGATTTGGTTCTGCACTACGATCGCGGAGGCTTGTCTTTTGGCTCCTCCGACAGCCAAGCCGACTTCCGGCGCGCACTCGAAGGCTATGATAGTTTTCACGGTACCACCTATTCGCAAGGCGGACTGCCGCGCAATCCGGACGCGGTATTAAATCTGCTCGACAACTATCTCCGGCTGCGAATTGCAGACGGCAAGAAGATCGGGCTGGTGATTGACTTCGCCGAGACCATCGCTCCCGCGGGCGATGTTTCCAGCATGTCCGCGGATGACCGTAATGCCCTCGTCATTCTCAAACGTTGGGCGCGCAATACCGCTTTTCTGAATGCAGACGTCACCATCTGTCTCATCTCGGAGAATCAGATCGAACTGAACCCCAGCATCGTGCAACACCCGGGCGTTTCTTCGATCGGAATTCCGTTGCCGGACTACTCTGATCGGTTGGAATTTATCCGCTCGCAATTGAAAAGCCAGGAATTGCCGACCGGCTCCGAAGTAAACGAGGAAACCTTGGCGAAGCTGGGAGCGGGCCTGAAACGAGTTCAGCTGCAGAGTCTGATTTCTCATGCGGTCCAGAATCGGCAGCCGCTCACACTAAAGTTTCTCTCCGACCGCAAGAAAGACTTGATTGAAGCGGAGTCCGGCGGTCTGCTGGAGTTTGTGCAGAGTCGATTCGACCTCTCCTTTGTGGCCGGAAACGACCAGGCCAAACGCAAACTGCAGGATGCCGCCAAAGCGATCCGCGCTGGCAACACCGATGTCTTGCCCATGGGCTACGTAATCTGCGGGCCGGTGGGCACGGGAAAAACTTTCATCACCACTTGCTTTGCCGGCGAAGTTGGGATTCCCGCCGTGACACTAAAGAATTTTCGCAGCATGTGGCAAGGAGTAACAGAAGGAAATTTAGAGCGGGTCCTGACTCTCCTCAAGGCGATGAGTCCGATTGCGGTTATCGTGGACGAAGCTGACGCTCAGCTCGGGGACCGATCCAGTTCCGGCGATAGCGGGGTTGGCAATCGTGTGTTCGCCCAGATCGCGCAATTCATGGGGAATACCGAGTACAGAGGCAAGGTGATTTGGTTTCTCCTCACCTGCCGTCCCGATCTGTTACCGGTGGACCTGAAGCGCCAGGGTCGCGCCGAAGAACACATCGCGCTGTTTTATCCCGACACTCAGGAAGAGCGTCTCGCGCTGTTGCGCGCCATGCAGCGCAAGGTGGGCATGAAGCCCTTCCCGGAGGATGTAGAAACGTTCTTCTTGTCGCGCGCCGGCAGCCTGTCGGGAGCCGATATCGAGGCGGTCCTGGTGCGCAGCCACATGAGGAGCAGCCTGAAAAACAAGTCCGTCATCGATACCGAAGACCTGAAAGCAGCCTTGGAGGATTTCATCCCGCCATACTACCCGACCGAAATCGATCTGCAGAATCTGGTTGCCGTGCTGGAGTGCACCAGCAAGAGCCTCCTACCTCAAAAATATCGAGATATGGACCGCGCTGATTTGATCCGCCAAACCAATGATTTACTGGCATTGTCACGAAAGTCGTCGGATTAAAACGGCCAAGCGCGTGGTTGCGCAGCGCCGACCCGCCAATTCTCTCTAAATGACAATTCCATCCATGCGGAAAGCCCGGCGTGTCGGCGTAAAGAGCGGAATCGGCTGCGGTTGTAACAGGGGAGCACCCCCAGTCGAAAAGGAGCGGAAATCCCTCTTCTCACCGGTGCGATAAAAATGAAGCAGGTACGCCTGGTCACAGGCAGTGTAGTCACAGAACCATTGGTCGATTTCCATTATGCCGATCTCATGGAGCACCGAGAGACCGTAGCACGCAGCCTCGCGTTCATAGGCCACGACTGCGGGAATTAAATCCTCATTCACAGGAGGTCGATACTGCCTGCCAATTTCAAACAAATCAGGATTTACGTTCCACTGGACGGTGTGTCCAAAAAGATGCGCCAGCAGAAACAGTCTCTGTTCGGGAGTGACCGCGTAGTCGATGTCGATTTCCGCACCGTCCAGATCTCCCGTAAGGGGATCGGGGATATCACGAGTCACGACACGAATTCCATAGACATTCTCGATATGCTTCCGGAGTCGTGCGGAATATTCATCGAACGGAGTTTCCATCGATCCATTGTATGCAATCGGTAGGCGTTCGCAATGCGCCACTCCGATGCACAGAGCCTCTATGAGCGTGTGGGGTACCCTGAGTCACTCAGTGTTCTGCCCTCGATACGGCAGGAGTGCGCGCACGCGGCGCGAGCTGTCCGCAACACGAAAGCAGTCCAGAAACGGGCTTGGAGGAAACCCAGGTTGGCTCAGCATTTGTCTGCTCCACGCTTCCTCGAAGCCGACTTACACTAAGACTTCTCGCCCGCGCTGAGAGCGAGGCCCGGAGCATAACTTCCGCTTAGCCCGTCAGAACGAAGCCGCTGGCGCGGCGGACGCTGCCGCGTGGGTGATGTCGGCAGTCCTGATTTTCGGCTCAGATAATTTGTGGGTCACAAGGAGGTGTCCCTGTGACCCATCTACGCAAAATGATGCTGGAAGAACTCCAGCGTCGTCATTACTCTGAGGCTACCACACAGCGTTACATTCGCTTCATCGAGCGGTTCGCTCAGCACTTCCACCGCTCGCCCGATCGACTGGGACCGCAGCACATCCGCGAGTATCAAGCCCAACTCTTCACCGTGCACAAACTGACTCCCGGTTCGGTGACCAACCATCTCTGCGCCCTGCGCTTCCTCTACATCCAGACGCTCAAGAGGCCGTGGAGCATAGCCGACACTCCTTATCCGAAGAAGCGCTATCGCCTGCCCACCATTCTCAGTCAGGAAGAAGTAGCACAGCTCATCGATGCCGCTCCGACTCCCTTCTATCGCACCATCTTGATGACCCTTTACGGCACCGGCGTGCGCCGCGCCGAACTCACGCGCCTGAAGGTCAGCGACATCGACAGCCGCCGCATGGTCGTGCACATTCAGGGCGGCAAAGGCGGGCAAGATCGCGACGTCATGCTCAGCCCCGTCCTGCTCGAGGAACTGCGCGCTCATTGGCGACGTCTGCGCAAAAAGTCCGTTTGGTTATTTCCCGGCAACCGCTGGCACAGCGGGGATCACCCCACGGATGACAAGACGCCCTACCATGCTTGCGTCGAGGCCGCCCGCCGCGCCGGGATTAAGAAACGTATCTATCCCCACGCGCTCCGCCATTGCTTCGCCACCCACTTGCTCGAAGCCGGCGCCGACCTGCACACCATCCAGATCCTGTTAGGCCATCACGATCTGAAAGAAACCGCTCGCTATCTCCACCTCTCGCAACGCCACTTGCATGCCACCGCCAGTCCGCTGGACGCGCTGCTGCTCAAGAAAGGCAGGTCACCGCAGGAGGAGTAGATGAATCGGCCACGGTTAGAGATGGCCGATATCATTCGCAGCGCAGGAGCACACTTCATCGAGCGCAACCGTCATTGGCTCCGCTGGACCCACCTCAAGGTCCTGCTCGCCATCGCGCGCTGTCGTACCGCCGCTCTCGGCGGCCATATCGATGAGTGCACCGGCTGCGGACATCGTGCCACCATCTCCTACAACAGCTGTCGCAACCGGCACTGCCCCAAATGTCAGACCGGTGCGCGCGAACGCTGGATCGCGGCGCGTCGTGGTGAACTGCTGCCCACGCCCTACGTCCACGTCGTCTTCACTCTGCCGCCGCAACTGGCTGCGCTGGCTTTGCAGAACAAGAAAATCATCTATGGTTTGCTGCTCCGAGCCAGCGCCGAAACTCTGCTGGAAGTCGCGCGCAATCCCGCCCATCTCGGAGCCGAGATCGGCTTCTTCAGTGTGCTCCACACCTGGAACCAGAAACTCCAACTTCATCCCCATGTCCACTGTGTCGTTCCCGCCGGCGGACTCTCCCGCGATCACGCCTGCTGGATTCGATCCCACCCCCGCTTCTTCCTTCCCATCGCCGTACTGCGGCGCGTGTTTCGTGGCAAGTTCGTCGCCGCTGTTAGGTCCGCTTTCCAATGCGGCCAACTGCACCTGTCTGGAGAGCTCGCGCCGCTCACTCATCCCAAGTTCTTCGCTGCCTGGCTGCGTCCGCTCTTCCGTAAAGATTGGATTGTCTACTCCAAACCACCCTTCGGCGGACCCGAGTATGTGCTGCAATATCTCGGCCGCTATACCCACCGCGTCGCCATCTCCAACCATCGCTTGGTCGCATTGGCGGACGGCCAGGTTACCTTTCGCTGGCGGGACTCTGCCGACCACAATCGGCAGAAAGTGATGACCATCTCGCGCGACGAGTTTCTCCGTCGCTTCCTACTTCACCTGCTCCCCAAGGGCTTCGTCCGCATCCGCCACTTCGGCTTTCTCGCCAACCGAAGGCGCGCCGCCCTGCTGCCACGGTGCTTCGCCGCTCTCCACGCCACTCCACCGAAAAACGAATCGGAAACGTCGACCGCTTCTACAGCGCACCCGCTGTGGCGCTGTCCCAAGTGCGGCGGACCGATGGCAATCGTCGAACGATTCACAGCCGCACAACTCCAACTCCGCTCTCCACCGCTCCTGGCCACGGCTGCATGAAATCACTCGCTCACACACCGCACTGTCGGCGCGCTGCAGAGCGTCTCGCCGAAGTGTGTCTCCGTTACCCCCAGAGATCTTCTTCCTGTCCCTGCCTAGGCTCACTTCGGCCATCGACTGGTGTTCTCGCTGGTGCGCCGATTCCTCCTCTACCAGCCTTGACGACTCCCGCGAACTTCTACACCCCTCGCTCGCCCCATTCAATTTGCATAAGGCCCGCGTCCGCCGCGCCAGCGGCTTCCTTCTGACGGCTTTTTCGAACGCGACGCCTCACACCTTCTTTCAGCCTTCAGCACTCATCCTGGCGTCGCGTCCGAAAAAGCACTAGCGTTACTCGGGACGAACGCAGTGGAACGATCCTTGAAAAAGAAAACTGTGCCCTGGTCCTGCAGCCTCCTTGTTCCTCAGGTAGGTCGGCGCGGCCTCGGGCCTCAGCGGCTCGTGGCCAGTTCCGGCTCCGGGCTAGCCGATGGATATGCGTTCGCGTTTACCGGCGTCGACAGCAGGACTTTCTGGCCAGCCAAGCGAGCAGCCAGCGCCGCGATCTCGCCGGCCGCGTCCTTGAGTGGCAGAGCTATCTGCCCTCCGGACACGGCTGAACGACAAAGAGCCATCATGATTTCAAAACCCGCATAGGCGCTCTCGAAATTGCAGGGATGGACCCTGCGATCGTCGTCGAGCCAAGCGGCGATGTCTTCTATATATGGAGGCATATCGAGGTCATAGTTCATGCAGCCTCCGCCAGAGGACGAGCCAGCTTTGGTGACCGCGCGCCACCCGCCGCCGGTTAGAACCTCCGCGAAGCCCTCGGTGCCCTGCGCTCCGATACGGCACTTCCGCCACCAGTAATCGACCTCGGGAACGTCGGGAGCACCCGCGCCACACTCGACGATTCCGCGCACACCATTGGCGAATTGAATGAAACCCCCGATATAGTCGGGCGAGGGATGAGGATCTGAGAATTTTCCTCCCCCCGCAGCCTGTCCCATCACCCACTCGGCTTTCGCCTCGCCGTTGTACCAGCGCACATAATCGATCACGTGCGACAGCATGTGCATCATCCATCCTGATGCTGTCCCATAAACCGTGTGCACCCGCCCGAGCGCGCCGCCGTCAATGATCTCCTTCACCTTGCGGTAGTGTTCGCCGTAGCGATGCTGATGGCTGACCACGGCCTTCACGCCGCTCGCCGTCAACAGCCTTTTCACTTCCATGCCTTCCCGGCTGTTCAGCGCCACCGGCTTCTCGAAAGCGACCAGACGCGCGCCACTGTCGGTGGCAGTGCGAATCATTTCAATCCGCAGGTTGGGGAGAGTGCAAAAGCAGAAAACGTCGGGTTTGACGCTGAGCGCGACCTGCAGTGCGTCCTTGCCCTTTACGCAACTGAACTTGGATGCGGCTGCATCGAGACGCGCCTGGTCGATGTCGCAAACACCCGCCACCTCGAACCGGTTGTTTGCCTGGAACGCAAGGGCATGGTGCATTCCGCGCTTGCCCATGCCCACCACGACGACCCGGAATTTGTCTTTCATAATGACCCTCCTCACCACACTTCGTCATCGGGCTTTTCGATCCCACTCGCGAACCCTGTCCACCGTGTAGTCCACTTCGTCCTCGGTCAGCTCGGGGAACATGGGGAGCGAAATGCAGCACGCTGCGTTGCGTTCCGAATTGAGGATTGGTCCAACGACGCGTGCCTCATGAGCCCATGGGTATCCCTCCTGCTGATGGATCGCTATCGGATAATGGCACTTGGCGTCGATGCCTTCGTCATTCAGGAATTTGAGAAGTCCGTCGCGCTGTTCCGGCTGCTTGGTCTCGATCACATAGAGGTGGTAGACGTGCCGATAGCCAGGAGTTTCGTAAGGCAGCGTGATATTCTTCGCGCCGCTCAGTGCCTGGCTGTAGCGTGCCGCCCACTTTCTGCGGAGATCACTCCAGTCCTCAATATGTCGCAGCTTCGCGCTCAGAATCCCGGCGTGCAGGTCGTCCAGCCGGCTGTTGTATCCCAGGCTGTGACAGGAGCGCTTATCAGAGCCGTGGTTGCGCAGCTTCCGCACTAGGCGGTCGACTTCTGGGTTGTTCGTAACAACAGCGCCTCCATCCCCGAAGGTGCCCAGGTTCTTTTGGATGATGAAGCTGATGGTGGCCGCGTCGCTGAGTTCGGCGATCTTGAAGCCGTCGCCGCACGCGCCGATGGCCTGGGCGTTGTCCTCGATCACCAGCAGATGATGCCGGTCCGCAATCTTGCGGATCGCCTTCATGTCTGCGCATTGCCCGTACAAGTGGACCGGAACCAGGGCTTTTGTGCGGGGCGTGATCGCCGCCTCGATCCTGGCGGGGTCAATGCAGTTGGTTCGTGCGTCGGAGTCCACAAAGACGGCAGTTGCGCCGGCGATCCAGATGGCTTCCGCCGTCGCGAAAAACGTGTTCGTCGTAGTGATGCACTCGTCGCCCGGGCCGATGCCCAGCGCCTTGAACGTGAGCCAAAGAGCATCCGTTCCATTGCCAACGCCGATCGCATACTTGGTTCCGTGGAATTCGGACAGTTCCTGTTCGAACCGCTTCAACATGGGGCCGAGGACATACTGTCCGCTTTCAAGTACTTCCTTGAGGTTGGCGTCGATCTCCGCTTTGATGTTGTGGTACTGACGTACATGTCCATAAAAGGCCACGTTCACCTTGGTTGCTAGCATATAAATCCTCCTTGCCATCGGGCCGGGTTTGACCTAGAGCGATCTGGGCGGTCGAGTGATCGCCGGGCGTATGTTAAGAAAACGTGATGGGCGCGGCCATGATCGCGATCACGTCGAGTTGTGATTCTGGGCTGCTCAGTCCGAGAACGCTGCTTCCTCCGGCTTGCGCAGAGAGTTGCGCAAGAACCCCAAGTCTTCGGCAGCGGAAGCCGCACGAAGGTGGCGCAATAACTCCAGGTTGGTCGCTAGGCTTGATCGGAAACGCCTCGGGGCAGACTGCAGGGGGAAGCGGGATCTCGATCCGAGGCGTTTTCGATAAGGAGACTAGGAGGAAGCCGCTGGCGTTTGCGGCGGACGCGGTGCGCTATGGGATTTGAACGGCAGCGTGGATCTGAACAGGGCTTGGGGAAAGCAACAATTCGTGGTGGGAATGCCGTCAGCATTGTCGGAATGGTGTTGAAGATGAGCGAGAGCGTATGCGGAAAGTGGCCGGAGAGACGGTGGCGAGGCGGCGGGCACACGAGTGCGCGGGCGTGCGGGTGCACATCCCTGGGCCGCCAGTGGTGGACACGCTACGAAGAATCGAAGTAAGCGCATGTGGATAATTCCGCAGCGTTAAATCTCTGAACCACGATCATGGCCGCGCCGCAGCGTGGGCAATGCCAGACAGAAGAACTCTCCGCCGGAGCGTCGCAGGTTCCAGTCTGGCCGAGTGTGGAGGGAGGGCTGGATAGGAGTTGTCGGGATAGTGCCAAGCGGGAAGTGCGCCAGCGATTGGCCAGGAACCCGAAGTGACGGATGCGCACGAATCCTCTCGGTAGCACGTGCAGAAAGAAGCGTCGTAAGAACTCGCTGGCGCCAAGTGTCATCGTGCCTTGCTTGCCACCGTGAGCGTAGTCTTTCCAGCGGAAAGTGACGCGCTCTTGGTCGAAGTTCGACACGATGATTGGAGATGGCCACGCGATGGGTGTAGCGGCCGAGATAGCGCAGCACCTGCATGGGTCCGCCGAAGGCGGGCTTGGCATAGACAACCCAGTCATGTCGGTGTAGGCGGCGCATGAGTTTGGCGAACTGCTGGGGATCAGCGAGAGCGGCTGCCGGACCGGCGCAGCAAAGTTGGTTGCGATGGTGAAAACGTTTCAGGCCGTCGAGGAACTTGCCGCGAAAGACGCGGCTGAGGACCTTCACGGGTAAGAAGACAAGGATAGCGTGGGCGGACCCATTGACGGTGATCGGGTGAGAGTCCGCCCGCGGGAATGGCGCAGTGAATGTGGGGATGCAGAAGCAAGTTCTGTCCCCAAGTGTGCAGGATGCTGATCACGCCGATCTCGGCGCCTAAGTGTTTGCCATCGATGGCAATCTCCAGCAAGGTATCAGCGCTGGCGGTGAACAGCAGGTCGTAGAACAAACGCGGGTTCTCCAAGGCCAGCACATTGAGTTCGTGAGGCACAGTGAACACGACATGGAAGTAGCTGGTGGTCAGGAGTTCTCGCTCGCGGGCCGCCAACCAGCGTTCGCGCGCCTGCGTCTGGCACTTGGGGCAGTGCCGGTTTCTGCACGAGTTGTATGAGATGGCCTGATGACCGCAGTTCGGACAGGCATCGCGATGACCGCCCAGCGCTGCGGTGCGGCAACGCAGAATGGCCCGAAACGCTTTGAGCTGCTGAAAGCCAAAGCTGGATCGATACCGATCCAGAAAGCGATCGCCGTGCATGCGAAGAATGTCGGCCACCTCGAAGGTGGGCCGAGTCATTTTTCTTTTTTTCGTTTAAAGCTGCGGCTGATGTTCTGGGTGCTGGATAGAGTGAGGCTGTCCAGCGGATTCGTAACTGCCTGCAAGTGCCGCTGCGACAGATGCAGGTACTGAGCGGTGGTTTCCAGGTCGCCATGCCCGAGCAGAACCTGGATGGTGCGCAGATCGGTGCCCGCCTCCAACAAGTGAGTCGCCCAACTGTGGCGCAGTGTATGCGGGGTAACGCGTTTGCGGATGCCGGCCCGGCGCGCGGCTTCGCTGCATGCGATCCAGACGGTCTTGTCCGAAATCGGCTGATCGAGCGTCCGGCCACGAGTGCGTGTGGGGAACATGTAGAGCTTCGGCTTCCGCCAGCGCCAATACTCGCGCAGCGTCTCCAACAGTGCCGGACTCAGAGGCAGGTCACGATCCTTGCCGCCCTTGCCTTCCACCACGCGGATGATCATCCGCTGGCTATCGACATCGCTGACTTTGAGATGGGCGAGTTCGGAGCGTCGCATGCCGGTGGCGTAGAGCGTCATCAGTAGCGTCCGTCGAAAAAGGTTTCCCGCCGCATCGATCAATCGCGCAACTTCCTCCAGGCTGAGCACGGTCGGCAGTTGGCGACGGTCTCGAGGGTAGGGCAAGAACTCGCGAAACTGATGGCGCTTGAGTGTCTTGACGAAAAAGAAGCGCAGCGCCGCTACCCGGTTGACCACCGTGCCGGGCGTCAGTTTGCACTCAGTCAGTAGATAGGCTTGATAAGTTCGCAGTTCGTTGGGGCCGAGTTTGTCGGGAGACTTGCCAAAATGCTGGGCGAAGTCGCTTACCACCCGCAGGTAATTGCGCGTGGTGATGGCAGAGTAGTTGCGACGCTGGAGTTCTTCCAGCATCATCTTGCGTAAACGGGTCACAGGAATCTCCTTTCCCTATGACCCACACTATGTCAGCAGCTCCAGAAATCTCCGGGCTCACCCACGCGGTAGCGTCCGCCGCACCAGCGGCTTAGTCCTGGTCGGCCAACCGGAAGTTGTTCGGCTCGACCTGTCAACCTGCTTGTGCAACCGCACCGTGTGTCGGGAATTGCAGTTTTCCGGACAGAGACAAGGCGATGGAATATCTTTATTTTCCCGCAGGAGGGATTGGAGATGCGTCACACCAGCGTCACAATCGTGTGCGCAACGGTTCAAGTACTTGAAGATAAAAGTCTTGTGGCAGCCGGACCTGTAAGCCGAATTCTGTCCGCGGGATTGCTCCCGTTGGACGGCCATTCCTCTGGGCCGCGCATCGCTGCGCGGCTCTAGCGACCTACCCGGAGGTTTGACGCACCGAGCCGGCACGTGTCCGCGGCCGAAGCCGCGAACTTCCTCCCTATTTGGTCTTGCTCCGTGTGGGGTTTGCCCTGCCCGCGGCATTACTGTCGCGGCGGTGCGCTCTTACCGCACCTTTTCACCCTTACCTCGCCGCCGTTGCCAGTCCTCACTGTCATCCTGAGGCCTCGCAACGACGGCGGGGCGGTATATTTTCTGTGGCACTTTCCGTCCACCGGGCTTGAACCCGGCGTCCCGGACGTTATCCGGCACACTGCTCTGCGGAGTTCGGACTTTCCTCTCCCCGCGCCCGAAAGCGCGGAAAGCGACCGTCCGGTCCGGCTGCCTACGGAATCATTATATGCGAAGGACGGAACGGCAGACCTCGGACCTCGGGCGTCCGACCTCGGCCCTTGCCCTGGGACCCCACTCCGTGCCGGCCCAGCGAATTCGCTGGTAGACTGATACCGACCCAGACTCCTGCATCTGAGGTCCGAGGTCCGAAGTCCGACGCCCGATTTCCATGAACATCGCCGAAGCCATTCGAATCGCATTGCGCTCGCTGTGGGCGAACAAGCTGCGCTCGGTGCTCACGCTGCTCGGCGTCGTAATCGGAATCGCCGCTGTCATTGCCGTGGTGACGTTCGTCTCCGGCATTCAGGATTACGTCGCGAAGAAGATTTTCAATCTTGGCGCCGACGTGTTCATCATCTCCAAGATGTCGCCGATCGAAACCAATCCTGAGCACTACCTCGAGGCTGAGAAGCGCAAGAATTTCGTGCTGGAAGACTACCAGGCAGTGGTTGATGCCTGCCGCCATTGCGAGTACGTCGGCGCCATGTCACGGGGCAGCGGCAAAGTAAAGCATAACGAACAGTCGATCAGCGACACCATGATCCGGGGGATCACGCCGTCGGTGGCGTCGATCCTCGACACGGATTTGACCGAAGGGCGCATGTTGAACGATACCGACTTGAACAATCACACGCAGGTAGCCGTCGTCGGCACCGACATTGTCGAACACCTGCTCGGGGGCGCCGACCCCCTCGGCCAGGAAATTCGTATTGATGGATGGAGCTACCAGGTAATCGGCGTCGGGAAAAAGAAGGGCAAGACCCTCGGTCAGAGCGCCGACAACTACGTGATGATCCCCATCACCGTGTACCTGAAGCAATATGGATCCCACACCGATAGCATTCGCGTGTGGGGCAAGGCCCTGGCCACCGGAGCCCCTTTGAGCCAGGCCATCGACGAAGCCAGAAGCGCGCTGCGGACCCGCCGGCACGACCGTCCCGGCGCGGAAGACAGCTTCGAAATTGAGACCAACGCCAGCCTGCTGAGCATCTGGTCTGGCCTGAGTGACACGTTTTTTATGGCGACGATTGGAATTGCCGCAGTCTCTCTCATCGTCGGCGGCATCGTGATCATGAACATCATGCTGGTCTCGGTCACCGAACGCACCCGCGAGATCGGCATTCGCAAGGCGCTCGGCGCGCGGCGCGACGATGTTCTGCTGCAGTTTCTGATCGAGGCCGTGATCCTGGCGTTAATCGGTGGCATCCTGGGAGTGCTCGGCGGGGTGATTGTCGCCGAAGGCGTGACGCTTTTGATCGGGATGCCGTCCGCGATCAAGATATGGGCCGTCGGCGCCGGGTTGCTGGTTTCGGCCAGTGTAGGCGTATTTTTCGGCGTCTATCCGGCGCGCAAAGCTGCGCGGCTCGACCCGATCGTCGCGCTGCGGTTTGAAATGTAGGAACAATTTTGTAATTGGAAAATTTTAGTAATTGTGTAATTGAGAGCCGGGACCCTCAGCATTTGGCGTTCAATTCCCCAATTCCCCAATTACCCAATTCATCAATTCTCTATGATGCGCAAAGACGAATTCTCCGAAATCCTCCGCATGGCGGCAGAGACGATCCGCAACAACAAGCTGCGTTCGGCCCTCACCGTACTGGGCATCGTGATCGGAGTCGCCGTCGTCATCGGCGTGTCATCGATCGGCCGAGGCCTCGACGAGAACGTCCGCGACATCGTCAGCAGCATCGGTTCCAATGTGATTTTCGCGTTCCACCTCGAGCCTTTCACCTTTGGCCGTCCCACCGAAGAGATGCGCACCCGGAAAGAACTCACCTACGACGACGCGGTCGCAATGCGAGATTTGCCTCACGTCAAGGCAGTCACCGCCGGCATGCAGTATGTCCGTCCGGAATTCGGCGTAGGAGAGTTTGCGGTGAAGTATAGGGACCGGAAATCGAAGAATACGATCCTGGAAGGCGACCAGGCCTCAGCGAAAGATGTATTCGACCTGCTGATCGCGTCCGGCCGCTGGATCAGTGAGGTGGACGAGGAGCATCGGTCGTCGGTCGTTGTGCTTTGCGCCGACACCACCGAACAACTGTTTGGCAATGAGGATCCGCTGGGCAAAGAAGTCAACATTGAAGGCCAGCTATTCACCGTGATCGGAACGGCCCAGCGCGAGAAGTCTGTCTTCGGTGGCGGCAAGAACCCGGACGACAACAAAGTGATCTTCCCGCTGAGCACGCTGCACAAGCTGCATCCCGAACTCAAACAGCATTGGATCAGCGTCAAGGCCACGTCGCATGACGATGTGCCGAAGGCGATTGATGAGATGCGCGAATTGCTGCGTCGCCGCCGCAGAGTTCCCGTGGACAAGCCCGACAACTTCGCCGTGTTTACCTCCGATTCCATCTCTGACGCCTGGAACCAGATCACGGGCGCTCTTTTTATCGGAATGTTCGCGATTTCCAGCGTTGCCCTCATCGTTGGCGGCGTGGGCGTGATGAACATCATGCTGGTCAGCGTGACCGAGCGGACGCGCGAAATTGGCGTGCGCAAGGCGATCGGCGCGCGCAAACGAGACATCCTTCTGCAATTCACCCTCGAAGCCATCATGTTGACGGCAGTCGGAGGCGTGATCGGCGTAACCGCAGGTGCCATCGTAGTCTGGGCAATTCCAGTCGCGTGGCCTTCCTTGCCCGCCCGCATGTCAATGTTCTGGACGACATTTGGTTTCAGCGCCGCCGCCGCAGTCGGGCTGGTGTTTGGCATCTATCCCGCATGGAAGGCGGCGAATCTCGATCCGATTGAGTCGCTCCGGTACGAATAGGCTGGCCTGCGCCCGCGCATGATTCATACCACCGTCAGGATTTTTCAGATCGTCGCCGTTTTCGGGTGCCTCTCTAGTTCCGTCTACTATCTGATCTGTTTGCGGAGCGCGGCTGTTTTTCTGCGCGAAAGAAAGGCGGACAAGGGTGGCCGCTCCCGACCCGACCTGCCTCCGGTTTCGATTCTTAAGCCACTGAAGGGGACCGACCCCGACATCTACGAGAGTTTTCGCAGCCATTGCCTGCAGGACTATCCAGCGGAATACGAAATCATCTTTGGAGTCTGCGATGCAGACGATCCTGCCGTTGCGATCGTGGAGCGACTGCGACGCGAGTTTCCCGGTCATGGCATCCGTTTGGTCGTGGCGCCGAACAAACTTGGCGCGAACGTTAAAGTCAGCAATCTCGAGCAGATGCTGCCGTCGGCCCGCTACGAACATTTAATCGTCAACGACAGCGATATCCGCGTCGAACCCGACTATCTCCGCCGCGTAATCGGGCCCCTCATGGACAATCATGTCGGTATGGTCACGTGTCTCTATCGCGGGGTCGCGGCTCCCACGCTTGGGTCGCGGCTGGAGTCGTTGGGCATCAGCACCGATTTTTGCGCGGGCGTTTTGGTGGCGCGTCTGCTGGAACGCGGCCTGCACTTCGGACTCGGCTCGACGCTCGCGTTCCGTCGCCCGGACCTGGAACTGACCGGGGGGTTCCGCGCGATCGTGGACTTCCTCTCCGACGATTACCAACTCGGCAACCGGATCGCCGGCCTGGGGTTGCAAGTCGTGCTCTCGGAGGTTGTCGTAGAGACGCATCTTCCCGCTTATGACCTATCGGGATTTCTTGCGCACCAGTTGCGCTGGTCCCGCAGCGTACGCGATTCGCGCGCCGGAGGCTACATCGGCCTGGTCTTCACCTACGGCCTGATGTGGGCTGTGCTGGCACTGATCGCCGCGCATGCAGCCCCGTGGTCGTGCGCCCTGGCGGGTGCAACTCTTTTGCTCCGGTTGGCAGTGGCGCTGGTGGTGGGCAGGTCAGTGCTGCACGACCGCCAGTTGCTGAAGCATCTGTGGCTCCTGCCGCTGCACGATCTGGTTCGAGTTGTGGTGTGGGTTGCGAGTTTCGCCGGACATACCGTGACGTGGCGCGGCGATCGCTTTCATTTGAAGGATGGCCGGCTGACGCGGATTGCGCCCCAGGATTAAGCGCTGTACCGTCGCGGAACGCGCTTCGAAATGTTGCAGAGAATCTCGTACGGAGTGCTGTTCGCCAACTCCGCGTGCTCGAGAGCGTCCACGCTGAGACCTTCGCTCGCTCCGAGCAAGATGACTTCATCCCCCACCGCAATGCCTGGAATTCCCGTCACATCCACCAGCGTCAGGTCCATTGAGATACGGCCCACGATCGGGGCATAGTGCTCGCGCACAATCACGCGGCCGCGATTCGAAAGCTGGCGATTGTACCCGTCGGCGTAACCGACTGGCAGTACAGCGACATGAGCGGGCGCTTTGGTCACATAAGTTGCGCCGTAGCCGAGCGGCTGATTCGCGCCGAAATCGCGCAGCGAAAGAATGCGCGTCTTCCAGGTAAGAATGGGTTTCACCGGCAGGCGCAGCGTGCCGCCGCTCACTTCGCGTCCCGCGCGCTGAAACGGCAGGTAGTAGCCGTAGAGAGCGACTCCGGGACGCACCATTGTGCTCCAAGTTTCGCGCCGCGAAATGACAGCGGCCGTGTTGGCCATGTGCACGAACACAGCCTCCATGCCGGCTTCACGCACCATCCGACGCGCGCTGTCGAAGACTTTTTCCTGCTCGGCCACGGAAGGCGCATCCATGATTTCCGAGGACGCGAGGTGCGTGGACAGTCCCTCAAGCACGAGATGCTTGGCTGCTCCGAGTGCAGTGAGTATCGCTGGAAGCTGCGCCATCGCCACCCCCAGGCGCCCCATGCCGGTATCTACTTTGAGGTGCACCGGATGTCGCGCCACGCCCAGCGCAGCCGCCGCGGCTTCGAGCGACTCGATATGCCAGGGTTCCCACACCGTAGGCGTCAGATGCAGGCGGATGATCTCGCTCTCCTCTCCGCGCCAGAAACCCGTCATGAGCAGGATGTTGGCGCGAATGCCCGCCTCGCGCAGCGGAATGGCCTCGTCCAGCGAAGTCACGCCCAGCCAGCGTGCGCTTTCGGCTTCGAGCGCGCGCGAGCACTCGACCGCGCCGTGTCCGTAGGCATCGGCTTTCACTACGGCGCATACGGTGACGTTCGGCCCGACGTGCTTCTGGACCACTCGAAAATTTTGCCGCAGCGTGGCCAGAGAAACTTCCGCCCATGTCGGGCGCGTTGCCACGCGGCTCAGGATTTCTGCTGTGCTTGCCACTTCCGCGATTATAGCGGGAGTAACCCGCGCGCCGAGGTTACGCTGGGGCTACTCCCGCCTGAAAATCCGTGCGAACTAGTTCCCCGACAGCGTGAAATTCACCGTAATCTGCGTCTCTACCTCGACCGCTTCGTCGTTCAAAATGTAAGGGCGGTAGCGCCATTGGCTGACAGCCTCGATCGCCGCCTGAACCAGCAGGGGATGGCCGGAGAGGACGCGCAGCTCTTCGATCGTGCCCACTTTGCTGATGATGGCGGCCAGCACCACCTGTCCCTGCACATGCGCCATTTTTGCCGCGTACGGATAGTTTGGCTGCACGCGACGAACTATGTTGCCCTCACGGATCACCGAGATGCGGATGGGATGTGTGATCGGCGCTGGCCTTGGTATGATCACCGGGTTCGTCCCGGAAAATGGCAGGTGGAGTCCGGTGGGATCACCAACGGGTCCCGCTCCAATCGGGCCCCCATATGGCGCATCCGGCCCAGGGTCGTTAGAACCGGGTTGCATCGCGACGGGCCTGCGCGTCGGCAACATAATCCCGTGAGGGTCAAAGTTGTGCACCACAACCTCGTGTCCTGCCGCTCGCGCTATCGGCGCTGGCCGGTCTGCCCGAGGCATCCCCACGCTCACTGGGGTTGAAATGGGACGTACCGACGGCAGTCCCACCGTTCTTAGCAGCGGCAGCAGCAGCAACAGGCCGAGAATCACCGCCTGCAGTCCGAATGAAGTTACGGTTGTCCAGCTACGGCGTATGCGTTGGGCCCATGAAGTCTCGAGCAAGCTGTCAGCAAACATTTTTTCCTCAAATGGTTTCTGTTCGAGCATGGTGTCCTCCGGATTGAAATCGGGTTTGCTGCTATGGACACCACGAGGTCTGCGGTGGGCAACACTCGGGAAAATAAAAAAGGCCGCGTTCGCACGCGGCCTGTTGGAACTTTTAGGACACCTGAGGTGTCCAGCTTTTACTTTTTCGGCGTCTCGGCTGGCTTGGGAGCCGGCTTCGGAGTCGTAGTGGCCCCCGGCTTCGGAGCGGCAGGCTTGGCAGCGCCAGACGCGGCAGGCGCGGCAATGCCCGATTTCTCGTTATAAGCATCCACGATCGCCTTGGTGATATCCATCGACTCGCCCGCCAGCAATACCGGGCCCTGCGGCCAGGGCTTCGAGGTATCGATGATCATGCCGAAGCCGTTGTCTCGAGCGTACGACACGATCAGCGGCGCGATCTTGTTCAGGATGCGGCTCCCAATCTCCTGCTGCTGGGTGCCGAATTCTTCCTGCGCATCCTGGACGGCGCGATCGAACACCTTCTGCTTGCTCTCGATCTGTTTCTTCAGCGTGGCGAGCGCGTCCTCGTTCAGCTTGTCCTGCTGCGTGCTCAGCTGCTTTTTCAAGCCTTCGAGCTCGTCGTTCTGACCCTTCAGTTCGTTCTGCTTGGGCTCGAACTTTTTTTGCAGAGCCGCAACATCGCGTTGCCCTTCGTTGCTGCCAAAGATGGCTCCCTCAATGTTGATAGCTCCAACTTTCGTCCCCGTAATGGGAGCGGTTGCAGGCGTCGAAGCGGCAGGGGTGGCAGACGGGGCGGACGGAGTGGCGGCGCTGCCGGTTTGGGCGAATGCGGACACCGTGAGTGTAACCGCAACAGCCAGAAGAATTCGCAAGAACTTGCTTGTCATTGGACGGGTTGAACTCCTTGGGACATTACTCGTCGGAACATGGTTCCGGGAATGAACTTCGACATTCGCTCTCAGATCGTTATCTTCGGTCAACGCCGGGCCGCTCTGAATGAGGTCTCCGCTTGCGGTAGCGGCCGCCGTCGGAAAGGGCGCTCTAGATTTGCCAGCGTCGCACGCCGGGTCATCGGGCGTGCCGTCCACCCTCACTGCTCCTGGATGGCTTGGATCACACACATTATAGAGGCCCATTTCGGCTCCGTCAATCACGCTCGCCCGAACCTGCTCCGTCGCAAGCTGCGCTAGAACGTAGTTGCCACGGTAAAGCGGAACGTCTTCCGCGGCTCCCTCAACAGGAAACTTGGCGCGTAGGTATTTACCGCCTGATGATAGGTGTAGGCGCCGGCATCCGTGTTGACCCACTTCCCGTTTATGTAGCTTCCCGGAAACATCTCAGGCGTAATCGGAATGGGAGGGCTGGCCAGCTGATTGAGCCGCAGCGGGTTATACGCCCAATAGATTCGGAAAGGCGCGTTGACCACCGGCAGGAACATTTGCAGTTCGAGACCGGTAGACACGCGAGGTCTCCAGTTCGTTTGACCCAGAACCTGCAACTGGTCGGAAGGCGGCGGATTCAGCCGCTGTGCCCCGCCCGGACCGACCAGGCAGTTATAGCCGGCATCGAGTTGGGGGCACCCGAAATACGTACTGACTACCTGGTCATATTGCACTTGGGCGATCTGCAATTGGGAACGCCGGACAATCGGATCGATGCCGGCATCCAGGAACGGGGCGATCGCCACCGGGCCTGCAATCGTGATGCGGTACTCAAGGTTGGTAATGACCTGGAAATCGCCGCCTGGGAATACGATCTGGTCCACTGGAATGGGCACGGTCCAGTTGCCCTGCCTCGGATTCAGCGGATTCTTGAGAACCGGCGTCCCGTCACGGTTCGTCAGCACAATCGCATTCGAACTGGGAAGGAACGCGACCGGCGACACCGACCGGATATCGAAGCCGCGAATATCGTTTTCGCCGCCCATGAAGAAGCGCTGGAATGGCGGCGCTACCAGGCCCCCGAAGCCGCTGATGTACGATCCCTGCACCCTGTAGCCCCACGTGTTCCGCCGGTTCTGCATCGGGTGCCACTTCGTGTACTGAATGATGGGGCGAACAGAGTTGACGGTCCCGCCCAGTCCTGCCAGTTCCATGCCCAGCGTCATCTGATGGCCGCTGTGCGGGGAGATTCCGCTGTCCAGCGTATTGAACGAGAAGTTGGGGAATATCTTGCTGGTGATGATCCCTTCGACCGCGCTCGGCCCCGAGATGCCGCGGAACGCGATGAAATCGAACAGGGTCCTGGACGCCGTGCTGAGGGGAATCAGCGTCGAGCGATCCAGCGAATACGTCAGGCCCAGGCGCTTGAACGAGCGGCGCAGCGGATAACTTAACGAACTGGTGAAACCCACGCTCGACTGCGAGTAGTTCTGCAGGTTCTGCAACACGGCGCTGGGCAGGCTCAGGTTCTGTCCGCTGAAGATCGAGAGTTGTCTGGCCTGGTTGTAGCTGACCTTGTTGTAGAAAACAGTGAAACCGAACTGCAAGGGGCGGTCGAACATGTAAGGCTGCGTGAAGCCAAACATTGCGCTGCGCGCCAGGTTTCCCAGGCTGAGCTGCACCTGCAGGGTTTCTCCGCGCCCCAGGAAGTTATTCGTGGAGTAGTTCAATCCGATGAACGCGCCTTCCAACCCGCTCACGCCGCCGTTGAGGCCGATGCTGTTCTTGCCCTTCTCGTGGACCTTGAGCGTCAGGTCCACTTGCCCGTTTTTCTCGTCCAGTTTCTTGTCGGTCACGTTCGGATCGTCGGGCTTGAGCTGGTCGAAATACGAGAGTTGGTTCAGGCGCAGCAGGCTCAATTCCCACAGGTGCGAGTTGTACACGCCGCCTTCCTCGAGTGCGAGTTCGCGGCGAATGACTTTGTCGCGGGTGGTGGTGTTGCCCACGAACTCGATGCGGCGCACGTAGAACTGCTTGCCCTCGTCAATGTCAATTTCGATATTCGCGGTCTTCTTGTCGTCGTCGAATGTGGTCGAGGGAAGGCCCGTGTAGTTGATGTAGCCATACTGGCCGTACGCCTTGCGCAGATTCTCCAGGCCCTTGGCGATCTTGTCGCGGCTGAAAATGTCTCCGTCCTTGAGCGGAATCAGGGCGCGCAGGGCGGCCACGTTGGTGATCGCTTTATTGTTCTTGAAAGTAATCTTTCCCAGCCGGTACTTGTCGCCTTCTTCGATCGGCATGGTGATGTCGACGGCCTTGCCCGCGCCGGACTGCAGCAGCGGAATGTGAGCGCCCTTGTGCCCGGTATCGTGGATTTCGGTCTTGGGATCGTTTACGTTGGCCTTGAAATAGCCGCGGTTCTGGTACTCGGCGCGCACCCGCTCCGTGTCTTCTTCCAGTTTGGTGGCGTCGTAGGTCTTGGCGAAGATGTTCTCGAGAAAGATGGAATGCGGCACGCCGATCGGCTTCAGGTTCTTCATGGCCGCGCGCAGCACGCGGCTCTTGATGTTCTTGTTGCCCTCGAACTTGATCTTGCCGACCTTGACCTTCGGCCCTTCCTTCACCACGAACGTGATGCCGACCGCCGCGGGAGGAATCTGGCGGAGTTCCGTGCGAATTGTCGCGAACTGGCGGCCGTGCTCCGATAGCAGCCCTTTAATGGAGACTTCCGCCTTCTTAATGCGCGTCGGATCGTACTGACTCTCCACCACCAGCCCGACTTTGTCCTGCTTGAAGCGATCGAGCACATCGCTGTTGGAGACCGCGTTCAAGCCGACGTAGTTGATTTCCCGGATGGTCGGCTTTTCCTTGACCTGGACGATCAGGCGCCAGCCCTTTGGCGTCTGCTCGCGGCTGAATTTGATGTCTTCGAAGTAGCCCGTATTCCACAGCGAGTTGAAATCGCGCTCCAGCGCGGCCTGGTCATAGATGTCCCCGGGCTTGGTGAAAATGCGGGATCGGATGGTATCGGCCGGAATGCGGCGGTTGCCGCTCACGTTGATTTCCGAAATGATGTCATTCTGCGCGAGCAGGTTTCCGGCCGCCAGCAGAAGCGCCGCCAGAACCATTCCAAGGCCAAACACACTCCGCCTCACCTTTGGCCAAGGCCGTTGAAATGAAGGAGATGGCACCGAAACGCCGCCCACGGCGCGCGCGCGCTTGGACACAACAAGGTTCTCCGAATGAAAGCGAAAAGGAATCGCTACGACCTCAGCCTCTGGGATGTAAGAAAACTGTCATTATACGGTAGAGCAAGGGAAAGCGTCCAAACCGCAACTCTTTCTGCTGATCTTTAGTGGTTGCTATCTAGTGACTCGGTTGGTGGCAGTTGCGATCCCCGAGCACCGAATCGCTGGCCACTACCTTCGACCACTGATTTATGGCTTGGATAACTCTACCTCAACCAAGACGGAATAAAACGTAGCCGAGTTGCCCATGTCAGCAAGTTTTTCTGAAGTCAGGCTGTTGATGCTCTGGAACCCTGGGGTCATCTTAGCCCAATTGAGCCTCGCCGAGACGACTCCGGGCTGAACTTTGCCATCTACGCGTGCTTTTAAGAGAATATCGCCTCTTTGGTTATACACGCGAACTGGGTCGCCATCGCGGATGCCCCGCTCCTGGGCATCGGCCGTGCAAATCTCCAGCAGGCCCAGTTCCTCCATCTCCCGTACCGAAGGAACGTTGGAAAACGTGGAATTCAGGAAATTGTCGGCCTTGCGCGCCAGCAACTCGAGCGGCGGAGCATTTTTCTTCTTGCCGTGGCGCGACTCGGTCGGCGGAATGAAATTTGCCACCGGATCGAGCCCTTGCGCCTTGAGCCGCTCATTGTAAAGTTCCGCCTTCCCTGATGCCGTCCGGAAGTTACCCTGAGCAAACGGCAGAAAAGGCTCGGCTTGTGTGGCGCCGGCGCCCCCACCCTCGCGGTTGCTTCCTGCAAAGTTCAGACGCACATGAGGATCTCTCTCCAACCGTTCGCGACTGATCCCCTCTAGCCACGGATTCTTCGAGTCGAGCGCGAGATCAATCATATCGTCCACGGACTCGCGGAAGCAGTCTTCCTCAAACCCCATGCGCTCGGCCAGCGCGCGAAACACCTCAACATTCGGCCGGCACTCACCCAGCGGCGCAATCGCCTGATTGGAAACCTGCAGGTAGTAGTGCCCATACGCCTTCTGCAAATCCTTGTGCTCGAAGAAGGTGGTCGCCGGCAGCACAATGTCGGCATAATCCGTGGTATCGGTGAAGAACTGCTCGTGCACCACGGTGAAAAGGTCGGGCCGCAACAGACCGCGAACCACGTCGTTGTGCTGGGGACAAACCGCCGCTGGATTCGAGCCGTACACAAACAGTGCTTTGACGGGCGGGTCGTTCATCGTGTTCAGCACGCGTCCCAGCTCGACCATGTTGATCGTGCGGGCTTCGCGTCCCAGCGCGGATTGCATCAGGTCGGTACGCTTCAAAGCGTCGGCGTTCAGGTCAAACGACCCGCTGGTTGACATTTGCAGGCCGCCGCCGAGTTCCTTCCATGATCCGATCACACAAGGCAGCATGCAGACCGCGCGCGTTGCCATCCCGCCGCGCTCTGAGCGCTGCACGCCGTAGTTCAACCGGATCACCGACGGTTTCACGGTCGCGTATTCGATCGCCAGTTTGCGAATATCGTCGGCGGAGATTCCCGTCCACTGCGCCACACGCTCCGGCGGATAGTCTTTCACTCTCGCTTGTAGTTGTTCGTGGCCCAGCGTGTGCTTCGAGAGGTAGTCGGGGTCGTGCAGGTTCTTGTCGAAGATAACGTGCATCATGCCCAGCGCAAGCGCCGCATCCGTCCCCGGATTGATCGGGAGGTACCAGTCGGCGCACGCAGCGGTCCGCGTACGGTAAGGATCAATCACCACCAGCTTCGCGCCGTTGCGCTGCGCCTCGGCGATAAACGGCCACAGGTGCACATTGTTGGCGTGAATGTTGGCAGCCCAGGCAATGATGTACTTCGAGTGCCGGAACTGCTCCGGCTCGGTGCCCATCTTCACTCCGTAGACCGATTCCAGCCCGGCCTCGCCCGCCGCCGAACAGATCGCGCGGTCGAGTTGCGAAGCCCCCAGCCGGTGGAAAAATCTCCGGTCCATCGAGCCGCTGTTCAGCGTTCCCAGCGTCCCTCCGAACGAGTACGGCAAGATCGCCTCGCTGCCGAACTCGTTCGCAATCGCCCGAAAGCGCGCGGTTATCTCGTCAAGAGCTTCATCCCAGGAAATGCGCTGCCAAACGTGTGTGGCTTCTGCCTGTGTGGGGGAAGCCTGTGTGGGGACAGCCGCCCTCGGCTGTCCATGAGGAGCGAAGCTCCTCTGCCCCGCTTCCGGC
Organism: uncultured Acidobacteriaceae bacterium; assembly: GCA_963819145.1. Taxonomy (GTDB): domain Bacteria; phylum Acidobacteriota; class Terriglobia; order Terriglobales; family Acidobacteriaceae; genus Sulfotelmatobacter. Next base: position 300,936 of record CAWFVB010000010.1, read on the forward strand.
CCCTTAGCCACAATCCGCCGCATCGGATAAAGCACGCGATCGGGCGAATATACCCGGTCCAGATACTTGGCCACCTTCGCGCACAGAAATCCGCGCGTAACCGGATGCTGCGGATCGCCCTGAATCTTCGTGGCCCGTCCGTCCTCGACCGTGATGAGCACACTGCAAGCATCCGGGCAGTCGTGCGGACAAGCGGCATGAACAGCCTGTTTCATCGCCCTTCGATTATACGGTGCTTTCCGGGCTCGCGCGGCCGGCATTGGCGGGACCTAAAGCGTCAAAAAGCAAGGAGGACACTGGGAGGAAATGCGCAGCGGAGGATGTGGGAACAGCCGCCCTCGGCTGTTCCCGGGCCGAAGGCCCGGGCTCTTGTATTCAGAGATTTCGCGCTTCGCCTGACGGACAGCCAAGGACGGCTGTCCCCACCCGAACCCCGACGACTACTTCAGTTCCAGCACTTCTTTCTCTTTCGACTTGCTCATCTCTTCCATCTTCTTGATTTCATCGTCGGTCAATTTCTGAATCTCGTCGAGAGACTTCTTCTCCTCGTCCTCGGTGATCTTCTTGTCTTTCGCCGCCTTCTTGATGGCGTCGTTGCCGTCGCGGCGAATGTTGCGGACGGCAGTGCGATGCTCTTCGAGCGCGCGGTGCAGATGCTTGACCATTTCCTGACGGCGCTCTTGCGTCAGCGCCGGGACGGGCACGCGAATCATCTTGCCGTCGTTTTGCGGATTCAGGCCCAGATCCCCGCCGCGGATCGCCTTTTCAATCGCTCCGAGTTGCGACGGGTCAAACGGCTGCACCGTAATCAACTGTGCCTCGGGCGCGTGCACTTGCGCCACCTGATTTAAGGGCATCTGCGAGCCGTAGGCGTCCACCGTCACATTGTCGAGCATGTGTACCGAGGCTCGTCCGGTCCGCGTGGCCGCCATCGCCTTGCGGAAATCTTCCACCGCTTTTTCCATGCGCGTCTTCAGTTGCGCATAGGTTGCTTTCAGTGCAGCAATTTGCGCCATGATCGCCATAAGGTCAGCTCCGTACCACTTGATCAAAACGTCGAATTATAAACCCGCAAAAACCAAGCCGCCACGGATTCGCGCAGGGGAACCGGATCGGATATCTGGTTTAATCGGTGTGGATCCGTGCGGTCCGCGGCAAACGTCTTACGCGCTCACCCTCGATCCAATCTTTTCCCCCAGCACCACTCGCCGGATATTGCCGTGGTGGTTCAGGTTGAAGACGATGATGGGCAGGTTGTTGTCCTTGCACAGGCTGATGGCGGTCGAGTCCATCACTTTCAGGCCCAGCTTCAGCACATCCATGTAAGTGATGTTGTTGAATTTCTTGGCGCCATCCACCTTCATGGGATCGGCGTCGTAAATGCCATCCACCTTGGTCGCCTTCAGAATCGCGTCGGCCTTGATCTCCATAGCGCGCAGCGACGCGGCCGTGTCGGTCGAAAAATACGGATTGCCCGTGCCCCCGGCGAAAATTACCACGCGGCCTTTTTCCAGATGGCGGATCGCCCGCCGCCGGATGAACGGCTCGGCCACCTGGTTCATCTCAATGGCGGTCTGCACCCGCGTGTAGACGCCCTGCTTTTCGAGGGCATCCTGCAGGGCCAGTGCATTGATAACCGTGGCAAGCATTCCCATGTGATCGGCGGAAACGCGGTCCATTTCCTTGGCCTGCTGAGCCACGCCGCGGAAAAAATTACCTCCGCCCACCACGATCGCCAGCTGCACGCCCAGTTTGTGGACGTCAGCCAATTCGGCCGCGACTTCGTGAATGCGCGTGGTATCAACGCCAAAGCCCTGGTTCGCCGCCAGCGCCTCGCCGGAGAGCTTGAGCAGAACACGTTTGAAGGCAGGGGTCGTTGTCATAAGTCAGTTGCCAGTGGCCCGTTGTCAATGGCGCGTTTCTTGCTGAGGGCGTCATCCAACGTCGTTATGCAATCAAAGCCCCGCGTTTTCTCCAGCGGGGCGAGGGATCTCCCGTCGATCGAGACCGTATTCTCGGGAGATCCTTCGCTCCGCCTGAGAACCGGCTACGCTCAGGATGACGCCCAAACTGTCCTCACGAAGCCACAAAAAAGGCGCCCCGAAGGGCGCCTTGAGTTTACTCCGCTTTCGGCTCTGTAGGTTTCGTCACGGCGATGGTCTCGCCTGCCTCGCCCACCTTGAAGCGCGCAAAGCGCCGCACAGCGATGTTCTCGCCCAGTTTGCCGATCTTGGCGGCAATCAATTGCGAGATCGAGATGGTCTGGTCCTTAATGAAGGGCTGCTCGAGCAGGCAAACCTCTTCGTAGAACTTTTCCATCTTGCCGTTGACCATCTTTTCGGCGATGTTGGCCGGCTTGCCGCTGGCAATCGCCTGCGCCAGGAAAATTTCCTTTTCCCGCGCGAAGTCGGCGGGCGTTACGTCTTCCTTGCGAACGTACTTCGGATCGCTGGCCGCGATGTGCATGGCGATGTCGTGCACCAGTTCCTTGAAGTCGTCGGTGCGCGCCACGAAATCGCTTTCGCAATTCACTTCGACCAGCACACCAATCTTGCCGCCGGCGTGAATGTAGCTCGCCACCGATCCTTCGCTGGTCGCGCGCGCCGCTTTCTTGGCCGCCACCGAGACGCCCTTCTTGCGCAGAACCACGACCGCCTGCTCCATGTCGCCTTTGGCTTCGGTCAGGGCCTGCTTGCAATCCATCATCGGAGCCCCGGTCTTGTCCCGGAGTTCCTTCACTTGTGCCGCCGTAATATTTGCCATAGTAGTGCTCATATAAACCCTTGGTTTCAATGTTTCAATTGTTTCAAGGTCTGTCGAGCTCTTCCGGTCTTTGAAACCTTGAAACTCTGAAACCTTGAAACCTATATAACTAGACCCGCGCCGGACGACCCGCGCGGGTCCTAATTTCCAAAGCCCGGTTTGTCTCGACGCAACTGGCTCGGCGCGGCTCGAAGCCGCACCCTTTCAAAACTAGACCGTCTGGCTCTCGACCTTGGGCAGATCGGGTTCTTCCGTCGCGACCGGCTTCTTGTGCGTTCCCGGCCCAAGAGCTTCCTCCATGCTGATGTCCTCGCCCGCTTCCAGCGTAACGCCATTGGCGGGGATCGCATCGGCCGCAACCTGCGCCGCGTCGGCCGCCGCCTGCATGTCGGCAACTTGCTTGTCGGTCATCAGCTGCGCGCCCTCGGCAATCGATTCCGAAATCTTCGAGGTGAACAGCCGGATCGCCCGCAACGCGTCGTCGTTGCCGGGAATCACATAATCCACTTCGCTGGGATCGCAGTTCGTGTCGACGACCGCGACCACCGGAATGCCCAGCTTGCGCGCCTCGCGCACCGCAATCTGCTCTTTATTCGAATCGATCACGAAGATCGCGTCGGGCAGGCGGCTCATATTCTTGATGCCGGCCAGGTTGGCCTGCAAATGCTTGCGCTCGCGTTCGAGCTTGATCACTTCTTTCTTCGGCAGCAGCTCGTAGCGGCCATCCGTGGCCATCTCGTCGAGCTCCTTCAGCCGTTTCACCGACTTCTGCACGGTGACCCAGTTGGTGAGCAGTCCGCCCAGCCAGCGCTGGTTGATGTAGAACATTCCGCACTTCTGCGCTTCTTCGGCGATTGCGTCCTGCGCCTGGCGCTTGGTGCCGACAAACAGCACGATGCGGCCATCATTGGCCAGATCCTGTACGAATTTCGACGCTTCCTTGAACATCTTCAGTGTCTTCTGCAGGTCAATGATGTAGATCCCGTTGCGCTCTCCGAAGATGTATTCCTTCATCTTGGGATTCCAGCGCTTGGTCTGGTGCCCGAAGTGGACGCCCGCTTCGAGCAACTCTTTCATGGTGATGGTAGCCAATGAACCTCCTCTTTAGTCTGCATCGGGAGTTCGAGGTTTCAACGTTTCAAGGTTGCAAAGTTTCAAAGTGTCTGTCTTTGAAACCTTGAACCTATGAAACTTTGAAAACTGTTCCTTCCGATTGCCATTCCCGTCCCCGCGCCGCGAAGCACGAGAAGAATTGAACACCTAAAACAAACTCGATGTTTCAAGGTTGCAAAGTTTCAATGTGCCTTGTTCTTTGAAACTTTGAAACCTCTGAAACCTTATCTCTTGCTGAACTGGAAGCGCTTTCTCGCGCCCTTCTGTCCATACTTCTTTCGTTCCTTGCCGCGCGAATCACGGCTGACCATGCCCTCGGACTTCAGCTTCTTCCGCAGTTCGGCATTGAACAGCATCAGAGCGCGGGCAATTCCGAGCTTCACCGCATCCGCCTGTCCGCGCACGCCGCCGCCCAAAACGCTGGCGACCACGTTGAACGAAGCTGCCATCTCCGACGACGCGAGCGGCGCTTTCGCCGCTGAGCGCTGCGCCGGAGTCACGAAATACTCTTCGAAAGGACGCCCGTTCACCTTGAACTCGCCGCTGCCCGGACGCAAATACACACGGGCAATCGCCGTCTTGCGGCGCCCCGTTCCGTAGTATTGGACCAATTCTGCCATGTAGCTCTTAGCTCCTAGCTCTTAGCTCCTGGCTTGAAACGCCCGGAGCGAGCAATCAAATCTTCTCTTACCTGCGTTGTCATCCTGAGCGCAGCCGCCTTTCAGGCGGAGCGAAGGATCTCACTCACACCGACCGCTGCCTGCTCTTACGAGACTGCGACCTTGCGCGGCTTGTACTCGCGCACTTCCAACTTGTAGCCCTGCGGCTTCTGCGCCTGATGCGGATGCTTGTCGCCTTTGTACACGTTCAGCTTCGAAAGAACGTGGGCCGACAATTTGTTTTTCGGCAGCATGCGCCGCACCGCATCTTCAATGATCGCCTCAGGCTTGCGCACCAACCGCTTGCTGTACTCTTCGGTCCGCATGCCGCCCGGATATCCCGTGTAGTGGTGATATTTCTTCTGCTCGGCCTTCACGCCCGTGGTTCGAATCTTCTCGGCGTTGATCACGATCACGTGATCGCCGGTATCGAGAAACGGCGTATATTGCGGGTTTTCTTTGCCCATGAGGATGCGCGCCACTTGCGAAGCCAGGCGCCCGAGCGTCTGCCCGTCCGCATCCACGACGTACCACTTGCGCACAATTTCCCCCTCTTTGGGGAAATAGGTAGACATGAAAATCTCCCAAGATTGAATAAGGCTGCGAAAGAAGACCGCTCGGTGATTCCCTGACGAGGACGCCAGGCCATCAGGCGGGCAACCACACGACCACCAAAGTCTTTACGATAGCGTAATCTGCAAAGAATTGTCAACGCTGTGTTACTCCCCGGGTGCTGGTGGTAACGTCTATTTTGGAGGTTGCACATGAGACTACTCCCCAAAATTTTGCTGGTGTTTCTGGTCCTGTCCCTGCCAGTGTTCGCGCAACACGGCGGCCATGGAGGAGGCGGCCATGCCGTCGGCGGCGGCTACGTTCCCCGCCATGGACCGGCGCCGGTTCGAGGCACTCCGGCCAGACCCGCACCGCAAACGTATCGCGATCGTGAAGGCCATCCCGAAGCTCCGCACGTTCACCACAACGGCGAATGGGTCGGCCACGACGCCGACCGCCCCGGCGCCAACTTCCACCTCGACCACCCGTGGGAGCACGGCCGCTTCACCGGCGGCTTCGGCCGCGGCCACGTGTGGCATCTCGGTGGTGGCGGCCCAGGCCGCTTCTGGTTCGGTGGCTTCTACTTCAGCGTGGGCGCCTTCGACGTTGGCTATTGCAATGACTGGCTCTGGGACAGCGACCCAATCGTGATCTACGAAGACCCCGACCACGATGGCTGGTACCTGGCCTACAACGCCCGACTGGGCACCTACGTCCACGTCCAATACCTGGGCGGACAATAAACGTTTGAATCGACAGCACCGGCCCGCTGCGGATCGGGCCGGTGTCCGTCCTATTCGAATTACCGCAACCGACCACGAAGAAGAAGCCCTGATCCTCGGCGTTGCGTCGGAAAGGTCAAGAGCTTAAACCGCAAAGGACGCGAAGAAAATCGAAGACGATTCGGCTCGTCCGATCGATCCGCCTCGTTCCCCCATTTACTTCCGTGACAGCCGTGCTACCATTTCGCCGTTATGCCACGCCTAGCCATTTGCACTCTGGCACTCGCCCTGATGGCGCTCACCTCCAGCACTTTCGCCGGCGATGAAACCGGCCAGCCTGCTCCTCGTTTCCACGCCAAAACCACCACCGGCGAACAGTTCAACAATGACTCCGTCAGAGGCAAAGTCGTCCTGTTCGAGTTCTGGACGACCTGGTGCAAATACTGCGAAGGTGAAGCCTCCATCGTTGACGACATCGCGAAGGAATTCAGCGGCAAAGGCTTGATCGTTCTCGCGGTGGACGTACTCGAGCCCGACCAGAGAGTGAAGAAATATCTAGCCGACCACCCGCGCACGGTGCCGATCGTGCTCACCAGAGACACGAATCTCGCGGCCATGTATAACGCGCAGAGTTATCCGATTTACGTCGTGATTGACCGTGATGGCAACATCGCCGGCGAACAGCGCGGTGCCGCGGGAGATCGAGGAATACGGCGAATCTTACGGCGGGCTGGCCTGGAATCCCAGGACTAAACCAATGTCGGCCGGTGGTCGGAGAGCGTCTCGCCGCGGACCGCGGCAATGTTTTGAGCCTGTTGAAGAACGCGGAGCTAGCGGCACAGCGTCCGGGACGGCGCCACTCCGCTATTCATACGCCAGCGCGTCAATCGGATCTTTCTGCGCCGCCTTGTACGCCGGATACAGCGCCCCAACGGTCGCCCCGACCATCGCAACCAGCGTAGCCCGAATCATCCACTCTGTGCTGCCATCAATGTGCACCAGGGGCCAGCGTTGCTGGATTCCGACGCGCGCCAGCATGCTGAAGACGATCCCCACAATGATCCCTGCCAGCGCCAGCAGCACCGTCTCGCGCAACACTAAATTGACGACGTAGAACTTCGACGCGCCCATCGATTTCAGAATCCCGATCTCGCGGGTGCGCTCCATCACCGCTGTGTACATGGACTGAAAGATCACCAGAAACCCAATCACCAGGCTCACTCCAATCACCACGCCGATAAACGGACGGAAGCCCGGCAGGTTGCTGGGCGTCATCATGCTCAGGTACTCCTGCATGGAGCGCACCGAATAATTTTCCATGCCGGGCTGGGCCTTCACCGAGGCTACGACCGCGTCAATATTGCCCGCGTCATCGAGTTTCAGGTAGAAAACGGACGCCTTGTCTTTTGCCCCAATCAAGTCCTGCAGCGTGGCCATGGGCACGAACTTGCGCGCGCCTCTTCCATTTTCCACGATGCCCGAGATGTGGAATTTATGGTTCAGAATCTCCATCGTGTCGCCGACCTTCACATGCTTCTGGGCCGCGATGAAGTCATCCACCAGAACATCGTCCGGACCGTGAAACGGTCCCCCGTGCACATATTGGAATGGCCCACTCAAAGCCTGGAAGCTCGGTAGATCGATGCCGTCAATCACTTCCAGGCCGCCGCCGGTCGCAATCTGCCACACGACGGGGCTCACCACTTTCACGTGCGGCATGCGGCCGAGCACGTCGGCAATCTTCACCGACACCGGCGCGCCGCTGACGCCCTGAAAAAACGACGACCCCGGAGGCTGCACGATTACGTCGAAGCCAATCCCGGCCGTGCGGTTCTTGTTGTCGTTCATGATCCCGTAGCACAACCCCACGATCAGCAGGATCAATGTGACTTCCAGCGCAATCGCCACAATGCTGATCAGCGACCGGATCGGCCGGTGGACAAGGTTGGCAACCACCATCTTATTCATCATAAGGAAAATCGGGCGTCGGACCTCAGACTTCAGCCAGCGAAGGCGAGTGTGCCCGAGACACTGTCATCCTGCGCTCGGGATGGCAGCACAGGCTGAATGCTCACCGCTGGTTCAGCCCTTGCGGCGCCGCCAAGCTCGACTGCGGACGATCCAGGTGCACCACTTCCGCTCCGGCCGGCTGTTCCAGCACAAACTGATCATCCGTCAGCGGCTTGTTGATGTCCACTTTCAGCAGGTTCATCTTGATGTCGTATTCCTCTTGCGGGCGATAGATCTCGACGCGCGAGGGGAAGCTGACGCCGTTGTATTCTTTGTACTCGGCATAGCGGGCATCGGTGACGACATTGCCGTCGTCATCGTAAATGTACTGGCGGTGGGGCTTCAGATCGGTGCGGCCGAAAACAATCTTGCGGGAAAGCGTTGCGCCCTTGTCGCCGTTCCTGCGGATCACCACCAGTTCGTAATCGTCCTGCAGGATGGGATGCCCTTTGGCGTCGTGCAGAGTCTCGTAGCTGCGCTCCATCACCGCCAGTTCCGTGTCGGGATTAATCGGAGGAATCAGCAGCGCGTCGTAAATGTTCTGCGGACGAATGTTTTCCAGAGGCTGATCCGTGTTCTGCGTCGGCAGCCCGTTGCGCCCGATCACAAAGCGGTTCTTCGGAGGAATCCAAAGCTTGAACTGGTCGCCGTCGCTGACCATGTCAAAGGCCGTGGTCCGCACGATCGGCATCAGGCCGATCATGTGCAACGACGCAGGTTGCCGCGCCAGGACGTAGCCGCGGATTTCCTTGTAATCGGTAACGTGCCCCTTCTTCATTCCGCCGGACGACGAATCAATATCTACCGTCGCCTTCAGCGAATGGATGGCCGACGCCTGCTGGCTGATGCTGTCAATCAGCTCCTGTTGCGTCGAGTCTTTGAGCGGGGCTTTCGAGTACTGTTCTTCCACCGGGCGTGTACGGAACACGCAGCCAGACGTCAAAAGCACTGCCAGAAATATAAGTACGGCCCAAAAGGGCGAAATACGTCTCATGAATGATTAAGAAAACTCCTGCAGCATTTGAGTATACCCCGGCCGAAAGGGTTCAAAAGCGTGGGGCAAGCACTTTCCGGAGTGTCTTAGTTACCAACAAGCCACTGTCCGACGCCTCCAACCCGGCCAGAATCAACTGCTTACTAAAGTCGAGCGTACTATCGTCAGCTACAGCCTGTGTGGCGGCATCATCTAAACTGTGGCTACGGTGCCCGCGCGATAACCCCAGCGCCAAGTGTTTGTCAACGCTGGATGATCGTGCGCGAGTTATTGTAAACGGACTGTCATGAACCGACGTCGTGAACATCACGTCCTGAGAAAGATCGTCTGGCTCGTTCTGGTTGCAGCCGTCGGGACCACCGGGTGGTTCGCCTGGGCGGTGCTGACGCCCGTCGAGCCTACTGCGCAGACGTTCGTGCTCCTACATCCGGGATACTCCACCCGTCGCATCGCCGTCGAACTGAAGGGCGCCGGCATCATTCGCAGCGAAGAGGCCTTCGTACTGTGGCACTATGTGCACCACAACCGGTCGCTCAAGGCCGGAGAATATCTTTTCGACAAGCCGGCCAACATCATTGATCTCCAGAAGCGCCTGCGCCGCGGCGATGTGTACTTCCACACCGTGGCCGTGCCCGAGGGCTACACCATGTTCGACGTGGCCCGCGCGATCGAAGCCGCCGGACTCGGCTCAGCCGACGACTTCCTGAAAGTCGCGCAGTCCGACACTTCGCTGATCGCCGATATTGCTCCTGGCGCACATTCCCTTGAAGGATATCTCTTTCCCGAAACCTACGAATTCTCGCGCTTGATGACCATGCACGATATGGCTGGCGCCATGGTGAAGCAGTTCCGCCTGGTCGCGCGCCAGATCGGATTGATCCCGAACACCGCCGGGTTGAAGGAAGCCGGATTGGGGAAGGCCAGATTGCGCGTTGCCTCGGCTACAGCCTCGGCTCAGCCTCAGGCGCAACTGGAAGCTCAGAACGAGGTCGAGCGTACGGTCATCATGGCCTCGATCGTAGAAAAAGAAACCGCCGTGGCGGAAGAGCGTCCGCTGGTCGCCAGCGTCTACTACAACCGCCTGAACAAGCGACATCGCGCTCGACGCCGACCCCAGCATCATCTACGCCGAACTTCTGGCTGGAACCTACCAGGGCGCGCTGCATCACGCCGACATGCAGTTTCGTTCGCCCTATAACACATACCGAAACGCCGGGCTGCCACCCGGCCCGATCGGCAATCCCGGACGCAGCTCGCTCGAAGCCGCCATGCATCCCGCCGAGAGCGACTTCTATTATTTCGTTGCCGATGCGCAAGGCCATCACCGCTTCGCCCGCACCATTGCGGAACACAATAAGAATGTCGACGCCTACCGGAAGGCGATGCGGAAACGGTAGAACGGACCTCAGACTTCGGACCTCGGACCTCGGACCGTGGACCTCGGACCCGGGACATTCAAGAACTGAACCCACCGGTAATCCACAGAGATAATTACGTGGATGTGACATCTGCACTTGTGCCTGCTGGTCGGAGTCTCGTAAGGATGGAGCACGTCGGGCGAGGTTTGTGATGACCGGTTCTTACAGAGATCTCAGAGTTTGGCAGCGTGCCATGGACTTGGTACTTAGCGTCTACGACGAGACAAAATGTTTCCCGAAAGATGAGCTTTACGGTCTCGTGAGTCAAATGCGACGGGCTGCGGTATCCATTCCGAGCAATATTGCGGAGGGCAAAGGGCGGTTGACAGACCGCGACCGGGCTCACTTTTTCTGCCAGGCGCGAGGCTCCCTGTTGGAACTCGAGACGCAGGTTTTTATTGCGCAGAGGCTACATTACACATCTGAATCGCGCGCAAAAGCCCTCATTGATCTCGCCGCGGAACTAGGCCGCATGCTGAATTCACTCATCAACTCCATCAGGCCTACGGAGAGAACCGGTCGACCCGCAGCTTGAAGCCAACCCAGAAAGTCCCTCCGAGGTCGAGGTCCGAAGTCCGAGGTCCGAAGTCCGAGGTCCGCTACTCCTGCGGCAATCGGAAGCCCGACGCCGCTCCCGCCCGCTGCTCCATCCATCCTTGCAGAATCAAAATCGCTGCCATGCGATCCACGGCCTTCCCACGCTTTTCAATCGAGAGCTCCGTCTCCCGCAGAAACCGGTTCGCCTCTGCCGACGTCAGACGCTCATCCCACAAGTGAACCGGCAGCCCGAACTTCTTTTGCAGTTCCTCGGCGAACGCTCGCATCTTCTCCGACTGCGTTCCTTCCGCCCCACTCATCCGCAGCGGCAACCCGACCACGATCTCCTTCACCTGATACTCGCGAATTACCTGCCGCAGTTGTTCAAAGTCATGCCGCTTATTCCGCCTCTCGAGCGTTTCGAGCCCCTGCGCTGTGATTCCCAGGGGATCTGACACTGCCACGCCGATTCGCCGCGAGCCCACGTCCAGTCCCAGAATCCGCCCCACCGGCGGCGCCGGAGGAGTGCCATTTTGGGAACGGTCTTGCGCTTTTTCAGAATCCACCGCCCGATTATATGCGCTGCGCTCGGCCCTAGAGCGACCGCGCCCGGAGGAAGCGCCATCCTCTCGTCTACCCGCAAACCCATTGCTGTTCAAAGGCTTACAGATGCCTCAATCGCGGCACCTCATCCCCGCGATCTTCATTGCTTTCGCCATGCCGTGGGAGTAGCATATTCGCAGAGCGGTTTAAGCATCTTCCCCACGATCCATCGCCTTCCCGGGTGCTCAAATATGACGACAGACTTGAATTTCCACATCGGCGATAAGGTCGTCTATCCCAATCACGGGGTCGGCGTCATCGAACAGATCGGCAGTCGAACCGTAGGCGCAACCGTCGAAAGGTTTTACCTCCTCAACATCAAAGCCAGCAGCCTCAAAGTCATGATCCCGTGCCAGAATGCGGGCAATGTTGGTATGCGCCGTGTGGTACGCAATGGAGAAATCCAAAAAGTGCTGGATTTCCTTTCGGTTGGCGAAAATGGCGCCAACGGCGACTGGAAAGACCGCTTCAAAGAGAATTCCGAGCGCATGCGCACCGGTTCGCTGTTCGAAGTTGCGGGCGTCCTCAAGAACCTGATCGCCCTGCACCAGGCCAAGCCGCTGTCGTTCCGCGAGAAAAAAATGCTCGAACGAGCCCGCTATCTCCTGGTCAGCGAACTCGCGATGGCCCGCAATTGCGAAGAAGCCAAGGTCGAGGAAATCCTCACCACCACGCTCGCCAAGTGCAAGCTGCGCTTCCCCGAAGCTTCGGAATTCCAGGCCTAGAACCGGCTTCCTTTCCGGCGCGCTCAGCGAGCGCGCGCAAACAGGTTTATAATGCAGTAACGGCCAACGATCTCGCGGATTCCGTTCCCGCGAAGCCGAAGCACCATACGGGGGTCCTCTGACGCGCGACGAGTCTTCATCTGCCTACGCCATCATCCGCCACAACGTTCGCACTTACGAATCCGGTGGCGTGGTTCAGGTTACCAGGGGCAAGAACACTGCAGAAACCACGGCCAAGGATTACGAGTCCAGCCAGTCTTCCGAGGACCGCCATGCCGGATGGCGATACTTCATTGAGAAGACTGGGATCAAGCCCGGAACCAGCCCCGCTGAGGCCACGCACAAGCGCCAGGCAGAGCTCGAACAGCGGGAACAGAAGGCCCTGGAAGAAGATTCGACACCCAAGCCGCACTAAGGGGAAAAGTGGCGCCGGCTTCTCGCCGTCACCGAGTCGCGAGCGCATCGCGGGGGTATAATCCCACAAGCCGAGCTGTAATCCATGACAGAGCTGATCAAGAAGAAAACTGCAGGAAGAAATCAACGCGCTCGAACACGAGTTGATTCACGAGCTTCCGAAAGAAATCAAAAAGGCCGCCGCGCTCGGCGACCTCAGCGAGAATGCCGAATACCACATGGCCAAGCAGCGCCAGGAGTTCGTCAAGGCGCGCGTCCGCCAGCTCGGCAAGCGCCTGGCCGACTTGTCCATGGTCAACATGAACAACATTCCCCACGACAAAGTCGGGCTCGGTTCGACCATCAAGGTTTACGACAGCACCAAGAATGAAGAAATCGAATACAAGCTGGTGACCAGCGAAGAGTCCGACGTCGCCACGGGGAAAATTTCGACGACCTCGCCCATCGGCCGCGCGCTTGCTCAATAAGAAGGTGGGGGACGAAGCAGTCGTGGTCACGCCCAACGGCAAGCGCACCCTGGAAATTCTCAGCCTCAGCACCATCCACGACGACATCGAACCCGCGGAGGCTGGCGCCTAATGTCTGCCAGTCTGGACCAGCGCCTTCGGCCGCGCCTGCGGAGTCCTGCTCGATACCATCGTCCGCTGGCTCGCCCTTTCCCGCATCAATCCCAACGTCCTCACCTTCATGGGACTGGTCGTCAACACCTGGGCCGCCATCCTGTTCGGCTCCGCCAACGCCACCAACCAGAAGCGTATGTTCATCTACGCCGGCCTGGTGATTATTTTCTCCGGCTTCTTCGATCTCGTGGACGGCCAGGTCGCCCGCGCTACCAACCGCGTCACCCGCTTCGGAGCCTTCTTCGACTCGGTCGTCGACCGCTACAGCGACGCCATTCCAATTCCTCGGCCTGCTCGTCTTCTACGCCCGCGGCGGACGCTTCTTCTATGTGGTGCTCACCGCCTTCGTCATGATCAGCGCGATCATGGTCAGCTACACCCGCGCCCGCGCCGAATCCCTGATCGGCTCCTGCCGCGTAGGATTCATGGAGCGCCCCGAACGCCTGGTCCTGGTAATCCTCGGAGCCCTCTTCAACCGCATGGCCCCCGTTCTGTGGGTGATCGCCGTGCTCGGCACCATCACCGTAATCCACCGCATGCGTTATACGTGGACCAGAACGCAAGACCCACCCGCCGCACTAACTCCCGGCCAAGCCGCATAAACAGCTTGTGTAGGGACGGACGCATTCGTCCGTCCAGCGATGCGAAGCGAGCGAGTCTCGCCGCGTAAGCGCCGCCTGAGGTCCGTTCTCGCATCTCAATCCTGCTATCCTATCGAGTCGAATCCTGATTCCTAAGGGTTTTTCTGGGGACAACTTTTGCCGACTGATCCAGTTCTGGTCATCCACGGCGGCGCGTGGGCCATGCCTGATGACATGGTCGAGGCCCACATCCGCGGCGTCAGCAACGCGCTGGTCGCGGGATGGCGTGTGCTCGAGCGCGGTGGCTCATCGCTCGACGCCGTCGAGGAAGCCGTCGTCATCATGGAAGACGACGAGACTTTCGACGCCGGGCGCGGCAGCTTCCTCAATCGCGACGGAAAAGTTCAACTCGACGCCCTCATCATGGACGGCGCCACGCTGCGCGCCGGAGGCGTGGGCTGCGTCGAGCGCCTGCGCAATCCGGTGCGCGCCGCCCGCAAGATTCTCAGCGAGAGCCCGCACGTTTATTTCGTTGGCGACGGTGCCGAGCGCTTCGCCGCCGAACACGGCGTCGCGCTCTGCTCAAACGATGACCTCATCATTCCGCGCGAAGTCGAACGCCTGCGCCAGTATCAAGCCGAGGATTCCCAGCACGGCAACGATCTGTTCGCGGGATCGGACGATCCGGCGATTTCTCACGACACCGTCGGCGCCGTCGCGCTGGACCGTGACGGCAACATCGCCGCCGCCACTTCCACCGGAGGCACGCTCAACAAGGCTCCCGGGCGCCTCGGCGACTCGTCGCTGATCGGCTGCGGCTGTTACGCCGACAACTTGAGCGCCGCCGCCTCGACCACCGGCTGGGGCGAACCCATCATGAAGCTGGTCTTGGCAAAGTGGACCGCCGACCGCATCTCCGCCGGCAATCTCCCGGAGTGGGCAGCGCAGGAAGCCATGAACTATCTGAAGCAGCGCGTCAACGGACACGGCGGCATCATCGTTCTCAATCCCGAAGGCCACATCGGCATCGCCCACAACACGCCACGCATGGCTTGGGCGTACAAGACGGTGAAGAAAGAAGAAGCAGGCGTGGTGCGCGAAGCCTGAATCGCGCATCCGCAGAATACATCGATTACCTTGGTCAATTGCCGCCGCCGCGCGTCCATGATGTAATCGCCGCGCGATGGCTTCCACGCGACAATGCCCCAAATGCGGCCTCGATCTCAGCGACCGGCCCGACCTCGCGTGCCCTGCGTGCGGCACGAAAACGATCGCTCTCCCGGGTGCGAAGATCTGGTGGGCGGCACTCTTGCAGTTCGCTCTTTCCACCATATTCATGCTGGTGTTCGGATTTCCCAGGATCATGATCGCGATCTTTGGAGCGGTGATCCTGCTCGGAACTGCATTGTCCTCGCAGGCGAAGGCCAGGCAGGTTACGGCGGCACGCGCCCCGCAGCCGGCAGTCACCCACCCGGCGATGTTTCGCGTTCTCAGCCTCGGCGCCGCTGTCTCCGGGTTTGCTGTCTTCGCGATCCTGTTGTTCGGATTTGTCGCGTTCATCAACCCGTACATGCGGTGGCAGCAATATCAGGGACAGTCCTACCACCGCGCCGATTTTGAAGTGACCCGCGTTTATTTTCAGAGGGGCAGCAAGGGCGGCGTCGACGCCTACGCCAGCGGGACGGTCGACGGCCAGAAGGAATGGATGAGCCTGCTGCCCTACTTGCACTCGGCGCCACGGAGCCAGGCGGAACTCGACGAGCGCGTTCCCGCCGGAACATCGATTCCCATCTATTTTTTCCCGCACATGAAGGGGCGCCTCCGCGTGGAGGTCTACAGCCAAACTCCCACTGCAGAGTTGTACTACCACACGGCCATGACGGCGCTAAAATATGGCCTTGGCGCTTTGGCGATGGCCGGCGCAATCTTTCTGGCGCTGCTTCGTCTGCGCACCCTCTGCTTGCAGAATCGAGAAACGCAATTCGCCACTGCCACACCGGGATTGGACGCGCGATTTTCTCACTGAAGTCAGCCCTTTCCAACGGCGTTTGATCCCAGCTTTCCGTGCATCCGACCGACTGGAGGGCTTTTTAGCTCCGCGCAACGCTGCCGGGTTCAACCGTCCGGTCGCGAGCGTAGGCCCATGGGCAGGCAACTACGGCGCTAAGATTGATCCCACCGCGACACGGTGCTTGCGCTCAAGCCTGAGGTCTTGGTCTCGGGCCCGGCGATCATCTTCGGCAACAAGGAAATCACCCTGCGCTTGACGCGCTTTCGCGACGCGAACATGAGGGTGGACACACTCCACCGTCTGCCGGGGCGCGCACGCCCGCTCAACGCGGCTGGCCGGACTAGTGAGCGATGAAGTCCGAGAAAAAGTAGGCGAGAACGCCGAACATCGCCAGGCCGCAGATGCCATAGCAAGTGAGTACCCAGGCGCCGCGGCCTTCGTGTTGCCGGATGCTAGCGTTCGAACTAGAGGACTGCTCGGTCGAAGCGATGACAGGGGCCCGATCTTCCATTCCAAAGAACCTCCCAACGGAAAGATCGTGGCGCAAGTACATTATGCGTCACGCTTGCCCCGCGTCCCGGCGAGGCAAGACTATCTGAGCGGAATTTTACTCCGGATCGGAGCGGATGAACGGCAAATATGTGATCAGAATCACAATATTTATATGCAAAATAATTATCATTATATGAAAATATTCACGATCCCTACGACTACACTCGTTCAACTTCGTGCGCTTCGTCGTCGCGCCGTTGTACTGAGGTTTGCTGCGCCCACCGTTCGCGCATCCCTTGCTACATGGGATAATAGCTAAGGGTTTCCTAGCCACCTATGCGTAATCGTTTCGTTGCCCTTCTCTTTTCTTGTCTGCTGGCAGCCAGCGCCAGTTCCCAGCAACCGAACCAAAAGCTGCCGATCGCGCCCCCGCCTTCTACCCAGAAGGCCGCAAACCCGCTCACGCTCGAAAGCAAAGCGCGCGACTATTCGCAGGAATCGTTCGTGATCGAACAGATGCACTCGCGTTACCGTTTTGAAGCCGATGGCACGGGAAGGAAAGAGACTGTCGCCCGCATCCGCGTGCAAAGCGAAGCGGGCGTGCAGCAGTGGGGGCAGTTACAGGAGGGTTATAACTCGGCGAACGAGCGTGTCGAGATTCCCTACGTGCGCGTGCTCAAAGAGGACGGGACCGTAGTCAAGGCCGGGGATGATGCCGTTCAGGACCTGAGCGCACCCATCGAACGCGAAGCTCCCGTCTACACCGATTATCGCCAGAAGCACATCACGGTGCCCGGCCTGCGTCCCGGCGAAGTGCTGGAATATGACATGGTCACGGTGATTCACACGCCGCTCGCCGCCGGACAATTCTGGACCGAATACGAATTCGACAAGAGCAACATTGACCTCGACGAGACGGTGGACGTAGACGTCCCCGCCAACCGCTCGCTCAAGCTGAAGTGCAAGCCGGGGATGGACCCGAAGATCACCGAAGAAAACGGCCGCCGAATCTACCACTGGTCCAGTTCCCATCTGGAGCGTGAAGACGATGCGAAAAACAAAGACGACAAAAAGAAGAAGAAACACCGTCCCGACGACGACCGGCCCGACATTCAATTGACTACGTTCGAAACCTGGGAGCAGATTGGCCGCTGGTACGCCAGCCTCGAAAAGGACCGACGGGCCCCGTCCCCCGAAGTTCGCGCCAAGGCGGACGAGTTGACCAAGGGCCTCAACACCGACCTGGAACGAACCGAAGCCCTCTACGATTTCGTGGCCAAAAATTTTCGCTATGTGAGCCTCTCGCTCGGGGTCGGCCGCTACCAGCCTCATTCCGCTGCCGACGTGCTCCACGACCAGTACGGCGATTGCAAAGACAAGCACACGCTTCTGGCCTCGTTGCTCGAGGCCAAAGGCCTGCATGCCTCGTCGGTGCTGATCAACTCAAGCCGCAAGCTCGATCCCGATGTCCCCTCGCCCTCGCAATTCGACCACGTCATCACCATGCTGCCCATGGGCAAAGAAGAAGTCTGGATGGATACCACCAGCGAAGTCGCGCCCTTCCGGTTGCTGGCATTCTCCCTGCGCAGGAAACAGGCGCTCGTGATTCCTCCGGTCAACCCGCCGTCCGCGATCCCGCCCCATCTGGAAGAGACACCGGCCGA
This sequence comes from uncultured Acidobacteriaceae bacterium, assembly GCA_963819145.1. Taxonomy (GTDB): domain Bacteria; phylum Acidobacteriota; class Terriglobia; order Terriglobales; family Acidobacteriaceae; genus Sulfotelmatobacter. The sequence continues at coordinate 318,814 of CAWFVB010000010.1, forward strand.
CACGCCCATGCCTGACACCGAACTCTCCGAGGTGGAAGGCAAGATCAACGATATTGGCAAGATCGAGGCCCACGTGCACTACGAGTTTCGCGGCGACGAAGAACTGCTGCTGCGTTCCGTTTTCCGCCGCGTGCCTCAGGCCAACTGGCAGCGAGTCGTCGAAAATGTGAATGCCAGCCTTGGGGGCGACATCACCAACCTCAAGGTAAGCGATCCGGCAGCCACGCGTGAACCGTTCACTCTGTCTTACGACGTGTCCAAGGTGAACTTCCTGGACTGGTCGAAAAAGAAAACCGACATTGTTTTGCCGCTGGTGCAGTTCAGCCTGCCCGACGTGAGCGTCGACGACGATCCCGACGCAGATGCCGAGCCTTTGAAGCTCGGTCCAAAAGCCCAGTATTCCTACCGGATTACGCTGGAGTTGCCCACCAAATACACCGCGCACGCTCCGCTCGCGGTCTCGATGAAGCGGGACTACGCGGAATATGAGGCCACTTACAAGCTTGAAGGCGGCACCTTTACCGCCGGGCGCAAGCTCACGCTCCGCCAGGACGAGATCCCCGCGTCCCGCGCTCCAGACTATGAATCCTTTCGCCGCGCCGTCGGCGCCGACCTTGCGCAACAGCTTTCCGTGGAGAGTTCGGTCGCCGGAGTGCCCGTTCCGCCCGCGGACATGAAGGCCGACGATCTCGTGGAGAGCGGCCGCGCCGCTGCGAACAGCGGCAATCTTCCCGTCGCGATCGCGCTGCTGAAGCGCGCCACTGAAGTCGATCCCAAGAATAAATATGCCTGGAACAATCTGGGCCTTGCTTACTTCGCCATGCACGAGGACGAGCAGGCGATCACCGCGTTCCAAAAACAGATCGAAGTCAATCCTTACGACGAATTCGCATACAACAATCTCGGGCGCGTTTACTGGAACGAGCGCAAATATGACGAGGCCGTCAAGGTTTTCAATAAACAGCTCGAAAACAATCCGCTCGACAAGTTTTCCCACGCCAACCTGGGCGCCATGTACGCCGAATGGCACAAGTACGACTTGGCGGTGCCGGAACTGGAGAAGGCCGCCTCGCTCACTCCCGACAGCCCCGATCTTCAGGTCAGTCTGGGCGACGCATACCTCAACCTTGGGCAGGACGACAAGGCGCTGGCTGCCTTCGATCACGCGGTGGAACTCGCCGCGGGAACCAACAACACCCCGCTCGTGTGGAATAACATTGCCTACCAGCTTTCGCTGAAGAAGTCTCATCTCGATCGCGCCCAGCAGTATGCCGAGTCGTCGGTCTCGGCCACGGCAGCGGCTTTGCGCAACATTTCGCTCGACCGCCTCACCCAGCAGGACCTGCCACTGGTGTCGTCGCTGATTGCTTACTGGGACACGCTCGGCTGGGTCCATTTTGCCGAAGGGGACCTCAATAAAGCCGAAAAATATGTCGCCGCTGCCTGGGGACTCGGTCACCACGGCGAAGTGGGCGACCATCTTGGGCAGATCTACGAGAAGCAAGGCGAAAAGGATCGCGCACTGCGAACCTACGCTTTGTCGCTGAACGGCCTGCGTCCAACTCCAGAAACCCGTGGCCGCTTGGCCTCGCTGGCCGGGGGAGACACAAAGGTAGACGCAGCCGTCGCGCGCTCCAAAGACGAACTCCAGCACCTCAGCACCGTTGACCTGGGCAAGGCGACGCAAACCGGCAACGCCGACTTCTTCATTCTGCTTAGCGGAGGTGCTGGGTCAATTGCAAAGGTGGACGCCGTGAAGTTCGTCAGCGGAGACGAGAAGCTGAAGTCGTTCACCGAAGCGCTTCGCACCGCCGACTACCACCTCACGTTCCCCGACGACACACCCGTGAAGGTCTTCCGTCGCGGAGTGCTGTCGTGTTCCATGACGACGGGCAAATGTTCGTTTGTACTGACATTGCCTGACGACGTGAGAACGGTGGACTGAGATGTATGCCATGAATCAACGCCGAAAGACAACGTTAGTTCTTGTCGTTCCGACCCTGATTCTAGCCAGCGTGATCGCCTGCCGCGCGCAAGCCAAAGAACGCATTGAGGGGCACGCATTTCGTAGCGATGCGATCGGTTTGACCTACACCATCCCAGAAACACTTAGGCCGAAGATCGCGAGCGAAATTCCGGGCTCCACCAGTGCTGTCGAGCGATTGATTCTTGCATTGTGGAGCAACCCGGATCGCACGGGACCTCCGTGCATGTCGTTCCACTACGACATGAAAGTTCGTCCCGCAGGTCGGTCGCACCAGGAGATGGCTGACCGGTATTTAGGCGAGATAAAGCAGATGTGGGTTGGGGTTCGCGGGGCCAAAATCATCGGACCGGACGAAATCTCGCCCGCCGGATATCCGATATGGCGCCTTGACATCTGGCAGCCGGACAATTCTCCACCATACATTTCCGCCATCGTGGTCCCGTTGCCTGATCGCAGAATCTTGGTCATTCAGGCAAATGCCCGCTCGCAGGAGCAGTTGGACCTAGAGCTTAACTCACTAAAGGATTTGCATTTTGATCGAAACTTCTAGCCGATCCGCCGTTTGTGCCACGCTGTCGCCTGCTCGTAAGCATGGGCCAGCCGAAGCACCCAATCTTCCCGCCAATGCGGTGCCGCAATCTGCAGCCCGATGGGCAGCCCACTCTCGGTAAATCCGCAGGGAATTGAAATTGCCGGCAATCCCCAGACATTAAACGGACGCGTATTGCGCAGCAGTTTGAGTTCAGCCGGACGCAGCGCCTCAGGATTCGCTTTCAGGTCAGCAATTGGCGGAGCCGGAATCGGCGTAGTCGGGGTCACCAACACATCCACATCGGCGAAGACCCGCCCGATGTTTCTGCGTGCCTCATTCAGTTCGCGCCGCTGTTCAATGTACTCCGCCGCCGAGATTTTCTCTCCCGTTCGAATGCGCCGCAAGGTTTCAGCCTGGTACAACTCCGGCTTCACCCTCACACCCTCTGCGTGATAAGCGTACGACTCCGCCGCCTGCACAGTGCGGTCCGTCGGCACGTCGAGGTGCACTTCTTGAACCCGCGAAACCAGGCTTTGAATTCCCCGCAGCGCGTGATCCATCGCCGAAGCTACTTCCGCATCCAGATCGTCAAAGAAATAAGCTCGGGGCACACCCACCCGGAATGAGCGAGCGTCCTCGCGCAACGCCGCCACGTAATCGGTCACGGCTACGTCTGCCGAAGTAAAGTCGGTCGCATCGTACCTTGCGATGACTTGCAAAACGATCGCGGCATCCTCCACTGTCGTGGCTAACGGCCCCACATGATCCAGGGACGATGACAGCGGAATCACGCCCCGGCTCGATACGCGTCCATAGGTCGGCTTAATCCCCACGCATCCGCACAGCGCCGCCGGTTCGCGAATCGACCCCGCTGTGTCGGTTCCAATCGCGGCGCAATGCCATTCCCGCCATTACCGCCGCCGCCGACCCTCCCGACGATCCTCCCGCAATCCGCCCCACGTCCCACGGATTGTGCACATCCCCGTAAAAGCTGACCAGCGAGCTGCCGCCGTAAGCAAATTCATGCAGGTTGTTCTTGCCAACAATGACGGCACCTGCCTGTCGCAACCGGCGAACTACTTCCGCATCCTGTAGGGGAATCCGATCTTTGTACAAGGCGCTCGCCGCTGTCGTTCGGACGCCCGCCGTGTCAATCAAATCCTTCAGAGCGATCGGTACGCCGTGTAGCGGTCCACGCCATTCCCCGCGCAGAATTTCCGCCTCCGCCACGCGCGCCTCCGCCAGAGCCGATTCGGCCATAACAGTGATGAAGGCGTTCAGCTCCGGATTCCTCTTCTCGATGCGCTCGAGGCAGGCGCGGGTAAGCTCAACCGGAGAGATCTCTCTCCGCCGCAAGCGCTGCGCCATCTCAGAAATTGTCGTGCCGTCGGCCATGGCTAACCGAGGCCATTGTAATGGCAGACAGCAGTCTCTTCGCTGAGTTCCTGCAGCCCCAGTGGTTTCGTTTTTTTTCAAAATCCGCTTCCGGCGAAAAGTCCTATAATCATCGAGCCGGCTTGAACTGGGGGCCAGAAAAAATCATGCCAGAGATGACGATTGCGCCCGTCGCGACCCACGGTTTCTTCGTGGATGGCCACTGGCAAGAAGACGGCGATCCGATTGAAGTTCGCGCACCTTACGACGGCAGTTTGATCGCCCGTGTTGTTCAGGGACGCCGCGAGCACGCCGAGGCCGCCATCGCCGCCGCCGTCAAGGCTTTTGGAACCACGCGCCGCTTGCCCGCGTTCGAACGCCAGCGCGTCCTCCGCCGGATCTCCGCCTCGATGACCGAGCGCAAGGAAGAATTTGCGCGGACCCTCGCGCAGGAAGCCGGCAAACCCATCAAGGCCGCGCGCACCGAGGTCGAGCGCGCCATCTTCACCTTCAGCGTAGCGGCCGAGGAGAGCACCCGCATCTACGGTGAATTTCTTCCTCTGGACTGGCAGGAATTCACCGCCGGGCGCTGGGGCATCGTGCGCCGTTTCCCGCTCGGCCCCGTCGCCGGTATCACTCCATTTAATTTTCCGATCAATCTGGTCGCCCACAAAGTTGCCCCTGCGATTGCCGCCGGATGCCCAATGGTCTTGAAGCCCGCGCCCCAAACTCCGCTCTGCTCGCTGCTTCTGGCGGAATGCGTCCAGCAGGCCGGGTGGCCCGACGGCGGGCTCAACGTCCTCCCGCTGTCCAACGAAGACGCCGGTCTGCTCGTCACCGACGAGCGCATCAAGCTCATCAGCTTTACCGGCAGCGTCCCCGTCGGGTGGGACATCAAACGCCGCGCCGGGAAAAAGAAAGTTGTTCTCGAACTCGGAGGCAACGCCGCTGTCATCGTCCACAGCGACGCCGACCTCGCCTACGCCGCCGACCGATGCATCACCGGCGGTTTCGGTTACGCCGGTCAAACCTGTATTTCCGTGCAGCGGATTCTGGTCGAACACTCCGTCTACGGCCGCTTTGCCGATCTTTTCGTGGAAGGCGTTAAGAAACTAAGGACAGGTGATCCGCTCGACGAGTCGACTGACGTTGGCCCCGTCATTCGCGAAAGCGACGCGATCCGGACGACCGCCTGGATCGACGAGGCCGTCCGCGCCGGGGCCCGCCTGCTCTGCGGCGGTGGGCGCAAGAATCTCGTGGTCGAGCCCACGGTTCTCACCGGCACCAAGCCCGACATGAAAGTGAACTGTCAGGAAATTTTCGGCCCCGTTGTAACGGTCGAGCCTTACAAAGATTTCGATGAAGCCCTGCGTCGCGCCAACAACTCCGTCTATGGCATGCAGGCTGGCGTTTTTACCCGCGACGCGAAATTGTTGTTCCAGGCCTACGAAGAGCTCGAAGTCGGCGGCGTCATCGCGGGAGACGTGCCCTCGTTCCGCATCGATCAAATGCCCTACGGCGGCGTCAAGGATTCTGGCTTGGGCCGCGAAGGCCTGCGGTACTCCATCGAAGAAATGACCGAGCCCAAATTATTAGTAATGAATCTTCGATCAGAGAAGCGTCCGGCAAGAAACTTTTCCAAAAACCCGCGACAAATCCTGACAAAATATTTATAATTTCCAGTTTCACAGCCAACTCAGGAAACCAGTGGGTGGTTTTCGCCGTTTTCTAAATTAAGTTTCAATTAACAGCGGACGGTCCGCCGGGTCTCTTTCAGCCAGATCTCAAAAGGGAATGTCGCAGATTTTCCATCGCAGTACGAATACTCTGTCCCGCGCCACCATCTTTGGCGCGGTATTCGTCGTCGCCGCGCTGGCTTGGATGGCGATGGAGATTCAGCGCTCTCCCTACGTCACCTACGCTGGCGTTCGCAAATCGCAGCCCGTCCCGTTCAGCCATCAGCACCACGTCACCGGACTCGGCATCGATTGCCGCTACTGTCACACTTCGGTCGAGACTTCGAGCTTCGCCGGCATTCCTCCGACCAAGACGTGCATGAACTGCCACTCGCAGATCTGGACCAATGCTGCGCTCCTCGAGCCAGTGCGCGCGAGCTACAAGTCGGGCCAGTCGCTGCAATGGACGCGCGTGAACCAGCTTCCCGATTTCGTCTATTTCAATCACAGCATCCACGTTCATAAAGGCGTCGGGTGCAACACCTGTCACGGTCCCGTGGATCAGATGCCGCTCATGTACCAGCAGGAGAGCCTGCAGATGGAGTGGTGCCTGGGATGCCATCGCGCGCCGGAAAAGAATCTGCGCCCGCGCGACCAGGTGTTCAACATGCGGTACCAGCAGCCGACCAGCGCGAACCCGGTGGTTGTTGACGGGAAGAGCTACACGGATCAGGCCGAACTCGGCACAGACTTGTTAAAGAAATACAGCGTCCGCAACGTGAAAGACATAACGACCTGCAGCACGTGCCACAGGTGAACTGTGAAGGAGCTCTTGGGAATGAACAGGCTCAGGTCTTTTGGAGATGAGCAGACTCAAAGCTTTTGGGTGGCGCAGGCCTTTAAGGCCTGCGATTGGGAAGGTTAAGGGCAACGGGGCTTTAGCCCCTGATGTACCTCGGCGGCTAAAACCGCTGATTGAAGTTGGTGATCGCAGCGCTGAAGCGCTGCGCCACCCATGAGCGGTTGGCGACAAGAAGCAGTTGGCAACAAAAAATTTGGCAATGACGAACGACGAAAAAAATACCGGCGGCCTGATCCAGATCAAGGCCCGAGAAGACGTCTGTCCTTGCGAAAAGACTGGACCTGAACTCCGTCCGCGAACGCATCGACGCCGCCATCGCGCACGACGAGCGTGAAAAAACCGGCCCAGAATACTGGCGCTGCGCTCGAAGAACTCGCCGGCATCCGAAGATTTCCAGGACGCCCTGCACCGCGAATTTCCCAAGGGCGCTTCCGAATGGGTCGACTCCGTCTCGCGCCGCGGATTCCTCAAAGTCATGGGCGCCTCGCTCGGCCTCGCGGGTCTGACCGCTACGACCGGATGCGTCCGCCTCCCGCTCGAGCCCATCGTCCCCTACGTTCGCCAGCCCGAAAACGTCGTCCCCGGCCGCCCCATGTATTACGCGACCGCAGTCACGCTCGGCGGATACGCCAGCCCGGTCCTGGTCGAGAGCCATCTCGGCCGTCCGACCAAAATCGAAGGCAACGATCTGCATCCCGCATCGCTCGGCGGCACCGACATCTTCACGCAGGCCTCGATCCTCGGCCTCTACGATCCCGACCGCTCGCAGAGCGTCATGTCGATGGGCGACCAGCGCTCGTGGGAGGCATTCCTGAGCGCCATCCGCGGCCCGCTGAGCGCGCAGAAGGCGTTGCAGGGCGCGGGCATTCGCATTCTCACGCCGACCATTTCTTCGCCCACGCTGGCCGACCAGCTTCGCAATCTTCCTGAAGGTCTATCCGCAGGCCAAGTGGCACGTCTACGAGCCGATCAATCGCGACAACGTCCTCGAAGGCGCGAAGCTGGCCTTCGGACAGCCGGTCGAGACGCGCTACGATTTCTCGAAGGCCGACGTCATCGTCTCGCTCGACGCCGACTTCCTCTACGCCGGATTCCCCGGCAACACGCGCTACATCCGCGACTTCGCCAAGCGCCGCAATCCCGACGCGCACGATGAACCGCCTGTACGTCATCGAGAGCACGCCGAGTTCAACGGGCGCGAAGGCGGATCATCGAATGCCGGTGCAGCGCATCAGAGATCGACGAACGTTTCGCATGATCGACATTGCTCGGGTCCGGAGCACTGACGGCCTGCAGTTCGTTCGAGCTCTGATCTGAAGAGTCTGCAGCGTCACGGGTCCAGCGTCGTGATTGTCGGCGATCATCAACCTCCGCTCGTTCACGCTCTAGCTCACGCGATGAACGCGCAGTTTGGCAACGTCGGCAAGACCGTTTTCTACACCGATCCCGTCGACGCGAATCCGGTCAACCAGACCGAATCGCTCAAAGATCTCGTCGCCGACATGCGCGGCGGCAAAGTCGATCTGCTGATCATCCTCGGCGGCAATCCCGCCTACGACGCGCCCGCCGATCTCAATTTCGCCGACGCGCTTAAGAACAGCAAGATTCCCGTCTGCGCGTGCACTACGGCCTCTATCAGAACGAAACCGCCGAACTCTGTCAGTGGCACGTCAACGCAACGCACGAACTCGAGGCCTGGGGCGATGCCCGCGCCTACGACGGCACGGTCAGCATCATTCAGCCGCTGATCGCTCCGCTTTACAACGGCAAGAGCGCGCTGGAATTTGTCGCGTTGCTCTCCGGCCAGGCCGACGCCACCGGATACGATCTCGTCCGCGCCTACTGGCAAAAGCAGCACGCCGGCGCCGACTTCGAACAGTTCTGGCGCAAGTCGCTGCACGATGGCTGGATCGAAGGCACGGCTTTCGCTCCCAAGCAGATTGCCGTGAAGCGAAATCAATTCGCCGAACCGCCGTAAGTCGATGCCGCCGATCCGATCGAGCTCAACATCCGCCGCGACCCCACCATCTACGACGGACAATTCTCCAACAACGGCTGGCTGCAGGAACTGCCCAAGCCGATGTCCAAGCTCACCTGGGACAACGCCGTCCTCATCGGTCCCAAGATGGCGCAGCGCCTCGGCATCAAAACCGAAGACGTCGTCGAACTCGAACTCAACGGCAAGAAAGTCACCGGCCCCGTCTGGATTCAAGCCGGACATCCCGACAACTCCGTCACCATCACGCTCGGCTACGGACGCAACCGCGCCGGCCGCGTCGGCACTGCGCAAGGCTTCAATGCCTACGCACTGCGCACCACGCAGCTCGCCATGGATCGCTTCAGGGCGTCAAGATCCGCAAGACCGGCGACACCTACAAGCTCGCCTCCACGCAGGGCATGCAGTCGATGGACACGCCCGACGGCGGGCATCGTCCGCTGGTCCGCGAAACGACGCTCGAGGAATACCGCAAAGAGCCGAACTTCGCCAAGGAAGAAGAAGTCCGCGCAGGATCTCACGCTCTACAAGCCTTACCCCTACGACAAGGAAGACTACGCCTGGGGCATGACGATCGACCTGAACTCCTGCGTGGGCTGCAACAACTGCATGCTCGCCTGCCAGTCGGAGAACAACATCGCCGTCGTCGGCAAAGAGCAGGTCGTCATCGGCCGCCACATGCACTGGATTCGCGTCGACGCCTACTACCAGGGCGACCGCGACAATCCCAAAGCATTCTTCCAGCCCGTCCCCTGCATGCAGTGCGAGAACGCGCCCTGCGAAGTCGTCTGCCCGGTCGGCGCCACCAACCACACCACCGAAGGCCTGAACGACATGGTCTACAACCGTTGCGTGGGCACGCGCTATTGCTCGAACAACTGTCCGTACAAAGTGCGCCGCTTCAACTTCCTGCTCTTCCAGGACTGGGACACGCCGCAATACAAGATGATGCGCAATCCCGACGTCAGCGTGCGCAGCCGCGGCGTCATGGAAAAATGCACCTACTGCGTGCAGCGCATCAACGAGCGCCGCATCGACGCCGAACGCGAAGACCGCAAGATCAACGACGCCGAACTTGCAGACCGCCTGCCAGCAGTCGTGTCCGGCGGGCGCGATCGTTTTCGGCAACATCAACGATCCGAACAGCAAAGTTTCAAAGCTGAAAGCGCAGTCGCGCAACTACAGCCTGCTGGGCGAATTGAACACCCGCCCGCGCACGACGTATTTGGCAGAAGTTCGCAACCCGAATCCGGAGTTGGAGAGCTAGGCAGGGGTAAGCCGCATTTATGGGGACACGCTGAGCGGCGCTGAAGCGCCACTCTTCCACGGCGATGGAACGCGCGTGGAAGAGCCCGGCTTCAGCCGGGCGTTGAACGACGGAAAAGATGGGGCTTTAGCCTCTGAGGGATTTCGCAAGACAGATGCCCGAGCAATACAAATCGGCGACCGAACTCGAACGCGCTCCCGTCATCGAACCGGGCCACACCTTCGGCACGGTCACGGAAAAAATCAGCGCCATCGTGCTGACCCGTCCCGCCTCCAACGGATGGTTCATCGGCTTCGGCATCTGCTTCATGCTGACGATGATGATGCTGTTCGCCATCGGATACCTGTTCCTGAAAGGCATCGGCATCTGGGGCGTCACCATCCCCATCGGCTGGGGCTTCGCCATCGTCAACTTCGTCTGGTGGATCGGCATCGGCCACGCCGGCACGCTGATCTCCGCCATCCTCTTATTGCTGCGCCAGTCGTGGCGCAATTCCATCAACCGCTTCGCCGAGGCGATGACGCTGTTCGCCGTCGCCTGCGCCGGAATTTTCCCCGCGATCCACGTCGGCCGCCCCTGGCTGGCCTATTGGCTCTTCCCTTATCCCAGCACCATGGGCGTGTGGCCGCAATTCCGCAGCCCGCTCATGTGGGACGTCTTCGCGGTCTCCACCTACGCCACGATCTCCGCGCTGTTCTGGTTCATCGGCCTCATCCCCGATCTCGCCACGCTGCGCGACCGCACCGACAACAAAGCTGCTGAAGATCGTCTACGGCATGCTCTCATTCGGTTGGCGCGGATCCGCCCGCCACTGGCATCGCTACGAGACCGCATACCTGCTGCTCGCCGGATTAGCCACGCCGCTCGTGCTCTCCGTTCACACCGTCGTGAGCTTCGATTTCGCCGTCGGCATCGTCCCCGGGTGGCACACGACGATCTTCCCGCCTTACTTCGTCGCGGGCGCTATTTACTCCGGATTCGCGATGGTGCTCATGCTGGCCATCCCCATCCGCAAAATCTATGGCCTCGAAGATTTCATCACCGAGCGCCACCTGCAGAACTCCGCCAAGGTCATGCTCGCCACCGGACTCATCGTCGCCTACGGCTACGGCATCGAGGCTTTCATGGGATGGTACAGCGGCGATCGTTACGATGCGTTTACGCTTTGGAACCGCCTGCACGGCCCTTACGCCGGTCCCTACTGGATGCTCCTGATCTGCAACATCTTTATTCCGCAGGTGCTGTGGATTCGCAAGCTGCGCACCAGTCCCGTAGCGCTGTTCTTCATTTCCGGCGTCATTCTGGTGGGCATGTGGCTTGAGCGCTTCGTTATCGTCGTCATGAGCCTGCATCGCGACTTCCTGACTTCGTCCTGGGGCATGTACTACCCCACGCGCTGGGACTGGATGACATACATCGGCACCATCGGCATGTTCCTCATGCTCATGTTCCTGTTCCTGCGCATCCTGCCGGCGATCTCGATTTTCGAAATGCGCACCCTTCTGCCTGAATCGGAGGTGAAGGAATGACGCAATGAAGCGCGATCCCATCTACGGCATCATGGCGGAATTCGATTCGGCCCAGGCGCTGGTTGACGCGGCCATGCCACGCATCAGGCCGGCTACAAGAAGATCGACGCCTATAGTCCGTTCCCGATCGAAGGCCTCGCGGAAGAAATCGGATTCCATCACGACGAAGTTCCGCTGGTCGTGCTGATCGGCGGCATCATCGGCGGACTCACCGGTTACCTGATGCAGTACTGGATGGCCGCCGTAGATTACCCGCTGAATATCGGCGGCAAGCCATACCACTCGTGGCCGGCATTTATCGTCATCACTTTTGAAATGACGATTCTGTTCGCCGGAATCTCGGCGGTCTTCGGCATGTTGGCCCTGAACGGCCTGCCCATGCCCTATCACCCGGTCTTCAACGTGCCGCGCTTTAGCTCTGCATCAAAGGATCGTTTCTTCCTGATCGTGTTCTCGTCTGACAAAAAATACGACGCCGCGGCCACGCGCAAGTTCCTCGAAGCCCTAAATCCACGCTCAGTCTCGGAGGTGCCAAGCTAAATGCTCCGCCACCTCCGAATGAATTTGGGCGGCGGCAGTGCCCATGTGGGGACGGGCGCCCCGCCCGTCCGGTCGAGCAAAGCTCGACGGCGATTTCGTTGGAGTGCCCGTAAGCGGGTGCCCCACTCTTGCGCGTTCTTTGCGCAAGGGTGGGAATTCCTGCAGCCTAAGCCATAGGATGTTTCCGGCCATCGCCCTGCTCGCAACGATCGCCCTCACCACCGGCTGCCGCCTTGACATGCACGTGCAGCCGCGCCAGAATCCGCTCTCAAAAAGCGACTTCTACCCCGACCAGCGCTCCGCCCGTCCGCCGGTCGAAGGCACCGTCGCCCGCGGTCAGCTTCGCGAAGACACCTATTTCTACACCGGCAAGATCGGCAACAATCCCGGCGACGTCATGCCGTTTCCCGTGACCAAAGAAGTTCTCGAGCACGGCCGCGAGCGCTTCAACATCTTCTGCGCTCCTTGCCACTCGCGCCTCGGGGACGGCAACGGATTCGTCCCATCCCGCGGGTTCTCGCGCAAGCCGCCGTCGTTTCATATCTCCGCCTGCAGAAAGCGCCGGTGGGATACTACTACGACGTGATCACCAAAGGCTTCGGCATCATGCCCGACTACGCGTCGCAGATTCCACCGCAAGATCGCTGGGACATCGTCGCCTACGTGCGCGCGCTGCAGTTGAGCCAGAACGCGACCATGGCCGACGTTCCCGCCGGACAGAAAATTCCCTCCGAGCCTCCGAAGTTCCGCGAGCCCGGATCGGGCGCCACTTTGCCGGTGCTTGCGCCGAGCCACAAAATCTGACGGGAAGAAGGAAGAGTCAGAAATGAGCCGCGACGACCGCAACAACTCGATCTCACGGCCCCGCCGGTGGTTAAAACCATCGCGCAGCGGTCGCTGATTGTCGGCGTCGTCTTCGGCGCGGTCGCCGTCTTCTTCGCCTTCTCGCGCCCCGACGAGTTCTACCGCGCCTACCTGCTCGGCTTCATGTGCTGGCTCGGCGTCGCGCTTGGCTCCATGGCGATCCTCATGATCCGCCACCTGACCGGCGGCGGCTGGGGCATGGTCATTCGCCGCATTCTCGGCGCGGCCATGCGCACGCCCCGTTGCTCGCAGTCTTATTCATCCCCGTTATTCTCGGGATGAAGCATCTGTACATCTGGGCGCGCCCGCTCGAGCGAAGTCGCGGACAAGCATCTGCGCGAGCATCTCGAAGACATCACCAAAACCTATCTCACCACCAACGGCTTCATCATTCGCGCCATCTTCTACTTCGCTATCTGGAACCTGCTCTCGTTCCTGCTCTCGCACTGGTCCCGGCAAACCGATAAAGCCGGAGCCCCCGACAACACCGAACGCTTCAAAGCCGTCAGCTGGCCCGGGCCTCATCCTCTACGGATTTACCATTTCCTTCGCTGCCATCGATTGGGTCATGTCGCTCGATCCCAGCTGGATCTCCACCATTTTCGGCTTGCGTCATTCTGATCGGCGAAGTGCTCTCGGCGATGTGCTTCGCGGTTGTAGTCGAGCGGATTCTGTTCAACTACAAGCCCATGTCCGAGATGCTGAAGCCCGACTTCGTCCACGACCACGGCAAGTGGATGCTCACCTTCATCATGGTCTGGGCCTACTTCAGTTTTTCGCAGTGGCTGATCATCTGGGCCGGCAACCTGCCAACGGAAATCACTTATTATCTCCGCCGCCTGAACGGCGGCTGGGGATACGTCGGCCTGTTCGTCGTCATCTTCCACTTTGCCGTTCCGTTCACCATCTTGTTGTCGCGTCCCTTCAAGCGCAACATCCGCAAGCTGGTGTGGGTCGCGGTGTGGATGATGCTGATGCGCTATGTGGACTTGTTCTGGGTCATCGAGCCGAATTTTTCCAAGACTCTGAGCATCACGATCGCGGACATAGTCGTGCCCGTCGCGATCGGCGGTTTCTGGCTGGCCTACTTCTTCCGCAACCTGGGCTCGTTGCCGCTGCTTCCGGCCTACGATCCCTCAGCCGGAGAAGTGATCGAGGCGCATCCGCACCACCAGTTAGGAGTGCCTGACAACGCATGATTCGCACAATATGAGCAACGAACTCAATCAGGGACAGCAGGGCAACGGCGGCTACGAGCGCCAGGACATCGGCACTGCCGGCGTTCTCTATTTCCTGGTCGGTCTGGCCGTGGCTGGCGTGCTCGTCTATTTCCTCGTGAACGGCTTGTATCTCTATCCTGCAGAGCCGCTCCGAGGCGCAACAGACTCCGGTCAACCCGCTGGTCACCGACGCTCCGAAGGACACGCGCAAGCTTCCCGCGGAATATAGCGAATTACCAGGAGTACCTGAAGAAGAATTTCCCGGCCCCGCAGTTGGAAGATCAACGAGCGCAACCAGCTCAACGGCATCCGTTTGAAAGAAGAGCAAACCCTGAGCAGCTACGACTACATCGACCAAAAAGCCGGAACCGTCCGCATCCCGATCGACCGCGCCATGGACCTGATCGCGCAGCGCGGCTTGCCGGTGCGCTCGCGTCCGCAGAAGCGCCACCAGAAGTCGAGCAGCCCGAAACAAGAAGGGAACCAAGAAGTGAGCAGCGGGTCGCAATTCGATGCGGACGGCCGTGTCGAGGTGACCCTGCTGTCAGTGAGCAATCTCGCCGCGCACTATCTCACGCGGTCCTGCGGTTTGGCTGCAGCTGTAGTGCTTCTGACTGCGCTCCGCGCTTCGGCCAGGCCATGACCAAGGGCATCATGTCCCCGCCGACCAACGTTCGCCCTCCGCACCTGCAGAACGTCGGCATCGAGCAGCACCTCGACGGACAAGTTCCCGCCCGACCTCGCCTTCGTAGACGACACCGGCCGCTCGGTCAAACTCGGCGACTACTTCGGCAAGAAGCCGCTGATCCTCAACCTCGTCTACTACAACTGCACGATGCTCTGCGGCGAAGCGCTCTCCGGACTCACCGGCTCCATGAAGCTGGTGAAGTTCGAAGTCGGCAACGAATTCGATGTCGTGACGGTGAGTTTCAATCCCAACGAAACGCCGGAAATCGCCGCCGCCAAGAAGCAAGATTACCTGAAGCGCTACGGCCGTCCCGGCGCCGCTTCCGGCTGGCACTTTCTTACCGGCCCGCCGGAATCCATCAACGCGCTCACGAAAGCCGTCGGCTTCCAGTATCAGTACGACGCCAAGTCAACCAGTACGCGCACGCCACGGCCATCATGGTGCTGACACCGCAAGGCCGCATCTCGCGCTACTTTTACGGCGTGGAATTTCCGCCAAAAGATCTGCGCATGGGTCTGGTCGAGGCTTCGCAAGGCAAGATCGGCAACGCCGTCGATCAAGTTCTGCTTTATTGCTATCACTACGATCCCGCCACCGGAAAATACGGCGCGATCATCAGCAACATTCTGAAACTCGGAGCCGGACTCACGATTCTCTTGCTCGGCGGACTCCTGTTGGTTCTGTTCCGCCTTGAGAGAGTCGCGCCGCCCCGACGAACCTGGGAACACGCAACACGGCATTAGAACGATGCAAGATCGAGCGCCCCAGGAACTTGGGCGGAAGCAATACGTACTCGTCAAGGCTTCAACCATCACGCAATTGCTGCATAAATGAAGGTTGCCGTTGGAGTTGGTGGTCCCGCAAAAGGCCGCGGCGAATCTCGCCAAACACAGAGTGTCGTTCGAAGAGGCGGCGACTGTCTTCGGCGACCCGTTGGGCCGAATTGTGGCTGATCCCCGCCACTCTTCCCTGGAAGAGCGACTCGTCCTGCTGGGGCATCTCCGGGGCGGGGCGCTTGCTTGCAGTCATGTACGTGGAGCGGGCCGTGGCCGTTCGCATCGTCAGCGCGCGACGGGCTACTGGCCATGAGCGAAGAGATTATGAAGAAGTCACACGTTAAGAGCGCCCCCGCTGAGCGGGCCGATGCCGATGAGATTCTTCCGGAGTATGACTTCAGTCGTGGCGCACCCAACAAGTTCGCATCCCGATATTCAGCAGGAAGCGCCGTCGTCGTACTAATTCCCGATGTCGCCGCCGCGTTCCCCAGTTCAGGCGCGGCCAATGAGGCATTGCGCGCCCTGGCGGGAATCATTCAAAAGCATCGCGACCGCGCGCCAGCATCGCGTCGGGGCCTCTGGAACCTGCCTGAGAATCGTGAGAATCGGAGAATCGGGACGGACGCAATATCCTGACGTGAATCGCACGGGCAGGAGGGTTGGAGAACTGAACAATGAGAAGTTACATAATACTCGCAGCCCTGATTGTAGGTCTGTTGGCAGCACGTGCACTGCCCAGCAACCGGTTTTCGACGCGGCGTCGGTTAAGGGGGTCGACCCTGCGACGCTCCACCGTATAGCATGACCGGCGGTCCTGGGACTAGCGACCCGGGACGCATCCACTTTGTGCGAGCCACCATGCTGGAGTTGTTGATGAGGGCCTGACGTGGCAACGGACCAGATCGTGGGCCCGAGCTGGCTCGATGACTCGTTTGGAGCCAGCGCCTACGCGATTGACGCAACAATGCCGGCAAATACTACCAAGGAACAGTTTCAATTGATGCTGCAGAACATGCTGGCGGAGCGCTTCCATTTGGTGGTGCACCACGAAACGCAGAATTTTCCGGGCTACGATCTTGCTGTGGCAAATGGCGGGCCCAAGCTCAAGGAGGTTACCGAGAAACCTGGGTCAGCGGCGACTAACGGCGCCGGCCGGGTGCCCCGTGGGCAACGACGGTTTCCCGGTTCTTCCACCAGGGCCTCGAACTTCCATCGTCATGCTGCCGGGTGTCGAGCGGGTGAAGTATCAGGAACGGACCATGGCCGAATTCGCGTACAACCTCGGATTCAGGATCGCGGTCGGAACCAGTTTCGGATACGACGTGGGCGCGAAGAGGCCGCGAGTGAGGGACAAGACCGGTCTCACCGGGAAATATGACTTCATCCTGACGTTTTCCTGCGAAGGATGCATCCAGGGAGGCCTCGCGGTGGCGGGACTCGTGAAGCCGCCCGCGCCGGATGCGCCTGTGGCAGAATCCTCCACCGAGCCTGTCGGCGGCGGGGCTCCGAGAATCTTCGAGGCGGTTGAGGAGCAACTCGGGTTGAAGCTGGTGAAGGTGAAAGACATCCCAATTGATGTAATTGTCATAAATCGCGTGGACAAGGTTCCGACCCCAAATTGACCGTCTGACGTAGGCGCGCGGCAAGGCCCTCGCGCGGCAGATGTCGCCTGTATCCGCGGACAAGATGCCGCCGAAGGGGAGAATGGGAGACTGGGGACGGACGCAATATCCTGACGTAAATCGCTCTGAACGGGCGGCTTCAGGCCAACCCCTTCTGCTCCCGGTCCCCCACCTCAAAACGGACGCCATCGGCTCGCAACCTGGCCTGCATTTCCGGAACTTTCAGCTCGCGCGGGAAGGACGCCCTTTGGCAGACAGCGCGGCTGCCAGGCCCGCGGCGTGGCCCGTGGCCATGCAGTTGCCCATGCTCTTGCCGGATTCGGCGCCGCGGTGCGTGGCGGAGATGCAGCGGCCCGCCACCAGCAGGCCGTCGAGTTTCTCCGGCAGCAGAGCGCGGTAGGGCACGTCGTGAACCTTCATCTTGCGTATCAGCGGCCGCCTTTCTCGCCGCCGGAATCCAGGAGCCCGCTGCGCCAGGCAATGGCGTCCTCGAACTGCCGCGGCCCGCCATGGCGTCTTCTTCGGTGAGCAGGTACACACCCTTGACGCGGCGGGTCTCGCGGACGCTGACCTGCGGCCCGGCGGTGCCCCATTCGATCTGGTGGAGGCTGGGATCCTCGGCCTCGCGGATGGCCTGGATCATCTGGAGCGCCTGCCGGCGGCTGGCGCACTCGGCCTTGGTGCGCTCGATGGGATCGGTGGCGTCGATGCGCCCCATGTCCGCGGTTCCGGCGTGGTTGATCAGTACTAGCTGCGGCTGTTGGCGAGCGGCTTGATTTCGAGGAAGCCGGAGGTGATCAGCGGGTACTTTTTGCGGCCGGCGCGAAGGGCGCGCTCGATGTCGGGAGCCTTGGTTTTGGCAGGATCGACATTGGTGAGCGTGAGGCCCAGCGTCATGGGCATCAGGCTGCCCGGCTCGGTCATGAGTTTCGGCGCCGGCGTAGTAGGCCACGTCGGCATCTCCGGTCGAGTCCACCACGACCTTGGCCCGAACGGCCATCAGGCCGCGCTTGGTCCCGAGCACCACGCCGGCGATGCGGTTCTGCTCCACGATCGCATCGACAGCGCGAACATGCACCAGGTAGCGCACGCCGGCCGATTCCAGGGCGTCCAGGATGGCCACCTTCAGGTACTCCACGTTGCACCAGAACTCGTGCACTCCGACGCGGATGGCTGCGTCGCCGTACGCCTGGAGCCGCTGGATCAACATCTCGTGGATGGCTCGAGCGCGGCTTGCCCTCGGGGCGGAACTGGTTGATGTTCATACCGAGCGCCCAGGAAGCCACGCCGCCGAAGAACGAATGGTTTTCGACCAGCAGGGTCTTGGCGCCCGCGCGCGCCGCACCCAAGGCCGCTCCGATGCCGGCGGGGCCGCCGCCGACCACCAGCACGTCCGCGGTATCGAGAACCGGATACCGCGCCGGTTGATTCTGCGCCCGCGCATTGCCGGCGAACGCCGCGGCTCCCGCGCCCGCTATGCCCGCCGGAATGAACGCGCGGCGGGATACGCCCTGATGGTTTTTCAACTCGCTGCCTCCCCGATGCTCTTATAGCATCCGGCACCCGCTGCCGCACGGGGATGAGCAAGTTGTTGAGGTCTGTGAAACCGGGCGCTACTTCTGAGTGGTTTCCTTGGCCAGCTTGACGCGTGCAGTTTCCAGCTTCTTGTTGACCTTGGCGACTTCCTCGGGGTCGGAATCCGACTGCGCGACGCCCTGGGAGGCCTTCAAGGAAGCCTGCCATTGCGCAATCGCTTCCCGGGTCTTGCCCAGCTTGAAGTAAACGTCGCCCAGGTGGTCGTGCACGGTGGGGTCGTCGGCCATGTGGTCGATGGCCCTCTGCAGCTGGTCCTGGGCTTCCTGCAGCTTTCCCTGGCGGAAATAGACCCAGCCCAGGCTGTCCAGATAGGCGCCGTTATTGGGTTCCAGGTCGACCGCCTTCTTGATCATCTGGTACGCCTCGTCCAGCCGGACTCCGCGATCGGCCAGCATGTAGCCCAGGTAGTTCAGCGTGCCGGCGTTTTCCGGGTCCAATTCCAGCACTTTGCGGAATGCGGCCTCGGAGGCATCGTACTTCTTCATGCGCTCGTACATGGCGCCGCGCATGAAGAGCACACCCACCTTCTCTTCGTCGGTGGTGGACATGGTCTCGGCCTCATCCAGCGCCTTGCCCATTTCCTGGTAGCGCTTTCCCTTCTCGTAAAGCTGGGCCAGCGTCAGTTGTGTCTCGCGGTCGCGCTCCCCTTTCGCCAGGCTCTTGATTTCCGCGACGGCGTCGTCAATCTTGCCTTTGTCCGCCAGTACCGTGGCATGCTCCGCGCGGATCGCGCGCTCGTCGGGATACTTCTTCAGCGCGGCATCGGCCTCGCGCAGCGCGCTGTCCAGATCTTTGGACTGCCGGTAGGTTTCGATGGTCTGCACGGCGCTCTCTTTGGCAGCCTCCGGGCCCAGCGCGGCCATTTGCTTGAACGCCTCGAGTGCCTGCGGGTATTTCTCGACATTGCGGGACAAGCATTCCATACTCTTCCAGGTATGCCGCCCTGCGGCGAGCTTCGCCTTCCGAGTAGGTCTTGCGAACCGTGTCGTCGAGCATGGATTTCAGGCCGGCGAGCGCGTCGTCGGTCTTGCCCTCGGCCTTGGCCAACTGCACTTCCTGGTAGCGCACATCCTGGCTCTCGTTGTCCAGCGCCTTGGCCTTGCCCAGCGCGGCGTGAGCCTTCGGAAAGTCCCTCTTCAGGCGATAGATCTCGGAGATGCTCAGAGGGGCTTGCGGATCGCGCGGCTCTTCGGCCGCGATCTGCTCCCAGATCTTGAGGGACTCGTCGAGCTGGTCCGAATACATCAGGTCCTGCGCCAGGCCGCGAACGATCTTCCCGTTGTCGGGCGCCAGTTCCATCGCCTTTTTGAGGACTTCGGCGGCGCTCTTGTAGTCGTGCAACTGCTCGTACTGCTCGGCCAGCAGGGTCAGCAGGCGCTCGTTGGGGTTCTTGCTGGTGGCCGTCTTCAGCTTCTCGATGGCGCGCTTGCTGTCGCCCAGCTCGGCGTACAGGATGGCCAGTTGCGAGACGGCATCCTCGTTGTCGGGCTCGGCCGCGATGGCGGCGTTGAAGGCCTTCTCGGCTTCGGGCGAGTTGCTCGAGAACATGTACAGCCGCCCCAGCATGACCCAGCTCTCGGCATCCTTGGGATCCTTCTCGGTGACCTTCTGGTACTGCTCGATGGCCTGCTTCAGCTTGCCCTCGTCGATTTTGCCCGATTGCGGGTCGCCCACCGAACGGGTGTAGATCCGGCCCAGCATGCGTCGCGCATCCAGGTTGTCCGGGTTCTGCTTCAGCATGTCCTCGGCCTGGGCCAACGCGTCCTGCAGACGCCCCGTCTGGATGTAGAGGTCGGTCAGCTCTTCGAAGATGATGCTGGCCGAAGGATCGAGCTTCAGCGCCTCCTGGTAGTACTGGATGGCCTTGGAAACGTAGTCGCGATTTCCCTGCGTCTCCGCCATCACCATGTACAGCCGGCCCATGGCAAAGTTGTAGTATGCGCCGGACTTGTCGTCCGGAGCGTTGGTGGTCCCGCCGGGGGTTTGCGCGTTTTGCGCAAACAGCAGCAGCTTAGGGAACCGACTAGTAGAAGCGCTTTGGCAAAGCGAATCATGGATT
>CAWFVB010000011.1:0-251115 GCA_963819145.1 uncultured Acidobacteriaceae bacterium
TTCGGCTAGACAGATCACGGCGGGGGCCGGTCATCGCACCGGCTTGGCAAAGGAAACGCCGTTTTTGGGTTCGACCCGCCAGCACGGTCCTTATCATCGCCCGAAGAAACGCGAGCATACCCCTAAAGGGCCTTTGAATTCGACGATTTGTCGGCGCGGCAGTCACAGGCCCTATTGTGACACAGTTCCTGTCGCTTCAATAGAATAGAACAATCCTCGCCATGGATCTTCTTCAGAAAATTCGCACCATCCCCGCCGAGCCCGGCGTGTATCTCTACAAAAACGCCGAGGGCGAAGTCATCTACGTGGGCAAGGCGAAAAACCTGCGCAGCCGCGTGGCCAGCTACTTTCACGAAGGCCGCTGGGAAGATGCGAAGACCGGAACGCTGGTGCGCGAGGCGGTGGATGTTGAGTACATCGTGGTCGCCAACAACAACGAGGCGCTCGCCCTTGAAAATAATCTGATCAAGCAGCGCAAGCCGCGTTTCAACATCCTGTTGCGCGACGACAAGACGTATCCGTACGTGAAACTCACGCTCGGCGAGCGCTGGCCGCGCGTTTACGTCACGCGCCGCCTGCGCAAGGACGGCAGCGAATACTACGGGCCTTACTTCCCCGCCAACCTCGCGTACCGCATCGTCGATCTCATCCACCGCAATTTCCTGATTCCCTCGTGCAAGGTGGACTTGACGCGCTTTCATCCGCGGCCCTGCCTGCAGTACTACATCAAACGCTGCCTGGGCCCGTGCGTGCAGGACTTGACCACACCCGACGTGTATCAGGAAGCCGTGCGCGACGTGAAGCTGTTTCTCGAAGGGCGCCCCACCGACCTGAGCCGCTCGCTGCACCAGCGCATGGAGCAGGCTGCCTCGGCGCAGGAATACGAGCGTGCAGCAAGGTATCGCGATCTGATTTCCACGGTCGAGCAGTTGCAGGAGCGCCAGCGCATCGCCTCTGCCGAGGGCGACGACGCGGACGTATTCGGCTACCACTATGAAAACGGAATGCTCGCGGTCAACCTGTTCCACATGCGCGGCGGGAAAATGGTGGACCGCCGCGAATTCTTCTGGGAGGACCTGCCGGAGTTAGCCGGAGCTCCAGACTCTGGAAAGAAACATGTGGGGACAGCCGCCCCCGGCTGTCCGGGCGAGCAAAGCTCGCCTGCGGATTTGGCCGAGAGTGCCGATGCATCCGAAGCCACCGATGCATCCGAAGAGAAATCCAGCCGAGCTTTGCTCGGCACGGACAGCCGGGGGCGGCTGTCCCCACAGGAGCAGTTTCATCCCGGGGAGTTCTTCTCCGCCCTGCTGAAGCAGCTTTACATCGGCCAGCCTTACGTTCCGCGCAATCTCTACGTGCCCGTCGACTTCGAAGATCGCGACGAACTGGAAGATTTGCTGTCGGAGCAAAACGCGGGCGAGGGCGGCCGCGCCGCGCGCGTGCACATTTTTGTGCCGCAGCGCGGCGACAAGCGCTCGCTCATCGATCTCGCCGGAAACAACGCCAAGCAGTCCTATGACCAGCGCTTCCGCGTGCTCAAGCCGAATGCGCGCAAGATTCAGGAAGAGTTGCAGGAAGCCCTCAGCCTGCCGGAGTTGCCGAAGCGCATCGAGTGCTTCGACATCTCGCACATCCAGGGCACCGAGACCGTCGCCTCGATGGTGGTGTGGGAAGAGGGCAAGATGAAGAAGTCCGATTACCGCAAGTTCATCATCCGCACGGTCGAGGGCGTCGACGACTTCGCCTCGATGCGCGAAGTGGTGACGCGCCGCTACAAGCGCCTGCAGGAAGAAAAGAAGCCCATGCCCAGCCTGGTGCTGATTGACGGCGGGCTGGGACAACTGCATGCCGCTGCGGAAGCGCTCGACTCGCTGGAAATCATCAACCAGCCACTGGCCGCGATCGCCAAGCGCGAAGAGATTCTTTATGTCTATGGGCAGGAGAAAGATCCGATTGCGCTCGACCATCACTCGCCCGTGCTGCACTTGATTCAGCTGATTCGCGACGAGGCCCATCGCTTCGCCGTCACCTTTCACCGCAAGCGCCGGCAGATGCGCGACCGATCGACGGAACTGCTGGAAATCCCCGGCGTGGGCGCGAGCACGACGCGGCGACTGCTCGAACACTTCGGCAGCGTGCAGGCGGTGAAGCAGGCCGATGCCGCGGCTTTGTCGGCGGTTGTGACCCGCACGCAGGCGGAAGCGATTCGGCAGCACTTCGGTAAGTGAGCGGAAACAAGGACTTGCCATTGCCATCGCCTCAATCTGCAGATCGCGTTGTACGTACGCGGCGATATGTATTTCTGATCCTCCAGCCACAATCGCTTCTGGAAATAGTTGATTCTATTGGGCAAGTGACGATTTGATCTGTTCATTCGATTGGACTTAGATACAGGCTGCGACTCAGACCCCGTCGAAATTCCGGAATCCGCCTGGGCAACGCCGCCTAGAGTGTCCTTTGCGGGGCCTGGAATTGCGCAGGAACTACGATCCAGCCCCGGGACGACCCAAAGCTCATGTCCGGGTCCGAACGCGCCAGAACGACTGGAAACCACGCTGCCGTCGATCTATATCTTTTGGTTATAGGACGCCGTTGCTGCATTTTTCAAAGCCATTGATACCACAAGAGATATCGCGACGATGCAATTTCGCTTGTAACTGATTGATTCCACGTGTGACGGCTAAAGCTCTGAGAAATGTTTCGCGAAATTGCCCAGCAATCCACGGTGCGCCCGACGAGTTCCGGCGTCCGACAGGGCTTTCAGCCAGAGACCTTCGCCAAGTTCCTGTGGCCACAAGACTTGCTCCAGGTTTTCTTAGCGTCCTTTGCGGGTGTTCTTTGCGAACTTTGCGGTTAAAGGTCTTTCCGGCCAGGCAAAAGCTCTTAACCGCTAAGGTCGCTAAGAAAAACACGCAAAGGACGCTAAGAAAATCTATTTTGGCGTCGGGCTGGCGTTCCCCATGTCTAGGACAACCTTCCAGTTCCCGTCTTTCTGCAGCTTCCAGATGCTGGTGTACTTTCCGTACTCGACTACGGCCTTGCCGTCCTTATCTTTCGAGTGGAACTCGTAGGTCCCATAGGTATAGCCGAGGTCGCCGGAAGAGGAAATGTCCGCGCCCACGGGTGTCCAGAGAAGTTGATTGTTCTTGTCGTCGAGAAATCCCATTCCCTTCGCGATGTTCGCCTTGCCCGGGATGAGCGGCCCGTTGTTGGGCACTTCGACCGAGTCGTCGGCGTAGTACGCCATGTATCCCTCGGAGCCTTTGGCGAGCGCGGCCTTCATGAATTCGACTTCGAGATGCTTGAGGGTGTCGGCCGTGGCTTTCGGCGAAGCGGAAACGGTTGGATGGGGGATCGGCGGCGCGATGGTGACGACAAAAAATGCAACGACGAGAATCGGCAGGAAAGATTTCATAAACCCTCCTCGAATGCGCGCCCATTCTACTCCGACCGTCGAATGGGAATGGCCAAACGAGAGTCTGCCCTTCTTGGCGTCCTTAGCTCTTTAATCTTTGCGACCTTTGCGGTTTAAGGCTTTCGCTGCCGAATAGAAAAGCTTTTGACCGCAAAGAGCGCTAAGAAAAACATAAGGACGCTAAGAAAAGCCGCGTCATGGTGAGCGACCGAACTACTTTGCTACACTAGCGGCCATCCCAGAGTGAATAGTGGTGTAATGATGTGGACGCAATCTTCTGTTCTTCTCGCTGTGACTACGCTTGTTCGCGTCTCGCGACCTCCTCCGCGCAAACTCCTCCGCGCAAACCCCAACTCCGCCCGACATGGCGACGCCACAGGAAAAGCATCTGCGGAATGTGCGTCAGCTTACTTTTGGCGGGCAGAATGCCGAGTCCTACTTCTCGGCCGACAGCAAGAAGCTGATCTTCCAGTCGTCGCATGGCGACGTGAAGTGCGACCAGATCTTCATCATGAACATTGACGGCACCGACCAGCACATGGTCTCTACCGGCAAGGGACGCACCACGTGCAGCTTCTTTTATCCCGACGGCAAAAAGATTCTATACGCGTCCACCCACATGGCCAGCCCGGAGTGCCCGCCTCGCCCTGATTTTTCGAAGGGCTACGTGTGGGCGGTGTATTCGGGATACGACATCTTCACCGCGAAACCCGATGGCTCGAACCTGAAGCAACTGACCAGCACGCCGGGTTATGACGCGGAGGCGACGATTTCGCTCGACGGCAAGAAAATTACGTTCACGTCCATGCGCCACGGCGATCTCGACATTTACACCATGGACGCCGACGGCAAGAACGTGAAGCAACTCACTCACGAGTTGGGCTACGACGGCGGGCCCACCTTCTCGCCCGACCGGCAGTGGATCGTGTACCGGGCCTACCATCCGCAGACGGAAAAAGAAATTTCCGATTACAAGGAATTGCTGGCGCAGAACCTGATCCGCCCCACGTCGCTCGAAATCTGGATCATGAAGGCCGACGGCACCGGCAAGAAGCAGCTCACAAATCTGGGCGCGGCCAGCTTTGGACCAGCCTTCACCGCGGACGGAAAGCGAATCATCTTTTCGTCGAATTACGATCCCGACACCCATGCCACGGGCGGCATGGGAAATTTTGAATTGTGGATGATCAATCCCGACGGCAGTGGGATGGAGCGCATCACCTACAGCGATGGCTTCGACGGCTTCCCCATGTTCTCGCCCGACGGGAAGAAGTTGGTGTGGGCCTCGAACCGCAACGCCAAGGCGCCGCACGAGACGAATGTTTTTATTGGGGACTGGGTGCCGTAGGCGGAGCCGACGGATTGTTCTTCTCCGTTGCTCGCTTTCCCGGGAACCGTTGAACCAGTGGGATTGCTGGTTGCGGGAAGGCCACGGGGACGGGTTGCTCTGAGTCTCCGACTTTCAGTCGGAAAGCCAGCCACACCGTCACGCCGATCATTCCGCAAAAACCGAGAATGCGGACCGTGGCGCCGATCTTCGTGTCGTAGTTGAGAACGCCAAGGCTCGAGAAGATGGCGTGGAAATCGTGCTCGACAAAATCAGGGTCTCCCGTGGTGACCAGTGGAAGCGCCTGGTCGCGGGCATCGGCCATGTAGGTTCCGGTGGGGAGCCAATTCTCGAAAAAGAAAAACAAGCTGAAGGCGAAACCGGGAATCTGGCGCTGCGTAAAAAAATACACTGCCAGAAGAAACGGGACCAACCACTGCAGCAGCGTGCCTCCCCAGAGGCCGAGCGTGGGACCGAACCATCCGAACAGGTTGTGCCCGCCTTCGTGAACCACCAGGTTGACGCTGTCGACGAACAGACCCGTGCCCCGGGCATTGAAGGCATAGATCAGAAACCACACATAGAAGAGCAGCCACGCGGCCAGCGCGTAGCGCGAAACCGGCTTCCATGGTCTGTCGAAGATCTCTCTCAGCGTGTCGAGCATGGGCTGATGCGATATTACGGGTCCGGGTGCGCGCCCGGCAGATTACGAACGTGTGCTGCGAGGGGGGAAAATCAAAAGCTCTTAACCGCGAAGATCGCGAAGAAAGGCCGCTAAGTTCGCTAAGGAAAATCTTCTTCCCCTTGAGGTCTTCTTTGCGTCCTTTGCGGTTTTCTTAGCGGCCTTTGCGGTTAAAAGCTTTTCCGACACAGATGGACCTGATCGTCGCCGAGAGTTGGCGTTTCTTGTTACATTGGTGGGGAGTTTTATGAAGCTTCGGCAGTGGATAACCGCGATTGTGCTGCTTCTGCTGGTGGCCTTGGCCATCGGGGGAATGGTGTGGACGCGCGCGCTGCCTGCTCCGAGCGACGACACGTCGGCGACTCCGGGGAAAGCGGCGCCTGGACCGAGACAGCCGGTCGCCCAGCACCCACTGGTGGACGAGCGTCCGGTGCAGACGGCTAAGCGGATGGCGGCATTAGCCGCCACGCCCGATGAACAAGCGCTGGCGCACGAGGCGGTGAAGGTCGGGGACCACGAAGTTGATCTGGCGTTCTTCGACGCGTTGCGCACGGCGGAGGAAAATCCTCCACCGCTTTCGCCTGCCGCAAAAGAGATTTTAGTCCGCAAGAACAAGGCCGAACTGGCCGTCAAAGAGGATCAGGAAGGCATTGCCGCCCTGACGCGAAAGCTGGCGGCCGCATCGGAATCGCAAAAGGACAACCTGCAGGACCAGATCGACGTCTCCAAGGCGCAAATGGATCTGGACCAGGATGAGTTGGACGATGCGACGGAAGATCTGGAGCAGGCGGGAGGCGATCCGCAGTCGAAGATCAAGCGACTGAAGGCCGAGCACGACGCCAGCGACCAGATTGCGGACGCGGCCGTGAGTTCCTCGGTCAATCCGCATGAGCAGGATTATCAGACGCACACGTTGCTGAGCGTAGTTCGGGCATGGCAGGCGCTGCGCGCGAAAAAAGCGCTATTGCAGGAAGCGCGGGACGAAGCGTCGGCCAAGGAACAGCGCCTCGGCCAGCGTCATGTCACGCTCGAGGCGCAGGTCGAGAAAGCCAAAGAAGATCGCGAGGCGGCCAAGCAGCAAGCGAAGGGATTCGCCAGCAACAGCAAGGCAGCCAGCCGCGAGGAGTCGAAGGCATCGGCGAAATCGGCGCTCGATTCCCTGAAACAGTACACGCGCGATCAAAAAAACCTGGCCGACCTGGGCAAGCGCCTGCAAGATCAGCAGGAACTCAACGACATCTACGGCAACTGGGTCGGGCTGGTCGCGACGCGCGAGCGGGCTGCGCTCCACAACATCATCGAGTCGTTGCTGTGGATCCTGCTGGTGTTGGTGGCGGTCTACTTTCTCGACCGCCTGATTGAACGCCTGTTCACCGGGATGGCCGCGGAGAACAAGCGCATTGATACGTTGCGAGCCGTGGTGCAGTTCGCCGTGCAAGCCGTGGGCGCGATCGTAATCCTGTTCATTGTTTTCGGCATGCCCACGCAGACCACCACAGTGCTTGGCTTAGCCGGCGCAGGGCTGACGGTGGCGATGAAAGATTTCATCGTCGCATTTTTCGGGTGGTTCGTGCTGATGGGGAGCAACGGCATCCGCGTGGGCGACTGGGTGGAAATCAACGGCGTGGGCGGAGAAGTCGTTGAGGTGGGACTGTTGAAAACCGTGCTTCTCGAAACCGGAAGCTGGAGCGACGCGGGACACCCCACGGGGCGGCGGGTTTCGTTTGTGAATACATTCGCCATTGAAGGGCACTTCTTCAACTTCACGACATCGGGCCAGTGGATGTGGGATGAACTGCGCGTGCTGATTCCGCCGACGCAGGATCCCTACCCGATCATTGATGGCATTCAAAAGCTGGTGGAGAAGGAAACGCAGGCCAACGCGGGCAAGGCGGAAGCAGAGTGGCAGGCGGCGACCGCGAAATATCGGGTGCAGGCGTTGTCGGCCGTGCCGGGGATCAATGTGGTTCCGACCGCGGCGGGGATTGAAGTGCACGTCCGCTACATCACACGCGCCAATGAGCGGCACGAGGCGCGGAAGAGGATGTATGAAGCGGTCGTGGAAATGTTGCATGGGAAGCGGGGAGAGTGAAGGCGTAGGTACTTGGCTTCTCAGTTTCTGGACCTCTCTGTGGCTGTCAGGTTTCAGCCTGTCATGGCCAACGACAAAACTTGGGAACTTTGATCTTGACTGGGGCGAGTCGCGGGATTGGCGCGGCTGTGGCTCGGCTTGCGGGGGAGCGCGGATGGGCGGTGGCGGTGAACTTTTCCACGGGCAAGGCTGAAGCTGAGCGTGTGGTCGCTGAGATTGTGGCCGGTGGCGGGCGCGCCGTTGCGACTCGGGCTGACGTCGCGAAGGAAGAAGAAATCGTGCAGATGTTTGAAATCGCGGAACGCGAACTGGGACCGATCCATGGACTGGTGAACAATGCGGGCGTTACGGGCGGGTTTGCGAGGGTGGAAGCGGTGACGGCGGCGGCTCTGGAAAAAGTGTTCGCGGTCAATGTTGCCGGGACGATTTTGTGTGCGCGCGAGGCGGTGCGGCGGATGTCGACGCGGCGGGGCGGAACGGGCGGGGCGATCGTGAATGTTTCTTCGCGCGCGGCGCACACTGGATCAGCGGGCGAGTGGGTGCACTACGCGGCGTCGAAAGGCGCGGTTGACAGCTTCACGATTGGGCTGGCGCGAGAAGTCGCGACGGAAGGGATTCGCGTGAACGCCGTCGCTCCGGGATTGGTAGACACGGGACGCGGCGAATGGCGAACCGGGCCGGGTACAGCGGTTGATGGGGACAATCCCGATGGCAAGAGCAGGGATGCCGCACGAAATCGCGGAGGCTGTGTTGTGGCGTTGTCGCCGGAAGCTTCTTACACGACGGGTGCGATTCTGGAGGTTGGGGGCGGGAGGTGAGGCAGAGGCTTTTGGCTTTTGGCTTTTGGCTTTTGGCTTTTGGCTCTTGGCTTCTGGCATCTGGCCGGTCCGCTCCGCCGGCGGAGGGCAAATGCGAATGGCCGAACGCTAGCCGTTGGTCTTCCCTTTACTCTGCAATTCCTTCTTCAAGTACGCTTTGATTTTTTCCGGCAGGCGCGAGGCGTGGAGGATGTCGCGCAATTGGGCGGGCGGGAGGCGGCGTGCGAATTCCAAGGCTCGCGCTAAAGGTGTGTGCTGGTTGCGCAGCAGGGCCATCCGAATCTCCGGGCGCACCGACCATTTCGCGTGTCGGCTGATGGACTCGACGAACCATGCCGAGGCCTGTGAGTGCTGCAGCGCTTTGACGATGGCGGTTTCGGTGAGGCGGCGATTTTCGAGGGCGGTCTGCCAGACGGTCTTTTCTTTGTCGAGCAGCAGGGCGGCGACGACCAGGGCGGAACCGCGGCGAGCCAGCGAGATCCGCTCGCCAAGAGTAATAGAAGCTGCTCGGGCGATGAGCAATTCGTCGGCGGTGCGCTTCAGGTCGGCCGCGACGGCGGGCAGTTGCGCAAATTTCATAAGATCGAACGTGTAGAGTTCGCGAATCAGGCGCAGCGCGATGCGACGCGGGACGCGGGGATGCGCCGCCACCGCGAGACGAACCTTGCGGGATTGCATGACGGCGGCGGTTTTGGTGATTTGTTCGATGTCGTCGGAGGGCAGATCTCCGCGTTTGAGAAGGGCGAGGGCAAGATCTTCGGTAAGCGGGGCGGCTGGCGGCGCTTCCGGAAGTTGAATCGCGGTGTCGTTTTTTTCCAGGTCCATGCGGAGTGCCGAGCGCCCCTTCGCGGCTTCCTCATTTATCTCACAGGCTACGCACAGCCCTTCGGCTTCGCTCAGGGCACGTGTTGTCCCTACGGGACTCGAGATTACAATCCCTGCTCCCCGGCACTCCGTGCCGGGCTGTCACATGCCGCCGCTTCGCGGCTGCGGCATCGGTAAATGCGCTGGGCCGCGGGGGGCGGCCGCGCGACGCGCCAGGCGCAGGGCGCCTTCCACCGGCTCGACGACCCGCGGACTGATTTCGGCACGCGAGTCGAGCCTGCGCAGTTCATTGTAGAAAACCTGCCGCACCGGCGGCGCGTGACGAAAGACGCCTCCAGTCATGGCCACTGGGATCGTCGGGGCGGAGGGCGTCGGGTCGTGCGGAAACAAGCTTCCCATTACGACCGCCGCGATCTGGGCCAGTTCCTTGCCCGCAGCGGAGAGAACCTGAGGAGAAAGGTCGTCGTTGCTGGCGGCGACGGCGGGAAACAGCGCGGAGAAGTCCGGCGGAGGAATCGAGTTGGCGGCTCGGGCCAGATCGATGAGCGAAGTCACGCCCCAGGCCTTGAGCAGGCCCGCAGCCAGCGATGAGGCGGGCAACGGTGGAGTGGCTTTCGTCTCGGTTTTCGTTTCGGATTTCGATTCAAAGATGGGATCGCTGGCGCGCAGGACGGCGCTGACGGCGGCGCGGCCGATCCAGTGGGCGGAGCCTTCGTCGCCGATGGCGAATCCCCAGCCTCCGGCGCGGGCAGTCGCTCCCTGGCGGTCGCGGCCGTAGGCGATGGAGCCGGTGCCGGCGATGACGATGACGCCCGGCCCGGTGTCGAAGGCGGCTTCGAGGGCAATCTGCATGTCGCCGACAACATGGATTGGCGTCGGCAGAATCTCGGCGACGATGCTGCGGACGATGGCCGCTACCTCGGGACGAGCGGCGCCAGAGCCTCCAACGCAGGTATGTGCGACTTGGGCGGGGGTAATGCCAGCAGCAGCGCATGCCTGGCGGACCGATTGCAACAACGAGTCACGGGCTTCGGCCTCTCCCACGCGGACGATGTTGCTGGGACCGGCGGTGGCGGTGGCGAGCAGTTGCCGGTCGTCGCCCACGGCGCAGGTGGTTTTGGTGCCGCCTCCGTCAATGCCGAGAAAGTAGGACACAGTTTATTTCTAGCACAAAGCCGTTGTGGGATTTCAGGTCTCGGTTGTTCGGTACGGATTGCGGATTTCATCCCCTCAACGAGCGCGGGGTGTATAGAGTCTCACTCGCGGAAAGTTGGGATTGCTTTCATAATTGGAGATCGTTTCGGGCGGAGACGGTGGCCTCGCGGTGATTCAGCATAGATCGAGTGGCAATCAAAGCTTTTAACCGCTAAGGTCGCTAAGAAAGGCCGCTAAGGACGCTAAGAAGAACAACACCTTTATGGGACTGGATCGTATTGATTTTCTGATCATCGCGCTTTACCTGGTGGGGATCACTCTGTTTGGGTTGCGATTCCGCAAGAAGCAGCGGTCGTTGCGCGATTATTTTCTGGCGGGGCGCGATATTCCGTGGTGGGCGATTGCGCTCTCGATTGTTGCGGCCGAAACCAGCACGCTGACCATCATCAGCATTCCGGGGCTGGCGTACGACACCAATCTGACGTTTCTGCAGGTGGTGATGGGATACGTCGTGGGGCGGGTGGTGATCAGCTTTGTGCTGCTGCCGCACTATTTCCGCGGCGATCTTTATACGGCTTACGAACTGATCGAGCGGCGTTTTGGGCGCGGGCTGCGGTCTTTGACTGCGGGATTGTTTTTGCTGACGCGGGCGGCGGCGGAGGGCGTGCGCGTGTATGCGGTGTCGATCGTGGTGTCGATCGCGCTGGGCACGGGCGAAGTGGCGTCGATCGCAATCATCACTGTATTGACGCTGATCTATACGTTCGAAGGCGGGCTGGCGGCGGTGATCTGGACCGACGTGGTGCAGACGGCGATATATGTGGGCGGGACGCTGATCGGGCTGACGACGATTCTGCATCTGGTGCCGGGAGGATGGGCCGCGATTCACGCCGCGGCGGCCGGCGCGGGCAAGCTGCAGCTCTTCGATTTTCGCGGGAGCGTTTGGATTCCTTACACGTTCTGGGCAGGAGTGATCGGAGGGGCGTTCTTTACGGTGGCGAGTCACGGGACCGATCAGCTGATTGTGCAGCGATTGCTGGCCGCGCGCGGGCAGAAGCAATCGGCGACGGCGCTGATCTCGAGCGGGGTCGCGGTGCTGTTTCAGTTTGCGCTGTTTCTGACTGTGGGGATCATGCTGTGGGCGTATTACCGCGTGCCGTCGGCGACGTTTGGAAAGCCGGACCGGATTTATCCGACGTTCATCGTGACGCAGATGCCACATGGGATTTCCGGGCTGCTGATTGCGGCGATTCTGGCGGCGGCGATGTCGAATCTGAGCGCGGCGCTGAATTCGCTGTCGTCGAGCGCGATCATGGATTTCTATGTTCGTTTCCGACCTGAGGCCGACGAGAAAACAAAGATGAGGCTCTCGCGGCTGGCGACGTTTGTGTGGGCGATCGTGTTGTTCGCGCTGGCGGTGATTGCGCTCCACAAGGTGGGGCGAGTGGTTGAGGTGGGACTGCAGATTGCATCCGTGGCGTATGGGGCTTTGCTCGGCGTGTTTCTGCTGGGGGTGCTGACGCGGCGAGCGAACGAGCGCGGGGCGATGGTGGGGATGATGTTTGGGTTTGCGGTGGATTTGTATTTGTGGGGTTGGACGCACGTGCCGTGGACATGGTGGGTGATGATGGGGAGCGGGGTGACGTTTGCGGTGGGGTGGATCGCGAGTGCGGTGCTCGCTCGCGCGGAGCGTGGGCTCTGCCGGGGAGAGCTTTTAACCGCGGGCGCTGCCGGAGAAAGCTTTAACCGCAAGATCGCAAAGAAAACCGCGAAGTACGCTAAGAAAACCAAAGTGACTGGGGTTGCTCTTCTTTGCGACCTTTGCGCGCTTTTCTTAGCGAGCTTTGCGGTTAAGGGTTGGTTTCGTTTTGGGAAGAGCTAGAGATTTTGTCGAGCCGGCGATTCGATTGTGATGCCAGGTGGCATAGAGTGGATGGAGGTTCGATCCGTGACACAAAGACATCACTCCCCAGATCATCGGAGCGGCAATCAAGGTGCATCGCAGGCTCGGGCCGGGGCTTCTCGAGTCTGCTTACGAGGTCTGCCTGGCGTACGAGCTTGAGAAACTTGGATTTCGGGTGCAGCGGCAGAAGGCAGTGCCGCTGGTATATGAAACTGTGAGGCTGGAGTGCGGGTTCCGTGCAGATCTCGTCGTCAACGGCGAAGTTGTGATTGAGATCAAATCCAAGGAAGCACTTCATCCCGTGGACCAGGCGCAATTGCTGTCTCATCTGCGGCTGTTGGATATCCGGGTTGGGCTGCTGATCAATTTCCATGTTGTCCTGCTTAGGGACGGGATCCGACGGATCGTGAACCACTACGAGGAACCCGCCGCAGAGGGCGAGGAACTCGTCGCTGCGGAGGAAAGCTTTTGAACGCGAAGATCGCAAAGAAAAGCCGCGAAGTACGCTAAGAAAACCAAAAGCTAAGGGAGACCAAAGGGCGATCGGGGCAGTTCTTCTCTTTCTCTTCTTATTCTTCTTTGCGATCTTTGCGCGCTTTTCTTAAGAAGACCTTCCGTTAGTTTCGACCGCCCGCTCTTCCTCGCGTATACTCCAACTCCAACATGGCTATTGGCACGCAGGTGACGTCTTCTCGCCGGGAACTCTCCCGCGATCTGGGGGTGAGTCACGCTTCCGCCGTAGTGGTGGGAACCATTATTGGGAGCGGGATTTTTCTGGTGCCGCAGGAGATGATGCGCGCCGTAGGGTCGGCGAAGCTCGTCTATCTGGCGTGGGTGGTGGGCGGGTTGCTTTCGTTTTTTGGGGCGCTGACGTATGCCGAACTGGGGGCGATGAAGCCGCAGGCAGGCGGGGAGTATGTGTACGTCCGCGATGCATACGGTCCGCTGGCCGGGTTTCTATATGCGTGGACCTGGTTTGTGATTGCGAAGCCGGCGTCGATTGCGACCGTGGTAGTGGGGCTGGTGCGAATTCTGGGGACGTTTTCGATTTTCTCGTTTTTCTCGGCCAATGTGATCTCGGTTCCGTTCGCCGTTACCTGGGGACAGGTGATCGCGATCGCCGCGGCGATTTTGATTTCCATTCTGAATTACCTTGGCGTGAAGAAGGCCGGCGAGTTTCAGTTGGTGTTTACGCTGCTGAAAGTGGCAATCATTCTGGGGATCGTATTCGTGTGCTTCAGCGGAATCGGAGACGTGCCGGGGCGCGGATGGAGCAACTTTGCGGGAACGTTCGTGGGCGCTAGAGGCGGAATCGCGGGATTCGTGGCTGCGCTGGTGGCGGCTCTGTGGGCTTACGACGGATGGAATGACCTGAACATGGTCGCGGGCGAGGTGAAGCAACCGGAGCGAAATATTCCGATTGCGTTGATTGCCGGAGTGGCCACGGTTGGAATTCTCTATATTCTGGTAAACGCGGGCGTGCAGTATGTGCTTCCGGCGAGCGCCATTGCGGCTTCGCCGCGTCCGGCTTCGGATGCGGTGGCCCTGATCATGGGGCACATGGGGGCCGGCATCGTTTCGGCGGGCATGGCGGTCTCGATGCTGGTCACGCTGAATGGCACGATCATGAGTGGAGCGCGGGTGCCGTACGCGGTGGCCCGGGACGGATATTTTTTCAAGGCGCTGGCGGAGGTGCACCCGCGGTTTCATACGCCGTCGGGAGCGATCGTAGTACAAGCCGTGTTGTCGATTGTGCTGCTGCTGCTCGGGGCGAATTTCCGGCAATTGTTTTCGCTGGCAATTTTTGCGGAGTGGCTTTTCTACATGATCGCGGGGAGCACGATTTTTGTGTTCCGGTGGCGCGATCCGCGGGCGGAGCGTCCCTATCGGATGTGGGGATATCCGTTTGTCCCGGCGATTTTCATCGTGGTTGCGGCGGCTCTTCTCTGCTACACGTTTTGGAACGATCGGCCCAACTCCGACTACGGAGTGCTGGTGATTCTGGCGGGGATTCCGGTGTTTGCTTACTTCTCGCGGCGCCGGTCGCGGCAAGTGCCGGATTAAGGCCTCTAACAGCGAGACCACTTAGGACGACACGAAGAAAAAGCTTTTCACCGCGAAGTTCGCTAAGAAAGACCGCTAAGGACGCTAAGAAAAGCAACTTCTCTCGCTTGGCGGCAGCGTCCTAAAGTAATGGGTGTTCTTCCGGGTTTCTGCCCTGTTTCACCGGATGCCTGATGACCTGGTCGGCGACAAGGGCTGTCCCGCGCCCGTTTTGGGGTGCTCCCACGAAAGAGCCTGCCGCCGGTTACCTAAGGTCAAGAGCCGTTGACACGTTTACCCCCTGTCCTATCTCCCGTATTTTGAAGACTCCAAGCCCCGGGCTTTCTCCCATCCGGGACCCTAATGGAGTGAATTGCATGGCGACGGCATATCGCGGTTTTCAATTAGGGCTACTGCCCGAACGCAAGGTGAACAAACGGGCTCTGGCAACCGCCTACGGGTTGGTAACGCTGGTGCTGCTCATCGTTATCAATCTGGGATTGATCATGCCGGAGAAGTTGCAGTTCGCCGGCTATCACGTGACGGAACTGATTCCGATGCCGGCATTGCGCCCGGAGCCGGAACCAGTGAAGCCGCCGCCTCCGATGAAGAAACTGCTGCCCGCGGTGAAACTGCCGCCGGCGACTGTGTTTGAACAACCCAAGCTGGTGGTACCGCGTGAAGTTCGCCGCGAAGCGCCGCAGCCGGTGGAGGCTCCGAAGGTTGTGGTCAACCAGTTCAAGGCGCCGGAGATCAAGATGGCGGCGGGTGGAGCGCGCCCGCAACTGGTGCACACGGGAGATTTTGGCGCGGGAAGCTCGCAGATTCCGACGGTGAATGCGGCGGTGGAGAAGGTGCAGACCGGCGGGTTCGGCGATCCCAATGGATTGAAGGGTACGGGCAAGACGGGCGCGAAGTTGTACGCGGCGCAAGCCGGAGGCTTTGACATGCCAGCCGGGCCCGGACAAGGAAACGGATCGGGCGGCGCGAAAGGGATTAAGGGAACGGTGGCCAGCGCGGATTTCGGCAACGGCATTGCGACCGGCGGCAAGGGCGACGGGCGCAGCAACGGCCAGGGCGTGGCGACCGGCGGATTCGGATCGGAGCAGGTAGTGCATCAGGGACCGAAGATCCAGGCGCTCGATTCCGGACCGGCGACGACTCCGGTGGAGATTACGTACAAGCCGAATCCGGTTTATACGGACGAGGCGCGCAGCCTGAAGCTTGAAGGCGAAGTGCTGCTGGAAGTGAGTTTCTCGGCAAACGGCACGTTGCATGTGAATCGCGTGGTGAAGGGCATGGGACACGGGCTGGACGAAGCGGCCCAGGCGGCGGCGAACAAGATGCGCTTCAAGCCGGCGCTGCGCAACGGGACGCCGGTGGATTCGACGGCGATCGTGCATGTGACGTTCCAGATGGCGTACTAAAAAGTTTCGTTCGGATTTTGGCGAAGTAAGTCTGGCTTTGAGCTGGATCAGAAAAAAGAACTCGGGTCACTGAAACACTTGGAGAAAAGAGTCATGCGTACTTGGAAATGGATACTCACGGCGGCTCTGCTGGCATCGCTGAGCGCAGCCGCACAGCAAGCGGCGGATTCGAAGCCGTCCGCTCAGACGGCTGCGCCCGATGCAGCGCAGACGGCACAATCGTCGCAGCAGGCGGCTCCGGCAGCAGGGGCGCCGGCACAGACGCAGGCTGGGCAACCGGCTCCGGCGGCGCAGGCGATAGAAACGCCCGCTCCCGCGCCGGCTCCGACCACCATGGACCAGGTCGTGAACCTGTTCATTCAGCGGGAACACGGTCTGATCAAGGTGCTGTCGAACCGCACGCCGGTGGTGGAGACGTATCTGCAGAATCTGTCCAACGATCCGCAGCTCGGACCGGTGCCCAGCGCGGATCACTATTTCCTCGGCCGCATGGATATGGGCGAGTCGATCGACCGCAAGGATTATCTGAAGGAAGAAGAAAAGGGCATGCAGGAGCGCCTTCTGGGCGGACTGCAGAAGCTCTACAAGGTGCAGTACCAGCCCTTGGGCTTCTCGTGGATGGTCTATGCCGACCGCACGGACTTCGACCGCGAGCACTATGACTTTCGCTATGCGCGCCGCGAATTTCTGGGCGACGTGCGCTGCCTGGTATTCGACGTGACCCCGAAGCCGAAGTCCGGCCGGGGCCGCTTCCTGGGCCGCATTTGGGTGGAAGACCAGGGATTCAACATCGTGCGCCTGAACGGAACGTATTATCCGGCGCCGCGCAACTCGTATTTCTTCCACATGGACAGCTGGCGGTTGAACCTGATCCCCGGCTACTGGGTGCCGTCGTACATCTACAGCGAAGAAGGCGACTTCAGCGCTGGCGTGAAGAACAAGATGGCTTTCAAGGCGCAGACCCGCATCTGGGGCTATGACCTGAAGAAGGGCGGCAAGGACGACGAACTCACCAACATCCGCGTGGACAGCGTGACGGACGAGAGCCCGACCGCGCAGGATGCGTCCCCGCTGCAGGCTGAACGCGTGTGGCAGCAGCAGGCGGAAGATAACGTTGTGGAACGGCTGACCAGCGCGGGCTTGCTGGCTCCCGAAGGCGACGTGGACCGGATTCTCCAGACGGTTGTGAACAACCTGGAAGTCACCAACAACATTGACCTGCCGCGTCCGGTGCGCACCCGCGTGCTGCTCACGGCTCCTCTGGAAACATTCAGCGTGGGCAACACGATCGTGATCAGCCGTGGTTTGGTGGACGTGCTTCCGGACGAGGCCAGCCTGGCTGCCGTGCTCTCGCATGAGCTGGCGCACATTGTGCTGGGCCATAACCTGGGCAGCAAGTTTGCCTTCAACGACCGCATGCTCTTCTCGGATGAAGGAACGTATCAGAACCTGGGCTTCAAGCACATTCCGGAAGAAGAAACAGCCGCCGACAAGAAAGCGGTGGAACTCCTGAAGAATTCGCCCTACGCGCAGAAGCTGGACAACGTAGGCCTGTTCTTGAAGGCTCTGCAGCTGCGGGCCGGGGCGCTGAACGCGCTGCTGACCACGCACCTGGGCAACCCGCTGGCGGAAAACGGAACTGTGAACCGCCTGTCGGCTCTGGCCACGCAAGGCCCGGCGCTGGACAACAACAAACTGGATCAGATCGCGGCGCTGCCTCTGGGCGGACGCGTGAAGATCAACCCCTGGGACGACAAGGCGGAAATGGTGAAGACGGCTCCGGTCGCCATCACCTCGGCGCGTGACAAGATGCCGTTTGAAGTCACGCCGTTCTTCCCGCGGTTGGCACGGTATGGTGCGACCGCTCCGAACGCGACTCCGGCTCCGGCAACTGCCGCGGCTAATTCGGGCTCGGGCAACTAGTCAGGGCTAAAGCAGGGCTTTTACTCCAAGTTGAAGTAAGACGTGGGCCGGGATCCGGAAAATCCTTCCGGGATACCCGGCCTTCGTTTTTGTGGTCGAAAGTCAAAAGTCTTCCACCGCTAGGGCTCGCAGAGATCACAGAGGAAAAACCCTGAAGGCGCCGAGATAAGCTCACTTGTCCGCCAAGCTCTTGCGCCACCAATTTTCAGCAGCTTTCTTCAGATCGCGAATGCCATTTCGCTTGCAGCGTGTGGAGCATCTTCTGCCAAACGCGGGCGGTTAGGAAGGCATCGGAGAGGGCGTGGTGAGCGTCTTGCGCGTCGAGGTTGTAGAACTTCGCCAGCGTGGGGAGATCGAGCTTTTCCAGCTGCGCGGGCAAGTCTTCGGAATATGGACCCTGGCGCAGGATCCATTGATGCACGCGAGCGGTGCAGACTGCGAGGTTCGCGAGCTGGTGTCCGGTGCCATCCATTTCTTTCCGCAATATTTTCAAGTCAATGCCAACAAAATGGCCGACCAGCACCGCTCCCGCGACGAACGGAGCGAAATCGTCCAGCGTTTTGCCCAGTTGCTCGGCGCCTTGCACATCTTCGGAGCGAAGCTTGTGAATGATGATGCCCTCGGCGGGAATTGTCACCTGCGGATTCACGACGCGATAGAACTGCTCGCCGAGGCAAATGCTGGAACCTTGCATGGCGATGGCGCCGACCGAGAGCAGGCGATTGGTGCGATGGTCGAGCGAGGTCAGTTCGGTGTCGAAGACCACGTAGCGGAGCGACTCGAGCGCTGTGTCCTGGGGAGGCTGCGCTTTGCGCTCGTGAGCTGGGAACTTGGACGTCAGCCAGGCTGTCATCATCGCCCCAACTGGGACCAGATGGCGGTCCGAAAAGCTTCTTCGATCAGGGCTTGCGCGCGCGCGGTGGCGCGGAAGGCTTCTTTCAGCAGGCTGCGCTGCAGGTGGGTGAGCGAATCGGGCGCGACGTAGTTGCTGAGCTCTTTGCCGTCGCGAACCTGGCGCAGCTGGCACTCGACGCGCAACAGGGTGAGGAACTCGAAGGCTTCCTGCAGATCCTGAAATACGGTTGGGTCGTTCTCGGGCGCGGGCAAGGCGGCAAGGCGATCCAGAGTGTTCGTGGCTTCGATGGCGGCGTCGAGGGCGAACAGGCGGGCTGCGTTCGCGATGGGGCCGGTGCCGTAGAGCTTGAGGTCGAGTTGATTCTTGTGCTCACCCGTGCGCTCAAGCACGAAGTTGCGGAAGAATCCGAGTGGAGGCTTATGGGTCGTAGAAACGTAGGCGAGCACGGACTTGAACAGGCCGGCGTCGTTTAACCACTCGCGCGTCTTCGCGGCCAGCGAATGGAACAGCGAGAAGTCTCCAGCCACGGGACGCATATCGAAAAAGATGAGAGCGTCTTCGGTGCCGTGGAGTTCGGCGTTGGTGATCCAGGCGTGGAAGTAGCTGATCCATTCCTGGAGCGGCTGCCGCCAGCGCGGATTGCTGGCCATGTAGTCTCCCGGACAAAGCGGGTAGCCGCAGGTGGAGAGCGCGTCCCGGGCGAAGGTGGCGAGTTGGGCGAAGTAGTCTCGGGCTCGGTCGTCTGCGGAGTCAGCATTGTCTGCAGAGGCGAAGATGAGGGCGTTGTCCTGATCGGTTTTGAAAGTCTGCTCGCGGCGGCCCTCGCTGCCCAGCACGACCCAGCAGTAGGGCACGGGAGCGGGGCCGAGTTTGGCTTCGGCAAACCGCAGAATTTTGACGATGAGGCGGTCATTCACTTCGGCGACGACTCGGGTGACGTGACTGGCTTTGGCGCCTTCGCGCAGCAGGAGCGGGAGGAGTCCGGCAATGCGTTGCTGCGCGCCCGCCAAGTCCTGCACGGTGGTTTGCGCTTCCACGAATCGAACCACGTTGAGCGGAGATTTGCCCTGCAACACCATCAGATCGTGAGCGGTGAGCACGCCGGCGGGAGTTCCCTGCCGAGTGACCAGTACGTGGTGAATGTTGCGGCTCACCATGGCGAGCAATGCGAGGAACAGGCGCTCGCTGGCTTCGACGGAGACGACCGGCTGGCTCATGATGGCGGTGACTTTGAGATCGGAGGACAGGGCCTGGGCTACAACTTTGTCGGCGAAGTCGCGGTCGGTGACAATGCCGATCGCGGAACCGGCTGCGTTCACGACGAAGATGCACGTGGCTTTCGAGCTGGCGAGCATTTGCGCGGCTTCGCGGATGGTTGTGTCTTGCCGGCAGAGCAACGCCGGGGCGCCGGGGACGTCGCTGACCGCCAGCGAATAGAGCAGGCGCTCGGTGTCGCCCATGAGTCCGGTTTGGGTGCGGAGTTCCTGCAGGCTGCGGTCCATGTAGCGGGTGACGGAGGTGCGCAGCAGGTAGTTCGAGACTTCGACGTTGGAGGAAATCAGGCGCTGCACCTGCTCGGCCGGGATCCGGTAGCAAAGAGTGTCTTCGATCGCGGTGACGTCGAGGCGGGCAAGATCTTTGCTCATCAGGGAAAGCAGGCCGAAGATTTCGCCTTCACTGCGCATGTCGAGCACGAGTTGCTTGCCGACTTGCGAGCGCAGGGCGAGTTTGACTCCGCCCTTGTGCACCACGTAGAGCGATTCCGAGGCGGGATGGCCGGCGCTGAGGATGACCGTGTCCTTGGGGAAGAACTCGAGCGTCATCGTGCTGGCCAGGCGAGAGAGTTCGGGGAGAGAAAGGAATTGGAACGGGGGAACGTTCTTGAGAAACGCGACAACCGAATCGGTGACAACGGAGTCGGAGAGAGGGTGAGACGCCACTCGGTGACCTCAGGAGAGAGACCCATGATGGTAGGAGGCGGGGTAATGAAAGTCAAAGCGCGACGAGGCAAGGGGCGGTGAAAAGAGGGAGGTTGTTTCGCCACATTGTCGCGATCTTTCGCTAGTAATCGCGCAAGCTCACAAGAGGTCAGGGTGCAGATGGCGCGGCGAGCACTTGCGCACATTTGTCGCCTGACAACGTATCGAAATGTGACGTGTATTCTCGGAGCTGACGAAACACATCATCCTCCGAAACCGATGGCTTTATGAGCATGATAGACAAAACGACGACTCCATTCTTGACTACTGTCGAACAAAAATATTGTGTTGCCGCCTCCTTCCCGGGAGGGTTTTCCTTTTTCCAAAGATAGAATGCACGGCCTTGACTACCATCGGGATTATTCCCGGAAGAGATTCCGAAATCCGTGATCACGATCGAAGGGACGATGCTTTTGACGTAGCCTTGTTGTTGCTTTGCCTCAGCAAGGAGAATGTCTTCGGCCTTTGAGCCTTTAATGTATTTCTTGATGTCATCCCTATCCTTATCCTTCACGATCGATTCGTAAGCAAGATCGTCGATGAATATGATGGTCTTGCCGGGATCGTCTTTGTCGTTGAACGAAAAGGTTTTGCCGTCCAGGAAATAGCGAAAACTACTGTCGCCCAGAAATTTGTAAAAGTAATACCCGGTGCCTTTATTAGGTTTTATGACCTTCGTTTCCCCGCTATCAGGGCATTGAGAATGCAGATACACCGGGCTATGCATCAGCATGAAAGAGACCAGAAGAACCATTCGCCAAGCTGAAAGCGACGAGGCGTTTGCGATCAGCCGGTTTGCATTCCGGACCGCACTTCCCATCTGAGTGCCTCCGAGCCCTATGCGCGGATACTACTACGAAGTCGGCACAAACGGCGGTGATGTTCGATACCTGTTGGAAATCAGGCCAATCACACTCATCTCGCTTTCCCGCCTACTTCGCGCCCAGGTCGTCGTGCTCATGATAGTTCGGGTATGCGGGACGTTTGTACTGGGGCAGCGGATGTTCTTTTAGCTGCTGCATGACTACTTCGATCGCCTTTTCCAGTTGGGCATCGTGGCCCTGGCGCCAGGCTGCCGGCTCGAGATCGACTTCGAAGTCGGGCGCGACGCCGTGATTCTCGACTTCCCACTCGCCGTTGAGGCCGTAAATTGCGGCGCGGGGAGCGGTGACGCGGCCTCCGTCCAGCAGTTCGGGATAGCCGCCGATGCCGACCAGTCCTCCCCAGGTTCTCTTGCCAATGAGCGGGCCAATGCCGGCTTTGCGGAAATACCAAGGGAGCGCGTCGCCGCCGGAACCGGACATTTCGTTGATGATCATGACCTTGGGACCGTAGATCGCTTCCGACGGGCTCGACCAGTCGTGGCCTTCGCGAGTCACAACCTTGCTCATGATGGGACGGCGCAGGTAGTCAATGATGTAGTCGGCGAGCTGGCCGCCTTCGTTGAAGCGTTCGTCAATGATGGCGCCTTCTTTGCCGACCTGGGAAAAGAAGTAACGGTTGAAGCTGGTATAACCGTCGCCCGCCGTGTTGGGAATGTGCATGTAGGCGATGCGGCCTCCGGTGGCGGCGTCCACGCGGCGGCGATTGCTTTCGATCCAGGCGAGGTGGCGAAGGTTCTCTTCGCTGTCCACGGGGACCACGGTCACGTCGCGGGAACCCTTGCCGTCGGGATGAGCGCCGACCTTGAGAACGACCTGCTTCCCTGCCGTCTCTTGAAAGAAACTGTAGAGGTTGTCCGAGGCGGACAGATCGCGGCCATTCACGGCGAGCAGGTAGTCCCCGGCCTTGAC
The DNA here is from genome assembly GCA_963819145.1 of uncultured Acidobacteriaceae bacterium. Classification (GTDB taxonomy): domain Bacteria; phylum Acidobacteriota; class Terriglobia; order Terriglobales; family Acidobacteriaceae; genus Sulfotelmatobacter. Next base: position 22,239 of record CAWFVB010000011.1, read on the forward strand.
GTTGACGCCGGGTTGGGTCAGCGGAGCCTGCATGCCGGGATTCCAGTTTTCGCCGTCGTACACCTTGGCGAAGCGGTAGCGGCCGCTCTCGATGCTGTAGTCGGCGCCGAGCAGGCCGCCTTTGACCTTCTTCGGCTCGGGGTGCTCGCCGCCCCCCACGAACATGTGACCGACCGTTATTTCGCCCAGGCATTCTTCAAACAAATAGGTGAGCTCGGCGCGGGAAGCGATGCCATCGAGGTAAGGGGCGTACTTCTTTTTGGCTTTGTCGAGATCGAGGCCGTGATAGTGCGGGTCGTAGAAGAAATCGCGCTCGATGCGCCAAGTCTCGTTGTAGATCTGTTTCCACATGGCGCGAGGCTCAACGTAGACCTGCCATCCATCAAGCTTGAGAGGGCCAAGGCCGGGCTTGGGCGGGCCTCCGCCGCCGGGACCGTCATCGGAGGAGGCGGTGGACCAGGAGTCGCCCTTGCGGTAGAGAATTTTCTCGCCGTCGAAGGAGATGGTGAAGTCGTTCACTTCGTCCATGAACTTGTCGACCTTGCGCTTGCTGAGGTCGAACTTCTGGATGGTCTGATTCAGGTTCCCTTGATCCTCTTCGGTGAGGACTGGGGCAGCCTCGGCGAGAAAGAGGAATCCCGATTTGCCAGAGAGCATGTTGGTGTAGTTCTTGGCGGGGATGGGCAGAGAGAGAATGCGCTGGCTGATGCCGTCGAGGTCGATCTTCACGACGACGGGCTCGTCTTTCTTGTCTTTGTCTTTATCTTTATCTTTGTCGTCTTTAACTTTGTCGGGCGCGGATTTGTCGCCGGACTTGGCCTTGGCCTTGTCCTTGTCTTTTTCCTTGTCCTTGTCTTTGTCGGCGTCCTTGGCTTTGTCTTTGTCCTGGTCGGGCTTCTTCTCATCTTTCGGTTTTTCCTCGTCGCTCTCGGGGGCGAGCGGCGACTTTTCATCCTTGCTCAGCACGGCGAGGTAAACACTGCGAGAAACACGGTGCTCTTCGCTGGTCATGTCGAGGCCGGCCGTGGAAAGCGCGACGTCGGTCGATGCGGTGAAGTAGAGATATTTTCCGTTTTTGTCGAAGTTGGGATACAGCGCATCGCTCATGCCGTCGGTGATCTGGAACGACTTGCCCTGGTCGAGCGAGTATACGAAGACGGCGTGCTGGCCGCTGGGAAGCTGCTTGGTGTAGGCAATCCACTTGCTGTCGGGAGACCAGGTCTGGCTGAGTTGCGTGGGACCGAAGCCACCGAAATAATCGGCGTCCAGCAGCTTGGGAGCGGGATTGTCAAGGTCGAGGTACCACAACTGCAGGCGCTTATCGGAATAGGCAATCTTCTTGCTGTCGGGCGACCACACCGGAGCATAGAAAAACGACGGAGGAGTGCCGAGGCTGATGTGGCGAACCGGGCCCAGGCCGTTCTGGTCGCGGATTGCCAGGTCGTACTCGCCGGACTCGTCCGAAAAATAGGCAATGGACTTGCCGTCGGGCGACCACCGCGGATCGCGGTCGGCTACGGCGGGACTGTGGGTGATGTTGCGAATGTCTCCCTTGTCGGTGGGAACGGTGAAGATTTCTCCCCAGGCTTCGAATACGGCGCGCGCCCCGGTGGGGGAAATACTGAAGTTCTGAATGCGTTTGGGATCGACCTTGGCGAAATGGGGCCGGACGGCGTCAATGTCGCCAGCAACGTGAATGCTGATGTTCTTCGCCGTGTGCGTATTCAGATCGTAGAGTTTGATGGCGCCAAACTGTTCGATCACGATGGCGTCAGGACCGGCGGAGGCGGTTTTGAAATCGAGGCCGTCGCTGTGCAGCGCCTCGGAGACTTGCTTGGTTTTTGTGTCGTAGGCAAAAAGGCTGACGGGGCCGTTGCGGTCGGAAAGGAAATAGATGGTGTCGCCGACCCACATGGGAGTGTCATCGTTGGAGTTGTCGCGCGGAATCTTTACGATGCTCGAATCTTTAAGATCGAGAATCCAGATGGGAGTGGTCTGGCCTCCGTGGTAGCGCTTCCATGCGGCCTCCCATTTGATATGCGGAACGTAGGCGATGTGAGAAGCGTCGGGCGAGAAGCTGGCGCCTTCCGCGATGGGGATGGGCAGTTGCGTGGGGAATCCGCCATCGAGTGGGACGGTGTAGAGCTGATCCTCAAAGTGCATGAAGCTGCTGCCCCAGGAGTTGAATACGACCTTCTTGCCATCGGGAGTCCAGCCGGTTACGTATTCTTCGGCCGGATGGTAGGTCAGGCGCCGCGGGACGCCACCGGCGGCGGGAATAATGAAGACATCACGGTTGCCGTCATATTCGCCGCTGAAGGCGATCATCGAGCCGTCGGGAGAGAAGTAAGGAAGTATCTCCGCCCCAACATCGGACGTGAGGCGGTGCGCATCGCCGCCATCCCGGCTGACGGTCCAAAGGTCGCCAGCGTAGTTGAACACGATCTGCGTCTTGCTGACCGTGGGAAAGCGCAGCAAGAGCAGAGGATCGGACTGGGCCGCGGCAGTGGGAAGAAGGCTCGGGACGAGGACGAACAGCAGTACAGAGAGGAGTTTGCGCATGTGGCTCCTGGGCGGTTTCAGACGAACGGGAATCTTAGTGCGGGGCGAGGAGTGCGGTCAACTGCGGGGCGGTTTGTTATGTCTTGACGCGGCCCTGAAGGGCCGCTCTTCCACGGTTGGCTCGGTGGGGAATACATCTTGGGCGGCCTTAGCGCTAGACTCGCAGCACATCTGCAAACCCGACACCACAAGTCGCTGGGAGATCCCTCGCCCCGCTGGAGAAAGCGCGGGTCTTCGGGATGACGCCGCGTTTACGCTATGCCGCAACGCACGCTGGTCAGCTGTGCGGCTTGCCTTTTCCTGGAAGTCCGGCGGGATTCTCGTGGGTGCGCTCGCGGAAGCTTCCGCGCATTCCAGCGGCCAGGCTCACGGTGGACTCGCCGAACTTGTCGCGGAGACGGTCGGCGGCGGCCATGGCATCTTTCCAACGCTGCTGGCGGTTGCCCTCGAGCAGGTTGATCTGATCGGGCTGGGTCGTGAAAGACGCGGCGTGCACGCCCAACAGTCGAACTTGCGTTCCTTTCTTCCAGTTCTTGCGGAAGAGCGCGCGAACCTGTTCGAAGATTTCGGTATCGAGTTGGGTGGGCGCGGGGAGAGTGTGGGCGCGAGTGATGGTGGTGAAGTCCTTGTACCGCAGTTTGAGCTGGACGGTGCGCGTGTGGAAATTCGACTCCCGCAGGCGACGGCCCACCATCTCGCAGAGGCGCATCAGCGTGGCTTCCAGCTGAGTGATATCGGCGGTGTCTTCGTTGTAGGTGTGCTCGTGGCTGATGGATTTTGCGCCGACATCTTCGCCGACTTCGGCGTCGAACCATCCTCCGGCATCTTGGCCGAGAGCTTTGCCGGCCAGAGCCAGACCCCATTTGCCGAAACGTTGTTCGAGTTCGCCATCTTCCAGCCTGGCGAGGTCTCCGACTTGCTTGATGCCGAGGGCGTGCAGGCGCGATTCCATGACTTTGCCGACGCCGGGAATTTCGCGCACATCGAGCGGGGCGAGGAATTTTGCTTCCTCTCCGGGAACGATCCAGAGCACGCCGTTGGGCTTGGCCTGCGCCGAGGAAACTTTGGCGATGAGGCGCGAGGTTCCGATTCCCACCGAGCAGTTCAGCCCGGTGTCGGCTTTCATTCGGTGATGCAGAGTGTGCGCCGCTTTCAGCGGAGGACCATGCAGACGCTCGGTGCCGCTCATGTCGAGATAGGCTTCATCGATCGAGGCCATTTCCACTTGCGGAGAGAATGTGCCGAGGACCTTATAGACCTTCTCGGAGCATTCGCGGTAGCGGTCGGGATGTCCGTTGACGAAGATGGCGTGCGGACACATTTTTGCCGCGGTGCGCAGAGGCATGGCGGAATGCACGCCGAATTTGCGGGCTTCGTACGAGGCGGCCGAGACTACACCGCGCTCGTTGCGCTGGCCACCGACGACTACGGCCTTCCCTTTCAAGGTGGGATCGTGGAGTTCTTCGACGGAGACGAAGAAGGCGTCCATGTCTACGTGGAAGATGATGCGAGGGAAGACGGGGTGGTGGGCGGCGACCATGCTGGGGAAATTTTAGCAGGCGGGGGAAGCCTGAGGTTTGACTTACGCGCATCCGCGGCTGACAGTGAGGTCCTTCACTCCGCCTGAAAAACGGCTGCGTTCAGGATGACGCCACTGTGGAAACTCACATGAGCGATCTAGACCAACACTTTTTCTGGGGCGGCGGGGGCTCCGCGCATCCCGCGGACTTTCTCGTAGACTTTGCCGTATTCGCGGGCCGAGGCATTCCAGGAAAAGTCTTTGTTCATTCCGTTGCGCATGAGCGCCTGCCACGAGGTCTGATCGCGGTAGGACTGCAGCGCCTGTTTGATGGTCAGCAGAAGCGACTCGCCGTTGTATTCGGTGAACTTGAAGCCAGTGCCCTTGCCGCTGCGGGCGTCCCAAGGCTCGATGGTGTCGTCGAGACCGCCGGTAGCGCGGACGATGGGCACGGTGCCGTATTTGAGGCTGTAAATCTGGTTCAGGCCGCAGGGTTCGTAGCGCGAAGGCATGAGGAACATGTCGGCGCCGGCTTCGATTTTGTGCGCAATGGCGTTATCGTAGGCGACCTTGACGGCAATCTTGTTGGGGAACTGCTTGTTGAGCCGCAAGAACATTTCCTCGTAAGGCTTGTCGCCAGCTCCGAGAGCAACCATAACCATTTCTTCGCGCGCGAGGCGATCGGCGACCTGGGAAATCAGATCGAAACCCTTCTGGGCAGCGAAGCGGGAAACAATTCCAATCACGGGAAGCTTGGAGTCGGCATTCTTCATTCCGAAGGCAGCCAGCAGATCCTGTTTGCACTGCGCCTTGCCGGAAAGATCCTGCGGCGAGAATTTGGCGGCAGTAAATTTGTCAGTCTGCGGGCTCCACTCGTCGTAGTCCACGCCGTTGAGAATTCCAGTCACGGTTGAGGCGCGGTCGCGCAGCACGCCTTCGAGGCCGAATCCGTATTCGGCGGTTTGAATTTCCTGGCTGTACTTGCGGCTTACAGTGGTGATGAAGTCGGAATAGGTCAGCGCACCCTTCAGGAAGTTCACCTGCCCGAAGAATTCCATTTTCGACATGGTGAAGAGATCCCAGGGCAGCATGAGCAAGGGGAGAGTCTCGGGAGGGAACAGCCCCTGGTAGCCCATGTTGTGGATGGTGAAGACGGTGCCTACATCGCGGAACGCGGGGTCCTCGGCATAAATGGTGCGCAGCAAAACAGGGATCAGCGCCGACTGCCAGTCATGACAGTGGAAGATGTGGGGCACGCCGAGAATTTTTGAGGCTTCGAGCACGGTGCGTGAGAACAATGCGAAGCGCTCGGCGTTATCGGGATAGTCGCCGGCGGGCGTGCCATAAAGAGCGTCGCGATCGAAGTATGGAGGATATTCGACAAAATAGGAACGCACGCCACCCTGCACGGGTCCAGTCACGACCGAAGCGAAGCGGTACTCGTCGTCGAAGGGAATGGTGACGCTGCGAACAACCGTGGCAGGCTCGGCGAGCTTGGTCTGGCGGTAACGCGGGAGATATACGCTGACCTGATGGCCCAGGGCGGCCAGAGCGCGCGGCAGGGCGCCAACTACGTCCGCCAGGCCGCCAGTCTTGGAAAAGGGGACGCCTTCGGAAGCAACGAATGCAATGTTCATGAGTGCGGAACCTCCCAGCGCACGAGTTTCGCGGCGCACGCTATTATGAATGTGTCCCGGGGCTCGGTCCGGCAGTTTCCATGCGAGGACCGATTCAAAGTCTACTTCCCGTGGCAGAGAGGGTCAATGTGCCAAAGGTAGCGTCAGCGCAGCGCCCGCAAACCAAGCCCAAAATGGGACAGCATTTTCTGGCCAGCGAGGATCTGGCGGCTCGCGTCGTGGACGCTTTGGGCGACGTGTCGCAGAGCCCGGTGCTCGAAATCGGTCCTGGACGAGGCATTATGACTTCCCTGCTGGCAAAGCGGGCGCGGCGGTTGATCGCGGTGGAACTGGATCGCGTGCTGGCGGCGCAGTTGCGACTTAAGTTTGGCATGGCGCGGAACGTAGAGATCATCGAGGCCGACATTCTGGCGATTGATTTCGATTCGCTGTTCGGGCCCAAACCAGGGTTGAGCCGTCCGGGCATTGATCTCAAACCGGAGCCGGTCAAGGTTGTGGGCAATCTTCCGTATTACATTACGTCGGAGATTTTGCTGCGGCTGCTTGAGTACTCGAAATACTTCCAGAGCATTGTGATCATGGTGCAACGCGAAGTTGCCGACCGGATTGCGGCAGAACCCGGCGGGAGAGAGTACGGCATGCTTTCGGCGACGGCGCAACTGTATGCCCGCGTGGAGAACCTGTTTACGTTGCCGCCGGGAGCGTTTGTGCCCCCGCCGAAAGTGCATTCGTCGGTGCTGCGGTTGACGATTCATGCGCGGCAGGAAGAATTGGGAATCGCGGGCGACGGGTTCATTGATTTTTTGCGCCTTTCGTTCGGGCAGAAGCGCAAGACGTTGTGGAACAATCTCAAGAGTGAGTATGAAGGAGCGGCGCTGAAGCGAGCGCTGGCTGAGGCTGGCGTGAAGGCCACGGCGCGGGCTGAGACTTTGAGTCTGGAAGAGAGCGCGGCTGTTTATCGGGCGTTGCGGCGGGAAAGTTGAGTATCGGAAACCTCTTGGTTGAGGATCGGGTGGCTCGCGGCAGAAGCTTTTAAACGCTAAGGACGCTAAGGAAAACCTAAGGACGCTAAGAAAAGCAACTGCAAGAACTTTCTTGGCTTGGGCTTTCGATATCAACGGTGTGGTCCCGCTTGGGTTCGGAGGGGACATGTCTACTACCATTCTTCGTCATCCGGCAGTCGCGGGGCGGTTTTATCCTGGGGATGCTGACGATCTGCGCGCTGAGGCGCGGGGTTATCTATCGCAATCGAAGGTCGGGAATCAGGCTCCGGTGCGGGCTTTGGGGTGCATCGCTCCGCATGCGGGCTACATGTACTCGGGGCACGTGGCGGGGGCGGTGTTTGCGCGCGTGGATGTTCCGCAGCGGTGCGTGGTGCTGTGTCCAAACCATACCGGCACGGGCCGGGCCCTGGCGATCATGAGTGAAGGGGCATGGGAAACTCCGCTGGGTGACGTTCCGATTCATGCAGAAATCGCGGGCGCTTTGAAACAGCGCTTCCCTGCTCTGCAGGAAGATTCGACCGCACATCGCGGCGAACATGCGGCTGAAGTCGAGCTTCCTTTCCTGCAGTTGCGGCAACCCAGACTGAGCTTTGTCCCTATTGCTTTGGGGACGACGCAGTTTGAGGTTCTGGAAGGGCTCGGCAAAGCGCTGGCCGAGGTGATTGCGGCGCAGGAAGATCCCATCCTGATCGTGGCATCGAGCGACATGAATCATTACGAGTCGGACGCGGTGACGCGGGCGAAAGATCACCGGGCGGTCGAGAGAATTCTCGCGCTTGATCCGCGCGGACTCTTCGACGTGGTCATGCGACAGGACATTAGCATGTGCGGGCTCGGTCCGGCGGTGGTCATGCTGACGGCGGCGCGGCAATTGGGTGCGAAGTCGGCCGAACTGGTGAAGTATGCGACCTCGGGAGACGTTTCGGGCGAACGGGACCTGGTCGTGGGCTATGCAGGGGTAGTGGTGGTGTGATTTGTGCTTTGGGTGGGCGCCGCTCGGCTTCGCCCTCGCGGGACAGCCGAGGCGCCTGTCGCCACATGAGTATTTTAAGAATCCAAGAAAACCGCGTGAATACCGGTAAAACACGGTAAAAGGCCACCGTCTATCTAGTACATCGGTAACTTTCTCCTGCCTTCAGGGGCTATTAACCTTGCCAGAAGAGCTTACTCGGGTGAGGTGTAGCTATGGGCGGCGATCGGTATTGGGTGTGGGTCGTGGTGCGCCTGTTGATGGGCGCTCTCATCGTCGGGTGGGCGTTCACTTATTTGCGGCCTGGCGGCGCCGAGAGGGAATTTCAGAAGACGCTCGACGCGATGAAGCAGGTGCATACCTTCCGCGTTGCTTTCTCGGCGAATCCCGGAACCCAGCACAATGAAATGTTGTGGGAGGTGGACTGCAACCGGAGCATCGTCCACCAGCAGTCGCACTTTGTGGACACGATGGTCGATCCGCCGGCGGAGATGACGCAGGACCAGCTGTATGTCGGTACATATCAGTACGACCGCCAGGGCGATGGGACGTGGGCCCCGAGCAAGTACCCATCCAGGGGAAATATGGCAGCCCTGTATTGCGGGAGACTCGCTCAGGGCAGCGACAACAACCTGATGCCGAAGATTGCCACCATGATTAAGCGCGGCATCCTGCAGAAAGGCGACAAGAAAACGGTGAACGGGGTGCGCTGCCGCGAATGGCATGTCGCCATGAAGGGCGGCCCGGGCGGCATGGAGCACGAGACACTGTGCCTGGGGTTGGATGACCATCTGCCGTATGAGTTGACCGTGGACTGGGAGAAATCGCACTCGACGTTCTCCGATTACAACGCATCCCTTCAAATGGACCTGCCCGAGGGTGCACTGCAGCCGGCCAGCGCCACCGCCGGATCAAATTAAAACAAAACTTTTGGGAGCCTATTGCATGAACTGGACTTCGCAATCCGAACACACGAATCCGCAGACAGGGTGCGCTGTGCGCGGCAGCATCATCGCCGTGAAGATCGCCGCATTGCTTCTGCTCGCGGGCGCGTCGGTGCAGGCACAGCAAAGCAGTTCGCTGGCCGACATCGCACGTCAGGCACGCGCTCAGAAACAGGGACAGCCTGTGTCCGACGCCAACCATGCCCAGCAGGCGGCGGATCAACTGTCGGAAGACTCGAACGACAATGACGCGCCTGGAGGCTTCAAGACCTTCAACGCCGGAGATTACACGTTGTTTGTGCCGGCACCGTACAGGATGGAGGGACACGACAACGCGGGGGTAGTGCTCTCGGGTCCCAATATCGGATCGAGGCGCGCCATAATTTTGGTGGGGAGCCCGATTGTCGCGCACTTCGGGGCTAGCGACGACGCTTTTCACGACGCCGCTACGCAGTTTGTCCGCGTGTATGCGCAGTCGGCGAACTGCACCAAGGCGACGGTTGCAAGACACAGCGCGTACCACTGCAGCATGGCGGCGGCGAACCTGACGGGACAGCTCGTGGGTGGCAACGCCGTTTTTGTGATGGGCTCGGGAGTCATGTATCCGGTTTTCTGTGTCTCCCCGACTGACAGCAACCTGCGAGACTACATCAACAACAAGCACACGAGTGATAGCTCGAAACAGTTGGCGGAAGAGGGTCTCGGCAAGGAAAGCGACGACATAAAGAAAGTCCTGCAGAAGTGCGAGACGGTTTTTGAATCGATTCACATCCGGGAAGGACTTGCTCCGTTGAAAGAAGGGGCGGACCCAAAGGCAGCGAACGTAGCGAAGCCCGCATCCGCTGCTCCGGCCGCGGTTTCGCCCGCGGTGGCAGCCAATACGATCGCGCAACCGGCGGCCCAGCCCGAGGCGCCGGCCGCGGGAAGCACGATTCCCGCAGGCCTTAAATTGCAAGCGTTCAGCTACTGCAAGAGCATCAACGAGTGTTGGGACGCGTCAGTCCTGGTGCCGGCGGAGGCCCAACTGGTTAACTCCGACTGCCAGCAATATGTGTTCGAGATGAAGGTACAGGGATCGCCTTTCCTGCTGCTCATGGGCGCGGCCGGGTGCGACGGCCATCGTGATCCGGCAAGCCAGGTCCGCTGGAAGCAACTGGTGGATCCGGAAAGCGCGCGGGCGCCCGGGAGTTCGTCCACCGTCAGCGCGCAGCAAATGAAGCTGGACGGGAAACCGGCTGTGGTTACGCAGATGCGGTTTAAGAATAACTTCGCTGACTGGATGGGCAAGCGGGCGGAAGTCGAAAATAACGGAGCCCATCTGGTGGTGGGCTGCATGTCGCCAAAGGACGTTTTTGCTGACGGGGATGCTATTTGTTCGGGACTAATCGGATCTTTGCGATTGCCATGACGCGCGGTTTGACAGTTCGAATTTTGACTGGTCGGAAGGTAGCAGTGGCAGTCTGCATCGGCTGTCTGAGTGCGGCTCTCTGGGCGCAGGATTCCGAGCATCCGGATAACTCGTTGGGCGATCTTGCCCGCCAGACCCGCGCGCAGCACACATCGGACCCCGACAGCAAATCCAAAGCGCAAGCCCTGGTTGACGAAATGCAGCAGGAACAGGAGGCGGCGGACAACGCTCCGCTGGGCTTCAAGAATTACGATGCCGGCGACTACCGGCTCTTCGTTCCTTATCCGTACAGTCTCGAGGGACGCGACAATGGCGGAGCCGTGCTCGCGGGTTCGCAGATCGGGGTCACCAATACCATGGTCATGGCGGGCGCTCCCATTCCGTTCCCGGCCGGCCTCAGTGACGTTGATCAAATGAATCTGGTGCAGTACCAGGTGCGCCGGTACGGGGCGACCGCCTCCTGTTCCACGTTCAAACAGGGCGAGCGTAAGGTTTTTCGTTGCGCGCTGGGGAATGCGAATCTGCTCGGGCGCGCGATGTCGGGGAGCATGGAATTCATTGTGGCGTCGAACCGACTGATCCCAGTTCTATGCGCGAGCCCGGATGAAATGCGGAATTGTTCTTACAACGCTTTTGGCGTCCAAACCTGTGGCACCCGTTATCCGAGTTGGGAACAGACCCAGCGGTACAGGGCCGCACAGCAGACGCAGATGCGAGATCAGCGGACCTCGGGACAGGCGTGCGATCAGATCATCTATCCGTCGATCCAGTTGAAGGAAGACATTGTGGTGCATCCGGCGACGATTCCGGAAGGCAAACTTGCCCCTGTCGAGGCCACGGCCGTAACCACTCCGGTGCAAGCGGGAGCTGAATCAGGATCGCAAAGTCCTTCGCTGGCAGAGTTGGCGCGGCAAACGCGGCAAACACAGCACGGCAAGGCACAAGGATCGCTGGACAACACGGAAGGAAGCCGGGCGGCGCCGGCAGGATACCAGTCATTCGTACTGCAGTTTTGCCAGAATCCGCAGCAATGCGCCGAGGCGTCGGTGGCTATTCCGGAAAACGCAGAGGTCGTATCGCGCACCAACGGGCAACATATTTTCAAGGCGCCGCTCGATGGCGGCGAGTCGGTCATGCTCTACGCCGGACCAGCGGATGTAAACGCCCCCTACCGCAGTCTGACGGACGCAGATTACGTCCGCATGCGGGATCTGGCGAATTCGAATGGATGGTCGCACGAGAAAGCGGACGGCGTGAGCACGCAAGATTTGACGATCGAAGGCAGGCCGTCGCTGCTGACGCGTTTTCGCTACCAGCGCGATCAAAAGAGATGGTGGATCGGAGAGCGGCTGCTGATTGGAAATCGCGGAGCGCAGTTTCTGGTAGGGTGCGCGGCACCTGAGGAGCATTTCGCCGACGCGGAAGTTCTGTGCACGACGATGGTGAATTCGTTGCGCCTGCCATGACAATCTCACTGCGCACAACCCGCGCAGCAGTGGCGCTGGCAACGCTCGTGCTCGGTTCCGGCCTGGCTCCAGGACAGGACTCGTCAGAGCAATCTCTGGGAGATGTGGCACGGAAGACGCGCCAGGAACATTCGTCTGCAGATCATGTGGCCGCCACGCATGTGGCCAACGGAGAAGACGATGGACCGGACTCGAGTGGAGTGTGGCGACTGCGTCCGTGCCCCACAACTACCCTCTGCTACGAACTTTCGATCGTGATGCCCAAGAGCCTGAACTGGGAGCGGGCTGCGAGTGAACCGAAGCCGGTATTGATTCCTGTGACCGGGCATGAAAAGGATCCGGATCGAGCGATTCGAGTTTATGCCGCCGACCCGCTTGCTCCCTCGCAATCGGTTGACGTCGCCAAGAGAACGTTTCTGCAATCGTGGTTCGCCAAGCCGGAATATTTTGGCCAGCCGGCGCGGCTTTCGCTGGACGAACACGTCTGGATCGATAACAACCTTGCGACGATCACCCACTTCAGCGTGACCGGCGCTGTAGCCAAATACCACGGAATAAGCGTGGTCGCGGGCTGGGCTTACGGCAATTTTGGATTCGCCTGCGCCTATCGCGACGAAGATTCGAGCGCAGCTTCCAGCGTATGCGACGCGATAATCCGATCGACCAAGTACCAGGTGCTGCAACCAGCGGCGCGGGGCATTTATCGCGATCCTCCGCCAGAATATCCGCAGGTTGATCCTCGCGAGGAGGAGGATCCGCAGTAATCAGATCGAATGAAACGACTGCACCCGATTCTCGCAACCACTGGCCTCGCCATGCTGTTCTGCGCAGGGTTGGCGACCGTGCGCTCGCATGCGCAGGGCGCGTCTGCCCCGCGCAAGATCCTGCTGCATGCGGACTTCAAGGCGGGCGAAGTGCTGCGTTACGAACTCGAAGCGGGAGCTTCATTTCTTCCCATCGCCGACGCCAGCGGAGCGATTCTCACCCCGCCGCGCGGGCCGTGTGATTATTCGCTGGCGGCCATTGTGACGCTGCGGCCGCAGGCCCTCGACAAAGACGGCAACATTCCGGTCGAAGCGACTTACAGTGAAACGCGCGTCCGCAGCGTGCGCTGCGCGCTTTTCTCCGCGGTGGATTTTCAGAGACGGCTGGCAGCGCTGCAGTCTTCCGCCATCCTGTTTCGGGTTGGGCCGCACGGCGAGACAGCGTTGAGCCACTCGGGCGACGGCTATTTCAAGTATTGGGATGGCGGCGAGATTCTGCGCAAGGTGACTCAGGATTTGCTGCAGACCGAGTTCGCGCCGCAACCCGTCGCGGCAGGGGCTTCGTGGAAGCCGCGCGGACAGTTTGCCTATTTTCGAGACCGTGCGCTGGGCGATCTTGAGTTAAGCGGGGCGGATCTACGCTTTCGCAATTTGGTGCAAGTGGACGGAAAATCCTGCGCGTGGGTAACGTCGCAATACGTTTTTTCGCCAATTGACCTTCCGGCGGTGGGGGCTACCAGCGGCGGACGAACTGTTCCGGCGGCCGGCAACAACGCGGTGGCGGCGGTTCTGCACATTTCTCTGTTGCTCGATCCGGCGAGCCATCACGTGGCGTGGCTTCATCGCTTGCAGACGATCGACAACAAGCTGACGCTGGCTTCCCCGGATGACGATGCCGATAGCGATCCGCCGGCGGACGACCCCGGCGACACGGACGACCCCGAAAATCCCATGCCTGATCTGTCGAGCATGCGGTCTGACAACCCGGCACGCTATCCGTTCATGACGTTTCACTTTCAGGAAGAAGCGCGGGCACGGCTTTTGCCGGGCGAGAGGTCCGTGGAGTGGCTGGCGGCGCTGAAGCAGTTCGAATCAGCTCCAGAGCCGGAGAGCGGCACCACGCCGGTTCCGGCCACGAAGACGCTGCTGCCGAATCCCATGATTCAGGCAGCGAAGCCGGCGGTGGTGAAGCGGACGACCCGTGTGGTGATCGATTCCGACTCGCTGGTGGGAACGCCCGCAGGTTTTACCCGCTACGAAAAAGAATTGTGCCGCGATGCCTGGTTTTGCGCGTCGGCGTCGGTCGCCCTCCCGGGGAATGTGCAGGTCTCGGTAGACACACCCCTGCGCACGGTCTATCTGGTGCAAAAGGGCGGCCTCACGGTCAGCGTTGCGGTGGGACCGGCCCTGGACCGGCGCTCGCGCGGACTGACGGACGAGGAAGAACTGCGCAAACAGGCCGAATACTATCTCGCCAACTATGTGTGGATGGCGGTCAAGCCCGGGATTGGAACCAGCTTTTCGAGCGCCACGCTCGACGGATATCCCTCGGTGATGGCCGACTTCAACGCCACGCAGCGCGATCTGGCGAACATTCATGGGGTGCTGGGACTAATGCTGACGCCTTGGGGGAAAGTGGTGCCGGTGAGCTGCAGTTCGGACCACGCCGCGTCAACGGACTTGCAGGCGCTGTGCGAGAAAGTAATCACTTCGGTGAGCTTGCGGCGCTAGAGTCGTAGCGCCACCCACTCGGCGGCTCTCATGCGAGAGTCTCGCCAGCGCAGTAAAGACCTACAATCTAGCGATGGCCGCCACTTGAGACATGCCCTGCCGGCGCGCTGCGGCCCACAGGCGCAGATGCCGCTGTGCTGCGTGATCCACCACCGAAACCGGAACCCCTGCCGGAACTCGCGGAGAACTGCGGACCCGAGTGCACGGCGACGAATCCAGATTTCGCAACCTGGCGGTTGAGATGCGATAGATTTCCGAGCGAGCCGCGGGGGACTCCCATGCCCGCTGAACCAGATCGCACGACGATGCGCGACGGCGGCAAAGCGGAGACAGGGCCGCCCTTGCCCACGACGACAGTCTTCGCCGTTCCCGTGGTTGGCGCGACGAGCGGGTTGACATGGACCAGATTCGTCGGACGGTAGCGCGGCACCGTGACCCAGGAGTTCCATCCGCCCGGCTGCCACATCCATCCGAATCCAGGAACGAAGGTCCAGAGTCCGTAGCGGTAGGGCATCCATCCCCAGGGATAGGACGAGGCAAACATGAATCCGTAACCGGGATACCAGGACCACGCGCCGTCCATGAACGGATCCCAGCCGATGCCCGTGAAATAGGGCTGCCACATCATGCCGTAGCCGGGGATATTCGAGTAGGAGCCGTAATAATTCAAGTCGCTGACGCCATACCCGTAGGGCGACGAATTATTTTTCGCATACTGGTCGTGGTAGGCAATCGACTCTTTGTCCCACGAATCGAGCGGGGCTTCGGAAATGTTGTTGGCGAGCGTGGATTTGTCGTCGTTGGCCGCGTCGAAGGTCGCGGTTTTCTTTTTCTCGACTGCGACTTTGCCGGACGGGCCCTCTATTTCAACATTACCCTTGAAGACCGCCAGACTGGCGGCTTGAGTCGAGGTATCGACGCGGAAGTGGACGGCGCGGTCGAGCGAAACTTTCTCACGGGAGAAATTGAGGGTGAGTTCATCTTTGCCCAGCCAGTTGACGTAGGCCATGCCTTCGACAAGATTGAGCTCGGAGAGATGCTTGCCGGAGTCGCTCGATCCGAGAGTGCTGAACAAGACGGTGGAGTTCGGAGCCAGGCGCATGGTGCTGCCGTCTTCGAATTCGATTTCAGCGCGGCCATTTTGCAGCGTCTTCAGTTGCGCACCCTGGGTGATGGGAAGATTCAGGAATGCATTTTCGAATCCCAGGCCGGTGTTTTTATCGATCTGCACCGAACCCTGCACGTCGCTCAGGCGAACGATGCGAGCCTGCGAGTCGGCCAGAGCGGGCAAGGCCAAAAGCGCGCAAGCAGCCGAGAGAAGAACCAAACGGAATGCGGCAAAAGACGGTGTGGACATGGCAACCCCCGAGATCGTCCTTACCTGATTAGAACACGATTTTCGCGCAGGAGTTGTAAAACGTTAACCCTTCAGTACACTGCCCGACACGCCAATGGCAGGCCGGGTGCAGGTTAAAGAGCATGGTGTTTACGGGGCCGGTCAGCGTCCGGCGGGGGCAGAGCCCTTTCCCATTTCCATGATCCGCTGAGCCCTGGCGCGCACGACGTTGATGACGGAGGCGTCGTCGTAAATCTCCTGCAGGACTGGCCTTACGGCTTGCAACTCGACGATGTCGCCGGTGCGGGCCTGTTCTTCCATGCGTTTCAACTCGTCGTTCAAGGCCAGTTTTTGATAGCGATGAAAGTGCGCGAGACGGCGGCCATACTCAAGGGTGGCGGAAACGCCCTGGAACAAGGCGGTCAACTGCTGGACGGGCTGCAGCGAGGAGAAGTTGTAGTTGGCTGTGAAGTTCCTCTGGCCGTCTTTATAGGTCAGTTTCTTGGCGCCAGTGAATGCCAGCTTGTGATTGCCAGAGTCAATTGTGCCTGAAAAATAGTGGGCTTGCGCGGCGAGGTCGAAGATTCGAGCTCGGGTGGCTTCCGAAAAACTGAATTCGGTTTCATAGGACTCCCGGTCGTCGGAGTCATTCGAAATCCTCGCGGAACATTCATACCGCGTGTGCCCGTCGGATTGCACCGAGATGGAATAGTGCGCAGGATCGGATGTGGGGAAGTCCAGCGAGAAAGTGACTGTGGCGGGCTCGGCGGCGCGCGAGAGAGTGCTCGAAAGCAAGAGGAACCCTAAAAAAAAGGAAAGCCCGATGCGGGCATGTCGCGCCGAGCGCTCGAGGCGATGCGGATGGGCTTTGCTGGTGCCTCCAGTTTTGATCGCCATCGTTCTTGTAAGGCCTCGCCACAACCCTGTCAGGATTATGCCAAACATGGATGATTTGTTGGATGCTATCGCGCCACCGCACGCTGCCGGCTGAGCGTCCCCGCGGTATGCAGATGGCATATCGCGATGGCCAGGGCATCGGAGGCGTCCATCGGCTCAGGGGCAGTGGAAAGTTCGAGCAGGCGGGTCACCATGTGCTGCACCTGCTGCTTCTCGGCGCGTCCGTAGCCGACCACCGACGACTTGATGGTGAGCGGAGAATATTCGGCGACCTCCAGTCCAGCGGCAGCGGCGGCCAGCATGGCCACGCCCCGGACCTGGCCGAGTTTCAGCGCCGATTTCACGTTGAGAGCGTAGAACACATCTTCAATCGCAACCTCATCGGGCTGATGCTCGGCGATGATGACGCCGAGTTGGGTAAAGATTCGGGAGAGGCGGCGAGGAAGCGCCTCGCGCGGAGACAGCTTGATCGCGCCACAGGTCAGGCAACACAACTTTCCGGCGGGGTACATTTCGACCACGCCATAACCGGTGTACTCTCCGCCACAATCGATGCCGAGGACGCGCATTGAGTGCATTTTATCGCGGAAGCCGACGGAAGAGCATAGCGAAAGGAAGTCCGGGTGGCGTGCTGGATCACCGAGGAAGAGCCTATTCGCTGCCTGAAAGTCTGTCGAAGTAGACATCTTTGACCTTGGAAAGGAGCTTCCGCCCACTCTTCAGAAGGCCGTCCACTTCGTTCTGAATGCCCGGGCTGGGCAGGCACTGACCAAAGTGATCCTCGGACGCACAGTGGGAGAGGCCAAAAAGCTGTTTCCGCTGCGCCGTCGTGGCCAGGCGATCCAGGTCACGGGGTACGGCGCTCGGGTAGTTTTTCATCCAAAAATGGCCATAAGTATAGATCACGGACTTCCGCACGTAGGGGCTCCGGTTGTCCATGCACATATGACAGACGTGTGGATTGAACAGCACCGCATCTCCAGCCCGAGGAACGATCTTCCGGATGAGCGCACTGTCCTGCTCGTAGTCGAGGCGAGGTCGGGGATGGCCGATCGGATAGCGATGACTACCGGGAATGAAGGCGAGACAACCCTGTTCGGGAGTGAGATCCTCCGGATAGAAATGGATCTTAGACATGAAACTCGGACTGCTTCCTGGGTCAATTCCCTGCACCGTGTCCAAATCCGAATGCCACGGCGGGACAAACGTCTTGGAAGGACGAAACAGTCGCGCCGTCACCACCATCAGTTGAATGTCAGTGCCGAGGATCTCAAGCATCAGCGGGAAAATAGCGGGAAGGTCGGCCAACTCAACAAAGACATCATCCTCGTCCAGAATGGAAGGAATATCGAAGCTCGGAGACGCAACCTCACCGGATTCGAGCCAGTTTTGGGCGTGCTTCGTGGCCGCGCGGTCGAACGCGGCTTTTAGTCTTGCCAGCAACGCCGGCTCCAGCACTCCGGGCAGGTGGACTAACCCCTGCGTCTCATAACTCAGCTTCGATTCCAAAAGACCCGGTGTAGTCAACATATTCAACTCATTTATTGAACGGATACTTCACTACAATTCGTGCGTCGTTGCGACCTAACCCGTCCACCCGGAAGTGGCCAGATCTAGCTTACTAGGCCTTCCCGGGCCGTGATTGGCGAAACCGGCGTTTTCAGCAAGTTTTTTGCAACTCCCACCAGCATTTTTCAACAGCATTTCGGCCTCCGGGCCTGGGCCGATTCCCGCTCGCGGCAGAAGGCGGCGTAGGCCGCGGGCGACGATGCGGCCTGGGTTCGGCGCAGGAAGCGAGCATAGGCGTTCTCGTCGAAGATTTCCCGGAGAGCTTCCAGCAGGATACGAGATGCTCTGATGAGGCCGGTCATCCTCTCTCCTCCGCCAGCCGGGTCATTACGAACGGGGCTTCTTTCACACGCACCTCTTCGGTGCCAGTCAGGACGCCGATCCACTGGCGCACGGATTCGATCAGCACCAGCGCGACCATCACGACGAGAACGGCGGTGACGGCGGCATCGAGACGGTTGTTGAAAATCAGGCGCGCGGTTGCGCTAGCCGCTGGGCCCGCGGCGAGCACACGAGCTTGTGCCAGGAAACCTACGCGCGGGTTGGGATCGAATATTTTGTGCCATGACGCAGTGAAGGTTACCGCCACCAGCCAAGCCAGCGGCACGAGCGTTACGGCGGCATATCGAGTGCGGTGCAGCTTGATGATGATCGTCGTCGCTACACAGAGAGCTACGGTAGCCAGCAACTGGTTGGCGATGCCGAACAGAGGCCACAGAGAATTGATGCCGCCCAGCGGATCTTTCACGCCTTGCCATAAGAAATATCCCCAGGCGGCAACAATCAGCGCGCTGGTGGCCAGAATCGAGGGATACCAACTGGTGCGACCCAAAGGCTGGTAGATGTGGCCGAGGGCGTCCTGAATCATGAAGCGGGCGACGCGGGTGCCGGCGTCGAGAATGGTCAGGATAAACAAAGCCTCGAACATGACGGCAAAGTGGTACCACAATGCCATGACGGTCGCGCCGCCAAGGCTCTGCGAGAAAATATGCGCCATGCCGACGGCAAACGCAGGCGCACCACCGGTGCGGTTGAACAGGGTCTGCTCGCCCACGGCGTGGGCCAGGCTTTGCATGTCGGCAGCGGTAACGGGAAATCCCCAGCCAGAGATCGTCGCGGTCGCGGCAGCGGCTGTCTGCCCGACGACCCCTGCCGGGCTGTTAATCGCAAAGTAAACGCCGGGCTGCAGCACACAGGCGGCGGTGATAGCCATGACGGCGACCGCGGATTCGGCCATCATGGCGCCGTAGCCCACCATGCGGGTTTCGGTTTCACGCGCGATGAGTTTGGGAGTGGTTCCGCTCGAGATCAGCGAGTGGAATCCACTGATCGCGCCGCAAGCGATGGTGATGAAGGCGAAAGGAAATATTTTTCCGGCAAACACCGGGCCAGTGCCGTCGATGAAGCGCGTCAGGGCCGGCATGTGCAGCGTGGGATGCAGCGCCACAATGCCGATGCCGAGCAGTCCGATCGTCCCAAGCTTCACGAACGTGCTCAGGTAATCGCGTGGCGCGAGCAGAAGCCATACGGGCAGCGCGGATGCGGCAAATCCGTAGACGATGATGAGAATCGCCAGGGTGGGCGCCCGCAGCGTGAAGATGCCGGCCATGGTGGGATTTTGCGCGGCCCACTGCCCGCCAAAAATTGCCAGCAGCACGAGGATGAAACCGAGGAGCGAAACTTCCAGCACTTTCCCGGGACGAATGCGACGCAGATAAAGCCCCATCAGCAATGCGATTGGGATGGTCATCGCAATGGTGAAGGTGCCCCAGGGGCTGTCTTTGAGCGCATTCACGACGATCAGCGCAGCCACACCCAGCAGAATGACAAGGATCGCGATCACAGCGGCGTAGGCCACGAAACCGCCGACGCGGCCAATCTCGTCTTTGGCCATTTCGGTCAGCGATTTGCCGTCGCGGCGGACGGAGAAAAGCAGGATGACGAAATCTTGCACGCATCCGGCGAAAACTGCCCCGGCCAACACCCAGAGCGTGCCGGAAGATAGCCGAACTGCGCGGCCAGCACCGGCCCGACCAGCGGCCCAGGACCGGCAATGGCGGCGAAGTGATGGCCAAACACAACCCATTTGTTGGTGACAAGAAAATCGCGGCCGTTTTCCAGGCGCTCCGCGGGAGTGGCGCGAAGGGCGTCGAGCGCGAGAATCTTGGCGGCAATGAATTTGCTGTAGAAGCGGTATCCGAACGCATAGCAACAGGTCGCGGCCACGACCAGCCACAGCGCGTTGATCGGCTCGCCGCGACGCACGGCCACCACGCCGACGGCGACCGCACCCAGGGCTGCAATGGCGACCCAACCGAGCGTCGATAAGGTCTTGTTCATGTCCTGCTCAACTCATGCCCGCAGCATTGTTTCGAATCCTGCGCCAGAGTGCAATGCCAAAGGCAAACCCGCGCCAAAGGCGCGCCTGAACGATTTTCCACTGGCTTTTCGGTCCCTACGTGCCTCCATTTAGTGGTACTCTATTTCTTCCGAACGATTTTCACCCTGCGTTTTTGGTTCCTCAGGCCGTGAGTGTAGCCCGGGGTGTATTCGAAGGACTTCATTCTGAACTCATAACTCACAGGAGCACACGATGAAAATTGGCATGTTAACCGGCGGGGGCGATTGCCCAGGCCTGAACGCGGTGATTCGAGCCGTGGTGCGCAAAGGGGTGTTCCATTATCACGATGAATTTGTGGGTTTCATGGAAGGCTGGCGCGGCCTGATCGAAGACCAGACCATGCCACTCGATCTAGACACGGTGGGCGGCATTCTACCCCGCGGCGGAACGATTTTGCGCACTTCGCGGACGAACCCTTCCAAGCGTCCGGATGGTTTCGACCGCTGTATGACCACCATTGAGGCGCACAAGATCGACGCGCTGATTGCGATCGGGGGGGACGACACGTTGTCGGTCGCGCAGAAGCTTCATGAAAAAGGGATCAAGGTCGTCGGGGTGCCCAAAACGATTGACAACGATCTCGGCGGAACGGACTACACGTTTGGATTTGATACGGCGTGCAACATCGTGTGCGAAGCGATTGACCGCGTCCACACCACGGCGGAAGCTCATAATCGCGTGATGGTGGTTGAGGTCATGGGACGGGATGCGGGTTGGATCGCGCTGTACAGCGGCATAGCAGGCGGCGCGGATGTGATTCTGATTCCGGAGCGGCCATTCGATGTCGATAAGGTCGCTGAATCGATTCGACAGCGGCACGAACGCGGACGGTATTTTTCGATTATCGTCGTGGCCGAGGGCGCGAAATTCTCCTCGGAAGGTTCAGGATCCCCCATCCTGCAGGACATGGGAAAAGATGAATTCGGCCACGCCAAGCTGGGAGGCATCGCGAATATTCTGGCGCGCGAGATTGAGAAGCGCACGGGCTTTGAAACACGCGCGGTCGTGCTAGGACACATTCAGCGCGGCGGGTCGCCCAGCGCGTTCGATCGAGTATTGGCCACGCGCTACGGCCTGGGCGCGGTTGATATGGTGCATCGCGGCGAATTTGGCTGCATGGCGGCGCTGCGCGCAAACAAGATTGTTTCCATCCCGCTGAAAGAGGCGATCGCCAAGAATCGCGTAGTGGACAACGAGATGATTCAGATCGTGGACGGCCTGTTCGAAGAGATCGGCGTTCGCGAAGTTGCGGGCCAGTAGCACAGCGGAAACGGCCTCCATTCGCCGCGCGCGGATGGAGGCCATTTTCGTATCGTCTTCTTAATGTCTCGCCCCCTGGCGTACAGTAGTGCGGGGCTCCCCTCACCACGATGCAGAACCTTTACCTCCGGCTCGCGCCCGCGCTGCTTCCCATCCTTGAACTGGTCCTGATGAGCGCGACTGGAGTTCTGATCCTGCGGAGGCGCGACTCCGGCACCTCTTCCCTTTCCTCACTTGAGCACGCCCTTGGACGCCTTGCGCAGCGCCGGACGCTCGCGATGCTGGCGGTTGGCGTGGGCGTAATCGCCGTGCGGCTGGCGCTGATTCCTGTGCTCGGCGTCCCGCAGCCGCGATGGAACGATGAGTTCAGCTACCTGCTCGCGGCCGACACGTTTGCGCACGGGAGAGTCACCAATCCCACGCACCCGATGTGGATCCACTTCGAGAGCTTTCACATCATTCAACACCCGACATACGCGTCCATGTACCCTCCGGCGCAGGGGCTCGTGCTGGCTGCCGGGCAGGTGCTCGGACATCCCTGGATCGGACAGCTGCTCATCACGGGATTGATGTGCGCGGCAATCTGCTGGATGCTGCAGGGATGGGTGCCTCCGCAGTGGGCCTTTCTGGGTGGAGTGCTGGCGGGGTTGCGACTGGGAATTCTCAGCTACTGGATGAACACCTACTGGTGCGCGTCGATTGCAGCGCTGGGCGGAGCGCTGGTGCTGGGAGCATGGCCTCGCCTGCGCCGGAAACGGTCCGTAGCGAATTCCTTTTTGCTGGCCCTGGGCCTGGTGATTCTGGCGAACAGCCGGCCCTATGAGGGATTCGTTTTCGCAATTCCGATCGCTCTGGCCCTGCTGGCTTGGCTGGCGGGAAAAGATCGTCCGCCGGTCATGCTCTCCCTCGTTCGAGTGGTGTTTCCGATGCTCGTCACGCTCGTCATCGGCGGCCTGGCAACGGGCTTCTACTATTCTCGAGTAACGGGTTCGCCATTCCGGATGACGTATGAGGTGAATCGTAGCCAGTACGCGACAGCTCCTTACTTCATCTGGCAGACGCCACGGCCGGAGCCCGTCTATCACCATGCGGTGATGCGCGATTACTACCGGTGGGAACTAGGAGAGTTTGAGCGTAATCGGACGATCGAGGGATACGTTGAACGCGGCGCCCAGAAAATTGCGAGCTGGTGGCAGTTCTATCTGGGACCTCTGTTGACCGTACCCCTGCTAGCCTTGCCGTGGGTCGTTCGGCAACGCAGGATGCGGCTCCCAGTTTTGATCTGCGCGGCAATGATCGGGGGATTTGCGGTTCAGACCTGGACGCTGCCGCATTACTTTTCTCCGGCGACCGGCGCGCTCTACCTTTTGCTGGTGCAGGGGCTACGGCATCTCCGGCAATGGTGGGGCGGGGTTGGAAAGGCAGTGGTGCGGGCACTCCCGCTGCTGGCGTGCGCGATGATTGTGCTACGCGTGACCGCGGCGGCAACGCATACGCACGTCGAACCGGATTGGCCGCGCGGCAATCTGGAAAGAGCGGCGATCGTGCGCGAGCTTCGCCAACTTCCGGGCAGCCAATTGGTCCTGGTGCGCTATGGCTCGCACCACGACGTTGACCGGGAGTGGGTTTGGAACGACGCTTCCATTGACGCTGCCAGGGTCGTGTGGGCACGGGATATGGGCACGGATCAGAATCGGGAACTGCTGCAGTATTTCCGGCACCGGCGCGTTTGGCGAATCAATGGAGACGATCCCTCACCCAAACTTGAGGAGTATTCCGCCGGGGCCCCGCCGGACTGATATCCACGCAATTCGCGCCACACATTCTTCATGGTGACTTCGACCAACTCGGGTGGATGGCTAACGGTCCGGCGCCTGCGCGCGCATGGAACGATTCTGGCTTTGTGTTTGTGGTCGTTCTACGTGTGGAACCTGGCGACCCCAGGACTGCGCGACCGCAACGGCAATCTCAAGGGAACTGACTTCCTGCACTTCTACACGCTGGGCACGCTGGCCGCGGATCACCGCGGCGGGGAATTGTATGACATGAATGCGCAGGCCGCACTGGCCGCGCAGCGCGTACCGGAAGCCGCGGGCATTCGATATCTGCCGCTGTATCCGCCGCAGGTTTCGATTTTCTTTGCACCGCTGGCGCATCTTTCGTATGGCTGGGCGTTGCTGCTGTGGTGGGTTGGCAGCGCCGTCGTTTATGGCCTCTGTTGCTATGGCATCTGGCGCGCTTGTCCGAACCTGCGTGATCATGGAGGAACCGTTGTCCTGCTCGCCGCCGCGTTCCCTGCCTTCTTTCACTTGATCGCATGGGGCCAGACTGCGGCAATTGCGCTCGCGTGCTTCACGCTGATGTTCTTTCTGCTGCGCGACCGGCGTGAGTTTCTTGCGGGGCTGGTTCTCGGTTGCCTGATTTTTAAACCGCAGTTGGGACTGGCGGCAGCGGTCGTCGTGGTGTCAATTGGCGCGTGGAAGATGGTTGTGGGGGCAGCACTTTCTGCGGCCGCACAGCTCTCGGCGGGGATTCTCTACTACGGGATGGAACCGCTGCGACGCTGGTTTCACCTGCTGCTAAATGTGCGCTCCGTGATGCCGTTGCTCGAGCCGAAGCCCTATCAGACGCACTCCCTGCGAACGTTCTGGTCGATGCTTGTGCTGGGTCGGGTGTGTCTTTCGGGTTGTATGTTTTGAGCGCGCTTGTCGTGCTGGGGATGACCGTTGCCTGTTGGAAACGCGCCGGGGCTGCGCCTCTGGCTCTTCGGTATTCGGCTCTGCTTGCGACGACGGTGCTGGTCGCTCCCCACCTGACGGTTTACGATTTGGTGATTCTGGCGCCTGCGTTCTTGCTGATGGCCGATTGGCTGATCGGGCAGGCCCCCAATTCCTTGACCAACTGGTTAGGGACCTTGCTTTACCTGGTATACATGCTGCCGCTGCTCGGACCATTTGCGCGATGGATGCACGTTCAACTCTCTGTGGTCGCGATGGCAGGAATGGTCTATATGATCTGGTCCATGCTCCCGTTCAGCGCCGGGAAAGCGACGCTAAGAAAACCTGATTGGACTTGAAGAGGGATCTGATCGTTGGGCAACTAGGCTCTTGGAGTTCCGAACAGGAATGCCAGAGCTTCAGGAAAACGACGCGCCCAGGCCGATTCGTGATGAGTTCCTCCCTCTTCAATCACCGGGCGAAGACGTTTCTCGTCCAACCCAGAGCGGCGAAGAATGCCCGCCAGTTCGCGCACGTCGTCCACTACACTCTGATCCCGGTCTGCTCGGCCGACTTCGGAAGTGCCCGTGGCGAGAAAAACGCGCTCCGGCCAGCGTTTGACGCCGCGGCTCTCGCGGATGAATTGCCGGTTCGACGCCCACAACGACGGACTCTCCAGCAGCAACCGTCCAATTACACCCGGGCGCACGGCTGCGGTGTAAATGGCAATGAGCGCGCCGAGGGACGATCCGCCCAGCCCGGTATTCTCAGGGCCAGTGGCCACGCGGTAGTTGCGGGCTACGAATGGCATTACTTCTTTCATCAGGAAGTCGGGATAGCGCGTGCCCTGCACGCGCAGCATCATGGGATGCAGCGAACGGTGCGGCATGTATTCACGGATGCGGTCCCTGCCCGCATTGTCCATGCCGACGAAAATCATGGGAGGCACGACATCCTCGCGGATTAGGCGATCGGCAGTCTCATCCACTTGCCACTCGATGCCGGTGAAGGAGGTCGCGGCCTCGAACAGGTTCTGGCCATCGTTGAGGTACAGCACAGGATAGCGTCGCCCAGCGTTTGCGGGATCGTCGTATCCGGGAGGCAGCCACACGCGCAGGAATCGGGTATTGTGAAAGACCCGGCTGCGGAATCGATGCAGACGCAGGTCTCCCGTCGCTGACTCGGCTCGGATTATGCCGGGCATAACGCCTGGTTCCCGATTTTCAGTTTGTTGGGTTTCTTCCATCAGGAAAAGTGCGCTATCAGGATACAACGGCCCATCATGCTCTCGCGACTTTCAGCTTCACGATGATGGCCAACAAGCTGATCAGGGTAATCAGGACCAGGGAAATCAGGCACAAAATACACCAGGTCTCGAGCTTATAGGCTTCGACATAAGTGAGATACAGGGCGAAGACTAATCCGGCCAACGCGGCTCCCAAAAGGCGGTTCGGCGTCTCAGGGCGTGACTTCCAGAAGGTGGAAGAGATGAATAGAGCGGCGTACCCGGCGATCCCAATACCCGCCACAGGAATGCCGACCAGGGTGGAATACTCACTGCGGTTCACGATGTCGCAGCTGAATTTCTGGCTGAAGTCGCAAAACTCGGTCGCCGATTTGGCGTAGTGGCGCTGCAGCGAGATGGCGGACACTGCCGCACCTGCCAAGGCGAGGATGGCGATGATGGCAAGAAGAGTTCGCCCGCCGACGGGCGGGTGACGAGCTTTCCGAAGCGGTCACGGCAGCGCGCACCCGGTTTTGTCGCTCAAGGCTTCCATGGAAAGAACTCCGGGCTTGGGCTGCTCGCCGCGAAACTGCCAGCTCGGAAATTCCTTCACCCCTGCGATCTTGCACTCCGCATTGAGTTCGTTGACTCCCTTGGTCGCGCACTCAACGTAGTTCACATAATGAAACGAGTCTCCGAAGCCGCCTTTCTGTTCGATACAATGAGGGCACCAGTAGAGGCCGTACATCTTGGCATCTTTCGTCGAGAGGCACTCGCAAAGGCATCGTATTTGTGGTTCTGGTGATACCAGAAGGCAAGATACGCGCCGATGAGCACGAGCAAGATCGCTCCCCAGGCAAACATCTTCTTTGATTTTCTGTCGCTTGAAGCGCCGCCTTCGCGCTCTTGCTTCCGCTTTCTTCGTTCGTCAGACATGACTTATTTTTATATCACGGCGGCTACGCGACCACGTTGAGGGCCGCAGGCAACACGCCTAGTTCCTCGCAATGCAGGGTCAGCACTTCCCCATCCACCATGACGTCCACCGGATGCTGCAAGTTGAACTCGACGCGCCGTACGCCCTTGCGCTCGGCCAGCGGATGCGCGATGTGCGTGCCGTCGTAGAGCGTCGGCAGATTGCGGATCAGGCCTAGCCTGCCGATCGGTCCCCAACGGACATATTCGATTAAGCCATCGTCGATCTCGGCCTTGGGAGCCATCATCATGGTTCCACCGGTATATTTGCTGTTGTTGAACGTCAGGAAAAGACACTCGCGGCGATCGAACTCTTCCTCGCCCTCGACTCGAACCAAGAACGGGCGGCGGTTGAAGCGAGCCAGGGTCAGGAAAATCGATGTGAGGTACCCGAGTTCTCCCCATGCGCTGAAACGCCGCGCGCGAAGCGTAGCCACGTCAGCGGAAAATCCCATGCTCAAGAGGTTGATGTAGTAGATGGTTCCCGTCCGGTGCCGCAAACTAAGAACATCACAGCGGCGGCTGCGCCGAGCCAGGATGGCCTCGATGGCGTGCTCTACGCCGCGATCGCTGAAGTCGCGGAGGAAGGAATTACCGGTGCCGAGCGGCAGGAACGCTAACGTCGGAGGCTCGCCATTGAGCGCCTCGGGAAACAGTCCGTTCACGATTTCGTAGGAAGTGCCGTCGCCGCCCACGGCGACGAAGTTGCGAACGCCGCGCCCGTAGGCCTCGCGGGCGATCCCGGTTGCATCGCCGGGGCTACGGGTCTCGGCCACGTTGACCTCAATTCCGCCGGCGCGCAGCCGCTCGAGCGCGGGGCCCAGCAGCTTGCGGCTCCGTCCGCCTCCAGCGGCGGGATTCACGATCGCAAGATAGTTTTGCACCAAGGTTCGAGTTCCATTTCTGCGAGTGAAATACTTGCGGGAATTTCTCGTGGCTACCCAACTCCAAGCGGACGCTCACAACCCCACGATTGCGGTCCGTTCCACCGATTTGCCGATTTCTTCGGCCAGCGCCTGACGTTTGATCTTCATCGAGGCGGTCCGGGGAAAATCCTTCTCCCAAATCAAGTATCCGCCCACCCGCTTGAAGTCCGGCAAACGCAGGTTTCGCGCAGACAGATCCTCCAGCAACTTGTTATCGAACTTCCGGTTCTGTTCCAGCCGGATCACGAGGACCAGGGATTCGCCCCCGAGCTCTTTCTTTGGCCAGACGTAATTCGCGGCAAACACGCTGTACTCTTTCACCGGTAGGCCGTCGAAAACCGTTTCGATGTCCTCCGGGTAAATATTCTTTCCGCCTTCGGTGACGATCATGTTTTTCTTGCGACCGAATAATTGGAGATGGCCGCTGCCGTCGAACCGGCCCAGATCGCCGGTCAGAAGCCAGCCATCCACGATTGTTTCGAGCGTGAGTTCAGGGTCGTCCAGATAGTGCGACATCACGGTCTTGCTGCTCACGGCGACTTCGCCTACCCCATCTGAGTCGGGGTTCAGGATGCGGAGTTCAACTCCCGGGAGCGGTTTGCCCACCGTATCGGCGCGAAAGGGTTTGAGATCGTTGAGCGTGAGAGCTGTGCCGGCTTCGGTGAGACCGTAACCATTGACCACCGGAATACCGAGATCGTAGAAGAACTGCATGGTGGAGGGCTCCATGAACGCGCCACCGGTGATCAGGGCGAGCACCTCGCCGCCGAATCCGCGATGTACGCTGGATAGAAGCATGCGGCTGAGCTTCACTTTTGGCCGGCGGCGGGTGAGGAGCTTGTTGATTCCGATCATCGAATTCAGGAAGGCCCGCTTCCACGACGGAAGCTCGTCAAACTTGGCGCGGAGGCCACGCTCCAGATTCTTTACGATCATGGGAACCAGCGAGACGTAGGTGATGCGGTAACGCACGAACGCGTCGCGCACGAACTCCGGACGCAGCGTGCGCAAATGCACCACGCACGCGCCGCACACGAACGGACCGATGAAACCGACCATGAAATCAATGGCGTGATTAGTGGGAAGGATGCTCAGGTACCGCACTCCCGGCCAGAAGGGATACCAGGCAGTGAGCGCGCGACACTGCTCCAGATAGTTCTCATGGGTAAGGACGCAGCCCTTCGGCCGGCCGCCAGTGCCCGACGAATAAACGATGCATGCGATATCTTCTTTCTGGCGCATGACGAAGTCGGGCGCGCCCTTGCGCTTGAAATCCTCCCAGCGAAATCCTCCTGCCAGGTCAGCGCCCAGCGGGGCTTCGGTGACGAGCACGATCTTGGTTGCAATCTTATGGAAGTCTGGCGATTGTGTGATCGCGCGCCACAAATAGTACTCGACGATCAGCACCTTCGACTTGGAGTGGGCCAGCAGTTGCAAGTGCTCGGCCGCGGTCAGTTTGTAGTCCAGCGGAACGAGCACGCCGCCGCAGTAAAAAACGGCATACGCCGAAATCAGCCACTTCGACTGATTCGTCATGATAATGGCGGCGCGGTCGCCGGCGTCGAAGTCGGCGTCCTCTAAAGCGCGCGCTAGCGGAAGGGCGATCTCTTTGAAGTCGGAATAGGTGAGGCGCACCTTCTCGCGATCGCGATCGGCCTCGATCAGGCAAACTTCCGAGGAAAAGCGGTCAAGAGCATCGCGCAGCGCAGAGCCCAGACACGTGTATTGGCGGAGGTCGAGCATCAACAGTCTATTTCACCACGGAGACGCGGAGACGCGGAGAAAACCATGTTTATCAGTCAATTACCTGCTGGTTCTATAGTCGCGCTTGAATCTTCCCAGCCAGCGTGCGGAAGTCGGTTACGCCCTGAAGTTCATAATCCGGCAATTCGACTCGGAAGTGATTTTCGAGTTTGGTGAGCAAGTCGAGCGTCTGCAGGCTGTCGATGCCGAGCGCCTTGAAAAAGTCGTCGTCCGGCGATAGCTTCTCGCGCTGCACCTTGAAATGGGCTGCGGCCAGCGTAAGGATTTCGTCGAGAGTTTGATTGGCTGTTGGCATATTAGTTGTTCAATCTTCGCACGAATTCGCTAGGGCAAGTAGGGTTGCGCGGCGGTGCTCTCAACAAATTTCTTCAGCCCGGCTTGCACTGCCGGGCGGGAGAACAGCGCGCAGAAAATGTCGATCTCCTTGCGCAATTCTTCATACGGAATCGGCTTGATGAATTGCTTGGCGGCCACGGCAGTTTCCCGGTCGAACTTCCCAATCTGCGCGGCCGTCGCGCGCGCCGCGCGCAATCCTTCGCCCTCTGAGACCACCTGGCTCACCAGCCCGATCTGTTGGGCCTTGGTGGCGTTGAAACTGCGGCCAGTCAAGAGCAGGTCGCGCACCACCGCATTTCCCAGATCACGCTTCAGCCGGGGGATTCCACCGAAGCCTGGAATCAGACCCAGTCGCAGCTCGGGGAAGCAAAAGCGGGCCATCTTGTCGGCGATGATCAGGTCGCAGGCCAGCGCGAGCTCAAACCCTCCGCCGAATGTAACTCCATGAACCGCGGCAATCGTGGTCAAAGGAGATGCATCGATCCGATTTAAGACATGGTGAATGCGCTCGAGAAAATCGCGCACACCCTGCGCGGCCTGCGCCTTCTCCATGGCTTGCGACCGTTCGTAAAGCTCGCGTAGATCCGCGCCGGCACAGAAACCGGGCTTCATCTCGCTGTGGACGATGAGGGCATGGGCATCTGCTTCCAGATCATCGAGCGCAGAGGCGAACTTTTCCAATTCAACGAGCGAAGCGGATCCCAGTTCGTTGCAGGGCGAGCGGTGGAGCGCAAGCTCGATAACCTTTTCTGTGACCTGCCACGATAGCGCCTGCCCTTTGAATTGCTTCACAGCCGACACAGCCCCTTTCGCAAGCAAAATCGCCTCACTACACCGCCTGCCTGACCTGGTACATACCTTCGATCTCGGTTTTCATGCGCGCGGAAATCAGGTCGCGCTTCAGCTTTCCATTGGCCGTGAGCATTCCATTGTCTATGGAAAAGGGCTCCGGCCGCAGGCAGAAAGCGCGCACCTGCTTATAGTGCGGATTCAAGCCGTTCACTGCATCCAGCCCTTCTTGCACATGGGCTGCGCTGACGTTGCCGGCGACGATTACCGAAAGAAAGCCGCGGCCATTGCCGACGATCACTACCTGCTGGGCGCCGGGCAGCAGACGTGCGATTTCTTCTTCGATGGGTTCAGGAGCGATCTTGTGGCCCGAGCCGAGAACGATCAGATTCTTGATCCGTCCAACGATGCGCCAGTTGCCCGAAGCATCCATTTCGCCTTGATCACCGGTGTGAAACCATCCATCGCGCAGCACTTCCGCTGTCTGTTGGGGACGGTTCCAATAGCCGGGAAACACATTCGGCCCTCGTACTACGATCTCATCATTCTGGCTGAGCCGCATCTCAATGCCTGGTATCGCGGGCCCAACGCGCCCCGGCACGACCTGGTTAGGATCGTCCATAGTGCAGATGCCGGTGGTCTCGGTCAAACCATAGACCTGCAGCACTGGGAGGCCTAGCATGCTGAAGTAATCCTGGGTCTCCGGTGCGAGCGGCGCAGACCCGCAAATAAGGGCCTTGAGATTCTCACCCACCATCTTCTTGCGCACCGCGGGAAAGACCAGCGTACTCGCGAGCCACAGCCAGAGGGCATCGCTCGATTGCGGCTTGTTCTCTTTTTGCCGGGCGCACGCCGCTTTGGCTCGGGAATAGATCGCTTGTGCGATGCCGCCTTTCTGCGCAATTTGCTCGTCCACCCCGCGGCGCATGCGTTCGAGCAACTGAGGAACATTCAGGAAGTAATGAGGAGCGACCGCCGGCATGTCCGATGGAATCTTCGTCAAATCGGTATTCAACGTCACCAGACTCCCGCGCATCAGGAACGACAGAACGGCAATCCATGAAGCGCAAAAACTAAACGGCAAATAGTGGAAGATGCGGTCCTGCCCCGACCGGCCTGCCATGAGCGAGTCCAGCCGCGCCGAAGTGCAGCCGAGCATGAACCCCACATTGGCCGCGGTGAGCACCACGCCCTTGGCCTCACCCGAAGTGCCGGACGTGTAGATGATGGTTACGGGATCGGCATCGCGCACTTGCGGGCGATCCAGTGCGACTCCTTCGACCCCCGCGAATATTTCGTCAAAGAGAAAATGCTGGGGCGCGCCGGGCCAGCTCTGCAGGATCCCGTCTCGAAGTTTCGCGTCACCGCAGCAGAGGAGCGAAGGCGTGCTGTCTTGCATCATGGCAACGAGTTCCGCTGGAGCCTGACGGAAATAGAGCGGGACGACAATCAACCCGTCGGCCATAGCGGCCAGATCGAGCGCGATCCAGCGGATGCTGTTCGCGGAAAGGACTGCGCAGCGCTCGCCCTTCTGCAGTCCTTTTGCGGCGAGAAAAGTGCGCGCTTTGCGGATTAATTCGAGGAGTTCGCTACCGGTCACTCCAGTGACCTGGCCGTCGCGGATCTCCTGGAGCACCCGTGTGTCAGCGGCCGCTTTCAGTTGCGAAAATATTTCCCCGACAAATGGCATGGTTTCTCGTGGCGACAATCAGCTATAAGCCGCTACCAACTGGCGCAGCGAAGCGTTCATGGGAGGCAGGTAATCTTCCCAACTCCATTCGCCGGTGCGCGTCCCAAATTCGGGATACCGCCGCTGGACTTCTTCCTCGAAGAAAACTCCCATTCTTGCCATCACTTTTAAATTCTTGACGACTGTGCGGGCGATTCCATCGGCGATGCGCTCGCCTTGCGTGGCCAGCATTTCAAGCGCAGCCAGCAATTTCTGTTCGAGGTCGGGGTCGTCCACCTGCATGAGCAAGTCCTGATGCCCGCGTTCGTTCATCAAGTTGCGAATGCGCTCATCCATCGTGATACCTGCCGACGGAACGAGTGCCGGCATCGAAGTCACAATCCCGTGATAGCGCGACGAGGCCATCATATGGGAGGCGCGCAGGATGCTGACCAGTTCGTACATGTTGTATTGATCGGAAGTCAGGACCGGCACTCCGCCGAGTTTTTCCGAGATGCGATTGGCGGGGCGCGCGTCAAGACGCTCCGTCGCTACCAGGATGACGAACACATTGCGCTGTTTGCGGAACGCGTCCACGGCCCTGGCAATCGACGTCAGGTAGTGCTGGTAGGCGCGATCGGCTGCCGGTCCTGAGTTATGAAAATAAACCGTGCGGTAGTGGCTGTCTTTATAGGCTCCGGTCAGACTTCGCAGAGCGTATTTCGCCACTGACGCTTTTACCGGCCACTCGAAGGGATTGATGGGGCATACGACGAGCACGGGAGCACGCCCATCCCATCCGACTTGGCGAAGAACACTTTGGCCATATTCCGCGGGACGGGGCTCAAACGTCCATGCAGTATCCGTGCCCAATTCCGTGGGAACGCCGAGTTCGCGCAGAACACCGCGCGACTCTTCATTGCGCGTAATCACAAGGGAATTCTTGCAATAACGGCCGCACATCTTGGCAACCAGCGGATCCATATGACCCGCTTCGGCTCCGTATCCGACAGAGAGTTTGTTTTGCACGGCGGCGATGCCTAACGAGCCGATCATCATGGTGGTCAGTGCGTTGGCGAACTTGCTTTTGAACATGGAGCCTTCGCAGGCCACGACTCCATGGTGCTTCGGCACCTCATCCGACAGAAAGGGCGGAAAAATGTCGGGCAGGTGAACCTGCTTCGTGCCTTCGAAGTAGCCTTTAGAAAAGTCGAAGTTCTGGCTCATCACACTGAACTCGACGCGCTCCGCGCCAAGGATGTGGCGAATCTGGCGCAGCATCTCGTCCACCCGCACATCCGAACCCATATTGCGAGTGCCGTTGTATCCGGCGAAGAGCAAGTTCAGTTTGTCGCCCGGCTGCCAGGGCGTTCCTCCGCCCAGCATCCATCGGGCCTTGGCGCGCTCGATGTTGCCGCTGACCCACGCCTCCAGGACGAAATCCATCATGCGGCGCTACCTCCGCGAGCCGCGGGCCAGGGCTCGTACTTGTACTCGAAATGATTCTCACGGCTGAACTTGAGCAGCGGAAAACTATACTGCGAAAACGGAACCGGCTTGCGCCCCAATTCGGAGGTCACGCGCGAGTTATCGAACACCGTGTTCCACACCAGATAGGGCATGAAGACCTTCATTAGCGCCGCGCCGTGCCCCAGCGAACCTTTGCGATTCGACAGGAAGTTCACCGAGCCCGAGAAAGGTTTCTCTGCAAACGGAACAAATACGGGAGCGCGTTTCTGCTGCGCCTCGGACAGCGCCTTGGTCAATTCGCGGAACGTCTGCGACGAGGTCCCGGACGAAAGATGATAGGTCTCGAACTGCGGTTTCTCTTTCTGGTGCAGAGTCGCGATCGCGTCGGCGACGAAGTCCACATTTACGATGTCAATCTTGTCAGTGGGCCGGAACGGCAGCACGGGCAAGCCGGCGAGGAACACGAATGCCTTGACCATATCGAACTGAGTGGTCTCTGCGTGGCGGCTATCGCCCAGAACAATGCTGGGGCGAAAAACCGTTTTCGGAGTGTCGGGCAGCAACACTCGGGTCATGTGCTCGCAGAATTTCTTGGTGCGGGCGTAGGGATCGTAGTCGGAACGGTCCCACTCGATGGAACGATCTTCGCTGACGACTTCATTGCTGCGCTTGCCTGCAACCGCGACCGTACTCACTTCGCTGAAGCGCCGCAGACCGTGGTAGTGCTCGGCGTGCCGCGCCAGGGTCAGCACTTCGAGCGTGCCGCGCAGGTTCACGTTCAGGCAGCTTTTTTCCGACTTGCGGTTCAGGGAAGCTGCGCAATGAATCACCGAATCGGTGGTGTGCACCAGGCGATCGTACTCATCGCGATCGAGGCCGAAGGAGGCGGAGGTCAGATCTCCGCAGAAGATTCGCACCTTCGTTTGCAAGTATTCATAAAATCGCGGGAAATCCAGATGCAATTGCAAGGCACGCCAAAGGCGCATCTGCGCTTCCTGCGGATCGCGAGCGCGCACCAGCAGGTTCAAAGCGGCTTCGTGGCCTTGCAGCAGGTTGGCAGCGACGTGCGCGCCGATGTATCCGGTTGATCCGGTCAGGAATATCGCCACGTTGCTCCATTGGTCCCGGTCTTCACGGTGTCTCCGTTGGCGGGTGCAAGTTGAAGAGTGCGAGGAGGGCGGGTCTCCAGGGGCCGCCCCTCAATGAGCGGATAGGTCCAGCGGCGTAGCGCCGGAATGTGAATGTTGATCCAGTATTCCCACCAGTCCAGCGAACGAGTGTCGTAGGCAAAGTCAGCCTGCTCTTCGGGCACGAGCGCATGCGAAAGTTTCTCGATGTTTTCGGCCGTGAAATCATGTTCGTTCAACAGGATAAAGGGCTCGAACAACTCAATGAGCTTTTCCAGGCGCTCCAGATTGCGTTCGGTTTTGACCAGCGGCGCCTTCTTTAACGGTAGCGGCGACATGATGCGTTGGATGGACTTCACGATCGCCTTCTGGGCGGGCGCGGACATGCGGTTATAGCGCGTTTTCGAAACCGGGATCGCATCAAACCTCAGACGCAGCCAGGACTCCAGCCCTTCCTGCGCGCGGTAGTGCTTGCGGTGCGCCAGCGAGGTCAACTCGATCGAGCGACCCATGTCGCAGGGGTTGGTCACCGAGGTCGCGAGTTGGTAGAGCGGGTCGTGCCTCCGTTCCATGACGGCCGCGGCAATCAGAGTCATGCCCGCACAAATGGCATCCACGGGAATAATATCGAGCCGTTTGCTCTCGTTTGAAGGCAACTGCCGAAAATATGTGCCCAACAGATAGGAGAGCGACGCCGACGTATTGATGCCCTCATTCCATCCACGAAAAGGCTTCGACACCGAGGTCTCGACAATTGCTGGACGCACCACCGCCACTGGCAAACCGGAGCCGTGTTGAATCATCAGCGACTCAGCCAGGCTTTTGGTGAGGGTGTAAGTGTTCGGCCAGCCTAATTCCTTTGCGCGACGGGTTCCAGCCTCGGTCAGGTAGGTCTTCAGCCAGCGGACGCGGCCTTTACGGATCTGATTGTCCAAGGCCGCACCGTGCAGGTCCTTCGCCGCATGCTCCTTGGACTGTGCTTGCATGCGCAGGTCGGAAGTGACTTCTTCACTCTCGGCCTGAGATTCAGCCTGCTTCACCAACTCGTGAAGCGAGTTCCACTCCTTTTCGGCGTCGAATCCGGGCAAGCCATGCGGATTGTAGTTCGGAGTCAGCTTTTCGCTGACTCGCCCATCCTGTTCACCGGCCACGTAGCAGGTGGAGAGATGCAGGAGTCCGGTATGGTCGGTCGACCGGACAAACTCGAGGATGTTCAAAGCCGCGTCGGTGTTGGTGCTGAGAGCGTCGCGCAGGTCGGGATTGAAGTCCGTCAGGCCAGAACTGTTGATAATCAGGTCCAGATTCTTCTGCAAACGGCGGGCGGTGTCGTCGCTCAGTCCGAGCCCCGGTTGGGTGACGTCTCCTTCGACGACCTCAATCTTTTCGCGTAAAAACTCGGGGAGTCCGTCTCCATGCTTTTCAAACAATGGATCGAAGACGGGCGATTCTTCCACCATTTTCTCGAAGCGTCGCTCTGCCGGGTTCGACTTCTGCCGCCGGATCAGCAGGAAGATTCGCTTCACTTCGGGCAAATCCAGAAGCGTGTTGGCCAGCCAGACCTTACCAATAAAACCGGTGACCCCGATCAGCATCACCTGCTTGCCGGAGAATGCCCGCCGCACGGAAAACCCGGGCGCCTGTCTCTGACCGTCAAAATGAACGACGGGCCGCACCAGGCCCGGCGCCTGCCGCTCGGCTGGAATCACCGCCGCCCGCAGCGCTTCGACGGAAATGTCCAGTTGCCGCGCCAGAGTTTTCGGAGCGCGGCGCCCGTCCGGATTCTCCTCCCGGATGCGGGCGAAGGCTCCGCGCGGCCGGATGACGGGCTCGATCAAGCGGCCCGTTGCGGTGCCGTCGTGGAACTCCAGGCGATTACAGACGATCCGCTTCACGCCGAGATGCTGTGCCAGCGGGCGCATCACGTGCTCCAGTCCCTGGCTTACGAGCACGACCTCTGCCCCGCCTTGCACCAGTTCCTGCACTTTTTGGACTCCCCGCTCTTTCAATCGCGGCTTCAACTTGTAAAGAAAGAACTCTTCCCCCAGCAGATCAAGGCGGTCGCGAGTGACTCCGCGCAAAACGGTATGCACCGCCCGTGTGGCGAACTTGCGGTTTGTGGAATAGAGAAACGGACGCAGGAGCGCCATCACGAAGATCTGTCCGCGGCGCCGGAAGCGCTCTGCGAACGTCTGGGCATTCCAGGTAAAGAACGCCACTGGCTCGACGACGGTGAGGTCGAGCAGGCTCCCCTCTACTCGCCAGTAGACGGTGGGTGCGGCCGTACTGGGATTGTGGTTTTGCTGTTCCAAAATGTCTTGGTTCCTACTGCGGACGACCGGCCTAGACTTCAGACGAAGTTCCTATTGTAAACAATTGAGAGGATAGAACGAAGCCATAGTAGCGCCCCCCGCTTGCGAGGCCACGACCGCCTCGCGACAGCCGGCAAGATGCCGGCGCTACGGTTAGGCGTCAGCCGTTGTCCTTGGCTGTCTGCCAACGATCAGCGCCGTCGCACCGCTGATTGCGACGGTCCCGGCAATCGCCAGCAGCCCTCCGCGAAACCCACTGTGCGCCGTCCGAAAAAGTCCAATGATGTCGGGACCATAATATCCGCCAAGATTGGCGAGGGAGTTGATCAGGGCGATTCCGGCTGCCGCCGAAAGGCCGACCAGGCGCGAGGTCGCCATCGCCCAGAAGGGTCCCACCATCGACTCGGTGCAGACCAGACCCAAGCCAATTCCCGCCACGACCACAACTGCGGAACTGCCGTATCCCGCAACGACCAGGGCTGTGGCCCCCAGAAAAGCCGGAATTGCCGTGTGCCATCGACGTTCCCCGGTGCGATCGGAGTGCATGCCGACCAGAACCATGACGACAGCCGCCGCCACGAATGGAATCGCGGCTACTAGGCCGGTTCGGATGTAACCCAACCCTGACTGACTCTGGATGATGCTCGGCAGCCAGAGAGTGACTCCGTACATGGTGGTGGAAACTCCGAAATAGACAAGCGACAGCATCCAAATTCTGGGGCTGAGGACGACCTGCCAGAGGCTCCCTTGTGTCAGAGCCGATTCTGCCCGATGCTCGTAAGCCAATTTCTCGAGCAGCCACGTTCGTTCGTCCCCTTTCAACCAGCGTGCCTGTTGCGGTGTATCGAACAAAACCCAAGCCACGGTTGCTCCCAGGATGATGGCGGGAATACCCTCCATCAGGAACATCCACTGCCAGCCCGAAAGGCCTTTGCCGCTCAGCCCGAGCAAGGCTCCGGAAACCGGACTGCCGACGACACCCGCGATCGGATTCGCAGTCATGAACCAGGCTACGGCACGCGCCCGGGCGCTGGCCGGGAACCAGTGCTTCATGTAGAGGATCATGCCGGGGAAGAATCCGGCCTCGGCAGCGCCGAGCATGAAACGCATGGCGTAGAAACTGATGGGTCCGCGGATAAAAACCATCAGGCACGAAATCACTCCCCAGGTCACCATCAAGCCGGAAATCCAGCGCCGGACGCCGAACTTTTCGAGCACTAGGTTGCTGGGAAGCTGGAATAGAAAGTACCCGGCGAAGAACATGCCGGCGGCACGGCCGTAGACGCGATCCGTCAAACCGAGTTGCCCCCGCATTTGCAGCACGGCGAAGCTGACGTTGATTCGATCGAGATAGGCAACGATGTAGAGCAGGAAGAGAAACGGCATCAGCCGCCACATCAGTCGGGAGATGACGGCGGATTCGAGTCGGTCGGGGATAGTTTCCAAGGGACAGTCCGGATCTCGAACAGCAAGTTCCGAGGATTCTACGCTAAGCGAAGCTTTTCCCGAATGTTGGCTACTATCTGTGGCGGGGTGGAAGCAATATCGGCGACCACGGCGTCTTCGGGTTCTTCCAGGTCGTCGAACTGACTGGCCAGAATCGCCACGCCGGCGAAGTGTAGTTCGCGCGCACGCAGGCGCTGCGCGATCAAGTCCGCACTGCCTTTGAGATAGACGAAGCGGACTTGCGGCCCGACCGCGAGTTCTTGCCGGTAGCGGCGCTTCAGGGCTGAGCATGCTAGGACGACATTGCGCCCCTCGGCAGTCCAGTTCGTGATGGCTTCACGAAGGCGCTGCAGCCACGGCTGGCGATCTTCATCGGTGAGCGAAATGCCCTGTCGAATCTTCTCCACATTTGCTGGCGGATGAAAATCGTCCGCGTCGGCAAATTTCCATCCCAGTTGCCCCGCCAACAAAAGCCCCACGGTGGTCTTACCCGCGCCGACAACTCCCATCACAATCACGATCATGGCGCAGATTCCTAATTTATTTCTTGAGATATTTTTTCTCCACGCCGGTTCGGCTGTTGGTGATGGAGAACGAGCCGTCCGCTTCGGCTGACACCTTGAGGAACTTCCCTTCGCAAGGTTCTTTCACGTTCGCGATGCGCTCCTCGGCGACGTTGTGGTCCCGGTCCGATTCTTCTGCATAGTGAAGCTGCCACAAGTCTTCAAGACCCGGAGAATCGTGGACGATCTGCCAGGCCGCGGGACTCGACCCCTTACGAGGACCGTTGTTAATAATGGCCACGCGGGGATGGAGTGCCCATACCAAGGCTTTCGGATTCGAAAGATCGGCACCATGATGCGTCACAAGGAACAGATCGACCGAGCCCAGCAGATTGTTGGGACAGGCAAGTTCCAGCTCTTTCTTCTTGGTCAGGTCGCCGAGATCGAGGAACCGGAAGCGGCCGAAGGTGATCAGGACGCCAAGGGAGCGGGCATTCTCGGTGTTATCTGCCGGCGCGTCAGGCTCCGCGGCACAATAATGGTTCGCCAATCCGGCTCCGGGCAACGGGCTCGCGATGTGCTCTCCGGCGGACGTCAAGGCACGAACTTCCATGCCTTTGATCGGCAGCCCCCAGCCCGGCTTTACGACGACGTGGGCATGCCCGGCGATAGCCTTCTCATAGGCCGCGTAGTCGGTGCGAGTCACCTCAGAATCCTCCAGATTCGGCCCATGGTCCACGAAGGTGCCGACCTTTATGCCATCCAGGAGTTGCGGGACGCCGCCGACGTGGTCGCGATGGTAGTGCGTGATCAGAACGTAGTCGAGCTGGGTGATTCCGGCTTGATGCGCGGCTGCCACGATGCGGTCGGCGTCGCGGCCTTCGGAGCCGGACCAGCCAGCATCAATCAGCAGCGATTGGCCCGAGGGGCTCACGACCAGGGTCGCTTGCCCACCCTCGACGTCAATGGAGTAGATCAGAAGCGGCTTGGTGGTGGCCGCTGGAGCTCCGGTGCACGGGAGGCTCGCAAGGCAGACACAAAGGCAGACAGCGGCAATCAGGACTTGACGCATAGGTTCACACCTGATCGGGAGATGTTGCCGAAGATTATGCCATGCGGCAGGGAGTAAATTCGCAGAGGCCTCAGTAATTTTTTGGTCCGTCCCGTGGGACTTACTTGCTTACTGGCACGACCGCGGAACTCCCGGCATGCGACGGGTGACTCGAGGCATCAACCGGCTGATAGACCATCGCAAAAACGATCAACACGCCGAGGAAGATCGAAAAGACCAGCAACCGAACTTTTTCGGTAGATCTCATATAAAGACTCCGTATTTAGGACCTGCCAAAATATTATTTCGCACCCAGCGTCGTGGCTGTGAGTTGGATCACCGCCGGCAGTGACTTCGGTAATGGCGGCTGGGCCGCGCAAGAGAACCGCCAGACGTTAGGCGCAGATGGGAGGGGTTCGTCGTAGAATGCGTGCGAGGACACGACTTGAAGCTAAACGAGGATCCCCATCGCCGGCTGAACGCACTGACCAACGAGTGGGTGCTGGTTTCTCCTCAGCGTGCCACGCGACCCTGGCAGGGAGAAGTGACGTGGCTGGAAGAGAAAGCGGAACCCGCCTATGACCCGAATTGCTACCTCTGCCCCGGAAACACTCGGGCGGGAGGGATTGCCAATCCTCCTTACTCTTCGACATTCGTCTTTGAAAACGACTTCGCTGCTCTGAAGCCCCAAGTCGCCTGTGATCGTCGCGACGTCGAAAACAAGGGATTGCTCGTCGCCGAGTCCGAGCCGGGTATTTGCCGTGTTCAATGTTTTTCTCCCCGCCACGACCTGACGTTGGCAACCATGGGACTGGCTGAGATTGAGTTGGTGGTTCGCACCTGGATGGGACAGTTCCGGGAGTTAGGTGCCCTGGACTCCATCGACCACGTGCAGATATTTGAAAACCGCGGGGCGATGATGGGCGCCAGCAATCCGCATCCCCATTGCCAGATCTGGGCGACCGCTTCGATTCCGGACGCGCCTGCGAAGGAACTCCTCGCACAGAGTGCGTACCGGAAGGCGAATGACGCTTGCTTGCTGTGCGATTACATGGGATTGGAAGATCAGCAGCAGGTGCGGGTCGTGTGGCAGAATGCGGGGTTTGTTGCACTGGTGCCCTTCTGGGCCCTGTGGCCATTTGAGATCCTGGTGTGCAGCCGCCGGCACATGGGAAACATGCAGGAATTCACCGCGG
This sequence comes from uncultured Acidobacteriaceae bacterium, assembly GCA_963819145.1. GTDB lineage: Bacteria > Acidobacteriota > Terriglobia > Terriglobales > Acidobacteriaceae > Sulfotelmatobacter. Next base: position 63,210 of record CAWFVB010000011.1, read on the forward strand.
AGGATGTCCGCACTCTCAGTGAAATTCTTCACCGCGTCACTTCGACCTACGACAAGGTTTTCGGAGTCCCTTTCCCTTATTCGATGGGCTTCCACCAGACGCCGACCGATGGCCAGGATCACCCGGAATGGCACTTCCATGGGCATTTCTATCCGCCGCTGCTGCGCTCCGCGACGGTCCGGAAGTTTATGGTGGGGTTCGAGATGCTGGGAACTCCCCAACGCGATATCACTCCCGAAATCGCCGCTGAACGGCTTCGCAAACTGGCGTGTCAGTAGTCACGTGCCCAAATCACAGGCCACTGTGATTCCAATCGTCGTCCCCACCTCTACCCCAAGCTAGCCTTAGGAGTTTGGGCGGGGACCCTCGTATGCGGGAGACCATCAAGCGCCTTTGGCCGGAGGTCGACTGGATTCAAGATCCCCAATTGCGCGAACAGGTTGTCGAGACCTGGATCAAAGCGCTGGAACGCAGCACCCTCAAGGCCGATGATCTGAACCAGATTCCGTTCACCCTGCTGGTTCCGAACTGTCCCATCACTTTCATGGAACACAAACGCTGCGTTGTGCATATCGCACGCGACAGTGCCGCGGCCATGCAAGATTTCATGGGTCGCGCCCTGCCCGTGCACATGGACACGGTGATCGCAGGCGCGATCCTGGCCGACGTAGGCAAACTGCTGGAGTACGAACTCGGCCCCGATGGGAAGAGCCGGCAAAGCGAGCGCGGGGAGGCGTTGCGCCATCCATTTACCGGAGTCGCGCTGGCGCTGGAGTGTGGAGTGCCGGAAGCCGTTTGCCACATCATCGCCTCTCATGCCGCCGAAGGCGACCTGGTCAAGCGAACCACAGAAGCCTTTATCGTGCATCACGCCGACTTCATGGCGTTCCTGCCGTTCAAGAATCCGAAAAACATCAAGGTACCGAAATAAGGAGAGAGCCTTGTCCACGAAGCCGATTTCACCTGCTAAAGAAACAGTCACGGCCAAGATATCGCGCTGGGCGGCCGGTCTGCAGTATAAGGATCTCTCCTCCGAAGCCATCTACCAAGCCAAACGCTTTCTGCTTGATTCGCTGGGCTGCGCTTTGGGTGGATACCAGCAGCACGACGTAAAGATCGCGCTGGAAGTTCTCGATGAAGTCGCCGGCATGGGGCTGGCTACGGTGGTCGGCACTGGCCGTCACGTTGATCCGGTATCGGCTTCGCTGGCCAACGGCCTCATGATTCGTTGCATGGATTACAACGACATTTACTGGAAGCAGGATCCTTCGCATCCTTCGGACATTTTCCCCGCAGCGATCGCGGGGTGCGAGCACCTGGGCAGCAACGGCAAGGAACTCATTGTCGGACTCATTCTCGGGCACGAGTTCGAGATGCGCTTCTGCGAGGCAGCATTCCCGGGAATTCGCGAGCGTGGCTGGCATCACGCCACCCTCACGGCGTTCGTTTCACCCATCGTCGCGGGACGCACGATGCAACTCACCTGGGAACAAATCCAGCACGCGATCGGAATCTCTGCCAGCCGCCACTGCACTCTGGGCGCAGTCACCGCCGGCAAGCTGACCATGATGAAGAACACGGTCGATCCGATGGCCACGCAAAGTGGAGTGTTCGCCGCCCTGCTTGCGGTAAAGGGCTACACGGGCCCGGAGCACGTGATCGACGGCAAAGAAGGACTGGCGCACGTCTTCGGCCCGCAGTGGAAGCTAGAACTCCTGACCGACGGTTTGGGAGAGTCGTGGCGCATTACGCAATGCGGCATGAAGGCGTTTCCAACCGAGGCTCTGACCCATACACCGATTTCGGCAGTGCTCGACCTGGTCAAGACAAACAACGTGCATCCGGAGCAGGTGGAGAAAATTCAGATTCGCTCGCTCGCCCGGGCAGCCGACATTCTCTCCGACCCCAGCAAGTACGATCCGCGCAACAAAGAAACCGCAGACCATTCGTTGCCATACGTGATCGCAGCGGCGCTGGTCGAACGTCAGGTCACTCCCGCTCAGTTCACGATCGAGAAAATCACCAACCCGAGGATTCGGGAGCAACTGAACAAGATCGAGGTGGTCGCGGATCCCGAGATTGAAAAGGTATTTCCAGCACTACAGAGGGTGATTGTGAATATCAATACAACCGATGGACGGACATTCAGCAAGCAACTGGATTATCCCAAAGGCGATCCACGCAATCCCTTGACCGATCAAGAAGTCGAGGAAAAGTTCTCGGCGCTCGCGGACGGAGTGCTCTCGAAGAGCGCACAGAAGCGAGTACAGGATGCGGTCTGGAACCTGGAACGAGTCGGCTCGGTGAGCGAACTGATGACGCTGATGGAAGCTGACGTTCGCAAAGCGAAGCCCGCGGTCGCGAAGAGAAGAATAAAGCCACGTGCGAAACAGAAGAGTCGCAAGCCTGTGCTCGCATAGAGCGCCGACACCGAACGTGGCCGCAGCAGTTGGAGTCCACCATGCCGCAGACAATTGTCGAAAAGATCGCGCAAGCCCACCTCGCCGATGGCCCGAACAGACCGGTGCGCGCAGGCGATTTCGTTTCCATCCGGCCGCTTCATGTGATGACGCACGACAACACGTCGGCCGTGATGACCAAGTTCAAGGCTATCGGCGCCAAGAGAATATTCGACCCGAAGCAACTTGTCTTTGCCCTCGATCACGATATTCAGAATCACGACGAGGCCAATCTGAAGAAATATCGCTTGATCGAAGTCTTCGCCAAGGAGCACGGAGTCGACTTCTATCCGGCGGGCTCGGGCATCGGTCACCAGATCATGATCGAGCGAGGATATGTGGTGCCGGGATCGTTCGTAGTTGCCTCCGATTCCCACTCCAACATGTATGGCGCATTGGGCGCGGTAGGCACGCCGATCGTGCGCACCGATGCCGCGGCCGCATGGGCCACCGGCGAATTCTGGTGGCAGGTGCCGCGTACGATTCAGGTCGTCTTCGAAGGCAAGCTGGCCGAGGGTGTCAGCGGCAAAGACGTGATCATTACTCTGTGCGGGCTCTATAACCACGACGAGGCGCTGAACGCCGCGGTTGAATTCTGCGGGCCGGGCGTAGCGAGCCTTCCGATGGATGCGCGCTTTTCCATTTCCAATATGAGCACGGAATGGGGGCCGCTTGTGGGCTGGTTTCCCGTGGACGAGGTCACGATCCATTACCTGCGCGGTGTTCGCCAGCAGCTGCGGGAGCAGGGTGTCGAGCGATTCACCGAAAAGGACATCGAGAGATGGCATGCCGCTCCGCCGCAACCCGATCCTGACGCGGAATATTCCGCACGAATTGTCCTCGATCTGAGCCAAGTCGTGCCGCATGTCTCCGGCCCCGACTCGGTTCAGACCATGCAATCGGCGGCCGGGATCGAAAAGAAGAAGATCGCGATTCAAAAGGCCTATCTGGTTTCCTGCGTGAACTCCCGCGTCGAGGACCTTGAAGCCGCAGCCTGGGTCTTGTGCGGAAAAAAAGTCGCGCCGACAGTAGAGCTTTACGTTGGAGCGGCGAGCGCGTGGACGCAGCATGAGGCCGAGAAGCGCGGCGTATGGCAGGCGCTGCTCGATGCTGGAGCGATTCCCCTACCGCCGAGCTGTGGACCCTGCATCGGACTCGGAACCGGACTGCTGGAAAAAGGCGAAGTCGGCATCTCGGCCACCAACCGCAACTTCAAAGGCCGGATGGGATCGCGCGATGCCCAGTGCTATCTCGCCAGTCCGGAAGTTGTTGCAGCATCGGCGATTGCGGGCTACATCACCGGGCCGAGGCGGTTCGCGGAGCGCAATGTCGCTCGCCAGTATCAGGAATTCTTCACCGGCGGGCACCACGCCGAGCATGTGGAAATTCTGTCCGGATTCCCGGAGCGGGTGAACGGACGCCTTGTGTTCGTGCCGCAGGACAACGTCAACACCGACGCGATTTACGGCAAGGACTACACATACCGCGACGACATGACGCCGGAGATGATGGCTCGGGTCATTATGGAGAACTATGACCCGCAATTCGCCGCGCGAACTCGGGGCGGTGACATCCTTGTCAGTGGATTCAACTTCGGCACTGGATCGAGCCGCGAACAGGCGGTCACCTGCCTGAAGGCCAAAGGCATCTCCCTGGTTATCGCGGCCAGCTTTTCGCAAACCTACCTCCGTAACGCTTACAACAACGGCTTTTTGTGCATCGAGGTGCCCGGGCTGGTGAAGTGCCTGCGCCAACAACTCGCAACCGAGGCCTACGAAAAAACGATCATCCCTGGCGAGAACATAGAGATTGATTTCACTTCCGGCACAGTTGCATGGCGCGGGGAGCGCTTTGCTTTCCCACCGCTCGGCGATGTGCCGCAATCGTTGGTAATTGCCGGTGGAGCTGAGAATGTAGTCGCAAAGAAGCTCCAGCTGATTCAGAAAGAGCATCCAGAACAGGCTTTCGTCTCAGGAGATTAACGAAGATGGCAAAACATACCGTGGTGACAATGCCGGGAGATGGAATCGGCAATCAGGTTCTTCCCGAGGCTGTCCGGATTCTGAAAGCAGTTGGGCTCGACGCCGAGTACGTCCATGCCGATATCGGCTGGGACTGTTGGTGCCGCGAAGGCAACGCCCTGCCGCAGCGCACCGTAGAACTGCTGGCCAAACACAGACTTGGACTCTTTGGAGCCATCACGTCCAAGCCCAAGAAGCAGGCTGAAGCCGATCTGCGGCCGGAACTTCGAGGCAAGGGTTACTCGTATTTCAGCCCCATCGTCACCATGCGACAGCGGTTTCATCTCGACACGTGTATTCGGCCTTGCATTTCGTTTCCCGGCAATCCGCTGAACTTCATTCGTAAGCACGCCGGCGGAGGTTTCGACGAACCGCTGGTCAACGTCGTCGTCTTCCGGCAAAACACCGAAGGGCTTTATGCCGGTGTGGAGTGGACGAATCCGCCGGAACAGATTCAGGCCGCGCTCGCGACGCATCCCAAATTCAAACCGTTCGGCTCTATTGCCGGACCAGACCTCGCCGTCTCGGTTCGCGTAATTACACGGAGCGCAGCGCGCAAGATTTGCACGGCTGCTTTCGAGTGGGCAAAGAAATACGGCTATAAATCCGTAACCATCTGCGAGAAGCCGAACGTGCTGCGCGAAACCTCCGGCATGATGGAAGAGGAAGCAAAATCTGTGGCGAAGGAGTATCCGGGCATCGCATTGTGGTCTACCAACATTGACGCACAGACGATGTGGCTGACCAAGAACCCGGAAGACTACGGTGTTGTCGTGGCCTCGAACCTGTTTGGCGACGTGATCTCCGATGCATTCGCAGGCTTGATCGGAGGCCTGGGCTTCGCCGCATCCGGCAACATTGGGGATGAAGTAGCAGTTTTCGAGCCGACTCATGGGTCCGCGCCGAAATATGCGGAACTCGATCCGCCGATCGTGAACCCGATCGCCATGTTTCTCTCGGCGGTAATGATGCTGGAGCATGTCGGCGAAATCGAGAAAGCTCGGCGCATCCGGGAAGCCATCGCGGCCGTCGTGATGGAGGGCAGGGTCCGCACTTATGACATGATGCGCATCCCGGGCGGGGCCAAAGCCATCAGTCAGGGCGCGGCCAGTACGGTGCAGATGACGGACGCGGTTTTAGCGAAGTTGGCGCAGCCCTCGAATTTCACCGAGGAGCGTGCCGAGTTTGCGGAAGTGGGAAGCGATATATAGCGGCGGTGGATCTCATGACGGTGGCAATCGAAACTCGTACAGGCGAAGCCGGACACTGGGGCGCCGACATTCGCTCTGATCTTCATGTGCGGATCGAACCCAGTGAACGCGGGGGTACGCATATTGAACTCGAGTCGCGCGTCGAGCCTTACTATGGCGACTCGATTCGAAGGCAGACCGAAGAAGTGCTCGAAGCGCTCGGCGTTCGGCACGCGCATGTTCTGATTCACGATGAGGGTGCGCTGCCTTTCGTGATTGCGGCGCGCATCGAAGCGGCAGTCCGGCGGGCGGGACTGGGCGAAGGCACGCGCGTGCTCCCGGAGAAAATCGCGCTGCCCGAGTCTTCCGCCCGCGACAGGCTCCGGCGGTCGCGACTCTATCTTCCCGGCAGTGAGCCGAAGTACTTCATCAACGCCGCACTCCACGGGGCTGACGCCATCATTCTCGACCTCGAGGACTCAGTACACGCCAGCGAGAAGGACGCTGCCCGCCTGCTTGTGCGCAACGCGCTGCGCGCCGTGGATTTTCTGCAGTGCGAACGCATGGTGCGAATCAACCAAATCCCACTCGGATTGGAGGATCTCGACGAGATTGTGCCCGAATCTCCCGACCTCATCCTGATTCCCAAGGTTGAGGACCCGGCTCAGATCATCGAAGCGGGCAAGCGTATTGCCACAATCAAAGCAGACTACGGCATCACGCGTTCGGTCTGGTTGATGCCGATTCTTGAGTCCGCGCTTGGCATCGAGAATGCGTTCGCGATCGCCCAGGCAAGCGATAAGATTGTCGCGTTGACGATTGGACTGGAAGACTACACCGCCGACCTTGGCGTGGTGAAGAGTTCGACCGGCGCGGAATCGCTCTATGCCAGGCAGCGAGTGGTAAACGCGGCTCACGCCTCCGGAGTGCAAGCCATCGATTCCGTCTTCGGCGATGTCGGCGACTTGGAGGGCCTGCGCGCCTGGAGCATGAATTCCCGCACCCTGGGTTTTGAAGGAATGGGTTGTGTCCATCCTCTGCAGATAGCGATGATTCACGACGCGTTCGCTCCTACATCGTCTGAAATCGAAAAAGCCCGAAGAATCGTCGCCGCTTACAACGACGCGCAACAGAAGGGCCTGGGGGTAGTGAGCCTCGGCTCGAAAATGGTCGACGCTCCGGTAGTGCAGAGGGCTCTGAAACTAATGGCTCGCGCTCGGGCAATGGGTCTCGTGGACTAAAGACCCGTGCAGGAAGAGGAAACATCGTGCCAATCCTGGACAAGACTGAAATAGCCGCAAACGCCGCAGGGCGCATGGTGCCGGAGAGTGTCAACGGCCGCTCGCAAGTTCCCTACATGGGCGTCGGGAAATACTGCCCGCTCGATGGCAAAGCCTCACCCCCGATCCGCAGCGCAGCAGATTATCCGACGAACGGCGACAAACGGGTGCCCGATTTCGAAACCGCGCTGCGCAAGTGCGGACTGCGGGACGGTATGGTCGTGTCGTCGCATCATCACCTTCGCGATGGCGACCGCGTCGCTCTCATGGCTCTCGAGACCGCGGCTAGAATGAAAGTCAAGGATCTGATGTGGTTTCCCAGCGCTTCGTTCCCTTCACAAAAAAGCGCGATTGAGTTGATGGAATCGGGAGTAATCGACCACATCGAAGGCAGCATGAACGGGCCACTCGGCGACTACTGCACACAGGGCAAGATGCGCGGGATGGGGGTTCTGCGATCGCACGGTGGACGCTGGCAGGCGATTCAGGACGGAGAGGTGCACATTGACATCGCGGTCATCGCCGCACCGTCGGCCGATCCTTTCGGCAACTGCGATGGCTCGCATGGAAAATCGGCTTGCGGTTCCCTGGGCTTCGCCCTGGCCGACTCCATCTACGCGGACCACGTCATTGTCGTAACCGACAATCTGGTTCCCTTCCCCTGCGTTCCGTGGCAGATTCAAGGCAACAACGTGGACTATGTGGTGGAGGTCGATTCTATCGGCGATCCAGCGAGGATTGTCTCTGGCACGACGCAAGTCACACGCTCGCCCGACCGCTTGCGCATCGCGGAATTCGTCGCCCGATTCCTGCGCGATGCGGGCATCATGCGAAACGGGTTTTCGTTTCAGGCCGGCGCTGGAGGAATCGCACTGGCCTTCATCAGCTACCTCAAGGAGATGATGAAGCAAGCGGGAGTGAAGGCGCGCTTCGTGCGCGGCGGCTCGACCAAGCACCTGGTGGAACTGCTGGAAGAAGGACTCTGCGACTACATTCTCGACGGGCAAACGTTCGACCTTGACGGCGTGCGGTCCCTGGCGAACAACCCGCGCCACATTGCGACTTCGCCGTTTACTTCGTACAACTACCATGGCAAGGGAAATTTCGCGTCGCTGGTGGATGCGGTGGTGCTGGGCGCGACCGAAGTGGATACGAATTTCAACGCCAACGTAGTAACTCATTCCGACGGCCGGCTTCTGCACGGCATTGGCGGATGGCAGAACTGCCTCGCAGCCGGATGCACGATTCTCGCTGTACCCTCGTTTCGCGACAGAATTCCCGTGATTGTGGACGAAGTAACAACGCTGTGTGGACCGGGCGAGCTGATCGATGTCGTCGTAACCGAGCGCGGCATCGCCATCAACCCGCGGCGGGCAGATCTCATGGAGGCAGTGAAACACTCGAAGCTGCCGATCCGCCCTCTACAGGAAATCAAGAGGGAGGTCGAGCGCATCTGCGGCGGAAAGCCTCATAAACCGAAGCCCGGGAATCGGCCGGTTGCCGTCGTTAAGTGGGTGGATGGCACGGTGCTCGATACGGTCTGGCAGATTCGGTGACGCGGACGCATCGTTCGTCCTGACAATGCGGGCGTTCCCAGCACAAGCCGGACTCCACCCGGAGTCTCTGTATCGATATTCGCCGCGCAGGTTCTATAATTCCCATTCTCAGAAACTGATTATTTGGAATTGCTGAAAATCCCAGGAGGCTCTCTTGACGCCAACCCGCTTACTCACTTCTTGCTGCGTTGTTGTTTTCATTGCACAACTGAGCTGGGCACAATCCTCATCCATGAAAACGGTTGACCCTGCGCAGCTCTCGGGGTACACAGCTCAATCTTCGAAGCCGGAGCGGGAGTGGGAGAAGAAATTTCGGGACGGCATCGTTGCCGAAAACTTGCGTCAGAACATGCAGCGCTTGAGCGCTCGTCCGCACCACGTGGGCTCGCCCTACGACAAAGACAATGCCGAGTGGATTCTCTCGAAGTTCAAAGAATGGGGATTTGATGCGCACATCGAAACCTTCCAGGTGCTGTTCCCGACGCCCAAAGAGCGCGTGGTGGAAATGATGGAGCCCACGAAGTTCCGCGCGAAGCTGCAGGAGCCGGCGGTTGCCGGCGACCCGACCTCCAATCAGACTGCCGAGCAGTTGCCGACCTACAACGCCTACTCGATCGACGGAGACGTGACGGCGCCGCTGGTCTATGTGAACTATGGCAACCGCGACGATTACGAGCAACTCGACCGCCTGGGGATTTCGGTCAAGGGCGCGATCGTCATCGCCCGCTACGGCGAAGGCTGGCGCGGCATCAAGCCGAAAGTCGCGGCGGAGCACGGCGCGATCGGCTGCATCATCTATTCCGATCCCAAGGACGACGGCTACTTCAACGGCGACGATTATCCCAAGGGCGGGTGGCGGCCGCGAGGAAGGCGTTCAGCGCGGCAGCGTCATGGACACCGACTATCCCGGCGATCCTCTGACGCCCGGAGTTGGCGCGACGGCCGACGCCAAGCGGCTCGACATCAATGACGCGAAGACGATCACCAAGATTCCGGTGCTGCCGATTTCCTACGGCGATGCCTTGCCGCTGCTTTCCGCGCTCGCAGGGACCGGTTGCGCCCGAAAGCATGGCGAGGCGCGTTGCCCATCACCTATCACGTCGGTCCCGGGCCCGCGCAAAGTCCATCTGAAGGTCGCATCGAACTGGGATCTGAAGCCGGTCAACGACGTCATCGCCACCATGCGCGGGTCGCGAGGCCCCGGATCAGTGGGTGATCCGCGGCAATCACTACGACGCCTGGGTCAACGGCGCCGATGATCCAATGTCGGGCATGTCAGCGGTTCTGGAAGAGGCGCGCGATGCTGGGCGAACTGCACAAGCAGGGATGGAATCCGAAGCGAACCATCATCTATTGCGCGTGGGACGGCGAAGAGCCGGGACTGCTGGGTTCGACCGAGTGGGTCGAGACTCACGGCGACGAACTGCAGAAGCACGCCGTCGCCTACATCAATTCCGACAGCAACGGCCGCGGATTCTTTCACGCTGCGGGATCGCACGATCTCGAAAAGCTCATCAACGATGTGATTCGCGAGATCAAAGATCCGGAGAAAGATATCTCGGTGTGGCAGCGAGCGCGTCTGCCGCGCATCGCGAACGCGAAGAATCCGGAGGAACGCGGCGAAATTCGGAAGCGGGCTGAACTGGCGATCGGCGCGCTGGGAGACGGTTCCGACTACGCTTCGTTCCTCGACCATGCCGGCATCTCGGCGCTGAACATCGGCTACGGCGGAGAAAACGACGCCGATGCGTACCATTCGATCTACGACGACTTCTACTGGTACACGAAGTTCGTCGACACCGATTTCTCCTACGGACGCGCACTGGCGCAGACCGGAGGCACAGCCGTCCTGCGTCTGGCGGATGCCGAACTGATTCCCTACGAATACGTTGCGAATGGCCGACACTATCGCCAAATACGTGTCCGAACTGGAGAAACTGCTCAAAGACAAGCAGGACGAGATCAAGGAGCGCAACCTGGAATTGAAAGAAGGAGTTTTCACGGCCGTCGCCGATCCGCGCAAGACTTCTGTGCCTCCACCACGCGAAGCCGAGCCTCCGTACATGAATTTCGCGCCGCTGAAGAATGGCGTGGATGCCATCAAGAAAGCGCGGACCGTTACCAGGCTGCGGCCGCGAAAGCACAAACCGAAGGCGCGACGCCGCTCTCCGCGCGAGCACTGGACTCGCTGAACACCGATCTCCTGTTGATCCAGCGCACGTTCCTCACCGAGCGTGGACTCCCCGAGCGGCCATGGTTCAAGCACCAGGTCTACGCGCCGGGAGCGTATACCGGCTACGGAGCCAAGCCACTCGCGGCCGTCCGCGAGTATATGGACGAAAAGAAATGGGCTGAGGCCGATGCTCAAGTTCCCGGCGTGGCGAAAGTGCTGGAGGATGTTGCCGCGGCCATTGGAAAAGCGGCCGATGAACTGGAATCGGCTGAATCGGGCCGGTAAACGCGCATCCGCTGGTTATCGAATCGCGACAGAGGGAACCTCTACTCGGCGGCAAAACCGGAGGTCCCGATCCAGGACTGGGCGAGGAACTGCAGGTTCTTTCTGTAGGTGCGGGTAACCATGTACTCCTTCCCCTGAACGCGGAGCACGTACTCGCCCGCCACTGGTTTGATCTCTTCGACCCAAGCCGCATTCACCACGACGGAGCGGTGAATCCGGACAAACCCGTGACCATTGAGCTTCTGTTCCATCGTGGAGAGGGACTCGCGCAACCGGTGCGAGCTTGAAACCTGATAGAGGGCAACATAGTTTCCTTTGGCTTCGACCGCGATCACTTCCGCGGGATCGATCAACAGGATTCTCCCCTGGGATTTGATGGCGATCCGCGCAGAGGCTGGCCTGCCGAGCGTGGCGGAAGGTGACCACATGGCGATGCGGTTTCCGCCGCGGCTGCTGTCACGGTTTTCAGTGTTGTTGTTGCGTCCCAGGTCCATCACAACCCTCACGGCCGTCAATCGGCAACACCAGTTCATACCCGAAAGTGGTCAGACACAATACCCACTTGACGGGATTTGGACATAGCCATTATGATCCGCTCGAAATGAAAAGAGTGGCCTCCGGCATTCTCCCCGTGATTGCGGTCGACCGGCAGGCCCCGAAACCCCTGCACCGGCAGATTTACGACGGCTATCGCACGGCCATTGTGGAGGGCAGCCTGCGCCCGGGGCAGCGAATTCCCTCGACTCGGGTCCTGGCGTCCGAGCTGAGCGTTTCACGGTTTCCTGTTCTGAACGCTTACGCGCAACTCCTGGCGGAGGGGTACTTCGAGAGTCGGGTGGGAGCGGGAACGGTCGTCTCAAATTCCCTGCCCGACCAGTTCACGTCGAGTCCACTCGCGCCTCCCGCTCGGCTTACGGCAACTCGCTCCGGACCCCGACCCATAGCCCAGCGAACTTCCGTACTCCCTCTCTTCGAGAAGGCCCCGTGGCTGGGAGGATGGGGAGCGTTTGGAGTGGGGCAAGTGGCGTTCGATCACTTTCCATTGCACGTCTGGACCGTCTGATCTCTCGCTGCAGCCGAAGAATGAACGCCCAGTCATGCCATTACGGCGACCAGGCGGGTGACCACGCTCTCCGGGAAACGATCGCAGGCTATTTAAGAACGGCGCGATCGCTCCATTGTGAGGCGGAGCAAATCATGATTGTCAGCGGTTCCCAGCAGGCGCTGGAGCTCTCGGCTCGCGTTCTGCTCGACCCGGGAAGTCATGTGTGGATGGAAGAGCCGGGGTACCGGCTGGCAAGAGTTGTCTTTGCCTTGAATGGGTGCCGGCTCGTGCCGGTTCCGGTAGACGAGGAAGGCATGAACATAGGCGCCGGGATCAAGCGTTATCGGAATGCCCGGGCCGCGTTTGTCACGCCGTCTCATCAATTTCCACTCGGCGCAACTCTGAGCGCGTCGCGGCGCTTCCAACTGCTCGATTGGGCGCAGAGCTCGGGGTCGTGGATCATCGAAGATGATTACGACAGCGAGTACCGCTATGAAAGCTCGCCGATCGCCTCCTTGCAGGGTCTCGACGCCAACGGCCGCGTGATCTACGTTGGAACTTTCAGCAAGGTGCTGTTTCCATCTCTGCGTCTAGGGTACCTTGTCGTTCCCCGAGATCTGCTTGACCGTTTTCTATCGGTGCGACGGGCCATGGACCTGGGCCCGCCGGCCTTCCATCAGGAAGTGCTCGCGAACTTTATTGGCGAAGGGCACTTTGCGCGCCACATTCGTAGAATGCGGGTTCTCTATCACGAGCGCAGGAGCGCTCTGGCAGCGAGCATCCGCAAGGAGTTCGGCGACATGGTCGAAGTGCACGGGAGTGAAGCAGGCATGCATCTCACGATCACGTTGCAAAAGGGAGGAAACGACATGGAAATCGCCAAACGCGCCGCCCGACAGAACGTCTGGATATGGCCTCTCTCATTTTTTTACATGGGGGAAGCGCCGCGACAGGGCTTCATCCTGGGCTTTGGCAGTACCCCGACAGAGGAAATTCCCCGGGCCCTCCACAAGCTGCGCAACTTGATCCTTGGAAAATGAACGCTGAAGACCCACTGAAGTTCAGCTTGTTGGCTTCCGCAGCGCAGCTCCCAGCAGTCTGCCAGGGCCGCCTTCTTGCACAAAAGCAATGAGCCTGATGTTCTTCGGGTCCGTCCCGGGCTTGAGTTTCAGCTGAACATCCTCTGCGAAGGTCTTCCCCTTCGGCAGCTTTCCTATCTTTGTGAGCTGCTGCACGACCGCGACGTGGGTCAGGCGCCGGCCACCATTTTCTCCGTGCAAAACCTGCGACTCGACATGATCGAGAGCGACCGCTACGAACACGTCGGCATTGTGTTTTTCGAGATTGGTATCGGTATCAATGTGCGCTCGCAGCACGGTCGGATCGCCGGCATCCACGCTCACATCGCCGATGCGCACGGCAACTTTCGGTGCGGCTGCCGCACTCCGAAGAACCTTCTGAATCTGCTGCGGATCGTTGACATGAACTTCGGTGGTTCCGTCCACAATGAGTTGGGGTGTGTACGGAGTACTGAGTCCAAGATTGCGTACATAGGCACTCTGGCGTTCGGTTAGCTGCGACGAGGAGTTTGGGTCTTTCCAGCCGTCATGGTCCCAGTAATCCACGTGCTCGCTCAGAACAATGAGTTGGGCGCCCGGAATGGGCTGGTAGGTATCGAGTTTCTGCACGAGCCCGTCTGCCGGAGGACAGCTGGAGCACCCTTCCGAAGTGAACAACTCGATTAGAACGGGATGAGTTTCGGTGCTTGAGGTTTCAACCTTCGCGGCTTGACCTTCAGTTTGCCGGCCCCGCCCCCCGGCCGCAGGCTGCGGCTGGAGGAATAACAGGCCGCAGAACGAGCCCACACACAACAGCAATGACGCGAAGCTGCGTCGAGACATGAACATATTATTGGACCAGAACTATCGCGATGGCAATAGCCACTTTCGCCGAGTCGTGCTGACCACGCTCAGCTGTTCATGTCGTTGCCGCTTGCGAACTATCGAATGAGGAATTGATAATGCAGAGAGGAACCTTATGACTCGGACTTTGATGTACGGCAAACTCCTCGTTCCCCTTGCGCTAGCCTTGATTGCGATGGCCTCCATTGCCTCTGCACAAGCGAGCCTTATACCGTCGTCGCGACTGATCAACCCTGAAGATCTGGTCAAGCTTCTACAGTCTGCGAAGGGCGAGAAACCGGTGATGATTCAAGTTGGCTCCCACGTACTTTACTCGCAGGCTCATGTTCCAGGATCAGAGTATATCGGCCCTGCTCCCAGCGAAGGCGGGCTGCAGCAGTTGCGGAAACGTGTCGAGTCTCTGCCTCGAGGGAAGTTCATCGTTCTTTATTGTGGATGCTGCCCGTGGAATCACTGCCCCAACGTGAAACCCGCCGACGATGCCTTGCACGCGATGGGCTTCACAAATGTGAAGGTTCTTTATATCGCCAACAACTTCGGTGCAGACTGGGTGGACAAGGGCTTTCCCACTGCGAAGGGTGACTAGAGGCGGAGCGTTCTGTTGCGGATCATCTTGTGAACAAGAACCTGCTCATTGGGATCGTGACCGTTGCGGTCGCCGTCGGAGTTTATTGCCTTGCACGTGCCCCCGGGACCGGGCACCGGCGTGCAGGTTCCGCAGAGCATGCTCTCGCTCCTAATTTTTCGCTGCCCAACTTGGATAACACCCAACTCGACCTCTCCAGTTACCGGGGCAAGATCGTTCTACTGAATTTTTGGGCGACGTGGTGTGTTCCGTGCCGCGAGGAAATCCCGCATTTTGTGGAATTGCAAAATAAGTACCGCGATCAGGGTCTCCAGATCATTGGCGTCTCGATGGACGATGGGCCCGAGCCAGTGCGAGATTTCTCCCAGCGCTTCAAGATGAACTATCCGGTTGTGATGGGTAACGCCAACATCGGCGAACTCTACGGAGGAGTGCTGGGCTTACCCATTGCATTTGTCATCGGGCGCGATGGTCGCATTTACTCCAAGCACGTCGGCGCGACTGACATCGCAACCTTCGAACATGAACTCGTGAGACTGCTGCAGAACCAGAAGCAGAACGGCTGATCGCCGCGTGCGCTGCTATCCTAGCTGTGCGATTCCCGGATCCGTTCGTCGGGATCATGTTGGAGGATCACGTGCCATTGAAGCGCGAAGCCGGTTGGTACAAAGACGCGATCATTTACCAGATCCATGTCCGCGCTTTCTCTGACAGCAACGGCGATGGCATCGGCGATTTTCAGGGTCTCGCCCAGAAGCTGGATTACGTGCAGGAGCTGGGCGTCAACGCAATCTGGCTGATGCCCTTTTTCCCCTCGCCTTTGCGCGACGACGGTTACGACATCTCCGATTACAGAGCGGTTCATCCCAAGCTACGGAACGCTGGAAGATTTCAAGACATTCCTCGCGGATGCGCATGACCGCGGCATCCGCGTGATCATCGAGATGGTCGCGAACCACACTTCCGACCAGCATCCCTGGTTCCAGGAAGTCGCGGAGCTCGCAAGACAATCCCAAGCGCGACTGGTATGTGTGGAGCGACACCGATGCCAAATATCGCGGAACCCGAATCATTTTCCTCGATACCGAAATGTCGAACTGGGCCTGGGATCCGATTTCCAAGTCCTACTACTGGCATCGCTTCTTCAGCCACCAGCCGGATCTGAATTACGACAATCCCGCGGTGCGCGAAGAGATGTGGAACGTCATGACAGTTCTGGCTGGAACTCGGAGTCGACGGCTTCCGGCTGGATGCCGTGCCGTACCTGATCGAGCGCGAGGGGACTTCCTGCGAGAACCTGCCCGAGACTCACGAGGTGATCCGGGAACTGCGCAAGAAAGTCGACGAGCAATTCCCGGGCACGATGCTGCTGGCGGAAGCCAACCAGTGGCCGGCCGATCTTCGTCCGTACTTCGGCGAATGGCGATGAATTCCACATGGCGTTCAATTTTCCCCTGATGCCGCGAATGTTCATGGGACTGCGGCTGGAGGACCGCAAGCCGATCACCGAAATTCTGCAGCAGACGCCTGAGATTCCCGCCTCCTGCCAGTGGTGCCTCTTTCTGCGCAACCATGACGAGTTGACGCTGGAGATGGTCACCGATATCGAGCGCGATTACATGTATGACAACTACGCCCGCGACAAGACGATGCGGCTGAATCTCGGCATCCGCCGGCGCCTGGCTCCGCTGCTCGACAACGATCGGCGGCGAATCGAATTGATGAACGGCATGCTGATGTCGCTGCCCGGCACTCCCATCATCTATTACGGAGACGAGATCGGCATGGGCGACAACATTCATCTGGGAGATCGCAACGGAGTGCGAACTCCGATGCAGTGGAGCGGCGGCTGGAATGGAGGCTTTTCTACGGCCGATCCGGAAAGTCTCTATTCGCCGCCGATTCTCAACCCCGTTTATGGATACCAGGCGGTGAACGTGTTATCGCAAAAGCGCACCGAACATTCTTTGCTCTCCTGGATGAAGCACATCATGCGGATTCGCCGTTCCACTCCGGTCTTCGGCTCGGGCTCGATCGAATTTCTGTACCCGGCGAATCACCGCGTGCTGGCCTATATCCGGCAATTGGGCAAGGAGACGGTTCTGGTGGTCAACAATCTCTCCAGCGCCGCGCAAGCGGTCGAACTGGATCTGCGCCGCTACAAAGGAAATATTCTGATTGAGATGTTTGGCAGGAATATTTTTCCGCGCATCGGCGATCTGCCTTACCTTTTGACCATGGGTCCTTACCAGTTTTACTGGTTCCGGCTGCGACGGATCTGAAAATCAGGTGGCGGGTTTCAGGTGGTGGGTGATGGGTCAGGGAGTTTGCCACATCGCGAGATTCTCCTAACCCTAAGACCTGCTCCCTTATGACCGGCCTCGGAGGGTGAATTGGCGGAAGAGACGCTTTTGACCGATGACTTTCTTCGCCAGCTCATCAACGTTGGCGAGGTGGACATCGTCGTAGGCCTGCCCACCCATAACAATGCCAAAACCATCGAGTCCGTCCTCCGGGCGATTCAGGCCGGCATTCTCAAGTGTTTTCCGCGCGAACGAGCGGTAATCATCAATGCCGATGGCGGATCGCAGGACGGAACTCCGGAACTGGTAATGGGCGCCTCGATCGACGACGTGTGGAAAGCGTCCAAAGTGTATGCGCTGCGCACTCTTGCACTCCATCAGCACCCAGCTATGCGCGCACTCCCGAGCCTGGAACTGCGCTGCGCACGATTCTGGCCGCCGCCGACCTGCTGCGCGCCAAGGCGTGCGTAGTGGTTTCACCCGATTCCACGACCATAGAACCCGACTGGCTTCAGCGGCTGGTCCGCCCGATCTACAGTGACAACTTTGATCTGGTTGCGCCCATCTATCGCCGGCAGAAATTCGAAGGCGTGCTCATGCGAAATCTGCTGTACCCCATGACGCGCGCGATCTACGGTTTTCGGGTCCGCGAGCCCTACGCCTCGGAATTCGCCGTCTCCGGCCGCCTTGCCACCGATTTTCTGGCTCCAACGAAGTCTGGAACGACGAGTGGGGCAAGACCGGCGCCGAAACCTACCTCACGATCACGGCCATGACGGGCAAATACCGTCGTGTGCCAGTCTTTCCTCGGGGACTAAGGCTCAACCGAGTCGGAGTGCCAGCGATCTGGTTGCGGCCATGCGCCGGACGGTGGGCGCTCTGTTCTCGTCCCTGGATAGGAATTTTCCGCAGTGGAGTACGATCGCGGGCTCTCAGCCTGTGCCGACTTTAGGCGAGCAATCAGAAGCCATGCCGGAGCCGGCGCGTGTCGACCGCAAACGTCTGCGGGAGATGTTCGCCACCGGCGTCGCCGAATTGGAACCTGTTTTCCGCTCGATTCTCTCAGCGTCGACCCTGGCCGAACTGCAAAGAATCGCGACGCTCGAATTCGGCGCTTTCAATTACCCCGCCGACCTGTGGGCCAAAACGGTGTTTGAGTTTGCGGCTTCTTATCACAAATCCGTCATCAATCGTGACCACATCGTCCAGGCCCTGGTTCCTCTGTATCGCGGAAGGACTTTGGCTTTTCTCCTGGAAAATCGCGATGATTCCGGGCGAAACATCGAGAGAAATGTGGAATCTCTATGTGGCGAGTTCGAGCGACTGAAGCCATACCTGCTCGAAGTTTGGGCTGACAGAAAGTGAGGCGCTTATGCGGGAAATCATCATCACCGAACTGACCCAAGCCTTGCAGGAACTGGCCAGAGGCTTTGCACACTACCTGCCGCGAATGGCTGTGATGTTAATCATCGCTTTCGTTGGATGGATCATCGCCTACGTGTTGAAGGTGGTGGTGCGGAGCATCCTGCGCCTGACAAAGTTTTCCAAACTCTCGGAAAACGCAGGCGCCACCCAACTTCTGAACCAGGCGGCACTTGCCGTCCTCCACGGAATTGTTGAGCCGGTTTGTTTTTTGGGTGGCTTGGGTCGGGTTCATTCTTCTGGGCGTGAGCGTACTTGGGATCGTCGGGTTGCAGGAATACATCTCGCGGTTCTTTCTCTTCCTGCCTCGGTTGTTCGTGGCACTGGTGATTCTTTTCTTGGATCTTTAGCGGCCAGCTTCTTCTCGCGCGCGGCCCTGCTGGCAGCGGTCAATGCAAACTTCCGGTCTTCGCGACTGCTGAGTGTCTCCATCCGGGTCATCATCAGTATCTTCGCCCTGTCCATGATGTTCGAAGTGCTGGGCGTCGGGGAAGAGACGATGATGATCGCGTTCGGGACTGCATTTGGGGCGGTGATGCTCGGTTTGGCGCTCGCCTTCGGCATCGGAGGCAAGGATCTGGCGCGCGAGTTCCTGGAGAAAGCGGCTCGCAGGGAAAAAGGAAGAGAAGGAGGATGAGTTGTCGCCTTTATAGAGACACACTTTTATCGCTGTCCCGCGACCACCGGGTTGATCGCAGCCTAGCCGCTACCGAGCGCGCTTCTAACTTTGCGGGCCAGAGCGGTGTAATCAACTTTCGCGTTATGACGCTTGTCGACCGGAACATGGTCCAGGCGGACCACTTCATCCAGTTGCGCCCAGGTAAGAGAACTCCGTATCGCCTCGAGCGAGACAGCCCCTTCGGCCTCAATCGCGAGTACACGGCGCCCGTCGATCGCGGCCAAGGCGGCTCGCCGAATCGCGGGAGTCTGCATCGCCGCGCACTCCACTGCGAAGGGATACAGTGTGCCTCGCGCGTCCCCGATTTTTCCGTTGCACCGGCCGAGCAGCCAAAGCCGGCCGGCCGAGTCCATGTAGCCCAGGTCGCCAGTCCGATGCCAGCGTGTGCCTTCAACCCCGAACTTGGTCTCTGTGTCGCCTTCTCCATTGACGTAGCCGGACAGGACATGGCCACCGGAAACCACGATCTCACCCGGTGTCCCGCCCTCCACCACAAGGCGCTCGAACGACTGGGCACTCAGAGGCGGAATCGGTGCGCCCCATTGATCGCGAATAATGCGCAAAGTAAGCGAAGACACTGTCCGTCCCGCGAGAAGCCCCATACCCTGCTCCATCGCATGGAAGTCATCCCTTGAGATGCTTGAGAGCGCAATCTCCGCCATGGGCTCGGCTTCGGTCGAGCCGTAGACAGCGGTGATTTCAGCTTGTGGGCAGTATGCCTTCGCCTTACGGAGAAGGCTCGGAAATACCGGAGCCCCGCCCACGTAGATTCTCGCGAGCTCGGAAATTGTGGTCCCGGTGCGCTCGCACTCGTCCAACAGTCGAGACAAGAGTGCTGGCGATGCTGCGGTCGTTTCTATATTGTGGCGGCGAATCTGCGCCAACACTGGCCCGGGAACGATCTGGCCAGGCAACTTCAGATCGGCGTCCGGCAGGACGCTCGTGACGCCCGAAGCCAGGTTCGCGAGCACAAAAACTGGCAGGGTGGTCAGGTCTGTCCGGCCCGGTTGCAGCGCAAGACTGGCCTCGAGCGCTCGATGTTGCGCCAGCAAGAAGCCGTGCGTGCGCAACGCGGCTTTCGGTTGCCCAGTACTGCCGCTTGTGAAGGTGACCAGGGCAGGCGCCTCCGCAGGGAGCGGGACAATCTCCAATGCAGGAGTCGATTTTGTGCGCAATCGCAGTCGTTGCGTTCCAGGAAACCACTCCGAGCAAAACGCTTTGGGAAGCCGACGGAGCGCTGGTATTGTCCAGCGCAATAGCTGCGCGCGTTGGCTACCGAAGAAGGCCGCCGGTGGAAAAATCTTGCAGCAGCGTTCCACATTCTCCCGCCCGGCGGAGGGATCGAGGAAAATTGCGATACACCCCAGGCGGAACAACGCAACCAGAACCAGGTAGAGCTCCGCGGATACTGGATGCAGCAGAAGAACACCGTCGCCCGGCTTGAGATTCGCGGCCCTGAGCTGATCTGCGACATCCGCGGTCGCGTTCTCGAATTCGCGGAAACTAAAGGAGCGGTCACGACCGCGACGAACATCGACAATTGCCGCATTGTCGCCAAGTTCCGCCGCGCGCTGCAACAGGATCTCGGCGATATTCACTTTGCCAGATCCTTGGAATAGAGAGTGTATTTGCGCATCACGGTGGCAGAGTGGCGGCTGATATTGAGTGAGATGTTGTCTTCGAACATGAGCGCGTGAATGCAGCGGCGAAAGCCCATTCTTCAGACCAATTTGGTGCGCGCGCGCCACCAACAACGTTCCCAGACCTCGAATTTCCGGCTGTGGAAGAATGGAAACGGTCTTGATGATAAACGTGTCCACCTCGACGCCGCGGGCCTTCTGCGCCAGGTCGGGGATAGCGAACAGGTAGCCAATACATTGCGCGGAGCGCTCGGCAATCAGCACAAGTTCAGGGCGAGCCATAGGCAAAACAGGTTCGTACATTGCGACAAACTCAGTTTGAGGAATCTCGGTGTAGAGGAAATTCTGCTGGAATGACACCCGGCTTACCGCATAAATCGCCGGAAGGTCGCGCCTGAGGTCGGCATTCGCCATGCGAATCACAACTCCCGCCTCTCCAATCCTTGCTTCGACCGCATCTAATCGCGGGTCTGGACGCGACAGATCTGCGTTCAGCGCCGAGAAATAGTTCGCCAGCGGCGAAAACCCCGATTCCTCAAATTGCCGCGGCCATTCCGAGGGATTCGTTGGTTCAAGAAAAAACGGCGGCTCGTTTCCCCGCTGCGTGACGAAGCGGTAACTGCGCCAGGTGTTTCCATTCATGGGACCGATCGCCAGTGTGCATCCTGCGGCGCGCAACCGATTCTCCGCCTCTGCCAAAACGGCGGACGCAGAGAAATCGTCTGCCGCGGCATAGTGTCCAATCACTCCGACACGGTGCTGTTGGTAGGATGGCGAGTGTTTCCACCACAGTGAACAACGGGCCTGTACGTCCCCGCCGTCGGAGAGGGCGCAGAGATGAATATCAGCGTGCTGCGTTTCGAAATCCGACGAATTGAAGCGTGGCAGAGTTGCAGCCTCCACCAAGCTGTCGATTTCGGAAGCTCTAGCGCAATGAACGACTCGCATCGTCAAGTATCCTGACTGCCAGAGTTGCGAGCATCACGATGCCAGCCTGCCGCAGCCAGCGGCCGCCGCTGGCCGGATATACGCCGTCCCGGCGTGGTTCAAACAAGTAAAATATTCCGAACACGGCGGCACAAACCAGCAGCCCAGCCCCCGCCTCGAGCAGCGATGACGCTGGAACCGCGCTTCAATCAGCACGTATGGCGCAAACATCAAACACCATGAGACCAGGACGCAGGCACCCATCACCAGCCGCACCGAGGAGTATCGAGAATAGAGCAAGCTCCACGCGATGAGGGCAAGGTGAATGGCGAACGATAGTGTGTACGGAAACAGCAAGCCCGGTTGCTGCCAGATCCGAAAGAGAAAAAGCCACACCAGTCCGGCCGATGACACGCATAAAACAGCCCGGAGATTGTGTGTACGGTTCGCCTCCGTAATCCCTGCGGGGAGGGACGACGCCACAAATACTATGGCCGGCGGTATCAGCCACTGCCATCCTCCCAGGGCCCACGAAACGTACAGGACCAATGCCGAAGCCAGCAACCCGCTGCCCTGCAGTGTGGTCTTGCGGCCATAGGCGGTCACAAAAATGACCAGCGCAACCAACACCCGAAATCGGTTCCACAGTTGGCCCAAAGGCATTGCCAAATAGAGTTTCAGGAGAATGAACACGCCGAGGGGAATAAAGATATTGTCGAGCCCTCGCCAGGCAATCGCCTCGAGCAACATTACGATCAGGCCAATGTTGAGCGAGATCAGCAGAGTCTCGATCCGGCCGGCATCCGAAAACACGAGCAAAGCTACGTGTACGCTGAAAAAAGCCGCGCCGAAGAAAGCAATCGAGCCCTCCATGCTCTTTGTAGCTCCAGTGGCCCTGAATCCGTGCTTACCGTATTCGGCACCCGTCAGCGCGGCCACCGTATCTGCCAGCGTCAGGACAACCAAGGGGACGGCGTACACCAGTTTTCCGCCATTCGCGAGTTGATAGAGCAACGCGACTGACATGGGAAAATAGATTTCTCCCCAGGACTCGCGCGCAACGTCATCCAGCACTCCCGACATTTGCTTGCGAATCGGTCCCAAATATCGAATGGCCAGCAGCAGCGCGATCGAGGCCCCGCAGAGAATGAAAACCGGCGCCTTGCTGGAGAAAATCCACGGCAGGCTGATCGAGAGAATTCCCGTCCCGATGTGCGCCAACTTGCGAATCCACTCGCCGTCGGCACCCATCCACTTGCGGTAGAGGCGCAGAAACAGCAGCATCGCCAGCGCGCAAGCCAGCACGATTAGAAGGGCCACCGTGTCGTGGATAGTCATGCGACCTCCTCGACCACGAGCGCACTGTAGAAGAAGGCCTGATCGCGGGCGAACAATTGCTCGCTCAATTCGGAGAGCGGGCGCAGGACTGCTGCGAGCGATTCAGGGCGACGGCGCGGCGCCAGCATGTTCCAGTAAGCGAGACGGGCGCCAGGGAGAGCGCTCGACACGATCAACCGCAGCAATTCCTCGTAGGACGACGGCGACATGTACTCGAAAATGTCGCTCAGGTTGAAGCAGTCAAACTTCTGATCACCTTGGAGTGATTCTTCCAGTGACGAGCATCTCCAAAGCAGCCGGTCAAGATTGCGCCGAATCGGCTCGAAGTTCTCTTCGCGCAGGGCGACGGGGAGCACGGCCGGAAGGCCAGGCCGCGACCCGGGATTGTGATAGCCGGTCAGTATCCAATGAATGTAGGGATTCGCCGCCGGTTCCAGCACGGTCAGGGCGTATTCGGTGCGCTTGAGAATTCGATCGGCGACGCTGCCGTCCACGTAGCGAAAGAACTCCGGATCACGGCCCAGCAGGCCCATCACGGTCCGGGAAAAGAATACGCGGAACATGAGACGCCAGCGGAGATTGTTCCACCGATTGTCGTAGAACGAGCGCCGCTCCGGCGCCGATTTTGGCAGCAGCAGTTCGCGAACGCGCCCGCGAGAGTGAACCAGCGGCATGACACGATCGCGGAATATTTTGAAATAGTGCTCGAACTTGCCAACCGAACCAATTCCTGCCGAAATCAAGCGCGGCCGTTCATCCCAGAAAGCAAGCGCATTGGCCGACAGATGCTTGCGGCAGGCTTGATAGAGGCGCAGGCGATCGTTGCTCTCGACGGACCCGACCAGCGCGAGCAACTCCCCGTGTTGGAGCGTGCGATAGGCCGCCACACGCAGTTCCAGGCACGAAAGCTGTGCCGCGCTGAGATCCAGCGCGAGCACACTCTCGGGGTGACGCGACAAGAGCGCCAGCGTATTGTCGCCGGCCGAAGCGATCGAGAGACAACGCTTTCCGGGACCAGGATCGAGCGCGGCAAGCAAAACGTCGGCATCTTCCCAGCACTGTGCGTAACGAATGCCCGAAAAATCGGCGCGGTCTGCCGCTTCGCTACGCATCAGCTTTCCTCGGAACGAGCCGGCGGACGATTCCCGCGGAGCCGTCCAACTCGACCACATCCCCGTCCTGAATCCATTCGAGTAGTCCGGGAATCGAGATCACGGCTGGAATTCCAAGTTCACGGGAAACGATAGCCGAGTGCGAAAGCAAGCTTCCGCGCTCGACGAGCAGGCCGCTCGCCGAGGGGAAGAGCATGATCCAGCCGGGATCGGTGTGGTCGGCGACCAGAATACAGCCCGCCGTCAAGCGCGCATTCTTGGGATCACGCACCACTCTCGCCGTTCCCCTCACAATGCCAGGACAACATCCCAGACCTGTCCTCTCTTCACCTCCGGCGGCAGCGCTTACACTTGGTCTGCTCGATCGATAATTTTGCGCATGGTATACCGGGCCGCGAGTCTCAAAGCGATCTGAGGGAGCCTCGCCTTCCCGGTAGACCGAAAACTCCTTCTTCCTCACTGCCACCAAAGTCCGCAGATCGGCGGTGCTCGCGGTTCCGTCGTTGAAGGCGAGGATTTCGCCCACTTCCAGGTAGAAGACATCGCGCGCGTCATCGAGCCGTCCGATGGCTTCGAGGCGGCGACCTGTCTCCAGGAAAAGCCGGCGGATGGTCCCAAACAATCGCGTTCGCTCAAAACGAAGGTTCTCACGGTTGCGGACGCGCTTGCGCGCCTGGCGCATGACCCAAAACAAGATTCGCCTGCGAAAGGGTGAACCCGCAAGCGCTTTCCGCATCTTTTCTTCGGCCTTGTATTTGTCCTGACCCTCGGGGATTTTCTCCGCGGGCGGTGTGCGTGTAATCGAAGCGGCGCGCGCGACTTCTGCGATGTTTCGCAACAAGACCAGAGGATCGTCGTGTAGAGTCTCGCTCTCCAGTTTCAGCTCCTCCAGACAACGATCGCCAAACTTGGCTAGATAAGCGTCGAAGAGCGCAGAGAATTCCGGATACTTTCGCACGACTTGCAACGCTCTGGCCCCGGGAGCCTCACGAAGAACTGTCACCAGTTCGGGATGAGCGGCTGCGACCACAGCCATTTCGCGCACGCGCACAGCGGGTTCCAGGCTGATGATATCTCCCTCACCGCGAATCGCGTCGTTCGCCAGCATTCCGTTGTCGTCCCCGCACCAGCGTGTGGTGAGCTTGCGAAAAGCGCCATGGAAGCTCATGGCGAAGAAATCATTGACCAGGGGAGCGTCCCAGCGTAACAACAACTGCTGCTCAAGTTTGTAATAATGCGCCACCAGTTCATCGAGGCGCATATCTTCGAACGGCGGCTGTGGAGAAGCCAGCGCCTGATTCAGCCGTACATAAAACTCTTCGATTTGTCTGTCCAAAGTGATGTAGTTTCCCACAAGCCCAGCGGCCATTCCCACGCTGCGGAGCCCGTCGGCAATTCGATCCCGCGTGCTGGCTTCGGCCAATTCGCGGACGATCTCCTCAGGAAGACTCTCGCGAACCCCCATCATCTGTTCCATGAAGCGGCGATTGAGCGTAAAACCCGGCAGCAGCGCCAACACTCGGTACCAATTCAGTAAGTTGTAGTAGATGCGGCCTTGAATGAGTCCCAGCATTCGTCTAAAAGTGCCTTCGTTGGCCGCGATCCTTGCCGTGGAAACATGCATGATGCGGCAAAACTGCCGGTACACGCCCTCATAGATGAAACGCGCGAACGAAAATGTCAGTGGGGTTGTAACGCCGTTATAACTCTCTGTGATGTTGCTGTTGTCCCAGAGATTGAGCGCGCCCTCGGGGTCGGCCAGATCACGAAGGGTAGTGATCGGGCGTGACTGCAATAGAAACAGTTGCTCGCCCTCGATGGCCCACTCTATATCCTGGGGCCGTCCGAATGCATGGGCAGCGCGTCGTGCAAGGGCCGCCACCGCGATGGCCTGTTCGTCCGTTAGTGCCGGCTGCAAGGCGTCGGCATCACTTAATGTCACGGCCGAGACCCCGTCGGCGGCGGCAGGGTCAAAGCGATGAGAGATATTCTTTCGCACGATCGCTCGGTCAACGATTGTCCCTGCGCGATCGACCTTGAACACGTCCGCAGCCGCTTCGCCACCGACCAGCGCCGTTCCTAGCCCGGGCACGGCCGAAACCACCGCCAGCGAGCGCTGTCCGCTGACAGGGTCAGCACTGAAGGCTACGCCGGAGACGTCCGCGACGACCATCTTTTGTACAAGTACCGCAGGGGCGGTAAGCAACGCGCTCGGCAGTCCATGCTGGCGGCGATATTCGAGAATGCGCTCACTGAACCCAGAGCGCCAGACGTCCGCGACTTTGCTGCCGATTCCGTCCGCGGATACGAAAAGAAAAGTGTCAAATTGCCCAGCGAACGAATGCTGCGATCCGTCTTCGTCGACTGCCGACGAACGCACCGCAAAACGGCCTCCTTCGCCAGACAAGTCCCGCAATGCATCGCTCACGCCGTGCTGAATCTCGTCCGAAGGCATAACCGCGAGCAGGGCTGCGCGTGTCTGCTCAGGATGCTCGGATGCGAGAGCGACGAGTTGTTCTTTCGTCAAGCTGGCGGCAAACGCGGACGGGGGAATCACGAACCAGGGAGGAATGGGAAGCCGCGCCTGCTCTAATCGCCAGAGCGATAGTGCCTTGCCGCCGAGTTCCCGTAGTCCACCCTCGCGCAAAGCCCAACTCACGCTGCACCCCACTGCCGCAAAACCATCGGAATGAATCCCAGGCTCAGGTACATCAACAGGCTCCAGACACCTGACATTGCCTCGATCCACTTCCCGCGCTTCGGCACACTCCCTTGCAGAAAATAGGCTCCAACACCCGCTGCAGCGATGAACAGTGTCACCAACAGGATCAGGATAGGACGAGAAAATCCGATACCGCGAGCTGCGACGTAGGCAAAACCTGCTGTACAAGCGATCATCGCAAGCCAAGCTATGACGGCATTGCGCCGTCCCCAAAGGAAGGTATAGGTTTCCACTCCGTTTTCCTCGTCCTGTGGTGAGCGAATCTTCCGTCCGATCTCAACCACCATGCCGTTGAAGAAACTGACGAGCAGGAACCATAGCAAACCGCGGGGAGGTCGGACTCCGCCGGCGGGAACCCACTCGCAAGAAGTGGTGTACAGGTCAACCAGAGGCATGATGGCCATGTGCGTAACCATATATGTGATCGGTCGCGCCTTTAGCCACCGCCGCGCGAAGAATTCTTTGCTCATCAAGCCGAGATAGAGCCAGGTAAGAAGCAGCAGCATAATGAGCCTTGGCGCCAGCCAGAGGGCAAGTGCCAACTGGATTCCGATGCAACCCGCCCATACCCAACCAAGATCACGAAGACTAACTAACCCGCGTGGGACCGGGCGATAAGGGCGAAAGCGCGAGTCCTCTTCGAAATCCTTGAATTCGTCGGCGATGCGAAGCTGGAGAAAGAACAGGAACGAACTGGCGAAGGCCACCACGCAAGATCGCCAGCCTGGCAGGTGATGCATGCCTCGGATCAGCGCCGAGTAACTCACCGCCGAGAGACTGAACGCCGCTATTAGCGGAGAGTGGGCGAATACAGGAAAGCGCTCGCGCTGGTAAATCCACCAGCGGTTAGCCATGATCCACCTGGCCTCGGCAAACGGCGCCGCGAGCTAGCTTCTCGGGCGCCCGAGCGAAATCATGGGAACAAATCGCACCGGTCAACGAGATTTCTCCGGCGACATAGATTCCGCCAAAGCACGAGCATGCCACGCGCCGGCCACACCCAGACCCTGCAGGCACGCGTGTTGAGTTGGGAGCGACTGTGCGAACTCGGGCGCAGACTTATTTTCGAGGAGATGCTTCAGGGGTTTGCCTGCTCGCTCTTCACTGCTTGCCACCCGTTTTCTCCTGGAGCACTGAGATCGGTTTTCGGCCCGCGCCGTAGACAACAATGCTTGGGAGTATAGTGCACGAACAGGAAGGAATCGAATCGCGAAGCACATCGGAAGACAACAGCCTACGTCGCCCGCGCACGGGCCGGCTCCGGCCGCGAGAACAGCCTTGGAGTGATACTACCTGGGGTTTTCAGCCATTGGGAGCCGCACTTGAAAGTTCGTGTTTCCAGGCTTCGAATGCACCTGAATATTCCCGCGGTGCTTCCTCACGATGCGTTGGACTGTGTCGAGCCCGAGCCCCGTTCCTTCTCCCACGCCCTTGGTCGTAAAGAAAGGCTCAAAAATATGGGTCTCGATTTCCGGCGCAATCCCCGGTCCGTTGTCGCCGATCTCCACCACGACGCTGTTCTCCTCGCGATACGCGCGAACTCGCAGCTCACCTTTTCCGCGCATGGCGTCAATAGCGTTGTCAATCAGGTTAGTCCAGACCTGGTTGAGCTCGCTCCCGAAGGAATTCACCAGCAGGGGAACCTTCTGGTAGTCCCGCAGCACCACAACGCCATGTTTGAGTTTGTGGTTCATGATGATCAGCGTAGTTTCCAGGCTCTTCACAATATCAACGTTCTGCACAGGAGCCTGATCCATGAATGTGTACTGCTTGATCGCGGCTACCAGGTCGGAGATTCGCGATGCACTGCTCTCGATTTCGCTCAGCAGATTCGCAATCTCCACTGACGCCGCAATCCTCACCAGCGCAGCCCGGGCAGTTTCCGCATCGAGGGTTCCGAACAGCGATTCCAGCATCTCAGGCTTGACGCTCTTCCGCGCCAAATCCGCAGCCAGTTGCCACAAATCATTTTGTCCATGACTGCGCAGCAACGAATCCAGTTGTTCCTCGAGGTCGCTGGTGGTCAGGGGATCCGGTGGAGGTTCGTTGCGCGCAACGAAAAAGGCTTCCAGCTTTTCGATTTCCGCCTTCTGCTCCGGGGTCAGAACACGTCTTCCCAGCTCCAGGCTGGCGTCCCTTATCTTCTTCAAAATGTCGCGCAGCTGGCTCGCGGCACGTTTTGCTGCGGAAGCTGGATTGTTGAGCTCATGCGCCAATCCAGCTGAAAGTTTGCCTAACCCAGCCAGCCGGTCGCGCTGTTGCTCGAGCCGCGTCGTCTCGCGAATGCGGTCGGACATCAAGCCCACCAGGCGCTTGGTCAACTCCGGCATCTTTTGCACGAGATCCGGAAACTGGGAAGCGGGAAATCGTAATGCGTGACTGTCGGTCTCGGCTCGCAGGCTCACCGTAAACTGCTTCATTCTCGAAAACGGCAGCACTCCGGTGACGTCCCCCGGGCTGATGGTGAAGGTGACGGTATCGCCGGCAAATTCGCCGCGGCCCTGAATCTGTCCCTCCAACAGTAGAAACATCGCGTCGGCCGGATCGCCTTGACGCGAGTAACTGCCGCCCGCCGCGAGCCGAAGTTCCTGCGATTGGCTGATGAACCAGGTGATCTGGTCCGGCGGTAAATCCGCGAAGATTGGGAAGCGAAGCAGCTCCGAGTTATCGACCATTTATACTTTGCTCAAATACTGATGGATGAATTGCACCGCTACAGATCCTTCGCCTACTCCGGAAGCCACGCGTTTGACCGAGCCGTGCCGCACATCGCCCACGGAAAAAATTCCGGGAACGTTGGTCTCCAAGAGAAACGGGTCGCGTTCGAGCGTCCAGCCGCTTGGGGCGCTCCCCGCTTTGGATCAGGTCCGGACCGGTCAGAATGAAGCCGCGGTCGTCCCGCTCGACGATGCCCGCCAACCAATCTGTTCGAGGCAACGCTCCAATAAAGATAAACATGGAACTTGCCGGCACTCTCTCCACCTTATTCGTGTCCGAGCAAAGAACGGAGATCTCCTCCAGGTGCACTTCGCCATGGACCTCGGCGACGCTGGCATGCGTCCACAGCTGAATATTCGAGGTCTCTTTGATCTGGTCAATCAGATATTGCGACATCGTGCTGGCAAGCGAGTCGCCGCGAACCAGGATTACGACGCGCTCTGCGTATTTCGAAAAATTCATCGCTGCCTGGCCGGCTGAATTCGCGCCGCCCACCACATATACCATCTCGCCCTTGCAAGACAGCGCCTCGGTTGCGCCGCCGCCGTAGTAGACTCCCGCGCCCTGCAACCGGTCGATCCCCGGCGCTTCCAGCCGCCGCCATTGCACTCCGCTGGCAATCATCAGCGCGTGGCAGGAAATCTCGTTGCCATCGGCCAACTTGATAATCCTGTAGGATCCCTCGGTGCGAATACCGACTGCCTCCTGAGGCGCCAGGATTTCCACTCCAAAACGCTGGGCCTGCACCACACCACGACGTGCGAGATCGCCGCCGCTAAGTCCGCTGGGGAACCCTAGATAGTTCTCGATCCGCGAACTCATTCCCGCCTGCCCACCCGGCGCCTCGCGCTCAATCATTACTGTGTGCAAGCCTTCCGAGGCCCCATAGACCGCGGCCGCCAAACCAGCCGGTCCTCCACCCACAATTGCGAGATCATAAAAACTGGTTTGCGCGCGCGTACGCAGCCCGACCTTTTGCGCGACTTCAGTCGGAACGCTTTTGAGAAGTTTTGTTCCGTCTGGAAACAGGACGATGGGAAGCTCACTCGCATCCGATCCCAGCGCCTCAAGGAGGCGCTTGGTCTCAGGGTCGTTGGCCGAGCCCTCAACGTCGATCCATTGATAGGGAACGTGGCTGCGTGCCAGAAAATCCCGCAGTTCATACGATCGCGGCGACCATCGCGTTCCCAATACGCGGATTCCCTCGAACGCCGGATGGTATGAGGCCCTCCAATCATCGAGCAAGTCATCCATTTGGGGGTACAGATGCTCGGCGGGAGGATCCCACGGTTTCATGAAAAAATAATCCAGATTCGCCTGGTTAATGGCGTTGATCGCTGCGTTCGTGTCCGCATACGCGGTGAGTAGTGCCCGCTTTGCATCGGGAAAAATCTGTCTGGCTTCCTGCAGAAAGCCAATACCGTCCATCCGAGGCATACGCTGGTCGGCGAGGAGAAGGGCGACTCCGTTATTGCGCACCTTAATCCCCTTGAGTAGTTCTAGAGCCCCTTCGGGCGAGTCACTGGCGATGACGCGATAATCGGCCCCATAGTGTGATCGCAGATCACGCTCAATGGCCCGCAACACATCGGGGTCGTCGTCCACCGTCAGGAGTATCGGTTTCGCCATGCTTACTCGCAGATCGCAGATAAAGAAAAGCCAATTCCACAAAACGCCAGGCTTCGATGCTCTCTGCGATTAGATACCGGAGCTGGCGTTCCAGGTGCGGACTATCTTTTGAGTTTTCAGGCTACAAGTTCACCGGGTTCGATTTCGTCCACGTAGCACCAGATCCAGTTTTCCCCGGGCTCAATGGAACGGATCAACGGGTGCTGCGTTTTGTGGAAATGCTTGGTAGCATGCTTGTTCTTCGACGAATCGCAACATCCGACGTGCCCGCAAATCAGGCACAAGCGCAAGTGAACCCAGGTGTCTCCCATTTTGACGCATTCCTCGCAAACGTGAGTTTTGGTTGTTCTGAACTTGATCTGATCCAGGTGAGTACATTGGTCCGCCATCGATCCCTCCGAGAGAAAGTAGTCATTATCCGTCAAGTGACCTCCGTTACGTAAGACGGGCCAGAATCACAGAACTGGCCGCTTTCTTGACCGAGAATAGTGGTGGAGGTCTTCCATTCGTGTTACGTCTTGATTACTTATCCTGTGTGCTTACCATCGCGTCCACGATCCTGGTGGGACGCCGTTGCTGGGAAGGTTGGGCTTTGGCCGCTGTAAATAGCGTACTCATTTGCGTCATCGGCATCAGGACCGCACAATTGGGCTTCGTGCCAGCGAATCTTTTCTGCATCGTAGTCAGTGCCGTGAACCTGCGTGCGTGGCGGCGAACAAGCGCTTCCTAGCCACAACCGATCGCTCTCTCAACCTGATTTCCTCTTCGGGAGCAAGAGCTCACTCCGCGATCAGCAAGCTCTCAGCGAAGGGCCACTGCTCATCAATCCATTGCGCTTCGCAGCAGAACCCGGCGTCCCGGGCTGTCTGGACAATCTCCTCAGCGGAGTACTTGTGGCTGCTTTCAGTCCATATCGTCTCCCCCTCCAGGAATTCGATTGCGATCTCCGCCGCAGGAATGCTCACTGTCTGCCGCCGCTTCGATCGCAGATGCATCTCAACGCTACGCGCGGCGTGATTGATCTTAGCCACATGCTCAAACTGGCCGAGGTCAAAACTCAGCGTCGAGCTCGCGGTTGATGCGAGCGAGCAGATTCAGGTTGAAAGCCGCCGTCACACCCAGTTCATCGTCGTAAGCATGCAACAACTGCGCGGCAGGCTTCTGCAGGTCCGTTCCCAACAGGAGAGAATCTCCAGGCTCGAGAATGCGTCGAACATCGGCCAGGAACTTCATACCCGCCGGCAGATCAAAGTTTCCAATGGTGCTGCCCAGAAACAAAACGAGCATATGCTGGCCGCTCTTGCGGTAGGCAGCGACTTCAAGCAGCCCATCGAGATACTCCCGCTCAAATCCGACAATGCTGATCGAATCGATGTCTCTGAGTTCGCGCTCGCACATGGCCAAGGCCGCTCGAGATATCTCGACCGGATAGTAGAACGTCCGCTGGCGGCGGCAGAGCGCTTCGAGCACCCAGCGGGTCTTCTTGCCGCTGCCGCTACCCAGCTCCGCCACGGAAACAGGTCCAGGAATACGGTCCACGATCTCGTCCCCGTGGCGTCGCAGCAGGCGTTCGTCCGCCCTTGTGAGTCCGTACTCTGGTAGATGGCTGATCACTTCAAAAAGAGCGGATCCTACGTCATCGTAAAAATATTTGGATGGAAGTTCTTTTTGCCCGTGCAGGGTGAGCCCCGCGCGAACGTCGGAAGCAAATTCGTAAGTCGCATTTGTCGAAATCGCATGGACGAGCATTCTCTGACTCCTTAGGATCTCTTCACGCAGCGGAATCCCGCATACACGTATTGGTATTGCGTTTGGAACCAGTTGCGAAACGTGGGCCGCAGCATGCACGCAGCCGTGCGCGACGAGCCTCCCTTCAGGACGAAGTGCTTACCATCGAAAAAATCAGCCGAGTAACCGCGGTAGAACGGGAATGGCTCGAACCCGGGAAAGGGCGCGAAGACTGTGGAGGTCCACTCCCATCCATTGCCCAACATACCGTCAACGCCGAAGGCGCTCCGGCCTGCCGGAAAAGCATTGACTGGCGTCGGATTCCAACGGTTGAGGTCGAAGTTTCCAACGCTTGAGTGCGGTGCTTCCGCGCCCCACGGAGAACGACCTTTCTTTTCCATCGGTCGCGCCATATGCGGCGCGATGCCACTCCTCTTCTGTCGGGAGGGACTTCCCTGCCCAGCACGCATAGGCCGCCGCTTCTGCGTGACTCACATACACGGGCCAGTCCAAAGGCAGAGCGATCTCTTCGAACATTGTGCGATAAAGCCACCGGCCGTCCACCTTCTTCCAGAACACAGGCTGATGCACATTCTGAGAAGCTCTCCAGATCCAATCATCGTCGCTCCAGAAAGCGCGGTTGTCATAGCCTCCTGCGCGCATAAATTCCAGGTAGTCCTGGTTCGTCACCATGTATTGGTCAATCTCAAACCCAGGCACCTGGGCCGTCTGGCGTTCATACTCGTTGTCCCAACCAAAAATCCTGTCATCATGCGACAGACCAAGCGTCGCCAGCCCGGAGGAAATTTCAACGATCTGATGGCACCACGGGCGAAACGATCGGGCAAGGCGGATCCATCTGCCGATTTTTCCGGTCCGTCGGCAACTGATGCAGCATGTAGGCCAGCGTTTCAGCGTGCATGAGCCGGTGCTCGATGGCAACGTTCAGCAGGACATCGAGCGAAAAGCCGTCTCGAGTGCGTGCGCCTGACTCCAGAATCCCGCCAGCCAACTTCTCATCGAGATTGGCTCGGATTGTGTTCACGTACTCTTTCACCCTTTGCAGCGATGGCCAATCCGATGCTTGATCGGTGGGCAAGCCCCCGCCCACTGGATCAATCCCAAACGCAAACAACCGGTCGAATTCAGCATGGAAGGATTTAAGGCCGAAAACGTTCTCATGCAGCAGGTTCCAATCAAACGCCTCGAGATGACCTAGATAGAAAATGATCCGATGCCGCTCGGGAATTGGCCGTTCATAGATCGAGTCCGGCAGGACCACATTGAAGAAAGCATCGCTGCGCCCGCGAGCATCCGAGACCCGCTCCAGCAGTTCATTCCGGACAGCGACATCTCCTTCGGCAGCGACCATTGGAGCCCCCCCCGGTGAGCGAGTTAGACGACTCGGCGATAGAACAGCGCGGGCAGAAAAGCGGCAACGGGCCCGCTGAATGGGTATTTAGATGTCGAGAGGCTGCAGAAGGTGCAGGCGAAATTAATCTTTCTGAAGCTATGGATGAGGGCTCACGGAACGAGGTTTTCGCGTTTCAACCACTCGTTTACCACTTCCCTTGGGTCGCGGTGCTGGCCGTCCACGGCGTAATTGAGCCGCTGCATCTCCTCGTCGGAGATCTTTCCTGCAAGCCCCGCTAGCGCCTGAGCCACCTCCGGATGTTGCTGCAGAATCTTCTCGCGTATCACTGGCACGGCCTCATACGGAGGAAAATAATGCCGGTCATCCTCAAGAACAAACAAATCCAGAGCCGGAATCAGCCCGTCGGTCGCGTTGCCGGCCGCCATGTCGATCTGGTGATCCTTAAGCGCCCGCGCCAGCAGGCCCAAATCCATCACGCGCGGTTGTTCCGCGAAGTGGAGCCCATAGGTGGCGGCCAGACCTCGATATCCGTCAGGCCTTTCCATGAACTCGTAGCCGAATCCCGCCCGCCATTGTGGAGCGAAGGCAGCCGCCTGGGACAGAGTCTTGATGTTCAAGCGGCGGGCGTCCTCACCCCGGATCTCCATCGCGAAAGTGTCATTGAAGCCGAAGGCCGGTCCTAAGGTCAGCCCGAAGCGGTGTTCATATTCGCTCTTGACCCGCTGATAAACCTCCGTCCTTATCGCCCCGGCTTTTTGCTTTGAGGATGGCGGTCAGCGCCGTGCCGGTGTATTCCGGATACATGTCGATTCGCCCGGCCAGAATCGCCTGCTGGCAAATGTAGGTTCCCGCCAGATAGAAACGCCGTTCCACTTTCAGATTGAGTGTGAGCCTCGATCTGCTGCGCCATGAGTTCGCCCAAGAGGAAGGACTCGGTGAAATTCTTGGAGCCGATGACGATGCGATCGGAATGCGACGGAGAACAGGACAGGAAGCAGCAGAGCCGCCGTCAACAGCGACCAGAAGGCGCAGAACCTCGATTGAGAATCCTCATTGTGCGCGCAAACGCCTCTCCAGCCATCCCAGTCCGAGGTCCGCCCCCAGCGCCAGGATCGCGGCTGGAATCGCCCCAGCCAGAATGACTCTGTCGTCGACCATCGCCAGGCCACGAAAAATGAATTCTCCCAGCCCTCCAGCGCCAATCGCCGCAGCGATCGTAGCCAGCCCCACCGAGATGACCACTGCTACCCGCACGCCCGAAAGGATCACACTGATGCGCCAGCGGCAGTTCCACTTGAAACAAGAGCTGTGATCCGTGAGCCCCATGCCCCGTCCGGCCTCCACCACGGCAGCGATCGACTCCGCGGATTCCTGTGTATGTATTCCGAATAATGGGCAGCAGAGCATAAAGGGTCAGCGCCAGAATCGCCAGCCGATCCGCACGTTCGCCCAGCCAGGGCACGGGCAGCAGAAATCCGAAGAGGGCAAGACTCGGGATTGTCTGGATAATGTTGGCGCTCGCCAGCACTGGCTTGTTGAGGCCGGGCCGATGCGCGATCACGATGCCCAACGGGATGCCGATCAGCGCCGCGAGCAGCGTGGAAAGCCCGACCAGCCAGAGATGTTCCAGCGTGAGTTCCAGCACCTGCCCGTGGTTCTGCAAATGAATCGAAAAACGTTCATGACGTGCCTCGATTCTGCCGCGGACTCCAGACCGATCTCCGATATGCCCGTGACGTAGGCGGACGCCCATGGATCGGCGGACCGCAAGAATTCCTGCGGCGCCAGCACCGTGACCAGCCGCCCCGCTTCCATCAGTGCGATGCGCGATCCGAGCCGCAGAGCCTCACGAAGGTCATGCGTCACGAAAACCACAGTCTTGTGGAGTCGCTGCTGCAGCGAAAGAAATTCGCGCTGCAATTCGTCGCGCGTAAGCGGGTCGAGCGCGCCGAAAGGCTCGTCCATCAGCAGTATCTCGGGGTCTGCGGCCAACGCCCGCGCCACACCGACCCGCTGCCGCTGCCCTCCCGAAAGCTGGTGTGGATAACGCGATGCCAAGTCTGGCGCGAGCCCCACCAGCTGCAGCAACTCCTCCCACGCGCGCGCGAATCCGTTCCTCGGGCCAACCTTCGATTCTGGGGACCAGGCCGATGTTCCGTTCGACGGTGAAATGGGGAAACAGGCCGACGTCCTGGATCACGTAGCCGATACTGCGCCGCAGGCGAATGACGTCGCCGTCCGCGTTTAGGCACGCCTTTCACGCGCACTTCTCCGGCCGTAGGCAGACAACAGACGATTGACCAGCTTGAGGGTTGTGGTCTTTGCCAGAGCCGCTTCGCCCCAGCAGAACAAGAGTCTCCCCTCGCTCGACTCGCAGATTAAACCCGGAAAGCACTTGTGTCTCGGCCACGGGGTAGGAAACATCGCGGAATTCAATGACTGGACGTGCGGCTGTAGGTTGCATTTGCGCCAAGCATACCGGAGTTCAAACCAAGACCCAACGTCATTTCGATGGCCCGGTTGAGTCATCAGGCAATCGCTAATCTTCGTCCAGATATTCCTCTGGTACATCATCTTCCGGCACTTCATGAGTGTGGACTTCTTCCCCTTCGGCGTTGTCGGCGTCTTCCACTCCCTTGACAACGCCGGCTTCGAACGCGTTCCCTTCCTCCAGCAACTCGTCCACACTCTTCGAATCCGCACCTTCGACTCGGGTCAATCCCTGCAGATCTCCGGCCTCCTCGCCCGAACGCGCATTTCGGCTCTCCCGCGAGAACGCTCTGGAACTCGGCTGGTTTCTTCGAACCTCCCTTTTGGGAGCGATCGCTGTCGCCACTTTCTTCCTGCCTTTCGTTCTTGCGGCCGAGCGCTTCTGAGCCAACTTCTTCGCAGGCTTTTTCTTGGCGGTCTTCTTCGGTCGAGAAGTCTTCCTGGTGACGATCTTCTTCGGTTTCGATTGCTTCTTGCTGGATTTCTTTTTGGAGGGTTTCTTTTTGGCAGCCATAGACGCACAGTTTACCACCGGTTTATAAGCATGGCAGGTTGAACGATTTCTCGGTTCACCCAAGTGCGGCCTTTTGCTCTACATGCTTTCTTTCGGCCGCGCAAAGATCAGGTGCCGCACCTCTGGGTCGCTGGCCAGGTAGCCGCGCAGCTTTTGCTCCAGTTCGTGATCGGCTCGCGTTTCCCGCTCATGCTGCCGTTGATGCTCCGCCCACGAATCCACCAGGAATATCTCCAAATAGCGATCTCCAGCTTCGACATCGTGGAAGATTCCCCATTGCGAGGCTCCATCGCGTCGCCTTGCTCGTTCATAGTGATGGATCGCCTTCACAAAATCCTCTCTGCGTTCGGGGATCACTACATATTCGACTGTAACGAGTACCGGGCCTCCCTTAAGCTCCGCATCCACCTCTTTGACAACCACCGGCATCCGCCAGTGGTTCCACGGACTCAGATCCAGTGTAGCGGCGGGAAGCTTCGCGAACAGCGCAAGAAAAGTCGTCCCGATAGCTCCAACCCCAGCCCACAAGAGCGCGCTTCTAACGCCCTCTCGTTGGGCGATGGCGCCCCAGGCTGCGCTCCCGAACGCCATGCTCCCCTGAGACACCAGGATGAAAACGGCGAGGACTCGTGCCCGCACCCAGTCGGGCGCAAGATTCTGAATCAACGCATTCACAATCGAAGTGAAGAGAATCCAGGCCCCGCCTCCGATCAGGATCACCGGACCAAGGGTACCCAGCCTGTGCAGAACGCCGGTCGCCACGAGAGCGAGACCGAGGATTGCGACGCCGACCGAAACCA
Source organism: uncultured Acidobacteriaceae bacterium (assembly GCA_963819145.1). Taxonomy (GTDB): domain Bacteria; phylum Acidobacteriota; class Terriglobia; order Terriglobales; family Acidobacteriaceae; genus Sulfotelmatobacter. The sequence goes on from CAWFVB010000011.1 coordinate 101,124, forward strand.
CCGTTTCAGTCGAACACCGTGCGCGAAGAGGCTGCATCACGAGCGCGCCAAGAACCGCGCCGGCTCCAAAACATCCAAGAAGCAACCCGTAGCCTGTCGCACTTCCGCTTGCGCCTTTGGCAACCGTAGGCAACAGCGCAAACAGGGCACTGGCGAAGAACATGCCTGCGCCGGTTCGAAGCATCAAGGCGCGGATCGAGGGTGAGTTATGGATGTATCGGATTGCTGCTACCGTGGCCCCGCCGAAGGTTTCTGCTGGCGCAGTTCGCTTTTGAATTGGCCTTTTCCATCGTGCGATGACCCAAATGACTCCCAGGAACGACGCCAAGTTGACCACAAACGCCGCCGCCACGCCGACCGCCGAAATCAGTAATCCCGCCAGCGCAGGCCCTACTGCCCGAGCCAGGTTGAACTCGATTCCGTTAAGCGCCGAGGCAGCCACCAGGTCCTCTTTAGGCACCAGTTCCGGGAGAACCGCTCGCCATGCCGGAGTCTCGAAGGCATCTCCGGCCGAGAGCGCGAATGTCAGCCCGAGCAGCAACCAGGGTGTGATGAAACCGCCGATGGTCAGCACCGCGAGCGCCAACGCGACGCAAATCATCCACCCCTCTGTAAAGAGAATCAGTTTGCGGCGGTCGACAATATCGCCTGCGGATCCTGCGGGAATTGCCAGAAGAAAGTATGGAAGCGACGAGGCCGTTTGCGTGAGGGCCACATACATCGGCCCTGCACCCAGCGAGATCATCAACCACGCGGCGCCTACGGTCTGCATGAAGGTGCCGATGTCCGAGACAACATCTGCGATCAACAGATTCCGGAAGACCGGCGCCCGCAGTGGATCCCACAAGCTCGATGAGGGCGGTTTCACTTGCTCTCCGGCGCATTCCTCTCGAGCGCATTCCGATCCCAATTGCCGAGTTTGGCTCCCGCCTCGTAAGTGCTTTCGCAGAAATCGAGCAATGTTGTACTGGGCGACTTGGCCTTCTGAACGTCCTCATACATCAGAAGAAACTCTCCCAGCTGTTGGTGATAGAAAGCGGCTTCGGGACGGACCGTTGCCTGCTTGAATCCCTGCGGCTGAGGCACCGTGTAGGAATAAAATGCAGCGCCCTTGATATCTCCGCCGCCTGGCCAAAAACCAACGCTGCTTACCTCGTGGGAATAGGCTTCTCGCGTAATGGCGTCGGCACCGGGTCGCTCTGCTGCCTTTCGACCGGAGAAGCGACTCACCGCAAGATCAAAGCTTCCCCAAAAAAAATGCACTGGGCTGCATTTCCCCAGAAATCCGGATCGGAATCGGTGGAACACCGCATCCACCGACAACAAGATGCGCCAGAATCTTTCGACTGCCGCGGGATCATAGGACGCGTGCACACGGTCTTGCTCGAAAGCGATTGGATTCGGAATCTCGACCGGCATCCGCCAGATCTTGACGTCGATCTCCGCGGACCGAAGCGTCATCATGAATTCCTGGTAGAAATCGGCAACCGTCATAGGAACGAGGGGAAGTGACTCTACGAGTCCAGCGCTCGTCTCAACCACTAGCTGATGCCGTAGGAAGTCGAACCGAATCTCAAACGCCCGTGAACCATACGGAATTCGAGACGTAGTCAAGCCCCTCGCGGTCACGTACAACGGAACATTCCACCAGTGGTTTACGAGGGGAGTGAGGCGCAGCCGGACCTTTCCCACGATCTGGGTCCACATATGGAGTGTGTCATAGGTGCCTTTCCAGTCGTCCAGCGGGAGGCTGGGCCAGCATTCCGGTCGATCGGCAGCAAAAGCAGACATAGTTCGGAACCCCGCATTAGCCGCAGTCTACCACTGGGCCCACAGCGCAGCGCGAAGCTTCTTGCTGAATTACTCAAAGGTGAGGTCGATTGACGGAATGCGGACCGAAGGTCAACCGACTTAAAGATTCTTCTCGATCAGATGTTGCAGCCCGGCACGATAACCGCGGCTACTGGACAATTCCTTGCCGCTTTTCAACACCACAATGTATTCACCGCTGTTGCAAGGTTGCAGTTCCTTGATCTTGTCCACATTTACGATGATCGAGCGGTGGATACGAACGAATTGGCCCGGATCGAGCCGCTCGGAAACACGGCCGATCCGCTCCCGCAACAGGTATGAGTCCTTGCCAACGTTCAGCTTTACGTAATTTGCCGCCGCTTCCACCCACTCAATCTCATCCAGGTCAAGAAATACGACCCGGCCGCCGGCTTTGATGACCAGGCGTTTCTCGACTGGCGACTTCGGCTTCGCTTCGTTGAGAAAGTCGAGTACGCGGCTCGCCACCTGACTGCCGGTTGTCTTGAGAATCTCTGCTCGAGCTCGCTCAATCGCGTGATGAAGCCGTTCCTGGTCAAATGGCTTGAGCAAATAATCCAGCGCGTGCGATTCAAATGCGCGGATTGCGTATTGATCGTAAGCCGTCGTAAAAATGACAACTGGCAGTTTGTCTGGCGGAACACTCTCCAGGACTTCAAAACCATTGGCGCCCGGCATTTGAATGTCCAGCAGCAACAGATCAGGTTCGTAGTCTTTCAGAGCAGCAATGGTCCGTTGACCGTCGCGGCATTCCGCTACTACGTGCACTCCGGGTTCCGCGGCAAGTAATATGCGGAGTTTCTTTCTGCCCAATGGCTCATCGTCAGCGATGATCGTGCGGATCTCAGGCACCATCGGAGGATTCTCCAGTCGGCGTTTCCAGACCTTCAGGGATCGGTCCATGGATCAGTAGACGTGGATCAAGGTGAAAGGGTATCCGCACGCAAACCTCCACACCACAATTCGGGAGTTCGCGCAGATCCAGACTCTGCTCACCGCCGTAGAGTGTCTTGAGCCGCTCTCGCGTCGCACGCAAGCCTAATCCTTGCTTTGACTCAACAGTTCCGGCATCGCCAAGTCCGGGGCCGGTATCGGTTATCTTCAGATAGAGGTTGCGCTCATCATGGGAGGAGATGATTTGGATCTCACCGCCTTCAGCCTGTCTGGAAATGCCGTGCTTGACGGCATTCTCCACTAAGGGCTGCAGCAGAAGGCTTGGAACCTGAGCATCGAGCGTATCGGGAGCAATGTCGAGCACAAGGCTGAGTCTGTCTTCGAAACGTATTTTTTCGATTTCGAGATAGCCATTTACGAATTCCAGCTCCTGGTTCAGCGTTGTGATCTGGGTCGCGTTGTTTTCCAGCGTCAGGCGCAAGAGATCACTGAGACGCGTCATCATCTTGTCGGCCGCGCGGACGTCAGTGAGCATGAGCGCAGAAATGGAATGCAGAGTATTGAACAGGAAGTGTGGCTGCAGTTGGCTTTTCAGCGCTTGCAAATGCGACCTGCCCAACTGGATCTCAAGCTGGGATGTACGAATCTCCCGTTCCCTCAGTGTCTGGTAGTAAGACACTGCGTGGGCGATGAAAACAACCGGCACGTAGGCGTCGGTGATGTCATCGAATACGCTCGAGAAAAACAACACCCTGAGCCTCGGCCATTGAATTCTGAGCGCGTGCGTTCCGACATCCCAAATCGGGGATACCCACCTATGTAGCTGCGAATCCCAGATCGCATAGGGAGTTAAGGCCCTCAACGCTACGTGAATAACCGCGAATGCGATCCCGCAGGCGAGATGTAAAAAGGAACGCTGCACCCAATTGCTACGTTGAAATGGATAGCGGATGCCGAGCGCGAACACAAAAGGAGTCAGCGGAGCATAGGTGAGTAGCTCGCTGAACTGGAGAAAAAGGGTTTCTTTGAAATTCGTGCGCATGCTCGCCGCATAGATTTCGTAGACAGTTCCGGCAGCGGCAAAGCTTAAGAACGTCCATACTCCGAAGCTGATCGCCCAGATCAACGAGGTGCGGTGGCGGGGAATGAGTTCCGGGTCCGGGATAGTGCGATCGGCCAGCGCCACCCCCCGCCGCGGCCGCCGAACGAGTTCTCCCCCGCAATTCGGGCACGTGCCCTGGAACCCCGATTCGCAAGCCGGGCAAAAGGTGCACTCGTACGAACAAATGTAGGCCTCTCTATCGGACAGGAGGGTTGCCCCACACTTCTCGCACTGGACCTTCATTTCAAGCTGCATCAGGAACTCAGGGAAGACTGAACCGGTGTGCGGGTCTCGCAACGTGACGACTGCTTCAGTCTAATACACGCAATCGGTTGGCTCAGCGGGGCCGACCAAAGCTCGTCCCTGATTTCTGTGTATTGGTAAGCGAATTCACGCCATTCATGGACAGTGATCCCAACAAAAAGGCCGCGCCACTTCGGGCGCGGCCTTTGTTCTGCGGGGAGCTACCCAAACCGCGGCGCTCCCTAGATTGACTAGAATCGGACCCGAAGACCCACTTCGATTTGCCGGTTGCCTCCTGGCTCCTCCTGCGCTGAACCGCCGGCCAGCGTGCCGAAGCCGCCGAAGTTCGGGGTAGCCCAGTTTCGAAGAAGCCGTTCGGATCCAGGAACTGGTCATGGTTGAAAATGTTAGCGAAGACACCTTGAAGTTCCACGCTAACGCCCTCCGCCAACCTTGAAGTTCTTCCTGACACTGAGGTCCATATTCCAATAGGGCAGTCCCGGGATGCAGCCAAAACCGCAGTCCTTGGTGTCCAATCCCAGAATCGGGTTGCGGAAATTGTTCGCCGCGGCCGGTCCTGCCGCGAAAATGTTCGGGAACGGCCGTTGGGCTGCCCGTAAACATGACCGCTCTTAGCTGGTCCGATGGCCAATGCATTTTCGTTGCCGAAGTAGTTGTTGCCATCCCCGGAACCAAACTCCTGCGCTCCGGCTCCGGCCGCGGTAAAATTTCGTAGGGCGCGCCGCTGCCGGCGGAGAATACAGAGGAGAACGTCCAGCCGCCCAGCACGCGTCCCAGGAGTCCCGACTGCCCCTTAAAGAACGGCGGCTGGTACACGAAGAAAAAGTTGTACACGAACTTGCGGTTGAAGGTCTGATAGCCCGTACATGGTCCTCAAGATTGAAGGGATCGTCCGGAGTAAATCCGCTCGTTGCCTGGGCCAGCGCTCCGGTCCCCAACGCTTTGGAATACGTGAGGTTGGACTGTAGCGTCAATCCCCTCCAGTCGGCCATCTTGAGAGAGACAAAACCACCATTGTAATTGCCATGACGGATGCTGGCATTATCCGCCGGGCCCTGATGTCATCTGGGGCGACGTGGCCCCAATGGCGGGGTTGGTGTTGTTCATCATCGTGGTGCCAACATTGAGGCCCTGACCGTTAGGCGCATGCGCGACGCAATTCGGTGACACGCCGCCATCCAGATCGCTCCACAGACTCCAGACCGCGCGGTTGAGACTATTGGTGCCCGAAGAGGCCCTTTCAGTTACGGCTACGACAGTAGGGGTGCGGCGTTCCCCCGACATACGGAGAACTGCAATAGGGGAGGTGGCATCCCAATCGCCGCTTCGAAGAACGGTTGTGTCGTGACCGCCGACGGGTTCGGGTCGCCGCTGCCATCCCCGTTGCAGCCGCCACCGGCGAGCCCGCTGATGCCACCGCACAATTGCATAACGACGTTCTTGTAGGCCTGGGCGAATTGCTGGCCGCCCTGGGTCATCATGTAGGGTACAGCGTTCAGGTTGACGGGCAGGTATTCGTGAGCGATCCTGCGTCCGATATAGCCAACCTCCAAAATGACTTTCCTGGACAGCTGCCGCTGCACGGTGAGGTTGAACGAATCCACCTGATTGGGTCGGAAATTCGGATCCAGCACAGAGGCGGTGGCGGCCGAGATCCCATTGACTCCGGGAAAATACGGTTGGGGAAGGGTGGCCGCGGCCTGCTGAATTGGCGCGGTCGCGCCGTCCATGACAATGCGAAAGGCGTTGCTGGCGTTATTGGTCCCGGTGGCGCCGCAAGTTACCGTCACTGAGGCCCGTGCGGCATTGCACGGGTTGGAGCAAGCCGGGACCGAGCAAAGGCACCAGTACCAGATCCACGCCGTTTAGCCGGCCGAACACGCGCCCATAACCGGCGCGAATGACGGTATCTTCATGGCCGAAGAATTTGCCCGCAAAAGAATTTTCGTCAAATGCGAGGACTCCAGGCCGCGGCGATACGCGGGCTGAATTCTCCGTAGAAAGGGTTATAGGGATACTTCTGTCCGTTGCCAACATTGCCCAGCAAGGCAAAACCGATTTCGGGATTGTAGATTTGACCCTGCAGCGCCGCACGCTTGCGAGCCGCCAGGTAGGCGACCCCGTGGAAATTGGCTGGTCTGACGAGTCCACCAGTTCCACCTGCTTGCCGGTTGGCTTCCACCGGCGGCATCTCCAGCGTCCAGCCGAGTCCATAAGTCAGGGTAAAGGTCGGCTTCATGTGCCAGGTGTCGCTGAAGTAGACGTTGTAGTAAGGGATGGTGCTTTTGTCGAAAGCCGGGGACCCGAGAGGATTCAACTCAGATTCGTGCCGGAGCGGGTATAGGCAACCTGTGCGATTGAAACGATGCCGAGACCGCTGCGCTGAGAGAGCTGCAATTGGTGATGGTGACGCCGGGCTGGGAGCAAAGTGGTATATCTGCTTGCGAGACCCGAACCGGTGGTCCCATTGCCAAGCTTCGTAGACAAATTGATTGTTGATGCCTCCACCGTTGTCGGTGCGTTGATGGTAATCCCAATTGTGTTCGTAGATGCCGCCAAAGGTGAAGAGGTGGTTGCCCTTCGGAGCATGGAGACATCGTCGCGCAGCATCTGAATCGTGCCCATCCCAGAAACGGTTGCGCGTGTTCTGCGTGTCCACATTGTAGGGCCCGAGATCATTCACTTGCCCGTATCCCTGGCCGCTAAAATTTCGAGAGCTCCGGCGCCCAGTGTGGACGATCTGCGTCGGATCTCCCGCTCGCTCCCATTGCCAGTAGTTACGCAGAAAGCTGTAGTGCAGATCGTTGGTGGTATTGGTGCTGATATTCGTGGTCAACCCCACCGTCCACAAGAAAGCCTGTTGCGGAAGACTGGACAGAGAAGCCGGAGATGCCAAGCTTGTCTCCGGGAAAGAAGCCGCCAATGTCGACCTGGGCGTCTGCGGCGGCTTTCAGCGCGTACCAGCGATAGCTCGACATGAGGTGCCACTTCGACGAAAAATCATGATCCAGTCGTCCGACCGCGAACTTGCTGGTGGTTGGCTGGGCAAGGTTGGCTGAGAATCCCTGAATGTTCGAAAAAGTCCCGGCCAGCGGTTGGTCGCAGAGGTCAGTGTACAGTGAGCACCATTGCTCTGCGGTTCGTACTTGCTCCAGATCCGCTGAATCAGGGAGTTGATCCCGATTCCTCGCGGGTCGAGAGTGGTTCCCGGGTAAGTAATTCCGTTATAGGTGACAGAGGTTGGATTCAGGTTATACAGAGCGCCCGTTGCGTCATCCGTCAACAGCCCAAGGCGCAAGGTCGGCGACGGGACATTTCTTACGATGGTTTCTGAGTTGGGAAAGTTGAACGCCTCATAGTTGGCGAAAAAGTAGGTCTTGCCGCCGAGAAGATTCTTAGGAATGATCGGCCCACCGATGGCCCCACCGTAACGGCTGTAGTGGAAGCTTGGAATCGGCGTGATTGGGTCATTGTGGTTGTTTTGCCAGGAGTTCGAAGACCAGTTGTTGTCTTTGTAATATTCGTAGCCGGTGCCATGCCATGCATCGGTTCCACGCTTGGTGACTACCTTCACTTCTGAACCGGCGGAACTATTGAAGTCTGCGGTCTGACCCGCGGTATTTACCTTAAACTCTTCAACACTATCCTGCGGAGTGGGCAAGACACCCGTGGCACCACCCACGCCGGTGCCGCCTTCGGACGGTCCTTGGCTGTTTTGATTGGCAACACCGCCGGTCGGGTCGCCGGCAAAACTCTTCGTGTAAACGTTCATGCTGCCATCCATGTCGTTGCTATTGTTGCCGCCGTCGAGCATGAACGTACTTTGGTCCATGACCGCTCCCGCGACCGAACCGTCGGGACTCACGCCGGGCTGCAAAGCGACGAACGTGCTGACGTCGCGGCCCAGGCTTGGCAAATTGTCGATCGTGAGGTTCGTGATCGTATTGCCTACGGTAGCGTTCATGGTCTGCAATTCGTTGCCAACCGCCGTCACTTCCACAACCACGTTGCTGCCGCCTACCGCCAAGGCGAGATTCATTGTGACTGAACTTCCAACGGTTACCGTGGCGTGGGCCTTGCTGGTGGAGAACCCTTGCTTCGCAATGGTGAGATCGTAAGCGCCGGGGGCGACATCCACGAAAATATATCGTCCCGCATCATTCGTGTCAGTCCTCCGTGAATTCTTAGTGGAAGTATCAGTGAGTGTGACGGCGGCGCCGCTTACGACTGCATTGCTCTGATCGGTCACGGTTCCGACGACCGTGCCGGTGTTGGTCGACTGCGCTCGCGCGGGTAAGGCCCCGCCCAGATAGATCGCCGCAGCCACAAAGAGAAGAAGGGTCACAACAACCGCGCGGATCTGGTCACTTACACGCATGGCAAGAAGCCTCCTGGAGATTTTTTGCAAACGCTTCCTGTGAAAACAAACAAGAAACCTTTGCCGATCCGAAGACAAAACAGACGTTCACTGCGATTGCAAATTGGTGGCCAGGAAAACAAACAACAGGAAGGTGTGGTACCAGTGCATGGATTCTGATGACGAATTCGACCGCTCACTCGACGAGCGGGACGAATTATGGAAATACGGAGGAGATGTTTTGTGCGCTGAGAATTGCTCAGTCTATGTGAATCCGTAGCCGGCGATTCGATTTGTTATGAAACTCGGGAGTTTTGATGTCCATGGGGGAGAAAAACAGTGCCGAAATACAGCTCGCGTTCGAGCCGCGCGAAAAGGACGACTCTTCTTCATCGGCGCAGGCGAGACATCGACGGTCTGTTGCGTTGTTACGTGGCACCGACGATTCGGCCTGCTTTCGTTTGAGGAGACCGTTCGCCGCCAGGAAACATCGACCCGAACCACATCGGAATGCATCTGTCCCCAAACTCTTCCATTCCTCCAGAAATGATGGACAATCGCTCTCAGTTAACACTTTGTGTCGAGTGGAGTCGCACAGAAAACAGGGGGACGATCATGCAGGAAAGTTTGTCAGTACAGCCATCGGGCGGTGTTCAGGTCGACAAAGTGCTTGAGGAAATGCACCGCGAATTCAAAACGCTCATGGTGCAGAGAGCGGCGATTCTGAGGCGGATCGGCACGATCAAACAAACCATTCATGGGCTGGCGAAACTCTTTGGCGAAGACGCAGTCGGCGGGGAGGTGTCGGAACTCGTTGATGGCAAGTCGAGTACACGTACGAGAGGATTCACCAGAACCTGCCGTCTAGTGCTGATGGAGTCAAAACGACCGATGGCAAGCCAGGAAGTTTGTGAGGAAGTCAAGCGCCGCAGTCCCGACCTGCTGGCTCACCATAAGGATCCCTTGGCTTCGGTATCAACCGTGCTCAGCCGTCTGGCGAGATATGGCGAGGCGCGCGCCGTTCTTGGCGAACGAGGCCGGCGCGAATGGGAGTGGGTTACAGAGAGGCTGTGACACTAAGTTTGATTCTGTGATTCTGTTTGCGCCCCTCGATGGGACGCCGAAGAACCGCCCGAGTACGCGTTGGCGATGTAGCCTTCTGCCTTGCACCAGCGTCGCTGTCACTTTGCCGACGCTCGATCGGCTCCGGAGGCGCGACGCCCGCGCCCTCCGAGTTTCTTGCGCGTGAGACTTCTCAGCTTGGCGCGCGCCCGCGCAATGCGCGCTTTCACCGTCCCCTCCGCCACTCCCAGGAAATCGGTCATTTCCTGGATGGTGAGCCCATCCAGGTGCCGCAGTTGAAATGCTTGAAGCAGGGGAGGTGACAACTGCTGGGCTAGCTGCATGATATTTTCCGCGAGGTCAGACCTGCGACATTGCTCTTCAGGACTCGGGCTGTCGTCGGGCAGCAGTTCGACCAGCGGCAAAACTCCGTGGTCAGAATCGTGCTCGTCGAGGGGAACGTGCAGGTGGCGCGGACGCCGGCGCAATTGCATTCGTGCCGAATTGATTACGATTGCCGTCAGCCATGTCGACATCCGCGCCTGACCCTTGAATTGTCCGCGGTGCTTATAGGCGGACAACAATGCGTCCTGCACTGCGTCTTCCGCATCGGCAGCGTTCCCCAAGTGTCGAAAAGCCGTTCGATAAAACAGGGGCCATTGATCCGAGAAGGCAGCATCCATTTCTCGCGCCGTCTTATCGCTGGAAATGAAATCAAACGTCTGAGTGCTCTCGACCATCGCTGCTGTTGACCCCATATCTTTCGCTCCCTTTCTCGTCTATTAACCGCCAACATGCCAGGGCAAACTCTGCTTCGCAACCCTCAAACCCCACAATCGGGCGGCGCAGGAACTATTGGTTCGTCCTGGCATGGTAACGAGAATGAACGCGATCAGGATTTGCCACCACCCCAAATGCGACAGTATTTGCACTGGATTTTCCTACAGGCGGAGAACGCAGGTGTGATGATGCAGAAATAGTGCTGCGAGTAGAAATGGAGTCCATATTCCACATCGCCGCGGCGCGGCTCATTGCACACAAGCGGTCCTCCGAGCGCCTCAACGCTGGAGTCCGTAAAATTGAGCCTCCCCTTGGCCAAGGGCAAGAACACCTATTACAATTCCTGAACTGAGGCAAACCGAGTGGGTCCAGCCAAGCCAATCCGCATCCTGAGCGTTGAAGACCATCCCGTTTTTCGTGAAGGCCTGAGCACGATCATTGGGTCGCAGCAAGACATGGTGATGGTTGCGCAAGCCGGCAACGGAATAGAAGCGGTGGCCGAATTCCGCCGACATCGACCCGACATCACGCTGATGGACCTGCGCCTTCCCGGAGCCAATGGCACGGATGTTCTGATCGCAATCCGGGGAGAGTTCCCGCAAGCTCGCATCATTATGCTGACAAGTTCTGATGGAGATGGCGAGATCCAGCGCGCCATGCGGGCGGGCGCCTCCGGTTACATGCTGAAGAATATGCCGAGAGAAGAATTGTTAGGCGTGATTCGTTCGGTGCATACGGGCAAACGGCACGTTCCGCCGCAGGTTGCCGCCAGGCTTGCCGAGCACCTCGGCGACGACGACCTTACCACGCGAGAACTGGAAGTGCTGCGGCTCATTCGAGACGGCCATCGCAACAAGCAAATCGCCGATCAGCTCGCCATCGCGGAGACGACCGTTAACTTCCACATCAAGAACCTCGTAGACAAGTTGGGAGCCAACGATCGGACGCATGCGGTGACGATTGCTGTCAGACGGGGACTGCTTCAAATCTGATCCCGTTACCGGCGCCTGTAGAAAACTACAGGGCGCGCGCTGGAGATATTGATGTATCGCAAGGTTCCTGCGACCAGTAAGGTAAGGGCGAGGTGCGAAACTAAGTCGATTGTACTCGCCCGGACTTCTCGAATCGTGGTGGAGATCCAGTGTTATTCGCTGGTCGCGCTTCGGTGGGAACTCTCTCAATGCTCATGCGCTCATTCGAAGAGCGGCGCGCGAATCTTACCAGTGGAATAAAAGAATCGAACATCCTGCGCTCGCTTCTGGTCTGCTTCCTGCTCTTTCAAACGACAATTTCGGCCTGGGCAGTCGATCCCGGGCGTCGTATCTCTCAATACGCGCACACCTCCTGGAGCACTCAGGATGGTGTTTTTAGCGGATCTCCCATCGTCACGGCACAGACCCAGGATGGTTACCTTTGGATTGGGACGAACACAGGCTTGCTCCGATTCGATGGTGTGCACTTTGCGGTCTGGAGTCCGCCAGCCGGCCAAAAACTGCTCGACCCGCGAATCTTCTCCCTGCGGGGAACCCGTGACGGCAGCCTCTGGATCGGTACGGGATATAGCATTTCCCGTTGGAAAGATGGGCGGTTGACCAACTACCCGCAACTCAGCGGACGGACGGAAGCCATTGTAGAGGACTCAGAAGGCGCGGTATGGCTCGCCCGCAACCAGGTGACCGACGGAATGGGTCCGCTCTGCCGCATAAAAGACGAGCAATCACACTGCTTCGGAGCGGCGGACGGTATCCCGTTTCCCTTGGCCATCCACCTCGAAAAGAGCAATTCTGAAGATTTGTGGGTCGGCGGATATTCTGAACTCCGTCGCTGGAAGCCTGGATCCTCGACTGCTTACTTCACAGGAACCTCCCGGCGACCGGAAACATTTGCGACATTAAGGGCAATTGCCACGGGCGCAAATGGAGCGGTCTGGGCGGCGATTGAGCAATCCAACCTCGTGCTACAACTGAAGCACTTTGAGCACGAAACGTGGGCCACTCGCACTTTTCCAGAGATTGCTGTGAGCAACTCAGATGTCACCGCGTTATTTGTCGATCGCGACGATGCTCTCTGGATTGGTACGGCTCAACACGGACTCTTTCGCGTGCACGGCAATATTGTCGATCATTTTGGGCGGGCTGACGGCCTGTCGGCTGACGCCATTGGAAATTTCTATCAAGACCGCGAAGGAACTATCTGGGTTGTAACCTCGGAGGGGCTCGACAATTTCCGCGATCTGCAAGTGGCCAGCTATTCCATGCGCGAAGGGTTGTCCGCCGCTGGCGCCAGCTCGGTGCTGGCTGCGCGCGATGGCACGGTGTGGATCGGCAATTTCCAAGCTCTGGACTTCCTGCGGGACGGAAACCTATCAGCAATTCGGACGGGGCATGGTCTGCCGGCGCTCACCGTCACAACGTTGTTTGAAGACCACGCTGGACGGCTTTGGGCGGGTTTGGGAACGGGGCTCTGGGTATATGAGGGCGGTGTATTTCGCGAAGTCCGGCACTCAGACGGGAGTTCCTTCGGCATAATCTTTGCCATCACCGAGGACACTCATCACAGCATTTGGGTTCGAGCAGGAACACATCTCGACCGAATCCACGATTTGGAGGTCCAGGAAGAAACTGCTTCACCGCAAATCTCCACCGCGTACATATTGGCTGCCGATCCAACTGGCGGGATAGTTCTCGGCCTAGTGAATGGCGATTTGGTCCGGATCAAAGACGGCAAATCGCAGACCATTACGTCCGGTGAAGTGGGAAACACGAGCCAAATCAGGGACCTTCAGGTGGAACCGGATGGATCGGTCTGGGGCACAACCGTGGAGGAAGTCGCTCGATGGAAAGATGGCGTGCGAAGAAATCTGACCACGCGCAACGGGCTGCCATGCGATGGGATATATGCCCTCGTCAGAGATCAACGGGATTCGCTCTGGCTGTATTCGCGATGCGGCCTCGTCGAAATAGAAAAGACCCAGCTAGATTATTGGTGGGACCATCCGGATGGAGTTGTAAAAGTTGCTCTGTTTGACGCCTTCGACGGCGTGCAGCCAGGATTGACTCCCCTGAAGCCACAGGCCACGCGGTCGCCTGACGGGCGCCTGTGGTTTGTGAACGGCCATCTTCTGCAAGTGATGGACCCCAGTCATCTGCAAAGGAATGCCGTTTTGCCTCCGGTACATGTGGAAGAAGTCATTGCTGACCGAAGAGTCTATTCGCCGCGAGAAGGCCTGCGCTTGCCGCCTCTAACGCGAGATCTCGAGATTGAGTACACGGCGCTCAGTTTTGTGGCTTCACAAAAGGTGCGCTTTCGTTACAAACTCGAAGGCCGCGACGCGGCTTGGCAGGATCCTGGGACCAGGCGTCAAGCGTTCTACACTGACCTTCGACCGGGAACGTACCGGTTTCGCGTGATCGCCTCCAACAATGACGGAGCCTGGAACGAAGCAGGGGCAACCCTGGATTTCACGGTCGCGCCAGCATTTTATCAGACCAACTGGTTCCGGATTCTGTGCGGCATTCTCGCGATTCTGGTGGTGTGCGGTATCTACCAGTTGCGAGTGCGCCACATTGCGAGCGTCATCAACGGCCGTTTTGATGAACGATTGGCCGAGCGCACACGCATCGCACGCGATCTGCACGACACACTCCTGCAGACGATCCAAGGCAGCAAGTTGGTCGCCGACGATGCACTCAATGAGCCTTCTGACATCCCGCGCATGCGACGCGCCCTGCAACAGCTATCCCTTTGGCTTGGGCAGGCGACACAGGAGGGCCGTCTCGCATTGAATTCCTTACGCACTTCTACGATCGAGAGGAACGATCTTGCGGAAGCGTTCCGGCGGGCGACGACGAACGGCCTCGTCCCAGATTCTATCGAGGTCGCTTTCTCCGTGGTCGGCGATCCAACGGAGATGCACCCCATCGTACGGGATGAGGTCTTCCGCATTGGATATGAGGCGATCCGCAATGCCTACGCACACTCGCGGGCTAGCCGATTAGAAGTGGACCTTCGATACACCCAGGACCTTGTTGTACGGGTGTGCGACAACGGCATAGGCATCAACCCCGATGTCGCAGATAGGGGGAAGGCTGGGCATTTCGGGCTGCAGGGAATGCGGGAGCGCGCCGCTCGCATCGCGGGCAAACTTACGGTTGTAAGTTCGCCGAGTTCGGGCACGGAGATCAAGCTGGTTGTGCCCGGCGGTATCATCTATCGCAAGAAGCCTTTCGAGCGACTGGGCTTGCTTGCGAAAATCAAGGCGATCCTTGAGCGGATGGGCCTGAACAGATCAGAAGCAAGGGACGAGTGATTCTTCAATAACCGAAGTCGTGATCGTACCTGCGCTAGGCAGCATATTGAAAAGGCCTGTTTCCGCTGCTCTTCCAGAAGTAGACGAGAATGATCACACTTGCAGCCGCCGCGTAGGCGCACCACAAGGAAGTGAAGGCGAATCGCTTAACGACCATGACCACCAGCAGTATCGCCAGATTTGCAACACCGAAGATCACCATGTCTTTGATCTTCGAGAACAAAAGCGTACCGCGCGTCGCTATCACATAAAAAACGGCAACGAAGGTACTGTTCGTGGCCTGATTGACGTACACGATACTGTTGCGTTCGATAAAAATCTGGGTTGGGTAGGCAGTTAAGGCCCAGAGTATATAGAGAGCGGTCAGAGTTCCGATGATGAGAAAAGGCAGCATCCTTCTGCGGCTTTTTACATTCGGCTCGAACAGCACGACGCTGAGAGGCAGTAGAAACGGCAGGAGCCCCTGCGCATACAGCATGAATGCCGCGCCCATGTCGTGAGTGACCTTTGGTGACAGCATTCCGTCCAGCCCAAGCCATACGAAGCCCTCGATGAACTGGTGAATCGCAAACAGAGTTGGGAGAGATGCAAAGAGAAGCTCGCGCCGGTGTTTGACTCTGGTCAAAGTCACAACACCAACTGTCGCCAGGACTCCGCTGCCTGTGAAATTAGCTGCCGCTGAAAAACACATCTCTGGCCCCTAAATTCATTGTCTCGATTGCTCAACCGACAGAGAAGACGACCTCTTGGCTGATTTGCTACATGCGCGTCAGCCGGATCTATGGCTTCACAGGCGAGGCCAGCGCTACCGCGGCCTCGGCGGTCAGCAACAGGAACGTGAACGTCTCTTGCAAGTACAGGTGCACGGCCGTGTCGCTGTGCTTCAAATAGCCGATGGAGACATCCTGGCCGATATGCAGACCGAAATCGCCCCCTCGGGTGGTCACGACAAATGCGCCTTGGATGGCGGGCGCCCAGATGATCTTTCCGTCGACAAGCCGCTTCACGTGTTCCAGCACCGGATATCCTTGATCGCTAGTCTCGGCCAGCGCGGTATGGGCATCGGCTCCCAGGAGCACGGCGTAGGGGCCATTCACGCCAACGAGCCGCAAGCGGCTCAGTCCCTGTGCAATGACATCTGGGTACTTGCGGACGTCACTCGGGAGCGTCATCTTCGGATTGCTTGTCCCTTGACGGATCCCCATGATTCCAGCGGCTTCATAGCCTTCGAATATGGCGGCGTCCTCGGCGAAGGCAAGACTGCGCGCCGCATCCTTCGCCGGTTGCCAGTCTGAGTCGTTTGCGCCGCGTGCGACATCGTCGATCGCCTGGCGGTTCAGTTCAAAATGGAATACGCACCTCGACCAGCGCCTTGACCTCGCGCTGCCTGGCAACGATGCCTTCCCGCGGGGCCGAGATCGTCCGCAGATGTCCGGTCCCGACGGCGGAGAGGTCTAATCCCGCCGGCCCGTGCACGTCGACAACACGCCGCCCCGCAAGGTGGCGTTTGAGCGTGCGCGTCGTCTCCTGTTCGATCTGAGCCCACGCTACCTCAGAGATGGGGGCAAGCTCGCGATGCAGATTATTCACGGGGGATATCTCCTTTCAGTGAACCGATTTCCAGCGACCCATCGTTCCCTCTAGGCACGGATGGCGCGGGCTCGAGTGAAGTCGAAACAGTGGAAGGCGCCGCGGTCGAGGCCGGATCCTCAGTTAAATCTTCCAGAAATGTGGCCGTGGGCACGAAGAACAGGTTTCCAGTGACAGCACGGCTGAAGTCGAGGAGCCGGTCATAGTTCCCGGGTGGACGGCCAACAAACATGTTCTCGAGCATTTGTTCGATCGTGCGGGGCGAACGGCTGTAGCCAATAAAATAAGTGCCAAATTCAGCAGAGCCAGGGCTTCCAAAGGGCATATTGTCGCGCAGGATCTTGATCTCTTTTCCGTCCTGGACGATCGTCGTCAGAGCGTTGTGCGCGCAGGTCGGCTTGATGGAATCGTCCAGTTCGATGTCAGACAGCTTAGTCCGGCCGATAATTCGTTCCTGTGCCTCAGTCGACAGGGCGTTCCAACCGTCAAGATCGTGAAGATATTTCTGCACGATGACATAGCTGCCCCCCGCGAAAGCAGCGTCCTCCTCGCCGATGAACACAGCCTCTGCCGCCGCATCGCCCCTCGGATTCTCCGTTCCGTCGACAAAACCGACGAGATCGCGATCGTCGAAGTAACGGAATCCGTGGACCTCATCCACCGGCGAAACTGCAGAGCCAATTCGCGCCATGATCTGAGTCGCCAGTTCAAAACATAAATCCATGCGTTTGGCGCGGATATGAAACAGCAAATCACCCGGAGTCGAGACTGCGTGGCGCTCCCCGGCACGAATCTCGCGGAAGGGATGCAGGTGCGCGGGACGGGGCGCATCAAAAAGCCTGGGCCATGCGTCCGCCCCAAACCCAACGACGCAGGAAAGACCGGCTTCAATGTCGCGAAATTCCACGGCGCGCAGCACTGCAGCGAGGTCTGCGCAGAACGAACGAATGATCGCGCGATTGTCGGAGCCCGGTTTTATGGTGACGACCAGAAAGATCGCGGCGCGGGTGAGTGGTGCGACCACCGCCTGCGCAACGCTGCGCGTGCCCCCTGCGATCTCTCGTGTTCTGATCAGATCGGATTCCATTAGCCGTCATCTCATCGGGACTCACTGAGTCTCGCCCCTTGAGCCAGTGGACTCCGCTTGCGAACAATCCGAAAAGCTTACCATCGGCCCCCGATGAACGTCCATGTTGCCGAAGCACACGTCACCAGAAGCATTTGGCATGCACGAATTTAACAAGAATGTGACAGTTCTGTGACAAGCCTCCAGGACCACCCGCCTAAGTTATGCGAAGACGTTGATTTCTTGACACGCTCGACATGACAAGCTTTCAAGTCAGCAAAATCAGCCAAGCTGCGCGGTTCGGCGAGATCTTCCTGGATTTCAGAAAGATGGAACTCTCACGCGCTGATCAGCCCGTTGCGTTGACTCTTCTGGAGTTCAAAGTCTTGAAGTTCCTGGTTTCCCGGCCGGAAATGGTCATTTCACGACAAAAATTGATCAGTGCAGTCTGGCCCAGAAGGAAGCGTTCCAGTCATCGCACCGTGGACAACTGCATCGCGAAACTTCGACGGAAGATAGAAAGCGATCCTGACTGCCCTGCGTTTCTCCAAACAGTTCACGGAGTCGGCTACAAGTTCGTGCCTAACGAGAGAACGACAACTCTTTCACTAGGGATTCGCTGAATAAAAAGGGGCGTTTAGGAGTTGTACATGGGAACGGCTACTCTGAAAAAGATCGGCATGCATTTGGTGGCCTTGGGGAGCATCTTGGCCATCGTACAACCGGCACTTGGGATTCCCGCTTTCGCCCGCAAGTACGGCCTGCCGTGCTCCGCCTGTCACGAGGCCTGGCCGATGCTCAACAATTTTGGCCAGACGTTCAAGGACAACGGGTATCAACTAGGCAACGGTAGAGACGCGCCCATCTACCAGGAACCGTCCTACTGGCCCATCATGTTTCGCACGACGCCGCAGTGGCACCGCGAGAACAACAACCGCCAGGTAGTCGATACCGTCCCTGGGAGTGCCACCGGCGGTCAGACTGAGGCTTCGGTGACGACATCCGGCTTCGATCTGGCGGGGGTAGATTTGATCACCGCCGGTACGCTTTACAACAACATTTCGATGTTTGTGCAACCATTCATCGGGAACACCAGCTTTAGTTTGAACCAAGCGTGGGCGCGCCTCGACAACATTGCCGGCTCGCATTGGCTAAACCTCAAGGTCGGCAAGTTCGAATTGGATGAACTTATTTCCCAAGAACGCATACTTACGGTCAATAATACCGGCGGCCTCTACTACAACTATTTCTTCACTCCGCCAGGTGATGGCAACTCTTTCGCCGGTATCGGCCTTCCCCAACTCGGAGTTGAACTGCTCGGACACTCCGACGACGATCAAACCCGATATTCCGTCGCGGTCGTGAGCAGCAACAACGGCACGACCGGTTTGAGCACAAATCAAACCTACGACGTCTACGCGAACGTCACGAAAGCGTTTCAGGCTCCGTGGCTGGGCAGGCAACAATTTGGCGCCTATGGATACTTCGGTGAGGCGCCGACCTTCTACCAGACCAGTGGAGGCACCCGCATCCCCGGCACTGGCATGGGCAATCGTAGCTTCTATCGGGCGGGCGTATATGGACACTGGTACGTGGGGAGCAAATTCGACTTCTACACTTTTTACATGCACGGCTACGACAACGTGTTCCTGGGTAATGGGGTGCCGTCGAATCAGCCCTCCAACCTCCCCGCCGGAGCCGCGGGGCCACTATGGAACGGGGGCTTTATCGAGGGTCACTACAACCCGAACCCCAAGTTCGTCTTTACCGGGAGATATGAGTTGGCTCGAATGTCTCGCCAGGCCAATCCGGGGATTCGCGGCAACTTGGGAAATCTCGATACCTGGACCGCGGGATATCGCTGGTATCCGATTATGAGTCCGAGGGCCGGCTTCGCGTGGATACAGGAATATTCCCGCATCACGAACACGGGCGCGGCGCCACTCTCGGGCAAAGACGACATCCGCAACAGCTATCTGATGGGCTTTGATTTTGATTTCTGAGGACGGCATGGCTAAGCGACCAAAATTTAGACATGCCAGCAGCGCTGTGATCCTCATCTGCGCCTTATGGTCTCTCTGCAGCACCGCGCAGGAAAGCCACATCGGCAAGCTAGTCGGAAAAGCAAAGTCCGGCAAAGCGCTTTACCAGCGCTACTGCATCTTCTGCCACGGTCCCGACGGGGACGGACGAGGAGAAAGCGCGCCTTATCTCGATCCGAAACCGCGCGACTTCACAAAGGCGGTCTTCAAATGCCGATCCACGCCGAGTGGTACCCTTCCCCTCGACAAAGATCTCTATGACACGATCAGCCGTGGCGTTCACGCCAGCGGAATGCCGTCATGGAAACCGCTGCTCCGACAGGAGCGCGCCGACCTGGTCGCTTATATAAAGACTTTCTCTTCGGCCTTTCAAGAGGAAAAGCCCGGTGAACCGGTGGTGATACCAGCGGAACCGCCGGCATCTCCGGACAGCGTGAAGCGCGGCGCGGAGCTGTTCCAGAGCATGAATTGTTGGCAGTGTCACGGAAAAGATGGCCGAGGCCATGGACCCTCGGCCTCAGCACTCACCGACAGCAAAGGCTATCCCATCACGCCTTTCGACTTCAGCAGTGGGAACCGCTTTAAATGCGGAGACTCGGATCAAGAGATGTTTAGCGATTTGGTAACCGGCCTCGACGGCACTCCGATGCCCTCGTTCGCCACAGCCATGACTGCAGATCAGAGGTGGGACGTGGTGCACTACATCCGCACTTTTAACGCTTCGAAGAAGCCTCACGCAGACGAGAAGAGTGAGCCCAAAGGACAGTAAAGTCTCGCGTCAAGTCTTAATCTCGCAGATATGCGGGTGCTGAACAATCGCTAGTCCTCGAACTCGGAGGACAAGAAAGTGAGTATTGCAATGAAAAGAAACTCTTATCTATTCGTCATGATGATGGGCATTCTGATAATTCCACTGTCACGTTGGGTCCCTGTTGGCCTGGCGAAGCCCGCCGACGCCCCGGCCTCGGTGACAGGCGCGGTGAAGTTCGAAGGTACTGCGCCAAAGCCCTCGCATATTGACATGTCGGCGGATCCACTCTGCGCGAAGGCCCACCCGACGCCGGCCACGACGGAGGACGTCGTCGTCAGCGACAAAGGCGCCCTGGCTAACGTCATTGTCTACGTTTCGGATGGACTGGCTGGACGTACGTTTCAACCTCCGCAGCAACCAGCTGTGTTCGAGCAAAAAGGCTGCCAGTACAAACCACATGTGCTGGCGATGCAAGCCAACCAGAAACTCGATGTCCTGAACAGCGACGAGACCACTCACAATATCCATCCCAACCCCAGCAACAATCGAGAGTGGAATATGACCCAGCCCCATGGGGTGCCCCTCGAACAGACATTTGCACGTGAGGAGATTGCAATTCCGGTGAAGTGCAATGTGCATCCCTGGATGAAGGGCTACATCGCCGTTTTCAAGCATCCCTACTTTGCCGTGACTGACAAGAACGGCAGCTTCGACTTAAAGGACCTGCCACCCGGCACCTACACGATTACAGCGTGGCAGGAGAAGTTGGGGACGCAGAGCCAGAAGATCACCGTAGGCGCAGGCGAAGCGAAGTCCATGGACTTCACTTTTAAACAATAGTTTTGCGAATTCATTTCGAGGCTCTATTGGGCAGGACCCAGTTCTTGTCGAGGAATATGGAGGGAACAGACGCATTTTCGGCAGATCGGGTTACTAGCAACATCCAGGCCAGCGCGAAAACGCATGGCCTCCGGGCCGTTCACAATTTCTGCCAATGTATGCTGATGAATGTTTCCTACAGTATTGTGAAAGAAGCAGGGGCGAACGTCTCCGGATGCCTCGATCACGGCCGAAACCCACGGCGCATTACAGTGCGGCGCAATATTGTCGGCCTTGTTTAGGTGGGCGCGGAAATGTTGGACGATGCGTCGCATCTTGTCAGCGTTTTCGGCTACAAACCCCGACTGGAGTTCTGCTCCCTGCTCGCTGATCAACTGCTCGACCTCTGCCTGCAGCGCGTCGATCTCGTCAGATCCCAGGGCGACGCGGTCGAGGCGATCAGGCAGCCAGCCTTCGGAACGGTTGAAGGCGCTGGAAGTCAGGTCCGCAGCAAGGAATGAAATCGAGTTCAGTCCGATATCCTTCGCGGACTCCACGACCGCGCGGAGCGAGCGATGATTTGCCTTTTGGACCGTGCAGCGAGCTCGAACACTCATATCGGGACGAATGCCGCGCAGCTTCTTGACGCCCTCCGCCATCTGCTCAAATGCGCCCGGAACGCGCCGAATGCCGTTGTGGATCGGAGGTGGACCATCCAGCGACACGATTACGTCGTCTACGCTTTCTGCTACAACCTGGGCCTCAGATTTCAGTAGTAGTCCCGCGGTCAGCAGTGTCACGCGACTGCCGGCCACGCGAAGCATGCGCGCCAGGCAGCTCCACTTTTCGTTCAGTTGCGGCTCGCCCCCGGAAAACACAACCCAGCGCACGCCCAGATTCCGCAATGAGGTCATCTGTTGCTCGATATCCGTTGGCGTGATCTCTTTCGCTTCGCGAATTCTCCAGATGTCGCACATCATGCAGCGGCAATTGCATTGATTGTGCGGAAAGATGACCAGCACGGGCAGCGTGAGGATCCGATGCGCCGCCATGTCGCCGGAGTCGCAAAGATCTGAAATGGATACCAGGGTGCTCATGGTTTCAACGGTTCGCTGAGCTTGCAGATTTGCGCTCGAATCTCAACACGATGTGATCCGCGAGGGCTCGGATACCCGGGCATGCTCCAATGTACGAATCCGTTCTCTCACAGAGTTCGAATAGCTGCGGGTGACGTTGCGCCCAGGACTCAAGGTAACTGGGGGGCACAGCGACCCCGACACCCCTGAAAGACTTCAGTCGAAATCCGGGCACGAACGTGCGTGCCAGTGACCGCACCGAAGGATATTCCACCCGAATGAACGCCTCGTCCGCGATCCGGGCGGTGATTCCATCCTTACCATTCAGACGTCGGAACGCCTTGCCCCACTCGCCTTGGGCCGAATACCAGGCCATTTCCCACAAGCAGCAAGGGCCCATCCAACAAAGCAAGGCTTTGGCGCCTGGCTTGAGCAGTCTGGCTAGATCCTGAGAGAACTGCGTCAGGTCCGCGACGCAATTCAGAGCGCCAAAGTTCGAGAAGACTCCGTCGAATAATTCCTGCGCCTGCAAGGCCGCGATGTCTTCTGCGCGAAGCAAAAGCGGCTGCACGAGATTCTGCTTTCCAAGCTGCTGAATCCTCCGCGTAGCCACAGCGATCATTTGCGCCGAACTATCGCAAGCAAGGACTCGCACACCCTGCCCCGCGAGGAAACACGCGTCCACTCCCGTTCCACAGCCAATCTCGAGCACGTGGTCGCCGGAGTGAAATGTTTTAGCAAACTCTTTCCACACCGATGCACGCTGAGCCTGCCCGATCTTCGATAACGTAAAGGTCTCGTCGTATCGGGCAGCGACCGCATCGAAGGGGGCAGGAGAGAGTTGCGTTTGAGCGTGGGACATGTTTCAGGCCTCAACTTCTGCAACGGTTGACTGCAAGCCGGAGCGAGCCTCACTGATCCCGCTACGCAACGCGGCGATGGCAGCTGCGTCTGCACCGGTAGTGTGCGCCAGGCGTTTGAGTTCCACTTCATTGCGAAGCAGCTTATCCGCAAAACGATAGAACTGCCGCGAATGCCGATTACGAATACGGAAATCACGATCGGAGCCCTGGCTCCAGGATTTAAGGCTGTCCACTCGGTCTGCCACCTCCGAAAAGTAGGGCGTGCCCTTTATGGGATATGCCACGGTGGTGAAGAAAATGTCAGGATCGCTTTTCTTCACATGCTCGACGGTGGCCTCAATATCGGACAAGTCTTCGCCCTCATAGCCCCACATCAGGAACATCCCTGTTTGAATCCCCGCTGAACGGCAGAGGGCCACACTGTTTTGCACCTGCTCCACCGTGACCCCGCGCTCCATCGCGTCCAAGATTCTCTGCGAACCGCTCTCGGAACCAATCCAGACGCGAAAGCAACCGATTTCGGCCAGGGTTTCCACAACCTGGGGACTCAAGCGATCGGCGCGCGAAATGCATTCAAACGGCAATTTCAACCCGCGGCGCTTGAGTTCGGCCGCATATTGAAACAACCAGCCGTGATGAATCGTGAAAACGTCGTCCGCCATCCAAGCCATTTGAGGCTGATAGCGTTTGATCAACCACTCGAGCTCATCGGCCACCGAGGCGGGCTTCCTGCGACGATGAGTCTTTCCGAAGACTTCGTGACTGCACCAGCGGCAATGATAGGGACAGCCTCGCGCGGTGATGAGCGATACGGAGCCCATCCCGTGGTGCTCGCGCCAGACGCTGACATATCGCGCCATGTCGATGGATTCTCGGGCGGGCCATGGCTGAGTGTCGATTTCCTTGATCTGCTGGCGCGGTTTAGTTCTCATCACCGAACCATCCAGCGACTTGAACGCGATCCCATCGATTCGGTGCAGGTTCTCGAACGGGCCAGACTGCAGCGCCGGAACCAATTCTTCCAGCGTGATTTCGCCCTCGCCGATGACGACCACATCTGCCCCGGCGGCCAAATACTCGTCAACGTAGGCCCCTGGTTCCGGTCCCCCGACGATTGTGCGCCAGCCCGACGCCCGGGCAACGCGGAGAATCTCGACCACATTGGGCCGCGTCATCAAATTGGCATAAACGCCAAGTACGGACGGCGGACCTTGCCGCAATAGATCGTATAGCTCCTGACGTGACGAAAATGTGGAATCGAATACTTCGGCCCCGATTCCCTTGTTGCGCAGATGCGAGCAGATATAGAGGATTCCTAACGGCGGGTAAGGCTTCATGATCTGAAGTTCCTTAGGGTCCTCGTAAAGGAAATAACCGTGAGTAAGGAGAATGTCCATGTCGTGGTTAGCTGGCCAGAACGTTTAGAAGATCCTCAAAGCTCGTGGCATAGACTGGGGCCTGCAGTTGTACCAGTTTCTGCTCCGCGAAATTGTTTAGAACCGTTGGCCTTGGGTTCCGACAGGTCTTCTCCAGGCGCATCACTTTCATCCACAATTCATCCGGCTGGCGCGGCGGGTCTTCCGGTTGGGTGCGGTTTGCGCTTCTCGAATTCCAGGAATCGACCTGCGCGTGCAAGGCGTCGTGCAGAGCGTGATAGAAATCGTTGGTGTACGCCCCCTGGAACATCATGGCCATGTCTTCGCTGTCGGACCAGTTCGTCTTCTCCCCAAGTTGCGCCTGCACGCGATCGAAAAACTTGGTACCGGGCAGGGGGTAGGAAACAGAAACACCAATGTCGTCAGGGCGCGTGTCGCGAACCAGCTTGATCGTGTTCTGAATGTCTTGCCAGGTCTCGCCTGGGTAGCCGAACTGCAGGAAGTAGCAAGCCCGAATTCCCTCGACGCGCAGGTTTTCGCGGGCCGTGGCAATCTGATCCACCCGCGTGCCCTTGTCCATGGCGTCCAGGATCTTTTGCGAACCTGACTCAGCGCCCATCCACACTTCTGCGCACCCGGCGCGCCGCAAGGAGCGAACCGTGTCCGCGGTCATCAAGTCCACGCGGGATTGCATTTTGAAGGGGACGGCCGCGTCCAACTTTTCTACTTCCCATGCAAGTTCGCGGACCCACTTCGCTCGCAACCCAAAAATGTCATCGGCAAACCAGAGATGCTCCGCCGAGAAGTCGCGCTTCAGATGACGCATTTCTTCCGCGACCAGTCGCGCCGAGCGGACGGAAAACGAGTCCCCGTAAATTGGTTTTGCGCACCAATTGCAGCGGTAGGGGCATCCTCGACTTGCCACTATGTTTAGAGAAAAGTATCCGTGCGCAGACTTCCAGGCATCGCGGTACTGGCTGATATCGACCAGGTCGCGAGAGGGAAACGGCAATTGATCCAGATTCCGCATCAGACCACGCCGCTCCGTTTTAACGACTTCCGCGGTGCCCTGGTGCAGATAAGCGAGGCCGGGAACGTGGCTCAATCCCTCTTCATCTTCTCTCATCAGATGCGACACCGCTTCCAACAGCGTCCATTCCGCTTCCCCAAGCAGCACACATCGAAAACCTCTCTGAAGATAGTCCAGCGCATGATCAGACGCATCCGAGCCGTTGGCCAAGACCGTGGCCCCAGCACGCTGGGAAGCCTCAAGAATGTGAAAAGCAACCTCGCGCATACGGGTCAGGCACATTTTGGAGAGGAAGTTGAAGTTGTCCTCGAACACCGCCACAATTCGTGGCCGATGCTGTCTGAGGGCTTCCTCAAATCGTTCTTCCGGGTCATTCAGCATCGTGTCAAACAGTGCCACGGAAAAACCAGCGCTGCGCAGCAGTGCCGCGGCATACAGCGTGCCGAGAGGCGGATAAGGCTGCATTTTCCGCGTCTGTTTGCGATCGTAGTAGAGATGATAAGAATGGGTCAGCAGGACATCAGCCACGTCAGTTGCCTCTCAGTATAGAAACCTTCAGCAAACTTCTTGCGTACGCTCTGCCAGCGCACGACCAGTCAAAAGAGACCGTCGGGTAACGACCTTCTCAACCCCGTGCGACAACCAGAGCTCCCATGGAAACGAATAGCGATTTTTCCCAATTCGCCAACGGACCGGAGCTCCCAGAAGCCGGCGGACACCGCGACGGAACCAGGGGACCTTCCTTGATACTTTTCGAATCTGATTGTTCAGGAGGAAATACTCCAGGCTTCGGCGCAACCTTCGCAGTTCTTCGCCGCGCAACCACGGAAGAACATTGGCCCCCAGCGCCAGCGTCTCCCACTCCTCCAGAGACTGCGGCTCGCGCACGCCCATTTCTTTGAGTTGTGGCCAGATGGGAATTCCGGGATAAGGTGTAAAAATGTTTGGCGAAAAAGTGACATTCGAGTACTCCTTGGCAATGTCGCTCATGATGCGGAATGTCTGCTGGCGGTGACCCTCAGTCTCTCCCGGATAGCCGAGAATGATGTTGAACACGATGTGAATGCCGGCCAGGTTCGTTTTGCGCGCCGTCTCCACCATCTGTTCCACGTGCTGGAAACGTTTATTCATCATGGCCAGTACTTCCTGGGAAGCCGACTCGGTCCCGAAACCGATGTGATGCACGCCGCTCTCGGCGAGCAGGCGCACGTCGTCTTCGCTCATGAGCGCCAGGAAATCTGTGGATGTTTGGAAGTCCCACTGAAACTTGACTCCGGCTTCGATAATTCCACGTGCGATGGAGACCGCACGCTTTCGATCGACCAGAAAGTTGGAATCGAAGAAAGGTACGTGCTCAATGTTGTAGCGTGGAACCAGATCGGAAAGTTCGTCGATTACGCGTTCCACGCGATAAGCATTGAATCGCCGTTTATAGAAAACCTGGTCTGTGCAGTAATTGCACTGATAAGGGCAGCCTACGCTGCTGGTATAGGCCAGTTGACGCACGCCAGACGCGGCTGCGTAGATACCCGGGTCCGCAAGCTGATATGCCGGTGAAGGCAGATCGTTGACGTTCGCCACGGGTCTTTCCGACTCGTGAATGATCGACCCACTGCGATCTTTGAACGAGAGGCCGCGAACACCATGCCAATCGCGACCGTCCGCCATACGCCTCACCAAGTCGAGCAGTGTGAGTTCTCCCTGCCCTCTCACCACTGCGTCCACATAAGGCTCACGCAACGTCTGCTCAGTTGCCAAGCTCGCGTGCCAACCACCGAACACGATCGGCAGTTCCGGGCGCAGTTTCTTAACGGCCCGGGAGACTCGGATAGCCGCGCCAATGTGCGGTCCCGTGAGTACAGAAATACCTAAGCAGAGAGCATCGGCAGTTTCGCGCAGGATTGTCTTTTCGTAATCGGGGGAGATCAGGTTATCGATGAGCTTGACTTCGAACCCCGCCTGCAGCAGCGGAGATGCGAGGCAAAGCAGCGAAAGGGGCGCGCCCAGTGGTGGCCCGTCATACGGCGGATAGAACAGAACGACTTTGTTTGTCCCGGACAAATGGCTTCCGTTCGATAGAGTTCGACCCTTGCACTCTAGGTTGGGAAACAGCGGCCATTTGTCAGCGGATTGTCAAATCTCTGTCACTTCTTGGGCGGTGAGATCAGCGGCGGTGCGAGGCTTCAGCGGTAAACCGGGAATTTACAGAACTTTGACAAAGCCGAGACAAACCGGCATACCGCGATTGGTACTTTACCTGCCGTAGCGGTTCGTCAGGTCACAGCGGCAACGGCACCCGCCTTTGCCATGGATAGGCCGAGTTCGGCGCATGATTCTCTTCTACAATCCGAAGGCGACCAAGCCGCGCAATCGTCGTTTTCCATTGTCAATCCTGTCGATTGCCGCAGTTCTAGAAGGCAAGGAAGAATATGCCATCGTCGATGGCAACCTCGACCCTAATCCGACCGAGAGTCTGGTCGCCCTGATCAAGGAACACCGCGTAGAGCTCCTGGCGGTCACAGTTATGCCGGGCCCCCAAACCGTGGGCGCAGTCGCAAGCTGCCGTGAAATTCGTTCGCGGTTTCCGCACGTGCCGATCGTCTGGGGTGGCTACTTCGCCTCGAACTATACGGCCGCCGCGCTCAACGCGGACTATGTGGATTACGCGGTGCGCGGACAGGGAGAGCAGACTTTCATCGACCTGCTCGACGCCATCCGCGGCCATCGCGACCTGAAAGATATTCCCGGCCTCTCTTACAAGGATCCTGACGGCACGCCGCACTCATAATCCCGAACGTCCGATGAGGGCACTCAATGACTATCCCTGGTATCCCTATCACAGGCTTCCGGTCGAGAAATACCTTCTGCCCACTTTCCTCGGGAAGCGGACTGCAGTCCATCAGGCCAGCATCGGGTGCCCTTATCGCTGTAACTTCTGCGGGGTGGTTACATTCTCGGGAAGCCGCGAGAAAATGGAAGCGCCCGAGCGCACCGCAGGCATTTTGGGGCACCTGGTCGAGACGTACGGAGTGGATGCTGTCCAGTTTTACGACAATAACTTTTTTTTGCGCGAGGATCATGCGCGCGAACTTGCAGACCGCATGGCGCCTCTCAAGTTGCGCTGGTGGTGCGAAGGGCGAACCGACATCATGATGAGGTACTCGGACGCCACGTTCGAAGCCCTCCGCCGCGCCGGCTGCACCATGATTTTCTTCGGAGCCGAATCAGGCTCAAACGAGATTCTGAAAGAGATGAACAAAGATCTCTGCGCCGAGGATACGCTGGCGCTGGCTTCGCGCATACGCCATTTCGGTATCATTCCTGAGTTCTCCATCATCTTCGGAAATCCGAAGGATCCCGAAGGTGATACCAGGAACTGCATCCAGTTTATTCGGCAATTGAAGCGATTGAATCCGGACGCGGAGATCATCGTTGAGCACTACACCCCTGTGCCTCAACGGGCTCGCATGTATGGTGACGTCGAAGACAAGGTTCAGTTTCCTACTACACCCGATGAATGGGCCACGGAGCACTGGCAGCGCTTCGCCACGCAGAAGGATCCTCAGACCCCTTGGCTGCGTCGCCCCACCAAACAACTGATCGACAATTTTGAACTGGTAGTGTCGTCGCGCTGGCCTACCGTACAGGACATTCGGTTGCCAAACTGGGGCCGACTGGCATTGCAGGCACTGAGCAGCTGGCGTTATCGCCTGGGCATTTACGGAGCGCCATTGGAACTGCGGTGGATGCAGCAGTTCATCGACCTGCGGAAGCCCAAGGCAGAAAGTTTGTGAACAGCAGAGCGAATGTCGAGCCGGATTCTGCGATGGCTTGCGGACAAGAACGTCCTGAGGTGGGCGATTTCCGCACGGTTTCCGTTTCTGAGGGATACCAGCGTTGGGCTCCGGTCTACGATCAAGCACCGAATCCACTTCTTGCTTGCGAAGAACGCTGTCTTCTACCTCTGTTTCCGGATCTGCGCAACAAGCGGGTGCTCGACCTGGCCTGCGGTACCGGCCGCTGGCTTGAAAGGCTCAGGGCACGGGGCTGCGAGTCGGGAGTGGGAGTCGATTGTTCATCCGCGATGCTCCGAGTTGCCACGGCGAAAGGCGGGATAACCGGCCGACTGGCTCGTGCGACGTGCGACCACCTCCCGTTTCGCACCGCGGTTTTCGACCTGGCGATCTGTTCATTTGCTCTGGGGCACATTCGCGACTTGGGGATGCTGGTGCTTGAACTGGCACGAGTAACGAAACCTGGAGCGGAAGTTTTCGTCAGCGACCTTCATCCCGACGCCTATGCGCGGGGCTGGAGGGTTGGCTTTCGGGACGAGAGCAGCGCCGTGCAAATCGAAATGCTGCCTCGCGCCGCCGACGAGATTGTCCAGAAGTTTCAGACGGAGGGCTTCGAGTGCGTGACTCGTCTGGACTTGCGTCTGGGCGATCCGGAACGGGTGATTTTTGCGCGCGCAGGCAGAGCTCACTCTTTTGTAGAAGCGTGCCAACTGCCCGCTATCCTGGTCTGCCATTTCACACGTCTCGACTCGATCTCCACGGGGAGATGGTGATGAATGTCATCAACCCGAGTTGTGCCGCCCGCCGCTGGCTGACATGGTCGTTTGAGGTGCGGTCGTGAGGCAAACTGCGGCGGAATGCATAGTGGAGTTCATGAGCTTTCCTGGTGACTCCGGTAGCAGCGCCAGCCAGTTGAGGAAATTCAGCCGGCAGGAGTGGGAGCGCGCTTTCAGATGGCTGGATGTCGGTGGGTTAGGATTCTATTTCTTACAAAAACTCAAAGACACAAGATCGACAGACGCAGTCCCCGCCCGGATCTTGTCTCGTCTCGAACAGAATCTTGAGGCCAACCGGCACCGCGTCGAATATATGTCTCGGCGATTCGGTGTGCTCAACCGGAAGCTCGATGACGCCGGAGTCCGATATGTGGTGCTGAAGGGGCAGTCCCTTGTTCCTCAGTTCTGCCCGGATGTATTTCTTCGTTATCAGGGGGATTTCGACTACCTGGTGGATCATCAGGCCCTCGCAGCGGCACAACAGGTGTTGCTTGAAAGTGGATATCGGTCGAAGCATTCGCCTTCGAGCCAGGAATTCATCTTCGTCCTTAAGGAAATGGCAGAGCCATCCCGCAGAGCGGACCAGTACTACGCGAAAACACCGCATGCCGTCGAGTTGCACTTGGATATCTGGGACGGAGACTTGGACGGCATACGGCTGATTCCGAACCTGTTTTCAGCGGAACGGGCTGTCGTTCATCATTTCAACGGCCTCGCCTTCCCTGCTCTGGCAGATGAGGATGCCTTTCTGCTTCAGGTCTTGCACACATGCCACCACTTATTCAGCTGTTGGGTACGCATGTCGTGTCTATTCGAGATTGGGCACTTTCTCAGACACAGAGCATCAAACGTGGAATTGTGGAACGGGATTGAGCAGCGTGTCGGTGACAACTGGGTGCTGCGAGAGTTCGTCGTCGTAGTCACCGAACTGGTGGCGAAGCTTTTCGCGGCACCGATTCCGGAGTCGGTTCGCCAATGGGGGTTAGCGGTTCGGCCGGGCACGCGAGTGTGGATTGAGAACTACGCGCGCCATTGGACATTCGGAGAGATGCCAATCCACCAATTCAGCTTATTCCCCAGGGGAAAACTGGTTCGATTCCTCAAACAACAGTATGTGGCCGACACCGCCGTCACAAAGTCACTGGAGCGAGATCGATCGCTGCCACCCTCGCGCCTTGCTCGGATCGCTGCGTCCGCAAGAAATGACCCGGGGCTCATCCTGGACCCAGCGTGGTGGAAACACCACCTGCTGATTCAACGTTCCTATTTCCATATTTTGGCCGGGTTGCGCTGCTTTGTCGAGACACCGCGCTGGCTCTGGCTTAACCGGCGGCGAACTCCTTCGCGACCCGAGTTGGTCGATTCACTCGATGCGTCGATTGCCGGTCATCGCTGACGGGAGGCTGTCAACTTTCGCACGGGAATCGCCCGGTCGACTTCAATCGCTCCTGGACAAAGGACGGGGCGGTTTTCTTGCAATTTGGTTCATCCAGCGATGAGGCATCTATTGCTCGGGAAGGGCGAGGCAATTTTGCATAGTTTTGACAATTCGGAGACAAACGACTGACGGCCGGTTGGTACTTTTTGAGTCTCACGTATCGGGTTCGATTGGCCCTCAAGCGCAAGGTGCGAGATTGCCAGATGGTGCGGCCGGCTGGGAGAGCAGAGGTTCTTAAGCGAACATTGAACGAGCGAAAGGCACTCCCGTGAAATCATCAAAAAAGATCGTGTTCTTCGTCGCTTCCTTTTCCAGCATCGAGGCGACTGCCCCTCTAGGCATCCTTGCGATTTCAACTCCTCTACTGGAAGCAGGGTATGAAATCCGCATCATCGATGCGACGATCACGCCGGATTACAAAAAGCGGATCATGGAAGAGGTCAAAGATGCCCTGTGCCTGGGAATTTCCCTGGTTACCGGGCCCATGATTCGCGAGACAGTTGACGTGGCAAAAGCCATCAAGAGATGGGACCCCGAGTTTCCGATCATTCTTGGTGGCTGGCACCCGTCGCTGCTGCCCACGCAGACGCTCGAGGCTGCCTACGTGGATATTGTGGTTCGCGCCCAGGGCGAGGAAAGTATGCTCGCCGTCGCCGATCGCTTGCGGGAGGATGCGCCCCTCGATGATGTTCTCGGCATCGGGTTCAAGCGCGACGGCAAACTTGTTTTCACTTCAGAACGTCCGCTGAAAAGGCTGGATCAGATGCCGGCCAAAGCCTACCAACTCGCGGACTTTGACGCGTACGAAAAAGTGTGCGGCCGCCGCTGGACGATGTACGTCTCCAGTCTGGCTTGCCCGTTCAACTGCGCATATTGCACCAACGCAGGAGTCTATGGACGCAAGTGGAACGCTCTTCCGGTGGAGCAAGTAGTCGAAGAGACCATCGAACTCACGCAACGCTACCGGCTCGAGCTATTGTGGTTGGCCGACGATAACTTCCTGGTCGATCTCGACCGGGCACTCAAGATTGCCGAGGGATTGATCCGCGCAGGCGGCACGTTCAAGTGGAGTATTCAAGCCACGACCAATCTCACGGCGCGTCTCACCATTGGCGAATTGGCGCTTCTTCGTCGCTCCGGACTCCATCAGATCTGCCAGGGGATTGAGACTGCTTCTCCGACCGTCATGAAGCTGATGAACAAAGATTTCCAGGTCCTTGGCGACATCTATCAATCCACTGAGCGTTGCGTGAAGGCCGGAGTAATTCCCTCCTTCAACATTATTTTCGGTTTCCCCGGGGAAGGCCCAAAAGAGCGGCGCGAGACGGTCAACTTCATGATGGACATTTGCCGGAAGTTTCCGGGCGCGGAGTTCTGGACCAATATTTTTACGCCCTATCCGGGCTCGCCGATCTTTCATCAGACTGCGCAATTGGGCATCGAAGTTCCGAAGTCGCTGGAGGGTTGGGCCGACTTCTTTCCGCGTTACACCGTTCTGCCCTGGCTCAAGGGCCGCGATCACCAGCAAGTTCAAACCATGCGAGACTATCTGCGCATCGCGTTCGACCGCTCTCCCATAGCCGCTACAGGCCACGGCTGGCTTGCCAAGACGATTCAACACCTGACGGCTTACCCGGCCCGGGTGCGCCTGAATTATGACTTCTACAGTTTTCCCGTCGAGCTCTGGATCAATCGCCAACTGAAGAACATTGTGAAGCTTCCCAAACCGAGCGTGGACGCGAAGAGACTCCAGCCGGAAACAGCACCAACCTGCACCTGACAGCGAATGTCATGAATCAACTGCTGGAGAGCCGACAGCGTCGCGAACCGTCCGCAATTGAAGAGCGGACCTTGAACTCAACTCTCCAAAATGTTCGGCCCCGGCGTTGGTGGCAAGCGTTTGAATGGTGCCTCGTCGCGATCCTCGCTGTAGCTTTTTTCGGGTATAGCTTTCTTCCTGGATGGCGAACGCTGGGGAGTGAGTTTCCAAATTATTATCTGGCCGCGGAGCTTTACCACCAGGTCGTCCCCCTTGATCGGGTGTACGAATGGACTTGGTTCCAGCGCCAGAACGATCACTGGCGCGTTCGAGACGGTCTGGTAAGCTTTGCGCCCAACCCTCCCACATCCATCCTCGCTTCGCTGCCCTTCACGAGGCTGCAACCTCTCAACGCGAAGCGTGCCTGGCTGGTGTTAAGCCTTATATCCCTTGCGATATCTGTCTGGCTTCTCCGCGCCGTCACCTCGTTGGGATGGCGTCGACTCGTATTGCTGACGCTGTTGTGCGTTCTTCCCCTCAGGGTTGATTTCCTGTTTGCCCGCCCCTACGTGCTCATCCTGCTTCTCATTTGCGCCGCCTACTACGCCGCCCGACGCGACAGTCGTTGGACCTCGGGAGCATTTTGGTCCGTGGCTGCGGCCATAAAGTTGTTTCCCGCGCTGGCTGCGATTCTGTTTATTCGCAAGCGGAATTGGCAGGCTCTTGCCGGTTTTCTCGCGGGCGCAACGGCTCTTGCAGTCATTTCAATGATGGTCTTCGGGATAGAGATTCACCGGGTATTCTTCAGTGAAGTACTGAGCCAGGTCTCCCGCGGGGATTGGCTTGGGCCTTATGCTCTGTCGCAGAATTCGTTCATCACACTCTGGAGCCGTCTATTCCTGCTGGAGCCTGAACTTAATCCTTCCCCGTGGATTAATTCACCCACGCTGTACGCACTGGCACTGGCGATTACAGTTACGGTTCTTCTCCTTGCTTTCCTGAGGTCAGCCAGAGGGGACAACACGCCGCGGGCCATGGCACTGCATTGGGCAGCGCTGGTTCCACTGTTGCTTCTGGTCTCTACCACCACCGCTCCAGATCACTCCTGCGTGTTGATTTTCACTGCCATCGTTGGCTTCGATGCGCTGCTTGCGATGGGCAACACGAAAGAGGCTGTCACACTGCTGGCCCTGTATGTCGTAGCTTGCGCGCCAGTGCCAGCCAGAATATTGAACTGGTTCCCGTTGTACCGGCTCACAGCTACAACGGCACTCTACGCGTTGCTACTGCGGATGACCGCAAACGGGCGTAGGGAAACTCACACACAGCGTTGGTTGGCTGCCGGGCTGATCTTGGCGGCCGCGTTGACGCTCTACAACCTCCGCACCGTGCGGAACCGGGCGGAGGATTTCAGCAGGCGCCTGCCCATTGCTTCCAACGGATACCGGTTTGCCAATCCTGTGCTGGTGTCGAACGGAGTAGCCTTCACTGAAATGCAGCCACGCAAGTATGGAGCCGCGTTTATGGAGGACGGAGTTTTCCACGACATGGCGATGTCGGAGGATGTGCTCTCGATCGCAGGTTCCCGGACAGATAGCCGCCTCTATGCTGAGCTCACAGGCCGAAAATCATTTGTCGTGAGATTTCCAGTGGCGCCAGCGGGCTCCGCCCCCGAGATTTTGGCCGAGGGTCAGGAACCAGCATTGTCGTCCAATGGAAAGTGGCTTGCGTTCATCCGCGAGGATCACGGCAGAGGCACAGCACATCTGATGGCAACGGACTCCCCGGAGGATCCGCAAATAGTTCTACCCAGCAGTTACAGGCCCCTCGATGTTGCCGTGACTGACGATGGAGATGTGATCGCGGCAGCCGGCAACGTAAACGATCCACATTTGGTGCTGGTCAAGCATGGGACGGGAAGAGTCGACGCGCTGCCGGGTTTTCCTCATCCAGCGAGATTCCCGTCGATGTCTCCCGATGGCAAGCGATTAGCGTTTGGCAAGCGTGAAGCTGGGTCATGGCACTTGTTCATACACGAACTGGCGACGGGGAACGAACAGCAACTCACCCACGCCTCGTGCAATGCAGTTTCGCCTTCATGGGCGAATGCTCACACTCTTTTGTATGCGACTGACTGTGGACGAGGTGTTGGCTTGAGCGCAATTGCCCGCATCGTCCTGCAAAACTAAAGCAATGACCGATTTACTCGAGCAGACAAAACGTGCGCGCACTGACGACCAGCCTTCCTCTTGTATCCCTACGAGCGAAAAGGAGGGGAGCAGAACTCGATTCGCACCGTCGATTGTGCGCATGCTGCGGCGATGCTGCTACTTTCTTGGTTACACGATTTTCAGCGTGCTGTTGGTCGCAGCTTTTCTGGAACTCGTGTGCTGGGGGATTTGGTCCGTTCACCCAGTAACTAGGCAGGCAGAGCTAGAGAATCAGGGCGCAAGTCCTGTATATGCGGGCCTGAAGTGGGCACCAGAATTCTGGCGAGAGGAATCCTTACGCCGTCAGAAACCTGC
Organism: uncultured Acidobacteriaceae bacterium; assembly: GCA_963819145.1. GTDB lineage: Bacteria > Acidobacteriota > Terriglobia > Terriglobales > Acidobacteriaceae > Sulfotelmatobacter. The sequence goes on from CAWFVB010000011.1 coordinate 136,627, forward strand.
GGTCTACGTTCCATTCAGGCTCTGGAGCGTGACTGATTGGCACGGCAAGTACATCAACAACGACCAGGGTGCAGGGGGTGCGTGGCGCCGAACCATCAGTCCTGAGAACTGCGGGCCGCAAAGAGTTTCCATCTGGACTTTCGGTGGATCGACCATGTATGGAACCGCCGTCCCTGACTGGGCCACGATCCCCTCCTATTTGTCTCGCGACTTGAACAGTAGCGCTCGAGGTTGCGTCGTGGTCTCCAATTTTGGAGTCGAAGGTTATGTAACTGATCAAGAGTTGATACTTCTCGCGGAGCAGCTCAAAGCGGGTGGACACCCCGACATAGTCATCTTCTACGATGGCGTCAACGATTCGTCCCTGGCGTGGGCTCCAGCGGGACGTCCGAACGCACACTTCATGCTCGGAACGATTAAAGCGAGGGTGGAAGGCACGCTCACGGGCAGGCTCGACTTTCTACAGAAATCCTACGCTGCGCGGGTGGTAGCGGAAGGCTTAGCGCATCTCCGTCCAGCAACCTCGTATGGGCCTCTCATTTCGAAAGCCCAGCCAAACGTTATCACCGCACTGGATAACTATGAAGCGAATATGAGGCTGGCGCGAGCTCTCGCCGAAGTCTACAAGTTCAAACTGTATTGCTTTTGGCAGCCAATCCTTGTTTATGGCCACAAGCCGCTTGCCCCCTTTGAACATCAAATGGCTACGCGTGACGCCAGCGGAACGTCTGCGGAGAGTGCGTGGTTTCTAACCATGGCCGCCGCTTATCGAGAGGCAGAGCGGCGGGCCTCCCAAGGTGGGAGGTTTGTTTTTCTGGGCAGTTTGTTTGACTCGACACCTGAGCCGGTCTATGTGGATGAGGCGCACCTTGGTCCCGTGGGCAATGAACTCGCGGCACAGGCCATTGCCAGCTACATCTTGGATCATCCCGACCATTAGTGGTTCAGGCTGCGGTAATTCCAGGGAGGCAACGTTTGTTGCCAGGAGGATCATTATGGGCGTCGTGAGCGCAGCACGAACAGCGGCGGGTCGTTTCGGAATCGTTGGCGAGCTGTTGTCGTTCTTCTGGAGTAACAAGAGGCGGTTTCTTGTGCCAGTGCTGGTCGCTCTTTTTCTCGTGGGTACGCTCATCGTGCTGGCGCAGAGCTCGGCAATCGCACCCTTTATCTACACACTTTTCTAGGAGCACTTCTATGCTGAAGCGCGCGTGGCAGGGCTGGAAACGGGTAGCCCATGCAGTGGGAACATTTCAAGCCCGAATGCTGCTCACCATTTTCTATGCAGTACTGGTGCTGCCTCTCGCGGTTTCAGTCCGGTTTTTCTCAGATCCCCTGCGGATCAAGCGCCGGCCTCCGCAGTGGCTCGAACATCCTGGCGAGTCCCACGACCTACCGTGGGCCAGGAGGCAGTGACCGGTGGATGTCCTCGGAGTTTCCTGCTACTACCACGATGCCGCGGCTGCCTTGCTGCGCGACGGAGTCCTGATCGCCGCCGCCGAAGAAGAGCGATTTTCGCGGGTGAAGCACGACTATAGCTTTCCCAGGAATGCCATCCGATTCTGCCTGGACCAGGCGGGAATCGAAGGGAAGGACCTGGACTACGTCGTCTTTTTTGAGAAACCCTTCCGCAAGTTTGATCGTATTTTGATGACAACCCTGCAGACGTATCCGCGTTCATGGAAAGTGTTTCGCGAATCCATGATTTCGTGGATGATCGACAAGCTGTGGGTCGGCCTCACGCTCCAGAATGAACTGGGCGTGAGTAAGGAGAGAGTTCTATTTTGCGAGCATCACCTTTCACACGCTGCCAGCGCTTTCCTTTGTTCGCCATTCGAAGAAGCTGCCATCCTCACCGTTGATGGTGTTGGGGAGTGGGCTACGACAACCAGTGGCATCGGACGCGGAAATGAAATCCGCATATTAAAGCAAATCGAATTCCCGCACTCGATTGGCCTGTTGTATAGCGCATTCACAGCCTTCCTCGGCTTCGAAGTGAATGAGGGCGAATACAAAGTGATGGGCATGGCTCCTTACGGAGTGCCCCGCTACGTGAACAAGATCTGGAAGCTGGTGCAACAGAACCGTGACGGATCGTTTTCGCTGGACATGGATTATTTCTCCTTTCACTATTCGACGGACCAGACTTATAGCCGCAAATTCGTGGCCTTGTTTGGCGATCCTCGTCCGAGTCATCTGCAGTTCTTTACCCGCAAGTCTGGTTTTCCGAAATACTTCGGCTCTCCGCCCGGCGATTACAACGAACTCTGCGATTTGAACCAGCACTATGCCGATATTGCCGCCAGCATTCAGCGCGTCACCGAAGAATTGCTGCTGAACATGGCAAATCAACTGCAACGCGAAACCGGAATGAAGCGGCTTTGCATCGCCGGAGGTGTCGGCCTCAATAGTGTTGCGAACGCGCGCATTCGCAAAGAGACCTCTTTTGAGCAGTTGTTTGTGCAGCCGGCCGCGGGCGACGCCGGCGGCGCTTTAGGAGCTGCGTTGTGGGCGTACAACAGCTTGCTGGGCAAACCTCGCAGGTTCACGATGCGCCATGCTTGTTGGGGCCGGGCCAATTCCGAGGCTGAAATCAATGATTTTCTGCGCGAGAATGCCATTCCATTCCAACATTTCGCAGATGACGAAGAACTGTTGAATCTCGTAGTCGAGCGCCTGGTACAGGGCAAGGTTGTGGGATGGTCGCAAGGGCGTTTCGAGTGGGGGCCTCGGGCGCTGGGCAATCGAAGCATTCTTGCCGATCCGCGAAACCCAGAGATGAAGGATATTGTGAACGCAAGAATCAAGTTTCGCGAGCCATATCGCCCTTTTGCTCCCTCGGTGCTCGCTGAATGTGCAGAACAACACTTCGATCTACCGCACGCGCAATGCCATCATCCCGCCCGGTACATGCTTTACGTCGTGCCCGTCAAAGAGGGCCAGCACAGCGTTTTGCCGGCGATCACTCACGTGGATGGGACAGCCCGGTTGCAAACCGTCTTTCGCGATCAGAGCCCGCGCTATTACCGTTTGATCGAGCGGTTCGCGCAAGCCACTGGCGTTCCTGTCGTCCTGAACACCTCTTTCAATCTGAGAGGCGAACCGATTGTCAACACTCCCGCCGAGGCCTATCACACTTTTTCCCAGAGCGAGATGGACAGCCTGATCATGGAGAATTTCCTGGTGGACAAAGCCTAGGCACCCCTTCCGCCTCGCCAGGAATATCTGAGTTTAGTAAATGCCGGGAATCACTTTGGCCGTGGTACGCGAGTAGGTTTCATACAGAGGCCCAAACAGCTTCCGCAGGTGTTTCTCTTCCACTGAGATCTTATTCAGAAGCAGCAAGCCCCAAGCAACGGCCAGCAGCCATCCGAAGAGGCTGGCAAAGATCAGAGCCATCGCCACCTTTCCGGCAATTGCAGCGGCATATCGAGGATGGCGCACGTAGCGGTAAGGTCCGATATTCATGGGCGCGAGCGGCGCCTCGCTTTGATTGAAGTAGCGTGCGAGATAGGCGTCAGTCCAGATCTGCCAGGCCGTCACAGAAGCGTAAAGCGCAAGTCCGAAGCCCTGTAGCGGGAAATGCGAGAGCCATGGCGTCAGTCGCCAGTGACCGTAATCGACGAATACAACCAGGTCGAGCGCCATCAGAAACATCACCCAGTGGGGGCCGGCGGGGTCAGAATTCAGTGCCCACCATTCTCGCCGCAACGGGCCAGAACGAAAGACTCCGAGGCTGGAGACAATGGAGTGCAACGACCCTGCCAATCGCAAGGCAAAATAACTTCCCGCGAACCAATCCAAGTTTTGCCAAAGGTTTGCCCCGTGCCATTGGACTAGACACGCCAGCGCAATAGCTAGATAACCCACGGAATACGTCAGCGTTTTCCAGAACGTGTGTCTCATCGCAGCAGTTTCTCGAGGAACGCGGCAGCAATCCTCGGATCGCTGCCATATTGGAGTTCATAAACTGGCCCTCTCGAGAGGGCACTTAAGGCCGCACTAATTTGTGAGTCAAATTCTGAGTCTTGGCTAAAAAGCATGGAGTCGCGGAGTCGCGCAGCGGCATCCTCGTGCGCGATCTCCTTAACCCGCGCTTCACGAGCGCCACCGCGGTCCAGGAACACGCTACAAACTGGAGTGACTGGGTGGGCCCGGGACGCCTGCAAGGCACCCTTATCGAAGTAGTAAAACACAAGATCGGCGTAGGTCGAACGATGCGTCGACTGCCGCAACTCTGGCAGAAAGTCCAACGTTTCAGGGCGGAAGACTGCGGGAAACGGATCGCCCCACGCTCGCGGGGAACTGCTATCCATGTCGAGAAACACAACCTGGTCCGCATGAAATTCCATGCCCAAGGTTGCGGCCAGATAGCATGCGGTGGTTTTGCCGGAATTGGGTGGGCCGAACACGAGGACTCCACGGTCTTCCACACCAACGCAGCCTGCAGACAGCGGAAGCAAGCCCAGACTCGCGGCGGTCAGGCAAAACAAAATATCGAGTGGCGGTCGATGTCTGAATCGCGCTTCGCTGTCGATAAATGCGTCCGCAAGGAACGCCTTCGCTTCGCGCTTATTCAGGTCGACGGCCAGGTAGCTGCGCCGTCCAATGTTTACAAACCGAAGTCCGCGATCGGAAAACGCCGAAAGCGGGACGGCGGTCGACTGTAACTGGGGATCGCCTTCGCATACTACGCTCCACCGGAACTGAGGTTGCTCCACCCTTCCATGCTGATGGCGCTCGTAGAATTTGAGCGCCAGTGCCAGCAAAGAACTGCTATTTGTTTCGAGGCACACAGTTCTCTGCATCAGTTGCAAGTCTGTCGCCAGCGGAGTTGCCGCGAACCGGCGCAGAGGGTCTGGACGCTCCGTCGGCGCAGGGCACTCACCACAAAAAGGTCGAAGGTTACCTTTCGATCGAATTGGCCGGACGTCTTGTGAAATGGTTTCTATGACGTGCCACCTCGTGATTGGCATTCGGAATTATTGAAGAATGATTTGCCGATCTGCTCAGCAATCGCCTGCGGACGTCCTCCATATCGCAAGCGCCAGGAAGGGAGTGCAAGCAGGTGATCGACTAGCAACCCCTGTTTCTCGACCGCGTCAGGAGCCTCAGCCATCAAGTCCGATTCAATGCGAGCTCGGGCTTCGCCGAGTGGCATCGGTGTTTTGTCAAAGCCGGGACTTTGCTGTCTTTCGAGGAAAACCAGCGCTCGTGGTTCACATTCTGACCAGAGTTCGCCAGAGCATTGCCGGTTGGGCTCGTAATGAAAAACGCGCTCCCCGTTCTGAACATCCATTGGTTCCCTGTCCCGAAACTCTTCGAACCACGCCGCTGCCTCGCGCCGCAACTTGAGCGGCCTGGGCAACCCCCATGCATGCACTTTGCCCTCTCTCATCAAACAGAACGTCCGGTCGTCCGAAAGAAGTTTGAATCCCGTTGCAATCAATGCCATGGCTAGCGTCGACTTACCGGATCGAGACGGGCCAATCAACACCAACCCATGCTCCTCTCGGGCAACGCAGGCAGCGTGCAGTTCTACAAGGCCGAGCGAGCCGGACAAAATAGACAACAGGATCGGAAAAATAACCGTCCCCCAATACTTGGTATCTGAGGCCATCGCAGCCGAAAACCGCCCGATGACGTGGCGCGCACCAAGGTCGGCAAGCATCGAACTCCTCTCGTCGAACCCCGCAAAGACCAAATGGTCCAGGCCGCGCACGTAGGGTTTTGGCCACGGCGGTCGGGCCAAGTCAGAATTGTCCACCCAAAATCGAAGGGAGAAGTCGGCGGAGGCAGTTGGAAGCTTGGCCGGCAGGAAGCTACCATTTGCCGCTCTGAGCAGATGCTCACAATTCGTCGTTAAACTGCAAACCGCACCACCCACCAAGTAACGCTCGCACAGCTGAGTCTCGGCGTCTTTGTGGAGAAAATCTTGAGTAGTCATGGCAGCAGAGAGTGCTTTAAGCCCACAGGAAACCCGGGAACCGGCGGCATGTCGCGCCTAAACGAAACCTGCGCGGAAGCGCTCCAGGTTGCATCGCTCGACAATGGTCGAGCGGTTGGGTGCTCCCACCTTTCGAAGAATGTGATGCACGTGATTTTTCACCGTCTGCTCCGACAGATTCAGCCGGACCGATATCTCCTTGTTCGTAAGGCGCTCGCGCAGTAACTCCACCATCTGTTGCTCCCTTCGGCTCAATCCAAGTTCCGCTCCCCACGAGAACGTGGAAGGCGCCGCGCCCTGCTGAAACACAGACCGGAACAGAATCATGGAGAGACTCGGGGGGCACACCGCACCTCCTGCGGCAACCGCACGAATGGTGGCTGCCACTTCCATGGCGGAAGCATCTTTTAAAACGTACCCCACGACGCCTTCGCGCACTGCTTTCAGGAATGTGTCCTCATCCGGGTCCATATCCACCATTACGACCCGAACATCTGGAATCGCGGCATGGAGAGTTGGGATGAGCCTAACCGAAGAAAAAACCAGACCGCTCGAGTCCAGGACGATAATGTTGGGACGAGTAGCAACGATCTCTTCGTGCACAGCGGGTGAATACGGATTGGCCCCGGCGACATGGATATCGCTTCTCTTGGCCAGGAGCCGGATCAGCGCTTCCCGCAAGAGCCGATTCTCAGCCAGGAGGAACACTTCGGCGACTCGCTGCGAATTCATTGGATTTCCTTCAGCCATTGCCACGGCGCCCTCGTGACCGACACAACAAGCCTCATGCCGAGTGCCCTGCCGCCACTTCGGTATTGCACTCGTCGTTATGAACCAAAATTAGACCCTGTACGGCGGGGAGAATTGTCCACGAAATGTCAAGAAACTGTAATAAATTGAGTCCGCAGTTTAGAAACTCTTGAGTTCTTCGGCGCCGTTCCTCGAGGCCCGCGTCCACTCGCACCAGGCGTAGCCATCCAAGCAGTCAACGCTGTTCGCTTCGGCCTCAACGATGCCCTGCAATCTCTGGTACCGGATCTAGTACACACCCAGTACTGATTCCGGTACTAACCTGCGATCAGTGACCCGGTACATCGCAGGGTGAAGAATCATGTTCGGTCTAGATCTCTTTTGAATCTTGCGCCGCAGTGGGTTCAGCCGTACCTTACAACAGCTATCCGGAGAACTATGTGAAGCGAGTCCGCGTATTGGTCGCAAATCGACCCCGTCTGATGCGGGAACTCATCATGACTACGATTGCGGATCAGCCTGACATCGAGATTGTGGGTGAAGTCGGCGACGACCGTGACCTCAACGAAGCGGTCGAACAGGTTCGACCGGATGTAGTGATTCTTGCGCTGGACGGCCCGGAAGAGCATTCCGCTCAATGTGGGTTCTTACTTGGACGTTACCCCCAAATGAGGATCGTGGCCCTGGCACCGGAACAAAATTCTGCTCTGTTCTACTGGGCGATTCTCGACATTCGAACCCGGAAGCTCGAGAGTTCGGAGGTGGGCATCTTGAACGCCGTGCGCGAGAGGCCCGCATTGGTCGGGTTAGCTCACAACTGAACTTGGCGATCAAAGACTGCACGTTTGTTCGAAGATACAGATGAGTATCAAGGGTTTAGCTCACAGGACCCTGTAAGTGAGGGGGCGAAGCCACATCTACCTGGCTAAAGAAGATGGCGACGACTGCAACAGCGATGAGGGACCAAACGGCGCCGATGCCAGGCGAATCTCCCGCCACCGACTGGTATGCGCTCTACACGGCTCCGCGTCACGAAAAGATGATCGCTGAACAGATTCATCGGCGCGGCATCACCTGCTTCCTGCCTCTCTACAGGTCAATGCGACGATGGAAAGACCGGAGGAAGGAATTGAATCTGGTCTTGTTCCCTGGTTACGTATTTCTACAGATCGCACCGCAGAACAGGCTTCAGGTGCTGCAACTCCCGGGCGCAGTTCGACTTGTGAGCTTCAACGGACAGCCCGCTCCGCTGCGGGGAGACGAAATCGAAACGCTGCGACGTCATCTATCAGCGGAGGGCGAAATTGAACCTCATCCGTATCTGCGCATTGGACGACGCGTTCGTGTGCGTAGCGGACCCTTTCAAGGATTGGAAGGCATCATCCAACGCACTAAAGATCGGTGCCGGGTCATCTTCTCGATAGACCTGCTCATGCGCTCAGTCGCCGTCGAAGTAGATGGGGCAGACGTCGAGTTGACTTAGGCGAAGCCGTGGACGAGGCGTGCGTTTGAAAGAGAAATAAATGTCAGCACATCCAATTCTTTCATTCGGGAATTCGCAGGGTAGAGCAACCTGCTTCCTTGCATTGCTCATCCTCTGCCCATTGATGCTCGGGCAGACAGATGAGCGCTATCGGCCTCAAGGCGATTCTCAAAGCAATCGCACAGCCGATGTCTCCGATCTTGCCAAAGATAATCTCGACCGGGTCGCAGCATCCTCAATTCAGATCCGTGAAGTTCTTCTGAAGGACGCAGGACTCATGGTTGAGTTGAAACGATGGATAGCGAAGGAGGCTACCGACAATGGGCAAGTCGTGGAAGATTCGAATCTGTCTGACCAGGCCATTTTCGACCGTATCGATCGTGACATGGCATTTCGTTCGGTGGCTACTCGCCTGCTGCAGCGGTACGGGTATCTTCTGCCGTCGCCAAATCCGGATTCGAGCTTCGCAAAGGAGCAAGACCTTGTGCTGAAGGAGCGTGCACGGCGCTTGGTGCAGATCGAAGCCCAGGAAGATTCGGAGTCCCTACGGCCGGAAAAGGCTGATCAAGAAGTGGAGCGCGCCGCCACTTGTAATCCGAAGCAAGAAGGCGGCTGTGCCAAAAATAGCTCGCGGGATACAAGTCGGCCAACGGAGAACGAACCCCGCAACCCTGATACGAATCCCGGTGCGCAACCAGCCATGCCGCCCGTGGGCTCTCCCTCTCGTCCGCTGCGAACGGAATACTTTAGCGGAGACGATGGTCAACGCGATCGCGCGCCGTCGGCTGAAATCGAGTTGGCTTCCAGTTCGCTCAAGTCTGCCACTGATAATCCTCTCGCTTCCCCACTCAACTACTCTTCTGCGCTGGAGGACTTGATCGCGGCGCGCAGTAATCTCTCTCTCCCTCCGAGCGACAGAAACCCTACGCGCGTAGTCACGGGTCGAGATGATGTCCCCGGCACATTCACTGGGACGAACCCGAAACGGTCTACACCCGAGCGTTCGCTGGACGACGTGAACCCGGTGAAGATGGTGCGTCCTGCAAATCCGTTTGCCGACGTTCCGTCGCTATACGACATGTACGTGCAGGCAGCCGCCACCCAGCGCCCAGCGGAGCGCTTCGGAATCGACGTATTCCGCAACACCACGAACCAGCCCGACACCATTCCGATGGATCTTCCGGTGGGGCCCGACTATGTGGTAGGAACTGGCGATAGCCTAGCCATCGATCTGTGGGGCGGCGTTTCCCAGAGACTAGTGCGCCTGGTCGATCGGGAAGGTCGTGTCTCGCTCCCCGAAATAGGCCCGCTGTTGGTGAGCGGCAAGAATCTCGGCGATGTGCAGCTGGAGGTGCAGCGTGCGCTGCGAACCCAGTTCGAAAATGTGTCGGCCGATGTCTCCCTCTCACGCTTGAGAACTGTGCGGGTTTATGTCGTAGGAGACGTTGCGGAGCCGGGCGCGTATGACATCAGCTCGCTTTCGACTCCGCTGAACGCATTATTTGCTGCGGGAGGAGTCACGGCCCGGGGTTCTTTGCGGGCACTTCGCCACTCGCGAGGCAATCAGCTCGTGCAGAAGGTCGATGCCTACGATCTGCTGCTGCACGGAGTACGCTCGGACCTGAAGCGGCTGGAAAATGGCGATACCTTGCTCGTGCCCCCGATGGGGCCGCAGGTGACGGTAGAAGGGATGGTCCGTCGCCCGGCAGTGTATGAGTTGTTGGATGAAACCTCGCTGGCGGAAGTGCTCGAACTGGCTGGAGGAATTTTGCCAACGGCGGCTCTGCGTCACATTGAAGTACAACGTGTGAAAGCCCATGAGAAACGCACGATGCTGACCTTGGACCTTACCTCGACCGAGAATCCTCACGATGTCGATCGGCAACTCCAAGCGTTCAAGGTCCAGGACGGCGATCAAGTGCGAATCTTCCCCATCGCGTCCTACAACGAAGATGCCATTTACCTTCAAGGGCATGTCCTGCGTCCGGGACGTTATTCCTATAAGGAAGGAATGCAATTGACGGATCTGATTTCATCCTATGGCGACCTGCTACCAGAGCCGGCTTCCCATTACGCGGAAATCATCCGCTTGAATGCGCCAGATTTTCATCCCAGTGTTGAAAGCTTCGATATCGGCGCGGCGCTGGCAAATCCGGCCTCAGCTCCTGCGCTGAAGCCTCTGGACACGGTGCGTGTTTTCAGCCGATACGATTTTGAGCGGCCGCCGGAGGTCTGGGTCGGTGGCGAGGTCCGCGCGCCAGGAGAATACCGCACATCTGGTCAGGCTCACCTCCGGGACGCTGTTTACCTGGCAGGGGGAACCACGCCCGATGCGGCGCTGGACTCTGCGCAGCTGTTCCGCACACTGGCCGACGGAACAATGAGAATTCTCAGTGTGGATTTGCGCGAGGCATTGGCCGGAAATCCCCTGGATAATATTCTCGTGCAGCCGCGGGACCGCCTGCTCGTCCATCGCAGCTTGGCAAAAGTAGATGCACCAACCGTGAATATCACGGGAGAGGTAGCCAAGCCGGGACGCTATCCACTAACCACCAACATGCACGTCGACGACCTGGTTCGTGTGGCCGGGGGACTGAAAAGAAGCGCGTTTCCAGATAGCGCCGACCTCACGCGCTTCGCCGCTGGGAATACGTCGAATGAGCACGTCGAAGTGAAGCTGGCGGACGCATTGTCAGGAAATGCCAACGAAGACCTCCCGTTGCGGAATGGAGACGTTCTCGCCGTTCGACGGGTCCCGCAATGGAATGATCTCGGCGCCTCCGTCACGGTAAGTGGAGAAGTGCAGCATCCAGCCACGTATGGCATTCAACCCGGTGAGCGCCTTAGCTCTGTTCTGACGCGTTGTAGCGGATTCACTTCCGAAGCCTACCCTTATGGAGCAGTCCTTATCCGACGGGAAGTCCGTGAGTTGGAGATGAGATCCCATTTTGAGTTGGTGAACCGAATCAAGGCAGAAGAAGGCTACCTGAAGACTCTTCCCGAAGGCGACGCGGACCAGAAGAATGCAAAACTCAGCGCGATCGCTCGAACGGAAACTGCCCTCAATCAACTCGAGGCTACCGCGCCAGTTGGACGTCTAGTGATTCATATTCCTCCAGACCTCAAAAAACTGGCAAGAACGCCCGCAGATACTCCTTTGCGGGACGGGGACGTGCTCATCATTCCCAAGAAGACCAACTACGTGGTTGTAAGCGGGGAAGTTTTCAATCCAACCGCTGTCAGCTATCTGCCGGGCAGAAGTGCGAAGTGGTACTTAAACCAGTCCGGGGGCTTGACTCAAATCGCGGATAGGAGCGCAGTCTTTGTAGTGCGCGCCGATGGATCCGTTCTCTCCGCCAAGAACAATTCCGAATTCTGGTCTGGCGATCCGTTGAACGCGGTTCTGAAGCCGGGAGATTCGATTGTGGTGCCCGAAAGGGCGCCCAAAGTTGCTCCGCGAAATTGGGCAGCGCTGTTGCAGGCGGCCCAGGTTGCGTCTTCCGCGGCGCTCACTGTTGCCTACATCCATCCATAGGCCGGAACATAAGTTGAAAGCGCAGCCACGATTTTTGTTTCTGGCCTTCGCATTGACCGTCAGCCTTGTGCCAGAAGTTCGATCCCAAGACGGAATCCACCAATCTCCCATGGACGCCTCCGTGATCAGCGCTCCTCAAGTCCAGACAGATGAGGCGGCAACTGCCCCCACTAGCAGCTTTGCCCTCCCCTCTGCAAGCACATCGAGAACCGCGTTTTCGGCGCACTTCACTGATTTCTTCCAGGATCAGAAGCACATATGGACTAGCCCGGCCCGCACTCGGCTGGCGGATGCAACCTGGCTCGTGCCGCTTGGCGGACTCGCCGCAGGCTTGTTCGCGACGGACCGCCAGTACAGCGCGTCCCTTCGCCATGATTCGACGACACTCAGTCACTACAGGACAGTTTCAAATCTTGGAGTCGCAAGCCTTGTGGGAGCGGGCGCCGGACTCTATCTCCTCAGCTTTCCAACTCACAACGAGCATTGGCGCGAGACCGGATTTCTGGCCGGCGAGGCGGCATTAAACAGCCTGGTAATGACGGAGGCGCTGAAGTATTCATTGCGACGGCAGCGGCCGTACCAGGACAACGCCAGCGGATCCTTCTTCGGCGGCGGCACGTCGTTCCCCTCCGAGCACGCTGTCGCAGCCTGGTCGATCGCTGGGGTGATCGCTCATGAATACCCAGGAACTCTTCCCAAGCTCTTCGCGTACGGCATGGCTTCGGCAGTCAGTTTCTCAAGGGTCCGCGCACGGCAACACTTTCCCTCCGACGTTCTTGTTGGAAGCGTGCTCGGATATCTGGTCGCTCAAAGTGTTTACAGCCGACGCCACGACCCGGAGACACGCGGTGGGGCTTGGGAAGGACCCCGCGAATTCGTGGAAGGCGACCAGAGTCATACTCCCGGATTTATGGGATCACCCTATGTCCCGCTCGACAGTTGGATCTACCCAGCCTTGGAACGACTCGCCGCTTTAGGTTACGTCCAGACCGCAATGCTTGGGCTGCGTCCCTGGACCCGATTGGAGTGTGCGCGGCTGGTGAGTGAAGCATACGAACGCCAGGCGGAGGCGGATGGTCCGCTGGACGTTCAGGAGCTATACAGGTCACTCACTCGCGAGTTTGAGAGCGACTTCCAAGATATGGAGAGTGGGCAGAATGTCCACGCGCAACTCGAATCCGTTTATGCCCGAGTGCAGGGTGTATCGGGCAAACCGCTCACGGATAATTATCATTTCGGCCAAACGATTTTGAACGACTACGGCAGGCCGTACCAGGAGGGCTTCAACAGTGTGGTCGGCACTTCGGGGTGGACCACCGCCGGCCCCTTTGTGATCTACGCGCGTGGGGAATACCAATCTGCGCCATCCGCTCCATCGTTGTCTCCCGCGGCGCTGAATTTTATCGCCAGCGCAGACGACGGCTTGCCTCCCAATCCGCCCCCCATGCCAAACGCGGCGATTAGCCGTTTTCGCTTGTTGGACGCATACGTCGGAATGACGCTCGCCAATTGGCAAATTTCATTCGGCAGGCAAAGCCTGTGGTGGGGCCCGAGCGAAGAGGGCGCGATGCTGTTCACCAACAACGCCGAGCCGCTGAACAAGATGCTCCGAGTGACCCGCGTCAGCCCTTTTCGCTTGCCTTCAGTTCTTGGCCTTTTTGGTGATATCCGCATGGAGTTCTTTCTCGGCCAGGTCGCCGGACAAGAGTTCGTCAACAATGCAAAGGGAGGAATTACAGGCTCGGGTCTGGTAGGCCAGTATGGCAAGAGCCTGAATCCCCAGCCGATCATTAGCGGTGGAAAGATCAGTTTCAAGTTCACACCGAATTTTGAGTTTAGCGTGTCCAAGACGACCCTCTATGGCGGACCGGGAAATCCGTTGACTTTCAAGACCTTCTTGAAGAGCGCTTTCGGCGTGCATGTAAACGGAGAAGCTTTAGGCGATGGCCGGGCTGCGCTGGACTTTTCGTATCGCATTCCGAAATTGCGGGATTGGCTCAGTTTTTACGGGGATGCATTTCAGGAGGACGAGATTTCGCCCCTCAACCGCCCCTACAAAGCGGCGTTCCAGAGCGGGCTTTATCTTGCCAGGGTTCCCACCGTTCCCAAGCTCGACTTAAGACTTGAAGGAGGAACGACGAGTCCAATCAACTTCCCAACCTGCGCCGGCTGCTATTACAACAACGGCCAATACCTCAACGGATACACCAACAACGGCGCGCTCATTGGCACTTGGATCGGGCGGGCAGCTCAGGGTGAAGCGGTGCGAAGCACTTACTGGTTCGGCTCACAAAGGAAGATTGGCATAGAGGTGAGGCATCGAAAGATCGATCAGCAGTACCTTCCGCAGGGTGGAACGCAGAACGACGTCGCCCTGAACTCCGACTTCCTAACGCGATCGGGTTTTCGGTTCTCCGGCACGTTACAGTACGAACGCTGGCAGATACCACTGTTGGCGACTAACCGGCAATCCAACGTAACTGCCTCGTTTCAATTCAGCTATTGGCCGCATGCGCGAGCGACCTCACAACCGTGAGTACCAAGCCGTGAATAACAAGACCCATGCCAGGTAATCCCGCCCGCGTCAACTCCGAGCAAGAGATCGTCGAACCAACCATCCTTGCCGAGCCTAGGATCGTCCGCGGGTTCGAGGAACGGAGAACGCCTACAGTCGTCGACCGCTTGCGACTTCTGTTCGAGCAGAGTGGTTTCCTGTTTCGCGTGGCCACATGGGGACTCGCTCTCTCCACTTTGTTGGCGTTCCTTATTCCATTTCAATATGAGGCGCATACTCAACTTATGCCGCCGGATAGCCAATTCAGCTCAGGGTTGGCTTCACTCCTGTCCATGAACATACAAAATGGCAGCACATTGGGCATGCTGGCTGGAGATATGTTGGGGCTTAAGACCTCTGGGTCGCTGTTCATGGGAATTCTCCGAAGCCGTACCGTCGAAGATCGAATCATCAACACATTCGATTTGAGATCCGTCTACGGCACGCGACGCATGCAGGATGCTCGCCGCCGCCTTGAAGCCAACACGCAAATATCGGAAGACCGCAAGAGTGGCATCCTCAGTATCGCCGTAACGGACCATAGTCCACAAAGGGCTACGGCAATCGCCCAGTCGTATGTGTCCGAACTCGACCACTTGGTTGTGGAATTAAATACCTCCTCAGCTCATCGCGAGCGAGTTTTCCTGGAAGAAAGGCTCAAGACTGTCAAACAAGATCTGGATTCATCCTCCAAGGAATTTAGCGAATTCGCCAGCAAGAACACCGCCATTGATCTCAAGGAACAAGGGCGGGCGATGGTGGAAGCGGCTGCCACATTGCAGGGGCGCTTGATCGCGGCGCAGTCCGAGCTAGAAGGGCTGAGGCAAATTTATACCCCGAACAACGTCCGTGTTCGTGCCCTGCAGGCCAAGATCGACGAACTGCAAAAGAAGCTCGGACAAATGGGTGGCGGAGACCTTGATTCCACTTCGGTGAACACCGGCAGTGAAACCCAATACCCTTCGATCCGCAAATTGCCCCTCCTCGGGGTCACCTACTCGGATCTGTATCGCAAGACCAAGATTCAGGAAACACTCTTTGAGTTGCTGACCCAGCAATGCGAATTGGCTAAAGTGCAAGAGGCGAAAGAGACGCCGAGCGTAAAACTCCTCGACGTTCCTGTCGTTCCTGAAAAAAGGTCGTTCCCGCCCCGGTTGTTCATCATGTTCCTGGGCACTCTGTTTTCCCTGATGTTAGGCACGATCTGGGTGCTTGGAAGAGCCAGTTGGGAAAACCTCGACCCGCAACATCCCGGGAAGCTGCTCGCACAAGATGTCTATACGAAGATCAGGGCGAACGTCGCGCTCACGTCTGCTAACGGAACCCGCTTGAGCCAGGTGCGAGAGAAGATACTTGGGTTCAAGCGCCCACCAAACACCATTTAGAGTCTTTCACTTCTTTCAGCACCGATGACAAATGGGCGACATACTTGACCTTACCGATCTTGAGCAAAAGGCCCCGCTGAGTACCGGGCCCACGCCGCGGCTCGTCTCTCTCTTGCGATCTGCCTTGCTATGGGATTCTCTAAGTTACTTCGGCAGCAAGGTCGTGCCGGGACTCATGGGGCTGATCTCGGTCCCCATTTTTATTCGCCTCATCGGGTTAAATGAATTCGGCCAGTTCGCCGTAATTGTCCCCCCGCTGATGGCTGTCGCGGGCGCCAGTTCTGGATGGCTCGCGCAAGGAATCTTGCGTTTCCACCCAGTAGCTACAGATGCGCGCCCACTGTGGATCACTTTTGACCGGGCGGTCGCCAAGGGGACGATCACATCGGTGGCCGTTACATCCGTCGTTCTCGCCGCGATATTTGCAGCCCTGCGCTATCCACTCACGACGTCGCTTATCTCTTTAGCGTTTTGCTTTTCACTGCTTGCTTATACCGTCATGCTCTCGAAGTTCCAGGCGCAGTTGCGGCCGGGATCGGTATTGCGGCGCGAGATCATTCGCTCAATCGGTGGCTTTGTTTTTCCAGTTGTCATTGTCGTCGTCACCGGAAGGAAGCAGTTTGAACTTGTCATAACGGGGCAAGCAATCGCCTACGCGATGGCCTGCCTGCCCGGTTTTCGTTTCCGAAGCCGTACTGTTGGGAATGCCTCTCGCGCCCACGAATCTGCGCAACCGAAATCCTCTTCCGGTGAGATGCTTCACCAGTTATGGCGGTTCGGTTGGGCGGTGGGATTGTGGCTTCTGCTGCTGCAAATGTTGCCCGTGATTGATCGTTGGGCGATCCGCAAATTTTCGGGCTACGGCAGTGCCGGCACCTACGCGTCGCTCTACGAAATCGCGATCCGATCATTTTCGTTCCTGGTATTCCCCCTGACGCAAGCGGCGCACCCGCGAATCATGCGGTCGTGGAATGAGGGCCGGTTTGCCGCATCGTATCGGATCATTCGCTATTCCATTCTGTCGCAGTTCGTCGTCTTTCTGATGGTACTCGGCGGGGTCTGCTTACTCGCGCATCGGATTACCAGCTTTGTCCTGGGATTCGACGATCCGATAGCCGCTCGCATGCTGCCCGTACTCTTCGTTGGCGGATTCTTGTGGCAGTTCGCGCTGCTTCTCCACAAGCCTTTGGAAATTGCGCAGCGAACCGTCGCCATGCTGGCAGCGATGGCAACGATTGTCGCGCTAAACGTTATCGCCTGCTTTCTGTTCATACCACGCTTTGGATACCCGGCCGCAGCGTACGTGCTGGTGTTTTCCGCTTGCTCCTACATCGGACTCACTCTGTGCCTGACCCGCTTCCACGCAGTTCGCTACTTGTCGTCGCCGTCAGAAACCGTCTGATATCCCCGTGCTCAATACCATCGAATCCCCATGGCTCGCCTACGCGGTGCTCGTCCTCGTCACCGTCGCCGCCCGCTTGCGTTGTGGGAGTTGGTTTGCGCCTGCCGCTTTCGTTGGGTTGATATGGTCGTTCTTTACCGGCGCATCCCTGCTCGTCGTGGATTACGCCGTTCCCGGCCGCGGGTTATGGATGCTGGTACTGCTTATCGTTGCGATTCAGTTCGGAGCGCTGATTGCTCATGAGCTTCGACCCCGCGAGACCTCGATTTCCCCAGATTGGGACAGCACATTCAACTCTTTGATCGTCCCCTGCCGGCGCTATGGTTTGCCTTGTACTGCCGTAGCATTGGCCGGTTGCGTGTATTTCCTTTTCACCAGCCTGGACGAGTTTGGCCTGCCGTTTACTTGGCTCAGCGTGCTGGAAGTGGGCGCCCGGTGGAGGGTTTTGCGCTATGACGAAGCTCTTGAACCTTGGTCGGTGCGCCTACTCGTCATGTGGCTGCATCCAGCGGGCTTACTGGGAGGAATTCTCTTTGCCTCCAGCCGCAAACGCCTTGATCGCGGGGCCGGAATCGTATCTCTCTCGCCTGCGGTTGCCTATGCGGTCCTTACCGGCGCCAGAGGCCCCATCCTCATTGGGCTGACCTGCTGGATCGGTGGATGTATTTCGACTCTGTGCGTCAGAACTCGCGGCCCGATGGCCATGTTCAGCGCCAAGCGAACCGTTCTTCTCCTGCTTGCAGCGGCTTCCATGGTGGGAATGTTTGTCTGGATCGACGCCGCCAAGAACGTAACGTCGGAGCAGGGGTTTGCTCTTGACCCGAACGAACAGAGAATCAATGTCTACATATTCGGATCCCCTGCGGCTTTCGCGGATTGGTACGCCCATGCCGACATCGGCGATGCAGAATGGGGCGCGCGGACATTCGCTGGCGAGTTTGATCTGCTCCACATCAAAGCCAGAATCAGCGGCAGGTACCTGGAGACCTCGAATGTAGTGGGGACCGAGGTTACTAATGTTTACTCACTCTTCCGGGGCCTGATCGAGGACTTCACGGAATTTGGCGCCGTGCTAGTTGCCTTCTGCATCGGTATGTTTGCGGGCTGGGTTTACAACCATCGCTTCAGGGATGTATTCACTGCGATTCTCGTGCTATCCGCGTTCTACGCTTCATTCTTGTACAGCCCCATCGTGTCGTTGTTCAGTTATAACGGCGTGGCATTAGCTTGGGTGGTTGGTTGGCTTGTGTTGAACAAACTAAGAAGCCGACCGTTGGTACTCGACGCTTCTCCACGTACTGGGCGGGAGGCTTCGGCATTTTGAACCCACCGAGGAGTAACCATCTAGGAAGACATGAAACTTCAGCCTCTAAGACACGTCATTGGCGCGGTATATCGCAAGCTGGCTCCGGACCACGCGAGGTGTGGAGACACAGTCTACCCAGCGAAGCACCTCCGCTTTGGAGGACGCGAGTTCAAAGATGACGACTTCTTTCTTGAGTCTGCGCGGTCGGAAGCACACCGCCTGGAGAGCCACTGTGGCCTCACCCGGACGAGCACCATTCTAGATGTCGGTTGTGGGGTCGGGCGTTTGCCGATCGGAATCCTTCAGCAGGTGGGAGAGATTAAGAAGTATCGCGGAGTAGACGTCGATGTGACCTCCGTGCGGTGGTGCCAGGAGCACATCGAGAAGATGCATCCTAATTTTCAGTTCCAATTGTTACCCGTTCAGAATCGAAGATACAACCCCACGGGCAAGCCTCTGGATAGTTTGTTCCGCATGCCTTTTGGCGATGGAAGCTTCGACATTGTCTACCTTTATTCTGTCTTTTCTCACATGGTTGCAGACGATATACGCGTTTATCTGCGCGAGTGCCACCGACTCCTCTTGCCGAATGGCAGGATGTTCCTGACCGCGTTCGTTGAGGACGGTGTGCCCCAAGAGACTGAGAATCCTTCCAACTACAGGATGAAATGGATAGCGCCTCTGCATTGCGTACGGTTCAGCAAATCCTTTTTCTTCGAGCAAGTCTCCGATGCAAGATTCGAAATCGCTGGTTTTGACTACGCGAAAGAAACGGATGGCCAATCGGGAATCTATCTCGCGCCTACTTCGCTGTGACAAATCGACCCCAATCATTTCCTGAGGCGTCCTCAAGCGCCTGCTCTTTCCTGGTTCTGCCCATCAGCTACGATTCTGATGACGAAACCCTCAGGTACCTCGACTGCCTGAACAGCTTGTCAGCACCACCGTCCGTCGCGGTCATCCTGATCGATAACACCTTACGCAAGCGTGGTGAGTCGGGTCCCTTTACCGGCCGGGGGCGGGTGTCAGTCATTCGGCCGCACGGGAATTTGGGGTATCTCGGTGGCGCTCGTTACGGCTTGTCCCGCTACCTTCAGGCACATGTCTTACCTGACTGGATCGTTATCTCCAATGTAGACCTCCTCATTCAGAACTCAGACTTTTTCGAGCGTTTGTCTGATCTGGCCTTGCCTGGAGTGGCAGCCGTCGCCCCTCGCATTCGATCGATGTTGACCGGACGTGATCAGAACCCTTATCTCCTCCATCGGCCAAGCGCCCTGCGGATGCACGTCTATAAGTGGGTTTTCCGCAGCCGCACGTTGCTGAATCTGACTGAGGCCTTAGCTGCGTTTGCGAAAAAGCTGAAAACTCATTTCACTCGGGATCCCGGGAATGCTGGCCGATCAAATCGTCAATCAGGCCACGACTCGAACTTTGAAAACGAGCACATTTACGCGCCACACGGTTCATTCCTGATTCTCTCGAAGGAGTATTTCACCCGAGGCGGCAATCTCGATTTCCCGGGCTTCCTGTTTGGAGAAGAAATCTACATTGCCGAGACCATCCGGAGACTGGGATTGCGCGTCGTGTACCGTCCCGACCTCGAAGTGGTTCATCAGGAGCATCGATCCACAAGACTATTCAAATCGCGCAAGCTGGCCGCCGATGTGGCCTTCTCCGCAGCCTATTGCGCCGATGCGTTCTTCCCGTTGCGAGCTCGGGACCGAGTCATCGGGACCGAATGATTCGAGAATTGAATCGGCACTCGCAACATCTGCGACGTCCGGTGAGAAGCATGCAGCCCAGAGTATCCGTGATCGTTCCGATCAGAAATGAAGAGAAGTACATCGCCGCCTGTTTGAAGTCACTCTTGACGCAGACTTATCCCACAAAGCTTTACGAGATTCTGGTGGTGGACGGCCGATCCTCCGACCGCTCAAGAGAGATCGTCCGCGGCGTAGAAGCCGGCGCTCCCAGTGTCCGCTGCCTCGACAATCCTGCAGCCACCGCTCCTGCCGGCATGAACATCGGCATCAGGAATTCAGCCGCCGACATCATCATCCGCGCCGACGGCCACAACTTCTACCCCAAGGATTACATCGAGAATTGTGTGAACTACCTTGACAAAACGGGCGCTGACAATGTGGGCGGGCCTTGGCGTACGGTTCCCGCTTCCGGTTCGTTGAGCGCCAGGTTGGTCGCCGCGATCCTCTCCAGTCCCTTTGGCGTGGGTGATGCCAGTTTCCGAACTACCTTGAATGAGGGCTATGTAGAAACGGTTCCGTTTGGCGCTTTCCGCCGGGAACTCTTCGACCGTGTGGGCATGTACAACGAGAAACTCGTCCGCAACCAGGACGTTGAATTGAATGCGCGGATTCGGATGGCCGGAGGCAAGATTTATCAGACACCGGCGTTGCAGACCGACTACCACCCTGTGGCAGGATTCTGGGAATTGTTGGGGTTGACCTTTCGGACGAGCCAATGGCATCTGTACAGCCTCACTGAGAACGTAAGATCCCTGGGGCCGCGCCATTTCGCGCCTGCCTTGTTTGTCGGCACAATTGCTGGCCTCTTCCTCGTGGCTGTTTTTAGCCACTTAGCCTTGCTCGCCATCCTCACACTTTTGTTGATTCACTTGCTAGTGGGCTACTGCATTGTGATCCTTCGAGGCAAGAGTTATGGATTCTTAATCACATGCACTCTGCCCTTCGCCTGCCTGTGTTTTCACGTCTGCTATGGGCTTGGCACGCTTGCAGGAGTTCGTTATCTTCTCAAGGCTCCGCCCACTCGACCGATCCGAGCGGGGCAACCGGTGAGTGAGTAGACGTGAGCACATCCTCGCCAGTTCATGTCGAGCCGAAGGCCGAGGCGACACTTCGGGCCCTGACCTACAAGTCGTGCAAACGGATTTTCGACATCGTTTTTTCTGTGCTGGGCCTCGCGCTTCTGTCGCCTTTAATGTTGGCTGTCGCGGTCGCAGTTCGTTTGAGTTCAGCAGGGCCTGCGCTTTATCGCGGACGACGCGTCGGGCTAAATGGCAGGCTCTTTTACGTTCTGAAGTTCAGAACGATGCTCGTCAACGCTGATCGCGTTGGCGGCTCCTGCACGGCCGATGGCGACGTGCGCATCACCAGGGTCGGCAAGTCGTTACGCAAAACAAAGCTCGATGAACTGCCGCAGCTTCTCAATGTTCTGACCGGCGAGATGAGCTTCGTTGGACCGCGACCTGAGCTCGAAGAGTTCACCCAGTCGTACGATGCGCGCGAGCGGCAAGTATTAAACGTTAAGCCGGGAATTACGGACCTCGCCACTCTCTGGGATTCCGACGAAGGTTCCGTCCTGGCGGGCGAACCCGATCCCGAGCGAGCTTACCGTGAAAAGATCCTCCCGACAAAACTACGACTGCAATTGGAGTATGTCGAAAGAGCATCGTTCTTACTGGATTTCAGGATCGTCATACAGACCATCGCAGTTGTTTGCAAGCGCGCAGCAAGACTTCTCTTCAGTGCATAACTTTCGACCTGATGTTAAACGTTAGCGCGGACCCGATAAAACTCGCCGTGGACGGCGGAACGCCAGTCCGCACTGTTCCGCTGCCCTCTTGGCCTTCTTTCGGCGAAGACGATGTCGCGGCGGTTACAAAGGTGCTTCGCTCGGGCAAGGTGAACTACTGGACCGGAAGCGAGGGCAGACAATTTGAGCAGGAGTACGCAGCCTTCACGCAGACGCCCTACGCAATCGCTTTGGCAAATGGAAGCGTCGCTCTTGAAGCGGCACTTCACGGCCTTGGAATCAAGCAAGGAGATGAAGTTATCGTACCTTCCCGAACGTTCATCGCCTCGGCAAGTTGTATTGCCCTTCGCGGGGCGCGTCCCGTCTTTGCTGACATCGATGCCAACAGCCAGACGCTGACGAGCGATGCGGTGCAGGCCCTACTGAGTCCACGTACCAAAGCGATCATGGTTGTGCATCTTGCAGGCTGGCCGTGCGATATGGAGCCAATCTGCGATCTCGCTCGTACTCACGGACTCTACGTGATTGAAGATTGTGCCCAAGCCCATGGTGCCACTTACAAGGGTAGGCCGGTTGGCAGCATGGGAGATGTCGGTGCGTTTTCGTTTTGTCAGGACAAGATACTCACCACGGGCGGCGAAGGTGGGATGCTGGTCACGCACAGTCGAGAAATATGGCAGCGAGCCTGGGAGTTTAAAGACCACGGAAAGAATGTCGAGAAGCTGCTGGAGGGCCAATCATCGAATTGCTTTCGCTGGGTCCACGATTCTTTCGGCACGAATTGGCGCATGACCGAAGTTCAGGCGGCACTCGGTCGCGAGCTTCTGCGCAAGCTGCCTGCATGGGTAGAAAAGAGGCGCGCGCTTGCCGCTATCCTGAATACTCGCTTCTCTCGCATACGAGGACTGCGCATTACGGTGCCCGGCCCGGGATTCGGTCACTCCTACTACAAGTACTACGCGTTCGTTCGACCTGAACTACTCGCTGGGGGCTGGAATCGTGATCGCATCATCGATGCGATTCAAGCTGAGGGCGTGCCTTGTTACTCGGGAACGTGCAGTGAGATTTACCTCGAACAAGCATTCCCCGACGATTGGCGGCCTTCTATCCGCCTTCCAAATGCAAGATCTCTGGGAGAGACCAGCGTGATGTTTCTTGTGCATCCCACGCTGATGGTGAGGGACATCGAAGACGTTGCCGAAGCCGTCGAGAAAGTCATGACCCGTGCAGCTGCGGCCGATTAACCATCGAAAACGCTGCGCTGCTGGGAAGTCCGGCAAAAGGTCCGGCGTATGCCGTCGCTCTTAGTTCTTCCCTTCCCTCCCGGTCTTGCTTCCGTCATCTAGAAACGAACCAGTCGCATGAAAATCATCAGTCTCGCACAGGCTCTTCTCCGTAAGAACTCGTGGTTTGTCGGAGCGTTCCAGGGCGCGCTGATCTTCGTTTCGCTCATCCTGGCCTGGTTTTTGGAATTCAACTTCACATTGCCCAACCGGCGTCTTCTGCTCTCTGCCGCATGCCTCCTGATTGTGACTCGCATGGCGTCGATCGCCGGCTTCGGCTTGCTGCATGGCTGGTGGCGATATACGGGTCTGAGTGACACGCTCGATGTTGCGAAGTCTGTCCTCTCTGGCTCCGTGGTGTTTTTTGTGGCTATGCGATATGGCCTGCACCTGACCAGTTTTCCCCGGACAGTCTACGTGCTGGAGCCGCTCCTCACCGCGGGCATGTTGATTGGAGTCCGCATTCTTTCTCGCGTTTTGGCGGAATCCGTCCGTCAGGACTTGGCTGCGACCCGAAGAGTACTCCTCATCGGAGCGGGGATCGGAGCGCAAACTGTGGTTCGGGAAATTCGACGCCCCGGAAGCGAATATGCACCGATCGGTTATGTTGACGACGATCGCTCCAAAGCCGGGCTGAAAATCGAAGACGTCCCCGTTCTCGGCACCGTCGATCAACTCCCCCAGTTGATGGGCAAGCATCAGATCGACGAAGTGCTGATCGCCGTTCCCTCGGCTTCCTCCACGCAGATGCAGCGTTTCATCGAAATATGTGAACGCACCGCGGTGAAGTTCCGCACCGTCCCGGCACTACACGATGTAATCGCGCAGAGGGTGAACATAAGCGATTTCCGTGACGTCGATCTGGAAGATCTGCTCGGGAGGGATCCGGTAGAAATCGATCTCCAATCGGTAAGAAGTGTGATTCATGGGCGCTCGGTGCTGGTGACTGGGGCGGCCGGATCCATCGGATCGGAACTCTGCCGTCAGGTTCTCGAACACGCTCCACGCATCCTGGTCTGCGTTGACCAGAACGAGACCGGAATGTTCTACCTGGACCGCGAACTGCTGTCGCATCGGGGCAAGGCCGATGTCCGGTGTCACGTCGCCGACGCCGGAGACCGCAAGCGGATGGAACATATTTTCCGGGAGAGTCGCCCCGAAACGATATTCCACGCCGCCGCCTACAAACACGTGCCGCTAATGGAAGTGAACGTACCTGGCGCCGTGCAGAACAACATATTCGGGCTGACCAGCCTTCTGGAGGTCGCAAGCGAAAATCAAAGTAACAGTTTCATCCTGATTTCCTCCGACAAGGCTGTAAACCCTTGCAATGTGATGGGTGCAACAAAGCGGATCGGTGAACTCATCATCGCTCACCGGCCCACCAATGGGATGCGTTGCCTGACGGTCCGCTTTGGCAATGTTCTGGGATCGAATGGCAGCGTCGTTCCCGTGCTCCAACAGCAACTGCGAAAGAACGAACCTCTAACTGTCACGCACCCGGACATCAAGCGCTTCTTCATGACCATCCGCGAGGCCGTCTCATTGGTTCTACAAGCCTCGGCGATCGGCGAGAAGGGCGACACTCTGGTGCTTGATATGGGAACACCACTCCCCATCCTTGAACTCGTACGGACTCTGATCAAGCTTTCGGGCAGGAACGAACGACAGGTAAAGATCGAGTTTACCGGCTTGCGGCACGGCGAAAAACTCATCGAGGAACTCTTCTACGAAAGTGAGGAAGTTGATCAAACATCGTGTCCCAAGATCAAGCGGGCTCGCGGACCGCTGCAAGACTGGTATACGCTTGCCGGCAAGTTGGAAGAACTTGAAGCACTCCTGTTTCTGAACGGGCCTGACCTCATCCGTGCCAAAATCAACGAGATCCTACCCGAGTATTCCTTCATACCGAACAAGCCGGCGCAAGAAGAAGAACAGAGGAAGCGCCATGGCAAGCGGCGGAGCGTCGAAGCGCTTGATCTCAAAGACGTCACAGGTGTAGCTGACGCTATTTCAGACCTGGTGCCATAAAGAGAGTCTTTTCCGTAGGACCTTGATGGCCACATGGAGTAACGGTGCGCACGAGTGCTGCACCGCACGGTCAACAAGGGAATCACAAGCGCCTTGGAGATTCGAGACGTCAGTTCCAGGCGAACTGGTCTCCAGTCTGCTCATCGTGGTGTCCTATCACCTCGGCATCTCCTCCGACCACCTCGGTTGACCATCTCCTCCGTGTTGGGCGGATCTCACAGCCTTGCCAGCCGAGAGGGCCACTCTGGCCCTCCCTCTCTTCCAGCCTTTGCGCCCGCTCCCGGCTCGATGTGTGTTTACGATCGCCATTCGCTGCATACGACACCGGTAGGTATGTACCTCCCGGACAGCAGGCCGTCGTTTCACCCATTAATTCAGTTGGATTCTAGTGGGCTTCGGAACTCCCGGCGTTTCCCGAGTAATATCCGGTGCGGGTCACTACACGGAGAGGCGTTGAGCCATCGAGAGCTTGAGCCTGAATCGAGTGGTACACGCCCGGAGTGTGTGGATTCGAGGAGCGGTAGCCGATTACGTACTGGCTCCGAATATCTCGCGCTATCGAGCTGGCGATCGATTGGATCTCGTCAAGGCTCGACGGAAAGAATGCGGCGCCCCCGGTCTGTGCCGAGAGGGTAATCAGCGACTGTCGGTCGCGCTCGTCTCGCCACTCGTCCTGTTCGAGGGCAATTGTGTAGAGGACTGGCCCATTCTTCTGCTGTAACTTGCGAAGAACTTGTTGAAAGGTCGCCTGGCTTGCATTGTCGTGGCCATCGGTCACGGCCAGCAAAATCTTCTTTTGCAATGGAGATGTTTGATTCAAATGATCGGTGGATGCGACGATCGCATCGTACAGAGCCGTCGTGCCCCGCGCTTCCACTCGCTGCAAAGCAGCCCTTAACTTGCCTATATCCTGCGTGTAGTCCTGATCGAGAAAAGCATCGTCGCCAAAGTTGACGATGAAAACTTGATCCTCATTTTGGCTGGCGTCCACCAGCCGGAGGGCGGCTTCGGTTACTTTGGTTCGCTTAGGCAACATGGAGCTCGAGTTGTCAATCAGAATTCCGAGTGCGATCGGAACACGTTCTTTGCGGAAGGAAGTCACTTGCTGTGGCTTGCCATCTTCGATTACTTGAAAGTTATTGCGGCTCAGCCCAGTAACGAGCCGATTCTGCGGGTCGACCACGATCGCATGCAACACAACTTCTTCTACTTGCTTCCGGAACACGAAGCCGTCGGATTGGCTATCTTGCGTCGGACTGCTCTGAGGCGGACCATTCTCAGGCTGGGCGGCGGCAGCGGGCGCCTGCGTGGTCTGCACGACCGCGGGAGCAGAGGGAGGGATTGAACTTTGGGCCAAACCTGCGCCGCCGAAAGCCAGCAAACACACAAACAGAGTCCAGCTTCCGGCGAGTACCCCGCGCTCTCTGCTCCCTTCCAGCGTCACTCTTCCCGATGCTGTCGCTTGCAAGCCTAGTCCCCCTCGCGATTGCTGGAGGAAAGATGCGTTTCCCGGATGGGGAGTTGGTTGGAATTGTGAGGCCGGAGATTCCTGTTCGGAATGCGCGGATCCTGTGCGGAAACCCCGCATGAAAAAAAGTGCCTGGGAATGTCACCAGTAACTGAAGTTCAAATTGTCGAGCCAGACGGAATACGGAGTTTGCGCGTGGTCTCCCGTCCTGCTGGTAGTTGACTGTAACGCCGTACCATGTCGTAGCCGTAGGACTCTCGTAGTAATTAAGAGTGGAAGTCACCCCATTCAATATGATGGATTGAAACAAGAGGTGATTATCCGAAGTGCGTTGGACCTGGAGAACCAGATGGTTCCAGGATTTCGCCATTGGATTGCAAGCCACGCCGGTGGGATGCCAGGTCTGGCCGGGATCGTCCCAGATGTCCCACTCATTGCCTCCGGCGATCCGGCATTCGTGGCCCCAAATATAGGAATAGCCATTGACGAACTGGTTGATGTCGAACTCCAGTGCCTGAGAAACGCTGACATCCTGCACGTAAAAATAGACGTCGTAGGTAAAGTTGTGAAGGTTGGGGACGATCGAGTGGTTGTAGTCGGGCATGCCCTGCGACGAGAAGTCTCCGATCAGGTGGTTATTCCAAAGCACATCCGAGTAAACAGTTTGACCGCCAATGTCCATCCGCGATGAGTTGCCGCTGCGCGATGGAGATGAGATCTTCTGGGTCATCGCCCACGTGGTCTGCGGGCCTGAGGGGACACAGGTACTACAGATGTTGTATGCGGAGGGGAGCAGGGCGTACCCGGTCCATCCTGACTGTTGCTGAAGATTGGTAAAGGTGCCTGAAGTCGCACTGCCACCTCCTACCGTGATCGTCACCGGAGTCGCGGCAGCTCGCGCCGCACTTGTCCCACTCCTCCACAACGGTATGGTAGATGCCCGGACTGAGCGTCAGCTCCGTGTTGAGCTGTGGACCTTGCGTAGTGTAGGCGAGTTGGCCAGCGGCGGTGTAGATTCCCATGGACGCGACGCCACTGGCGCAAGAGGAAGTCGCCGAGGCGACGTACTGCACCGTCGAACTCACTGTGCTGTTGTTCTGCGGAGCGCTTACCGTAACGTGGCTGCCGCCGCCACCCGAACCTCCGACCTGGATGGTTATTGGTTTGGAGGCGCTGCCGCCGCAGTTATCCCACTCTTGCACAGTTGTGTGATAAGTTCCTGGATTCAACGTGAGGATCGTATTCAGGCTCGCGCCGGGAGATTGGTAGGACAACACTCCAGGTGCGGAGTAGATGCCCATCGCGGAAACGCCCTTAGAACAAGAAGTAGTCGAAGTTGCGATATATTGAACTTCTGTAGCAACGGTTGCGTTATTCGCCGGCGCCGTCACTTGCACTTCGGACGACCCTCCCGAAACGTAGATGGTGATCGGCGTTTCGCTGCTGCCTCCGCAATTGTCCCAGTCTTGCAGCACGACCGTATAGGTACCCGGGTTCAGAGTTAGTTCGGTGTTTAGCTTGGCCCCGGAGGTGGTGTACGCCAGAACGCCGGGCTCGGTGTAGATTCCGATGGCAGAAATTCCCGCAGCGCACTTAGTGGTGGCGCTAGCCACGAACTGCACGGTCGCGCTTACGTGGCTTCCATTGGTGGGCGCCGAAACTACGACACTCGCCGAGGCCAAGGCTCCAAAACTGAAGCCCAGTAAGAGGACATACTTCCGCATAAAGATTGCGCTCCACTCGTTGGTTTTGCGATACGAGAAAACTACAGGCTTTCTGGTGCGTGTTTAGTGGATCCTACGTAGATCGCGGGGTCTTGCTCAACGACATTTGGCGTTGACAATTACTCGAAGGTTCTACTACCACAACCGAAACTCGCACCCATAGGCTAGAGGGTTCCCCTGATTTTTCCTACGGCGATACCGCATTCTGGTCAATCGAGACATCTTTGAACCACATCCTCCACATCTCAAGTACACCTCAATGCGACTGCACCGACAGTTGCGATCAGGTCCGTAGCGTTTGCACCTCAGGAAACGCCGGAAAAGGAGATCAGACGTGGAGTTGGCTGCAGTCGTAGTGATTCCGTCGAGCGAAGACCTGACCTCAATCGGGGAGGCACAACCTCACACCCCGGCAGCTTCGGAGGAGTCACAAGCGCTTTATTCTTCCCGGAAACCGATACTCGGAAATGATGTTCTGCGATCGTGGATGGAACCTGTCCGCAAGCTGGGCTTGCGGACTCTGTGGCTTGCGTCGCGCCCCCTCCTCGGAGAGAACCTGGCGCATGAGTTGGGCCGATTCACCCGCCAAGGAGTCGAACGCCTGCTTATGATCAAGCTTAAGTCGTATGCGGAGATCGACCTTACCGATCTTCTTCGGTTTCATTGCGAACGCCGAAACTCAGTAACCGAAGCGAAGGATACCCACGGCCAGCTGGGAGTTTCGCTTATCGATCACCCCTCGCTGAGGTCAGCCACTCACGTGAACGAATTCAACGGGCATGCTCCGTATCGTTTCCGCGGATATGCGAAGCGCATTTTGTCAGCGAAGGAGCGGCAGGAACTTGTGGGGGATGCACTGATCGGGGCCTGCGCGATGAAACCTTCGGGGACACAAATTCGCGAGCAGGTGTGGATCGGAGAAGGCGTAAAACTAGAGGAATCAGTGAGAGTGATTGGCCCTACCTATATCGGAACTCGCACACTCGTTCGCGCCGGAGTAACGATCGGGCCTTTTGCGTCGCTTGAGCGGGATTGCGTGGTGGATTGTGGAACGGCGGTGGAACAATCCACCGTGCTGCCGCACACCTACCTGGCGCCGGGCCTCTTGATTCGGCGCGCCCTGGTGGACGGTGAACGTCTGGAAGACCTGCGCTCGGGAGTAGTTGCCGATTTGCAACCCGCACGATTGGGAAGCAGGCTACATCGTAGAAGCACATTCGGCGAGCCTTTAGCCGATCTCTTTTCGCGTCAGGGGAGCACATCTCCGTGGGGATTTGCTACCGAACTCGAGCGCGCCGCAGCCGTGGCTCCAGGTGCAGTTGTGAAAAGCGATACAGCAACGATCCTGGCATTTGCAGGAGGGTCGAGTTCCGCGGGCCGCCGCGCGCAACGGAAGGACCTACTTCGGGCTTTGCGCTTCTCAGGAGCTCCGGTGATTATAGATTTATCCGCTTGCGTCACCTTGAACCACGAAGACATCGGTTTGCTGCTGGAATGCCTGGCGCATGTCGCAGGGCGAGACACGAAGATATTTCTGGCTGCAGCCTCTCCCGTTAATCGAGTGCTGCTAGAAGCCACACGCATTTCTTTGGTCGTGCCCGTTCTTAGTTCGGTAGAAGAAGCACTGGCCCATCCAACACTTTTCGCGGAGAACGGCCCCGAGGATTCACTTGCGGCCAGATCTCAGACACGGAGCGCGTAATGAATCGGACAGGTAGCGGGCATTCAAAATGCCTCTCGATTTTCTTCCTCACCAGCGCATTTCTGATTTCGAGCGAGATGCCCCTGCTGGCGAGCCCTCCGCAGTCCGGAGCTTCCCAATCGACCCAATCGAGTGGCATCAATCAGAATAAGACCGATTCCCTGCCGGATGCACCGCAGGCTCAGTCTGCGCAGACACCTGCGAATCAACAACCTGCGGCTACTCCCTCAGGCGCTGCTGGAGCCAAGGCTGCCGAGGTGAAAGGCGCCCCAGTGGCCCAGCCAGCGGGCGCAGCAGTTGCGCCCCCACGTCAGCGCGGTCATCGCTCGCTCATCATCAAGATCGGTCTACTGGCCGGAGCCGGGGTCGCCGTCGGTACAGCTGTAGCTCTGTCAGAGAGAAGTCCCTCGCGGCCGCCCGGCGCTCCCTCCGTGACTCACCCTTAATCAACACAGCCTGAACGATGGAGTTGTCGAAGCAAATGGGGCATAAGGAGTCCAGATCGCGCGCCGCTGCCATTCGTCCATTCCTGATTACTTTCTCGGGTATCGACGGAGCGGGGAAGACTACTCAAATCGAACATCTGTCCGAGTTTCTGCAGACCCTGGGGCTTTGCATCACCCGACTCAGCTTCTGGGACCACGTTGCAGTTTGGTCGAGTTTGCGGGCCGGAGTTGGGGGCACGCGGGAAGGTTCGAAACCCACTGATCTGAACTCGGGCTCCGTCGTTCCTAGGAACAACAAACACGTTCAAAAGTGGTATTTAACCGGAGCGCGATCCTGGTTCTATGTGTTCGATGTCCTGCGGCTCCGCCGCGTGCTTGCCAGTGAACTCGTAAGAAAGTCTGACGTCGTAATTTTTGATCGCTACGTTTACGACCAGATCGCGAACATCGATACACGGTCTTTTGCGGCTAGAACCTACGGCAGATTTCTTTTGGGGCAGGCGCCCGTTCCCGACCTGGCTTTCGTCGTGGATGCCTCGCCGATCGAGGCTTTCGCGCGGAAGCCGGAATATCCTCTCGAATTCATGCACAGGAATCGGCAGAGTTTCCTGCGGCTGCGGAAGATTGCTCCAGAGTTGAACATTATTTCAGAGGGAACGCCCGAAGAAGTGAGGCGGGAAATACTTTTTCACGTGTTCCGATCGCAACTCCTGCGGCGCAAATCAGGCGAGGAAAACACCGAACGTACCCCGGACTCCGTAGTCCGCCAAGAGAGTTCCTGTAGGGTGCGAAACGAGCCAACGGCAAGCGTTTAGGTTCCATCCAAGGCTAGCGCGTCATTTGAAAGCGAGGCCTTGTAATGAACCCCGGCTGTTCCGAAAAAACCTTTGCCCTGGTCACTCCAACACTGAATGAAGCGGGAAATATCGACACGCTGCTTGGTGAGCTTACCAGGGTTCTAAGCACAACCAAATATGACTACGAGATCGTTGTAGTCGACGATGGAAGTACCGACGGAACGGTAGAGAGAGTTCGCGACTGGGTGAAACGGGATTCGCGAATTCGCTTCTTCTCGCGCGCGGGGCAACGAGGTTTAGCAGGGGCGGTGCTCTATGGTTGGAGTCAATGCCAGGCGAACCTGCTTGGTGTCATTGATGCTGACCTACAACACCCCCCTGACTTGTTGCCGGAACTGCTGCAAGGCGTAGAAAGCGCGGATATCGCCATTGCCAGCCGCTATGCGCGGAGTCACGGAACGAAAGGTTGGAACCCGCTGCGCTCCGCCGTTTCGCGACTGAGCACGTTGGCGGCTGCGCCGCTGATCTCCAAAAAACACCTCAGGGTCACCGACCCGATGTCGGGATTCTTCGTGATCCACAGCCGCTGCATCGAGGGGCTCACCTTCCAGACCGCCGGATTCAAGCTCCTGCTTGAAATACTGGTGCGCGCCCGGATCCGGCGCGCCCACGAGATTCCCTTTCAATTCGGCCTACGGCGCGCCGGCAATAGCAAGGCCAATGCGACCATAGCTTTTCACTATTTGCATTTGCTGGCCAGGCTTTCACGGGATCTGGTGTTGCGTTCGAGTGAGCAGTGAAGATTGCCCTGATTACATCGTTTCCGCCCAGTCGCCATGCCCTCAATGAGTATGGATTCCACGTCGCAGATCAGCTTCGGCAAGAACGCTGTGTTGACTTGACCGTCCTGGGAGATTACCTCCCAAGGCCTGCCGAGGAACTGCCCGGCTTCACCGTGATTCGTTGCTGGGGCTTCGAAAAGCATGGCAACGTCGCCACTCTATTGCGCGCCATACGCAAGGTAAAGCCAGACGTGGCATGGTTCAATCTTGGGTTCGCGAGCTTCGGCGCCCGCCCGCTTTCCGCTACGCTCGGCCTGGCAACGCCGGCTGTGGCGAGACTGAGCGGCGTGTACTCGCACGTCACTCTGCACCAACTGTTCGAAACCGTTGACCTGGAAGATGCTGCTGTTAGCTCACCCGGCCTGTACCGCATAGGAGGCTGGCTGACCACACACCTCCTGCTGAGTGCGAGTTCGCTGTCAGTGCTGCTGCCCACGTATCGCCGGACTCTGGACGAGAAATACCATCGCGGCCAAGTCAGCGTTCGATCTCATGGAATTTTTGCCGGCAAGCCAGATCCTCCAGATCTTGCCCGGCGCGGAAACCCGACACACCACATTCTTGCATTTGGAAAGTGGGGGACGTACAAACGCCTTGAGCTGCTGATCGAGGCGTTCGGCCGAGTGGCCTCAGAGTTCCCCAATGCGAATCTGGTGATCGGTGGCGGAGATCATCCAAAGACTCCGGGCTATGTGAACTCAGTAGCGGAGCGTCATGCAAGCGACCGGATCCGCTTTCTCGGCTATGTCCCCGAGGAGGCGATTGCCGACCTATTCCGTGAGGCCAGCCTGGCGGTGATGCCCTACACATCGTCCGCCGGCTCCAGCGGAGTAGCACACCTCGCCGCGCAGTACGGGGTTCCCGTCATCGCCTCGTCGATCCAGGACTTTCGGGAACTTGCGGAACATGAGGGCATCGCCATCCGGTTCTTCATGCCGGGCAATGCGAACAGCCTCGCCGAGCAGATGTTAGTTGCTTTGAGTTCTCCGGATGAACTGAAAAAGATGGCCTGGCAGAACTACTCGGCCGGAGTGGCGATGAGCATGCCTCAAGTTGTCCGGGACTACATCCGCGCTTTTCGCCGGCGGGAACGCATCAACCTGTTGCAACTGGCGGCCAGCTTGCGTCGCCGAGGTCTAAAGCAGAACGGGGGCGCGTTGGCTCGTAGAGTGGGCGAGAAGATTCAGCGATGGCAGGATGAAGACGAAATCGCTGGATCCTCGGCGTAGCTTACTTGCGTTATTGATAACTATCGGCACAAGGCAAGGTTCAGCTGGCGGTCCCGGGTTCCATATTGTTTATCAATGTAGACATAGCAGGTTTTGTGAAGCAGGCCATGAACTGCTCACATCTGGTCTGGATTCTGAGGCTGCGGGCTCTGCGGCGAAGAGGGATCTGTGGGCCGCGAGCTCGGCAAAGCATTCCGATCTTGTTCTGAACTCGGAGGTGCCAGCGGTGGGAGTGCTGGAGACCGCACCCCGATTTCCGGCACGGGTGTCGAGTCCCTTGTGTTATTGACCGGAACCCCGTCACGGCGCTTCAGTTCGATGGGCCTGTTCGCTCTCCTCTTCGCGGCCTGAACCGCCTTAACCGTGGATTCCACGCCGACCTGGTTAACATCGGCCAGGTTGTCCACTCTCCGTCCCTCGGCATCGCGGCGCGTGGAGTAACTCACTCGTTCGTTCGCGTCCCGCCCGGAGCGTGCGGCTTCATAATACATTTCGGCCGCTTCCCGATCACCCGCCAACTCGGAGACGTAGCCCAGATTGTTCAGGGTGAATGAGTTCTGTGGATCCCGTCGATAAGCCTGCAGGAAGAACTCGCGTGCGCCCGCGGAGTTATTGTCGTTGAGTGCAGCCACGCCGCGCAGGTTGAGGCGAGCGGTCGCCGCTTCGAGTCCTTCGCCGCGAGCAATCTGTTCGCTGATCGCTGTTGCGTTTGACGCAGCGACCTCGCTGATCGACCGGCCGCGCCACTTTAAACGCGGTGTCAAGACTACCTGCTGCGTCGAATGCAAGCTGGCCGCCGCGGAGTAACTGCGGAGGGCACCTTCGAGATCGCCGACTGACTCCAGCGCATAGCCGAGATTGTTGAGCAGAAAGGGATCTTGGGGATGCTGTGCCAGGGCGGATCGCAGTAGATTTCTGGCTTCAAAGATGTAGCCTTTCTCGAGCAGCACGATCGCCTGTTCGTTCATCTTGGCGATCTCTTGGTCGGAATCTTGCACGCGACGGAACGCGTCATCGAGGGACTTGCCTTTCAAGGATGCTTCGCTGGACTGGTCGATTACTGCATCCGTATGCTCCCGCGCGGCCAGGGCGTAGTAACGCAGGGCGCGATCGGCATCGCCCTCCAATTCGGAAATGTAACCGAGATTGTTCAGGGTGAAAGGATCTTGCGGGTCCAGGAGATACGCGCGATAGAAGAGCCGCTTGGCTTTCTCCCGGTGCCCGCGCTTGAGTTCGGCTACTCCTTCGCGGTTGAGCTTCTGCGTGGGGATTGAAACATCGCGTCGAGGAAGGTTCACCTTCAAGTCGCCTGCGTGCAACCGCCTCGTGCCAGCGAGGAATTGCATCCCCAGCAGGCCAACGAGCGTCACTCGCCTTCCCAGATTGTGGAGGTTCGTCACGCCACTTCCCCTCATCGATCAGTAATGTGCGGCAAATAGGATGTCCGAAAGCCGCGTTCGGTTGGACTACAGTAAACACCCGAGAAGGACGTTCACATCCGTGGGGCTTTGAATCGCATCTAAAGCCGCGATGACCAGACTTCCATGGACGCTTGTTGGGATGATGATTTTGATGGTCTGCACTGCGCAGGCGCAGCAGAAGCTTCCAGCATCGTCTCCGTCCATATCGGAAGAAGCAGGCCGGCCCCAGACGCCTGGGACCGATGGTCTGTCTCCGGCAGAGCTACCGGGTGGCAAAGTGGGTCTGGTGCGCGGCATAGTGAAGCGAACGGACCCGATCCACGATCAACTCTTAGTTCATGCTTTCGGCGGCGGTGATGTGCGGATTGCCTTCGATACGCGGACTCGATGTCTCCCCGACAACACGCGCATCGGATTAACCGGCCTTCCGGCCGGAACAGTAGTTTCGGTTGACACCGTGATCGACAACGGAAAGCTTTTTGCCCGCTCGGTACGAACCGGCCCGTCCGGACCTGGCGCGGTTGAGTTGAGTGGGAAGGTTATCGGATACGACGCAGGCAGGTCGCGCCTCATCGTGCGCGATGCCATCAGCCCGGAGAGCATTTCGCTGCGCATCACTCCGAACACGGTTGTAGTGGACCAGGGACACTCTGCCTCACCCCAAGCCCTGTC
The DNA here is from genome assembly GCA_963819145.1 of uncultured Acidobacteriaceae bacterium. Classification (GTDB taxonomy): domain Bacteria; phylum Acidobacteriota; class Terriglobia; order Terriglobales; family Acidobacteriaceae; genus Sulfotelmatobacter. The sequence continues at coordinate 172,114 of CAWFVB010000011.1, forward strand.
GGCGAATATGCTCGTGCGAGTGTGGTTCTCGCAGCAGACGGCGAGCAACATTGAGATTCTCGCCAAGCGCGGGGATTCTTTCACATTTGAGGGACGAATCCTCTCGGTGGATCTGCGGTCACGTATCGTGGCGCTGTCCAACAACACCGACCAAAGCGTTCGCGAACTCGCTATCGGCTCATTGGACGCCGCCAGTCTCGGTCTAATGCGGGAAGGCGCAGAGGTTAACATTCAGGCGCAGTTTGATGGAGACCGCTACGACGTTCGCACTGTTACCCTGGTGACGCCAAATCCCTGAGGCTTTTCGCAGGTGAGTTCCTTCGCTTTCAGGACGTTTGAATCTCCGCGAGTTTCTCCCGTAGTGTGCGCGAGACGAAGAAATCTCCGTCGCGGAACATATAGCGAATCGTATTCCAGGCATAACGCGCCAGGCTTCTCGCGTCAGTCCTGTGCCAGCAGCACAACGTCATGTCAGGAGATAGGCCACAGAAGAAGCGAAAGCGATAATGCGCCGACTCGGGCATGGTCAGCATGGCCGCTGCCATGCGGTGGTTTCCCTCGATAATTGTGAGTGGGTGATACTCGTCTGTCCCGATCAGCAATACGGTGTCGGGTACATGCCTTTCGTGGAGATCGCCAGCAATCGCATCAAGCTTTGTCAGGAACTGGCTCTGCTGCCCATGAGCCATATCCGCTGCAATGCGTCCAACCATTTCCATCAGAGAGAAATCGGGCCCCGCAAACCGCCGCCACTCGTTGCGCGGAAATGACTGCAGGCGCTCCAGATCGCGCGGAGTCAATTCGATCTCCCACCATTCCGTTCCGGACGGTAGTTCGCGCCACAGGCGTCCTCGCCGGCGGAACAGCAATGCGCGCCGGATGACATTTTCCTGCGGATGATCGAGATCGCTTTGCTCCACGAGCTGTTTGAATTCCCTTCGATACGGATCAAACACGGGATGGTAGAACTCGCCTCGCAGGAATTCCGCGATGACTTCCGCCTCGGACACGCGCCGCAAACGCCGGAGCGGTTCCGACGCGCGCGGAAAAGCGGACTCGTCGTGCTCGCGCAGAAGCGGTATCGTGACGCCCACAAGCAATCCGCTCATCACGAACATCTGCACCATGATTACCTGAGACAGCGAATTGTGATGCCACCAGATGCCTCCGGTGACGAGGACACTCGCGCCCAGCTGCACCCATGCTGCAGGACCAATGCGGCGTGAGATTTCATACATCATCACAACGACTGCGATCGAATAGATAGCCGTCATGACCGCGTATTGCGTCAGAAGTCCGGAGAACGAACCCGCTGAGCCCAGCAAGAACGCTTTCCCCAGCAGCATTGTCCAGACAGCCTCCGGTGCCAGCGCCACCCCCGCGATGAATAAAGAAGTTAGAGTTCCGACGAGGAACAATGCGGTGTACAAAACAGAGCGTCCTGCCTGCCGATTCGCATGGCTCGCCGAGACCGGAAACATGCTACTGACTACCGACCACGACAGCATGAATACGACGCGTCCCACGAGGGCCACGGCCGCGTAGATTCCCGCATCGGCTGGCGGGAAGAAATGCTTGACCAGCAGGATATCGAGGTTACTGAGAATCACCTGTCCGATGAAGTAGAGGATAGCCTGCATGCCTTCGCCAAAAGGCGCAATCTTGATCAGGCCCGGCATCGCTCGGTACTCTGCTCCCGGTATGCCGACCAGATAGGCAGCAACGATGGAGAGCAGTACTGCCGTCATCACACCGGTCACACCCATCCCCAGTTGCAGGAAGAGCAGAGCCGCGCCGAATTTAACTACCACCTCCACGATCAGGTTGATGCCAAGGCTGCCAAAGTCGCAACAGCCCTGCATTCTCCCGCGGCGCACTCCCAAAGGGATGTACACTCCAGTTGCGATTGCCAGCAACACCAGGTCATGCCGCTCCGGCAGATTGAAATACGAGGTGAAATAGGGACTGCCCGCCGCAAGGATCACGGTGATTCCCAGGCCCACCTGCCATGCCCGGCGAAGCATGCTGGCGTAGATTTGCGTGCGCGCAACCGTGTCCGAATTTCGAGCGATGAATTTCGAAGCTACGATCTGGAACGACAATGTAATGGCCGACATCATCATGAGTAGCGTGTACAAAGCCGAGGCATGGCCGAAGCCCGATGCGCCTAACATCCGAGCGACCAGAAGGTTGTAGAGCAGGTTGGTCGCCGCCACAAGTCCACTGCTGAAAAGCAGGATCACACTGCCGCGCACGACTGGGCCGCGCCAGTTTTCCCAATAGCCTCCCTTTGCGGTCACTTGCGTCTGTGGAATTGTCGTCATAGTGCCGTCGTGTTCCAGCAATTCTCGCGAAACCGGATCCTCAAAACGTGATTTGCGCCACCGGAACGATTTGTGTGTACTCGTGCCCGGGGAAGTCATAGAACGTTTGCTGTCCAAGTCCAAAAGAGAGCCTCATCGGATACGCGACGGAGGTCGTCTCGGAGCCTGCCCTCCTACCCCAACTCCGTTCGCGGGTGTAGGTAGCCACGAAACTCGAGGTCACATTGTCATAGGCGTGGAAGCTGCGTCCCGAAGACCAGGCTCCCGTGGCGGAGACGGTCCAATGAGGGTTGATCTCCGCGTCGAATGCAAAACGTGGACGAAGGGTTTGTGCGATCGCGTAGTCGCGGCCTTCGACTCGCCATGCCCGCAGGAATTCAGCGACCGCCGAGGCGTGGATGCGGGAACCGAAGCCGCGCTGCAATCCAGCGTAAGTAGTTGTCTGGTAGTACTCGTGCACGGACGGTCCGAAAAGCAGATCGCGCGCGTTGTACCCGGTCAGGAGCGCAATCCTTCCCCATGGCCGCCCCACGCGAAAATCGACAGATGCAGAAGAATCTCGCGAGTGCAGATTCATCACGGTAAATGGGCCAGCTTCATGAATCAGATTGCCAGAGACAGAGAGCCAGTTTCCGATCGGGCTGGTGGCCAGGTAAAGGTACTGCCGGAACAGGTTTTGATCCATCGGTCCCGGCGCCAGCGTATCGCGCCGGATCGTGTATTGCAGGCCAGAAATGATCGATAGCTTCACGTTGCCGAGTTGCACAACCGGCGCCACGGAGATATTGAAGATCGTGTCGAAAGTGTTGCGATTCTGGATTATAAGCTCACTCGGAAACGACAAGCTGCCCTGGGCGTTGCGCTCCGCAACGAAGCCTTCAATCGGAAGCAGAGAATTCGGACGGAACTGGAAGTGCGAATCGGCGAATGTCTCGATGGAACGACGTGGAGGAGGCAGCAGGGCTCCAGTTTTTTGCAATCCAAGCAGGCGCGCATCCATCTGATAGATGTTCTCGTCTTCAAACACTGGATTAATGCGCACGCCAGAACTCATACCGAGCCGATCAAGGATGGGATGTCCTTCTTGTTCAGCCAATTCCATTTCAACCGCGCGAGTCGCTGGTTCCGACGGATCCAGTTGGTTGGCGCGGACGAAATCCGCGAGCGCGCGGTCGTTTTGCCCGCGCTGACGGTAGAGGTTGCCCTGGGCGACGAGAAAATCAACGTTGTTTTGGCGCTCCGGATCCTCCGGAAGGCTAGCCAATTGCAAATCCGCGCCGCGCGTATCGCCCAAGGCCAGTGAGGCGTTTGCCATGCCCACTGCCACTGCGGTTTCGTCAGCACCGAGCGCATGGGCACGCCCGTACAGTCGCTGTGCGAGGGGATACTCATGAATGCCCATCAGAATTTCCGCAGCATTCAGATAGTCTTCCGGCGCCGTTATATCTGTGGACGCTATTCTGGCCTCGGCAAAACCGAGAGCAACCTGCTGTTGTGCGTCTGAGGCTTTGCCTTCTTCCGCAAACAGCCGGCCCAAAGCGAGCCGGACCTGCAGGCGATCCTCGTCGGAAGTTTCCAGCGCCCGAGAGTATCTGGTCATTGCCTGGTCTCGATAGTCAGGATGCGCAACGCGTCAGCCGTCACGAGCAGGACTTTGTAATCTTGCCCGCCAGCGCGTTCTGCGGCAGCGATGGCCTGCATCGCGTCGGACGACCGCCGGAGCTGCGCATAGGATTTAGCCAACTGCGCCGACATCATCGGATCATTGGGCGTCACCGAGAGCCCGTTGAGCAATGTCTCCGCTGAGCTCGCATATTTGTGGGCCCGGTATTGCACATCGGCGAGCGCGACGTACGAAGTAGCAGCATTCGGGTTCAACTTCAACGCCTTCCGGTACTCGCTTTCTGCGGGAGCGAGCATGGCTCTCTGGCGGTAGCCTTCCGCTTTTGCCAGGTGCAGACTCTCGGAGTCAGGAAGCAAGCGCCCTGCGGCTTCTGCCTCCTTAAGTGCTGACGCGGAACGGCGCAATTGAAGCAGAGAGTAGGCAAGCCCGAGGTGCGCTTCGCCATACTGCGGATTCAGCGCCAGGGCCTTGCGGAAATCCTGTTCCGCTTTCGCGGCCAACCGCATGTTGTTGTACACATAACCCCGGTTCATGTAGCCCGCGGCCATCTTGGGATCGATTTCCAGCGCGCGAGAGAACGAGCGGACGGAGATCTCGTATTCATTGCGGTCTGCGTACACGTGTCCCGCAATCAGCGGTAAGTCTCTGTCATCGGGAAGCATTGGCTGATAGCGGTCTACGATCTTCATCGCTTCGTCGGGGCGCTTTAGAAATAGAAGGTCATAAGCCAGGTAGTCGACCGCTTCGCGATCCTTCGGGAGTTTCTGAATCACCTGATACCCGAGATCTGCCGACTCGGAGTAGTTCCCAGTCATGGTCAAGTAGCGCTCCCGCTCCCGCATCACCTGTGGGTTTTGCCGTACGGCCTCCGAAGCGCGCTGAAGCCACTGCTTGGCCTGGGCGGTTTGGTGGGCTTCGAGGGCCGCGTTCATCGCTCCTGAAACAATTAGCGGGTTGCTCGGCGACCTCTGGAACGCCTTTTCGTAACTCCCTTGCGCTTCCGGAAACCGACGTCTTTCGCTATACAGGTCACCTAAAGCCAGGAAGGGTACATAGTCGTCGGGATGCCTCTTTGCAAACTCGAGGAAGTAACCACGCGCGGCTTCTGAATTGCCAGTCTCACGCGAAAGGAAGCCCAGAGAGCCCAATGCCCCCGCGTTCGACGGGTCGATAGCCAGCACGTCACGATAGATTTTCTGGGCTTGTTCTTTTCGATCCGTCTTCCACAGGAGGTGCGCGTAGTTCAGCATGAGCACACCGTTCTGAGGCTCGAGTTTTAGAGCCTCCTTCAGATCTCTTTCAGCCGCCTCGGCATCGTCACCGGCCAACTCGGTGGCGGCGCGCAAACGAAGGAACTCGGGCCGAGCGGAGCCGGCGGGGTCGATGGCATGGATTGCGTTGGCCGCATCCTTTGCGACGCGGTCTGCATTCGCGGTATCTCCGGCATCGCGGTACAGCTCCGCAAGATCGACGCGCAGAGATATGGGATAGAGGACGCCCTCGACTACGCCTTCGGGTAGATGCTGCAAAGCTGCTTCGTATTCGCGAATCGCATCCGCATTCCGATGTTGGGTCGCATCGGCCCGGCCTCGTAAAGCATAAATTCGGTAGTGTTCCGGATTCAGCGTCGCGGCATGGTTCAGCAGCGTCGTGGCTTGGCCGAAGTCTCCTGCATTGAGCATGGCCTGCGCGGCGTTGAGTTGAATCTCGATGTCTTTCGGCGCACGGCTAGCCGCGGCGGCAAACTTCTGCGCGGCGGCGTGCGCATTGCCGGCCAGTGCGTAGGAGTATCCGAGTTCTCCCAGGGTGCTCGCATCTCTCGGATTTAACTCCTCCAGGGTCCGGATCGCAGCGTCATATTGACCCGTGTCGCGATAATACGACGCCACCGCCCGCAGGACTTCGGGATTCGTTGGAGACGAACGGCGCGCTCTCTCCAGCATGTTGTGTGCCGATTCGCGATCCCCGGTTCGCTGATAAGCGCGCGCCAGCAGGAGTTCCGTACGCGGCGAGCTCTTGACTGATTCTGATCGCTGGAGATATTCGATTGCACGTTTTGGATCACTGGATAGCAGCAATTCGCCGGCCAGCTGAAGATCCGCGTCGTTCTTCGGACTCGCAGCAAGAATTTGATCCAGTACCTGCTGCGCTTCGGTGTTGCGCCCCATCCGGGCATAGGTTTGCGCCAGGCCGGAAAGCCCTTCGATTGAAGACGGCCTCAGTGCCAGGCCCCGGCGGTAGGCGTCGACCGATACGGAGTACTGCCCGCTTAACCGCGCCGCGTAAGCCAGCGTGAACCACAAATCAGGATTCTGGGGCGCAAAGTTCACCGCGCGTTGAGCATGCTCGGTCGCGCCGCGCGCGTCTCCGTGTTGCAGCGCGGCCTGCGCAGCGCGCGCCTCACGTGCCACTTCAATGCTCGATCCCCAGCCCATTCCCGTCTCGCTCTGACTTTGCGCCGGTGCGCTTTTTCGTCTGCGCGGGAGGAGCAGAAGCCGATTGGCCGTTCACATCAAAGGTCTGGGCGGCGCAAAGCGGCAGTCGCAATAACAAGCATTGCCATTAACGCCGAGCGTCTGAATGCCGGTCGCACCATTCCTCCCCATCACCTCCTAGCTAGGAATCTGGCTGGTAGCGGAGGGTACACACTACCCCTCCGCCGTCGCTCAGATGCAAGAAATTCCCGCAGTGGTTGGCGACCGTTCGGCAATCATGGACCAAAACTCCACAAGATTGCCGCCAACCTTTTGCAGGCTCCGAGGGAATCAGAGTCAGATTCAATGAGAGGCCAACAGGAAACACTTCCGCTTCCGGCCGGGATGAGTGTTTGGAAACGTCCGATTCCGGTAGGCGCCATTATCTTGCTGGCTCTCGCGATTCACGGGCCGCTACTCGTGATGGAACTGCCGGCAACCACGTCTTACGACGCGAATCTGCACATCTTTTTTGCGTCGCACTATGCTCATCACTGGTTCAATCCGTGGAACGAAAAATGGTTTGCCGGGTTCTCTCAGACCACCTACCCACCACTGGTTCACCAGTGGATTGCCCTGCTTTCATATGTCGTCGGGCTCACCGAGGCCTTCATGCTGGTGCAGTTGGCTGCTGTCGTGCTGCTCGCACTGGGCGCTTACCAGTTCGCGCAGCTTTGGGTGGATGACCGCGCAGCCAGCTATGCTGGAGTTTTGGCCGTGTTCGCGGGCAGCATTGCATTTCTTGTTTATTCGGCCGGGCAGTTACCTACTACTCTGTCAGCCCCTTTGTACTTCTTGGCGTTGCCCTATTTTTATGCGTGGTGCATCTCCGCGAGCTGGCGATCCTTGTTGAAGGGCGTAACCCTTGCCGCTCGCCGCTGCATCGGCGCATCACGTCACATTGATCTTCGGATCCGTCTTGTTTGCCGTGCCGGTCCTGTGGCTGGCGTGGTATGACGGTCGTAGGGCTCGGCGAAATGGGGGCGCCAATCATCGCGCGCGGCCTGATCTTCGCGGCGATGGCCGCGGCGGGAGTGGGAATCGTTCTGTTGCCCTACTGGATTTCGATCATCCGGCATCCCATCGAGCAGATTCCCATTCCGCATGCAAGCCGGTCGAACTTGCTAATGAACTGGGCCAACGGAATGAATTTCTTTGTCGTGCCGTATGGCGCGTTGATTTTGGCATTGCCGTTCATCGTGATCAAAGGCGCGTCGAACCCTCGTTTACGAGTGCTGCTGCTTGCCTTCTGGGTCACCTTCCTGATTGCTCTGGGCGGCACAACACCCGTCCCGCGCTGGATCTTCGGCCGGGCATTTGAAATCCTCACCTACGAGAGATTTACGTTGTGGGCAACCGTCCTGGCGCTACCAATCGTCGGATTGCTGGTTAAAAACGCCATCGATCGCTTCCCGCGTTGGGGTGCAATCGGCGTGAGCACGGCGGCGGTTGCAAGTTTAGCTCTCGCGATGGGTTGGCTCGCGTGGAGCCCTTTTCGCACATTTAACTCGCTGAATGTGGATCCTGTGGTCTCATTCCTGAATCGCGACGGTCACGATCAGTACCGCTATCTGACACTCGGATTCGGCAATGCGCTCTCTAAGGTCGGAACGTTTGCCAACGCAAACAGCGTGGACGGCGAGTACAACTCCGCACGCCTGTTACCCGAGATGACCCACTACGGAACGGCGCAGTTGACCAGCGCTAAATTCTTCGGCGCCGCTGGCATGGATTCGCTTCGCGCGATGCTGCAGCATGCCAACCACTATGGCTTGAAGTTCATTTTCGTGCATGATCCGTTTTATGAACCCCTTCTGGTGTTTGGCGGCTGGCGGCAGGTTGAAAGCTATGACTCCGGCACCATCACGGTATGGTCCAAGGATGACGCGCCTCCAGCGCGGGTGATTCCTTCGGATTCTGTGCCGGCCCCGTGGGAAGGATTGATCTGGGGCATCCTGCCAATCGGCAGCAGCTTCCTGGCGATCCTGTTTATGTGGGCGTTGGTCGAACCGCGCCGCATACGAGAACCGATCCCAATCCCGACCGAACTACCAGAACCCGCGTATGCCAGCGGAGTGCGCTCATGAAATGGATACTGGTAATTCTTCTCGCCGCTGCCACAGTTGTGCTGGTTTCTATGGCGTGGCTTCAGTCTGGCGGGCTGACGCAGCACGCCATGTTCTCCGCTGCAACACCCGAGGAAGCCGTGCAAGCTCTGATGACTGAGATCCAGGCTCATGACTACCAACAGGCCTATGCATCGCTCGATCGCAGCAGCGCCACAGATCTTCCATCTTTCATTCGCGATGTGGCAGGAAGCGACGGCAGTTTACGAACCTATTCCTCATTGCAGAGTGCTGATGTTTCCCCGCTGCATGCCGATCGTGATCAAGCGCTGGTTCGTGTTCGGATGACATGGTCGAGCGCTGTAGGCTCTCTCGATGATGTGCGCGATTTGCGCGTGCGGCGGGATAGTTCGGTTTGGCGGGTGGTGTGGCCGAAGCCTGCGTTCTCCGCGGTGCCGCCGCAAGTGCTGTCAGTGAACTACCTGAGTTGGGATGTCATCGGCCGCAACACGTCGCAACACTGGGGTGCGCAGGATGTAGATTCGCCGAAAGTGCGGATCACGTCAATGAACGCGGTTTCGCGCCCGGGCCGCGTTGTGATTCTGGGAGAGATCGAGAATGAAGATACCGTTCCCGCGTATTTGAACGTGAATGCGACCTTGCTGAGGGCAGACGGAAGCCCGATCGAGGAAGAGGGGAGCTTCGATCTCATCTCCCACGTGTTGCTGCCCAAGCAGGTTTCGCCCTATCGCATCGATTTTCCAGGAGTCCGCATGGATGCGGTGAAGAGTGTGCGCATGGACGCACGCGCGCTACTAGTCCCAGCAAGCGCCGACCCGGTAATCGCGGTCAGTGACCAGACACTGAGCAAGGATGCTCTGAGTCGCAATGTGTTGAAAGGGGATTTGGTGAATGAAAGCGGGCGCCCCGTCAACATTGCGCAGGTCCTTGCCGCTTACTACGACAACCTCGGGAAGGTCATTTGGGTTTCGGACGGGTACGTAGATCAAGCGCTGATGCCCCAGGTACCGGTCCCCTTCGCCGTCGACATACCAGATGATGTCGCGGGGCGCATCAAGACGTATCGCGTCACCGTCAATCATTATTCGCGGACGAGCAGCTAGCATGAAGACTACGACTCTTGGCGCCGGGCTCGCGTTGTGTTTCTGGACTCTAAGCATTTTGACTACGCCGGCTCGAGCAGCTGAGATTCGCGTGCCTGCTGTCGTAGAAGCGGGCCGCGGTTTCTCGATTACCCTTGATGGCGCCGGCACTGCGACGTTCTACCTCATCGGTCCCGACCAAGTTATGAAACGGTCAGTAACTCTTGGAGGAGCACTGCAGATTCAGTCGAGCGACGTCCGCGCGGCCGGTCAATACCAGGTCATCCTTTGTGGTTCTTCCTGCAATTCTGCGGTCTTTGAGGTGCAAGCCGCTCAACCGGTGCGCTTGAGCTTCTTTCTGCATCCCTCGCGGGTCCCCGTTTCGAGCCCGGGTTCGATCGATGCTACCGCGTTTGTATTCGATGAGAACTTCAATCTGGTTATGCCCCCCACCGCTGTGGATTTCAAGGTCACTCCGGCCAGCGGCGGTGGCTTCACGCGACGGGGTTCGACGCGCCAGGGCATAACGTGGGCGCGCATGGACTCGACTTCGAGGGAGGGGCGGGTTCAAGTAACTGCGTCCCTGGGCAAGGTGGAAGAATCGCGGGTAATTCAACAGGTCGCGTCGGAGGCCTGTGGATTACGCATGAGGGCCGTGCCGAGCAGGAATATGGTAGTGCTGGAAATTGATCCCGTACGCGATTGCGCCGGCAACCTCCTTCCCGATGGGACTGTCGTAACATTCACCAAAGTCGATAAGGCGGGCAAGAGCACGGTCGACACGCCGATCAAGAAAGGTGTGGCGCGAGTACAACTGGCCGCGGACGGGCCAGCGCTGATCGGCGTCGCGTGTGGTGTCGTGGTTGGCAATGAAGTCGCATTCGGCGGCAAACTATGATGAGGCTTTTCCCAGTTGCGGCCTCCGTGATTGCTGCCTGCGTTTTGACTCTCGCTCAATCCGCGCCTCAGGTCCACCTCGACGCGGATGGCCTGGAACCTCGCCCCATCGAAGAACTCACCGGAACAAGCATAGCTCGCAACTACGCGACGGCGTGGCGCGAGATGGCCGGCGCTCTAGAATCCAGCGATGGCGAGAAAATCGGTGACGGGTTCGTCGGAGTTGCGAAGGATCGCATCTTGCAAAGGATCGCTGAGCAAAAGCAAACGGGAGTTCGCGTTCGAATCGTGGACCACGGCCACCGGGTCAAAGCCGTCTTTTATTCTTCGGACGGAACTGCGATGCAACTGGTCGATCGAGCCCAATTGGAGATACAGACCTTCGACGGGAATAAACTGCTCGACACGCAGAATTCAGTGCATCAATATATCGTTCTCATGACCCCCGGCGCGGATCGCTGGTACGTTCGAGATCTCGAGGAAGTCTCCTCCAAAGCATTCTGAATTCTCGTCGCGAACATCAGCTGCGAACCAACTCTTGGCAGCGCCATCTCATCGTAAATCAGCGCAGGGAAACGTGAAGATGAACCTCTACCAACATGTTTTGTGGATCAATATTGCGATCGCGACCTTCATGCCGAACGCGTGCGGCCATGCGAATTCGCGGAAGGTTGCGCTCAAGGACATCTCTGCCGGGCCAGGCAGTCCCAGATTCTCGCCGACTACCAACCCTGGTTCGGCGATCCGGACCACATTGACGTTGGCTATAACAGCCAGGACCCGAACGTTTTGCGCAAACAAATTGAAAATGCGCGCAACATGGGAATCTATGCCTTCGTCGTCGATTGGTATGGCCCCCGGCGTCCATTTCTCGATCGAAGCACTACGCTTCTTGAACGAATTGCCAGCGAGCAGCACTTTCACATCGCGCTGATGTATGACGAGACTCAGGACGACAACGGCCACGGGACCGAGGACGCCATGGAAGCGATGGAGATGGCATACCAGAAATACATCGGGCCTCAAGCCGCTGGGAGAGACGGGTACCTCCTGTACAAGGGCCGGCCTGTGATATTCGTGTTTCCGAAGCGAGGCCGCACCGATTGGGACCAGGTTCGCCAGCAAGTAAACCAGTGGGAATCGCCGCCCATCCTGCTTTATCAGGACGACCCGCCCCCGCAGTACGCGAAGGCTTTCGACGGTGAATATGCATGGGTGTTTCCCGGAAAGAAGGGATGGTCGCAAGATGGCCAGGCGTGGGGCGAAGACTACTTGCGCGATTTCTACGCCAAAATGCGGACCAAACATCCGGACGAGGTTGCGGTGGGGGGAGTGTGGCCGGGTTTCAATGACGCCAAGGCGTCGTGGAGTTTGAACCGGCACATCGATGCCCGGTGTGGCGAGACCTTCGAAGATACGCTGCGCATTTTCGATGAGAACAACGACTCGTCGCATCCGATTCCATTTGCTCTGATCGCAACCTGGAACGACTACGAAGAAGGAACGGCAATCGAGCGTGGACTGCCCCGCTGCGACGAGCCGAAAGCGGACACGCACGGTGGACGACCATGACGAAGGCGAGAGAACGTGCGGCGGCGATGTTCGATATTCTGGCAACCCTTCATCTGTTTGCGCTTGCTCCGGCGGAACTCAACGGCAGGCCCGGTCCTCAGGTAGAACGGGCACTCTCGCAACTGCAGCAGATGTCGAACGCGGAAAGAGGCAAATTCCTCCGCTTCGCGGAGTTACAGCGGGTAAGCCTTCGCACTTTCCGAATCTTAGAGCAATTGTCCGCAGGGGGCGCGCCACTGGGGTTCGAGGATCTTGAAACATTGGCGCGAAACCAGGAGCAGCAGATCGAAAACGCGCTCTCGGTTCTGTGCAGGGTCGTGGGCGCTCTCGAGTTGACCGGACACACCCCGCTGGTGATCAAGACTCTTGATCACTGGCCCGATCTCGGAAGTGATCTTGATCTCTTTATCTCGGCCACGGAGAACGACACCGTGCGCGTCATGAGTAGCGAACTGCAAGCGCAACCACAGCCGCAGAGCTGGGGCGACCGATTGGCGCATAAATGGAACTTTCGAATTCCGGGGCTGTCGCGATTGGTAGAGATCCACGTAGGATGCCTGGGTCAGACCGGGGAACAGGACACGCTCCCTGCCCACTTGGAAGAAACAAGCGTGACCCGGGAAGTGGGTCGGTTCCGTTTCCGTATCCCGGCGCCCGAAGAACAAGTCACGCTTGCGACGCTGCAGAGGATGTACCGCCATTTCTACATTCGTGGCACCGACCTGGTGAACATCACAGGTCTAGTGCGGGGGGGACGCCTTGATTTTGCCCGGCTGCGGACTTCCAGCCAGAGTTGGTCGCTCTGGCCGGGAGTAGCGACCCTGCTGAAGATCACGTCGGACTACAACGAACGCGTGGGTGCCGGCGCCTTGCCTCTACCTCAGTTCGTCGTGCGCTCGGCGCGTTTCGGGGCCGATGTAACGTATGCGGGGGACCAGTTCTTGCGCGTGCCCATGGTGCCGCAAGGGTCCCAGTTATTTTTGCAACAGATCATCGCAACGGGAGCGGCGCGACGCTACCGGGCCGCGGCTCGCTTGTCTCTGTTGCCGGGCTTGGCTGCCGCCGCATTCATTAATCTGCGAATCACCGGAGATGACAAGGGAATCTGGTAGTCTCCGGCTTCAGGCCAATTTCCGCAACCAAAAGCTGGAAGGCCAAACGCGGTCGCCATCGCGCGTGGGAAGGAAGCGGCGCTTCCCCGGAGCCATGCTCCGATAACTATGCTGCCACCGAGGGAAAGCGCTTTCCAGCGCAGTGGTTGCCCGGCTTTGCATGTAGCTGCTGCCCCACAGCACTTCGAACTGTGGATTCGACATCAGCAGGGCCTGCAGCAAATACTGCTCCGACCAGAAAGCTAGATTGTGCAGGACAGCGTCCCGAGGATAGTCGGCGGGAATAAATATATCGTGTGCGTGGATCAGCACACCGGCGGCGAGCCGAGGAACAATTTCGAGGTATTCGCGCACGACATCGCTGCCAATACCCACGACGTGGCTCGAATCTAGAAACAGAAAATCGCCGCTTCGCAGAGTCAGGAATACGTCGCGATCCACATTCTGTACAGTCTCAGGAATGAGTCGGACGCGATCACCGAGCGCTTTCTCTGGAACCCGCTCTGGGCAAGGATCGATTGTGATGAGTTCCCCGTGCACTCCATCCGACTTGAAGTTGAGATCGAGGGCCGCCGCCATGACACGGCTGCTGTAACCGCCGCCCACTTCTATGATTCGTCTTGGTTTGTGACGGCGAACCATGCAATAAGCAATCTCCGCGTCGACAGACTCGAAAAAACCGTTGCCATGGTGGTACTTCCCGCTGAAAAACTGTGAGGAATCGGACTCCCATTCGGGTTGGTATTGCGGGACCACGGTTTGCAGAAAATCCAATTGCCGATTGAAGGCCAGGTCCAACCCGGCAGGTTCCTCCTCAGTGGGCCATTTCCGCGATTCGAGTGCGCGCAAGTCGGGCACAGGCCAGTAATAGTGGTTGGGACTTATGGTAATCCCTATGCGTTGGAACATGCGAAATGCATATCGCATCACTGCCAATGCGGTCTCATTCTCCCGAAGCTTGCGGGCAAGTCGGAGCAATAGCGCGCTGCGCTCATTGATTTTCGCTTCGGCGGCGTTCTTCGGGAAAGCATCGCGAAACGATGAGATTTGGATCGTGGAGCGGACAACATCGCGTTCGTTCGACAGCAAACTTGCCTCCTGGGAATCCGTGGGATCGAGACGCAAGGCTCTGATGCACAATTCGACGCCCGTGAGCATGAGAATTTCTGAGTTTCACGACTCTGCAGGTTTGCATCAGCCAGGACGACCCTGAAATCAGATCAGTGACGATCACGCAGGAGGAAAACTGACTAGGTGAAAGTTTGTAGATTCCGCATGGAAACTCTCTAGGAGGCCTCCGTCAGCGACCCAGCCGGTTCATACCTGACAACCATCTCGCCCAATGGCTCATCCAATGCCGGACCAGGAGCACGCCAATCATGAAGCTTCGATACTCATTCCTGTTAACGTGGTTGTCTGCCCTATCGGCTCTAGTGCTGGCCGGTTGCGCGGTCGGTCTACGGTCGACTACCCCTGCCGGCTTGCAAAACGTGAACCATATTATTATTTTCGTGCAAGAGAATCGTTCATTCGACCACTACTTCGGCGCGATGCGCAGCTATTGGGCTCAGAACAGCATTGCAGATCAGTCGTTCGACGGTTTGCCGCAGTTTAATCCGGCGAGCGGTACCGCTCCTCTTCAAGGGCCGGCTCCGGCAATCCCGGGCTGCGATCCCTCGCAGCCATATCCGGCTTCAGACGTCTGTGTCCCCGACAGCAGTAATCTGATCAGTTCGTTTCATTTCGCGTCGGTGTGTCAGGAAGAACAGAGTCCCTTTTGGAATGAGAGTCACGTGGACTGGGACTTCAACGATCCGGCAGGCAACAGTCCAGCTACGCTTAACGGATTCGTAGTCTCGGCCGCCAATGATGCGCGCCAGCAATCGCCGGTCTTGATGGATACAAACGGCGTGCGGGCAATGGGCTATCTGGACTCCAGCGATTTGAATTACTACTACTTCATGGCCTCCAATTTTGCGACCTCGGACCGATGGTTTTCGCCCGCCATGGATCGCACCCAGATCAATCGCATGTACCTGTTGGCAGCCACGTCGGCAGGCCATGCGCATCCCCTTGCGCCGCCTGAAACCGCGCTTAACGTGACCACTATTTTCGAGGAGCTGCAGAATGCGGGTATCACCTGGAAGATTTATGTTGATCCCGATGGCACAACCTGCGGATCTTCCCCAACTCCCGCTTGCCTCTTCAATTATTCCTACATCAATCAATTTGCGTACGGAACGACGATCCTGAACAGCGCTACGTTGTCGCAAAATCTCGTTCCCATATCGCAATTCAAGACCGACGTGCAGAATGGGACGCTGCCCCAGGTCGCGATGATCGAGCCTCCCTCCAACGCCGGATTGGATGAGCATCCTTCCGACTACGACACATCTTCTCCCACCAACGTGCAAGCTGGAGCCCAGTTCGCCTCGGGACTGATCAACGCACTGATGGCAAGCTCCAGTTGGAGCGACTCCGTGATGCTGTTCACCTACGATGAGGCTGGCGGTTTCTACGACCACGTCTCGCCGCAGCCAATGCCAAGCCCAGATGGCATAGCGCCGATGGATCTTTTGCCCGGCGACATCTGCGATTCGACCGGCACGACTGGGGGAGAGACGTGCGATTTCAACCACACCGGATATCGAGTGCCGCTGATCGTAATCTCGCCCTTTGCCAAGAAGAACTTCGTTTCTCATCAAGTGCGCGATTACACTGCAATGCTGACGTTGATTGAGGAACGCTTCAACTTGCCATCCCTGACCGAACGCGACGCCGCTCAGGTAGACATGAGCGAGTTCTTTGATTTCGTGAGCAAGCCCTGGACCACGCCTCCCACGCCGCCCGCCCAGGTTATGACCGGGCAGTGTAGCCTGACCCCGCCGACCCCCGGACGAGACATGTTAGACCTGCCGAAAACGGCAGCGGACTGCGGCCGTAAAGGTCAGGCGATTTGAAAATGACCGTCGCAATGGGATAATGATTTTCGTGAAAATCCAGCGAGTGGTCGGGCTTTGCTTTGTCTTGTTCGGCGTTTCCACTTCCCTCGCGGCAACCCGGCACTACTACATTGCAGCCGAAGATGTGACTTGGGACTACGCTCCCAGCGGTCGAGATCTGATGAACGGCACTCCCATTCCTCAGACGTTGGCGACCAAGCTACAGTGGGCAAAAACCCGCTTTATCGAATACACAGACGACACCTTTAACATCCAGAAGCGACAACCAGAATGGCTGGGAATCCTCGGCCCCGTAATTCGCGCGGAGGTTGGAGACGAGATCGTTGTCGACTTCCTGAATCGCGGGCACAGCAGTCACGGCATGCATCCGCACGGCCTCCACTACGACAAGAATAATGAGGGTTCTCTGTATTTGCCGGTTGGCAAGGGTGCTCAGGTTCCTCCGGGAAACCGGTTTACGTATCACTGGTTTGCCAACGCGAGCAGCGGCCCGGGGCGAGGGCAGTTGAGTTCGGTGGTGTGGTGGTATCACTCGCACGTCGATCCCGGCATGGAGATCAACGCCGGCTTGTTGGGACCTATTATCATCACTGCCAAAGGGAGCGCGAAGGTCGACGGAACTCCAAAAGATGTTGACCGCGAGTTTGTCGCCTCGTTCATGATCTTTGATGAGCTGGGAGGCAAACCTCAGGGCCAGTTTTATGCCATCAACGGCTTCATTTTTGGCAACCTTCCCGGGTTGACCATGAAGCAGGGAGAGAAGGTGCGCTGGTACTTGCTCGGCATGGGAAACGAGATCGACCTGCACACTCCTCATTGGCACGGAGAGACGGTCACCGACGGTATGCGAAACACCGACGTGATTGAATTGCTTCCCGGAAGCATGCAGACCGTGGACATGCTCGCAGACAATCCCGGTACATGGATGTTTCACTGCCATGTTGAAGATCATATGGAGAGTGGAATGATGGCGGTCTACACGGTCTACCCTCCGCGTCCGGCATGTCCGCTTGCATTTAAGGGAGGAGACTTCTGGAAGCATCCGGAAGCCTTCACGCTGACGGTGAAGAACATCAGCGGCAAGCCGATTAGCAGCCTGGCAGTGACCTCCGAGATGCTTCTGGCACCACAGGATTTGCGTCGGCCGTACAACGGAGAATGGTCATCGGTTAAGCACATTCCACCGGGCGAGGAGCAGACCCTCGAAAAGGCGGGAATCCGCGCCACCAGCGCCAAGACAGTGATGGGCTGGGTTTTCTTTCCCTACTCGGTGAAATACGAAGATGGAACCACTTGGCACGCACAGGCCGAGGGCGAGTGCTTTGAAGTTATCTGGCGAGATCAGGAGCATCCTGATCTGCCAGCCTTGCCGCCACGCCAGATCGAAATGAATCCAGACTAGGAACAGGATGGGGCGCGCCTGAAGCCGCGCCCCTGAGCACTCTGCAGTTGCCCTCGCCTGTCAGCGAACCTTGCCGAAAACAGTACCTAAAAGCAGTCGAAGACCGGCGCGACCTGTCCAGCCATCAACTGGTCGGAAACCGATATGTTCGACCGCACCCACTTGGCCGGGACATCTGGTTTTCCGCCAGTCGAATTGATGTAGTAGCGCCAGCGTACCCAGCCATAGCTGTGCTTGATCCGATCCACTGGATTGACGTCTGTATCCATTGCATAGTCGAAGATCTCCCGAAACTGACACGAGTTGACATTCCCGGAGACCGAACAGCTGTAGGTGTATTGCAGGGGCAAGGTCGTCACGGAAAACCGCCGTGGGGGCGTTGCGCGGTGATCGGTGATGGTCATCGTGCTCGTAGCTTTCAGCGCAAGCAGTGAATAGCCCAGGTTCCGGTCCGGACTTTGCACCTCCTGATGAATGTAGGTGTAGTAATTCGTATTGTGAGGTTGGGTGCTGGTCGGCGGATTCCAGAACGAACTGTTCGCTCCTCCGGGTGAGGCGCAACGCGATGCCCAGCGCATGGAAAGATCGGCGTTATTGCTTTGGCTGCCGTTGTTGAATTTCTTGCAGCTGGTCGCGTCGTTCCAGTGGTTGACGCCATTCACGGTGCCGAGCTCCGTGACCCATTGGTAGATGTAGTTTGAATCGTAGAGATTGATATCCCAGGGGTTCCCTTGCGGATTCTTCGTGTAATACACCTTGGAGCCCCCCTGATCCCACATGGTGTAGACATATGCCGAGGGAAGGCCATTGGTGATGCCCTCCATGTGGTAATTGGAAGCCAGCCCAGGGTCCATCATCATTACACTCAGAACATCCCAGTAGCCGTGCCCGGCCTGGCAACTGGTGGTGGGTTGAATCTGTCCGAACGCGCTGGGTGCCAGGAGCGAACTCGCGGCCGCGGCTAGCAACCCGAAGACAAGGGCATACCTGCTTATTCTCATGCGGAACCATCCTCAGTTGATGTGCTTGCGACTGGCCGGACCGTCACACAGAGAAACGCACAAACACCGGGGAGGAAGTGTTCCGTGGAATCAGATCTTGCCTGAGATGGGTTAGGGTCGAGCCGGGGACAGTATGAAACAATAAAATGTCAATCGGGTAGATCACGGAAGTACTGTACTAACATGCTGTACCGCTTGGAGAACCACTAGCTTTTGTCGAAGCCTTCTCCCCACCACACGTCAAACTAGCGGGATTTTCGCATTGGCAACCCTTCCAGAAGACAACGTGCCGCCGACCCGCTACAGCATGTGGTGTATTGCTTGCGCCGGACCAGCAAAATAGGTTTCGAAATAGGCCCCGACGATGCGCCCCGCTCCGTCGCTGGGGAATTACTCTAGGAGGAAGAGGATGCGAAAGAACTCATTGCGACAGCTCTACGTCGATCAATTGAAGGATCTGTACAGCGCAGAGACGCAGATGGTGAAGGCGTTGCCCAAGCTTGCGAAGGCATCGACAAGCGCTGATTTGCGGCAGGCTTTTGAAGAACACGTGCGCCAGACGGCCGAGCAGGTTTCGCGACTGGAAGAAATTTTCGCGACACTGGACGAGAAGCCGACGGGCAGGAAGTGTGTGGCGATGGAGGGGCTGGTTAAAGAAGGCGCGGAGACCATGAAAGAAGAGTACGAAAATGCGCTGATGGATGCCGCCCTGATCAGTGCCGCTCAACGAGTCGAACACTATGAGATCGCGGGCTACGGAACCATACGGGCGATTGCCGAATTGCTGGGGGAACCGGGCCACGTGAACCTGATCGAGCAGACCTTGCTCGAGGAAAAACAAACTGACGAAAAGCTGAGTCAACTGGCCAAGCAGATTAATGCCCTCGCCCGGCCGCATGAGGCTGGTCGGGAACAAGCCCCGAACAAGAAGGGATCGAAGCAAGCCGCCTAGGGTTGCGCGTGGAAGGTTGCAAAGGGCAGGCCTTCCACGACTTCCTCTTTCCCGCAATCTCTAAACCGCGATCTACAGGAATGACCTGATTCTCAAGCGCAGCCCCGAGTAGTACTTTTCTTTCATACCTTCTCTCTATTTCTCAGGGACCTCTGGGCATGTCTACCAAAATCTCTCGCCATCCCCAACGAACGCAGCCAACCTGGCACATCCTCTATCAGGTCGCCCTATTTGAGACAGACCGCGACAAAGTACCGCAGCGGATCGTCGAGGCAGAGACGGCCATCCTTCAAAGGATGGGAGAGTTGTTTGTCGTTACAAGCGACCATATCGAGGAAGACCAGGTTCTCGAAGACGCACTGTACGGTCTACGTGCGCTGAGGCATTGCGTCACCGAACTGAACGCTGCCTGACGATTCTTGAGGTTTTCCATTACGCCCCAGCGTCAACGCCCGCCGACCAATGGACTCGCAGCACGAGCGGCGGTTCCTGTTGCGGAGACGTTCTTTTTCGGCTCGCGATGAGCAGAGCACTCGGCAACATCACGAATACAAGAACAATCGCGAGGGTTAGCATGGTGCGGCCCGTCTTGGGGTTCCCTGCAATCATCTCAAGACCTTAAGACGCAGACCCCTGCGTGTTTGCATGCCAGCCTACGGGTTCACCCGCAGAAGCATCAATGTGCCGCTCTCCAGCTTTACGTTGTTCTTTTCCGAGCTCACCAGCGATCCTTGGGCCGGATCAGGCGCTGCTGTCGTCAGCTTCAGATCGGAGATGCCAACAACTCCTTGCGTGTTCCCAGTGATGGGGCCTCGGGCCCTCCCTGCCGCTTGCGCGTCACTCGATGTGTCGCCACCCAGGGGCGCGCTCGGAACCTGAGGTTGCGCCGCGCTTCCGCCCATCCCGCCACGGCCGCCTGCGGCGCCTGCCGAAGCCGGAGCACTCGGCATCCCAGCCGGCTGATCGTACCCGCCGCTACTGGCATTCTGGGAATTGGCATTCGGCGAAGCGATGATCGCCTGCACCGACAGCGGCATCTTCATTTCGCTTCCATCTTTCAGCACGGCGTGATCGAACGCGATGCCGATTTCCGATTCCTTTTGCACCTTGCTGCGCGGCTGAGCCTCTGTTACGTGTCCCACTACTTTCGTATCTTTGGGGACGAGTACTTGGCCGTTGTTTGTCTTCAGATCCTGAGTCACTTTCGCCACGATTTCATCACCCGTCTTAATCTTCTTGGCGTCAATGCTCTTTGTGAGCTCCACGGGAATCACGCTGCCGGGGGCGATGCGCGGGTTGGTAGTCTGCTCAGGCTGGCTCCGGCCGACTGGAGCCGAGTTCGGCGTAATCTGTGAATCGGGCGGTTGCGTTTGAGGAGCCGGCGGTGACTGCGCCATCGACATGCCGCATATAAACAGCGAGGCCAAAAATGCGATGAAAGTTCTTTTCATAAATCCCTCCACAAAAGAGCGGAGCTTACCTCGACTTCAGTATTGGATTGGAGGGGGCTGAAGACAATCCCACATTCCCTGTAGAAAATGCGCACATATTTTCGCGATGAGGACAAAGTCTCGCAAAGAGGCCTGGACTCTTCTGGTACGCCGCTCAGATTTCCTCGGGTTCCTCAGGGTCAGGTTCACGGATAGGCGGATCCGGATGCTCCAGTGGATCAGTCGGCTCCTTGATGGGAGGTGGGGATGGCTCAGCCGGCATTCGAGACTCGATGTTGGTCGAAACTATTTCAGTTTGCATGCGACTGAGATGCCGGGGTGGTCGCATTGGAAGCTACCTTATCTCAGGAGCGGACTCCGCCAGGGCGAATCCGATCCTGCGACTGTTTGCGGCACAAGAAAGCAGGCCCCGCCAGGAGCCTGCCATTTGACTGATCGTTTCTCGTTAGTTCGTCTCCTCACTTCGAATGCGGCGGAGGAGCGCTCCCATTCGGCGAAACCACCGGGGGACAGGGATTACCGGGCGTCGGCGTCATCCCGGGATTGCCCGGTGAAGTTCCATTGTTGCCCTGGCTGTTTCCAGGGGACGCTGGTGTAGGGTTGGAATTCGAAGAACCCGGAGTCGGCGTGGAACCCGCTGCTCCGTTCGTGGTGCCCGGCAGAGTCCCACAGGGCGATCCGCTGGGAGAGCTGCCTGGGTTATTTGGAGTATTCGGATTGATGGTCGACGGCTGTGTCGTGCTCCCTGGCGTTGGAGTAGCTGGTGAGTTCGCACCCGGCATGGCTGAATTCGGAGTTCCGGCCGGTAAGGCCGATCCGGGCGTCTGATTCTGTTGAGTCGTTTGCGGGGTTACGGTTCCTGCGGGCGGGGTCGCAGTCCCCGCCGGTGGAGTAGCCGGACTGCTGGGCGGCGTCGCGGTACTCGGCGAGGGCGTCGCAGGCGAGCCGGGCGTTGAGCTTTGTCCCGCGGTACCACTCGTGGGCGGCGTTCCGCCAGAAGGCGTGCTTTGTGCCATCACCCAACTCGCGCACCCCAACGTGAGAGATAAAAATGCGATTTTTATTAACGACATCTTGAGGCCTCCAGATTTCCCTATGCCATCGAGTCAAGCTCGACAGACACAGCATTCATTGCTTCGACGGTGGCGCAAATCTTAGCCACTTCGCCAAGTGTGCATGCAATCTGTAACCAGGTGGTATCAGGCGGATGCCGTAGATTCTTGCGGGAGGATGGGGCCGACGATTCTTCCGCCGATTGGGAGTAATCCGCGGTGAGTCTCCAAATTAGCGCACGGCATTGAAGACGATATAAGTCAGGCCCGTGAGTGATACGGCGACGAACAGGTACGGCCACAATTCGAACGTTCGCCGCGCCATTGACGGCGTTGAATCTGTCCGCGCTTGAACTGGGTGGCCAGCCGTCGAAAACTGTAGTGGGGAGCTCGACTGTTGATCTTGCATAGGAAGTGGCACCTGCCTACGATCACTGTTATTAGGCGTTATTAGGCCGTTTTTCGTCTTCCGGGACAATAAGGCGAACTCTGTATGTTGGAGATCGCTTGGCGATGACACTGTATTTACGCACTCGGGAATATGGTGTGAACATCTATCAGACCAGGATATCGAGAAATCCCTGTACTCTCTCTGCCAAATCCCATTAGGACAAAATTTCCACGAGTGGGGAGGATGAGTGCTCAGCGAATCTTTCACTCCCGCTTCTATGTCAGACAAATCAGGCCAGTAGCGTTCATCGCGCCCTGTTGGCCATCCGGTTGCAACGGGTGCGGAGGTGAGGTCATGCAAACTTTGAAGACCCACGAGACTTACATTTCTGGAGGTAGGACAAAATGAAACGACTTCTCTCAATCGTGGCTTTGCTTGGACTGATGGGACTTGGGATCAATCTCTCGGCCCAGCAGACGCCATCTGCGCCGCAGCGACAGCAAACTGACGCAACCAACTCACAGCAGTCCGCGCGCGCCTTCGAAGGCAAAATTGCCAAGTCAGGCGATAAGCTCGTGCTGCAGGAGACTTCGACCCAGACGGCCTATCAGTTGGACGATCAGGACAAAGCGAAGCAGTTCCAGGGAAAAGAAGTAAAAGTCATGGCGACCCTGGACCCGAACACGAACACACTTCATATCGTTGACATCACTCCCTCCGAGAGCCGGTAATCCCATTCGCAAAAAGAAAAGACGGCAGTCTCGCTCAGCCCGCTGGCACAATCCAGCGGGCTTTCTTGTTCACGTCCGTTGGCCGGCATCGTAGTTTCCACTGCGGGGCAGGGGCGGCCACGCCCCGCGGTTGTGACAGGAGGATGTGAGGCTGTTGTGACGTGGATGTCTCACAAGAAATGACGATGCCCTCCACAAAAAGGGAGGGCAGGCCAATCCTTGCACTCTTTTAAGCTTCGCCTGGCCCTTTAAGAGACTAATTCAATCTTGGTAATGTGAATCGTGTTGCCGCCGGCGTCAAGAGTGCCAACGATTCTTACGTCCTTGTCTTCGCACTGCTTAGCATTGTTCTGGTCGTCCAGTTGGTAGCTGGTGCCGCCAGCTTTCAAAATGTATTTGTCACCGTCGTTCACGATCTTGCCGGCGAAATTCTGGGTCTGCGCCGGTTGCTGAGCTTGTGGAGGCACCGGTTGCTGGGCCTGCGGATCCGACTGGGGTACTCCCTTATCGGGCGGCGGGAGAGGTTGCGGAACCGGACGGGGATTCTGCAGCCAGGACCAGGCTACGAGCTGCTGCGAGCCTGCAATATCCTCGGCAGATCGCGAAGCCACGTTCTGCGCCTCCTGCCCGAGTAGAAACGGCGTCAATCCCAACAACATTCCGGCGAACAGACTTGTCTTTCGATTCATAAAGGTACCTCGCGAAAGACGAAGCAGCCACAGTAACGACACGCAATTCCATCGCTGCCATTGCCGCCGGAACACTTGATGCCAAGCCATTACTGTGGTCCCGCTCGGCCCGGCAAGGTAGCTTCTACATCGTCTGTGGCCGTTTTACATCCGCTCTTGTTCCCTCGTCCATAGAGGCTTCCCTGTACTAACGCAGGGCTGGCAGAGCCATGAATGGGAATGGCAGCCAAACCGTTGCGGGCGGCATCGAAGATTGGCCAGCAAAGTACAGGACGACCAAAGTTGGCGATGCCTCGCTGACTACACCAAAGGAAGTGTAAATGCGACTGCTCAGCACACGGCTCATCATTTCTCTGATCGTCGGCGTAATGGTCGTATCGCTTTGCTCGTCAGCCTATGAGGTTCTGGTTGGGAAAGAGAATCTCCGGCGTGACTTGCAAAGGCGGGCAGAGGTTCTAGGGGAGAGCCTCGCGGGAGATGTTGATCGCGACATTGAAAAAGGGGCGTTGCAAACTTTGCAGCGAACCGTGCAGCGCTTCGCAAATCGTCAACACCTGATCGGCCTTGCTGTCTATAACCCCCAAGGCGACATCATCGCCGTGACTACAGACCTGGCCCCGCAAATGAAAGCCGCCCCGTCCGTTGTTCTCGAGGCTCTGAAAGAGGACCATGGGGCTGACTCTTTTCAGCGGCTTGGAAACGCTCGAGTCTACATCTCCGTTCTCCCCCTGCATTCTCAAGACGAGTTCCTGGGCGCTTTGGCGCTCGTTCACGACGCAGAATATATCCGGGCGCAGAGCCTGCGCATCTGGCGGGATACATTTCTGAGTGGCTTGGTGCAGGTTGTCCTGATCTCCTTAATCACACTGTTAATCGTTCGCTGGAGTATTGAGGGGCCCATCGCGCGCACTGCACATTGGATGAGAGCATTGCGGACTGGGCGCGCCCCCTCTTCGAGAATCGGAGTGCCTGATCTGGACTTGTTTCGTCCTCTTGCACGGGAAGTCGCCACTTTGGCGGAGAGTTTGCACACAGCGCGATCGGCGGCAGATCGAGAAGCGCGGCTGCGGGCCGAAGGCCAGTCACAATGGACCGCCGAGCGATTGACAGCAGATCTCCGGACCCGTTTGGGGGTCGGCCGGCTTTTTGTGGTGTCAAACCGCGAGCCCTACATGCACATGTGGCACGGCAGGTCGATCGAGGTAGTTGTGCCTCCCAGCGGTTTGGTGACTGCGCTCGAGCCTGTACTTTGCGCTTGCGACGGGACATGGCTGGCACACGGCAGCGGCACCGCCGACAAGGAATCCGTTGATCGGAATGACCGGTTGCGAGTGCCTCCGGAGGATCCACGCTATACGCTGCGCCGCGTTTGGCTAACCAAAGAAGAGGAAGAAGGCTATTACTTCGGGTTTGCCAATGAAGGCTTGTGGCCACTGTGTCATATCGCGCATACCCGCCCCATCTTTCGCGCCAGCGACTGGAAACAATATCAAGCGGTGAACCAGAAGTTCGCGGATGCGCTGCTCGAGGAAATGGAGGACGTAGATAAACCCATCGTTCTCGTGCAGGACTACCACTTCGCGCTGCTGCCGAGGATGATCAAGGAACGACGGCCCGACGTCCGAGTTGCGATCTTCTGGCACATTCCCTGGCCAAATCCGGAAGCCTTCAGCATTTGTCCGTGGCAGAAAGAGTTGGTGGATGGACTGCTGGGCGCGGATCTCGTCGGATTTCATATCCAGTCGCATTGCAATAATTTCCTTCAGACCACAGACCGGACTGTGGAATCAAGGATCGACTGGGAGCATTTTACGGTCCAGCGCCTTGGCCACAAAACTACCGTGCATCCTTTCCCGATCAGTGTCGGCGGTGTGGAGATGCCGTCCGATCACCCCGAAGAATCAGCTTATGACGCGCGCTCAGGGATATTGAAGAGCCTCGACGTCGAGGCAATTTTCCTGGGCGTGGGCGTAGACCGCCTGGACTACACCAAGGGAATTTTGGAACGATTTCTTGCGATCGAACGCTTTCTCGAAAAGTATCCACGCTATCAGGGCCAGTTCACCTTCGTGCAGATTGGTGCACCGAGCCGCAGCCACCTCAAGCGATATCACGACCTGGAGGCGGAAATCGAAGCCGAAGCTGGCCGCATCAACTGGCGGTTCCAGAAAGACAAATGGAAACCCATCGTCTTGCTCAAACGGCAGCACGACCATAGCGAGATCCAACGCTATTACAAAGCAGCGGACCTGTGTCTGGTCACTTCGCTGCACGATGGCATGAATCTTGTTGCAAAAGAATTTGTCGCCGCCCGCAGTGACGACAGTGGCGTTCTCGTGTTGAGCATTTTTACTGGAGCCGCGCGGGAACTGCGCGATGCGCTCCAAGTGAATCCCTACGACACTGATCAGACCGCCGAAGCAATTCGAGTTGCCCTGGAGATGGATCCGGAGGAAAAACAGGAACGCATGCAGCAAATGCGACGCGTGATCCGCGAACACAATATCTACGAGTGGGCAGGGAGTTTAATCGCGGAGCTCTGCGAACTCCGGTTCGACAGCAACGAAAGTGGCGGCGACACTGCTCGCCTGCGCGCGCCCGCAGCCTGACTGTCGTGGCCCTGCTCCCCCGTTCTCTATTTACCTACACTTGTTACGCTGGGGTAGCGCGGAGCGCCCCGCCCTTCATTGTCCCGTACGGTGACCTTTGGCTTTGTGCTGCTTCATCACGGTGCGAGCCGCTACTTCCTTCGCCCTGCGGCCATAACGCCCTGACCGCTCAGCGCTCTCTTTGATGTGCTCATATTCCCGTTGCTCTTTTGTGCCGACGCCGCGCAAATGCTTTTTTCCTGGCATAGCATCTTTCTCCTTTTAGCAACTGCTCGTCAGGCTGCCCTCCCTTGGGACCGCCATAACTGATCTGTCGTGGTGAGGCCTGCTTCCTCATTTTGCCGGTACTCTGTCCGCGGTGAACGAGCGCAGCCTTTGGTGCTGTTCGTCGCCCGAATCGTGGGAACCGGCAAGAGTTCTCTGTATGCGTCGCTGCAGGATTTTTCTTTTCGGAAAAAGCAGATCTCGCATCTTCAGTTTCGCCTTGTGCAGCTGCGATTTCGAATTGCCAATCGAACAGTCCAGCAATTCCGCAATCTCGTGGTGTTGATACCCTTCAATCTCGTGCAATGCGAAAATCGTCCGGCAGCCCTCGGGAAGATCCGCCAGCGCTCGCCGCAGCGCGATGCGATCTACCACCCCCGCCAGTTCCAGGTCGTCCCTCCCGAAATCCCGGTGCAGGGATGGCGTGTCGGGATGCACCGGCTCATCGATCGAAAGGGTCGGCGGAGATTTGCGCCGGCGCAGCTTCATGAGCACCGTATTGACCGCAACCCGATACAGCCACGTCGAGAATGCGGCTTCCCCGCGGAACGATCCCACCGTGCGAAACACTTGCAGGAAAGCTTCCTGGGTCAGGTCTTCTGCTTCCGCGACATCTTTCGTCATCAGCAGGCACACCGAGTACACCCGGCTCTTGTGTTGCTGAAACAGGGTTGCAAAGGCTTGCTCGTCGCCCGCCTGCGCGCGTCGGACCAGGCTGAGCTGTGAGTTGTCGCGGTCGCAGATGCGGGTCGCGGGAATGACTTCGGTTGCAGGTATCGCACAAGTCGCCACGGTTAATCTCCTTCACGTATCTGGAAATGATTCGCTCGGCTCATGACATCGAAGAGCAACATGCATGGAAGCGTAGAAGGAGTCTGGCGGACGTTCTATCGGGTCACATCTGTAAGCCGCTATCGGAGACGCTGTAACACACGTCGCTAGAAAGGATTCCGGGGCTCGCGCGGAACACGCGTCATAGGCGCCCTGAAGAACACCTACGGAGGAGACACTTGCTCACTACAATAAAGACCCGATTCACATCCTGGCATCAGTAGAGGTGGAACTCCACTTCCACGCTAATCTGAACATTGACGGGTCTCCCGTCTTTGAGAGCCGGCTGAAAC
This sequence comes from uncultured Acidobacteriaceae bacterium, assembly GCA_963819145.1. GTDB lineage: Bacteria > Acidobacteriota > Terriglobia > Terriglobales > Acidobacteriaceae > Sulfotelmatobacter. Next base: position 199,915 of record CAWFVB010000011.1, read on the forward strand.
TGCCAGCGGCGCACGGCGTCGAGTGCCTTCGCGTCAAGCCCGAAGCCCAAGCCGCGAACCACGCGGAGATCGCGCGGATGTCCTTGTTCGTCAACCACCATCGAAAGGACGCACGTTCCCTGCTTTTTGGCTTGGCGAGCCTCTTCGGTATATTCAGGATCGGGCGAAGAAATTGCCTGCGGCGCCGAGATCCCACCGCCCACGCGGTAGACTCCGCCGCCAATGCCACCGCCCGTACCAGTTCCAACACCGGGCCCGTGGCCTACTCCCACGCCGCCTCCGGAACCAGATCCGATGCCGCCGCCAGAACCGGTCCCGTTTGACGGCGGAGCCGACGGCATTACCGCAGCCGAGGTCCCGAGATTCGGCATGCGATTATCGGCCAAATGCACCTGCGGTGGAACGACTACAGTGGGCGTGACAGCAAGTTTAGGCTTTTCGTTTCGCAATATGATTGCTGGCGGCGTGATCTGCTGCATTGCGCTTTTGGGCAGGCGCCCCTTGGGAGCGGGCAGACGATCGTGATCGCCACCTCCGCCGCCACCGCTTACTACTTTCTTCGATGTCGGCAATGTATACGTATCGGGAGAAGGCGCAATCAGAGTCACCGTCTCTCGCCTTTCCACTTGCTGAACGATTTGATGCCCGAACAGAGCTCCGCTAAGGAGCAGGCCGATCAGAGCGACGTGCAATAAAGCCGACACAACTACACCGTTCGAGCGATAGTTGTTGTAACTTCCCCAAATGTCGTCGGGCGGACGCGAAGCGGGCGCCACGTACGAACGCATCATGCGGGCCTCCACTTCGCTTCGCCTCCGGGGTACGACCACCGGCGCGAAATCAATTACAGAATCACGATCGAAAAAAGAATTCTGACGACTCGACATGACCGACCCTCACAGCCTGCAACAGTATTGGTCGCGCAAAATAGATGCTCGAAAGCGACGATGATGTTGTTCTCGATTTCGGTCGTACCAGCTGTCGTGCGATCGGATGTTCAGACTCGGCCGGCAAGGACCAAAATGAGCAACACCACGACGATGAGGCCTAATCCGCCGCTCGGGTAATATCCCCAAGACCGGCTATAAGGCCAGGCGGGCAACGCACCCAGCAACATCAAGATCAGCACAACCAGAAGAATCGTCATCATGGAATGCCTCCTCACATAACAAGAGAAATATTTGCAACACAAACAAGCTGCCGGCCCGTCCGAACCCGAGCCGGCATGTCAAATGCGAAAAGCGATCACTGCGAAGCGGGCGGAGTTCCGCCAACCTCGTTCGTTATTCCCCCGACTCTTTGCTCTGAATGGAGTACTTTCTGACCGCAGACAAGAACGGCTGGCTTATCGCGTTGGCCTCTACCTTACCGTTCAGGATGTCGGAAAAGGGCACAAAGTGGCCGTACAGCAAACGAGTCTCATCCTTGTCTTGAGTAAGAGCTGCGCCACTCAAGTCAATGCCCGCGAAAAGCCCGCGCGCGCGGGAATAGGTCAGAACTTCCGCGCGCATCTTGACGTCGGTGTCTGCAGCGGCGTCACGGCCGACCGGTCCTGCCGCCGCTGAGGCGTCGGCGCCGAGTTTGAAATGACTGGACAGCAGGTGTTCCATGCCCTGATCGTTCGTCACGACCATGACCAGGTCCACCGCCTGGCCGCCAAGCTGCAGTCCCCAACTTCCACCGGTAATGGTGATCGGAGCCGGCGCACTCCAACCAGCACCCGTGCGGCAAGTGGCAACGCCTTTGCCGTGATTGCCGCCAAAACCAACTGCAATCTTCACCATCGAAGGAATCACCGCGATGCACTTCGCATCGCGCATGACCTTGTCAGGAATTGCCTTGTCGGGAGTCGCCATGATCTCGTCCAGCACTTTGGCCGACGCATCAATCCGCTTCGCAATGTCGGAGTCATCCTTATCCGCCGACCAGCTCACACCCAGGAACATCGAACAGATCCCCAGCACCAGCAAACATCTCGACACCACCGAAGAAAGGCTTCTCATTGTTTGCACCCTCATTATTCTGTGCTCCACACGAGCACTCTGCTGTTTACCCGCGTGAGCAAAAATAGTCGTACTGCCGTGCGCGGCCCATCCGGCTCAGGCCGTATCCGGCGCTAGAACTTACTTGAGAGGGCCGTGGACCATGACACTGCTAACCCCGTTCTTTCACGGGATGACCTACAGCTTTCACGGTATTGCCGAGGGCGGCGGGCCCACACTATGCGCCTACGCGACACACATCCCCCAAAGGGTGCCGGTCAACTGGGAGTTCCGGCACCTGCTTCCTCCATAACGAGCAATCGTGCGCAATCGTCGTACAGGTGGTCGCGATCATTACAGAACAGAGTCGCATCGGACGCGCTGCGAAGTTCAACGTCGAGAAGATGGGGTCGCAAGCCCTCGCCGGTGGGGCGGACTCATTGCGCAAAACACGATTCGAGTGTCAAGCCGCGGGATCAATGAATCTCTGCGCCGAGGGCGGGTCGACGGGCAACACGCGCACCCGGCGACGTTTCGTCAAGAACGCAAGCCCCCATTGCAGCAAGACGAAAAGCCGGTTGGCAAATCCAACCAGGAAGTAAATATGCACGATCGCCCAGATAAGCCATGCCGGGAAGAACCCGGCGAACTTGGCAAACCGCAGGTCGGCGATCGCGTAGGTCCGGCCTACGATTGCTAGATCACCCTTATCCCAGTACCAGAACGGTTCGGATTCCCGACGTCCCGCTACCTGGCGCCGAATAACATCAGCAACGTACTTGCCCTCCTGAATAGCGGGCTGAGCTACTCCTGGCATCATCATGGGAGTTTTAGACTTGATGCCCAACAGGTTTCGAACCGGAGCAACTACATGCGCGGTGTCGCCAATTGCAAAGACCTCCGCATGTCCGGGTACTGACAGGTTTGGTCTGACAATGACTCTACCGGACCTGTCTGTTTCTGCGCCTAGCCAACGCCCGGCTCGGGACGCAACAACTCCCGCTCCCCAATACTTTTGGTAAGCCCCGAACCGCGCCGATGTTCAAGCAAATTGTCCGATACCAAAGTCCAATGGTGCTCCGCCGCAGAGTGTTACATGCTTGCCGGCGGGAACATTCAAAGTGCGGACGGGGCGTGATGCCTGAGCTTGCCATCAAACAACAAGATGAATCCGACTTTCTCAAGGGACGCTCTCCGAGCAGTGATGTTCTGCCAGGAGGCCCGGTGCCGTGGGGTGCGCACCAGCGCGGAGACGGCGTGAACTTTGCTTTGTTCAGCCGTCACGCGACAAAGGTGTGCCTTGAGCTCTATCAACATCCGAATGACAGTACCGCTTCCAGGATTATTGATCTGGATCCTGTGCGTCATCGGACGGGTGACGTCTGGCATGTGTGGGTGCGAGGCATTCCCGCAGGTCAACTCTACGGCTATCGCATGGAAGGCCCATATCGACCGGAACAGGGCCATCGCTTCAATCCCCATAAGTTGCTTCTCGATCCGTTTGCCAGAGCGATTGCTAGCGTCGAAGATTGGGATTTCTCGGCCGCCCGTGGGTACGATTCGTCTAGCACCTTGGCTGATTTGAGCATTTCCACTGTCGATAACGCCGGTACTACGCCGAAATGCATCTTTACTAACGAGGATTCCGACTGGCAGATGGATTCCCCCCCGAAGCATTCCGCCTCTGACATGGTCATCTATGAGACGCATGTACGCGGATTCACGATCCATCCCAGTTCGGGGGTGGCGCATCCCGGATCCTTCATCGGCTTGACCGAAAAGATCCCTTACCTCCAAGAGTTGGGCGTGACTGCCGTCGAACTGATGCCGGTGCTCGAATTTAACGAAAACGAGTCACTGCGACTCAACCCTGTCACAGGAGAAAGACTCAAGAACTACTGGGGCTACAATCCAGCCGCCTTCTTTGCTCCCAAGCAGTCCTACAGCATTGGAGGCGCACAGGGGCAGCAGACGGTAGAGTTCCGAGAGATGGTCAAGACGTTTCATCGCGCCGGTATTGAAGTGATTCTGGACATTGTGTTGAACCACACAGCTGAAGGAGACGAACTGGGACCGACGATCTGCCTGCGTGGGATTGAGAACTCAATTTTCTATATGTTGCGGGAGAACTGCCGCCGATATTACAGGGACTTTACAGGGGTAGGAAATACCCTTAATGCAAACCACCCCATCGTAAGGCAGTTCGTAATAACGGTGCTCCGTTATTGGGTCATGCACATGCACGTTGACGGTTTTCGCTTCGACCTCGCTTCCGTTCTGGGCCGAGATGAAAATGGAAACATCCTCCGCAACGCTCCGCTTCTGGACGTGATTGCAGAGGATCCCATCTTGCGTGACGTAAAACTCATCGCGGAGGCCTGGGACGCAGGCGGCGCCTACCAAGTGGGGAGTTTCTCCACGCAGCGCTGGGGGGAATGGAATGGGCGTTTTCGTGACGATGTTCGCCGCTTCTGGATTGGCGATGCCGGGATGATGGGACAGTTCGCAAGTCGCGTTTGCGGAAGCTCGGATTTGTACCAGGGCTCCGGCAAGGGCCCCGGAAGCAGCATAAACTTTGTGACTTCTCATGACGGGTTCACACTCAATGATTTGGTCAGCTACAAGCAAAAGCATAATGATGAAAATGGCGGTTTCAATCGCGATGGAACCGATGCTAACTACAGCGACAATTGCGGCCTGGAAGGACCGAGCGACGATCTCGTTATCGAGGAGATGCGCAACCGCCTGATCAAGACCTTCCTGTTAACTCTATTTGTTTCCCGAGGGATTCCAATGTTGCTCGGCGGGGATGAGTTTCGCCGATCCCAGCGCGGCAACAATAATGCATACTGCCAGGATAACGAGGTCAGCTGGTTTGACTGGAGCCTGGTCGAGAAACACAAGGAGATCCAGCGCTTTACTCGAGGAATGATTGCGTTCCGCCGAGCCCATCCTGTGTTGCGAAGAGAAGTTTTCTACTCCGACGCGGACATAAAATGGTTCGCACCCGACGGGGGCATTCCCGAGTGGACGAACGAGCGGCAGAGATCTTTTGCTTGTCTCATTCTGGGGCAGACAGAACCAGACCTGTTCCTGATGTTTAACGCCGAAACCCGGCCTGTTGATTTCGCCATTCCCGCCTTGCCGGAAAACATCTGGCGACTGGCAGTGGATACTTCCAGAGCCGCCCCTGACGATCTCTATCAAGCTGGGCAGGAGCCCTCCATGCGGGGCCAGATCAGTTTTCGGGTCGAACCTCGATCGAGTGCAATCCTGCTCACGGATGGTTGGTGAGGTGCCAAGTGAAAATTGATCCGACAGCCGGAAAGCCCGCCGATCCCTCGATCTTGTTGAATGTTCCGAAACTCCTGACCGCCTACTACGAACTGCGGCCCGACCCCAGTGATCCGAGGCAACGCGTGGTATTCGGTACTTCCGGACATCGCGGATCTGCTCTGGACGTGTCGTTCAACGAGTGGCACATCCTGGCGATTACTCAGGCGATTTGTAACTACCGCAAACTTCACACCATTAATGGGCCACTGTTCCTTGGAATCGACACCCATGCTCTGTCCGAGTCGGCACGCGCGAGTGCCATGGAAGTGCTCGCGGCGAACAACATCGAAGTAATGCTCCCCGAAGGCACGGCCTACACCCCGACCCCAGTCGTATCCCACGCGATCCTGCGTTACAACGACGGACGAAAGACGGCGCTCGCCGACGGTATCGTGATCACGCCCTCTCACAATCCTCCCCACGATGGCGGCTTCAAATACGATCCTCCACATGGGGGACCAGCTGATTCGCGCGTAACCTCGTGGATCGAATCGAAAGCCAATGAGTTCCTGAGAAGGGGGCTGGAAGGCGTCCAGAGAGTGTCGTTCGAGAAAGCCTCGCACGCCCCAACGACGCACAAGCACGACTTTTTGAACGCCTATGTAGAAGATCTCGACAGCGTAGTCGATATGACCGCGATCCGCGACTCCAAGATCCGGCTTGGAGTCGATCCCCTCGGAGGCGCAGGCATCGATTATTGGCCACGGATTGCCGAGAAGTATGGCCTCGACCTCACGATCGTGAACAAAGCTGTTGATCCAACGTTTCGCTTCATGACCGTGGATTGGGATGGACAGATCCGCATGGATCCATCGTCGCCCTACGCCATGCGGAGACTCATCGCGCTGAAGGACAAATTCGATATTGCGTTCGCCAGTGATACGGACCACGACCGGCACGGCATCGTCACCAGACGAAGTGGATTGCTGCCCTCGAATCACTACCTTTCGGTCTGTGTGAACTATCTATTCTCGAATCGGAAAAGCTGGCGAGAGACCGTCGCTGTTGGAAAGACGGTAGTGACCAGCAGCATGATCGATCGTGTCAGCGTGCGGCTGGGTCGGCCTGTTTACGAAGTTCCGGTTGGCTTTAAGTGGTTTGTAGAAGGTTTGCTCGGTGGGCGGTTGGGTTTCGGCGGCGAGGAAAGCGCGGGTTCCTCTTTCCTCCGGCGCGATGGCGGCGTGTGGACAACGGATAAAGACGGAATCGTTCCTTGTCTGCTAGCGGCAGAGATTACGGCGCTCATGGGCAGAGATCCGGGCCAGATCTATCGTGAACTGACTCAAGAGTTGGGAGATCCCGTTTACGAGCGCGTTGAGGCTCCCGCCACGCCCGCACAAAAAGCTGTTCTCGAGAGATTGTCTCCATCCGACATTCGCGCCACGGAAGTGGCCGGCGAGCAGATCCAGCAGATTTTGACCACCGCTCCCGGAGACGGTAACCCAATTGGAGGAATCAAAGTAGTTGCCAAGGGAGGCTGGTTTGCCGCGCGTCCATCGGGCACGGAAGAAATCTACAAGATTTACGCCGAGAGTTTCCTCGGCCAGGACCACCTGCGCCAGATTGAAAAGGAAGCCCAGACGATCGTTTCGGAAGCGCTTGCTCGCAGTACCCAAGCGGCCTGAGCAGATAGAACCATCGAGGGGAGTTGCTTATGAGTAGTCCGACAGCTGTTGATCATCACTCCGAAACGGCTATTTCAGATGCTCTTACCGACCTTGCATTGGACCTTAGATGGTCTTTCAATCACTCGGCGGACCAACTCTGGGAGCAACTCGATCCCGAACTCTGGGAACTGACGCACAATCCGTGGGTTGTTCTGCAAACCGTATCGCGGGAGAAACTACAAAGAGTTACTGGCGACCTGAGCTTTCAGAATCTGTTGGCTCGTCTGCAGCGCGAGAAAACGCTGGCGCAGGAGTCGGAAGACTGGTTTCAAAAGGCGCACCCGCGTTCGGGCATTTCGACGATCGCGTATTTCTCGATGGAATTTATGTTGAGCGAAGCGCTGCCAATTTATTCAGGCGGGCTCGGAAACGTTGCCGGCGATCAACTCAAAGGAGCATGTAATCTAGGCGTCCCTGTGACGGGCATCAGTCTGCTCTATCAACAGGGCTATTTTCGGCAGGAAATTGATGCGCAGGGCCAGCAGCAGGCGTTGTACCCATTCAACGATCCCGGCCAGTTGCCGATCAGGCCGGTGCGGGCGCCAGATGGCAAATGGTTGCGGCTGGTCCTCCCTTTGCCCGGCTTCCAGTTGTGGATTCGAGTTTGGCAGGTGCAGGTCGGCAAGGCGAAGTTGTATTTGCTCGATACCAACGATCCCGCGAACCCTCCGACCTATCGCGGCATTACCACGGAGCTTTACGGTGGTGGGCCCGACTTGCGTTTGAGACAGGAGTTAGTCCTGGGCATCGGAGGCTGGCGGCTCCTGCGGGCCCTCGGATTGCACCCCGAGGTTTGCCACCTCAATGAAGGTCACGCCGCATTCGCGGTGCTGGAACGGGCACGTTCCCACATGGAAGATAGCGGTCAGCCATTTGATGTCGCGCTTACCATCACTCGCGCCGGCAACCTTTTTACAACCCACACACCCGTAGAGGCAGGCTTTGACCGCTTCGCCCCCAGCCTGATCGAGTGCTACCTCAGGAAGTATGCGGAGGAACGCCTTTCGATTTCGTTCGAGCAACTTCTGGCTCTGGGTCGGCGAGATCGCCAAGACTCGTCCGAGCCATTCAACATGGCCTACCTGGCGATTCGGGGCAGCGGTGCAGTCAATGGCGTCAGCAAATTGCATGGTCAGGTCAGCCGGCGAATCTTCCAGCCCCTATTTCCAAGGTGGCCGGAATCAGAAGTCCCCGTGACACACGTCACCAACGGGGTACACATGCCAACATGGGACTCTGCCCCAGCCGACCGCCTGTGGGAATCGGCCTGCGGCAAAGATTGTTGGCGGGGAACGCTAGCAAACATGGTGAAGAATGTCAGTGCCGTGAGTGACGCCGAACTTTGGCAACTCCGCACGGATAGCCGCAAGACTCTGATTGAGTACATCCGCAAACTTTTCGTCCTCCAACTGGCAGGCCGGGGAGAGTCGTCCGACTATCTGGCGCAGGCCGCACTCATACTCGATAACAATATTTTGACTCTGGGATTTGCCCGCCGCTTTGCGCCCTACAAGCGCCCCAACCTCCTCCTCCATGATCCGGCGCGGTTCCTTAACATCCTCAATAATCGAGAGCGCCCAGTGCAAATCGTGCTTGCAGGCAAGGCCCACCCCCAGGATGTGGAGGGCCAAGAGATGATCCGGCGGTGGGTTGAGTTTGCGCGCCGTCCTGAAGCCCGCGCCCGGGTCGTTTTTCTTTCGGATTACGACATGCTTATGGCGGAGCATCTGGTTCAGGGCGTGGACGTTTGGGTGAACACTCCCCGGCGCCCTTGGGAAGCGAGCGGCACAAGCGGAATGAAGGTCCTGGTGAACGGCGGGTTGAATCTTTCCGAACTCGACGGCTGGTGGGCGGAGGCGTACTCGCCCGAAGTGGGCTGGGCCATCGGGGATGGGCTCGAACATGGGGATGATCCTTCTGGGGATGCAACCGACGCTGAAGCTCTTTATCACGTGCTCGAGAGAGAGGTTATCCCAGAGTTCTATGCGCGCGACGACGGCAGCATTCCGCGCCGCTGGGTTACTCGCATGCGCGAAAGCATGGCTCGGTTGACTCCTACCTTCTCAACAAATCGTGCCGTGCGGCAATATACGGAAGAACATTATCTGTCGGCGTCAGCAGCTTTTCGCAAGCGTGCCCAGAATCGAGGTTCACTGGGGGCCGATCTGGCCGCCTGGCACGCCGAACTGGCGAAAAACTGGTCGGCCGTGCGATTCGGCGCTGCGACCGTTCAACAACAGGGCGAGCAATGCCTTTTCCAGGTTCAAGTCTTTCTTGGTGATATCAGCGGCGATGCTGTGACGGTCGAACTCTATGCGGACGCGCAGAAAGATGCAGCACCAGTCGTGCTCCCCATGAATCTTGGAGAAGGCTCGGCTGATGCGAAAAATGGCTTCATATACTCTGCTCTTGTTCCAACGACACGCCCGGCTGCCGACTACACACCGCGCCTCATTCCGCAACACGTAGAGGCGTTGGTACCGCAAGAGGCGCCTTTCATTCTCTGGCACGACGCACCCTCTTGGCGATAACTCGAGATGTCGTCAAGCCTGGAAACTTTCAATTGCTTTCTTGATGTCTCCGGGGGCTGATAGTCCCTGCCGATCTCTCGGATGCACGTATGCAGTTCAGTTATTCCTTTGTGATCTTTCCATCGATCATCCGCGAGATCCCCAGCGGATTCGCACCTTTCAGCTCGTCGGGCAACGAACTGTCGGGGAACCCCTGGTAGCAAACCAGACGGGTGAAACGGAAAATCGCTTGCGTTCCCACTGAGGTCGAGCGTCCATCGGAGGTCGCGGGATATGGACCTCCATGCACCATGGCGTGCGAAACTTCGACGCCCGTTGGAAATCCGTTGAGGACCAGCCGGCCGACCTTGGTCTCGAGAATCGCGACGAGCTCGGCAAACTCGCGCAGGTCCTGTTCCGTGCCATGAATCGTGGCGGTCAGGTGTCCTTCGAGCGCACGGGCAATTTCCAGAACCTGCTCGCGATCCGAATGCCGCACCAGAAGCGTGGACGGACCAAAGATTTCGGTATCCAGATTCGACCCTAAGAACGAAGCCGCGCTTGTCTCGAAGATTGCCGAGTTCGCCGCAAACCCCTCGTCAGCCGCGGTGGGCGTGCCCTCGGCAACAACTTTGACTGCCGTATCGCTTCTGCGCGCCGCGATGGCTGATTTATACGAGGAATGGATGGCCTTCGTAAGAAGATGGAAAGGAGCAGATCCGTCCGCCAACTCCCGCAACTTGTTCGCGAACAAGTCTGCATTGGATCCTTGCGGCACAAAAACCATCCCTGGCTTGGTGCAGAATTGCCCGGCTCCCAAGGTGAACGACGCATAGAGACCGGCTGCAATTGCTTCCGCACGGTCGTGCAGCGCGCCGGGAAGGATGAAGACGGGATTGGTACTGCTCATTTCTGCGTAGAAAGGAATCGGCTCAGGGCGAGAGGCTGCAACGTCCATCAAAGCCCTTCCAGCGGCGCGAGACCCGGTAAAGCCGCCCGCCCTGACGAGGGGATGCTTCATCAATGCCGTCCCAATCTCCGAACCACTCCCGAACAGAAGCGAGAACACGCCCTCGGGCAGGCCGCATTCCTTGACGCTTTCTTGTACAGCGCGTCCAACCAATTCACTCGTGCCAGGATGAGCGGCGTGTGCCTTCACGATCACTACATTGCCACCGGCGAGGGCGGATGCGGTGTCGCCACCAGCAACCGAAAATGCCAGCGGGAAATTGCTGGCGCCGAATACAACGACAGGTCCGAGCGGGCGCAGCATTGATCGGATATCGGGTCTCGGTACAGGTTTGCGATCTGGATCGGCGCGGTCGATCCGCGCATTGATCCACGATCCTTCCTCCGCTACCTGGGCAAAGAGGCGAAGCTGGCCGCAAGTGCGCGACGTTTCGCCCTGCAAGCGCGCCTGCGGCAAGGCCGTCTCCTGCCCTGCGCGTTCGACCAGGTCAGCGGTGATCGATTCGAGTTTTCCCGCAATCTTGCGCAAGAATGCCCCGCGCTCTCGACCGGAAGCGCGACGGTAGACGTCGAAAGCCTCCGCCGCAAGGCGGACGGCCAGTTCCACTTCCTCCGCCGTCGCTGGAATAAACCCAGGCCCCAACCGCTCCCCAGTCATGGGGTTCGAAGCGTGCATTGCGCCGCCCGTACCCGTACCTTCCCGAAAACCGATCAGCGACCGACCCGACAGTTTTGACATGGACGCGAGCATTTTATTTTCCATTCGGTAATGCATAGCTGACCACCGCCTGTGGCCGGGAGCGCAACGCTTCGCGAATCACCTTCTTCGCCTGATCGAGTTCGGCCCCCACCAACTCGAGTCGAGGGGGGCGAACGCGCGCATTCCCGATGCCAACTTCCTCCTGCACCAACTTGATCAGTTGAACGAAGTTTGGAACCGTATCCATTCGAAGCAATGGCAGGAACCAGCGATACAGTTCAAAAGCTTTATCGCCGCGTCCCTTTATACCGCAGTTGAACAGTTCCACGGATTCGCGCGGCAAAGCATTCGCCAATCCGGCAACCCACCCTGTCGCTCCCACTCCGACCGCCTCCAACACCGCGTCGTCGACTCCGACTAGTATGTCGAGCCGCTCATCAAGCAACGCACGGATCGCGGAGACTCGTCGGGCGTCTGTGCTGGATTCCTTGACCGCTTCGAAGTTCTCATGTTCCGCGGCCAATTCCCGTATCTGTTCCGGCAAGAAATCGGTTCCGTAGGCTACTGGGTTGTTATAGAGCATGCACGAGAGCGGTGTAGCGTGGAATACGGCTGCGACGTGCGTCTTCATTTCTCTCCAGTCGCCCTTGTATACATAGGGAGGCAACACCATCAGGCCGTCGCAGCCGAGGTCGGTGGCCGCTGCGGCCAAGGCAACTGCCTCCGAAGTCGTGAGCGACGAGATGGAAGCGACGACGGGCGCACGACCGTGGACGGCCCTCACGCACGTTTTCAGCACTTCCAATTTTTCGTTGAATGACAGGGTGGCCCCTTCCCCTAGCGACCCGAGGGCCACAATGCCGGTGCAGCCGTTGTCCAGAAGCCAGCGGCAGTGATCCGTTACGAAACCATGATCTACGCCAAGATCCTGATCGAAGCAAGTTGTTACGGCAGGCATCACGCCGTTCCAGTTCATGAAAGCCCTCCCCTTATTATTGCGCTGCTATTTTCCAGTTCCGAACCGCTGAGAAGGGAAGCCAGGTTTTCAACGCGCGCGGGAAAAACCGGCGGTCGAATGGAATCTGGGTTCCACTTGAAAAGGAACTGAGTTGCCGGTCCGCACACTCTTCCCTGGCACGGACCCATCCCACAACGGGTGTACAACTTCGCCGCCCGCCACGAAGTTTGCCGCTGGAGGCGTGCATATTGGACATCCTCGCACCGGCAGACCAGAGTGTCGGCAGACGGTAGTCCCCTCAGTTCCGGCCGCAGGCGAAAGGTCTCGTCCAGAAGCCGCGCGAAGCGTCGCGCTTTCTCGCGTTCGCGGAACAATCTTCGCGCTTCTGCAGCGCTTCCGGCGGCAGCCAGGCCGGCAATCTGTCCCTCGACCAGTGCCAATTCCACCCCTCCAATGCCGGTTGGTTCGCCAGCACAGAAGATTCCTTTGACTGAGGTCTGCTGAAATTCGTCAACCCACACGTAGCCTGCCTGGGGCTGGCAGCGCAGCAGCGTTTGTAAATCTACGTTGGGAACCAGATGAAAGCCGCACGCCAGATAGTCGCAGTCAATGGCTTCAGGCTGTCCGTGCTGCAAGATGGTCACACTTTCGAGTTTGTTCCGGCCGTGCGCCTCTAGCGGCCAACTGTTGGCCACCAACCGAACTCCAGCCAGTTCACGCATGAACTGAAACGCCTGTACAATTTTCGCCGGTTGACTGAGCAGAGCCACGCTGAACCGGGCAAGGCTGCCCCGTGACGCCTGCTCGCAAATGGCAGCAATCTCGGCGCCCTGCTTGCGCAGGTAGGCAGCGACCGCCAGCAGCAATGGACCCGTCCCGGCGACAACCACACGTTTACCGCGAATCGGGAGACTGGACTTAACCATTGCTTGCAAGCCACCAGCGCCCATCACATTCGGCAGAGTCCAACCGGGAAAAGGCAGAAACCGCTCCCGCGCCCCAGTCGCCAACACCAGATTCCGGTAACGCAACTCACAGAGGTCGTCTCCTCCCTCCGCCAATAGCACGCCCGGTTCCGGTTGGTCAAAAATCCTTCTCCCCGACAGCTTCTTGACTCCCGCCGTCTGCAGCAATTCGATCCACTCGTTGGCCTCTGGGCTGAGCCCACCGGCAGACCCTTTCCTCCAGATTTGGCCGCCGAATGTTGCGTTGTCGTCCACGATTCCGACGTCCACACCGCACTCCGCTGCACGGATCGCGGCAGCTATGCCCGCCGGACCTCCGCCGACCACGAGAACATCGAACCGTTGCTTCGAACCTCTACTCATCCGTTCTCACTTCCATGCCCGGTTCGCACAGAATCTGGCAGCTACGGCAATGTGGCCTCCCATCTATCGCCACACGACACTCAAAGCAGATACCCATTCCGCACAACGGCCCACGCGCTTCCCCGCTCACCGATGTCCGGCAAGCCTGGCCGGCAAGCGATACGGCCACGGCAACGGTTGCTCCTGAAGGAACTGAAATGGGCGCACCGTTTACCGTAACCGTCATGTTGCTAGGCATGGGCGAATTCCTTGCTGGCCCGCGAAGGCAAATACGGCTCGATCGGGATTTCCGGAGCCGATCCGGTGACCTGATCCACCAGCACCTTCGCCGTTCCCAGCGAGGTTGTAATTCCGAGCCCTTCATGCCCGGTGGCGAGGAACACAGACCGGTCTTCCGGCCACGGACCGATCAGCGGCAGTTTGTCGGGGGTGGCGGCGCGGAATCCGGTCCAACTACGCAGCGCCGACAGCGGTCCCAAGCCAGGCATGTATTCCTGGGCGCGCAGTAGCATTCGCCTCAGGATGGATTGATCGACTTCCTTGTGCTCCGCCCCGTATTGCCGCGACGAGCCGATCAGAATCTGCCCTGTCCGCCGAGGCTGGACATTGAAGGCAACAGAATCGCTACTGGATGAGTGCGCGCTCTTCAGATATCCGAGTTCTACCAGTTGGTGCCGCAGGAACCCCTGATAGCGGTCTGTAATCACCAAATGTCCCTTGCGCTTCTTGATGTCGATTCCGGGTGTCAACTCCGGGGCCCAAGCACCGGCTGCGTTGACAATGATGCCCGCAGTCAGCTCAAAGCCGTCCGCCAGCCGGATCCGTCCCTGCCCAATCTTCGCGATTGGAGCCCCCAATTGAAGCTTTGCTCCGCGTTTTTGCGCGCGCTCGATGAGAAACCGGGCGGCGCACGGGGGATAGAGGACTCCGTCCTCCGGAACAAGGAGACCGCCGGCCATGCCCCCGCGCAGGTTGGGCTCGAGGCTCTGCAACCTTCGCGAGTCGAGTACCTCCGTCGCAACACCGCGTTGCGCGTAGTAGTCGTGCTTGCGCCGCGCTTCATCCATTTCTTCGTCGTCGGCCGCAACCCAGATTGTGCCGCACAATTCATATTCGACATCGTCCGGCAATTCCTGCCGCAACGCCTGCCACAACTGCTGGGAGTAGCGGGTCAGCGCAAACTGCGCATCGGAGTCGTCCATGACAACGATGTGCCCCATCCCTGCAGCCGTGGCGCCGCTCCCTACCACATCGCGGTCCAGGATGACGACCGTGTGGCCGCGACGAGCGAACTCTTCCGCACAAGCCGCGCCGACGATACCGGCGCCAACGATCGCGACGTCGTACGATGCCTGGCTCATGTTGGCTTCAAGCGCGAATACCCATGCAAAGTGGGTCGCGCCGATCAAGCACTAATTCTGCCTCAGCGTTCACAAAAGCCGAACCCTTGATGCTCGGATAGATCTTGCCGTCCCGAACCTGCACCCTGCCTTCAAATACGCTTCCGACAATGCTCTCTTGCCGCCAAGCCTGACCTTCCTTGATTTTTCCGTCGGCATAAAGGCACGCCAGCTTGGCGCTGGTCCCGGTGCCGCAAGGAGAACGATCGTAGGCTTTCCCCGGACAGAGCACAAAATTCCTGCTGTCCACGCCGGGCGTTTGGGATGGCGCAAACAACTCGATGTGGTCAATTTCTTTGCCATCGTCCCCACGAATGTCATTCGTGCACAAAGCAGTTCGTATCGCCCAGGCGAAGGCCGTGAGTTGATCGGTATTGTTAAGCCTTAGTTCCATGTCGTGATCGCGGACCAGGAAAAACCAATTCCCTCCCCAAGCCACGTCGCCATGTACCTTGCCGTAACCCGCTACTTCCACTCCCACATTCGGCGCGCTGCGATAACTCGCGACGTTATTCACCGTAACTTCGCCGTTTTCATGAAGAACCGCGCTCACCGTTCCCACCGGGGTCTCGAGCCTGTGCCGGCCCGGCGTGATCTGCATCATGTATGCCAGGGTGGAGACCAGCCCTATGGTTCCATGACCACACATCCCCAGGTAGCCAACATTATTAAAGAAGATGACGCCCGCGGCGCATGTAGGATCCACGGGGTCACAGAGAAGGCCACCCACCATGACGTCGGAACCCCGCGGTTCATTCACGACAGCGGAGCGAAAATCATCATGCTGGGCACGAAACCGCTCCAGCCTGTCCGCCAACGAACCCGTCCCAAGGTCAGGACCGCCGCTAACCACCAACCGCGTTGGCTCGCCACCTGTATGAGAATCAATGACCCGGACGGTCCGACAATCACCGCTTGCCATTGTCCTTTTCCGATCTCTCCAGCCAGAATCCCTTTGGAATGCCACTTCATGCCCCATCAGTCAGTCACAATATAAGGTCGCATCGATTTTATGGATACAATATGCAATCCGGCAATGGCAACCATCGCTCGAAGTCTTGAAGCGCCAACTCTGCCGGCCGCACGACGTGATCCGGACAATCGGGGTGCTTGCGAGGGTTCCATTGGTTATCGCGCAGGATTTGTCCCTCTACTGGCACTGCGGAGAAATCATTTCACTCATTGCTGGTGCGGGCTTGTTTTTCGGCCTGCGTTTTTCGCCCGCCCGAGAGCGGGCGCGCATGGCACAGAACTCCTAATTAATATTGAGTCTCAGAGGGCTTGAAAGAACCGGGGGGTAGTTCGATGGCGATTGTCGCAGGAGTCGATTTCGGCACGCTAAGCGTTCGCGTTTCTCTGGTCCACAGCAGCCATGGACTGATTGGCTCCGCCACCTCCGAATATCCTCTGCACCGTAAGCATGAAGATCCGGACTATGCCACCCAGTCGCACGCCGACCACATGCGGGCTTTGGCTGAAGCGACGCGGCAAGCCGTGAAAGTGGCAGGAATCGATGGCGCCCAGGTGGAATCAATCGCCCTCGACACGACAGGTTCAAGCGTGATTCCGGTGGGCGAAGGGCTCGTTCCATTAGACGACTACTACTTGTGGTGCGATCATCGCGCGAAACAGGAAGCAGCTTTGATCACCGAATTGGCCCGACGGGAAAGGCTGGAGGCGATCGAGTGGTGCGGCGGTGTGTACTCCTCCGAATGGGGATTCGCCAAACTCTTGCATTGGCTTCGGCACAACCCTGAAAAGCGCTCGAACTTTGTGACTGCCTTTGAGCACTGCGATATGGTGGCGGCCACGCTGTGTGGAATCACCGATGCCAGACGCGTCAAACGCAGCGTCTGTGCTATGGGTCACAAGTGGATGTGGAACGCCGCGCTCGGCGGGCTCCCACCCGAGAGTTTTCTGGCAAAGGTGGACCCGCTGCTGGCCGGGGTGCGCGGGAAACTCGAGGGTGAATACGCCACCTCGGACAGAATTGCCGGAACACTGGCGCCGCACTGGGCGGAGAAACTTGGCCTGAGGGCCGGCATTCCGATTCCCGTCGGAGCATTTGATGCGCATTGGGACGCCATTGGCGCGGGCGCGAAAGAAGGCGACGTCGTTAACGTAGTGGGCACTTCCACATGCATCATCGCCTACGGACCCGAAGCACAATTGATTCCGGGAGTGTGCGGGGTCGTACCCGGCAGCGTGCATCCGCAGTTCACCGGCATCGAGGCAGGGCTCTCGGCCACTGGCGATATCTTCGGTGCAATCGCTCGCCGGGCCAATACCACTGTCGAAGAGTTGAGCAAAGGCCTGGCCAGCTATCGCGCAGGACAGACAGGCCTGCTCCGCATGACATGGGACAATGGTGATCGAACGGTTCTGGTGAATCCGAATCTGGGCGGAATGACGATCGGATGGAACCTGCAACACACGGTCCAGGATGAATTATTTGCGGCTATCGAAGGAACCGCGTTTCATACTCGAGTGATTCTTGATCGTATGAGCGAATATGGTGCGCCGACACAACGGGTCATTAATGGGGGAGGGATCCCGCAAAGCAATCCGGTCCTGAACCAGGTTTATGCGAACGTGCTGGGACGCCCCGTACTCGTTCCGAGCAGCAAAGTAACTGGCGTCGGATCGGCGATTTTTGCGTTTCTGGCGGCAGGTACATTCAAAACGATTGCAGAAGCACAACGAGCAATCTGCCCAGCGCATACCATCTTTGAGCCGCAAGCCGCAGAGCAAGATGTGTATCGCGAATTGTACGAACTCTACCGCACGATCTATTTCAAATTCGGAAGGCCAAGCCAGGATTCGCCATTCGGTGAAGTGCTGCCGAAACTGATTCAGATCGCCCGCGGTTCCTAGCTCGCGCTTTCCGCCTCTAACAGGCTGCAGAAAAACTCTGATTTCGCTCGTGTCTTGAAGGGGAGCGGCTTTAGCCGCTGAGGTTCGCTGTGGGCCTGCAAATGAGTTTTTCCGCAGCCTGCTAAGTGCCAATCGAATGCCCAACCACTCAATCTGGCGCGAGAGGCCCACGATCTCAACATCAAGATACATTCCGATCTTTCCGTTATCGGCTTCGATGGCATGTCAGCGCCGTTTGGAATCGATGCGGGCTTCAACCCCTGCAGGAAAGACCCGATTCTTTTCGTGTCTCCTCTGGTCTACTGAATAGACTTGACAGGATTTCCGCTACCGTCGTCAGCCTTGCCTCCACACGATTTGGGTTCGAGGCGAAGCCGCTCCCGCACCTGGCGCTGGGTCCTCGGTATCCTTGCCATCCTTCTCGTCGGGACGGCCGTCTCTGTCCGCCTCGTCACCGCTCGCGCCCAGCCAATTCTCCGGGCCAGGGTTATCAAAACTCTCGCGACTCGCTTCAAGAGTCGCGTTGAACTTGCCGAGCTCGACGTCTCGATCGCCCATGGCCTCCACGTCACGGGCAAGGATCTGGAGATTTACGGTTCCACGGATCCGAATTCGTCAGAACCCGGCTTTCAACCTCTCATCAGGATCGGAGAATTCCGCTTCCAGACCGCGCTATCCAGTCTGTTCCGGACGCCGATGCGCGTGGACACCATCTACGTGGACGGTCTCATCATGAACGTCCCGCCGAAAAATGATCGCCAGCAGTTACGCAACCTGCGCCAGCGTTCCGGGAAATTGAGCATTGCCGTCGATCGCATCGTGTGCGTGGATGCAAAGCTCATTATCAACACCGCCAAGCCCGGCAATGAGCCGTTGGAATTCGACATCAAGGATCTGCGATTGAAAGACATAGGCCCCGGCCAACCGCTGCGCTTCGACGCCACGCTGGTGAATCCCAAGCCGGTCGGCGACATCCAGTCCCAGGGACAGTTCGGGCCCCTGAACGACCAGAGCCCTCGCGACTCCTCCGTCGCCGGCGACTATTCCTTTACCAACGCCGATCTCGGAACGCTCAGAGGCCTTGGCGGAATTCTCTCTTCCAACGGCCATTATGCTGGGACTCTCGGACGCATCGAAGTCGAGGGCCAGACCGATACACCCGATTTCAGGATTAACATCAGCGGCCATCCCGTCCCGCTCCAAACAGACTTTCACGCCATCGTTGATGGCACGGACGGCAATACCTATCTCGATCCCGTAAGAGCCACGGTGCTGCATTCTTCCGTTACGGCGAAAGGTAAAATCGTCCGCGTCAAGAATCCTCCTGGGCACGACATTGAACTCGAGGTTGTCCTCGGCCGTGCCAACATCGAGGATCTGCTTACGGTCGGCGTCAAAACCGCCCCCCCCATCATGGCTGGAGCGGTGGCGATGAATACGAAGCTGAGCCTTCTTCCCGGCAAAGGCGATCTCACCGACAGGCTGAACCTTGCGGGCACTTTTCATGTTCCCGAGGGCCACTTCACCAACCAGAAAGTTCAAAGCCGTATCGACTCGTTCAGCCTGCGCAGTCAAGGCAAGTCGAAGCTCGCGCAGAACCTCCCCGAAGTGGATGTGCCTTCTGACTTGCAAGGCACGTTTTCCCTCCACAAAGCAGTCCTCTCCTTCTCATTTCTGCATTTTCAGGTTCCCGGCACGCACGCCGATATGAACGGCGAGTACAGCCTTGACGGCAACACGTTCGATTTTCACGGAACATTGAAACTGCGTGCGAAGCTGTCGCAAATCACCACAGGCTGGAAATCAATTCTGCTGAAGCCCATCGACCCGTTTTTCGAAAAACATGGTGCCGGTGCCGAAGTGCCCTTCACGATTACTGGCACCCGCCAAGAGCCCCACTTCGGGCTCGACTTCCACCATAAACATGACACCCTCGTTGAAACTCCTGGCTCGACCGGCAAAATGCAATAGTAATCGCGTTAAGTGAGACAGACTTGGCGTCCCTCTCCTGCACGAAAGTATTAACCAATACCATCGTCTAATAGACTCCCTTCCGGCCGTCTGGCCTAATCACCACTGTCTGTCGGGTCACGACTACGTCTGAACGTTTCCGGGGGCGACGCGATGCAGATCAATTCGAGCATGGTACCCAAACGTTATCTTCTGGGCGGCGGGTTGTTCCTCTTGCTCATATTGGGACTGGTCATTGGAGCCGTTCATCCCTACAAACATGCGTTGGGATCGCAACCAGTCGCTTTGCCCGATGTCGAGGTGCTGCAGGTTCAGCAGGAGGATGTGCCGATTTATGGGGAATGGATCGGCACTCTCGATGGGCTGGTCAATGCTGACGTCAGGGCACAGGTTACGGGATACCTGCTGAAGCAGGGATATCAAGAGGGCAGGTTCGTCAAACAAGGTCAGCTCTTGTTTCAGATTGATCCGCGTCCTTTTCAGGCAGCGCTCGACCAGGCCCAAGGGCAGTTGGCTCAGGCAAAAGCAACGCTGGCCAACGCACAGGCGGTGCAACGCCGCACAGAACTCGACGTGGAACGCTACACACCGCTCGCCAGGGAGCAGGCAGCCAGCCAGCAAGATCTCGACAACGCTGTCCAAAACAATCTTGCCGCCCTGGCCGGGATCGAAACGGCTAAAGCGCAAATCAAGACCTACGAGGCGTCCGTCGAAACAGCAAAGATCAATCTCGAATTCACTCGTTTAGTGGCGCCGATCGATGGCGTCGCAGGCCAGGCTCAACTCCAAGTAGGCGCCTTGGTTAGTCCGGGCAGCGGCGTGGTCACATCCGTTTCGACCCTGGATCCCATCAAAGCATATTTCACCGTCAGCGAGCCTCAATATCTTGCAGTGGCGCAAACGCTTTCCGACCGAGACCAGTCGGTGGGAGGCCGATAAGAAATTACGCCTTCAACTTATTCTGGCGGACGGTTCAACCTACCCACACGACGGAACTTTCTATTTCTCCGACCGGCAAATCAATGAGAGCCACCGGCGCAATTCGGCTCGCCGGGCTCTTTCCCAATCCCAACAATGTTCTGAGACCCGGCGGTTACGCCAAAGTTCGTGCGGTAATCCGGACGGAAGAGCGAGCCCTGCTGGTTCCTCAGCGTGCCGTTTCTGAACTCCAGGGTGGCTATCAAGTGGCAGTCCTCGATGCCGACAACAAGGTGACCATACGGCCGGTGACAGTCGGGCCCCAGGTGGATCGACGATGGGTGATCGCAAGTGGACTCAATCCAGGTGACCGGATTGTTGCGGAAGGAGTTCAGAAAGTGCGCACCGGCGTCCGGGTCAATCCGAAACCATTCACTCGCGGAAGCGATGAGCAGGTAGTGTCATGTCAAAGTTTTTCATCAATCGGCCTATCGTTGCGATCGTGATCTCGATTGTCCTGGTGCTGGTGGGTTCGCTTACTGTTCTGAACTTGCCTGTCGCACAATTTCCCAACATCGCGCCGCCAGAGATCCAAATCGTCGCCACCTATGTCGGAGCCGACGCTCAAACCCTGGAACAGGCCGTTGCCACCCCGCTCGAGCAGCAGATGAACGGCGTGGACAACATGAATTACATGTACTCCCTCAATGCCACGGCAAGCTCCAGCACGAGCTTGATCGTCAACTTTGACCAGAAGACCGATCCCGAATACCGATTTCATCTTGGCGCAATCGCGAGAAACCCAGGCCGCCTCTCAGCTTCCCGCCGAAGTGACCAATTACGGAGTCACCGTTCGAAAATCCGTGACCGCCCCGCTCGTGCTGGTTGCGGTGTATTCGCCGCATGGCACTTATGACGCGACTTTTCTGGCGAACTACGCCTACATCAACCTCGCCGATCCGGTCTTGCGCTCGCCTGGCATTGGCAACGTGCAGGTTTTTGGTGCTGGTCAATATGCGATGCGGTTGTGGGTAAAGCCGGACGCGTTAGCAAAGCTGGGCATCACCGTTCCGCAAATCGTTAGCCGCGCATTCAAGCGCAAAATACCGTGAACCCGGCTGGTAAGGCCGGAGGCGAGCCAGCGCCGAAAGGCCAGGAATTCACGTACACGGTCTTGGCGCAGGGCCGGCTGGTTTCGCCCGAACAATTCGGTCAGATCGTGCTGCGCGAGACACCCGATGGAGGCATCGTCCGGGTCAGAGACGTCGCACGCATCGAACTGGGCGCCCAGGACTACAGCGTTGCCGGACGCTTTAATGGAAAGCCGAGCGCCGTGATCGCTGCCTATCAGTTACCCGGATCCAATGCAGTCGAGGCTGCCGCCGGAGTCAGGAAACTGATGGAGCAATTGAAGCAGCGCTTCCCAGAGGACTTGGATTTCGTGGTCGCGCTCGACACCACACGGTCGGTTACTGAGGGAATCAAGGAAATTGTCAAAACGCTCCTCATCGCCCTCGTTCTCGTTATTTTCGTGGTCTATCTTTTTCTGCAGGGCTGGCGCTCCACGTTAATTCCACTTCTTGCAGTGCCTGTGTCGCTGGTGGGCACGTTTATTCTCTTTCCACTCTTCGGTTTTTCCATCAACACACTCTCTCTGTTCGGCCTGGTGCTCGCCATCGGTCTTGTGGTCGATGACGCTATCGTTGTGGTGGAAGGTGTGGAACGCCACATCGAGGAGGGATTGACGCCAAAGAACGCCGCATTGAAGGCGATGGAAGAGCTCTCCGGGCCTGTTGTGGGCATCGCTCTCGTCTTGTCAGCGGTGTTCGTGCCCACCGCGTTCATCCCGGGTATCACCGGCCGGCTCTATCAGCAGTTCGCCGTTACGATCGCCATTTCCGTTCTTCTCTCCGCGTTCAACGCTCTCACGCTCAGTCCGGCCCTCGCTGCGCTCCTGCTGCGGCCGCGCCAACCCAGTCAGGGCCTGTTGCGGAGGTTCTTCGATTGGTTCAACCGCGTGTTCCAGCGCGCCACGGACGGATATGTCCACTGGAGCGGAGTGCTTGTGCAGAAGACCGCTGTTGTTGTCGCGCTCCTTCTGGTCTTTGGCATTGCTGCGGGATTTTTCGCGCAGCGCCTGCCCACAAGCTTTCTACCGGAAGAGGACCAGGGTTACGCCTATGTGTCCGTCCAACTCCCGAACGGAGCCTCGCTCGAGCGTACGAAGGCAGTTGTCGCTGACGTGGAAAAGACGATTATGAACACGCCGGGGGTCGAGTACACGACGTGTTTTGTGGGATTCAGTCTGCTTAGCTTCGTTCGCACCACCTATAACGCAACGTTTTTTGTGAACTTCAAGCCCTGGGACGAGCGAACCACCACAGCGCAGCAATTCGAGTCCCTGAAGGCTAACCTGAATCGCGAATTCGCCAAAGTGCCCCAGGCAGTCGTCTTCGGTTTTGCTCCTCCTGCCATTCCCGGTGTCGGCACAGCCGGTGGATTTACATTCCTGCTCGAAGACCGTTCTGGATCCGACGTGCAGTTCCTGGCCAGGAACCTCAACACTTTTCTCGAAGCCGCTCGCAAGCGACCCGAGATCGGCAGCATCAATACGACGTTCCTGCCCTCTGTCCCGCAGAAATTCATCGATATCGATCGCGACAAAGTTCTGAAACTAGGCGTAAATCTCACCGACGTGTATCGCACCATTCAGGCCTTCATGGGCGGTTATTTCATCAACTACTTCAATCGGTTTGGCCGTCAGTGGCAGGTATACATAGAAGCCGAAGCGCAGGACCGCGCCGACGTGAATAATATAGGTCGATTTTACGTGCTGAACAGCAAGGGAGAGAATGTTCCGCTTTCCACTCTCACGACGATCAATTCGCGAGTCGGTCCGGAGTTCACGCAGCGCTTCAATGAGTACCGCTCCGCCCAGATTAATGGCAGCGCGGCACCGGGCTATAGCTCGGATCAGGCGACCTATGCTCTCGAGGAAGTCTTCAAGCAAACCATGCCGCGAGAAATGGGTTTTGACTATTCCGGCATCTCTTTCCAGGAGCAAAAGGCGCGGCAAGGCGTGCCGCCTTCGGTTGTCTTCGGCCTGTCGCTCCTGTTCGTCTTCTTAATTCTCGCAGCCCTATACGAAAGCTGGTCTCTGCCTTTCAGCGTTCTGCTTAGCACGCCCGTAGCCGTGTTCGGAGCCTTCGCCGTCCTTTGGCTGCGTCGCGAGATACTCGGATATTTCCTCGCGCCTTATCTCGTCCAAATCGAAAATGATGTTTTCTCGCAAATTGGCCTCGTGATGCTCATCGGCCTGGCTGCCAAGAACGCAATTCTGATCGTAGAGTTCGCCAAAGATGCATACGAGAAAGGCGAACCCCTAGCGAATGCTGCCCTCCAGGGCGCCCGGTTGCGCCTGCGTCCGATCTTAATGACCAGTTTTGCCTTCATTCTCGGCTGCGTTCCGTTATGGACTGCGACCGGCGCCGGCGCCGTCGCGCGCCAGATCATGGGAACAACGGTAATCGGTGGCATGCTCGCCGCCAGCGCTATAGGCATCTTCTTCGTGCCTGGAGTCTTTTATATGGTCGAAAAGTGGTCGGGCGCGGGCAAGGAACCCGAGGCTGGAATGTTACCCGCATCACCGTCGCCAGTCCCGGGAGACTGAACAATATTTCTCACCAGACGAACGGAAACACAATCGGAGTTGGAAATGAAGTCGGGGAAGACATCAAAATTACTGGGCGCCGCTTTTGTGCGGCGGGCTTGCTGGTCAGTTGCGCGGTCGGTCCAAAGTATCATCGGCCGGCGGTGCAGGCCCCAACCGCCTTTCGCGACGTCGCGCCTGACTCTCAACAGCAGGCGCAAGCTGCTTCGTATGCCGATCTTCCCTGGTGGCAGGTATTTCAGGACCCGAAACTGCAGGAACTCATTCGCACCGCCCTCAAGCAGAATTACGACCTGCAGTTGGCTACCGAAAGAATCAACGCCGCCCGCGCACAGGTATCAATCACGCGCTCCAGCTTGTTTCCCCAGGTTTCGACCAATGCGAACTTCAATGGCGGCAAGGACAGTGCGACTCAATTCAAGTTCAACTTCTTAACCCTCGTCGGAGATGCCGCGTTTCAAATCGATCTCTTCGGCCGCTTGCGTCGCGCCACGGAAGCGGCACGCGCCGAGCTCTTGGCAACCGAAGACGCGCGGCAAACGGTGTACCTTAGCCTCGTCAGCGATCTTGCGACCGACTACTTCACGCTCCTGCAACTGGATCTTCAGCTCCAGATCACGCGTCAGACGGTCAGTACGCAGACCGATTCGGTCAAACTCACCAAACTCCGTCTTGATCGCGGCGTCGCCACCAAACTCGATGTGCTTCAGGCACAGCAGGTGCTCGACACTGCAAATGTGCAGATACCCGACCTCGAGAGGGCCATTGCACAGCAAGAAACCGCCATCAGCATCCTGCTGGGAGACTACCCGCACGATGTTGCCCGCGGGCTTGCTCTGGTCGAACAGCCCTTGCCGCCTGAAGTTCCGCCGGGCCTTCCCTCTTCAACGATTGAGCGCCGTCCCGATATTCGCGAGGCTGAGCAGATTCTGATCGCGTCTAACGCGGAAATTGGAGTGGCTAAGGCACAGTTTTTTCCGCAAATCGCTTTGACCGGATCGGGCGGCGGTTCTTTTGGCCGCAGCAGCGCGTTCTCAGGCCTTATGGCTTCCCAGATCGGTATCTGGTCCTATGGCGCTCAGGTCGGCCAGCCGATCTTCACCGGTGGAGCCCTTCGTGGAAATCTCCGGCTCGCCAAGTCTGAAAACCAACAAGCTCTCATCGCTTACCGGCAGACGATCCAGCGCGCGTTCGGCGAAGTTTCCGACGCGCTGATCGGCTACGAAAAGCTCCACGAAGTGCGAGTCCGCCAGCAGGAGACCGTTTCTGACCTCGAGGAAACTGTCCGAATCTCTACTCTTCGCTACAAGGGTGGAACCACGACCTACCTTGAAGTGTTGGATGGGCAGCGGTCTCTCTACGGAGCGCAACTAACGCTCGCATCGGCTCGCGGGGACGAATACAGAAGTCTCGTGCAACTCTACAAGGCCCTGGGCGGAGGCTGGCAGCAATAGGAGGTTTCGCAGCCTGTGGGGAGAGAGCTTGTGTAGGGGCGGACGCCTTCGTCCGCCCGCCGAGGCCTCCGGCGAGCACAGCCAAGTGTTCCGTACGGAACATAACGTCATGACAGTACCGGGCATACGATAACGCCATGACAGCTAAGACCCAGAAAACACAGCGGATCGGGTCTGTCGAACCACGCTGTGGATTTCTGCGGTATGACGTCACGTTTTTCAGCAAACTGTTTGACCGATGAGGTTCACGCTGGCCTACAAATGAGTTCTTCCGCAGCCTGCGAGATGTGGCCTGCCTGGAAATGCGTGACGAGCCGCCCCGCTTGCACGAGCGGCGTGGTCCGGTGTGGAGAGTTACGGCAAAGCCTGGACGGACAGCCAACAGTGCACCCGCAGATCAAGCTTAGCCGGCGCGTTTGCCATCCTTCTTGTTCCAACCGTGGAAGCGCGAGAAATCGCCGGCGTTCCAAGCCTCGCGGAGTCCAGGCGTGCTGAGATCCCAGTCGGGGCGAATCTCGCTGGTCACGGTGCGCAGGTCGTGCCAGAGGTCCACGACTGACGGGCGGCCCCAGAACCAATAGCCGTTGTAAATGCTATGGATCACCAGGCCTGGTTTGAGTACGAGAGTGTGCGGGATCATCGGGTTGTGCTCGGGATCGGTGTACTCCTGGATGTCGAGGTCCTTCTGAATCGTTCGCACGGGGTCCGAAAGAAATGGCCACTGGGCTCCGACCGATGCACGGAATTCCTGGAGTGTATGGTGATCGTCGGTGGCAATCGTGACGACTTGCGTGTATGCCACCGCGATCTTCGGGTAGAACGCGGCAAGTTCCAAGTGCTGCTGGTGCTCCTTTGGGCAGTAATGGCCGCGCGCAAGCGTGAGGATTAGCGGATCATCGCCCTGCAGCTCGCTGAGCTTGCGCAGTTTGCTCGTATGATCGGGGAGTTCGTAATCGGGGAAAATGCCTCCGGGCATAATATCAGAACGCATGATTGGACTCCTTCCATTTCTCTCAAAGATCTTCTTTTAAAGATCCAGAGTGACAGCTGCGTTTGGCTGAGAGCAGCATACGAGCACATTCCCGGGAGCGGGCCTCTCCAACGGCTCAGGGTTGTAATCGATCCGTCGACCAGGCCGGTCGTGCACGTATGACAGACTTGCCCGACATAAATGAACTTTCGTTTTAAAGGTTCAAACCCAACACTGCGCACCGTCCCTCTGAAACGCCGCGTCACCCGGCTCGCCGCGCCGTAGACACCTGGCGTGAAGAACCGACGAATCCTTGGACGAGTGCGGCAATTTCGTCTGCTGCGGTGTCCAAGGCGAAGTGGCCGCCGTCGACGATGTGGACTTCAGCTTCGGGGACGTCGCGGCGATAGGACTCTGGCTCTGAGGGGTCGAATGAAGACTCATACTTACCCCAGATCACCAGCAGGCGCGGCTGTTTCTCGCGCATCCATGCTTGCCATTTTGGGTAGGAATCAACGTTGGTGCGGTAGTCGTAGAAGAGGTCGCTTTGAATGTTAGCCTGGCCGGGCTGATTTAGAAAATAAAATTCGTCGATCCAGAGATCAGGATTGTGGCGCTCCACGTTGGGATCGTTCCCCGCGTGGCGGGACTTCGTGGTTGCAAGCGCCAGGAGATTCGTGCGCAGCGCGCTTTCGTTGGCGGCGCGATCGGCCCAAAAGGCGCGCCGGGTTTTCCAGTTCTCGCCGAGACCGGTGTTGTGGGCCACCGCGTCCTGGACGATGAGAGCTTCGACTCGCTCCGGGTGGGCCAAGATCATGCGAAAGCCGACGGGGCCACCGTAATCCTGCATGTAGAGGGTGAAGTTAGAGAGGCCGAGCGCTTCGGTGAAGTGATTCATGATTTCCGCGATGTGATCGAAGGTGTACGCGAATTTTTTCGAGTCCGGCCAGTCGCTGTGACCGAAGCCCGGGTAATCGGGCGCGACCAGGTGATAGCGATCGGAAAGACGGGTGAAGAGAGGCTCGAACATTCGGGAAGAAGACGGCAACCCGTGCAGCAAGAGAATCGTCGGGGCGTCTTTCGGACCAGCCTCCCGATAAAAGATTGACAGCCCATCGATCTGTACGGTGCGATAAAAAGTCGGGTACTTCATGGTTCGTTCCTCTCTTAACTTCTGGACTTGCGTTTCAGAGCCTGGGCAAGCAGTTGCAAAGATGCGAGCATGATAGAAATCGTCAGTATCATGCCGGGAGAGTGCAAGGATTGAATACAGCGTGGGCATCCGAAAACTCGCCGCCCGGCTGCGCGCATACCTAAGCGGCCACCCGTTCCGCGGATCGAATCTTATGAGGCGAGCCGACGTAAGGAAAGGAGGTGAGCAGGTCGGTGTGCGGCCCTACATTGTCTCGCGTCACCTTCCCATTGGTGAGGAGAGGGAGGAAGAAATCTACGACGTCGTCGGTGAGTGCCCGGCCATTGTCCGGGTAGGACGCCGGCCGCGTGGGATCGTAGTGGAGCACGTCCGGCAGCAGAATTCCGGCGACCCGCGTTGCTTCCGCCTGCGTGTAACCACCGGTGTGCTCCAGCGCGTGCGCGAATACCGGGATGAAACGGGCATCGTCCGCTGGCTCCGCGGCGAGATAGGCGGCGTTCTGCTCGCCAGCAAGGAAGGGAGTCTGATTTGGCCGCGCGCCGCGGTCCGCCTGCACCCATTTCCCGCTTGCGCCGTCCAGCGTACGCGCCCACAGGCCCATCTTTTTAGGGCCGAGGGCAGAGTTGGGCACTTCCAGCACGATGCTGCACACGTCCTTGCCGCCGAAGTAATCGACGCCGGTGAACTGCAGATTGTTTAGCGCGCCCAGCGTGTCGAAGAAAAACGGATCGCTGCGCCAGCCCGCAAAGAACCGGTAGTCCCCGCCCTCCGTCACGTGTGCCTCGCGTGCGGTTGACACCGGCGCGCCTTCTATAATTGTCTGCCCGTCGTCCCCGGTGCCAGCGGCCTGCGTGCCTTGAACGCGGCGCAATGTTCCAGTCTGGGCTCCGTTCTTGTCTGAGGTGAAGCGCACTCGGTATGCGATATTGGCGACGGCATCACCATCTGTGTCGATCTTCAGCTCGTATACGGCCTCATTCGAGAAGGGTTCCTCTGTCGTGGGTCCTGCTGGGTTTAGACCTGCGGATGGATGCACGTTCATAATCAGGATCGATTTGCCTGCGTCGCCGGGCTTGGGGAACGCATACAGGTCAGTAAGATCGAGGCGGGCATCCCCGTGTGGAAAGCCAAAATCGGGACCTGAGTAATGGTGTGACATATATCTTCTCCTTGTTCTCTGGATACTCAGCACTTCGAAAATCACGTCAATTCAAATAGCTCTTTCTGAGCGTCCCCGATTCTTATGCCGCTGAAACCGACCTCTTCTTCCCATCGAGTGCCGGAAGAAGAAGGTTCAGAAGCGCTTGATCAGAGAATGGGTTCTGACCTGAGATCAACTCGCGATCCTGAAGGACGTAGCTCTGCCATGGAGCGACTACACTTACGTCACCGCCAGCCGTACGCAAGGCGAAGTCCGGGTAGAAGAGAACCTTGCCACCAATCTCGAGCGGTTCCCGCTGCTGCTCTTCCGCCGTTGAAAAGATGGTCATCTTGTATCCAGAATAGATCCAGCCTTGAGCTTTTGCGTGTGCTCCGGCGGCATCGCCCGCCGCCAGCGCGGCAACCACCTCCGTCGAATTCGGAAGAGCCGAGAGAAGTGAAATCGGCCCATGGCAGAGCACTGCCGTAGGCTTGGATGTTTCGTGAAAGTGTCTCATCACGGTGCCGGCGTCGGGATCATCGAGAAGATCGATCATCGGGCCATGGCCGCCGGGAACGAAAACAGCGTCATATTGATCCAGACCCGATGCGATGACATCCGAGATGCGAGTTGGATTTTTGAGCCCGGTCAGGGTGTCGCGGAATTTTAGATAGTCCTGAAGCTTAGCCTCGTCTCCACCGAAGAAATCGGCCACAGCCGAATGGACATCCAATTGCGGCGTATTGCCTTTGGGGTTGGCAAAAGTGATTTCGTAGCCCTCCTTCATCAGGGCGCGAACCGGAACCGTAAGCTCGTTGAGGTAGTAGCCAGCGCCGGTATACACCTTGCCATCTTTCAAGGGCAAGCCGCGACCGCTCGATACTAGTACCAGGACTTTTCCTTTCGTTGTCATTTTGTTCTCCTTTTTGAAATCGAGTTCTGTGCTCCTGAAGATGAGCTAGCTCATCGTCCGCGGCTTCCTCCAAAGTGGGTAAGGGCCGGCTACCGAGGTTGATGTGAGTTATGCCCCTGGGAATCCGAACATTAACCACGACTGATTGGCCACCCAATGCGGGTACAGCTCCGTCATCTGATCGAACAGTTGCTGGTCGGACTTCGCGGTTTTCTGCAGCCGATCGAAGTCCTCGAGATAACGCTTGGTGTCCTGGATCGTCGAGGGAGAGTCGGGCGCGCCAGGCTTCTTGTGACCGGCGACAACCATCGTCGGGTTCAGCGCCGCTAACCGGTCCAAGTCCGCGATCCAATTCTTTCGGCTCTCGGGGGTGGTGTCGCCGACATACATGCGGCATTGGTTGTACACAACGTCGCCAGCAACGATCAGGCCGATCGATGGAACGTAGAGAGACGTCGAATCGGGACTATCGGTGCGGCCCTGCTCGAGAATGCGCAATTCGTGACCTTCGAGAGTGAATGTGTCGTGCTCGTAAGGCTCAGGTGGAAGCAACTTGGTGGGCACTTGCCCAGGAAACATACGGCGGGCCAGCCGTTCCACAGTGGGAGTGAAAGACATCTGCATGGCCTTCACCGTCTTAGGTGTTGCTATTGCCCGAGCGCCGGGGAAACGGTCGAGCAGAATGCTAAGGCCGTAGAAGTGGTCGAAGTGGGCGTGCGTGATATAGATGGTCTCCAGGTTGCGGTTGTGCAGAGCGACCCAATCCGCGAGGGCTTCGGCCTCAGCCACGGTCCCCATTGCGTCCACCAGCACCGCGTCGTACTCGCCGAAAATTAAAGTCGACGTGATCGGGTCAAAACCTAGCGCCTCGCCGAAGGGCTTTGGGCGCTCGCCGACCATTGTCTTTCCCGGGGCCGTAAAAACATTCACGCTGAGCGTGTTCAAAGCGACAGGCGCGATCACACGCGCAGCCTCTGCCAGTTCGTTTGTGGCGACCATCTGGTACTCCTTTCTCTCTCAGAGCGAGTTGCCGTCAAAAGCAAAATTGGCAGAAGGGCAACGATGAGGCGCCGAGTCGGCATCCCATCAGGCCCGAGTGTTAACCGTAGGTGACGGTCGTGCTCTGTCCGACTTCGATAATGTAACCGTCAGGATCGCGGATGTAGCAGCGGATCTCGCCGTACTTGGGGATCGGTTCCGTGATGAATTCGGCTCCTCGACTTTTCCATAATTTGTAGCAGGCTTGAATATCCGCAACGCGGAAATTCATAAAGCTGTTGATGTGATTCGGGTCGGGGACGCTGAGCATGACCGTCGGCTTATCCGGGGTCGGCCCGCCCCCAACGTTCAGAATCATCCAGATATTCGCGAGCTGAAGGTACCCAGGCGCGTTGCCGTCACCCAGGCTCAGAATGCGGGCGCCAAAGACCTTTTCGTAATAGCGAGCCGACCGCTCGATATCGGCGACGGTGAGAAACTGCGCGATGCTGATCCCCTCTCTCGGGGGCATCTCATAGCTCTTCTGTCCGACTTGTACGCCGTTCACCGACGGCTCCAATTCCGATGCGGTAGCTGATTTTGCGATAGTCATAGCTCCTCCGATGTGCAGCTCGATTAAGCCAGAACCGCAAGTGCGAATCTATTGGACGAACGTATCGACCAATACCAAAGTAGGGGGTATTCTCAGCGGTCCATACCCTGTATCGAGCCAAAAACAAGGTCACGGGCTCTCACACCGATGGCTGGTTCGTCCAAACGCGGGATAAGGTAACGCCAATACCATCGTCCAATTGAATCGGCAAAGCACCTCGGGTCTAATCATCAGAGTCTTTGTAGTGACAGGTTGCGCACCGAACAAGGAGACGAAATATGAAAGCAGTGGTTGTCCGCCAATATGGTGGTCCCGAAGTGTTGAGGTTTGAGGAGTACCCTGACCCGGTTCCGGGTCCGGGCGAGGTACTGGTGCGAGTCGCCGCCACGAGTGTGAATCCGATCGACTACAAACGGCGTGCTGGATTAACGAAGGATTTTTATCCCATCCAGTTCCCTGGCCTCATCGGAGTCGATATTGCCGGAACTGTGGCCAAGATTGGACCGGGAGTCGATGGCTTTTCCGTCGGCGATCAGGTGTTCGCTATGGCGGACAATACCTACGCCGAACTTTGCGTTGTGAAAGCCGCGATCCTGGCGAAAGTTCCCAAGGGACTCGATTTGATTCAGGCAGCGGCGCTGCCACTGGCGACGACGACCGGCAACCAACTCATGGACGCTACCGGGATTCAGGCGGGCCAGACGGTTCTTGTCGTGGGTGCTGCTGGAAATGTCGGGCGTTCCGCGGTATTCACCGCGAAGCAACGCGGGGCGACCGTGATCGGGGGAATTTTGAAAAGGCAAATGGAGGAGGCGAAGACTGTCGGCGCGAATCAGCTGGTCGCAACCGACGACGACGCCGCGATTGCGCGCCTTCCGCCGCTCGATGCGGTAGCGGATGCCGTCGGCGGAAAAACCGCCGAGAAGGTGATCGCGAAGGTCAAGGCGGGAGGCGTGTATGCGTCAGTTGTCGAACTGCCCAGGAACGCCGCGAAATACCCATCTGTAAAGGTGGCGCACGTATTCTCGAAATTCGACAGGAAAACGCTCGAGTCCATGGCCGAAGCGGTGCGAGATGGAAAGCTGGTAATTCCGATTAGCCAGACCCTGCCACTCAGTGAAGCGGCCCAGGCTCAGGCAGCGGCGGAAAAGGGTGGTACCGGAAAGATCTTGCTGGTGGCTTGAACGCATTGCCAGAGCGCTTTGAAGAAATTTATCTAACCCGTGGAGCGAAATTTATGTCAAGCAACAAAGCTGCAATCGCCATTGACGCGGCGGTCGCGTCGTCGAATCCTCTCGATGTCGTCCCAGACGAGATTCCTTACGATGTGCCATACGGGATTCCAATCTCCCTCGACCGAGCCCAGGAGGTGATTGACGCCGCCGTGGCTGAGGCCAGGAAGCGGAACTGGAAAATGAACGTGGCGGTGACCGATTCCGGCGGTAACTTAGTTGCCTTTCAACGGATGGACGGGGCGATGCTTGCCTCGATTCAGATTGCTGAACACAAGGCGAGAGCAGCCGCGACTTTCCGGCGCCCGACCAAGGTCTTCGAGGATGGCATTAACCTTATGCATCTCAACTATCTGCTCGCCTTCGACGGAGTGATTGCGTCTCGAGGTGGCATTCCACTGATCGACCAGGGCGTAATCATCGGCGCAATCGGCGTTTCCGGAGGCACGGACTCCCAGGACGAGGTCGTCATCAAGGCAGGCGCGGCAGTTATTAACCGACCCCTCTATGCCTAGGGGGGCACCATCTCGGCCACCGGTGCGCCTTAGTGTTCCGCATGGAACATAATGCATGACGGTTGCGGGCCTAGAGGAACGTCACGATAGTGGGTCGAAGAAAAAGAGGGTTGTCAGTACGCAATCTGTCAGCTGCTGCAACGGCATGAGGAGAAATTATATGGCGGGCAAAGCGAAATCTGAGGTGGCGTTCGATCGGCGGATGTTGCTACGGCTCGGGGTGACGTCTGTGCTGGTTTCTTCAGTTCCAGCGACTCTGCTTCATGCGGATTCCGCAGTGCAGGGCTGTGCTCCCCCGATTCCAAAGAACCATGAACCGTCCAACGGCGGCAAATGTCCTTACCCGATTCCCTGGCTCGACAAGAATGGCAATCACAACCAGCCTGCTGGACCCAATGTCGAGCTCTCGATCATTTATCACTTCAAGGGGAAGTTGGGACGATGCAGCGGCTTTCATGGCATGGGGACGGACAACAGAGGTAACCGTCTTGCCTGGGGCACCGCGACTACGGATTACAGTTACATGGCAGGCGAGTACTGGGCGGGCCGGCAACCGCATCAGGCGATCTTCGCTCACACATGACTCACCGTCTTCAAAGGACCGGCGGTCCCTACAAACCAGATTCACGATTTCCACTCGCCGATTTCGCCTGAAGGTCTCTACTGGGTGACACCTGTGCCACCCAGCGACTTGACGTTGAGCTCTGACGGAAAGATTGCAACGCTACAAATGAAGGATGTTCCTATTATTGATCAACCGCGTTGGCCGGCGATGGATGCCGAGAGCACTCCGGCTTTCCTGGATTTCAAGCTGGTCTTCAAGTCAACGGACGAGCCGGTAAAGTACGAAGATCCAACTCGTCAGTATCGATTCGAAGGCTGCAAAGCGACCGCGCAACTGGAGGCCGCTGTTCGAGTACCTTCGATCAATTTCACTTTCAAAACCGATCCACTGGAAAGCTCCGGGTGCGATTTTGCGGTGATGGGGCAGGAAGCAAACGGCAAGTACTACGAACCTGAGAAGGGCTGAAATGCGAAACTGACTGATCAGCTGGGACATCGTTGAAGACGGAAAAACTTCGGCGCATCTTGGAGGAGCGCAATCACTTTCGACCAGCACGATCCATCCGCCCAGGCTCCGCGAACCAGGCCAATATTTTTGGCCTCTTGCGGGGAGTTCGTCTGAGCGAATCCTCTCATGCCGAGCCCGGACGACAGCATCAGCATCGTGGTTGCGATCAAAGCGGTTCCGTACATTCGCGAGAGTTTCATTTCTATCTTTTCGTTAAATTGACTGTCGCGATTAAGCCAGAACAACCTTGGCCGCGCCATTGGACGATGGTGTCGCCGACACTTTCGTATCGACTCAGTTATGTTCATTGGCTGAGGCACGCCGCTTTTCTCGATCCAGTTAGTCCTAAAGGTCGAGATCCGAAAATCGATCAAAGCGAAAGAAACTTCCTCCTGCACACTTGATACGAAGGGGGTCGGCGACACCAAAGTCCAATTGTTTTACTCCCTCGCGTCTGGTTTGATAGCGGTCGTTCGAGATGCACTTTTATCGGCGTCCAAATCGTTTTGTGACGGAGAACACACCATGTCTGAACTTGTGGCGAAATCCGTGGCGCAAGAGCAACAGGAACAGAAGATGGAACCGCGCATTTCCGTGAAACGCATTGCGGGCCGTACCGTCGGTGCGACAGCCATTGCAGTGCTCGTCGTCCTCGGCGCCGTCTCCCTTTACGCACAAGGCCAAAACAACGACAAGTACTCGCTGAAATCGCCCAGCGGAATCGCTTTCTCCGACTTCAGGGGATACGAAGACTGGTCGGTCGTCTCTTCTGCCCGGACCGAAGACGTACTGAAGGTGATCGTTGCCAATCCCAGCATGATCAAGGCGTACAAGGCCGGCGTGCCCGGCAACGGCCAGCCTTTCCCGGATGGCTCCATGATCGTAAAGCTGCAATGGAAGCCAAAGAAGAGTACTGAGGCGCCTTTCGTCGTGGATGTGCCCGATGTCTTTAAGCAGGTTTTCGTGATGGAGAAGGACAGTAAGAGATTTCCGAATACGGGCGGGTGGGGGTACGCGGTATTCAACTACGACGCCACATCGGACCAGTTCACCCCCGATGCCAAAAGCCTCTCAGACTGCGGAAACGCGTGCCACACGGCCGTGAAAGCGAAGGACTACATCTTCCACCCGTACCAGAAGCGTTGAACTGCGCCAATCACACTGAGCTTCGGTTGTCGTAGGTTGCAACCCAGATTCTGAGGAACGCAAGGGATAGCTAAGGTCCTGAAGAGAATGGTGGCCAGGGACGGAGTTGAACCGCCGACGCCAGCATTTTCAGCGCTGCGTTATGCTGTGTCTTAAACAATTTAAGTGACTTCGGGTGGCCGCCTAAGTACTTGAGAAGTCGTGAGAGACCCGCGAATCGTGGGTGGAAATCATGGGTTCAATCTGTCTGCAAGTTCTGGTGTCAGAAGAAAAGTCCTTTGATGCCCCTCCTGGACCAGAGCCAGCAAATGACGAGATCTCGACAGTATCCGGCTCGGCGAGCTGAGAATCCAAATCATCGCCGAAACGGTCTCACCTTCGAACAGGCTCTCCACTCTCGGACACCAACTCCGATGTCGCTGAAGTAGGGTGATTTCGCACACACCCCTGCAGTCCCCAAATCACATACCGGCTTTTAGATTCATGGTATTGGTTACGGATCATAGCGTATCTCCCCCCAGCACCGCGACTTGCCCAAATGTATCCCCACCCAATGATCGTTGAGAGCATAGGCAAATTTGCTGTCCGGGGACACGGCAAGCTTGACGTTGGCCGGCTTGAGGGTCTTAATCGTGTAAGTCTGCGTGACGCCTGTTTGGTTTGCCATTTCCTGCGCATTTTGTTGGGCATTGTAGTTGTTCAACCCGGTCGCAACGGCCTGCCCAAACCTGACTGAACCTCTCCCGGTCTTCAGAGATGCCAGCGATTTCCTTTGTTCGAGATCCAGGATTGTCAGCTTGAAGGTGTTGGAGAATACCGCAATCCCCCGCTTGCCGTCAGGCGTGATCGTAAATTCATTGAGTTCATTACTTCCACCCCGCCGGTAACTGCGACCGCCGGTCCCCTCGATGGGAATCTCCGCGATAATCTTGAAATTCGAAGAATCGACAACCGATACGGTGTCAGGTCCGACCACGTAAAGGACGGTGCCATCGGGGGAAGCCCGCAGCAGGAGAGGAGAATACGCCACAGGCGTGACCGCGACAGCTTCCGTCCCTTTGAATACACTGAGAAACCCGCCCGACTCGCGGTGCCTCTTCACTGGGGCGGTATCGCTAAGAATGAGTATGTAATCCGTCGCGTTGTCGTGGATAAGATCCTGAGGGGCAGAGCCCACGTCTATCGCGGAGAGCTCAGAGCGGTTCGGAACGGAGGCGACTACCAGAAATCCGTTCAAATTCTTTTCGGATTTGTCCGAGGTCTGTCCCGGATCAAGAAGGTAGAGATACCGGCCGTCGGCGGAAAGTTCGGCGCTGGTGACTGCCTTGGACGGGATTAGGTTTCCCAGCACCTTGGCCGTCTCAACGTCGGTAAACTGAATCTCCGGAGTCCGGCTGCGATCTTTGAAATGCCAGGCGCTGGTGAAAGCGATCAGGGTGCGGTTGTCCGGAGTGAGCAGCAAATTCACGGGTGCCTTGACCGGGAAGCGCCCCGTGATCTGGGCTGTCTCTGTATCGATCAGGATCGCTTCGGCGGGCAGAGTTTCCTCGGGCTTTTGAGAGGTGTATCCGGGGCATACGACCGCGAGTCTCTTTCCATCATCCGTCGCCAGGACCTGTCCGATGCCCAGCCCAATTGCACTTGGGAAGTGATCTTCATCGAACCCATATCGACAAAGCTCATCGAGGCTTTGCCTTCCGGGTGCCAGCCGAAACGAAGTGAGTACTTGCCGGGCCCCTGATCGAAAACCGCCAGTCGCTTCGAATTCGGAACCTGGATCATGGTCGTCAGGTGTCCTCCCTCAAAGGAAACCGTCCCCAGAATTGCCGCGTTCTCCGGGGCCAGCGCGATCACACTATTGGTTCCCCTGTCCAGGATGAATGCTCGCGGCTCCGATGCAGCTCCGACGGCGGAGCAGGCGCATAGCAGAACGAAAGTCCAAATCGCCAGCAGAAAACACTCGTTGCATGGATGGCTGATCTTCATTGCATCCCCTTTTCCGTTTAGGGAGTCTCCCTCACTGACTGGTAGTAATCCTCGCTTGGTTGATCAGCGATTCCAAATCCGGGCCGTACTTCTTCACGAGGCCGTCATAATCGTCCAGGAATATGAGGTGGTAAGAAACCACAAACGGGCCATCTAAACGGCGGAACAGGACTACGTCTTTCCCCGCCCCCTTCGGCCGATCAACCAGGAAGGAGGTGTACGGAGGATTTAGAGCCAGTGCGTCAAACGGCGTCGACGTCTCCACCGCGTAGCCCTGGTCGTTCATGCGGCGAAAGGCGATTCGAATGTAATCGTCCAGATTGTCGACTTTTTGGTCGAATTCCTCGAGCAGCAAATCCACCGTGAAACTGACCGCAATCTTTGCCTTGTCAGGGTTCGTTGGTTCGAAAATCGCCACGTATTTCGAAGATCCGGGCAACTGGTGCCAACCCGCCGGAACCGCGAAATTGTAGTTGAAGAGCTTGGCGTACCGGGCGAGCAGGGCCGCCGTATCCGGCACTTCTGTCCCCAGGCCATGGGCCTCGGCCATGGCGTGGAGTTGCCCCTGCTTGTAGAGCTCGCCGTAGATATGAACGCATTCCTGTGCAACTGCGGCTGCGTAATCTGAGATGAAGATGGAGCGGTCCTTGGTGGCGGCATCGAACGGGTACGTCTTCAATCCAAAAGAGTTGGTTTGTCCCTTGGCGAGTTTTTTACGCGTTGCCGTGTCGGTGAGTCTGAACTGCACGTAGGAACCCGCCGAGAGGGTTGACCAGGCCCACATCGTAGCCATGCCGGCAACCTGTTCACGCACGTCAAGAACGTAGGGATAGCCGTCTGCCTGTTACTTTGCTGAGGTCGATCGCCGTGCCCACACCATATAAAGACGGATCTTGCGGAACGACCGCTTCGAAGTAGGGCGTGCTCGCCTTGAACATGGCCGTCATCCCGGCCTCGAACACTGGCCTGCGATCGAACTGGCCCACGGTTTGCTGCAGGAGCTTCGATTCTGTCGATCGTTCATGGGAAGCCATCTCCGCTTCGATGAATATAGTCGCCAGCCCTTGTGCCGAAAGCGCGCCCCACAGCGCCCTGCCCTTCGTGTTGTAACGTACGCTGAGAGGCTTGCTGGCGTCGACGAGCACCAGAATGCGAATCTTCTTTTCTGGTTCCGTCGGACCCGGCTTGTCTGGCTGGGCCCCGCTCGCGAACGGTGCCAAGACGGTACATAGCAGGATCAGTGCGCCCGCGCAGAGGGTGTGGATGATCACAGTGTTTTTATTCCGTTGCAACTGGGCCATAGGGGCTGCTCTCCTGGAAAGTTAGTTTGCGTCCGATCCAATCACGGGGGTTGGCGATTCAAGCCGCCGCTTGCCTGGGGCATGAGGCTCCTTGCTGGTGCAGCGTGTACCTCATTTCTGAGGTCATTTCGGAGCTTCTTCTCTACCTCACGGAGACGGCATGCCCCGAATTGGAGGTGCTGAGAAATTCTCCGTCGAGGACGGACCGATCACTTTTCATCAAATACGAATCAGCAAGTTAAGTCAGTGATTCGGGTCACGTCTACTCGCAGGCTTCTTACGCTCAAGTGACGGACTGGGTTTTTGCCAGTACCCGGCTAAAGGGCAAGCAACCGCGCGTCGCCAACATGGTGGTCGAAGATCATCTCCGTCCGGCTGCGGTGAAGGCGGGCGTGCTCAAAGAAGGCGAGGAGGTCCGCTTCGGTTCCACAACCTGCGCCACAGCTTGGCGAGCTTCCTCGTGCGGAAGGGGACCGACGTGAAGACGGTGCAGAAGATGCTCCGCCACAGCGACGTGTCTACGACGCTTGGAATTTACGCCCACAGCATGAGCGAGGATCGTCTTGCAGCGCAGGATGACATGCTGGCGGCAATGATGACGCCGTCGAACGCGGTGAACTGAGCGACCACAGGCGTGAAAACGCAAGTGTGCGGTGCCGCCAGATTACTTGCATAGCCCGTGATACAGCCGACCATCAAGAGACGCTCAATGCTCGCGATCCAACGCCACGTAAGGCCACGCAGGACGCGAGACATCTCAAACTGTTAAACTTGCGACCATGTCGACGTTCGTCCTTGTCCACGGCGCATGGCAGTCGACCGGTACTTGGGACCTGTTGGCACCCATCCTGAAAAATCACGGCCATACGGTGATAACTCCGGTACTCAGTGGACTTGGCACCGACCACGACCGCCTTTCACCCGACATTACGCTACAGCAACATGTAGAGGATGTTTTGGTTGAGTTGTCGCGGTTCCAGGAACAAGTAATCCTTGTAGGTCACAGCTACGCAGGCATGATCATCAGCGCCGTAGTAGAGGCAAACCCAAATCAAGTACAGAGATTAATCTTCCTGGATGGTTTCATTCCGGAAAATGGGCAAAGCGTGTTGGACTTGCTTCCTCCTGAGATTGGCGCGCATTTCCGTAACGTTGCCCGAGAGCAGGGAGATGGTTGGCGGTTACCGGGCGGAGAGGGCCAACTTGATCTCTGGGGACTGAAGCCTGGCGAGGCCCGCGATTTCGCGCGCGCGAGGCTGTGTGATTTCAGCCTCCGTTGTTTTGAGGAGCCGCTTCATCTGCCGGCTAACCGAAAGGCCAGCATTCCAGCCATCTTCGTTGCCGGCGTTGCGGAAGGATATCCGGCGCGGTCGTTCTTCGAGCCGCTTGCCGAAAAAGCTCGCGCCTCCGGTTGGGACGTCGCCGAACTGAAGACTGGCCACGACTGCCATGTCGAACTTCCTAGCGAGGTCGGAAACATTTTGCTATCGGCGGTTCCGTCGCAATGAGATGCAGTCTTTCCCACGGGTGTACAATCCTTGCTGTTCGTGAGGTCAAAAACAGAGAGAGTTCGGAATAAAAACCGAACGCCTCGTATGCGACAGGTCTTTAGCGCTCACAGGGGGGTAACTGATGCCCGTGAAACAGGGCGATCTTGATCTCTTGCGACATCCAGCTTCGTTGACGCTGCTGAAATCGACGATTCCCGCCCGGCTGGCGTATGTCTGGACTGATGGTACGCCCCGAGTTGTACCCATCTGGTTCCATTGGAATGAGCGGGAGTTCGTTCTGTCCAGTCCGCCCAAGGCGCCAAAGCTGAAGGCGCTCAGCCGAAACCCTAAGGTGGCGCTGACGATTGATGACAATAATTTCCCACACAAGGTGCTCCTGGTGCGAGGCACGGCGCGGCTACAAACCGTGACCGGAATCGTTCCGGAATATGCGATGGCTGCCGAGCGCTATTTTGGAAGCCAACAAGGCAAGGCATGGGTCGAGCAACTAGGCTCAATGATTCAAGAGATGGTGCGTATCACCATTACACCGGAATGGGTTGGACTGCTCGATTTCCAGACTCGCTTCCCCAGCGCGCTGCCGGTGTGACTTTGCCTGGAGAATGGGCTTCAGGTCGCTAACTCCTACTTGTACCCGGATGTCGGCAACGCGGATCGCCTCGATCGCAGCCCTCGTGAACGCAAGGGAAAATCCCGACTTCATAGCGGTGTCGCGGAGGGCAGACGACAGTCATTGGAAACCATGGGCGTGTGTTCGTGGACGTGCAGGACCTGGCTCGAATCACAAAAGGCTCTCTGAGCTTTGAGCAGGACCGAATCATTCTGACACTTGCTCCGAGCGACGCTTCGGACCGGGCCTCGATAAGAGAATGGGGCGGGATGCTGCAAGTGTTCGTTCAAGAATAGGTATCCCGTAGGGAAGGCTTTTGCGCCGGTCATAGAGGCGGGTTGTAGAGACACTGATTAGGCACACATCTCGCACGCAACAAACGACTCTGACTAGGTCCATTCTGTCGTCCAGATGCGGCAACGACTGATGGAATGTCAGTCCGTTTCAGCCATGATTCTGGTGCCGCCTCAGTTTCCGGATTGCCCGTTAGAACGAAGCCGCTGGCGCGGCGGACGCTGCCGCGTGGGTGATGTCGGCAGTCCTGATTTTCGGCTCAGATAATTTGTGGGTCACAAGGAGGTGTCCCTGTGACCCATCTACGCAAAATGATGCTGGAAGAACTCCAGCGTCGTCATTACTCTGAGGCTACCACACAGCGTTACATTCGCTTCATCGAGCGGTTCGCTCAGCACTTCCACCGCTCGCCCGATCGACTGGGACCGCAGCACATCCGCGAGTATCAAGCCCAACTCTTCACCGTGCACAAACTGACTCCCGGTTCGGTGACCAACCATCTCTGCGCCCTGCGCTTCCTCTACATCCAGACGCTCAAGAGGCCGTGGAGCATAGCCGACACTCCTTATCCGAAGAAGCGCTATCGCCTGCCCACCATTCTCAGTCAGGAAGAAGTAGCACAGCTCATCGATGCCGCTCCGACTCCCTTCTATCGCACCATCTTGATGACCCTTTACGGCACCGGCGTGCGCCGCGCCGAACTCACGCGCCTGAAGGTCAGCGACATCGACAGCCGCCGCATGGTCGTGCACATTCAGGGCGGCAAAGGCGGGCAAGATCGCGACGTCATGCTCAGCCCCGTCCTGCTCGAGGAACTGCGCGCTCATTGGCGACGTCTGCGCAAAAAGCCCGTTTGGTTATTTCCCGGCAACCGCTGGCACAGCGGGGATCACCCCACGGATGACAAGACGCCCTACCATGCTTGCGTCGAGGCCGCCCGCCGCGCCGGGATTAAGAAACGTATCTATCCCCACGCGCTCCGCCATTGCTTCGCCACCCACTTGCTCGAAGCCGGCGCCGACCTGCACACCATCCAGATCCTGTTAGGCCATCACGATCTGAAAGAAACCGCTCGCTATCTCCACCTCTCGCAACGCCACTTGCATGCCACCGCCAGTCCGCTGGACGCGCTGCTGCTCAAGAAAGGCAGGTCACCGCAGGAGGAGTAGATGAATCGGCCACGGTTAGAGATGGCCGATATCATTCGCAGCGCAGGAGCACACTTCATCGAGCGCAACCGTCATTGGCTCCGCTGGACCCACCTCAAGGTCCTGCTCGCCATCGCGCGCTGTCGTACCGCCGCTCTCGGCGGCCATATCGATGAGTGCACCGGCTGCGGACATCGTGCCACCATCTCCTACAACAGCTGTCGCAACCGGCACTGCCCCAAATGTCAGACCGGTGCGCGCGAACGCTGGATCGCGGCGCGTCGTGGTGAACTGCTGCCCACGCCCTACGTCCACGTCGTCTTCACTCTGCCGCCGCAACTGGCTGCGCTGGCTTTGCAGAACAAGAAAATCATCTATGGTTTGCTGCTCCGAGCCAGCGCCGAAACTCTGCTGGAAGTCGCGCGCAATCCCGCCCATCTCGGAGCCGAGATCGGCTTCTTCAGTGTGCTCCACACCTGGAACCAGAAACTCCAACTTCATCCCCATGTCCACTGTGTCGTTCCCGCCGGCGGACTCTCCCGCGATCACGCCTGCTGGATTCGATCCCACCCCCGCTTCTTCCTTCCCATCGCCGTACTGCGGCGCGTGTTTCGTGGCAAGTTCGTCGCCGCTGTTAGGTCCGCTTTCCAATGCGGCCAACTGCACCTGTCTGGAGAGCTCGCGCCGCTCACTCATCCCAAGTTCTTCGCTGCCTGGCTGCGTCCGCTCTTCCGTAAAGATTGGATTGTCTACTCCAAACCACCCTTCGGCGGACCCGAGTATGTGCTGCAATATCTCGGCCGCTATACCCACCGCGTCGCCATCTCCAACCATCGCTTGGTCGCATTGGCGGACGGCCAGGTTACCTTTCGCTGGCGGGACTCTGCCGACCACAATCGGCAGAAAGTGATGACCATCTCGCGCGACGAGTTTCTCCGTCGCTTCCTACTTCACCTGCTCCCCAAGGGCTTCGTCCGCATCCGCCACTTCGGCTTTCTCGCCAACCGAAGGCGCGCCGCCCTGCTGCCACGGTGCTTCGCCGCTCTCCACGCCACTCCACCGAAAAACGAATCGGAAACGTCGACCGCTTCTACAGCGCACCCGCTGTGGCGCTGTCCCAAGTGCGGCGGACCGATGGCAATCGTCGAACGATTCACAGCCGCACAACTCCAACTCCGCTCTCCACCGCTCCTGGCCACGGCTGCATGAAATCACTCGCTCACACACCGCACTGTCGGCGCGCTGCAGAGCGTCTCGCCGAAGTGTGTCTCCGTTACCCCCAGAGATCTTCTTCCTGTCCCTGCCTAGGCTCACTTCGGCCATCGACTGGTGTTCTCGCTGGTGCGCCGATTCCTCCTCTACCAGCCTTGACGACTCCCGCGAACTTCTACACCCCTCGCTCGCCCCATTCAATTTGCATAAGGCCCGCGTCCGCCGCGCCAGCGGCTTCCTTCTGACGGCTTTTTCGAACGCGACGCCTCACACCTTCTTTCAGCCTTCAGCACTCATCCTGGCGTCGCGTCCGAAAAAGCACTAGCGTCATCCGTCCTCAATCCGTAGCCACTCGTATGGGGAGCTTTCAACTTCCACAATCCGACTTGTTGCTTCTGATACTTTCGATATACGCTCTGGTATTCATGGAGAAGACACCCGCCAGCATTGACAGAGGCTTTGGGAGCGGCGCGGACAAGTATGCCGCCTACCTTGAAACGCCAGAAGGCCGATTGCGCGTCGACCTCGCCTTTGCCAACTTGCGGGATTTTCTGCCACAGCCGGTTGGCTCTTTGCTTGCTCTAGATCTTGGAAGCGGTCCTGGCGCCATCGGAGTGCGCTTGGCGCGTCTTGGCCTTTCCGTCACGTTGCTGGACATCTCCCTCCCGATGCTGGATTTCGCGAAGCGTGCCGCGCGAGAAGTAAGGGTTACAGAGCGGATCGCCCTGAAACATGGTGATGCCTCTCAGTTGGCAGACTTATTCGAGGCCGGCTCGTTCGATCTGATTCTTTGTCACAATGTCCTAGAATTTGTGGATGACCCGAGTGCAGTCCTATGCAGCGCGGCTCGCATTTTGCGAGGACCGTTTGGCGTACTCTCGGTCTTGGTTCGTAATCAGCCCGGCGAGGTGTTGAAGGC
Organism: uncultured Acidobacteriaceae bacterium; assembly: GCA_963819145.1. GTDB lineage: Bacteria > Acidobacteriota > Terriglobia > Terriglobales > Acidobacteriaceae > Sulfotelmatobacter. The sequence continues at coordinate 244,366 of CAWFVB010000011.1, forward strand.
CGCCCTACTTAATGGAGACTTGGCTGCGGCTGAGCGAAATCTCAACGCTGAGTGGGGAGACGAGTCTCTGTACGGAGGCAAGGTGCGGCTGTTTACGAGAGATACCCTACGTTCGTTTTTAGCAGCAGCTTCATTTGCAGTTGTTGCAGAACGTGGCGTACGCGTAATCTCAGATTACTTGCCGCCTACGATTTCCAGAAATGGTAACTACGAGCAGATTCTCGACGTTGAGCGCCAACTGAGCATTCGACCGGAGTTTGCCGCAATGGCTCGATACACTCATTGCATTGCACAGATCGGACAGGCCCGGTGATAACGGACGGTGCATGAACAACCTCACAGCCCAGTCGTCGCTGTATGCATCTCGGGTAGTTGAGCCCAACGCTGGCATCTCGCTCGGACTCGGACTCACCAACGAGTGTAATCTCGCTTGCGCTTTCTGCTATCGCGATCCGACTCGCGCAGATCGCCTCTCACTGGATCAAGTCAAGGCTGTCATGGAATGCCTGCCGGTCCACTCGGTGAACCTTGGTACCGGTGAGAACGGCATGCATCCCGACTTCAAGGCAATACTGGCCTACTTGCGAACCAAACCGGTCAAACTCACCATTACTTCCAATGGTCACAGCATTGCTGTCCTAGATGACAATGAACTGCGATCCTTCCATGACGTCGAGTTCTCCCTCGATTACCCCACAGAGGTAGAACAGGATGCACAGCGCGGCTATGGCAATTGGGCCCTCATCCACCAGCAGGCAGAACGGTGTCGAAAGCTGGATATTCCCATAACCATTATTGCTGTGATGATGAAGTCGAACTACTTGCGCTTAGCGGACGTGGCGCGAGTGGCCAAACCGTTTGACGCTCCTTTGCGTGTGAATGTCTATCAAGCCGTGCGATCAGATGTCTATGCCCTAAGCTACGAAGAGTATTGGGAAGGGTTCCAGCGCCTCTTCGAGGAGACTTATGTAATTGCAATTGGCGAGCCGCTGGTCCGGGCGATGGCGGGATTTCCACCGCTGCGATCCGGTTGCGGCGTCAGCACGGTTCGCGTGACACCAAGAGCCACGACACAACCCTGCGTCTATTGGCCCGGATCGGGAGAGTCGCTTTCGGATTCGATCTCCGCAGGCGTCAACATTCTGAACTCGACTCCGTTCGAGCAGGCACGAACACTTCCTCAAACCTGCTATCAGTGCGAGTTCCGCGAGTCGTGCCACGGCGGATGCGCCGGACGGCGACGCCTGCAAGGTGCCCTGCTCGACCCCGACTCTTATTGCCCGATCATTCGCGGGCAACGGCCGACGCTGCGGATCCACACTGCAGCTAATCGCGATCTTCCCAAACTGAGCAGTTCCTGCACTACCGTCGTGATCGCCAGGTAGCCCGATTCGTGACGACGACATCAGTCGAACGAGTTGGCCTTTCGCTCATTCCGCTTTCATCCAAGTATCCGAACCCGTCAGTTTGACTGCCACGTCAGAAATAAAAATGTGTAGAGGCTTGCCGTCGGCGAAGCCGCGATGCTCCGTTGAGAACAGAATTGGACCTGCCTTCTTGTAGCCCGCCCACGATGCGAAGACCCGGCTCGGTGGCTTGGCTCCGCCGCGGTGGTAGACAAAGTACACAACGCGATTGTCTTTCCCGACGTAGAGATCCCAGGTGTCGCCGGGCGTGTAACCGCCATCTGCCGGATACTTCACCGGGACGAGCTCGGCCATGCCGGGGCCCGCCGGCAGATTAAACTTGCCCTGATCGATCGCGCTGGCGCTCTTGTCCCAATAAGCATGGAAGGGGAACAGCACCCAATAATTATCGTTGACGAAAGACGGTTCGACTTCATTCTTCACCTGATCGGATTGACTGCTGAGCTGCGAGCTGTCGTACGTGACCTTGACCGGCTTACCGTCCTTGCCCACACCTTCGAAGGAAACCTTGCCGGTCTTGGGCTCCCACTCCCACTTGTGAGCTGCTTTGAATAGCCCTACGATTTCACCATTCCAGGTGTAGCGGATGGCCTCAACTTTATCCCACGAATCGATACCGTAGGTCTTGGCGATTTCATCGAGAATTGGCGCGCGCTGCTGCGCCCAGGACGTTCCACCAAGCACCAGCGCGAAAGCCAGAAGACGAATCATCGAACAACGGCTCAACTTTGTCATGGAAATTCCCCTCGTTAAGATTGAACGACGTTGTCTAGGATGTCGGAGCGACACCTTTGGATACTGAAAAGCGAACTCTACTTTAGTCTCATAAAGTGCCAGCTTTTCATCGGTTCCCTCGCACGGCGTAACCATATGATCGCAGCCGCCATTGCCGCACATCCGTATTCCAGCAGCATCACCCAACCAGGAAGCGCTCCCCACGGACGTCCGAGTGCGCGCAGGTGCCATTGTACGTAAGTAGGAATAATGCTCACAGTCCAAACGATGAGCAGCAGCGTCGAAGCCGACGTCAGAAATGGCAGCAGCCAGAGAAGATACCACGGAAATACGGCGGGCGCGAACAAAAGGGATACTGCCATGGGCCATGCAAATACGTCTCCGCCAAATTGGTCCGAAGACGATGCATGCGCTGCGCGTCTTTGTCTTTGCCTTTGCCAGGTTGCGGTCACCAATCCGGCCAGCACTGCCAGCCCAGCCAGCAATTGCGGCGGCGCCAGTCGAGCAAGCAGCGCAAACACGGGACCATTAAAGCGGAAAGTCTGCACATACGTGCCAAGGGAACCGATCGGAACGTGGCTGTGACGAAGAAATGGCAAGTACAGGAGTCCGACCACGGCTGCTGCCAGCAGAGCGTCGCGAATGCGAATCCGTTTCCAGTAGAGAGGCAAGAGAACGATCGGAAGAAATTTCACTGCTATGGCCAGCCCGAGTCCTACGGCCGCGATCGCTCTCCATCGGCGCACGAGCGCAGCGACAGACGCTACCAACAATAGCGCGCCAACGATGTCAATGTGCCCGCTTCCCGCCACCTCAATGGCCAACAATGGATTCCATGCGAACCCAAGAACCAGATGTGCGGGCCGACCGGTACGACGCAAGAGATCGAGCAACACAATCACAATTACGAGATCGCAAACCACGAATGCTGCTTTCAGTGCAAATGCAGATTCGCGAATGGACGTGACTACCCGAAAGAAAACCTGCGCTCCGGCTGGATATGGGCTCGGGAGATCCGGGTTGTTCAGGTTGCTGGTTTCCGGCGTGTGTAACGCCTTGACGCCAGGATCGCTGGGAACGACAAGATAGGGGTTGTAGCCGAGCCTCTGCAGGCGTCCATCCCAAACATAGCGATGAATATCATCATCGGCGCCCGGGGACAGCCGGAGAAATTCAATGTGCCAAACGGCAGCTAGGACGAGCCCGATGACGACAATGCGCCGCGGAAATTTTCGCGTTGCGAAAAACTCACGGATCGCCAGGAGGTACGCGATGCCCGCAATCGTTAACGAGGCAATGAAGTACGGACCACCTCTATCGCTGAAGTACCGTGAGCAGGCCGTTAGCGCCACGCACAGTGTGGCTCCTAGTATGTACACTTTGCACTCGGAGGTGATCGTCACGATCCTTCCCTGTGCGTCCGAAAGCGCGTACTTAATTTTGCCGCCACAAGCTGCGACTCTTTAAGCCAGCGCGCCGTTCGCGGCGCCCTCGCCGGAGCCAAACGCAACTCCTCTGCCAGCCGAGTCAGATCGTTAGCTACGTCGATGTCATAAAAAGGCTCTGCAAAGCCCACGGATAGCTCAAGAGTTCGTGCGCGCGAAAGAAGTCTCTCGAGTGCGCTGCTGGTGCCCATTCCATCGTTTGCAAAAAGCGTAGGACAGGAATTCTTTGCACCGACGAGATAGTAGCCTCCGTCGTGCGTCGGTCCAACAACCACGTCGTTTGCGGCCAGGGTTTGGAATGCACTTTCCAGGACAGAGCGCGCCAGGTGCGGGCTGTCGCTGTTGAAGGCAATAACGCGTCGTTGATGGTCTTCCCCGTGATGATCTCGCGCAAAGTACTCAAAGACTGAAGTCAGGCCAGCAGCAAGACCTTCACCGTCCTGTGCAACTACGCTCGTTTCGCTCCCCGCCAAGCGCGCCAGTTCGTCTACGTCTGACCGCGGACACATGATGGCCACTTCCACATCCCTCAATGACCGCGCCAGCGCGAGCGTGTCGTCCAAAAGACATCGATAGAAATCAGTCACAGCTTCAAGAGAAAGGCTGGGAGCGAGACGAGTCTTGACCGTGCCTGACCTCGGCGCTTTTGCCATGATGACCAGCACACGGTCAGTGCCTGATGGATGCATCGTCTCGCTTGAGGTTTCCATAGAAATTTTGGTGCGGACTTATACCCGTGGTATCCCTGCTCTTCTACGCCGGAAATAATAGCGCACAATCAGGCTGAGAATGAACCAACCGGCGCCGAGCGTGCCCTTCAGCGTACCGCCGATCTTCGATTTTCCGATACGCGGGTAGTAGCTCACCGGGACTTCCACCACACGGAATCCTGCCAGCGCGGCTTTGAGGATCATCTCAACCGCCCAGCCATAGGTCGTCTCCTCGAGGGCGAGCGCGCGCAGTACTTCTGCGCGACCAGCGCGAAACGGGCCAAGATCAGTGATCTCCAGTCCGTATAGAAGACGGATTAGCCCGGCGGCGAGACGATTTCCAAACACCTGATGCCAAGGCAACGCCCCAGCGGAATGCGGATTCTGCAGACGCGAACCGAGCGTGATGTCCGCACGCGCCTCGATGATTGGCGCCAGAAGAATCGGCAGTTCAGAGGGCCGATCGCTGTAGTCGCCATCAAGAAACACAACCACGTCAGGGGAAGTTGCCGTGGCCAGACCTGTGAGGCACGCTTGGCCATAGCCGCGACGTGGTTCCTGAACGATGCGCGCTCCCATTCTTGCAGCAATCTCTGGCGTCCCGTCAGTCGAATTGCTGTCGACAACTATGACCTCCGTCGTTAAAGCGGATGGAAGATCCGCTAGAACGCGCTGAATCGCTTGCGCTTCATTATGAGTAGGGATGATGACGGATACTCGCACGTGAAGTTGGTCCGATCACCACAACGGTGAGGAGGGCCACTTTTGCGCCAACAACGCATCAACACCCCATTTCCGGCCGGCGCTTCCGATAGAGAGCCCAAGTGATGCGAGCATGGGAACCAGCAGTTCCCAAATCCATGCGGTTCCCCACTCCGACATCCAAAGGCTGCCCAGATACAGAAACGCAACAAATGCTACCGGTCGCGTCAACAAGCCGATGATGAGTAGGATACCGAAAGAGATCTCGGTCATAGCCTGCAAAGGAGCCGCCATTGCGGCGTGACTTGCCGCCAGGCCCATCACCGCTTTCCACATAGCCGGCGCATGACCCTTCTCGATGTAGTAGTGGATGAGGCCCGAGTATCCCGCTGGTCGGTAGAGGCCTTTCCCCAGGTTCTCAAAGAAAACCGAGACGAGCATTGCCCCAATCGTCACGCGCACGAGTGCCAGCCCGTTTCCAGCTTGCAGTTGGTGGGTCTCGGCGGTTACGTCGGTTCGCTGTGAGGTCGCAGTCGTTGTCATGGTGAACCTCGTCACTGGATGCTACATCAGAATAAGATGTTTCAGCGATACTATGGTTACGAACTATCTTGAAATTGCCTTCGGGCCTTCCGAAGCCCTGACAGCATGTGTCGGTGCCTGATAAAATTTCGATTCCTCGCGCCGATTAAGGAGTTGGTGAAGCTGCGAGTTCTCCAGTCATTGCTGCCGCTCTTTTTTCTAGTAAACCAGGTTGCGGGATGCCAGTTGGCCGCACAAGCCACTTCGGATACCCGGAAATTCAGTCCGCCCACTTGCACCTTTCGGTTCACCTACCACTTCACCATATAAGGATATTCCCTCCGCAACGAAGCGGGTGCGTGTCTGGGTCCCGCTACCCCAGACTGACCGGCATCAGGCCGTGCGCGTTCTGGCGATCAAAGCTCCGGGTAAAACGCGGATGACGCAGGAGCCCGAGTACGGCAATTCGAATGCTGTACGCCGAGATCCAGAGTCCGACTGCTGACAAAGCTGAGTTCACTCTCCGATACGAGGTCAGCAGTTGCTGCAAGTACTCCTGTCCGAGCACTCGCTTGAGCAGGGCAATGCTTTCCTCGATGAATCCGGGAGGTAAGCCAAGATCATCCCGCTTCTCATTTGCTTGGAAAATTCACCTATAAAGCGCAGCATCCAGATTGGGCATAGTTACCGAAAGCCTTCAACGAGAGAATAAGCTGATCTGACGCGACTTTCGAGCGCGAACTGGAGATGGAATGACCACAACATACGTTCTCGGCGCAGGAGCCTCTTTTCATGCGGGATTTCCACTGGCCGGGCGCTTCAGGGAGGCGATGGAATATATGGCAGCTAGTAAAGGCGTGACGATCTTTATGTTTAGGCCGGGACTACTCTGGGAGACAAATCGCTGTGCCGCAGACTCCACGGGATGGATTGTGCCGAGTTGGCGAAGTGGATGTACGATCTGGGGATGTCGGAATTTTTAGCGAGGTAGAACAGACCTCAGATCTGACGGGTCAATGGCAGACCGGATCTTCTCTTTTTTTGCGGCAGGCATTCAAACAGTTTCTTCGACAGCACATATGGTCGTTAAGCTTTGTCTTGTACAACAGAGAGCACGGTCGGACAAGCCGACCGTGGCACACGGCGTCACCTAGGGTGAGGGTGACGCCGTGTGAGCAATACGTAACTGAACAACGAAAGGCGACAGAA
>CAWFVB010000012.1:0-356215 GCA_963819145.1 uncultured Acidobacteriaceae bacterium
CAGTTTGGCTCACGCGCGACGGCAGATGAGCGGGAGATCCTTCGCTTCGCCTGAACAACGGCTCCGCTCTGATTGCATAACGACGTTGGCCCGTCGCGAGTAGATTGGGTTGCGACAAACAAGACCAAGGCTCGTGAGAGGAGCCAACGTCATGCTGATTATAGGCTGTGATGTTCACCCTGGGTTTCAGCAGGTCGCGATCTTTGACAATCGAACGGCAGAGATACAAGAGCAGCACCGGGCCGAAGCGGAGCAGTTTTACCGGTCGCTGGCCGGGCAGGAAGTGCTGGTAGGGATGGAGGCTTGCGGGCACTATCCGTGGTTTGAACGGTGGCTGGAGGGGTTGGGCATCGAGTTGTGGTTTGGAGATGCCGCCAAGATCCGGGCCAGCGTGGTGCGGAAGCAGAAGACGGACCGGCGGGACGCGGAGCATTTGCTGCAGCTGCTGATGGAGAAACGGTTTCCGCGGATCTGGGTGCCGAGCCTGGAGGTGCGGGATGTGCGGCAGTTGCTGGTCCATCGGCACAAGCAGGTGTAGCAGCGGACGCGAACCAAGAACCAGTTGCAAGCGATGGCGTTGAGCTGTGGCATCCAGAGAAAACGGAAGCTGTGGACGAAAGCCGGGCGCGAGGAGTTGGAGCAGTTGCCCTTGCTGCCGTACGCGGCCGAGCGGCGGAAGCGATTGCTGGAAGCGCTCGACGAGTGGGAAACAGAGATCGTCGAGATGGACCGGCGGGTGGCGGAAGAAGCGCGGCAGCGGCCCGAGGCGGTGCGGTTGATGACGCATCCGGGAGTGGGTCCGGTAACCGCGTTGGCCATGGTGCTGACGCTGGGGCCGGCGGAACGATTCGGATCGGCCAAGCAAGTGGGCAGTTACTTTGGCCTGATTCCGAGCGAAAAATCCAGCGGTGGAAAACAGCAGCTGGGCAAAATCAGCAAACAGGGCAGTTCGTTTCTGCGCTTTTTGCTGGTGGAAGCGGGACAGACAGCGGCGCGGTTGGATCCGCAACTGAAGCGCTTCTACAAGCACCTGGCGGCGCGCAAGAATCGCAGTGTCGCCAAGGTGGCCGTGGCCAGAAAGTTGGCCACGCGGTTGTACCTGATGTTGCGCCAGGACTGGACGTACGCGCAACTCTGTCAGGTGGTCACGCAGGTGAGCCCGAGTCATCCTGTGGTCGAGCAGAATAAACCGACGCTTTGAATGGGCAGCCTGCCTCCCTGAAAAGTCAGGGAGTTCGAACTGAGCAATCGTGGGGGCAAGTCCCGAAGAGATGGATGGTGGAACCTGGAGTTTCACTGCGAGATTGAAAATCGAAGGACGTCCTTGTTCTGGGAGTCAGACACTTTCCACGAGAGCGAAATGGCGCCTTGGTAAACCCAAAAGCGTCCAAGGATATCTTTCGCCACATAACCCTTGACACGCCACACCGTCGTTAGAGACGGGATGACATCGCTAGGTGACATCGCTATTTGTGGGAACCACAAGCTGTACGACTGCCCACGCAGGCTACCATTTCTAGAAATTCCTCCCTTCAGATACACTGTCGTCTTCTCCTATGGCCAAGACCCGTTGTGATCTCTGTTTCCTCCTAGTTGTGTTGGGCACGCTTACGCTGGCTGTTGCGCGCGCCCAGAGCCCGCAACCCGCACCGACGCCGCCTTCGTTCGCTGCGGCGCCGCAGCTGACGCAGGCTCAACAGGACAACTTCCCGACCCAGTTGCTGGATGATTTGTCTGCGATCAAGGCCGCCGCTCTGACCGACGACTACGCCTATCATCAGGTCGCGCATCTGACCGAAAACATTGGCCCGCGTCCCAGCGGATCGCCGCAGGCCAAAGCGGCGGTGGACTATGTTGCCGCCGAATTGCGCCAGCTCAGGCTCGACGTCCACCTTGAGGAAGTGAAAGTGCCGCACTGGGTTCGCGGCGCGGAAACGGCCGAACTGGTCGAATACCCCGGGCAGGCCGCCGGCACCACGCAAAAGATCGTCCTCACGGCGCTGGGCGGAAGTACCTCAAGCCCGGTCGAAGGACTGACCGCCGATGTCGTCGTCGTCAGCAATTTCGACGAACTGAAGTCTCTTGGCCGCGACAAGGTCGCGGGCAAGATCGTCTTCTTCAACGAGCCTTTCGACAAACGGAAAGCTGAGGGAGGCATGGCCTTCATGGCCTACGGCGAGGCGGTTCGTTATCGTGCCGCCGGTCCCAAGGCGGCCGCCGACATGGGTGCGATTGCAGCGCTCGTACGGTCGGTCGGCAGCGCCGACTTCCGCCTGCCGCACACCGGCTTCAGCGTCCCCGCTGGAATTCCCGCCGGCGCCGTCACCGCGGAAGACGCCGACCTGATCGCGCATCTTTCTGCGCAAGGTAAGGTCCGAATGCACCTCACCCTCACGCCCCAAAAACTGCCCGACGCCACCAGCTATAACGTGATCGCCGATCTGAAGGGCAGCGAACATCCCGAGCAGTTCGTCGTCGTCAGCGGCCACCTCGACTCGTGGGACCTCGGCACCGGAGCCATCGACGACGGCGCCGGAGTTGCCATCGCCATGGAAGCCGCCGAGCTTCTGCAAAAACTGCACCTGCACCCCAAGCGCACGCTCCGCGTGATTGCCTGGATGGACGAGGAAAGCGGCGGCGCCGGAAGCCAGCAGTACACCAAGGACCATTCCACGGAATTTCCCAACCACATAGCGGCCATCGAGAGTGACGCCGGCGCCGCTCATCCGTTGGGCTTCGATGCCAAAATGTCCGCGCACGCCAGCGAACTGTTGCGCCCTGCGCTCAACGTTTTGCAAAGCATCGGCGCCAACGCCCTGCGCGATAGTCCCTATTCGCCGGGAGCCGACATCACCGGCATGTCGGAATCCGGAGTGCCCGCACTCGGCATCCTGCAGGATGGCCGCACCTACTTTCACTACCATCACACCGCTGCCGACACCTTCGACAAGATCGTTCCCAGCGAACTGCGGGAGAACGCCGCCGCCATGGCCGTCATGGGATATGCCCTGGCCAGCATGAAAGATCCGCTGCCGCGGTAGAAATCCCGGCGTGTTGGGGCTCGCATTACAGCGCCGTTGGAGCTCTACAGCCCTTGGGGCGGTTGACGCATCTCAATTTTGGCGCTTATCATCTTCGTTTGGCCTTATCACTACGGACGTCTCCGGAAGGAGGCGTCCTAAGAGTTTGATAAAGAGTTTTGAAGCGGGCCATATTTGAAGTGACCTATGGACAAGAAGAAGCTCGAAGCCTTTAAGAAACGTTTAGAGACGCGGCAGCATGAGTTGCGCCGCACCGTGAATCGCACGCAGGCCGACGGACGCTCGGCCGACGAAGACACGGCACAGGACATCGCCGACCGCGCCGCCAGTTCCTACACCAAGGAATTCCTGTTCAGCCAGAGCAATAACGACCGCCAAACCTTGCAGATGGTCGACAAAGCCCTCGCCCGCATCCGCGAAGGCAGCTTCGGCGAATGCATCCACTGCGGCACAGAGATCAACGCCAAGCGTCTCGAGGCCGTCCCCTGGACGCGCCACTGTATCGAGTGCCAGGAAAAAATGGAGCAAGGATTGTTGGAAGAAACTCCGCACTAAGCACGGACGTGGAATGCACGAACGCCGCCGGAAAACCGGCGGCGTTCGTGTTTTCGATGGCTCTCAGAAACGCCGGGCTCACGCCGACTTCAACTGAAGCGGCAACTTCCGCAGCCGCTGGCCCGACGCTGCGAAGATCGCATTCGCCACCGCCGGCGCGAGCGGCGGCAGCCCGGGCTCTCCCATTCCGCCGGGAGCTTCCCTGCTCTCGACCAGGTGCACCTCGATGGGGGGCGCCTCGCCGATCCGGATGGGATCGTAGCTGTCGAAATTCGTTTGCTCGACTGCCCCATTCTTGATCGTGATCTCATTCTTCAGCGCCGCGCTCAACCCATAAATAATCGCGCCTTCGGTCTGCGAGCGCACCGACTCCGGGTTCACAATCTGTCCGCAATCCACCGCCGCCACAATGCGATCGATCTTGAAATCGCTGCCGGTGACCGTCACCTCGGCCACTTCCGCAAAGTAACTGCCGAATGAGCAAAAGGCCGCAACGCCGCGCCCCTGGCCCTTCGCCAGCGGTTTGCCCCAGCCGGACCGTTCCGCCACCAACTCCAGCACTCCCCGAAGCCGCGCCGGGTCCACGTCATCTTCATTCTTCGCTTTCCAGTTCGGCGGTTTGATCAAGAGTCCCTTGCGGAACTGTACCGGGTCTTGTTCGGCGGCCGCGGCCAGTTCGTCAATAAAGCTCTCCACGGCGAAGCCGTTGAACGAATTCTCGACCGACCGCCACCACGCCCGCGGCACGGCGCTCGACACCGGGTTGAACTCCAGCCGCACGTTGCGAATTGCATATGGCATCTGTTCCGCGCCGCCCGTTTCCTGGCTCGACGGCTCCGCCTTCGGATCCCAATACCCGCGAATCGAAGTGGACGCGAGCGTGTGAGACCACGCCACCGGAGTCCCATCCGCGCTGACCGCCCCGCGCATGTGATGGCACGTCGCCGGACGGTAAAAGTCGTGCGTCATATCGTCTTCCCGCGTCCACACCAGCTGTACCGGCCGGCCCACAACCTTCGCGATTTGCGCGGCCTCCGCGGGAAAATCCGCCATGTAGCGCCGCCCGAATCCTCCCCCCATCAGCGTTGTGTGTACAACGACTTTTGGGGGCTCGATGCCCAATACGTTCGCCACGGTTCCCTGCACCCAGTCCGGCGATTGCGTCGGAGCCCACACCTCTGCCTCGCTTCCCCGCGCGTGCACCGTAATGTTCATCGGCTCCATGGTCGCGTGCGCCAGCAAAGGCAGCTCATACAACGCCTCCACCTTCTTCGCCCCGTTCGCGAGCGTGGCATCCACGTCGCCGTCATTGCGCACACGCTTGCCCGGTTTCTGGGCCGCCGCCCGCAAGGCTTCGCGCATGGCAGCGCTCGATTCCCCAACCGCCGCGCCGTCGTTCCACGTAATGTCGAGCGCTTCCCGCCCCTTCATCGCCGTCCAGGTGGAGTCGGCCACAACCGCAATTCCTCCTGCCGTAAACTTGTCCGCCCCGAGCGCGGGGATCTCAAAAACATCGCGCACTCCCGGTATCGCTTTCGCCTTCGCCGCATCGAACTTCGCCGCCTTGCCGCCAAACGTCGGGCACCGCGCCACCATCGCGAACACCATATCGGGCACGCGCACATCGAGCCCAAACTGCGCGCTGCCATTCACCTTTGCGGGGACGTCCACGCGCGGAGTCGCATGCCCGATCACTTCAAACTTCGAGGCGTCCTTCAGCTTCACCTTCTCGGGATCAGGTCGCGGCAACTTCGCCGCCGCTTCCACCAGTTCGCCGTAGCCGGCCTGGCGCGAAGATTTCGCGTGCAGCACAGTTGCCTTTTTCGCGATACACTCCGCCGGCGGCACTTTCCAGTTCGCCGCCGCCGCCGTAATCATTAACTCGCGCACCGTCGCCCCGGCGCGCCGCAACGGCATGAAACTCTCCATCGTGCTGCCGCTTCCGCCGGTGCCGAGATGGGGATAGATATCCGGCCGCGTCTCTGCCTGCACGACGCTCACGGAATTCAGATCAAGTTCGGCTTCCTCCGCAAGAATCATCGCCAACCCGGTCTTGATCCCTTGCCCCATCTCCGATTTCGCCACGACCAGCGAAATATGCCCGTCAGGCTTCACATGAATCCACGCGTCAAACGGATTCGGCTCAGGCTTCTTCGGGGCCTTGGCATCTTCCTGGGCAAACACCAGCGGTCCAGAGAGCCGCACGCCAATCACAAACCCCGCTCCCACGGCCGTTCCACGAACCACAAAATCCCGGCGGCTGATCGGCATGACTAGGCTCCCTTCTTCACGGCCTGACTCGCCGTCTGGCTAAGGTTATGACTTGCCCGATGAATGGCCAGCCTTATCCGCTGATACATCCCGCACCGGCACAAATTTCCTCCCATCGCGTCGTCAATCTGCGCGTCGGTCGGAGCCGGAGTCTTCGCCAAAAGCGCCGCCGCCTGCATAATCTGCCCCGTCTGGCAGTATCCGCACTGCGGCACCTGCTCGGCGATCCACGCCACTTGCACCGGATGCCTGTTGTCGCCCGACAGCCCTTCGATGGTCGTGATCTTCTTCGTCCCTACCGAAGACACGGGAACCTGGCACGCACGCACCGCCTCGCCGTCGAGGTGAACCGTGCACGCACCGCACAGCCCCATTCCGCAGCCGTACTTGGTGCCCGTCATGTTTAATTTGTCGCGCAGGACCCACAACAGAGGCGTGTCGGGACCGATCTCAATCTCATGTGGACGGTCGTTGATCACCAGGTGAATCGCAGACATAGGAGGATCTCCCGTAGGGTTTGTAGAGTTAGACGAGGCTACGCCAACTAAGTTTGCCAGCGCAAATGGACGGCTGCCAGCTTCCTCCAGATTACGGCTATGCCGCAACGCCCGACCTGCTCTGCTTCAGTTGGACGAGCTCGAGAACGGCAGGTCGCTGGGAAAAGTCGCGCGATCCACGAGTAATATCTTGTGTCCCTGGCGCGCTCAGTTCGGCTTCTTCTCCTCCACCTTGGGCTCGGCCCCGGGCATCACATTCTTCAAGGGCGCCTTCTTCTGCTCCTCGAGTTCGGGATGGGGCAACGGCTTGCGCGGCAACATCTGATCCCGCATCGCGGTGTTGTACACGAAGATCGCCTCCACGGTCGCGGCCTGCGCCAGATCATTCGCCTGCAGCCTCTCGTACGTATCCATATTGGAGTGGTGCGTGCGCGATCCGTAATCCAGCATGTCCTGAATAAACTGAAATCCCGGGACACCGACGGAATCAAACGCCTCGTGATCGGTGCCGCCGGTATCCTGCATCGTAATCGTGCTCACGCCCAGGTCCTGCAACGGCGCCATCCACTGCTGGAAGATCGGGCCCACCGCCGCATTCTGCTGCAGATAAATGCCGCGAATTTTCCCCGTCCCGTTGTCCACATTGAAGTATCCAGAAATTTTCTTCTGGTCAGGTTTCAACTCAACCGGTCCCCCAGGCTTGCGCAGAAAGTCCGGCAGCTTCACCTGGTCGGGCGCGGTCGAGAGCGGGGCAAATCCGAAATGCTGTTTCACATATCCATACGATCCAAATTCGCCCTGCTCCTCGCCGGTCCACAAGCCTACACGGATCGTCCGCCGAGGCTGGACGTGCAACGCATTCAGGATGCGCATCACTTCCATGGCGACGACGGTGCCCGCGCCGTTGTCGGTGGCTCCGGTTCCGGAAGCCCATGAATCCAGATGTCCACCGACCATCACGAGTTCCTCTTTCAGCTTGGGGTCGGTGCCGGGGATTTCCGCGATGGTGTCGAACCCATGCTCATGATCTCCGGTAAATTCCGCCTCCACATCCATCTCAACGCTCACCGGGACATTGGCCTTGAGCAACCGGTAGACGCGGCCGTAATTCTCAATCGCCATCACGACGATCGGAAGAGGCTCCGCATGCTCGCGCTGGTAGCTAAACCATCCCATGCCGCTGCCGCCGTCGTCGAAAATCGTCCCGCCCGATCCGCCGTTATTGCGCCCGTCGCGGCTCGGGACGACTACTCCAACCGCGTGCTCCGCCAGCAGGAACTGCCCCAGCTTCTCGCGGAATTCGAGCCGTTTGATGAACGACGCGAAAAAGTCCTCGTGTTCTCCCACATGCACGGGAAACTCCGCCTGCGTCTTTAGATTGGCATCGTCGCGGCGCTCCCACAGCGGCTTGTCTACCGGCTTGACCTCGCGCATCGGGCCGAAGAACACAATCTTCCCCGCCAGCTTTCCCTTAAACTTTTCGAGATCTTTGTCTTCCTTGGCATCCATCCAAACCGCGCCCCCGTTGACTGGTCCCTTGCTCGAGGGCGACCACGGCAGCGCCTGTGCAATAAACACCGCCGAATCCGGCGCCGACATTCTCACCCACGTATTCAATTGCCGCCATCCCATGCCAAACTCGCCCCAATCCTCAAGGTGCGCGTTCGTGCATCCCATGGCGGTGAGCTGGTCGCGCGTCCATTCATTCGCTCGCTTCAGGTTCGGAGACCCCGTCAACCGCGGCCCAATCCCATCCGCCAGCGCCGAGGCGTAGTCCATCACGTGCGAATGCAAGAGCCCCTCCTCGCGAATGCGCTGGTACATGGTCAGGTCCAGCGTTTCAGTCGCTGGCTGCGGCAGTTCATACGACGGCTTGGCTGCGTCGTCGGCCTTCGTGTCTTTGGACTTCTTATCCGCCGCGGTTAGACAGAAAGGAAGGCATAGCATCACAACAATCGTAAGCACTGAAATTCTCTGGGATCGCATCATTGAGAGTCCTCGTCCGGCGGAAAGCAGAGTAGCAGATTGGCTCGGCATTAAGAAAGACGGAACCGTAAAGAAAAGTCTGAGATATACTCGGCGGACATCCCCGAGTTCTTGCCCGGAATCCTAGCGGCAGGAGGTGTGCAATGAGAAGGTACAGTCTTTCCGTTTTCGTACTTGCGGTTCTCGCTATCGCGATTACTTTGGCGTGCGGATCCTCCCCCTCTCCCCGTGCCTTGCAGTCGGTAAACCTCAGCCCCCTGACCGCAGATGCCCAGGGCGGTCCAGTCCAGTTCACGGCCACGGGTTACTTCAACGACCAACCCTCGCCCGCGAAATTGATTTCGGCGAACTGGGGCGCGTGCTATCAGAACCAACGGACTACCGCCGTGTCAGTCAGCACTGACGGTCTAGCCCAGTGTGCGGCTGGCGCGGTTGGCACATATACCGTTTGGGCCTGGGCCGAGAGCGCTGCCGGCTCCTGCGGCGGCAACAATGGAGAGATCCCTGCGAACCCCTGCGGCGGCGCGGGACGATGCCAAGTTACAGGCACCGCGCAACTGAAGTGTCCGTAGCATTCTGTTCGAGGGAGTCACCGGCTCGAATCCATCGAGGGGTGAGCGGTTTTCTGCGTCGAATCGTCGACGAAAGAGCGCCGGAGACTTTTGACCTCCCCTTTTCCCCCTGCTAAACTACTTGTTTGTCCACTAATTCATCCAGCCACCGTCACCACTAGAAGGGAAGTCCGTGCGCGCAGAAACCCGCCATCAACTCAAGCAGGACGCTTTCAGCCGTGTCACCATCAACGCCGCTGAGAAAACCGCGGATTGGACAGTCGAACACCGTTCAACCCTCATCATCTCTGTGGTCGCGGTCGCAGTCGTGCTCTCCGCCGTCATTGGCGGCTGGTATTACCTGAACACACAAGACGAAAAAGCCAGCCTGGAGTTCTCGGTCGCGGTTCGCACCATGGACACGCCCTTGCGCCCCGCGGGCACTCCTGCCCAGCCTGACATCCCCAGTTTCACCTCCGCCAAGGAACGCAATCAGGCCGCCGAAAAGCAATTTCAGGGGATCGTCGACAAGTATCCGCACACCCGCACCGCCGACATGGCGCAGTATTTTCTGGGTGTGACCGCGGCCAACCTGGGCGACAACGCCGCCGCCGAACGCAAGTTCAAGGAAGTCGCCTCCGCTGGCAACAAAGACGTGGCTGCCGTGGCCAAGGTCGCCCTGGCCTCGCTCTACACCCAGACCAACCGCACCAAAGACGCTATCGCGCTCTACCAGGAACTCATTAACAAACCGACAACGTCGGTCGGCAAAGCGGCAGCGCAGTTGCAACTCGCCGAACTCTACCAGGGCAACAATCAACCCCTCGATGCCAAGCGTCTCTACGAATCCATCAAGAAAGACAATCCCGGCAACGAGGCCGGACAACTCGCCACTCAAAAGCTGACAGAATTGAAATAGCCGCGTTTCGAGGCGCAACCGCAGTCGGCCAGGCGGATTCGCTTTGGCGCGGGGTCGGATAACAGGGAAATCCTTCGCTTCGCGGAAGAGCGCTCCGTTCAGGATGGCGCTGCTTCTTGAGAACGACAAACCGCACTCCGCACTCTGCAAAGGGCATTTCCCCTTTTTCCCCAGGTTGAGTACCATGATGGGCAGTCTCAAAACTCCACAACTGGACCGACATGGCCGACATTACACTCCGCGTCAACGGTAGTGAAAAAAAAGTCAGCGTTTCCCCGGAGACGCCTCTGCTCTGGGTTCTCCGCGATACCCTGGAACTCACAGGAACAAAGTTTGGCTGCGGCGCCGGTCTCTGCGGCGCCTGCACCGTCCACGTAGATGGCGCTCCCGTACGCTCCTGTTCGACTCCGGTTTCGCAGGTCGCGGGCAAGAGCGTCACTACGATTGAAGGACTCTCCAACAACGGCCTGCACGTGCTGCAGGCCGCATGGATCGCCGAGGAAGTTCCGCAGTGCGGCTACTGCCAGGTCGGACAAATCATGTCGGCCGCGGCGCTGCTCGCGAAAACGCCGAACCCCACCGACGAGCAGATCACGCAGGCCATGAACGGCAATCTCTGCCGCTGCGGAACCTACGAGCGGATTCGCAAGGCCATTCACCGCGCCGCGGGCAGCGGAGGCGCGCAATGAGCCCCGTTTCCCGCCGCGCCTTCGTCGCCACCGGAGTCGCCGCCGGCGCCGGCCTGGTCATCGGCTTTTACCTGCCACACGGTTCCGGTCCACAAAAAGATTCCTTCTCGCCCAACGCCTACTTGCGCATCACTCCCGACAATAGAGTTACGATCGTGGTCGCGCGCTCCGAGATGGGGCAAGGCATCCGCACCGCTCTGCCCATGATCCTTGCCGAAGAACTCGAGGCCGACTGGAAACAGATCGAAATCGAGCAGGCCGGAGCCAGCACCCTGTTCGGCGACCAGACCACCGGAGGCAGTGCCAGCATCCGCACCACTTGGGATCCCATGCGCAAAGCCGGAGCCACCGCGCGCGAAATGCTGATCTCCGCCGCTGCCCTGACATGGGGCGTACCGCGCTCCACTTGCACGGCCGAGAGCAGCCACATCAAGCATGCGGCCACGAATCGCACTCTCAGCTATGGCGAACTGGTCGGCAAGGCTGCCACTCTGCCGATTCCCACGGACGTCACGCTGAAGCAGAGCAAAGACTACAAGATTGTCGGACAGCGCCTGCTGCGCCTCGACTCGCCTTCCAAAGTGAAAGGCGAGGCCGTGTTCGGCATCGATTTCCGCTTGCCCGGCATGAAGTTCGCCTTGCTCGCGCGCTGCCCGAACATTGGCGGCAAAGTTTCGGCCTTCGATGATAAGGAATCCAAGAAGATTTCCGGCGTCAGTTATGTTGGAAAAATCGGCGATGCGGCCGTCGCCGTGGTTGCCGACAGCGTGTGGGGCGCCATGGAGGGCCGCCGGGTTCTCAACATCACCTGGGACGATGGCCCGAACAAAGATCTCAACACCGCCGCCGTCATGGCCTCGCTGAAACAAGCGGCCTCGAACAAGCCCGCCAGCCTGTACTTGGCCGGCGATCCCGCGAAGGCCGCGGGCCGCCACATCTCCGCCGAATATCAACTGCCGTTCATGGCCCACGCGCCCATGGAGCCGGGCAATTGCACCGCGCATTATCAAGGCTCGAAGTGCGAACTCTGGGCGCCCACCCAAGTCCCGCAGGATTGCCGCGACTCCGTCGCCCCGGCCGTCGGCCTCGATCCCGACCAGGTTAAGGTGAATGTCACGCTCATGGGTGGAGGCTTTGGCCGGCGCCTCGAACACGACTATGCCGTCGAGGCTGCGCTGGTTTCGAAAGCCATCCAGGCCCCCGTCAAGGTCATCTGGACGCGCGAAGATGACATGCGCTTCTCCACCTACCGTCCCGCCAGCTTGCACCAACTCAACGCCACGCTCGACGGCTCCGGATTTCCCGTCGCACTCACCCATCGCATCATCGCGCCTTCCATCAGCGGACAAAAAGGGCAGCCCACTCCCAACAACGTTGACCCCGACTTGCCCGACGAGGCCGGCCCGGTTTACGGCGTGCCCAACTACTCGGTCGACTATGTGATGTCCCAGACTCCCGTCCCTTTGGGCTGGATGCGCTCCGTCTACGCGCTGCAAGCCGCATTCGCGCTCGAGAGTTTCATCGACGACCTCGCGGCCGCCGCCGGCAAAGATCCCGTGCAGTACCGTCTTCATCTGCTGGCAAAAGATCAGGACCTGCCCTACTTCACCACCACATGGCACACGGCCCGCATGCGCGGCGCGCTGCAACTCGCCGCCCAGAAAGCCGCGTGGGACAAGCCACTTCCCGCCGGACACTATCGCGGCGTGGCCTGCTTCGGCTGCTTCGGCTCTTACATGGCTGAGGTCGTCGAGATCACCATGGAGAACGATCAACCGCGCGTGCATCGCGTGGTCGCCGCTGTCGACTGCGGGCAAGTCGTCAATCCGAGCATTCTCGAGCAGCAGATTCAGGGCGGAATCATCTACGGTCTCGCAAATGCTCTCCGCGCCAAAATCACCATCGAGAAAGGCCGCGTGGTGCAGGGCAACTTCGACGACTACGCTCCCCTGCGCATGGACGAAACTCCCGCCGTCGAAGTCTACTCGGTGGCGAGTCCCGAGGTTCCGACCGGCATCGGCGAACCGTCGGTTCCGCCCGTCGCTCCCGCGCTATGCAACGCAATCTACGCCGCGACGAAAAAGAGAATTAGATCGTTACCGATCCTGACCCAGGCACGAACGAACACAGCGCCGGCTCTGAAACTGTAGCGCCGGCATCTTGCCGGCAGTCGCGAGGACCTCTCGCCCTCGCGCCGCCGCCACTAATCAGGAGATCTGCATGTTCCGAACATCGCTGGCTGTGATTCTGTTTTTCTCTTCCTTGTCTCTGTCGCAAAGCGCCGCCCCCAACGCCGTCGCCCCGTCCCGCCTGTCCCATCTCCGCCACGGCATCAACCTCAGCGAATGGTTCGCCCAAGTCTACGATCCCAGGGGATACACTAAAGAACATTTCCAATCCTGGACCACTTCCGCCGACATCGCCCTCATCAAGTCCGCCGGATTCGATCACGTTCGCCTCAGCGTCAACCCGCAGCCCATGATGGACGCCGCCCGCCGCCAAGGCGGCACTGCCGAATATTTCGCCTACCTCGACGCCGCCGTCAAAATGATTCTCGATGCCGGGCTCGCCGTCGAGATCGACATGCACCCCGATTCCGATTTCAAAGCCAAACTCAATCAGGACGACTTCGTGGAACGCTTCGCCGACTTCTGGCGCATGGTCGCTCAGCATTACGCATCGTGGGATTCAGACCGAGTATTTTTCGAAATTCTGAACGAACCGGAAATGCACGACGCTTACCGCTGGTACGGCGTCGAAACCAAGCTGGCCACCGCCATCCGTCAGAGCGCGCCCACGCACACCATCATCGCCGCCGGGGCTCGATGGGACGACGATAACGACATGATTTTCCTCGAGCCCCTTCGCGATCCCAACGTGATTTACGTTTTCCATTTCTACGAGCCCCACATCTTCACTCACCAGGGCGCGACCTGGGGCTCCTATTACTGGCGATGGCTGAAGGGACTGCACTATCCCTCCTCGCCGGAAAATGCCGCGCAGGTTGCCGCGGCGGTTCCCGAGCCGGTTCATCGCCTCGACGTAATCCGATACGGGCAGGATCACTGGGACGCCTCCCGCATCGAGGCCGAGATCAATCAAGCCGCTCAATGGGCCAGGCAGAATGGCGTCCCGCTGATCTGCAACGAATTCGGAGCCTTCCACGACGTTGTCGAACCCCAGGACCGCGCCGCCTGGATCAAAGACACGCGCACCGCTCTGGAACGCCACAACATCGGCTGGGCCATGTGGGACTACTCGGGCAGCTTCGGTGTGGTCACAAAAAAAGACGGCAAAGCGACTTTGGATGAAACCACGGTCAAAGCCCTGGGGCTGCAATAGCCCAGCCAGAGCCGCAATCCCAGAGCCGGGACCGCCCCTGAAATAAAGCTGATCCCATGTGAGCACTTCGCTCGGTCCAGTCACTGGGAACCGCCCAAGAAAACCGTCATGTGATTCCGAACCGGCGAAGCCGGTGAGGAACCTGCTGTTCCTGCAGTTCAGTGCGTTGACTCTGAGGATTTGCGGGCGCGCCGGGTCTGCACAAACCGACGCACTGGAATGGCGAGAAAGTCGGCCTCTACGGTGTGCTTGCAGCCAGTTGCGCGTCCACGGTGAAACGTCCGACCCTGAAGTACGCGGCATTCTCAGTTCGACCCACGCGCACCACGACTTGGCCGAGGTAACCGGTGTGCGCCGCCGGATTGGGAACTGGGTTGGCGCGCACTGTCTGGTTGGCAGAACAGATACGAGGCACAGCCCACCCCGCTCCTCCCAGGGTCGCCACCCATAGCACAATCGCCGCGATCTTGATGCCGATCCCGAAGCCTTGTTCCACCACCGCCGTCTGTGCGCAAATGTCGCCAATGCGTTGGCGAACGTCGGAACACACGGCCACCGCGGTTCCCACCATGTACAAGCCCAGTCCGTCCACGATTCTCAAAACGTTGCGCACCGCGGCTGACGAGAACGAGCCGTTCTGGCCGGCGCCGACCACGCGAATGCCGACCATGGCCTTGCCCAGTGTCGCGCCAAATCCTGCTTCGAGCAGCCAGCCATACAGGAAAAGAATCGTCGCATTCAGCGTCACAGCGATCAGCAGCGAGGCCGTCGTGAGCTGTAACTCGCTGCCCTCGACCCAGCCCCACCGCATGAATGCCCACGCATCCACCACCGAGAACAGTCCAAAGAGAAGGGCCGTGTCGAGGGCGAACGCGATAAACCGATCCCCGAGCCTGGCGAAACGGTATTGCCTGCCATTGCGACGCGAGGCCGTGTGCGATGTGGAGGAAGAAGCGCTGGAACTGGCCGGCGACGCAGCCGTGCTCGAGTGCCCGGGCTCGATCACGCCGACCTCTTCTAACAGGTACTGCCCGGCAGGAATGGCCTTACCGCAGCGGATACAGTGCTTTGAGGTCGAGCTGATTTGGTTCTGGCAATGCGGACATTCCATAGTTTGTCCGAAGACACTCGATGCGGAATGCGCTAACCGTCAGTCGGACCAGCATACCGCTTAGCGGTCAAGTACTCGCGTCTCGGAAGGCCAGCGTCGGAAGGACAATGGCCGTTGGAGTACGGTGAGGTCGGTGCAGTGCGGTCGTCGTTCTCCTCGACTAGCCGCAGCAGTACCATGCGGAGCTGAGCCGTTTTTCAGGTGAAGCGAGACACAACTCGAATTTTGCACCAGAGCAAGACGGGGTTGTAGCTATTAAATGGTCCAGTCCTATTTGCAGGAGAACCTTCAACCTCGAGGCAGGATCGCAAGAGCGACACTCTTTCCGATCTTAGAGCGCTCCGAGCCACTTCACCGGCAAGTACGCCGCGAGCGCGTTGGCGAGCCGTTCATCGGCTGTGATCATCTCTGTCTTCGACTGGACTGCCAGGGCCACGTACAGGCAGTCATATACAGGTCGGTCATACGCAAAGGCAATTTTCAGGGCTTCGGGCATGAGTACAAGCGATGGCACGGTTACGAAGTCCCGACCGGCCATCTCCGCCACGCAACTCTCAGCGTCGGAGCGGTTCCACCTTCCTCGCCGGGCTCCATTCCACAGGACATTGCCCAGCTCCGCCCAGAACAGATCTGGAACGATGAAGCCGATCTCGCCGCCAACGTATCGCTTGAGCAACTGCACCGCTTCGTCCGTCAGAGGCTCCTGTGCCGACGGTATGGCCCACTTCAGAGCGACACTGGCGTCAAGAACGAACGTCTTCAACGCTCGCGATCCTCGCGAATCATTTCTTCGGCTGAGAGGATTGGGCTGGACGTGAGAGGCGGCTTCGCCCGGAGTTCCGCCATGCGATCATAAAACTCCCGCCGCCGCTTCACCTCCGCTTCGGTCGGAACAAACTGCTGCAAAAGCTCAATCACTTCTGCCGCCATCGATGTCTTGTTCGCCTGCGCCCGCTTGCGCAGCGCCTTGTAAACATCGTCCGGCACGTTCTCCACATACAGTGTCGACATAGCAACGTCCTATGGATAGTCTAGCACTATCCAATGGAAAAGCGGTACTACTTTTCTTGACACTCCTGCCATCCACGCTTTATCCTAAGTCTTGCTCCTTGCGGTACTTACGCCTCTTGGCGTGCTTCCGCGGGCCTGCTCGGCAACATTGGCGCGGAGGTTTCGCAATGTTCCTCGACATCAAAGACCTGGAACGGCAGCCCCTCGATTTTGAGGAGGTGTTTCAGCCCGATGTCATTGACCTGGGTAGCGAAGCCCGACAGCGTACGCCGCTGAAAACCTCGGGGCGCGCTGAACTAGTCGAGGAGCATCATGGCAAGCATCAGATAATTAAGGACATCCGCCTGCGAGGGCACCTGTCCACCGGAATCGAATTGCAGTGCGCCCGCTGCCTGGAGCCGGTCAAGCAAGACATTGCGCGCGATTTTGAATTGCTCTACCGCCCTCTCGGCGCCGACGCTGGACGCGACGAGCTCTCGGTGACCGACGCGGAAGCCGAGATCGGCTATTATCAGGGCGATGGAATTTTGCTGGAAGATGTTTTGCGCGAGCAGGTGCTGTTGGCCCTGCCTTTGAAGGTCACGTGCCGCGAGGATTGCAAAGGCCTGTGCCTGCACTGCGGCAAGAATCTGAATGAAGAAAAGTGCTCCTGCGCCGTTCCAATGGAAGATCCGCGCTGGGCGGCACTAAAAGAAGTTCGCAGCAAACTTGAGCACTGAGCTGATTCGGGTGGTCCTGGCCGCGTTCATGGCGACAGGGCGCGGATTTTCATCCGAATAAATCACGATCTCAGCGGCCGCCTTCAAGGCCCGCAAAAAGGAACTTAAACCATGCCTAATCCAAAACGGCGACACTCCCAGAAACGCACCTCCACACGGCGCGCCCACGACTCGCTCAAAGCGCATAGCCTTGCCGAGTGCCCCAACTGTCACGAAAAGAAAATGCCCCATCGCGCCTGCCCCAAGTGCGGGTACTATAAGGGACGCGAAGTGCTTGACGTCGAAGAAGCCAGCTAGTTTCACCACACCATGCCTAGCGTGATCGCGCTGGATGCGATGGGTTCCGACCGCGCTCCCAAGCCTGAGATTGAGGGCGCCATACACGCCGCCCGCCAATACGGCGTGCGCGTGCTATTGGTGGGCCCTGAGCCGGAGGTTAAGGCCGAACTGGACCGCCATCGTGCGGCCGCGCACCTGCCCATCGAAGTCGTCCACGCCAGCGAAGTCATCACCATGGACGACAAAGTGGAGGCAATCCGCGCCAAGCGCGATTCCTCGATGCGCGTGGGCCTGCGCATGGTCCGCGAAGGTCAAGCCGCCGGATTCGTCACCGCGGGCAACACCGGCGCCGCCATGGCCACCGCGAAAGTCGTGCTGGGCGCGGTTCCTGGCGTTGACCGTCCCGCACTCGCGGCCGTTTTTCCCACCGCCCCGGGAAATCCCGCCCTGCTGCTCGATGTGGGCGCCAACGTCGATTGCACGCCGCAGAATCTTGAACAGTTCGCCGTGATGGGCGACGTTTACTTTCGCGCCATGTTTGGCCAGAATCTGGCGGGCCAGGCCATGCCTGGCAAAAGGGCGCACGCTCTGGGACCGCGCGTCGGCCTGCTCTCCATCGGGGAAGAAGAAAGCAAGGGCAACGAACTCACGCGCCAGTCGCTGCATTTGCTGAAACAGCTTCCTCTGAATTTTGTCGGCAACGTGGAAGGCCGCGACCTTTTCAACGGCAAAGTGGACGTCATCGTCGCCGACGGTTTTGTGGGCAATGTTGCGCTCAAGATTTCCGAAGGCGTCGCCAACCTGGTCCGCACCGCGCTCAAGGAATCGCTCAAGGCCACCATCACCCGCCAGGTCGGGGCCTTGCTCTCCCGCAGCGCCTTCACCGATTTCAAAAAACGGATCGACCACACCGAATACGGCGGGGCGCCGCTGCTCGGCCTGAAAGGCGTTTGCATCATCACGCACGGCTCGTCGAACGCCAACGCCATTAAGAATGCGGTTCGCGTTGCCGCGGAATTTTCCGAGCGCGGGATTAACAATTCAATCGAGCGTGGCTTGGCCGCGCTTCGCCCCGTGCCCATCGAAACCGAAGTTCCGCAACCGAGTTAGAGGTTGCGTTAAGACAGTAGCGCCGGCATCTTGCCGGCTGTCGCGAGGGCGTCTCGCCCTCGCGGTCAGTGGGACCAGCAGCCCGCCGGAGAGCCAAGAGAAAGTAGCGCAGCGACAACACTATTTCATGACAGATCAACACAACCACATCATCGCCCTCCTGTTCCCCGGCCAAGGCTCCCAATCCGTCGGCATGGGAAAAGACCTCTACGAAAAATATCCTGCCGCCCGCCGAACCTTCGAAGAAGCCGACGACGCCCTCGGCTACAAGCTTTCCTCCGTCTGCTTCGAAGGACCGGAAGACCAGCTCCGGCTCACCGAAATCACCCAGCCCGCCATTCTCACCGTCTCCATTGCCATGCTGCGCGTGCTCGAGACCCGCATTCCCAAGCCCTGCTACGTCGCCGGTCACAGTCTCGGTGAATATTCCGCTCATGTCGCCTCGGGCACCTTCGCCTTCGCCGACGCCGTTCGCACCGTCCGCAACCGCGGCAAATACATGCAGGAAGCCGTGCCGGTCGGCGTCGGAGCCATGGCCGCCATCCTCGGCATGGACCTCGATAAAGTCACCGCCGTCTGCCATGACGCCGCCCAAGGCGAGATCTGCGAGCCCGCCAACATCAACTCTCCCGAGCAGGTTGTCATCTCCGGCAACACGGCCGCCGTCGAGCGAGCCGCACAAACTTGCCGACGACCGCGGCGCCAAGCGCGCCAAGCTCCTGCCCGTCAGCGCTCCCTTCCATTGTTCGCTGATGAAGCCCGCCCAGGATCGCCTGGCTGCCGACCTGAACGCCCTCCCGTTGCAGAAGCCCGTCTATCCGGTCGCCTGCAACGTAGACGCCGCCCTCGTCACCGACGATCTCCGCGCCCGCGACACACTCCTCCGCCAGGTCACCGGCTCCGTGAAGTGGGAGCAGTGCATGCGCCTGCTGATCGCCCAGGGCGTTCACACTCTCATCGAAGTTGGCCCAGGAAAAGTCTTGTGCGGATTGATGCGCCAGATCGACCGCTCGAAAACTTGCATGAACGCGGGCGACGATGCATCCCTGGAAAAAACGCTGGAATCGGTAGCCAAAGCCCCGGCGTAGGAATTCAGCGGCCGCAGTGGTCCCCGATTACTTAGCGACTTTAGCGGTTAAAGCTCTTGACTCGTCTGGCAGTCTCGGCGGTTCCATCGGTCAAAGTCTTCTGACCGGTTCCTCACCGGAAAATCAAATCGCAAGGCGGATAGCTCAGAGTCTTATCCGACTTCTCGACCCAAACCTGCGCATGCTGGGCGCGGTCATTCACCACTACGTCTACGACCACTCCGCTGCCGCCGCCCGGGCACCCGCTCGCCCCAAATACCTTCTGCGTCTTGATGAGCCCCCACTCCCCGCCCGGTCCCCAATCCCGATAAAAATCCCCAAACGGATATTTGGCATGCTGCTCTGGATGCTTCTGCCATCCTGATCCCGCATCCATATGCCGTAAGCCGTCTTGTAATCCTGCTTCTGCAAGCGCGTCAAAAAAATGGCCCACGACGCGCTCCTCCGGCCAATAGCGAAACCACCAGCCGACCGCGAGCACCACAACGAGCACCACAATGCCCGTGATGATCCGCATCTTCCGTTTCCGGTCTCGCGCCGGGTCGTACTCTCTAGCGTCCAGGAGTGTCATACCCCTCTAGCATAACGGACACGCGGCTAAAAGTCGGGAAAAGTTCCCGGTGATCGGAATTCAGCGAGCAAATCGGCGGGAACATCGCGATCTGGGCAATCGTTAACCCTACAGCGTCCGCTTGAACAGCGGAATCGCAATCCCCAGCGTCACCGCGGCGAAGATCGAAAGAAACAGCATGTCTCCCCATACCGCCGAGAGCGTGGTCTCTTTCAGCAGCAGGCACTTGAACCCATCCACCGCATAAGTAAACGGATCGCACTTCGCAATCACCCGCAGCCACGGCGGAAACGCCTGAATCGGATAGACCGAGCCGCTGGGAAAAAACAGCAGCGTATTCAGAATGCCGAACATGGCCCGCGGCACCAGCGGATCTTCAATCCGCACCATCAGCAGAAACATCATCGTGTTGAAGGCCAGCGAAGTCAGCACGATCATGATCAGCAAGCCAAACAGCGTCACCGGATTAAAAATCGTGCCCACGCCGGCCATCAGCGACCCGATGATCACGATGATCACGCCGGTCATCACCGCCTTGATCGCGCCCGCCAGGTTCAGCCCCAGCACCAGTTCGAGTTTCGTGATCGGCGTGACCAGGTAGCCTTCATGCACGCCGCGCGCTTTGTCGTCGATGTAAAGCATGCCGCCGCCAATCATCACCGAAACAAACATCGCCAGCGACATCGATCCCGGCAGCAGATACTTCATATACTCAATGTAGGGATACAGTTCCACGATCCCAGCGCGGTCTGTTGCAGAATGCGCGGCGCGACGGTGGGCTGGTTCAGCGCGTTGGTCAGGTCCGTCATTTCGTCCTCGACCGCCGAGCTCATGAAGTTGTCGCTGTTATCCACCACCAGCGCGATCTGCGGGTGGTTCTGCCTCGTACACGCGGCGCGAAAACTGCGGCGGAATAATCACCGCGCCTTCCAGCTTCCCGTTGCGCACATCTTCCTCGGCCTGCTTGTCGCTGTCGTAATAAATCGGAACGAAGGTGCGGATGTTCGAGCGGACCGAGTCAAAAGCCTCGCGCACTCGCAACGCCTGCGTGCCGCCGTCCTGATCCACGATGGCCACGCGCGCATCGTGAATCTTTCCCCCGAACGCGTTGCCCAGAATGATCAGCTGCACCAGAGGAAAAATCATCGACGCCAGCATCAGCGCCGGCGACCGGAAAAACTTCCGCATTTCCCGCTCGACAATCGCCATCATTCGATTCATGGCTGCAACCCTGGCCTCTGCGGCATCACAAACGCATACGCCTTCTGCAACTCGTCGCGCAGCTGCCGTCCCGTGTAGTGGACGAACACGTCGTCCAGCGTGGTGTTCTGCACCGAAAGCGACTTCACCGCCACGCCGGCCTTCACCGCCATTTCCACCAGTTCCGTCGTCGTGCGCGATCCGTTGCTGGTCAGCACGCGATACATGCCCGCGCCTTCATGCTGCACCGACGTGACGTCATCGAGCGCGTGCAGCTTCTGTTCCCAATCGGCCGGCGGATTGTCGAACTGCGCCTCGATCACGTTCGATCCCGGAACGCTGGCCTTCAGAGCCATCGGATTGTCGAGCGCAACCAGCTTGCCGTGATCCACAATCGCGATGCGGTCGCACAAACGGTCGGCTTCGTCCATGTAATGCGTCGTGATCAGAATCGTCAGTTGGCGGTGGCCTTGATGTTGCCCAGCATTTCCCACACCGCCACGCGCGATACCGGGTCCAGTCCGGTCGTCGGCTCATCCAGAAAGAAAATCTTTGGATGATGCACCAGCCCGCGCGCAATCTCCAGCCGCCGCCGCATGCCGCCGGATAGCGTTTTCGTTTGCGCATCCCGCCATTTGGTCAGGTCCACCAGCTCCAGCAGTTCATCAATGGACTTCTTGCGCTCCTTGGCCGGAACGTCGTAGAGCTTGGCATAAATGCTCATGTTCTCCTCGATCGTCAGATCGAGATCGCTGGTCATCGCCTGCGGAATTACGCCAATCATTCTTCGCGCCGCGTTCGGCTCTTTGGCCACGTCGTGCCCGCCGATGCTCGCCTTGCCCGCCGTAATCGGGATCAGCGTCGTCATCATGCGGATCAGCGTCGACTTCCCTGCTCCATTCGGCCCCAGCAGGCCGAAGATCTCGCCCTCCTTCACGCTGAACGAAACGTCGTCCACCGCGGTGAACTCTCCGTACTTCTTTACGATGTGTTCGACCTCGATGGCCGATGGCGCAGCCGGATCGTAAACCGGTTTCTCCGGCGGATTGCCCGTCCCATTCCCTGGCAATCCCGCTCTCGGATTTGTCTCTGCCATCATCGCTGCCCCGCTGCGGCGCTTTGCGTGCTGGCGCCCTTCAGTTGTTCCGGCGAGACCAGCACTTCAGCCGTCATGCCCAGGCACAAAAGCGCCCTTCGGGTTGTCCAGCCGGACCTTGAGCACGATGGTTTTGATGTCGCGCTTTCGCCGGCTCACATCCCGCTGGGTCGCGAAGTCGCTTTCCACCGCTTTGAAAAACACCCGGCCGCTGGTGAGCGTTCCACCCGGCAGCCGCACGCGCAGCACATCGCCGTAGCCAATGTGGTCCGCGTAAGTCTCGGGAACCGCTGCGCGCGCCCAGGTGTCGCCCAGGTCCACAATCGTGACGATCGGCGCGCCAATATTCACCACTTCTCCCTGCCGCGCCGCTCGCACCGAAACCGTTCCACTCACCGGGGCATAAACATTGGTGTAACCCAAGCGCACTGCCGCTTGCTTTTTCTGCGCAATCGCGGTCTTCAGATCCGCCTCCGTGGACGCGACCGTGCTCTTCGCCGCATTTGCCTGTTGCGTGCGGGCGATGGCCGCGTTCAGATCCGCCTCCGCGGCTTTCACCATATCTTGTTGCGCCTGCACGGTCGCCTGCGCAGCCTGCAAATTCGTTTCCGCCTGCACCCGCTCCTGGTCCGACGCTACTCCCGACTTCGCGAGTTCCACCGTGCGCCGGCTGTCGCTCGCCGTGCGGTCCAGCGCAGCTTTTGCCTGCAGCAACTGCGCCCTTGCCGACGACAATTTCGCCTGCGCATTCGCCACGTCGCTCGAAGTCGAGCCGGACGTCGACTTTTCCGTGTGCTGCATCTCGGCCACTTTATGTTGCACACTGGCCATGGTCGCCGCCGCGGCCGATTCCTGCGCTTGCAGTTCTGACGAATCGAGCACCGCGATCAGATCGCCGGCTTTCACCGGAGTTCCTTCATCCACCAGCAACTTCGTGATGCGCCCTTCCACCTGCGCACTCACGATCACCTGATTCGCGTCCACCGTCCCGATCAGCACCAGGTCCTTCGAGTGATCGGTGGAAAAATAGTAGTAGGTCGCGGCCCCCAGAAAGATGATTCCGAGAAGCATGAAAAAACGGTTGCGCGCGCTCATCGGCGTGCTCCTTGCGTAGCTTTGGTTTGAGACTTGGGTTGGGAAACGAACAGCGCCGCCGAAATGAAGTCCAGCACGGACGCCCGCCGTTCCGCGATCCGCTCCGGCGTCAGCGGATTGAACCCGACGATCTTCTGCATCATGGGCGCGCTGCTGAAATAAAAAACGATCATGGCGACCACCGAGGGCACGAAATGCGCCGGGTGGACCGCGCGAAATTCGCCGTCCGCGATTCCCTTTTCGATGACCTCGCTGACCCGGCGAAAAATCGGCTGAATGGAGTTGCGGATAACCTTGTCAATGTGCGGCGAATGCCCCTCGGGCGCCCGCATCAGCTCGCGCTGCATCAACCGCGGATAGAGTTGATTCTTGGCGATGAACTCGAAATACGCATTCGCCCAGGCCAGCACTTTGTCGCGCGGCCGCAGTTCGCTGTCCAGAACCTCGAAGACCGTTGTCCTTAACCCTGAAAACGCCTCGTCGAGCACCGCCCCGTACAGCGTTTCCTTGTCCTTGAAGTAGTAATAGAGCAGCGCCTTGTTGACTCGCGCCTCCCGCGCAATCGCGTCGGTGCGCGCCCCGGCAATGCCCAGTTCGGCAAACTCCCGCGCCGCCGCCGCCAGAATGGCCGCCCGGCTCTCCTCCGGCTTTCCCCGCGAACCCATCCGCCGCTGCTCCACAGCCCGGCGATGAAGAAGTCGTGTCATCTTAATTAACCAGTTAGTTAGGTTATACGCCAACTCCCGCGATTCACAAATTCCCGAGACGAATGGTGAGCTGTTTCGATCGGGCCAAAACAGACCCTCTTTAATCATGCCGAACCGCGCGGAAACCCGGTGAGAAGCCTGCTTTTCTCCCGCACCGCCCCCGCTCCCCCATGTTTTAATGTCAGTGATGATTGCGCGTCCAAAGGAGAACTCTTCCGTTGAAATCTCTCCCGCTGCTGCTCGTCGCCCTCGCCTTCACCGTCCTCGCCGAATGCCAAACTCATCCCGATCGCCAGGTCGCCATCACCATTGACGATCTTCCCGCAGGCATGGCCAACAACCTTCCCGCAGCCGACGTCACAGCGCTCACCGCCAAGCTTCTCGGCGCGCTTCGCGATCAGAAAATTCCCGTTGTCGGCTTCGTCAACGAGAAACGCCTCTACAAAACAGGAGAAGTCGACGAGCGCATCAAGGCTCTGCAGATGTGGGTCGACTACGGCTTCGAACTCGGCAATCACACCTTCAGCCACTCCTCGCTGAACCAGGTCGGCCTCAAGGCGTGGGAGGACGATGTCATCCAGGGCGAGACCGTTACTCGCATGCTGCTGGCGCAAAAGAAAATGAAGCTGCGCTACTTCCGCCATCCTTTCCTCGACACTGGTCGCGACCTCCTGACCCGGCAACAGGCCGAAGCATTCCTCACCGACCGCGGATACCGCATTGCTCCGGTGACTCTCGACGGCTGGGACTGGATGTTCGCCGGCCTCTACGAAGACGCCAAGAAGCGCAACGACACGGCGTTGCAAGACAAGATCGTCAAGGAATATCTCGCCCATCACGACGCCGCGTTCGCCTACTCCGAGCAACTCTCCGCGAAAATTGTGGGCTACGAACCCAGACAGATTTTGCTATTGCACGCCAGCAACCTCGAAGCCGACCACATCGGCGAGTTGCTCGACCTGCTCCGCAAGCGGGGCTATCGCTTCATCACTTTGGAAGATGCGTTAGGCGACTCGGCTTACAGCCTGCCCGACACCTACGTGGGAGAAGAAGGCACGGACTGGCTTGATCACTGGGCAATCACGCAGGGCAAAATTCCGCAGGGCGCTCCGCCCATGCCGCAATGGGTGCTCGACCGCACCAGGGAATTGCATCTATCGACTGGACAGGTATCAGCGCAAACGCCGGCCCCGTATTGAGCGCGCCAGGTCAGCGCGAAACCGCCCGCAACCGCGCGAGTTCCGTTCGCGCGGAATCCGATTGCGGACCGGCTGGCTCTTCGGCCAGGAACGTCTCCAGCTCTCGGATTGCGCCAGCGGGTTGTCCTTCGAATTCCAACGCGTTCGCCGCCAGCCGGTGCGCCAGCGCGTGAGGCTTATCCAGATCGTGTGCCTTGCGGCTGGCTGCGACCGCCTCTTCGAAATTCCGGTCCATCACATCGACATACGCCAGCAGAATGAGCGTCCCGGGCTCAGCCGAACCCAGCGCGGATGCTTTGCTCAGCGCAATCTCCGCCCCGCGAAAATCGCCGCCCTGAATATTGATCCTTCCCAGGTTCACGTACGCCAGGGCAAAGCGCTCGTTGATGCGGATCGCCTTTTGCAGTGCTTCGCGACTGCGCTCGCGCTCCCCGAGACGCGCGTAGATCACTCCCAAGTTGTTGTACGCCACCGCGCACTCGGGATAGATGGCGATTGCTCGTTGAAGTTTCTCGATCGCATGCGCCAGGTCCTGTTTCTCCAGCAGTTCGTTCGCTCTCAGGACTTCTTTTCGCGCGCGTCCCGGGATCCCAAGATCGGAAGCGGAAACGAGCGCGCTGGCTGCGATTCCATAATTCGCTTCCGCATCGTTTCCCCGCTTCACTTTCACCTCAAGCTCCGCCGATGTCGGCGGGTTCATCTCAATCATCCCCGCGTCGGTGGAAGCGCCAGATCGACTCGAAACGATCAGATGATAGGTTCCGGCCGGCACGTTGAAGAAATCCGCCTCGCACTGTTCGTTCGCATTGGCAGCGGCGAAGGGCCCGCCGCTTCCCATCAGAGTGACTTGCGTCGCTGCCTCGCAGCCTCGATTCGACAAGGCAACCTGCACTCGTACTCGTGGGATCATCGTCCGCGCATCGAACTGCGCCGCGGCCGAAGCCGCCAGCAGAAACATCACAACCATCACGCGACTCTTCATGGCACGCTCCAGAGTCGCTGTCAGGAACCTCTCGTCGCACGTCACCAGGAGAGGCGAAGGTTCGTGTGACAACTTGCTCCGTCAGACGCGCGCATGGTCAAAGGGATAGCTGCAGATCGTCAGAAAGAAGTAATTTTTTGGCGGACGAATTCGCTCACAACGATCACACCCAAGACACAGATGTGAGCCGCGGCTGTTGAGTTGGTTTTGTGTTTCTTTGCGCCATGAAATCAGGGT
The DNA here is from genome assembly GCA_963819145.1 of uncultured Acidobacteriaceae bacterium. Lineage (GTDB taxonomy): Bacteria > Acidobacteriota > Terriglobia > Terriglobales > Acidobacteriaceae > Sulfotelmatobacter. Next base: position 26,257 of record CAWFVB010000012.1, read on the forward strand.
TCCGCGCAGGGAGAGGATGCAACGAAGGCCACGATAACGTGGAAGACAGTTCACAAACACAGCGACTGTTGCGCGTTTCGCGGAGAAGCGAGTGCGGCGGCTAGACCGCGCCGCCGGCGATGGAAGGCACCAGCAGAACTTCGTCGCCTTCCTGGAAGGCGTAGGTTTGCCCGCCCAGGAAGCGGATGTCTTCTTCATTCACATAGATATTCAGGAAGCGTCGAATCTGCCCTTGGTCGTCGCGCAGGTGCGGTTTCAACTCGGGAAATTTTTCGTCCAACACCGAGAATAAATCCCCCAGATTCGACGCTGCGCAGGTAATCGACTTCACGCCGTCGGTGTGGCGCCGCAGTGCAGTCGGAATTTGTACGGTGATCGCCATATTTACGCTCCCACCCCAGCCGCTTCTTCCGCCGCCGCAACGATCTGCCGCACATCATCCACATCCAACGAATTCTGCAGATACGTCTCGAACTCCGCCAGCTTCGGCGCGATCGGACGCTCTGTCGGATACACCCCCGCCAGCACATCCGTCGTCTTCAATCCATTTCCGGTAATGCACAACACCGTCGTTTCTTCCGGCAGTATGCGGTCTTGCCGGTACAGTTTGCCCGCGCAACCCACCGTCACACCGCCGGCCGTCTCGGTAAAGACACCTTCCGACCCGGCCAGCAGCCGAATCGAGTCGATCACTTCGGGATCGCTGACGTCTTCGCTCCATCCACCGCTGCCTTTGATGGCCTTGATCGCGTAGTGCCCGTCGGCAGGATTGCCAATCGCCAGCGATCGCGCAATCGTCGCCGGCTTCTGCGGTTCGATCTCTGCGCTGCCGGTCTTCACGGCCGTCGAGATCGGAGAACATCCTGTGGCTTGCGCTCCAAAGAATTTCACTTCCTTCGCTTCCACGAGTCCCAGCTTCACCAGCTCCTCGAACGCCTTCTTGATCTTGACGATGAGCGATCCGCCCGCCATCGGGCAAACCACGTTGTCCGGCAAGCGCCATCCCAGTTGCTCCGCGATTTCGAACCCTACCGTCTTTGATCCCTCCGCGTAATAAGGACGCAAGTTCACATTCACGAACCCCCAGTGATGCTCGTCGGCGATCTGCGAGCACAACCGGTTGACCTGATCGTAGTTCCCCGCAATCCGCACCACCTTCGCGCCAAACACATTCGTCCCCAGAATCTTCGCCGGCTCAAGGTCCGAAGGAATAAAAATCCACGCCTTCAGTCCTTCGCGCGCCGCGTGAGCCGCCACGGCATTCGCCAGGTTTCCCGTGGATGAGCACGACACGGTCTCAAACCCGAACCCCTTCGCCTGCGCCAAGGCCACCGCGACCACGCGGTCTTTGAAGCTCAACGTCGGCAAACACACCGCATCGTTCTTGATGTAGAGATTCGCCGCGCCTGCCGTGGTCCCACTCAACCTCTCCGCCAGACGCGGAGCCTGAAACAGCGGAGTGAATCCCACCGGCAAACGCGGTTCATAGCCTTGGGGGAGGGGCAACAGTTCGGAGTAACGCCACATATTCGGAGGCCGCTGGGAAATGCGCTCACGGCCCGTCTTTCCCTGGCCCAACTGCGCGCGCAGCGCGTCGTAGTCGTACGCTACTTCCAGAGGAGAAAAACAGTCGTCGCAGATCGAGCGGGGCTGGTTTCCCCAGCTGCGTCCGCATTCCCGGCACCGCAGTTCGTAATGGAGTTCTGACATCGCGCTACTCGCTTTCTTGCTCAAAGCTGCGAGTAGCTGAGGACGAGCCGGAAAAATTGGCCTTAAAAAGCAAAGGCCTCATTTTCCAGGAAAAGGAAAAGAGGCTATCGGAAAGCAAATACTGCGCGCTTGCCGAATCCCATGTTCCCTGTTTCCAGGAGAGAGTTGGCACCAGTCACCCGGGATATATGATCCCGGATCGGTTGCCGTGGCGTCTCAGGGCTCGTCCCTCAGCCACTCTGCATGAAATTCAGGTCCGCCCTCGGTCGAAACCAGGGAGCGAACTTGTTCCTACGATGCTACAAAAGTCCAGAGTCGGAGTCAAGGGCAAAGTCCGGACGGTCGCGGCTCACTTTCGACTTCTCTCGGCCCATTGTTCGAGGTCATCCTGAGTACAGCGGTTTTCGGGCGGAGCGAAGGATCTCCTACTAGTCGTGTCCATGGGAGATCCCTCACGCGGCTGAAGTACGCCGCGTTTCGGGATGACGCCCTCCGGGGGCCTCCCAACATAAGCAAAATAGAACAAGCCCCACCTCTCGCGAACGGGCGATGAACGCGAGAAGTGGGGCGCCCGAGTTTCCCTACAGCCCGGGTTTTAATTTCCATCTTAGCCGCTAGTTGACGGTGAAGTTGGTGGCGCTAGAGGCGCTGCCGCCTTTGGTGAAGACTACGATCTTTCCCGTCGTGGCTCCAGCGGGGACCATTGCGGTGATCTCGGTGTCGGAAACCACGGTGAAGGTGGCTACCACTTTGTTGAAGGTCACCTTCGTGGCTTGCGCCAGGCCAGTTCCAGTGATCGTCACGACCGTGCCGACCGGGCCGCTCGCCGGAGTGAAGCTCTTGGAGGTCGGCGTGATGTCGTAGATCGCAATCGTCGATAACGTCGTCGAGCCCGTCGTGACCGTGACTTTGCCGGTCAGCGCTCCGGGTGGAACTGTGGCCTCGATGAAAGTGCTGCCGGTCACGGTTTTGGTCGTGGCGATTGTGCCTCCGAACTTCACCACTGACGAACTGCTGAAGCCTTGCCCGAGAATGCCGACCTGCGTTCCTTCTTTGCCCGCATTCATCGGCGTCACCAGCGAAATGAACGCTGGCGCCCCGATGTTCAGCGAGTAGAAGAGGCCATCTGCGGGGAAGGTCCCGCCAGTACTGTTGCTCCCGAAAACGGTGCCGTTGGTATGCTGCATCAAGGGACTGGCGGGTTGTGAGCCAGTCGTGGTCTGATCGGTGAAGAGGAAAGACGTGAACACATTGGCGGAAGTCAGTTCAAAGAGGCCGCCCATGTTGCCAGTTCCTCCGCCAAAGCTCGCCCCATAAAAGTTCCCGTTCGAGGCTTGCAACATGCTGTTGAAATCTCCGTCGAGGTTGACCGCGGCGGAAATGTTATACAAGTCCGTTACGACTCCAGCCGCGGTCACGTCATAGATGGTTCCGTTTCCTGCACCCGACGGAAACCCCGTCGTTCCGTAGAGCTTTCCATTTGTCGCCCGGATCACGGCGTTGTTCGGGTAATACACTCCGGTGGAGGACACAAAACCGTAGAGGAGCTTGAACGTCCCGCCCGTGCCGATTCGGAAGACTCCACCCACGTTGCCGAACCCTGCGGCGTCCGCGAGCGTGCCATAGAAGTTTCCATCGCTGCCTGCGGTCAGCACCGACGGGACAGAGTTCCCGCCGCTCATGGTGTAGAGGCTCTTGTAAATCCCGGCGGTGCTAACGCGGTAAATGTTGCCGACCACTCCATTTCCATTTCCCGTCGTCCCATAAAGATTTCCGTCGGACCCCAGGACGGGGGCCCCGTTCGGATTCGCATCTCCTGCAGTGCCCGTGAAGTCGTGGATGTCGGTCAGGACTCCGGCCGGGGTCACCCGGTAGATAAGACCGCTAGTCTTGTCTCCTGGACCGCCTCCGTTGCATGTGCCGTAGAGGTTTCCGTCCATGGCCAACGTGAGCCCTTCGCAGTTGAGCCAATCGGAGGGGAAGCTGACCAGTAAGGTTTCAGCTCCCGAAGGAGTGATCTTGTAGACACCGCCAGTCTGGTTGGCGCCCCGAGCAATGCCCGTTCCATACAGATTGCCATCCCTCCCCTGAGCAATCGCCCCCCAGGGAACCGTAGCGTCGGTAAGTGCCTCCTGAAATTCGTACAGCATGGTTGGTACGGGAATCTGGGCCTGACTCGGGAGCGCCGAGCCACCGATCGCGATGACAACGAGCAGGGTAAGGGCGAGGGCGAACGAGGGGGTTTTCATCTGCACTGGACGGCGAAGCAAAGTCATCCAAAGTCTCCTTGGGAGCAAAAGTTTTTCGTTTCCTGGGGTATCGGGCAGGCTTCGAAGTTCGTGGATCCGCTCCCCAAACATTGCGGAGACGACTTCGATGCACGGCGACTGTCGCCCGAACGGAGGTGTACGGTCAATGGTCCAGGGCTCACGCGTGGTTGACGCGTGAATGACGCGCCAAAATGTTTGCTGGCATAGAGTTGCGGGGAGTTCGTGCGGGGCGGAGAGGGATTTTCAAAGAGTGAAACGCGTCCACTCAGGAATGTGTTGGGGATGGTAAACTGGGGACCCTCTCCTGCGCATCCATTTCTCTATGGGTTTTCCCGACGTGTCTCCAGGTAAGGTCCGGTTCGGCGTGTTTGAGGCCGACCTGCGCGCGGGCGAACTGCGCAAGGGCGGGGTCAAAATCCGGATCCAGGAGATGCCGTTTCGCGCGCTCTCTGTTCTGGTAAGCCGGCCCGGTGAGGTAGTCAGCCGGGACGAGCTTCGGCAGGCGCTGTGGCCGGAAGGCGTGTTCGTGGATTTTGACCAGGGGATCAGCAGCGCGATCCGACGGCTGCGGGACGCGCTGGGAGATTCTGCCGACAACCCCGTCTTTGTGGAGACGGTCGAGCGGCGAGGCTACCGCTGGATTGCCTCTTTGCATTTTCCGGAGGCGGAGGCGGCGGCAAGCGGGGAGACGGCAAAGTCTGCGCCGGAATTGCCGCAGAAGTCGACTCGGTGGCGGCATCTGATTTTTGCCTTGCCGGTGCTGGCGCTGTTGTTCGCGGCGTGGATCTTTCGTCCCGAGTATCGAAACGCCAAGGCCGGAGCAAAATTGCGTCCGCCGGTAGCGGCAAGCGGACCTCACCACGCGGCCAATCGCGAGGCTGAAGATTACTACCTGAAAGGACGTTTCTACTGGAACAAACGCACGCAGGAGAGTCTGAACCTGGCGGTGGATTCATTCACGCAAGCGATTGTGCATGATCCGAACTACTCGGACGCCTACGTTGGGCTGGCCGATTGTTACAACCTGCTGCGGGAGTACACGATGATGCCGGCGGGAGAAGCGTATCCGCGGGCACTGGCGGCAGCGAAGAAGGCAGTGGAGTTGGACGATCATTCGTCGGAAGCGCACGCGTCGCTGGCGTTCGTTTCGTTTTTCGGGATGTGGGACACGGGAACGGCGGACGAAGAATTTCGGCGCGCGATTGAACTCGATCCCAATAACGCGAATGCCCATCACTGGTATGCAACCTATCTGCAGACGGTTCTGAGGTTCGATGAATCGCTGCACGAGATTGACCGGGCACAGGCGCTTGATCCGAATTCGTCTTCGATTCTGGCAGATAAGGGCATGCTGCTGTTGAGCGCGGGACGGCGGGAGGAAGCGTTGCGACTTTTGCGGCAACTCGAGACGGCCGATCCGGATTCGGTTTCTCCGCACCGCTATTTGAGATCCGCCTACTTCGAAATGGGCGAATACCCGGCCTACCTGGCGGAAATGAAAAAAGAGGCCGTGTTGCTGCATAACGCGTCGCTGTCGGCGATCGAGGAGGCGGCGGAGAAGGGCTTCGCGGCGAAGGGAGCGAAAGGACTACTCGAGGGTCAGATCGAGGAGCAGATGAAAGCGTACGGAGAAGGAAAACTCTCTCCGTTCTATCTCGCGCAATCCTATACGCGGCTGGGGAACAAGGAGGAGGCGATGAGGTATTTGGAAGCCTGCTATGACCGGCACTCAGACGAGACCGTCAACCTGGCGCTGGATCCGGGGTTTCGGAGCCTGCATTCGATGGCAGAGTTCCAGCAGTTGTTGGCGAAGGTGGGACTGCCCGCGGTGAACTGACGATCGGGCGCAGTCACGGCGCGCCTATAAGCCGCGCCCCGTCACAACCAAAGAGGAAAAGAAAAGCCTCCAGCCGCTAAGGTCGCGAAGAAGGTCGCTTAGGACGCCAAAAAAAAGAGAGCCCCACTTCTGCCTGAGGAGGCGAGAAGTGGGGCTCTGAGTTTCTAGTGCGGACTGACTTACGCGCCTTGAGGTTTTTGCTTTTCCTCCTGCTTCTTCTTTTCGTCTTGCTTCTTTTTGTCCTCGGGAGTGGGCGGCTTGGGCTGCTGGCGGGGTGGAGGCGCGGCCGGCCGGGCTGCGGAGGGAGGAAGAGTTTGCGGTTGCGGACGCGCAGCCGGTTCCTGACGCGCCGGTTCGGGACGATTCGGTTGCGCCGCCGGCGGAGGAGTCGGACGATTTGGCTCCGGACGATAATTCGGCTGCGGCGCGGGCTGCGGCGTCGGCTGCGGAGGTCGCTCCGCATTGGGCACTGGACGATTCGGGTTCGTGTCTGGGCGATTGACGGGTGGAGGCGGCGTGGGACGATAGTTTGGAGGTGGTTGCGTGGCGTTTGGCGGCCGCTCTGGAGCTGGCTCGGGACGGTTCGGAGCCATCTCTGGACGGTTAGCCGGCGGCGGCGGCGGAGCGGGACGATTGTTGGGTTGCGCGGCTGGAGGCGGCGAATTGGGTTCGGCCGGGCCGTTCATTCCAGGGCGATCCATCCCAGGACGATCAGTCCCTGGACGAGCGGCAGGCGGCGGATTGCCAGGATGGCTCGCGGGCTGGGCGACTGCCGGTTGAACTGGAGGTGGTGCGGGACGGCCCATGGCTGGGGTTGCCGGCTGTGCCGGAGGCGCTTGCTTCACCATGGGTCGGGCAGCCGGACTCATCGCAGGACGCAGGCTCTGGACTTCGGTCGGGCCAGCGGCTGTCCGGGATGTGCCTCGAGCGCGCTGCTGTTTGACAAAGGGCACGGGCGGCGGAGGCGGGGTTTTTTGGCGACGACCTGGCGATTCGCGATGGCGGCGGGAGGAGCGGCCACACGATTTGCGGGCGGGGGTTGTGGCCGACCAAGCTCTCGCGCGTCGGTGCTACGGCAACGCGAGCGCTTAAGGGAGCGGCCGCGATCTCGCGGGCATTCATCACAACCGCTGCTTTCGCACGGTGGCACTGGCGAAGGAGCGCTGCGGGACGGCCATGACCGCGCCCTGCACATTGCGGTTCACGTAGGTCACGTTGGTGACGTTGGTGGTGTTGTTGATGATGGTGGTGTTGTAGACGTTGGTCACCTGAGTGACATTCACGGTCGTGTTGCTGACATTGACGCGATTCACGTAGGCGGGGCTCACGTGATAGGACGGCACATAGACTTCACGCGGACCTAGAGGGAACCATCCGACGTTGCCGCCCGCGCCGCCGGGACCGCCGCCAATAAAGACGACCAGAGCGGGGGCGTAGACCGGGCGGACAGCGGGCGGACCAGCGATCCATCCCCAGCGGCCACGAACGTTGACCCAGCGGCCGTAGTGGAAGGGAGCGTAGCCCCAAGGAGAATCGTCAACCCATGTCCAACCCCAGGGAGAGATCCAAGCCCAGTGGCCGTCGTGATAAGGAGCCCACCCGTAGGCGACGCGATTGGGATACCAGACGTGACCGTAGTTGGGATCGTCGCGCCAGTCACCGTAGTCATCGAGGTCGTCGTAGCCGACGACATCGTGCGAGAGGTATTCCGCCGAACGGGAATGTATCGTGGCGATAGTCGCGGCTGTCGGACCAGTTATCGAAGTCATCGGGACGATCGACTTGCTCGACGTCGGCGTAAAGGCGGTCGGTGCCGGTGAAAGTGGCGCGCTGTCCGGGATGCACGGTGAAGGATTGGCCTCCACCAGTGGCTTCGCCTTCGCCCTGGCGGACGGTGATGGCGGTGTAGTCGCCGTTGGGACCGGCCTCGACGCGATAGTGTCCTGTGCGGAAAATCGTGAATGCCTGGTTGGGGGTATCCACTTCGAAGGTATCGTTGTCGCCGAGGCGGCGCACGGTGATGTTGACGGAGCCGGAACTGAGTTGGATCTGCACCGTGTCGTCATCGAGGTTCAGGAAAGAAAATCCAGTATTCGGTGCGAGACGGATGACAGCGGATCCGAGTTGGACCTCGGCTCGCGAATCTTGATCGGCCCAGAGCTGGTCGCCGGTAGTCATGGGACGATTAGGAACGGCCCCGACCCATTCGGATTCTCCGGCAGGCTGGAAGGAAACGGAGCCTTGCAGGTAACCGATGCGGGCGACGCGGGAAGGCGGATCGTCCGGATCGCGATCTTGAGCGGAGGATAGCTGAGGTCGAGCGATAGTGATAAGTAGGAGAGCGAGCGCAATGCCGTACCAGCCGAATTTATTCAGAATTGATCTCATGAGATGTGATCTCCCAAGCTTTTTTCAGGGTTGTCCGCGAAGCCCGAGCTTCGTGCCAGAGGTGAGGGACATCCGATGGGTAATTATAGACCTGCGAGATACGAGGTCAGGGCACAGCCGACATTACTTTGTGGCTTCGTCCCATTCCTGCGCGGCGCGATGAAGCATGGCCTCGCGGTCTTCGGGAAGGATCCAGCGTTGCTTGATCAGATCGTCGAGCGCGGCCGAGTAGCGAGCGAGATAGTCATCACGACTGGAGAAGCGCTCTGCGATGGACCTGCGCGGGTCGGCGGCCTTCTGACGGTCGGCGGCAGTTTTTGGGAATGGTAGGTAGGAAGCCTCGAACGATACGCGCTGGTCCGGCGCGCCAATGGATGGGTCGCGAAGATTCCAGCTGGCATAGGCGGCGAGTGGGACGGTGATCTCGGGGAGGCGGACCCCGTCCTTTTCATTTCCGTCGGCGTCGACTTGAGGAACTAGAACCGGAAACGGCAGACCGACTTTCGGCGGCTCGAGGGTCAGGAATCCGTTCCGCCAGTTTGGGCCGAAATCTAGACGAGTGCCGGCGTTGGCCTCGTGCGGGCGGTTGACGCCGGGGATCTGGGGAAATCTGTAGTCAGCGAGCGGCACCAGCGTACCGTCGGCGATTTTGGGATAGCTGCTGGCCGGGGGGACAGTGCCCGTGCGGACCCATGCATCCATGTTTGCGATCATGCTGCGCCAGAAATAACGAACGGGAAGCGGGGATTGCGGCTGCTGTCCGAGAAGGTCGCCTTTTCCTTTCTCCGGTGGAAATGGACCAGAGAAGTGTTGCAGGCCGGTGAAGTGGTAGATGCGGACGTTGTCGGAGATAGTGGCATCTTGCTTGCCATCGGCGGTGATGTGGATCAGGGCGGCGGCGCGACCCCAGTATTCGTACGACGTATTGGAGAAGAAAATCTTGGGGAGAACTTTTTCGGCGGCGGCGCGGTCGAGCAGGCCTGCGGTTTCTCCGGTGAGAGGATCTTTTTCGGGTTGATCGGTGAACGGAAAGATGTCCGTTGGGAAGAAGACAGAGGAAGTGGGCTGCGCGTCGCGCGAAGGCTGAGCGAAACGGTAATTGAAGGCACCGCGTCCGGCGCCGGCTACGTGGGCGAGGACGCCGTCGAGGGCGATCTTTCCGTTTTCGTCGGCGTTGAATCCCTGGTAGAGGAAGTCCCGGAGGAAGCGGCCATTTTGCGAAATGCCCTCGGCGTAGACGCGAGCCGCGGGAGTGATGGCGCCGGGGGCGTGCTTGGCGTAGGAGGCGAAATCGCGGAAGGCAGCGAAGGCGACACCGGCGACAACAGGATGGGCGACGACATAAATGTATTCGTAAATTTTGCCGGGATGAAAGCCGCCGTTGAGATGGATGTGGCGGTCGCTGGGAGCAAGTTTGCCGTCGACGGTTTGGGCGAACTGCCATTCGTCGCGAGGGATGACGGTCCGCTGCGCGTCGCGGGAGTCACGCACAGTAAGCGCGTTGCGCGGATCGTCGGGTGCGGAGACCGGGTACTCTGTACCGCCCATACGGCCGGTGATGAGATGCCCGAGGGGAATGTCGGGCATTTCTTTCGAGGGCATGAGGTCGCCGCGGAGCAGGCCGGAGATGGTCTTGCCGTTTTCCCTGGCGATGGGGGCGTAGAGGTGGAGAGCGTCGGGGCCCGGGGCGTCCCATTGCCAGCCGAGGGTCACGATGGTGAAACCGTTGCGCAGGAGCCAGGCGTCGCCGGCGTCTTTCGAGAGATCCCAGTCGCCGCCATCGACGAGGGAGAGGATGCGACCGTAGCCGCGGTTGGGATTTTCGAGGAGGAGGGAGCCGTTGCCCTTGCTCGGATCTTTCGGGCGGACGGCGATGAAGTCGGCGGAGAATTCGACTTCGTCGTTTTTCAGGTTGACGGCGTTGGCGAGATCGACGATTCGCTGGTTGTGCACGTTGGCGATGGGAAGAGACAAAGTGATGCGTCCGGTGATGCGCTCATATGGGCCGGCGTCGCCGAAGGTCTTACCGTCGAGGACGTCGGTGCGGGTGGCGACTTCGACGTGAGTGACGCGGGCCTGGAGCGGGAGGACGGCGAGGAGGACGGAAACTATCGCGAGGCGGAGGCGCATGCGCGGAAGGATAGCATGGCGGGTTTCGCCTTCGATGGAAGGCGCATCAAATGACGACTTCTTCTCGCCCTATGACCGTGCTTTTAATTCGATTCTCTGGGGCGCATGTCGCCGGTGCGGAGGTAGCGGTTGTGCCAGCCTAGCGATTCGGTCATCAGGTGCGGCGTGTGTTTGCCGTAGGACAAGCTCTCGGAACGGCTGAGATAGTCGAGCAGCAATGGTTTGTACTCTGGGCTGGCACACTTTTCGATGACTAAGTGCGCGCGCTGGCGCGGGGAGAGTCCGCGGAGGTCGGCCAGGCCGTGCTCAGTGACGAGGACCTGCACGTCGTGTTCGGTGTGATCGACGTGCGAGACCATGGGAACGATGGTGGAAATCGTTCCCTTCTTGGCCGAGGACGGGGCCATGAAGATGGAAAGATATCCGTTGCGGGCGAAGTCGCCGGAGCCGCCAATGCCGTTCTGGATGCGCGAACCCATGACGTGGGTGGAGTTGACGTTGCCATAGATGTCGGCCTCGATCATGCCGTTCATGGCGATAACGCCGAGGCGGCGGATGATTTCGGGATGGTTGGAGATTTCCTGCGGGCGCAGCACGATACGCTCGCGGTAGTTCGACATATCGGCATTCACTTCGTCGAGCATTTGGGGGCTGAGGGAAAATGCCGTGGCCGACGCCGTGGTCAGCTTGCCGGATTTCAGCAGTCGGATCATGCCGTCTTGAATAACTTCGGTGTAGGAAGTCAGGCCTTCGAAGGGACCTTCTTCGAGGCCGAACAAAACCGCGTTGGCGATATTGCCGACCCCGGACTGCAGCGGGAGGAGGTTGGCGGGCATGCGGCCTTTTTTTACTTCCCAGCTGAGAAATTCGAGGATGTGTCCGGCGATTTGCCTGGACGCTTGATCGGGCGCTTTGAACGCGCTGTTGCGATCGGGAGAGTCGGTGAGCACGATAGCGACGACTTTCTCCGGGGGAACCTTGAGATAAGGAGTGCCAATGCGCTGCCCTGTACGCGTGAGGGGAATCGGGCCGCGGTTAGGCGGCGCGTCGAGGCCGTAATAAATGTCGTGCATGCCTTCGAGCGCGGACGGCTGCCAGGAGTTGACTTCAAGAATGATGCGGTCGGCCTGATCGACCCATGTCTTGTTGTTGCCGATGGAAGAGCTGGGGATGACGCGTCCGTCTTCGAGGATGGCGGTGACTTCGATCAGCGCGACGTCAAGCTTGCCGAGAAATCCGTATTCGACGAACTGGGCGACATGGCTGAGGTGGATATCCATGTACTCCATTTCGCCGAGGTTAATACGCTTGCGGGTTTCGGGATCGGACTGATAGGGGAGGCGGAGGTGGATGCCTCCGGCCATGGCAAGAGCGCCATCAAGTTCGGGGCCGGTGGAGGCTCCTGTGAACACGCTGACCTGGAACTTCTGGCCGCGGAAAGTGGCCTCGGCGATGCGGTGGGCGAGCTCCATGGGAACGGCTTTGGGATAGCCCGACCCGGTGAATCCGCTCATGCCGACCTGGTCGCCGGAGTGGATGAGGGCAGCCGCCTCGGCGGCGCTCATGATCCTGTGCTCGAGTTGGTGGTTCAGAACACGCGTATTCGTCGGAGAAACTACAGTCATGAAGACACTCCTGCCTATGAATGATCCTGATTAACGGTAAGGGCGGGCCTGGGAGTGGTCTGTGACTTCGATCACAGGGCGGTGTGGGGGCAGAGTGGGACGGGGGGGAGAAAAGCAGGTTCCTCGCCTGCGGCGACTCGGAAAGCGTGGCGGAATGACAAGGCTTAGTGGAGGCTCAGTGGGATGAACGAGAATATTTGGGGGTTCGTGCCGGTGTACAATTCCTGCCACTCGCAAAAGTCCAGACAATCTGGTCGCGAAAAATCCTCCCGGAGACTGAAACATGCAACGACTGCTTCGTACGTTGGTTGCGGTGCCGATTCTTGCCGCTTTGATTCTTACCGCTTCCTTCGCTGCCCTGTCTTTCGCGCAGCAAGCTGACGCTCCCAAGGCCGCTGCAGCGAAGAAACAGCCAGCAACGCCACCTGGACAATCCGCAGAGAAACCGGCGGAGAACCCCGCCAAGCCCGAGGCTCCTCCTGAGTCCAGAGCCGCGATGCACGAATCTCCGGGCGATCGGGATAAAGACAAGGAAGAGCACTACGACATGGCGGAGATGCCTCCGATGGTGACGCATCACCAGATCACGGTGGATGGAAAGCTGCTGAAGTACACCGCGACGACGGGACGGCTGCCCATCAAGCGCGGCGACGGCAAGATCGAGGCGGAAATGTTTTATGTCGCCTACACGCTGGACGGGCAGGACGCGGCCAAGCGTCCGCTAACGTTCGCGTTCAACGGCGGCCCGGGATCGGCGTCGATCTGGCTGCACATGGGAGCGCTCGGCCCGCGCAAGGTCGTGCTGCGGCCGGACGGCTTCATGCCTCCTGCGCCGTATCGCATGGAGGACAATCCGCACACGCTGCTCGACAAGAGCGACCTGGTGCTGATTGACGCGATCGGCACGGGATTCAGCCGCGCGGCCGACGCCGAACTGTTCAAGAAATTCTGGGGCGTGAAGGGCGACATTGAGGCGTTCAGCGAATTCATACGGCTCTACATCACGCCGCAACGAGCGCTGGTCGTCGCCGCTGTTTCTCTTCGGCGAAAGCTATGGCACGACGCGCTCGGCGGGCATTGCCGGATATCTTGCGGACCGTGGCATCTCGTTCAACGGCATCACGCTGCTGTCGACCGTGCTGAACTTCGAAACTCTCGAAGACAATGCACGAACGACCAGCCTTACATTTTTCTGATTCCGTCGTTCACCATGATCGCCGGCTACCACCACAAGCTGCCGCCCGATCTGGCGCAGGATATGAACAAGGCGCGGCAGGAAGCGGAGCAGTGGGCATCCAGCGAATACGCGCACGCGCTCGACAAGGGCGACTCGCTGACGCCGGACGAGCGGCAGAAGGTAATCGATCAGATGGCGCGCTTCACGGGCCTGAGCAAGGAAGTGATTGATGAGGCCAACCTGCGCATCAACGTTCCGCAAGTTCACGCACTATCTGCTGATTGATCAGAAATTGCGCGTCGGACGTCTGGATGCGCGGTATACCGGGCCTGATCCCAACGGACTGCTCGACACGCCGTTTTACGATCCGACTGGATCGGCCACGGTGCCGCCGTTCACGTCGGTATTCAACAACTATCTGCGCACCGAACTGGGATACAAAGTCGACATGCCCTACAACGTGCGCGCCCAGGACGGCGGCTCGATGAAATGGGATTGGGGATCGGCGAGCCAGGGATTTCCCGACACGGCGTCGGCTCATGCGCCAGGCGATCGTGAAGAATCCTTACCTGAAGATTCTGGTGATGGAAGGCTATTACGATCTGGCGACTCCTTACTATGCGGCTAATTACACCGTGGACCATCTGAACCTGCCGCAGAAGTATCGCGACAACATTTCGTTTGCGACCTACGAGTCGGGGCACATGGTGTATCTGCCGATGGATGGCCTGAAGAAGATGAAGGCGGACCAGGCCGCGTTCATGGCAAAGGCCGCGGCGCAATAGAAGCGTTGTCGTCCGGACGGTGCGAGGCACTTGACTGGAGTCGCATGGAAGGATCACGATCTGCGCATCTGCATTCTTCCTCGGCTTTCACCGTTTGCATAGCGAGCGCAATCGCGTTTCCGCAAGACGTCGTGCGAGAAATTGGCGACGGCAAAAATCTCCGACGCCACGATTACGCTCGCGCAAACGGTCGCCGCTGGAACGTTCGTGGGCCCTCCCGTGGCCTTCACGGGACGCGACCTGACAGCGTTCTACAAAAGCTTGCCCGCATTCTGCCGCGTCGTAGCGGAGGCGAAGCCGACTGCGGACTCTGACATCAAGATCGAAGTCTGGATGCCGGTCTCGGGATGGAACGGCAAGCTGCAAGGCATTGGCAATGGCGGGTTCGCCGGCCTGATCGATGACCGCGCAACTCGGCATGGCGCTGAGCAACGGATACGCCGCCACCGCTACAGACACGGGCCACACGGGATCGCCGGTGGATGCGAAATGGGCGCTGGGACATCCGGAGAAGGTCGTCGACTTCGGCCATCGCGGAATTCACGAGATGACGCGCGTCGCCAAAGAAGTGGTCGCACGCATTTTACGGAAAGACTGCGCAGCGTTCCTACTTTGCGGGATGCTCCGATGGCGGGCGCGAGGCGCTGATGGAGGCGCAGCGCTATCCCGCGGACTATGACGGCATTCTGGCGGGAGCTCCGGCCAACAACTGGACTGCGCTGCTCTCGACGGCGGCTTGGGATACGCAGGCGCTGACCCTCGATCCCGGCGAGCTTTATTCCTCCGGCGAAAATTCCCACGATCGCCGCTGCCGTGACTCGCCGCCTGTGACGAACTCGACGGCGTGCGCGATGGAATTTTGAACGATCCCAGGCAATGCCACTTCGATCCCGCGACGATCCAGTGCAAGGCTGGTGAAGACACCGACAAGTGCCTGACGGCAGCCGCAGGCTGCCGCTCTGAAGAAAATCTACGCCGGCCACACGACTCGCAAGGACATGAAGTTTTTCCCGGCTTTTTGCCCGGCGCGGAAGATGGCGAGGGTGGATGGGGACCGTGGATCACCGGCCCAGCGCCGCTGAAGAGCCTGATTGCGTTTTTCGGCAGCGGATATTTTATCGAACATGGTGTATGAAAAATCGCGACTGGGATTACAAGACATTCACGCTCGAAGCCGGGCTGAAGGCGGCCGACGAAAAAACCGCGAGCGCTCTGAATGCGACCGACGCCGGACCTGGGCCATTCAAGGCCCGAGGCGGGAAACTGATCTGTATCACGGGTGGGACGATCCGGCGATTTCGGCAATGAACACGGTCAATTATTATCAGAGCGTGCGCGCGAAGATGGGCGCGCCGGATATGGATTCGTTCGTGCGGCTCTACATGGTGCCGGGAATGCAGCACTGCGGCGGCGGTCCGGGGGCGGATTCGTTTGGGGCAGGAAACTTCGGTCCTGCCGATGCGCAGCACAGCGTGGATGCGGCGCTGGAAGAGTGGGTCGAGAAAGGCACGGCGCCGGGGACGATCATCGCGTCGAAGTATGTTGGGGAAGACAAGCAACATCCGAAGATGACACGGCCGCTGTGCGCTTATCCGCTGGCCGCGAAATACAAGGGTAGCGGCGACACCAACGATGCAGCGAGCTTTGTGTGCGGGGGGAAGAAGTAGCACGTCCGCGACATTCGAAAGGCGGGCTGCGCCCGGGACAGCCGGGGGCGGCTGTCCCCACATAACCAACGCCAAATCGGCATTCTGTATCGATCAACTTCACCGGCTGTACTGATTTTTCTTCTTATCCTCATGCCGTTCGATGCCCAACTGGATCAGGCGGTCGATCAAATCGGCATACGCCAGCCCAGACGCCGCCCACAGCTTGGGATACATGCTGATCGAGGTGAAGCCAGGCATGGTGTTGATCTCGTTCAGATAAATCTTGCGGGTCTTCGGGTCCATCAGGAAATCGACGCGGGCCAGGCCTGAACAATCAACTGCTTTGAACGCGGCCACTGCCAGAGCCTGAACTTTTTTCGTTTCCGCCTTCGTGAGCTTCGCGGGGATGATCAGCTGCGAGCCCTCGTCGACGTATTTTGCGGTGTAGTCGTAGAACTCTTTGCCGGGAACGATTTCTCCGGGGACCGAGGCCGCGGCATCGTCGTTGCCCAGGACGGAGCACTCGATCTCGCGGGCTTTGCCTTTGTTGCCTCCCACTCCCTGCTCGATGACGATTTTGCGGTCGAACTTGGCGGCCTCTTCAATCGCGGGGCCAAGCTCCTTGCGATTGTGCGCCTTGCTGATGCCGACTGACGAGCCAAGATTCGCGGGCTTCACGAACACGGGATACTTCAGCTTGCCGACCTGCTTCTCGATTTTCTTCGGTTCGGCTTCCCAGGCACTGCGCAGAATCGTGACGTGCTTCACGATAGGGAGTCCGGCGGCGATGAACAGCGACTTCATGATGTCTTTGTCCATGCCCGCCGCCGATCCGAGCACGCCCGCGCCAACGTAGGGGATGTCGGCGAGTTCGAGCAGACCTTGGATGGTGCCATCTTCACCGAACGTGCCATGCAACACGGGAAAAATCACGTCCACGTTGATGGCGCGATCGCTGGCGCGGCGCATCGTTCCGGAGTCAGTTTGAAACGGCATGAGCCCGGTGTGCCGGTGCACGGGCTCGGGCGGCACGACGACGGCTTCGCCGCGCGCGAGCACTGCCGCTGGCGAAGTCATCTCAGGATCGCCGGCGCGCAGATTGCGCGGCTCGAGCATAAGCTTTCCAGTGAGCAGATTTTCGGCATGCTCGACGGTGAGCCAGCGGCCGTCTTTGGTGATGCCGATCGGGACGACCTCGTACTTTTTCTTATCGATTGCGTTGAGAACTGAAGCGGCCGAGAGCAGAGAAACCTCATGCTCACCGCTGCGTCCGCCGAATAATATCCCGACTCGAAGCTTTTCCATGACCATTCAGTTTGGACGCAGGTTGAGTTCCGCGTCAATCGCAGGATTGGTACACTGGGGTTCGAATGAACTTCAGGCGTCGATTGCTTTGCAGGCTAGTGGCTGCTGCAGTCTGTTTTGTCGGCGGATGCCGCAAAAATGCGGACAACAGCCCGGGTACACCGGCGCCTGCGAATGCGCCGAGCACAGCCACATCGGCTGCGCCAGCCGCACCGGCCCCGAGTGCTCCGGTCGCCGCCGGTCCGCCGGAACGGCATCATCGCATGTTTGGGAGCGGCGTCTCGCCGTTGATCGTGAGCATGTCGCCGGAGACGATCACGGTGCGCGACGGGCACGCGCCGATAGCGCGCTATTCGCTGACGTATGAGATCACCAACTCAGAGAGAGTCACCAAGGCTTATATCTCCATCAGAGCTGATGGTGTCGGCGAGGTGCAGCGTTTTGATGTGGATGTGCAGCCGCGGGCAACGATCGAGTTCCTTCTCGACGCTTCGAACATTGACCTGGGTCCAACGGTGCGCTTCCGTGCCCACTGCCCTTACGGGGTCACGGATTGGTTTGTCATGGGCGGTGACGCTTTGGAGTATCCGCAGAACATGACAAGCCGTGAAATTGGAAGCGTGTCGCCGAATTATGTGCAGGCGGGAGGTGTTCCACGCGAGGGTGGACTTCCGGTTGAGATCTGGGGATCACAGATCACGCGCGAGTGCACGGCGGAGGCTCAGGTGTGCGGCAGCGCGGTGGAATTGACGAACGTCGTGGCGAGCGACGAGAAGATTCGCGGGCTGCTCTCATACAGCGAGCTGCAGGGGCGACCGGTCGTGCTGCGGCATCTGGAAGTAAGTCTGGTGGCGTACACGCCGGATCATAGAGAGCCGAGTACGCAGATCACACCCCGAGGCGTTTACACGACCGCTTCCTCTGCGGGAACGGCCGCAGATGTTTACAACCTGAACTTTGTGGAGCAATAAATCGGGAGAGCACTTGAGCGACACAAGCGCTCTTTGCTGAGTTACAGGATCTTCTTCCCGAAGGCCGACAGAGCCAGTTCGACTGCAAGATCCGCAGTCTGATTGTGCTCGTCGATTACGGGATTCACTTCGACGATCTCGAAGCTGAGCATGCGGCCATGGTCGGCAATGATCTCCATGGCGAGATGGGCTTCGCGATAGGTGGCGCCGCCACGGACGGGAGTGCCGACGCCCGGCGCGTCTTCGGGGTCAACCCAATCCATGTCGAGGGAAATGTGATAGCCCGCGGTGCCGCGTCCGGCCATTCGAAGGGCTTCCTCCATCACGGTGCGCATGCCGCGCTCATCAATATCGCGCATCGTGAAGACGCCGATGCCGGCTTTGCGGACGTTCTCTTTTTCGACAGCATCAATGTCGCGCACGCCAACGAGGACGCAATTTTCCGGCTTTATCTTGGGAGAGAAATCGAAAATGTTCGAGAGTTCGGAAGGCCACAGGCCCATGAGGGCGGCGAGGGGCATGCCGTGGACGTTGCCGCTGGGAGAGGAATCGGGCGTGTTGATGTCGGTGTGGGCGTCAATCCAGATGAGGCCGACGCGCTGGTTCTGGCGACGATAAAACTCGGCCACACCCGAAACGGTGCCGGCGGCCATGGAATGATCTCCGCCGAGCGCGAGCGGAACCTGCCCGGCTTCGAGCGTCTTGACCACGAGTTCGGCAGCCTTGGTACAAGTAGCGGTGATTTCTTTTAAGTACTTGGCGTTGGCGGCGCCTTCTTTTTTCTGCTCGGGGATGGCGACGGCTACGTTTCCGCCGTCCTCGACTTCGTGGCCGAGAGCTTCGAGGCGGGCTTCAAGTCCGGCGACGCGGACGGCCGATGGGCCCATATCGACGCCGCGGCGCGACTGGCCGAGATCGAGGGGAACGCCGATGACTCGAATTTTTCGAGGAGAGATGTTAGTGCTGGCTGCAGATGTGGTCATCATAGGGTCAATCGAGGTTTCTTTTCAGGTCATCTACCGCTTCAGGAAAGAAGCCCGGCTTGCGCATCAGGTACGCCGGATGGTAGATGGCTATTCCCTTAAGGTTCGGAGAAATGGCCAAAGGAGAACCGCGCCGGCGACTGATTCGACCGGTTTGCCCTGCCACGATCCGAAGGGGTTTGTTGCCAAGGAGGTCCACGCGAATCCATTTCCGAGAAGTGAGAACCGGTAGGACGTGATTCTTATAGCACTGCTCAACAGAGGCTTGGGCGTCGGCTCTGGGGATGTAGCTCCGGGCCGCGGCGTCTGTTGGGAATACGTTTTCGCGTGGGCGGCAGCTAAGGCAGTTGATGATTGTAAGTCCGTCTCGTTCAATTCCGGCAGCTTCGACAAGTTTGTCGAATATGTGTCCCGCTCCACCAACTAGGGGTTCCCCTCTTTTTTGCTCGTCCTTCCCTGGCGCTTCCGCAATAACAAGACGTACCAGGTCCTTCCCATTCCGCGGCATCTTCGGGGCAACAAACGTATTGCCCGGATAGAGCTTTTGCATTGGGCAACCGGCACATCCGGGCATCTCAGAGACTGTTATCAAGTATTTTTCCATCTTTTGGATTCATATCAATCCCAGAACGCGTCCTCGAACTCGATCCATCTTTCCACTTCTAATTTCTACGGGTACAGCCGGTACAGCATCCTGGGGAACGGGATAGTTTCGCGGACATGTTCGAGGCCGCAGATCCAGGCTACGGCGCGCTCGATGCCCATGCCGAACCCGCCGTGCGGCACGCTGCCGAATTTGCGCAAGTCGAGATACCACTTGAACGCTTCTTCGGGCAGCGCGTGTTCGTGAATTCGTTGAAGCAACAATTCGTACGAGGCCATGCGCTGTGAGCCGCCAATGATCTCGCCGTAGCCTTCGGGGGCGAGCACGTCCACGCACAGAGCGAGTTCGGGGCGTTGCGGATCGGGTTCCATGTAGAACGCCTTCACCTTGGCCGGATAACGATGCACCATGACTGGCTTGTCGAATTGCGCAGAGAGATAGGTTTCGTCGGGCGAGCCGAGATCGCCGCCCCACTCAAATTTCGTTTCGAGCGCGCCCTTGGCGTGGCCTTCCTGCAGGTTCTTGACGGCATCGTCGTAACTGATGCGCGGGAAGGGCGGCTGTATTTTTTCGAGCTTGGAGAGATCGCGGCCGATGGTCTGCAGATCGACGCGACGCTTGTCGAGGCAGCGCCTGACGATGAAGCTGATCAGGCCTTCGGCCAGTTCCATGACATCGTCGAGATCGGCGTAGGCGACTTCGGGCTCGACCATCCAGAACTCGGTGAGGTGGCGTCGCGTCTTCGATTTTTCCGCTCGAAACGTGGGACCGAAGGAATACACCTTGCCGAGCGCCATAGCGGTGGCTTCGACATAGAGTTGTCCGGACTGCGTGAGAAAAGCCTGCTCATCGAAATAATCGACGGGAAAGAGCGTGCTCGTGCCTTCGCAGGCAGCGGGAGTGATGATGGGAGGATCGGTGAGAGTGAATCCGCGCTCGTCGAAGAAGTCGCGGGCGGCTTTGATAATTTCCGCGCGCACGCGCAGAATGGCCGCCTGGCGCTGGGAACGAACCCAGAGGTGGCGATGCTCCATGAGGAAGTCAGTGCCATGTTCTTTGGGCGTGATGGGGTACGGCGTCGACTCGGGCACGCGCTGCACCACTTGCACGTTGGCGACATCGAGCTCGTAGCCGCCATGGGCGCGCTTATCGGCGCGGACTTTACCTTCGACGATCACGCTTGATTCCTGGGTCAGCGTTTTTATGGCGTCGAAGACTTCGGGCGGGACGGCATTCTTGGGCACCACGCCCTGAATGATGCCGGAGCCATCGCGAAACTGGGGGAAAAGAAGCTTCCCGCTCTCGCGCAGGTTGTAAAGCCAGCCGCGGATGGTGACGGTCTGGCCCTCGTGCTTGCCGATTTCTGCGATGGTCGTGATGGGTGAGGACATAAGTATGAAGTTCGTTTACCGCCGATCCTGGCGATGAAGGCAACTACGCCGTTTCCAGCTTATCGAATGTTTCGCCCAGCTTTTCCAGCGGGTTGACCTTCTCATCTTCATTGAGTTCCATGAGCAGGGGCGGAGTCTGCGGGGCCGAGCGCAGCAGTTCCATGGCTTCTTTCCAATCGATGGTTCCCTGCCCCGGCCACAGGTGCGAGTCCTTGAGCTTGTCGTTGTCGTGAACGTGGGTGGAACGGATGTGGGCTCGCAGGATCTCGAAGGCTTCGCGCACGGAACCCATCATGTGGGCATGGCCGAAATCGAAGCAGACGCCGACGTCGTCGAAATGAGCGCCGCGGATCAATTCCACGAGGCGGTCGGGGGTAGAAAGTTCGTTCGGAATATTCTCTAAAAGAATACGCACTCCGAGCGGCTTGGCAAACGCCCTGAGATGCTCGATGGAGGTCATGGCCGCCTCGAACTTCTTCTCGTCAAAACCCTCGTTGGGCAAACCCAAATGCTGCACCAGGAAGCGGAACGGAATCTGCTCGGCGATTTCGAGGGCGCGCTTGATTTCATCCATGGCATCAACCCGGGCGGCGCGGTCGGTCGCGGCCACGTTGACGGGAGGAGCGCCGGCGCGTCCCCACTCATAGTCGGCGTAGAGGGGCGAGTGAACGGAATTCAGGGGAATCCCGCTGCCGCGGAACCATTCGGCAATTTCCTTGACGTGCGCCTTGCGGTTGGCATAATCGAGATGCTGGCGCGCGGCGAAAATCTCAATCGCCTGCACGCCGCTGCGGGCCAACCCATCGAGAATGCCGGGATGGAGACGCTCTTTGACGTATAAGTAGGTTGAAACTGCTTTCTGCATGCGCGTCCTTGAAGAATTGCAGATTGATGATTTCAGATTGCAGATTGAAACTCAATTGCAAGCCAGAGTCGCTACGTCAATCTGCGAAGAAATCAACCATTGCTTTTCAGTATCCAACCGCCCTGCCGTTGTTGCGGCCATCACTGGCGCCCAGTCTTTCTCCGGTTTTCTCGTCAATCGCAATGCACTCCGCGTCGCTCCAGTAGGACGGTCCAACCTGAACGTTGTATCCCATCTGCCGAAGCGCGTTCGCGGTGTCAGGCGAGAACAATTTCTCCAGGTAAACCATGTCGGGCATCCATTGATGGTGAAAGCGCGGGGCGTTCACGGCTTCCTGAATATTCATCCCGTAGTCGAGGACGCCCATCAAAACATTGGCCACGGTGGTCATGATTCTCGCGCCACCGGGCGAACCAAGAATGAGGACGGTTTTGCCATCGCGCACTACGATCGTCGGCGTCATGGAGGACAGCGGGCGTTTCCCGGGCCCGATCGCGTTGGCTGGGGCTTGAATCAACCCGTACAAATTCGGCGTCCCCGGCTTCGAGGAGAAATCATCCATCTCGTCGTTCAGCAAAAAGCCTAGGCCTTCGGCGGTGACGCGCGAGCCGAAGGAGTCGTTGAGAGTGGTAGTCACGGCGACGGCGTTGCCGTCGGCATCCATGACGGAATAGTGCGTGGTGTTACTACCCTCGTGCGGGGACACTGCCAGCGGATGCGAAGCCGCGTATTGTTCGAGTTCGCTGAACACCGCGGGGCGCTTCAACTCGTTGGGGCTGGCGCGCGCAGGATCAATGGAATCGCGCCATGCAGCGCCATATCGCTTGTCAATCAACTGGGCCACGGGAATCTTGGAGAAATCCGGATCGCCCATAAACTCGGCGCGATCCAGGTAGGCACGGCGGAAAGCCTCGACCGTAAAATGAATCGACTGGGCCGAGCGGTTCCCCAGCTTGGCGAGGTCATAACCTTCCAGAATATTCAGCGCCTCAACCAGGCCGGCTCCGCCAGACGACGGAGGAGGCGCGCTGATGATGTCGTATCCGCGATAGGTGCCGCGAACTGGTTCGCGCTCTTTGACTTCATAGTGAGCCAGATCGTCCGCGGTCATGAGGCCGCCGCCTTTTTGCATCGCAGCCGCCAGTTCCCTGGCCAACGCGCCATGATAGAAATCGTCTGGCTTGGCGGCAATCCGCTCGAGGGTTCGGGCGAGGTCGGTCTGTCGGAAAATCTCCCCTGGCTTGTAGTAGTCGCCATTGCGCTGAAACACGCGGTGGGATTCTGCAAAATCTGCCAGGTGCTGGTCGTGGAAAGAGCGCGCTTCTTCCCAACTGAGCGCATATCCCTCGCGCGCCAGTTTGACGGCCGGGGCCATGACTTGCTTGAGGGTCAGCGTGCCGTATTTCTGCTCGGCATAGACCATGCCGGCGACCGATCCGGGTACGCCAATCGCCTTGTAGCCGATCGCGCTGGCACCTTCAATCACGTTGCCTTGGGCATCGAGGTACATGTCGCGCGTGGCGGCTGCGGGAGCCTTTTCACGGTAGTCGAGGAAGTGCGTCTTGCCGTCGGCCATGCGGATCAGCATGAATCCACCGCCACCAAGATTGCCTGCCGGGGAATGGACGACGGCGAGCGCGAATCCAGTGGCGACGGCGGCGTCCACGGCGTTACCGCCAGCCTGCAGGACCTCGACTCCCGCCTGCGACGCCAGTTCGTGCACGCTGACCACGATGCCATGCTGGGCATGCACCGGGTGCGTCGCGGCCGTGGCCGCCGGCGCAGCAGCCAGCGCCAGAATCACGATCAACAGCAAATTCAATGATTTATGCAGAGATCGCATGCAGGTTGAGAGAACCCGGAATTGCAAGGAACTCTTGAGGCTAGCCGACCGCTGGGAGCGGAGTCAAATTGAGAAGTGCGGTAGGTGGCGGCTCGAGACTAGTCTCTGGGACGGCCTTGGCTCGAAGCGCGCCTTCCGTTCTTCTTAGTAGTTTTTGTCTTTGGTTTGGCCTTGGGCGCTTTGGCGGCCGCCATTTCATAAGACTGCTGGATCAGATCTTCCAACTCATCGTCGCGGAGCGCGTCGAGCCGGTCGAGGATGACCCAGTTGTAGCGACCTACGTAGGGTGCGGGGTGAATGTCCTCGCGTTCGGTGAGTTCGGCAAAGCGCTCGGGCGTGCACTTGAAGCAGACCTTCTGCGGGACCGCGGTCAAGGCGACGGTGGTAAAGATCTTGCCGCGAATTTTGAAGCAGAGGTCATCTCCCCACTGCAGGTTTTCCGTGGCCTCAGGCAAAGCCAGGCAATACTCGCGGATTTTGTCCACGTTCATGGGAGTTCTCGCTGAATCCGAATCGAGTATCCTGTCATCAAGAGTACACAGGAGATTTGAAATGGAAACTCGCCAGCTTGGCAACTCAGATCTGCAGATTACTCCAGTCGGCTATGGCGCCTGGGCCGTTGGCGGCTCGGGCTGGCAATTTGCGTGGGGAGAGCAGGATGACAGCGATTCGATTGCGGCGATCCACCGCTCGCTCGAACTGGGCGTGAACTGGATTGACACCGCCGCTGTATACGGGCTGGGACACTCCGAAGAAGTGGTCGCGCGCGCATTGAAAAGCTGGACGGGACCGCGGCCTCATGTGTTCACGAAGTGCGGCTTGCGTTGGGATTCGAAGGGACAGGTACAAAAAGTTTTGAGGGCCGATTCGATCCGCGGGGAGATCGAAGACAGCCTCCGGCGGCTTGGCACCGAGGTCATTGATCTCTATCAGATTCACTGGCCGCCCGAACCGGACTCATCGGCACTTGAGGAGGGATGGGCCACGTTGTCGGCACTGAAGCAGGAGGGAAAAGTGCGCTGGATTGGCGTCTCCAATTTCGACGTTGAACAACTTCGCCGGGCGCAGGCGATTGCTCCGGTGACTTCTCTGCAGCCGCGTTACTCTCTGTTGCATCGGGAGGTGGAAGACCAGATTCTTCCCTACTGCCGGCGGGAGGGGGTCGGAGTGATCGTGTATTCGCCGATGGCATCGGGACTGCTGACGGGCGCGATGACTCGCGAACGTAGTGCCAGGCTGCCGAACGACGACTGGCGCAAGGGACAATCTGATTTCAGCGAGCCGAATCTCTCGCGCAATCTTGCGCTGGTCGACCGGCTGGCGCAAATCGCGCAACGACACGGGCGAACCACGGGAGAAGTTGCGGTTGCGTGGACGCTGCATAATCCGGCGGTGACGGGAGCCATTGTGGGCGCGCGCAATGCGCGGCAGGCCGAGGGCGTGATGCGGGCCGGCGACGTGCGCTTGAGCGATGAGGAGGTTCGCGAGATCGAATATTTCTCGGCCCAGACCGCGGCGTAATCTCTGATACTATTTCCCTCTCCCGGGAGGAGCGCATCCCCATGGACTTTAACGGCCCTTGCACACTGCTGCAGGTTTTCGACATGCCGACCTCGCTCCGCTTTTACCGTGGCGTGCTGGGCCTGACCGTTGCCAGCCAATCGCAGCCCGGAGACAACCCCGGCTGGGCCTTACTCAAAGGGAAGGGCGTGGAGTTGATGCTGAACACCGCCTACGACGAAGGCCAGCGCCCGCCGAAACCGGATCCAGCGCGGGTCGCGGCGCACGACGATACTTGTCTCTATTTTGGGTGCGAAGATCTCGACGGCGCCTACCGGCACCTGGTCGCGCACGGCGTGAACGCTCGCGAACCAAAAGTCGCGCCTTACGGGATGAAGCAGTTGTACTGCAAAGATCCCGACGGCTACGGCCTGTGCTTTCAGTGGCCCGTTACACAGGAAAATTACGATTCGTGGGTCGGGACCTACGGGCTGGAACCTAAGACGATCGCCTAGTCAGGCTCTCCAGAATCCCAATTCGCAAATTTCCGAGAAAGTGAAGCGCGCCGCCCCTTCAAACCTGCTGTCGCGCCTCCCCCAGCGCCACGGTCACATCCATCTTTTTCTTGTTGCGGTAGATGGTCATCTTCACGGTGTCTCCGGCGCGGTGGTTGTTCATCATCTGCGACAGGTCATCCTCGTCCTGCACTTTTTGGCCGTCAATGGCTACGATCAAATCGCCCCCCAGCATGATGGGAGTGTTTCCCAGATAGGCGCGCTCGGTGCCGGCGTGGAGGCCCGCCTGATCGGCGGAGCCGCCGGGAATGACCTGGATGATCAGCAATCCGTAGTCGACGGGCAAGCTGATTTCGTCCGCCAGTTCAGGGCTGATGGGGATCGTGCGCACGCCCAAGGCCGGGCGCCGCACGCGGCCGAGCGTCATCAGATCGTTGAGAACAGCCTTGGCGGTGTTAATCGGGATAGCGAAACCAATGCCCGCACTCTGGTTCGAGTTCGACAAGATCATGGTATTGATGCCGATGACTTCGCCGTGCCCGTTCATCAGCGGCCCGCCAGAGTTGCCGGGATTAATCGCGGCATCGGTCTGAATGGCTTCGTCAATCATCGCGCCGTTGGGCTCGCGCACCGGTCGGATTGAGCTCACGATTCCACGCGTCATGGTCCCCGCCAGCCCAAACGGGTTGCCGATGGCATAGACTTTCTGCCCAACCTGCAAATTGCGCGAATCGCCCAGGACAGAGGGGATCAGGTCCGGCGCTTTGATCTGGATCACGGCCAGATCGTGGGAGGGATCCGTGCCCACCACGGTCGCCTTGTATTTCTTGCGATTATGAAGGGTGACTTCCACCTGTCGGGCATCGGCGACGACGTGATAGTTGGTCAGGACGTGGCCTTCCTTATCGATCACGAATCCGGAGCCTTGCCCTTCCTGCGGCACCAGCCCATAGAAGAAGTCGAACTGCATGACCCGGGATGTGACGTTGACCACGGACGGAATATTCTTTTTGTAAACGGAAATGTTGTTCTGCTCTTCGCCATCGAGCGATTCGCCAGGCGCCGCCTCGGTAATCTCCACCTGCCCGGGATGGCTGAGCCAGTTCGAGGACCGGAATTCGCCCTGGGAGTTCGAACGCCAGGTCGTAAAGTAGAAGAATGCGCCGGCGATGGCCAGCGCGAAAATCAAGGGCCGTATCAGTTTCATAGTTTCAAACCACCCGAGAGCAGGTACGAATGTGGGGAGCGGAAAGGTCCCTGCCTTTGATTTTAAACAATGCAGCGGCGGGAAGCACGCGGCGACCCGGCGGCGAGCCTCTCGGAGCTCGGCTGCTTAGGATTTTCCTCGCCTTTACGCGGCCGCCGGCTTGCGTTCCAGTTCGAGTTCCCGCAAGTAAAGGAAGAGTGGCAGGCCCAGGGAGACTCCCACGGTCAGCACGGCGATAAGGACGAGCCACCTCCGGCGAACCCCCAGTCGCGCACTCTCGATTCGGGTGAACACCAGCAACGCCACGGCGGAGACGACGACGTCCATCCCGAAGAATGCCCCAATCCGATTGGCGAACAGTTCCCGTGCAAACAGCCCAAGGTTCAGTCCATGGTGCAGTACCCATGGCAGGAACTCGGAGTACGGGACCAGGACTCCCGCGAAACAGAGCATGAGGTAGAGGATCTTGGGCTTCATGCGGAGAATTCTACGCGCAGAGCGGCCGCTGGGCGCAGGTCTCAGGTAAAGAACTAACGACTAACCGAACAGACAAGATGACGCATCTCAGGACTTCACAGCCTCGGCGTGGAGTTTGTTCCACACCTGCCGCACTTGCTCGCGGGTGTGGTCGAGCGCGCCGGAGTTGTCGATCACATAGTCGGCGGCTTTGGTTTTTTCATCGTCGGGAAGTTGCGCGGCCATGCGGCGCAGCACTTCTTTTCGCGCGGCCTCGACGTCGATTTTTTGGCGGGCGGCAAAGCGCGCCACGCGCTGCTCCTGGTTGCAGGTCACGACGACCAGAAGGTCAAAATGGTCTCCCGCGCCCGCTTCAAGAATCAGCGCGGCTTCGACAATCGCCACAGCGTGCGGATCCTGGCGGCCCATCTCCTGCATCCACTCATCCTGACTGCGAATTACCACCGGATGCACAATGCGGTTGAGTTCTTCAATGCGCGACTCGCGCTTACCCTCGGGAGCGTTCGCCGGACCGAACGCGACCTCCGCCAGCTTTGCGCGGTTGACGCTTAGATCGGGATTGAGAATTCCGCCGCCAAAGTGGCGCACGACTTCGTTATAGACGGTCTCGCCCGGTTGCATGAGCGAATGCGCAATGCGGTCCGCCTGCACCAGGTGCGCCCCGAGGGCTACGAACATTTCCCCGACTACCGTCTTGCCGGAGGCGATGCCCCCGGTGAGGCCAACTTTCAGCATAAGGCTCCCGAAGACAAATCACACCACAGAGGACGAGGAGGAGGAGAAACGTTAAAAAACAATTTCTCGGGATCGACTGCGTCCCTCTGCGGCTCTCATTTCTACTGGTGTGACAATTCCGGAATGCGGTTTCCCCGCCGCATCTTTGCCGCCTTGACGGTGTTGAACATCAGCATGGCGATGGTCAGCGGGCCGACGCCTCCGGGCACGGGCGTGATGGCTCCGGCGACCTCGGCGACTTCGGGATGCACGTCGCCCACCAGCGTCGAGCCCTTTTTACGGAAGCTCTCTTCGCGCTTGGCGTTTCCGGCGAAAAAGCGCTGGAATTCCGCCGCATCGGTGACGGTATTCATGCCGACATCAATCACCGTTGCGCCCGGTTTGACGAAATTGCGCGTGATCATTCCCGCGCGTCCGATGGCGGCCACCAGAATGTCAGCGCGCCGGCACACCCCCGGCAGATCGTGCGTCTTGGAATGGCACACCGTCACGGTGGCGTTGGCGTTGAGCAGCAGCATGGCGGCGGGTTTGCCGACGATGTCGCTGCGGCCGACGACCACAGCTTCGCGGCCGGCGACGGGAGTGTTGCTGCGCTTCAGAATTTCCATGATTCCCGCAGGCGTGCAGGGTACCAGGCCGCGGCGCTGCGTCGAGAGAAACCCGACGTTCACGGGATGGAACCCGTCCACATCTTTGGCCGGGTCGACCGCCATCAGGATGGTTTTCGCGTTCACCTGCGGCGGCAGGGGCAATTGCACCAGGATGCCATCAATGTCGTCGCGGCGGTTCAGTCCTTCGATCAGCGCGAGCAATTCGTCGGTGGTTGCGGAGTCGGGCGGGGTGAGTTGTTCGCTATAGACTCCGACTTCTTCGCAGGCTTTGACCTTGCCGCGAACGTAGATTTCCGAGGCGGGATTGTGTCCGACGAGAACCACCGCCAATCCGGGGCGAACGCCGGCGGCGGCCATGGTTTTCACTTCCGCGGCCACTTCTCCGCGGATATCTTGCGCGATCCTGGTTCCATCGAGAATAAGGGCTGACATGATTGGCTTCCGGCTGCAGTGTTGCGGCGACCGGGCTCTAAAATCTTACACCGCCGAGCCCAGAGAGCGCCCGGAACGTGGTGCCGGCATCTTGCCGGCTGTCGCCGGGACGGCGGCGCGATTCCGTCACTTCCCTCCTCCCTTGTGCGTATCGTCACATTTGCCCCCCGGCCTCTGTCGTACAATGCCCTCGTCATGATTGCCAAAGACCTGTTGGAAATCCTGGTTTGTCCGGCCTGCAAGCAGGCGCTCACCTATCGCCAAAACCCGGAGAGTTTAAAGTGCACGTCGTGCCACCGGGTGTATCTGGTGAAAGACGACATCCCCATCATGCTGGTGGATGAGGCGACCATTGAGCCCTAGTGCGCATGGCCAAAGGCAGGTTCGCGGCTAAGGGAAAGTGAGGTTCATCCGTGTCCGGCCAATATTTTTACTGCACTCAATGCCATAAAAAGTACGCTATCCACCAAAAGTTGTTCGACACGCTGTACGACTTTGCGAAAACCGCTCCGGAGATCTGCCCGGTCTGCGAAGGCGCGCGCGAGCTGCACGTGGTGCTCGACTTTCAACTGGGCGCCGGCGACGGAAACTTCAAAGTTGTGTCGGCGTTCCTTCCCGACAAGCTGGAGTCGTGGCTGGGCGAGGAGGAAGAGGAAGTCACGTTCTATCCGTTCCTGGTCGTCCTTGAAGCCAGTGAAGGCAAGCAGTTTTGCTGGATGCCTTACTGGCACGTCACGGGAAAAGAAGCCCGATTCGGCCAGCACGCCGTATGCCTCGACCACACGCAGTTTGAAAGCCTGATCGAGCAGGTGGAAAAGGTTCACGAAAAAGAAGTCGAGGTGGGGTAAGTCATATCCGCTTCTCGGGGATGACGAAGGCGCCTCTACCGGAGCCGCCAGGGAGAGACTGGCTCGCAAGCCGCGTACTTTAACATGATATTCACATTCCCGTAATACGATGTCCGGATGCCACAGGAGCCTCTGACCGTCGAAGACGTAGCCGGGACACCGCCCGGCGAGCGCGTGCTGCGCCTGAGGGGGCCGATCACCCTCTCCAACTTTTTTCAGTTTCAGGCTTTGATGCGCGCCAGCACCTCCCGCACCCTCATCCTCGATCTCACCTCGGTGCCTTACGTGGACTCCGCCGGCATCGGTGTGCTGGTGGGCGCTTACGTCACTCACTCCAAGGACAACCGCAGCCTTGCGCTGGTCGGCGTCGGCGAACGCGTCCGCAGCGCCATGCAGATCACCCGGGTCGAGCAGTTCTTCCATTTCTACGACAGCGTCGCGGCGGCCGAGGCGGCGACTGCAACCCCATAGTTGGCCACTCCGGTCGGCTCCATCCTCGTCGCACATCTGAGCGACAACGTAGGTGGAATGTATCGTTCTCCTACCCGTTGCGTCATCCTATGCGTAGCCGTTGTTCGGGCTTGTGTAGGGGCGGACGCATTCGTCCGCCCCCGCGGCCCGAGCGAAGCGAGGGCCGCGTACGACGGATGCGGCGATGCGAAAATGCTGGTAGCTCCCTGGTGCCCGCATTGCGCTTTGCGCAACCCCGGAGCAATGGCTCCGGGGCTACACGTTTCACCGAGCTGCTATGTGCATGGCAGCGAGCAGTAATCCTCGCCCATTCGTCGCCCACACAGCCAGCCGTAGTCATCCCCAGCTCCCCGCCGATTCGGCCGGCACAGCCGCAAGTCAGCCCCAGCCTGCCGTTCTTTGTGAGGGATAAGTCCCGAAACCGACACATTGTGTCAGTTTTGAGATTACCTGTCGGGTACTAAGGGAACCTCCGGAGGCGTCTACCCCTCCTCGAGTTGCCCGCAACTTCCGATAAGTACATGGGTTAAAGAATCCAGTGGGGCTTGGGGACCGTAATAGGAAAAGAAGGTTGATTGCGGCAGCCCAATTGCATGCAACTATCACAGCTGCCGATGAGTCTAATAGGCAAACGTGGTATCAGGTCGGAGTCGGAGGTGATGACGGCCATGACGAACGAGAAGATGAACGACAAAGACAGATTTACACCGACGGAACTGGCAGCGCTTAGGAACGACCTTCTCCAGGGCGGGATGATCGATTCCTACGAGGCCGCCGAGTTGCTGCAGGTGTTTCTGATGGGCCGTGGCTATGGGGTTTCGCCCAAGGCAGCGCTCGACGCGGCAGGCCGCGTCGAAATGGCAGGGTGCGCTCTGCCCGTCCTGCAACTTGAGCTGGAAAACCTGGCAATGGTGATGTAACACGTTCCGCCAGCTCGGGCCGGTGAACCCGCGCAGGCGCTAGGCAAAACGGACCTTCGATGCGGAAAAAAACGCAGCAGAAGTGAGCCGTAAGCCGCGGTTTTGGTTTTCGCTAAGAGCTAAAAGCTGCTTTTTCTGATTCGCTGATCGCAACAAGACCGACGAACCAGTTCCACAATAGAACAGCCGGGCCAACCAGCCCTGCTTTGTGGTTTTTGGGACCCGAGCAAGTCGACCGTCCCACCCCAGCTGCGCCGAAACAAATACGGTTTGCCGTCGGCGACTTCTGTTCCGATCTCCGTGACAACCTGTAGCATTGCGGTCGAGGCAGCCCATTCCCCGCTGCCCTGTAACCTCTTCCTGCTCTTCCACTTAGCGTGAAATTGACAACGCTGTAAGTACACTGATGTACGTTGGAATGTTCCTTCAGGAACACTGTGGAAAACTCGCCCGAATCGCCTCCAACTCACTCATAACGCAGGCTTTCGACCGGATCGAGCTGCGAAGCGCGGGTAGCGGGCACGGTTCCGAAGATGATCCCCACAATCGACGACACAACGATGGCGATGATCGCTGACACACCAGAGATAGGAAGGCGGTAGTCGGTAAAGAAGCGGACAGAGTAAGGGATCGCCAGGCCGACGAGGATGCCGATCACGCCTCCGGTCAGCGAAATGATGATCGCTTCGGCGAGAAACTGGAACTGGATGGCGCGATTGGTGGCGCCTATCGCCTTCCGGATTCCGATCTCGCGGATGCGCGACGTCACCGTCGCCAGCATGATGTTCATGATCCCGATACCGCTCACCAGCAGCGTGACAAAGGCCACGAGCATGAGGATCAAAGTCAGAGCGTTGGCAATTTTTTCCGCCACCGAGAGAAGCTGGCTCAGGTTCTGCACGCTGTAAACCGACTCGGGACGATGCCGCGATTGCAAAATGCGTTTAATCGCCGCGGTCGCGGGCAGCACGTCCTGCGGAGCGGCCACCGAAAAGAAGACTTCATTGACCATCGTCGTAGGAGTGAAGAAGCGGCTCACGGTGTACGGGATCAGCATGCTGTCTTCCTGGATTTCGGACTGGCCGAACGTGTCCACACTTTCCTTGAACACGCCTACGATGGTGAACGGAAGACCGCCGCTCAGCTTGATGTCCTGCCCGATCGCGCCGTCAAACGAGCCGTAGAGTTTCAGCGCGAGTTTGTCGGTGACCACGCCAACCTTGTTGCGGCCCGCGGAATCCTGGGAATCAAAAAAGCGGCCAGTGAGGATTTTCAGGTTTCGCACTCGCAAGTAGTCCGGGTCCACGCCGAGCACCTGGATGTCACTCTGCTTGCCGCCACCGACCCGGATGCGATCGCCAAGAGCTACGGTGGGAGACGCGGCAACGATGGTGGAGACCTGGTCCTGCACCGCGCGGACATCGTCGACCGTGATGGGATCGGGCGAGGACCCGATACGGTTCGCTCCGCCCTGATAGTCGGCATAAATCATGTTGGTGCCGATGGCTTGCAACTGCCGCAGGATGTACTGCTTTCCGGTGAGGCCGATGGTCGCTACCAGGATTACCGAGGCCGTGCCCACCGCCATTGCCAGCGCGGTCAGGATGAACTGCAGCTTGTTGCTGCAGAAGGCGTCGTAGGCAAAATTCAGGATCTCGTGAAGACCAATCGTGAAGCGGCGTGGGGCTGTGCTCGTTAAGGAAGAGGCGATGGCCATCGTGAGTAGTTAGATGTTAAACCTCGCTCCCAAGAAGCCGCAATGTGCCAGACGGAACGCTGGGTCTGGTAGCGCCACCGGGATGGCGGCGCTAGACCGCGACTTGCTCGGGCCGCGAACCACCCGCCACGGCGAGCGCCGCCAGTACCACGACCAGCGGATCGACCGGCCGAAAATAGTAGGTCTCTGGGTGAGAGAAGTAATAGGTGAGTGGGAAAAACAGAAACACGATGGCGAAGCGGACTGCCAGCGATCCATTTCTTTGAAACGCTCGCCGCAGGCCCAGCAGACCCAGGATCGTCATGGTCGTGTTCACGAAAATGTTGGGAGGATCAAGCGGCTCGTCTTTCAGATACGCGCGGTCGAAGCTCCAGTAGCCCGTCCACATATAAAAGGCCCGGCGGAGGGTCATCCGCGCGTACCAGGCGGGATGGCTGCGAATGAAATCCTCGGCCTGGTGGAGCTTGTGATCCATGTAGGCAATCTCGCCGACGCGCTCGTACTCCGCGAGTTCGGCGTCGCTGTGATTGGGGTGCAGGCTGCTGTTTACCCAGCGAGTGGAATCTCCGTTGTTGCCGATGTAGAGCTCGAGTCCATAGCCACTGCGGACAGGAATGAATCGGTGGAAGAGTTCGTAGTTGTGCCCAATCCAGGGCGACAGAACGGCTACTCCGGCGAGTGCCGCGGCCAGCATCGGCCCTTTCCATGGCTGGCTCTGGCGATAGAGCCGGTAGAAAGTCCAGAGGCCCAGCAAAGGGAGAACCGACATCACGACTGGCTCGGTGAGCGCCGCAAAGCCGCAAGCCGCGCCAAAGAGCACCCAATCGCGCGTGCGCGAGGATTTCTCCAGGCGCCACGCGATAAGAAACAACCATGTCAGCTCGAGAGTGACCAGGCACGTGGACCACGCCCAGTCTGCTCCGTAGTAAACGCCGTAGGGAGAGAAGGCCCACCCCCAGCCCGCCCACTTGGCGACTCGGGAACCGAATCCTTCTTTGGCCAGCAGGTAAACCGGTACGCAGGTCAGAGCGGAGAACAAACTATTCAGCGAGAGCGCCGCGATGACTGAGGTGCGCGTCTCAATCCCGAAAACCTTGAAGATGCCCGCGAGCAAGTACGAGTAGACAGGGGGCAACAGCGCCGACAGGCCGGTATCGGCAAAGGGGCTACCAAAGCCGTGTCCGGAGACGATGGAGCGGGCGATTCGTCCGAACGCCCAATGCTCGAGGACAAAGGGATCCATCCAGTCCTGCTGGTAGACGAAAGGGATCACGGCGAGCCGGACGGCAAGCGCCACGGCGACCATCAGAACATAAGGTTGAAAACGAGATGAAGAAGAAGAATTTGTGGGCATCAGTCGTAGGGCTTCATTCGTAGCGCTACTCAGTATAGACGGCACACACTGACGAAGCCCTGATCGTAGGGACAGGTCAATCCCAACGCAGAGCCATCTCGCTTATAGAGGACGACCCAGTTCACGCCGAAATCGTTCTTGAGGCGCTGGAAATCGGGGGCGTGAAAGCTCTGCCAGCCAGTTGTCGCGTTCACCTCTTTGAGCCATCGCGGAGCCAGGCGCGGGACGCGGGCTGCCATGCCGGCATCTTTATCGTAGTCAGCGAGGACACTTCGTTCGGCGAGCGCACGAAAGCCGTGATAGTCCTCACCGGGCAGCTTGACGTAGTGAGGATCGAGCGCAAACAGGCTGTCCACGGGAGTGTTTCGGCGGATCCACGCGAATGCCTGCAGCCAGTCGTTATGCGACTCGACCTCGGGAAACTCCACATGCTCAGTCGCGGGAAACATTTGGCGCTGGGCGTAAAACATGCCGGCGCTCAGCGGGAGAAACAGAAGCACCCAGCGATACACGTGACGGTCGAGGACGTAGCGCCCGAGCAACCCTCCCAGGATGAGAAAGAACAACAGGTAGAGCAAATGCAGATAGCGCATCGGCTCGAACGGCCGCAGGCGCTCGAGACTCGGCGGAAGCATGATGACCAGGCCAACAATGGTCTGAAAGACGCCATAGTGAAGAAGGGCTGACACCAGCGGCCGCAGCGCGGTGCCATCTTCTCCGCGATGCTTGAGCATATTGCGAAGAGCGTAGAGTAAGACCAGTGGAGCGAAAACGCCCAGCCATTCGTACCACTCCCATCGGGCAAGGAAATAGAAGCTGCGAGTGGAAGCGGCCTGGCGCCAGGCATCGGAGGAGGGCTCAAAAATCCATCCCAGAGGAATCAGCAAGCCGAGGGCAGTCGGGCTTCGCTCGACTGGACAGCCAGGGGCGGCGCGCCCCAGATTATCTCTCCGAAAACTCCAGAACAAAAAAGCGCAAAAGGAAATTCCGCAGCTCGCCATGATGGCGTGAATCGCAAACGCAACGGCCAGCAAGACGCCGGCGATCCAGAGGCGGCGATCCATGACGGCAACAATGGCGGCGAGAATGGCGGCGGTCGCCAATGTGCGGGGATGAAGATACTGGTCGGCGAGAGTGATCGCAGTGCCGGAGACAGGGAGCGTGAGCAGCGCGGCAATCATGGTAACTGCAGCCCACTGCGCCGCAGGTTGGGAAAAGCAGCGACGGCTGATCCGCCAGCAACCATGAAGCAGCAGAAAAATGGCGGCAAGTTGCCAGAGCAGTGCGACCCATGCCACGGGTAAATGGCTGACGCGGACTGTGAATGCGATCAGCTTGTCGAAGATCGTGGCCTGAAACTGTAGGCGGAAGAATTCTGAATCGTGGGGAAACAGCGCCGGGTTGAGATTGCGCTTAATGGCGGCGAGATAAAACGCGTCGTCCTCAAGGCCTGGATGATAGCCCATGATCAAGAAAGCCAGCCCGGTGAGAACGGCCAATCGGGCCAGATTTAGCGCCGAGAACTCGTCGCTTCGGGATGAGATGAGCCGCGAATTTTGCGGAGGGTGTGACATTCCGGAGGAAAGCACGAGCGGTCACTAGGCCGGACGCACGGGTTCAGTGCGGCGGGCGTAGTAGGTTTCGCCGGGAGCTTCGAGTTTGCGCCCCTTGTCGCTGAAGCGAGGCAGATGAAGCAATCCGATCTTCTGCATCGCAAACTCCAGCGTCGTCGCCAGCACACCGAAACCATATTTCACGCTGCGGCGGAAATTGATGGACGAAGCCTCTTCGAAATACTTCGTGGGACAGGAAACTTCTCCGATGCGGAAGCCGAAATGCACGCATTGGGCCAGCATCTGATTGTCGAAGACGAAGTCGTCTGAGTTTTCGAGCAGTGGCAACTCGGTGAGCACCTTGCGGCTGAAGGCGCGGTATCCGGTGTGATACTCGGAGAGCTTCACACGCAGGAAAAGATTTTCGAAGCCGGTGAGCAGCCGGTTTGCGATGTATTTGTACAGAGGCATGCCGCCAAGCAGTGCGCGGCCGCCGATGATGCGCGATCCCAGCACGACATCATAAACATCGTAGGCAACCATGCTGGCCATGGCAGTGATGAGCAGCGGCGTGTACTGATAGTCGGGGTGCAGCATGATGACGACATCGGCGCCGGCGGCCAAGGCCTCGCGATAGCAGGTCTGCTGGTTGCGCCCGTACCCATAGTTGCGGTCGTGCTGAAACGTGTGCAGCCCGAGGCGGTGCGCAAGATCCACAGTCTGGTCGGAACTGTGATCGTCCACCAGAATGCGGATGTCGACCAGGTCGGGGAGCTCTCCTACAGTGACTTCGAGAGTTTTCTCCGCGTTGTAGGCGGGCATGACGACTGCGATGCGTTTGCCATTGATCATGGGGGAATCGGTTTCTAGTTTACCTGAGACGGATGAATCGGTGAGCGGTCTTGGGTGTTGGGCCTTTGGTGCTTGGCTTCGAGAGCCCCTAACCACAGACGCAACCGAGAGGATGACGGTTTTACTAGTGGGCGCCGTGTCGCCGGAGCGTCGTCTCGACTTCCAGGTAGTCACCCAGCGTGCCCCTGCGCCACGACACCCATTCGAGTTCACGCTTCAGTTCCGGAGCCTTGAAGATTCCGCCGAGTAGCGCCAACTGCAGCGGTGTCACGCCGGTGTTCGACTTGGCATTGACGTTGGCGTTGTTCGCCAGCAGCAATTCCACGATGGACTTGTCGCCACTGCCAGCGGCCGCGTGCAGTGGGGTCCAGCCGTGGCCGGTAGCGATGTTGATATTGGTATCGTAGACTAGCAGCAATTCGACTAGATCTTTGTGGTGAGTGCCAGCTGCTTCGTGCAAAGGCGTCCAGCCCGCGAAGTCTCGAAGGTTCACGTCCGCTTTATGCGCCAGCAGCAACTCCGCCACGCCCTTTTGGCCACACTCCACCGCCAGGTATAAAGGCGTCCGCCCCAAGCCGTCCCTGGCGTTGATCTCGGCGCCGTTCGCCAGCATCAGCGCAGCGACGTCAGCCCGGCCGTAGTCCGCCGCAGAGTGGAGTGGAGTCCCTGACCTGCCCTTGGCATTGACATCCGCTTTGTGGTCAATGAGCACTTGCGCCACATCGCGATTCGCCGCCAAATGCAGAGGCGAAACGCCGTAGCCGTCTTTGACATTGGGGTCTGCCTGGTTGGCCAGCAGCAATGCGGCGACGTCCGCGTGGCCCCAAAATGCCGCCTCGTCTAGCGGAGTCCTGCCGAATTTGCTCTTGGCATTCACGTCGGCCTTGTTGGCCAGAAGCAACTCCGCGACGCTCCGATGGCCACCGTAGGCCGCCAAGTGCAAGGGCGTCTCTCCGTCATGATTCCTGGCGTCAACATCAGTCTGTGCGGCGAGCAACAATCCGGCGACGTTTCGATGGCCATTCCGGGCCGCCATGTGCAAGGGGGTATTGTCGTCGCCGCTCCTTGCATTGACGTCGGCGTCGTGCGCCAGCAGAAGTTCCGCAATGTCGCTGTAACCCTGGGACGCCGCTAGGTGAAGAGGCGTAAACCCGTAGAGCAAATCAGGATTGGCTTTGAGCAGTGCTCGGATCTGCGGAAGGTCACCAGCGGCCACCGCGTTGTGGATGTCGCCGCAGAAGGCAGGGCCGCCGCAAGCCATGGCGACAACCGCGAACAGCGCCAGGGCGCGGGAAACCGCAAAGCGGGAGAGTCGGCCAAAGGAAGACGGTGTGATCACGACGGCTCCAAGTCTCGAGACAGTTTACAAGAGTAGAACGCCGGCCATTCTCAAAAGTTGCGCCGAAAGTCACTTTCCGTGGGCCGATTTTCGCAGGATCTGCTCCAGATATTCGCGCCATGCCACGGCCCAGGTGTGGGTGCCGTGCCCGTGAGTGTTCTCGCCGATCGGGAGCAGCACAAACGTTCCGTCCTTCAGGCGCTTGCTCTCCCGTTCGGCGATGCCGAGTTCCGGCGGGTTAATGAAATCGTCCGCTGAATTGATCCACATGACCGGCGCGGTGATCGTCTCGAGGCGTGGAGAAGGGTCGTAATTGCGGGATGCGTTCACCTGGTAGAGCAGGTCGTTTGCGTCGAGGGCAGCGAACCGCGCTTCGACCGAGTCGGCGACGTACTTGTCGGCTGCGTCCCGTGTGGGCAGGTTTTTCTGCATCACCAGCGGCGCGCTGCCGGCAATGACCAGCAGACTCTGCGCGGTGCGGAGAGCCCGCTGTGGCTCTTCTTTGTATTCGCCGTCTTTCCAGTCGGGATCGTTGCGGATCGTCTCCATCAGCATTTTGCGCCAGACACGGTTTCGGCCGGCGATCTGCACGGGCAGGCACGCCATCGGCATCAGCGCGTCCATGAATGTGGGATAGGTTTTGCCCCAGACGAAGGCGTGCATGCATCCCATCGAGGTGCCGAAAAGCAGGCGGAGGTGCTGCACTCCGAGCCCTTGGGCCAGAAGAAGATGTTGCGCGGCGACCATGTCGTCGTAGTCGTATTGCGGGAAACGCGCATGCATACCGTCGCTCGGCTTCGACGAGCGCCCATGCCCGATGCCGTCGGGCGCGACGATGAAATAGCGGCTGAGGTCCAGCGGTTGTCCGGGGCCAAATAGCTCGTTCGCAAACTGCGGTTGCAGAAACTGCTGTCCTGAGCCGCCGGTGCCGTGCAAAAGAAGCACCGCGTTGGTGATCTGGCCGCCGGCATCGCGCGCTGGCTTGCCTAGCGTTCTGTAGTGTAGACGCAACTCTGGGAGTCGTTCCCCGGAGCCGAACTTGAAGTCGCGGGCGACAAAATCGCCTTCGGTGACTGCGAACTTGGGCGCCGCCTGCGCGACAGCGAGAGTGACGAAAAGCGCGACCGAAGCAAGAATGCGCGGGAACCGATTCATGGAGGCCTCCTATTTCATTACTTCATGCCGTCGAGGATGGAGCCGACGATGCCTCCGACGACGCCGCCTTCGACGGTTTGCCGGGAAGGCTGGTGGGGTAGGTAGCGGTCGATCGCGTGGGCCAGCTTGGCGATGGGAAGCGTCTGGAGCCAGATGCGTCCGGGGCCGGTGAGGGACGCCAAAAAAATTCCGTCGCCGCCGAAGATCATGTTCTTGATGCCGGGGACGGTCGTGATCTGGAACCCGACACTCGACTGAAAAGCGCCAACGTGGCCGGGATGCACCCGAAGAGTTTCGCCGGGCTGAAGATCGCGGACGACGAGTTCTCCAGAGAGTTCGAGCCATGCGGTACCCTGTCCACTGACCTTTTGCAGCAAAAAGCCATCTCCGCCGAAAATTCCCGCGCCGAGCGACTGCTGAAAGCCAACACTAATCTGAATCTGGGGCGTAGCGCAGAGGAAGCCGTGGCGATGAATCATATATTCGTGTCCCGGCGAAACTTCCACGGGCACGATGTGGCCGGGCAGCTTTGTGGCAAAAGCAACCTCGCCGCCGTCGCCGATAGCGCGGTACTCGGTCATGAAAATAGATCCGCCGCCCGCCACCCGCTTGAGCACGCCGAAGATTCCTCCGCCGCCACCAAATTGGGTGTGTGTCGTCATCTGAATGGAGCTGCCCATCCAAGAGAGTTCTCCGGCTTCGGAGATGACGGACTCGTTGGGCGCGAGGATGAATTCCAGCACGGGCATGGTCGTGCCGGTGATGCGGCTCTGCATGGCTAATCTCCTGAGGTTTGGATTCGGCGGGCTGGAGCTCCGGGTGGGTTCCAGCGGCGAAGCACCGAGTATACATGCAGCAGGTTCCGGGCGCGGCGGGGACATGTCGCCAGATCCAGCACCGACAGCCGAAGAGCAGAAACATGAATCATCTCAATCTTTTCTGCAACATCGCGTGGCGAGAAAAAGCCTGTGATCGCTGTCACGATGGGCTGTGCTTGCAGGGACGGTGAATGCCTGCTGAGAATCGCTACACTCGGGCAAAAGTGGTTCGTTCGGAGGAGTGTCCATGCAAACACTCTCGCCTGCAAGTCTTCCCGCTGAAGATCAGGTCTTCATCGACAAAGTGATCAACAGTCGTCGCGGACGCGCTGGAGCCCTACTCGGCATCCTGGAAGCAGCCCAGGAAAGGAACCCCCATAAATACCTTCCCTTAGACACGCTGCGCTACATCGCGGCCAAAACCGAAATACCCCTCTCGCGCATCTACAGCGTCGCCACCTTCTACGCGTTGTTCAATCTGCAACCGCAAGGCGATAACACCATCTGCATCTGTCGCGGTACTGCCTGCCATACGCGCGGTTCGCGCAACCTGTTGCAGGGGGCCCGGCTCGAGCTGGGGCTGGGTTTTGAAGACGACGAGAGCAATGGGACTGAAGGCGACAAACTGTTGCTCACGACGCCAGACCAGCAATTCACGGTGCGCACAGTGGCCTGCTTCGGACAATGCGCGATGGCTCCGGTCGTCGAGGTCAACCATCGGATTTGCGGCCACGCGACCGAGCGCACGGTGCAGCGCGAGATCGAGACCATTCGAGCAGGAGAGTAGGCAATGCCGCGAATTCAGGACATTGGAGCGTTCAACGCGGTGCGCGAGGCGGGCATGGCCAAACTGGTTCCCCCGGTTCCGCGCGTGGCGGTCGGAATGGGCACGTGCGGCCGCGGGAACGGCGCAGAGGGACTTTTTCACGCGTTCGGGCAGGCGATTGAACGCAGCGGCACCGATCTTCTGCTGGCACCGGTGGGCTGCTTTGGAGCGTGTTTTCAGGAGCCTCTGGTCAGCGTGCGTCTTCCGGGCAATCCGCTGGTGATCTTGCGGCGGGTACAGGCCAACGATGCTGCGCGCGTGCTGCACGACCTCAGCGGCGGCAATCTCAGCCCCGATCTTATCTATTGCAAGATCGAAGAGTGGGACCACATTACCGGTCACGTCCGCTATGGTCAGGGATACCCCGAAATACCGGCATGGAACGACGTGCCTTTTTTCAGAGGGCAGAAAAAAATCGTTCTGCGCAACTGCGGAATCATCAACCCCGATGACATCGAAGAGTCGATCGCAGTGGGCGGTTATCAGGCGCTCTATAAGGTCCTGATCGACGCGAACCCGGCCGGTGTGATCGAGCAGATCAAGGCCTCAAAGCTGCGCGGCCGCGGCGGAGCCGGGTACCTCACCGGCAACAAGTGGGAGTTCCTTGCCAAGGCGAAGGCGGAGCCAGAAGTACATTATCTGCAATGCGGACGAGGGCGATCCTGGCGCCTACATGAACCGCAACGAGATTGAAAGCGATCCGCATGCGTTGCTGGAGGGAATGATCATCGGCGGCTACCTCATGGGCGCGACCGAGGGAATCATTTACGTGCGCGCCGAGTACCCGCTGGCAGTTCATCGCTTGAACCATGCCATCGAGCAGGCACGGGAATACGGGCTGCTCGGAGAGAACATCCTGGGCCGCGGTTTCAAATTCGATATTGAACTCGTCGAAGGAGCCGGAGCCTTTGTCTGTGGCGAGGAGACCGCTCTAATCGCGTCACTCGAGGGAGAAGCCGGACGGCCGCGTCCCCGTCCGCCGTTCCCGGCGCAGAAGGGCTTGTGGGGCAGCCCACCAACATCAATAACGTCGAAACCTGGTACAACATCGCGCCGGTCGTGATGCGAGGACCGGCGTGGTTCACTGAGACCGGCAGCCCCAAGAGTCCGGGCACCAAAGTCTTTTCTCTGGTCGGGAAAGTGAAGAACACCGGCCTGGTCGAAATGCCCCTGGGCACGCCGCTCAAAACTTTCATCTACGACATTGGAGAAGGCGCGGAAGGAGGCCGGCAAGTCAAAGCCGTGCAAACCGGCGGACCTTCCGGCGGCTGCATTCCGCAAGAGATGTTTGACACCGCGGTTGACTACGAGAACCTGGCGCAGCTTGGATCGATCATGGGGTCGGGTGGCATGGTGGTGATGGACGAAGACAACTGCATGGTCGACGTCGCCCGCTATTTCATCGAGTTCACGCACTCGGAGTCGTGCGGCAAATGCATCCCGTGCCGGGTGGGCTTGAACAAGTGCCTGCGCATTTTGAATCGGGTCACCGAAGGAGCGGGTTCGGCCCATCATCTGGAAATGCTGGACGAGTTGGGCCGCTATATCCGCGACTGCTCGCTTTGCGGCCTTGGCCAGACTGCTCCCAATCCCGTGCTAACCACGTTGCGCCACTTCCGCAATGAGTATGAGGATCACATCCTTGCCCGGCGCTGCACGGCTGGAGTGTGCGAAGAATTGGCGCTCTCTCCCTGCGAGAACAGCTGCCCGTTGCACATGAATATCCCGCGCTTCCTGCAGCTATACAAAGAACAGCGGTTGGAAGAAGCCTTCGTTTCGATCATTCTGGACAATCCACTTCCCTCGTCCACCGGGCGAGTGTGCCAGCATCCGTGTGATAGCCGCTGCCGGCGGCAGACCGTGGATCAGGCCGTGAACATGCGGGAAGTGCACCGCTTCATCGCGGACTCCATCTTCGCGTCGGACCAATACCAAGCCATGGCGCGAGCCATCGTATCGCTCAAGTTGCCGGCGACGGGGCGAAAAATCGCGATCGTCGGCGCCGGACCGGCAGGGCTCACGTGCGCGTTTTACCTGGCCATGCTCGGCCACGAGGTCACGGTCTACGACAGCAAGTCGGAAGCCGGCGGAATGTTGCGCTTTGTTCTGCCGGAATATCGGTTACCGAAATCCATCTTGGCGCGTGAAATCGAGCTGATCGAATCCGTGGGCGTGAATTTTGAATTCAACATTCGGGTGGGCGCCGATTTGTCGCTGAACGATCTCGGCGACCGGTTCGACATGGTCTTCCTGGCCA
Source organism: uncultured Acidobacteriaceae bacterium (assembly GCA_963819145.1). GTDB lineage: Bacteria > Acidobacteriota > Terriglobia > Terriglobales > Acidobacteriaceae > Sulfotelmatobacter. Next base: position 69,377 of record CAWFVB010000012.1, read on the forward strand.
TTGGCACGTGGAAGGAGTCCTGGGTCTACCAGTCCGGCACAGAGCTCAAAGGTGTTTATCCCGCATTGAACTTCCTTGAGGCGGTGGCCGCCGCGCAAGAGGTCAACCTTGGCCGCCGAGTAGCGATTATTGGAGGAGGAAACGCCGCAATCGATTCCGCCAGAACTTCGTTACGGAGAGGTTGCGAGGTCACAGTCTTCTACCGTCGTGAACGGAAAGACATGCCGGCCATCGAAGAGGAAACCCGTGCGGCCCGGGATGAGGGAGCGAAGTTCATCTTCATGGCTGCGCCTCATCGCGTGATCGGCGACGCGAAGGGCAATGTCAAAGCCCTTGAGATCGTGAAGACCCGCCTGGGTGAGTACGACTCGTCCGGTCGCAGGAAGCCGGTGGCTACGGATGAGATTCAGCGCTTCGACTGCGATTCCGTCATTTTCGCAGTCGGAGAGACTGTCGACCTCGACTTCGTCCGAGCCTCAGGGCTGGTGCTGAAGGAGAGCGGAACGATCGAAGCGAACCGATTCACGCTCGAGACCAGCCGTCCGCGTTTTTATGCCGGAGGAGACCTGGTGACGGGAGCGTCCAATGTTTCGAACGCCATGGCTTATGGCAAACAGGCGGCGCGCAGCATTGATCTTCAGTTGATGGAAGCAGACCGATGGCAAAGGCTCTACCCCGAGTTTCTGTACGGGCAGATTCCTCCGGAGGAGCCAAGCCCGAACCGGCGTCACTCGGGCCATCCGCTCGCGGCGGCGGCTCGCGTGGAGTCGCAAGATGAGGTAGTCGCGGGACTGAGCCCGGATGAGGCCACCGACGAAGCCTGCCGCTGCCTGCGTTGTGACGTGAAGAGCGTGAACGCAAGCTAGGCCATCGCGCGCTGAAGGGAGTGAACCTTGGCACAGAAGAAATTGTCGATTCGAATCGACGGGGAGTTGATCAGCGCCCTGGAAGGCCAGACCATCCTGCAGGCCGCCAAGGCCAACAACAAGTACATCCCGACCCTGTGCGATCTGGATGGACTGACGGCCGTCGGCGCCTGCCGGATTTGCCTGGTGGAGGTGTCGGGCAGCGAGCGGCTGTTCCCGGCATGCACCACTCCAATCCAGGAGGGCATGTCGGTTACGACCACTTCGCCAAAGCTGACGCGCTATCGCCGGTTGTCGGTCGAGTTGCTGCTGATCGAACGCAATCACGTATGCGCTGTCTGCGTGTCAAACGGGCATTGTGAGCTGCAGACCATGGCTACAACTTTGGGCATCAGTACGGTGGACCTGGCGTACAACTTTCCCAAACTGTCGATTGACATGTCGCACCCGCGATTCGTGCTCGACCACAATCGCTGCATTCTTTGCACGCGCTGCGTGCGGGTCTGTGCGCAACTCGAAGGCGCGTATGTTTGGGAGCTCACCTCGCGCGGCATCCACGCCCGCATTGTCAGCGAAATGAACGAGGACTGGGGCAAGGCGAAAACCTGCACCAGTTGCGGCAAGTGCGTGCATGCCTGCCCTACCGGAGCGCTCGCGGAAAAGGGATGGGCGGTCGAAGAAATGGTGAAAAAGGTTGACGCTGTTACCTCGCTGGTCCACCGGAGAGGAGTGCAGGCATGAAGAAGGTGAAAGTGGCCACGGTTTGGCTCGACGGCTGCTCGGGCTGCCACATGTCTCTGCTCGACATGGACACTGCCATCATCGCCTTGGCCCGCAAAATCGACCTGGTGTACGGCCCTCTGGTCGATGCCCAAGAGTTTCCCGACGACGTGGAGGTCACGCTGGTTGAAGGGGCGGTCAGTTCGCAGGATGATCTCAGCAAGCTTCAGAAGATCCGCCAAAAGACAAAAATCCTGATCTCTTTGGGAGACTGCGCCGTGACCGGCAACGTCCCCGGGATGCGGAATTCGATTCCAGTGCCGAAGTTGCTGCAGCGGATCTACGTCGAAGGGGCGGAGGAACGGAAACTCGTTCCCTCAGATCGCGTTCCAGCACTGCTGAAGCAGGCGCGCCCATTACGCGAATTCGTCAAAGTTGATTTGTGTTTGCCCGGCTGCCCGCCTCCCTCCAAGGCGATTCTCGGCGTGATCAACGACCTGCTGGAGGGCAAGAAACCTGATGCCACCCTCAAGGTGAAATTCGGATAAGGAGCGTGCATGAATCGCATCACTATCGAACCCGTGAGCCGCATCGAAGGACACGCCAAGATAACGATTCAGCTCGATGAACAAGGACACGTTGCGGGCACGGAATTTCACGTGACGCAGGTGCGGGGCTTCGAGAAATTCACGGAAGGACATCCTTTCTATGAGATGCCGGGCATTACGGCTCGGATCTGCGGCATATGCCCGATCAGTCATCTCCTCGCGTCGTCCAAGGCTTGTGATGCCATCATGGCAGTGCGCATCCCACCACCTGCAAGGAAATTGCGTGAGTTGGTGCACGCTGCGCAGATTGTGCAATCTCATGCCCTCAGCTTCTTTTACTTGTCGGCGCCAGATTTTCTGCTCGGCATGGACTCCGATCCCGCCTCACGCAACGTGCTGGGAGTGATCGCGGCACACCCTGAACTGGCGCGCGATGGCATTGAACTGCGGAAATTCGGGCTGCTGATCGTAGAGGGACTCGCCCAGGAGCGGGTGCACTCTTCCTGGATCGTTCCCGGAGGCGTAAACGCACCATTAGTGAGTGCGACTCGCGATCGCCTTCTGTCTGGACTGCCCGCGGCCAAGGCGATTGCCGAACGGTCCCTGCGCTTCTTCAAGGGGGCGCTTGACAACTACAAAGAAGAGATCGAATTCTTCGGCTCATTTCCGAGCATGCACGCCGGAATGGTCGACCGCAAAGGAAACTTGCAGCTCTACGATGGCGAACTGCGCTTCCGTGGCGCCGGCGGCGACATCGTCGAAGACCACATCCCCGCCGACGAGTATGCGCAATGGATTGGCGAGGCCAGCCTCCGCGAGTCGTACTTGAAGGCGCCGTTCTTCAAGCCGCAGGGGTTCCCTGCTGGCATTTATCGCGTCGGTCCACTGAGCCGGTTGAATGCCGCCGACCGGTGCGGCACCCCAAACGCCGATATCGAGTTCAAAGAATTCCATCAGCGCTTCGGAGTCGTCGCCCATAGCGCGTTTCTCAACCACTATGCGCGGCTCGTGGAGATCATCTATGCCCTGGGGCGTATTGAAGCTCTCCTGGACGATCCACAAATCCTCGACACGCACGTGCGTGCCACCGCCGGAGTCAACGCCCTGGAAGGCGTGGGCATGATCGAGGCTCCCCGCGGAACCTTGATTCATCACTACAAAGTGAATGAAGAAGGGGCCATCACGTGGGCTAATCTGATCGTCGCCACCGGCCACAACAACCTGGCCATCGGCCGCAGCGTGCAGCAGGTCAGCGAACACTATATTGACGGAACCAAGCTCACCGAAGGCATGTTGAACCGCGTCTCAGCCGTTGTGCGGGCCTACGATCCCTGCCTCAGTTGCTCGACCCACGCCTCGGGTCAACTGGCCATGAAAATCCGGCTGCTGGATGCGAGCGGAAATCTACTCGACGAGTTGTCCACGGACTGAATACCCGCGAACCATCGGGCTATCAGGGTATCTTCAATTCGCGAATCGCGTCCCCGGCGCCGCTAAGGTTGGCGAGGCGCATCTCGGAATACTTGCGGGACAGAATCACCCCGGGTGCGCCACCGCGGAAGGCTGCCAGCACCGCGTCCTTTACGCTCTGCGGCGTTCCCTTGCTGTTTCCGGGTTCGGTCGGAATATCGACATCAATGCCGGGCCAGATCAGCGTGCGCGTGCCCGCAACACCTTCGAGCGCGCGTTTTGTCTCGCGGTAGACGTAATCCGCGGAAAGCCCGGTGTGAGGGATCTGATCGTAGCTGCGCTCCTTAAATCCCATCAAGGCATAATTCATATCGAGCACCCCCTGCTTGGAGAGGTCGCCGTAGAGGGTCGAGCCGATGTTATCCACGTACAGCGCCATCCGCTCGCCGCCACAATTGTTGTACATAACAACCTTTATAAAGTCGGAATACTTCGAGAGTTCCTGCAGGTCCTGCTCCGCACGATAGATCGGATTGAAAGAGTTGTTGTGCCAGATATGCCAACCCACGGGCACCGTCGGCTTGGCCGTCTTTACGGTTTTGTAGATTGCAGCATAGGTCTCGCGAAGGCTATCGGTCCAGAGCATTTCCCAGGCAGCGAGTTCGGGATAGCGCAACAGGAGGCGCCAGAATTGAACGTAGTATCCGTCGACGGGACGTTTGCCACTTCGGGAGGAGAGAACGAATTTTTCCAACTCGAGAAACCCTTGCCGGGCGCGCTCGACGCTGATGCCGCGGGCTTTGGCTTTGCTCTGGCAAAATTCGCAGAAGCAAGTCACGTTGCCGGGATCGACCGGCGGCGTGTCATGCGTGGCTCCCAGGCTGTCTGAAAGTGCGCCCTGCCGCTCGGATCCCCACATGATGCCGTCGATGTCGTAGGAGCGGGCATAGTCTTCGACCAGGCCGGTCAGAAAGTTTCGGTAGTCCGGATTGTTGACGCATAGGGTATCGGCATTCCGTCCGTGGAGATCCCGCTCCTGCACCTTCTCGATATTCGGCAGGTCGGTGCGAAAGACATCTTCCAGCCAGCAGATAACCTTCATCCCGCGCTTCTTGGCTACCGGAAGCACTTCGGCCAGGATGTCGAGGTCCCCATGATCGGGTGCGCGGGTGTCCTTGAGGACTGTGTTTCTGTAGTACTGGGGATGCGGCGTGGCGAAGTTTCCGCCGTGAAAGTTGAGATCGTATTCCTGTTTGCCGTGATCGGGCAGAGGCTGGCCCGGAATCTGCCTTCCGGCAATGCCCCGGCCGTAGGTGAACACCGCAAGGAACAGAGTATTCACCGATGCGCGTTCCTGCAGCACATCAAGAACTTTCTCGGTGCCCTCGTCTACGAACGAGATTGCTCCCACCTGGATGCCGATCATCTTGGAGGAAACCGCAGCGGCAGTCTCTCGAATCGGCATCGCCAGGGCGGCGCCCGTGCCGGCCGCGATCTTGATGAATTCGCGGCGATTCACGTCCAAGCCCGACATGGATCCTCCTAGTGCACTTGATAGCAGCCGATGTCAATTTTCCCGGATTTGACTCGGTCGGAGCCTTCGAGGTCGTGTTCTCCCACGGGCACTCCTTCGCTTGTCCCGGCGGCTACAGCGGGGGAGTCGGGCCGTAAATGGAAGTCGTTCCTGGCTGGATCGACGAAGCGCGGGTCCGAGAAATGGGAATGGCGGTCATTCCCCGTGGCCTCGACATATTTTTCGAATCCTGTGACGGTCGCGGAGGCGCCTGCCCACGTACTCGCCGGCGCTCCGGATGCGCAGTCATACAGGTTGTAATCGATAATTGCGGGCGGCTTGGTTCTATCGACCTGAGATCTATTCAGCGTAACCAGGCAGCGTGGACCCGCATGCACAATGTTGTTCTCGAAAATGTTGTCTGCCATATTCCACTGCATCTGGAATTCACCCGACCCGGTTGCCGACGAATCGTTTTCGTAAAGAGTGTTGTTGACCACGATGCAGTGATCGGTGTGCCCTCGCTCGGGAGCATAGCCTCCAATGGAGACGCCCGCGGTGTGGCAGTGATAGATCAGGTTGTTCCGCGCCGTGATGTAACTGGTGGCCCGATCCCGGTGCTCACTGGCCAATTCGATTCCGAAATCCACATCGTGAATAACGTTCTGCTCGATCAGGACGCGGGTACCTCCGTCCACGTAAATACCGTCCGAAGATTCATCCTCGCGGTACGCCGGATTGCCTTTTGACGTGATGTTGTAAACCAAATTGCCGCTCACCACGCCATCGCGCGCCTGGTCAACAGCAGGATCGGGCGCCGTACGCTCAAAACCAATCACATCGATTCCGATGTTGTTATTGTCGTGGACGACGTTGTGCGTGATGCGGAAGTTGGTCACGTTGCCATTCACCACCAGCGACTCGCTTGAGCCCGTCTTGAGGTGGTGCACTTCATTGCCGTCAATGATCAGGTCCGTGATCGGACTCTTGGCGTCGGTGCCATAAACAGCAATGCCAAATCCGTTGCCACCGCTACCGGGAGCATCGCGGCCCGGAAACGTCTGCTCAATGTGATGAACGTTATTCTTCAGAAGTTCGATGTGCGAACCGGCGCCCATAACACTGATGCCCATTGGGGTCAGCCGGTGTTCGGCCGTCCTGTAGTTTCGAATCTCAAAGCCCTCGACCCTCACGTAGCTCCGGTCGTGAATCGTCAATATTGCGCTTCTGGCGTTCGGCGTGAAGCGGGTTGCATCCAGGACCGCAGTCTCGCCGGGATAGCTTCTGAAAGTAATGTATCCGTCACTCGCGTTGCCCGAGGCAGTGAGGCTCACCAGTTCCTCGTAGATTCCGCCGCGCACGTTGACCACGCCACCGGCGCGCGCAGTGTCTGCCGCATGTTGAATGGTGCGCCAGGGTAGAGTCTGGGTGCCGGGATTCGAGTCATTTCCCGTCGTCGCCACGTAGTATGAGGTATTGGTTTGGCCGATTGCGCCAGAAACGCACACAAAGAACAGAAAGAGGATTGGAAATCTCATGCTTATCACTCCAAGAGGAAGATCGCACTAGCTCGCAAATGCTAGGCGCCGTGATGAAGGTTTGGCCGCAGAGTCAGCGACCCATCTTCGTTTAACTTCTGGCGACACGCCCAGCGCACCGGGTAGCGCATCCCCTTTACCTCGATTTCCGCTCTGAGCTTCAGGCCCTGGAATTTCGTTCCTGGAGGCAACACGAATTGTGCTTGACGGAGTTTTCCCGGCACAGGATAACCCGCATCCAGGCAACCGCCTTTCAGCACTTTCCCATCGGCAGTCTCCACCGTCACTCGCAGCAGTCCAGGGACGCCCGCGATGCCATCGTTGGCAAACCCGACAATCAGTCCGACATTGCTGCCGTCCTCATAGCTCCAGATCATGGAAGGCCTGACGCGGTAGCCGATGCGTCGGCTGATCTGATCAAACGATTTGGGAAATGCCTGGTAGTAAGCCAGCAGATTCTTGGCACTGATGGCATGAAAGTTCCAAAGCGACCAGTAGTTCGCGCCCACGTCGATCACGTGGGCAATCATGTTCTCCGCCGGGGATAGGCCTTCCTCCAGGGGGAACGAGTCCGGGCTCTTCGCCGGGATGCCTTGTTCGAGCGCTGCGGCGATCCACGGCGGACGATTACTAAGAGTTTCGATTTGCTCGTTCTCGATAAAGATGGTGTCGCTGCGAATCCAGTTGTGACTCCGAATCGTGCGATCGAGGACTTCGGAATTGCCGACGCGACTGTAGTCGGGTTGGGTGTTCGTCATCAATGGAGTCTTGGTGAAGTGCTCCAACTGAACGTCCATCATTTTGACCCAAGTCCTCTCCGCGGTCTGGTAATCCGGAAAAGGAGTGTTGACGAAGGGCCAGGTGTGCCCTTCGCCCCAGAATCCGTACAGAAACGTATCAATAAACTCGACCGAGGGGCTCCCATTGAATTCCGCTGCCAAGAGGCCCACAAGTTCCGCGAATGCCTGCTGAAAAAAAGGATGATCGAAGCGGGGCTGGTAGCGAGAATAGGGATTTTCCATAAACCGTGCAGCTGCCTTCTTTTCCTTTTCGTCGGGCACAAGTTCAACGGTGGGTACTTTGTCGAGAACAAATTGCGGCAGCGCCGGCTGGTGCTTGTAGTCGGGAGCGCTCATCTGAATGCGAAGGCCAACCCGCTTGTTATTCTTCTTCGCAAGATCGAAAACGAGCTTCACGTAATCCGGGAGATCGAGCCGCCCGGGTCGTGATTGCACCTCTCGCCAAGTGGGCCGTATGTAGAGCTGCTGGCCCAGCGGAAATCGAACCAGATCCTCGATGGCCTGGGGTATGTTGTCTGACTTGATTTCTTCCGTGCCGCTGTCGGCCGTAATGTAGGTGATCAGTCCCATGCCGTAGTTCGGCACGACTTCTTCGGCCGGGGTCGTAGTCATGACCACGTCATCAGTCGGGATGAACGCCTCGGGTGGATATTGAGGGAAAGGGCCCTGGTTGAGGCGGTCGCTCGCCGGAGGGCCCGAGCCAAAGTCGTATTTATCCCAGTTGTGAGCGGGAACAAACGCATACGCCTTGGCCGCTCCAAATTCGACAGCCACTGCCAGCGCGACGCTGCTTTTCAGAAAGTCTCTACGCTGCATCGAAGTTGTGCCCCCTCCGCTCCGCGCGAGTGTGCCGGACAGCCGCCACGGTTTTCAACAGAACTTTCGACATGTTTCTCTTTATATCGTTTTATTTCGCTTTGTCCAGCGCTAAGATATACGTTCCCACAGGATGAGAATGAGGTCATCAACATGGCAGCGGAGAAAGAAGTGACGGACATTTCGCGTCGAAGTTTTGTAAAGCGCACCGCAATGGGTGGTGCGGGACTCCTCATCGCGACCGACTTGTTGAGTTCGGATTTCAGTGCCGCGGTGCCCGACGGCGCGAAAACGACTGCGCACCCGACGATGATCGGCGTCCCGTTTGAAGCCAGGGAGCGAGTTCGTCTCGGAATCATCGGGGTCGGGGGTCGCGGCAGCAGCCTGCTGCAGGATTTGCTCGCGGTTGAAAACGTAGACGTCAAGGCAATCTGCGACCTGGTGCCGGAGAAAGTGGCGCGAGCGCAGAAGGCAGTCGTAGACAAGGGTCAGCCGGAGCCCAAGGGATTCAGCAAGGGTGAAAGAGATTTCGAGAACTTGAACAAGCTCGAACTCGATATCGTCTACATCGCGACTCCCTGGAACTGGCATGTTCCGATGGCGCTCGATGCCATGAAAAATGGCGAGCATGCCGCCGTCGAAGTGCCCGCCTGTACCACTTTGCAGGAGTGCTGGGACCTCGTCGATACTTCGGAGGCGACTCGTAAGCATTGCATCATCCTTGAGAACTGCTGTTACGGCTCGACCGAAATGATGGTTCTGGGCATGGTGCGAGACGGGCTGTTTGGCGAAATCACGCATGGCGAGGCAGCCTATCTCCACGATCTGCGCAGCATTTTGACTTCGAACGAAGGCGAAGGCCTATGGCGCCGGTTTCCACACATGAAGCGCAATGGCAATCTCTATCCGACACACGGCCTTGGCCCGGTCGCGCACTACATGGACATTCATCGCGGGGACAGGTTCGACTACATGGTTTCGGTGAGTTCGTCCGAGGCCTCGCTGAGCGCGTATGTAAAGGCGAACTTCGCCGACGGCGACGCGAAGCGCGCCGAAAAGTACATCTGCGGCGACATGAACACCAGCATCATCAAGACCCAAAAGGGCCGCACGATTCTTCTCCAGCATGATGTGGTGAACCCACGACCTTACAGCCGTCTCAATGCGATCTCGGGCACAAAGGGCGCGTTCGCCGATTATCCCCCGCGGATCTTTTTTGATGGACCAAAGGATGGCACGAAGGCAGAAGACTGGCAAACGCTCGACGCCTTTCGCGACAAATACGAGCATCCGCTCTGGAAGACAACCGGAGACCTCGCCCGAAAAATGGGTGGCCACGGCGGAATGGACTACGTCATGAATTACAGGCTGATGGATTGCCTGAAAAGGGGCCTCGTGCCTGACATCAATGTCTACGATGCCGCCGCATGGAGCGCTCCAACCCCACTGAGTGAGGCATCCGTGGCGCAGAATGGGGCTCCGCAGAAATTTCCCGATTTCACTCGAGGGAAATGGAACGCTCATTCGGATTCACTGGGCTTTGCGCTTCACAATTGAGTTCCACAGGAGCTTTTATGATCGAGAGCACGCAGGTTGAGAGCCCCGTATGTAGAAGCGCCGATCAAAGAGCCTGAACGCAAAGCTGAAGGCACTTCTCGACTGGTCTCGCTGGATGCGTTTCGCGGGCTCGTCATGACTCTGATGCTGGCGGAGCGAATGCGTTTGCCCGTAGTGGCCCGCGCGTTTCCGCAAAGCGCTCTATGGGGCTTGATCGCCTACAATACCGAGCACGTCGAATGGCAAGGGTGTTCTCTGCACGATCTGATTCAACCTGCCTTCTCGTTTCTGGTGGGCGCGGCGCTTCCCTTCTCGATCGCAAGCCGGAAGGCGAAAGGGCAGACCTTTGGCCAGATGCTTGGACATGCGGCCCGGCGCGCGCTGATCCTGATCTTTCTCGGGATCTTTCTCCGGTCTTTGCATTCGTCACAGACCTACTGGACCTTTGAAGACACACTGACCCAGATCGGAATGGGTTACGTCTTTCTCTTCATGCTCGGATTTGCGCGGGTGCGAACCCAAGTCGTGACTTTCGGGCTGATTCTAATTGCCTTTTGGGCGGCATTCGCGCTGTATCCAGTGCCCGGCCCTCACTTTGATTATGCCCGAGTGGGCGTGCCGCAGGACTGGTCCCATAACTACACAGGATTTCTCGCTCACTGGAACAAGAACTCCAATCTTTCATGGGCACTCGATACCTGGTTTCTGAATCTGTTCCCGAGGGAACATCCGTTTGTCTTCAATGAGGGAGGCTGGTCCACGCTGAGTTTTATTCCGACCATTGCGACCATGATCCTCGGACTTCTGACGGGAGAATGGTTCAAGGCCAAGGGATCGAGGGAACAAAAATTGCGCGGGCTCGTCATCGCAGGATCCGCGTTGGTGCTACTCGGACTGGCGTGCCAATGGGCTGGCATTTGCCCCATCGTCAAGAGAGTCTGGACTTCGTCATACACGCTGTATAGCGGCGGGTTGGTGTTGCTGATCCTCGCCGGTTTTTACGCGCTCATCGAGTGGAAAGGATGGCGGCGATGGGCGTTCCCACTGGTAGTGGTGGGAATGAACTCGATTGCCATTTACGTAATGAGTTGGACGATGACGGACTTTTTCGGCGACGTCGTTGATCGCCACTTTGGACGGGCACTGGCGAGCCTTAGCAGCGCCGACTTTTCAGCCCGTGCTCCACGGCTTTGCGATCATGCTGATCTTCGGGCTCATCTTGTTCTGGATGTACCGACGAAAAATCTTCCTGAAGATTTAGGTCCCGCACGTAATAGGCATCCTGTCCTGTCCCTAGCGTGTCTTCGTCAGGAACGCGCTTCGCGTCACCGGTACTATAATTGCCCGAAAGGATGGCTCTCATCTCAGGCTCAGGGCGCATTCTCCACTCTGCGGCACAACTCCGAACCGCTGCGGCAGTCGTGCTTCTGGCGGCGTTGTTTGCTGCTGAAGCACCCACAATTTGCGCACAGAGCACAGCCCATCGCGGCGAAACTCCCTTGATGGAGCAGTTGCACCAGGCGCTGGCTCTCGACGAACACGGAGACCGGCAGGGAGCGTTGACCCTGACTCTGCAATTGCTGGCGCAGAACCCGACGTTTGCCCCGGCGATCAAGCTGAAGGGCCTGTTGCTTGAAGAAGCGGGCCAGTCCGCAGATGCAGTAGCGGCGTATGAAGAAGCTCTGAAGCTGGCCCCCAACGATCCTGATCTTTTGCTGAAGGTCGGAGTCCATCAACTCACGGCCGGTAACCGCGATCAGGCGATCAAACTTCTCGAGCACTGCACGAAAATCCTGCCCAGTGACGGAGAGGCGCAGTTCTACCTGGCCCAGGCGTATCACTTGAACGGGCAGGAGAAGCTTGCTCTGGCCGCCATCCGGCAGAGCCTCAAGGCCGAACCCGACAATCCGCCCGTATGGCAAAAGTACGGAGAACTGCTCTGCGGCACCGGCGATTGCGAGGGTGGCCTCCGCTGGCTGCTTAAGGCGCAGCATGCGAATGCTTCACTGCCGCTGATCGACTATGACATTGCCCGGGCGGACTTCAAATTGATGGACCTTGCCGGCACCGCGCAGTATGCGGCGCGTGCCGTCGAATCCCAGCCCAACGATGTCCCCGCCTTGCAATTGCTGGCCAGCGCCGACGTGAAACTCGCTCACTGGCAGGAGGCCGAGACTGCTTTCCTGCGGATGCTCACCTTCAAGGCCGACGATGTGGACGCACTGTTGGGGCTCGGGCACTGCCAGTTGGAACTGAAGAACTATTCCACTGCGGTCGAGACCCTGGAGTCCGTGTTGCGGCTCGATCCGACACGACTGCTGGCGCATTTTTACCTCTCGCGCGCGTATGCCGGTATGGGCAAGCCGGCGGATGCGCAGCACGAGGCGGCCCTGCATCAGTTCATGATGCAACGGTTGACGTTCGGCCGTTCCGCGGAGAGCGATGAAGTCGAGAGCCCCATCAAAGACCGCGCCTATCAATTATTGACGGCGCATCACGAAGAGGATGCGTTGCAGCTTTATCGCGAACGCTTCAAGGGAACCGCGGCCACGCCGGCGGACGCGTATGTGTTTGTCGGCAAACTCTATCTCATGGGCGGCGATAAGCAAGATGGCCTGCGTTGCCTTCAACGCGCTCTGACAATGCGGCCCACGGTTCGAGGAGCGCACACCTATCAGGGAATTCTGGCGCTGAAACAGGGCGACATGAGCCGCGCGGAAAACGAATTCAAAACCGAACTCGCCAACGACCCTAACTCTCAGATGGCGATTGCCGAGATGGGCGAGGTTCGCTATCACCAGGAACGCTGGTCTGAGGCGGCAGAGCAACTGGCGAAATCCAAAACTATGACTCCGGAATTGCTGTATATGCTCTGCGATTCCTATTTCCATCTGGGAAAGGTAGTCGGATGCGGACCTGACCGCGGAAGTTGCCGCAGCCTATGGCCGGAACAAGCCCGCAGTCCTGCAGGGACTCGTTGACCTGCTCATGCGCAATGGGGAAGCGGACTTGGCGAAGCGCATATCGGCGGCACTCAAACCGGTCGAACCCAAGCCGGCCAATCCCGCACATTGAAAGCCAGTCTCAGCGCGTGCTCTCGGTCACCGTAAGCACCTGATCGGCTTTGATACCTTTCAACACCTGCTTGATGCCGCTCGGCCACGTGAGTTCAATGCTGTCCACGAGCGCGGCCGCGCCCAAGCCAAAGTGAACACGCTTATCGCTCGAAGAGTTGTAGCTGATGGCCGTGGTTGCCTGATTGTACTGGGCGCCCAACGAAGTTGTGATCTTGACTTTGGTTCCCAGGCCGTCGCGGTTCGATTTGACGCCGACCAGCTTCACAATGATCCAGTGGTTCTGGTTGCCGACGTTCTGAGCACGGGACCGATTCATCCAGATTTCTGGCGGTCCGTTGAGGACGGTGACCACCGCATCGATCTTGCCGTCATTATTGAGGTCGCCAAAAGCTGCGCCACGATGCGGAGCCGGAACTTGAAACGTCGCCCCGGCCTTTGCGCTCACATCGTCGAACGTGAGACTTCCTTTGTTGCGAAAGACGCGGTCCGGAAGCGGATAGGGCCGGTGCGCCAACTCCATGGCATTATCGAGAATGTCGGAGTTGGCGGTAAACAAGTCCTTGCTCCCGTCATTGTCGAAATCAAAAACTCCGACTCCCCACGCCGTCGAGCGACTGGTCAAGGCCGCGAGACCTGACGCCGCGGTCACATCCTGAAATTGACCATCGCCGAGATTTTTGTAGAGTGGAAAGCCTTCCCCGAACATTGCAGTTTCGAAAATATCCGGCCTGCCATCGTTATCAATGTCACGGAAGTCCGCTCCCATGCCGGCGATCGCGTTGCCGAACGCGTTGTACGCCACTCCGGCAAGCAACTCCACATTCGTAAAGGTTCCATCTCCGTTGTTGTGCAGAAGATAATTCTCGAACGTGTCGTTGGAGACGAAGATGTCGGTAAATCCGTCGTTGTCGTAGTCGCCAAAAGCCAGACCCATCCCCTTGCCGACATATTGAGAAATGTGCGATCGGTCGGAGACGTCGGTAAATGTGCCGTCGCCATTATTGCGATATAGGATGTTGGGCATTCCCTGAAAATCAATTGGCGAGCAGTACGCCGGAAATCCTTGCTGCCGCAGAGGGTCGCGGTCTTGATGCTGTAATTCAGGTAGTTCACCACGAAAAGATCGAGTAACCCATCATTGTCGTAATCGAACCATCCCGCAGCGACAGAAAATGCCTTGCCAAGCTTGGGAACCATGCCAGCGACTCCCGCCTTCTCGGTCACGTCGGTGAAGGTGCCGTCTCCATTGTTATGGAAAAGCTGGTTGCGGTTGACGCCGGTCACGTAGAGGTCGACAAATCCATCGTTGTCGTAGTCCCCGGCGGCTACTCCCATGGAATAGCCGATGCCTTTGAGTCCGGCCTTCTCGGTCACGTCGGTGAACGTTCCGTCGCCGTTGTTGCGGTAGAGGCGGTTCCAGTACTGGGCCCAGTCTTTTCGAGCGATGGGATCGCTGCGCCATTGGTAAAGAAAATGTCGAGCAACCCGTCATTGTTGTAATCGAAGACCGCGACTCCGCCCGTCATGGTTTCAAACGTGTAGCGTTGCGGGCTCACGCTGTTCTTAAGCTTGAACTTGATCTTTGATTGTTCGATGACGTTCTCGAATGTGATCGCAGAAGCGGGTCGCACATTTTTTTGGGGGGACTCCTTAATCGGAGAGACTAGACGGGGCTTTGACTGATGAGGCGCGGGGGTTGGGCCGGTTGCGGCGGGTGGGGCTTGGGCAAGCAGGGAGGGCACGCTCCAAAGCAGGCAGAGGATCAACCGAGCACTGGGCTTCATCGCGATAAGTTCACCAGGTCGCTGCTACGTTTCCAACGCCGCCATTCAAGACGATGAGTGACTGCGAGTTAGAATCGGTCACATTTTACAACGGGCGTAGTTCCCATTTTGGGACAGCAGGGCGACTTCCAGCCAACTACTGAGCCACGTGAAGAGTAATTCCGCCTCACAAACTATGACTTTTAATAACCAGGTCCGCTTGTTGGAAGAGCGGACGGGCCTTACTACCCAGAAAGCGTGTCACAGTCATTTAACAATCAGGTAACGCGAGGTCCTAGCGTTCTCGCAACTCCTGCGTTTTATTATGGTAACCGTATAAAAACCTAGTGAAACATCTCCCCGCGCTCGCTTTGCGCCAACAGTTGCAGGCTCCCTATGTTCGACCGGATTCCAAGGGTCTCAGTCCCGGAATTTGAGTAATTTCCTATCGTCTCGTTCTAGGAAACGACAATTTTAGAGTTTTGTTCATGGAGGAATTATGAAGCAGATCGCCAAAGCGGTCTTTCTGGTGGCCTTTGTCGTCATGACCGGCGTAGCGGCCCTGTCGCAGTCGGAAGCAGGCCGCGTGTTCGGCACAGTTACTGATACGACTGGCGCGGCCATTCCCGGCGCGGCGGTCAAAGTTACCGATCTGGCAACCAACCACTCGGTAACCGCCCAGAGTCAAGCCGACGGAAGCTACGTTTTGAACGCCCTGCCGATTGGCAACTACAAGGCGGAAGTCAAGAAGGACGCCTTTAAGTCTGAGTTCGCCAACTTCGCGCTGCAAATCTCCGAGGTGAAAGAGGTCAACTTCAAGCTGCAGGTTGGCCAGGTGACCGAGATAGTCGAAGTTACGAATGACATTCCTCTCGTGGATACCGCCACCTCGTCAGCCGGGGAAGTCATCCAGGGACGCCAAGTCATCGACCTTCCCCTGAATGGCCGCAACTTCACGTCACTGGCCTTGCTGACTCCGGGCGTCAGCCGTGGTCAGTACTCGAACAATGCGAGCGCCCCGCAGAACAACGCCGAAACATGGCGCAATGCCGATTCAGGCGCCGCCGCGCTGGCAGTCAACGGCCTGCCGCCTCAATCCAATAACTTCATCATGGACGGCATCGACAACAACGAGTCGTTGGTCAACACTCTCGTGATTTACCCGGCGATCGAAGATATCGCAGAATTCAAGACCACCACCAGCACTCCTCCCGCTGAATTTGGCCGCTCCGGCGGCGGTGTGGTGCAGGTCGCGACCAAGTCTGGAAGCAACAAGATCCACGGCGCAGCGTATTGGTTCAACCGCTCCAGAATTGCTGCGGCAGATGTCTTTAACTACACCTCGAGTCCCCAAAAGCAGCCCGAGTTGGCCCGGAACCAGTTCGGCGCAACCTTGAGCGGACCGATCTGGAAGAACAAGATTTTCGCCTTTGTAGATTACCAGGGCTGGCGGCAGAACCTGCCAGCGGGGATTACCACCACGCGGGTCCCGACGGCTTTGATGCGCCAAGGGATTTTTACGGAATTGCTTGCACCGGGCACGGGGACGGCGACCAGCCTGCCCTACTCCGGGTTGCCCGGTTGCGCGGCCGCGATGGCCGGGCCCGATGCGGCAGCCTTCGCCTCTGCCGGCAACGGATATATTTTCAACCCCACGACTTGCCTGCCCTTTGGCTGGGACACAACCGCCCACGCGCCGGGACCGAATATCAACATCATTCCGAGCACCAGCCAGATTACTGCCGGGATGAATTACCTGAACGCGTTCCCGGTTGCGAACATCACCGGCGCGAATATTGCGACGAACTCTCCCAACTTCAGCCACGCACAGCAGAACATTGAAAATCTCGATGACTACGACGCCCGCATTGACTTCGTCGCCACCTCCAAAGACACCATCTTCGGCCGCTACAGCCTTGGCACCGACTTTCTGAACAACGTCCCCTTCCTGCAGGATTCATCGCACTTCCTGCCCTCGGGCAACGGCACCAACCCCTCTCACCCTCGCCAAGTCGCTGTGGGCTGGACCCACGAGATCAGCCCCTCGATCCTCAACGAATTCCACTATGGCTACATTCGGGATCTCTCGGGCTACCAGCAGCCGGATAGCAGCGTTCCGCTGGCGGCCAGCCTTGGCATTCAGAACGCCAATACCTCTCCGTTGCTGGGCGGCATGCCCATCATCGGGGGCTGGTATGGAAACCTGAGCTACGTGGGCGATGGCGGCCCCTACCTCATCATCGAACCGACCCACCAGATCACCAGATACCGTCAGCTGGACCAAGGGAAAACACACGTTCAAGTTTGGCGCCAGCATCATTCATCGCGACGTGAACTGGGACCAGGGCAATAACGCCAAGGGCTACTTCTGGATCGACGATGGCAACTTCGGCGCGTATCCAGCCCCCACTTCGGGCCACGGAACCTTCACTGGCTATGAAACCTCTGAACTGCTTGCCGGTTTTACGGGTGCCTATACCGTCGGTGCGTTTAGCGGGTACTACCAGACGCGCAGCTGGGAGAATGGCTTCTTCGGGCAAGATGACTGGCGTGTCAACCGCAGGCTGACCCTGAACCTCGGGCTGCGCTACGACGTCCTCAGCTGGCCGAGAGAAGCCAGCAACCACATGTCCAACTTCAATCCCGCGACGGGAGAACTGGTCGAGGCTGGAGCAGCCGGTTGGCCGGCGGCTTTGGTCAATACACCCAAGAAGGATATCGGTCCGCGCATCGGATTTGCTTATGACCTGAGAGGTGATGGCAAGACCGTCATTCGCGGCGGCTATGGCTTGTTCTACTTCACCAGTCGCGGCGGCGTTGCCAACGAGCTTTCTGAAAACCCGGACTTTAACGGCACGCAGACCTACTATTCTTGCCCGACGGCGACCACCTGCGGCAGCGGCTACCGTATTACGTTTGCTGGGCAAGCCGCTCTCGGAGCCACCGATCCTACGACAGCCACCGGGACTCTTCCACCAAAAATTGGCATCGACCCGAACGCCATCAACAACACCGACAACGTGATTTACTATCCGCAGAAGAGCCCGAACTCACACATCCAACAGTGGAATATTCAGGTCGAGCGTGCGTTGGGTAGCAAGACTTCGTTGAATGTGGGCTACGTTGGAACAAAGATGGCGAATCTTTCCACCCCGTTCAACGCCAACGCGACCAACATCCTCGCGTTGCAGAGCGGCACGACAACCAGCTGGTTCCCGGTCGGGGGTGCAATCAACCCGCTTGGTGTCGGCGCCATTAATGCGTATGAATCAATCGGGACCGGACACTACAACGGCCTGCAGGCAAAGCTGACTCGCCGCATGAGCAACGGACTTTCCGTGCTCGCTTCGTATACCTATTCGCACACCGTCGATGACGTGGCCGACGCGCTCAGCAACGGCTCAAACGGCGTTGTTTTGGGCAACAACGGTATCCCCCTGCTCCATTATCAAGTTGGAAACGCAAACAACGATCAACGCCAGCTGTTTGGCGCGGGCGTTCTCTACGAATTGCCTTTCGGGCGCGGAAAAATGCTGGGTCGTGACATTCCAAAAGGCCTCGATTACGTGATTGGCGGATGGCAGTGGAATAACGTGATTGAATTGGCCAGCGGTACGCCAATCGACATAACCGGCTCGGGGAGCGTGAATGGCGGTCGGCCCGATTACCACGGCGGATGCAAGACCGGTGTTTCGTGGCATATCTGGATCAGTTGTCCAGCAGGTGCGTTCACTACTCCAACTGCCGTCGGCGTACCTGGCAATCTGCCTCGTAACTATTTCCCGGGACCCGGAACCCACGCCTGGGACACATCCCTGATGAAGAACATCACGGTTGGTGAACGGGTGACCACGCAGCTCCGTGTCCAGGTCTACAACCTGACCAACACTCCGCAGTTCCAGTCCCCGGATTCCAACTACAACAACGGCGACTTCGGCCAGCTGAACAACGCTCGAATCGCCCCTACAAATCGCGAGCTTGAACTCGCGCTGCGTATATCCTTCTAACTTGATCGCCAGAGCCGAGAGTCCGTATGCCTCTCGGCTCTGTTTTTTCGATTGCGTCGTCCCTTCGATGCCATGGGTAAGTGGCCACACGATTTGTGTCGCTGAATCCCTGGCCGGTGAATGTCATGAAGAAGAATCGTGTCATCCAGCTGTCGCGGCTCTTGATCTGTCTGCTTGCGCTGTCTGCCATTGCCGCGGCGCAGGCGCCCGTGGTGCGCAAGATTGAGCCGCCGAACTGGTGGGTGAACTTCACTCCCGAACTCACGCTGCTGTTGACCGGAGAAAACCTTTCCCTCGCAAAGGTCGAGAGCCCGACCAGGAACCTCGAAGTTCTCGGCGCGGAGGCCTCCGCCAACGGTCATTATCTATTTGTCCGGCTGAAGATGCTGCCCTCGCTCGCGGCGGGGACCTCGCAGTTGCGCCTGCATACGCCGTCCGGTTCAACCGATGTCGAGTTGCCGATGGCGGCGCGTTCGGATGCGCACGGGCATTTCGACGGCATCTCGCGCGATGACGTCATTTATCTCATCATGCCCGACCGCTTTGCCGATGGCGATCTCTCGAACGACCGGCCGGCGGGTTCCACTGGCGTGTATGACCGCAGAAATCCCATGGCCTACCACGGCGGAGATTTGCGCGGCGTGCGCGAGCATCTCGGGTATCTGCACGAACTGGGCGTAACTGCAATCTGGCTGACGCCTGTCTGGAAAAATACCGACTCGGACTATCACGGCTACCACGTGGTGGACTTTTACGGGCTCGACGACCACATGGGAACCATGGCGGAGTATCAGTCGCTGGTGGCCGAGGCTCACAAGCTCGGAATGAAAGTGCTGATCGACTACGTCGCCAATCACACCGGGCCGAAGCACATTTGGGCGAGCGATCCGCCCACGCCAACCTGGCTGCATGGGACTCCGTCGCACCATATCGATCCTTCTTACTCGTTTAATGGGTTGGTGGACCCGCACGCGTCCCCGCGCGAATATCGCGCCACCATTGAGGGCTGGTTCGCCGGCAGATTGCCCGATTTGAATCCGGATGATCCGCAACTCGGTTTGTATCTGGCGCAGAATGCGTTGTGGTGGGTGGAAATGGCCCAACTCGACGGCTTCCGCATCGATACGTTTCCGTATTCTTCGCGACAGTTTTGGAGCGGATGGCACGAGCGCCTGCGCGAGGTTTATCCCCACATCAATAGCATCGGCGAAGTTGCCGACGGAGATCCGACCATCACGTCGTTCTTCGAGGGCGGGCGCAAGCAGTTCGACGGCATCGATTCTGGGCTGCTCACCATGTTTGACTTCCCGCTGGAATATGCCATTCGCGACGTCGTGATTAAAGGCGAACCGGTGCAGAAGATCGTTGACGTTTTGCAGCATGACGAACTCTATCCGCATCCGGAGTGGCTCGTTCCCTTTATTGGGAATCATGACCACGGGCGTTTCGTCAGTGAGAAAGGCAGTAACCCGGCAAAGCTGAAGGCCGGATTCTCGCTGTTGCTGACCATGCGCGGGATTCCGCAAATCTATTCCGGCGATGAGATCGCTATGCCAGGCGGCGGCGACCCCGACAACCGTCGCGACTTTCCGGGAGGCTTCCCGGGCGACGCACGCAATGCCTTTACTGCCGCTGGACGCACGTCGCAGGAGCAAGACGTGTTCTCCTATTTGCAATCGCTGCTCGCTCTAAGGCAGAAGCATGCCGCGTTGCGCACCGGCAAGCAGTGGCACATCGGCTGGGACGAAAGTTATTACGCCTTCTTGCGCGAATCGCCACAGGAAAAACTGCTGGTCGTGTACAACAATTCTTCCTCCGCGCGCAACCTGAGCATACCTGTTGGCGACACGCCGCTTGAGCACGCACGTTCGTTGCAGACTCTGTTCGGCAATGTCAAAGCAGATATCTCAGACGGGAACGTGCACGTTTCGCTGGAGCCTCAGACGCTTGCAGTGTTTGATGTGCGATAACGAAACCTGCGCCCTGTCTCGGCCCGCCCTATTTCGGCATCACTACGACTTCGTCTTTCGGTATGGCGTCGAGCGTGGACTTGTCGATGCCCAGATGCGCCAGCACGAGCTCTGGAGGCGTATGGGTGAGCCATTCCGAGAGCGCGAGGTCCTGATAGACGCTGCTCTTGAACATCTCCAGGAATTTCAGATCGGTGTCGCCCGTATTCTCGACGTAGTGCGGCAACGTCTTTAGGACGTAGCCCACATCTCCGGCCTGGAAATCCATCGTGCGGGCGCGGCCTCCCGTAGCAAAGACGGTCATTCTTCCACTGCCGCTGATGTAATACTGCCATTCGTCGGCATTGGGGTGCCAGTGTAGTTCGCGAATGCCTCCCGGATGCACGGTAACGATCGCCGCCGCGATCGTGGTAGACATTTTGAACTTGCTGGAATCGATGATACGCACCTCGCCACCCTTGGTGCGCTTCGTAACCGCCTGCTGAGAGACCCTAAAAGCGAAATCCTGCGGAGATGCGCCGAGCGATCCTGCCGCTGCAGTCTGGTCGTCGGCCAGCGGGCCAGGAACGGCGGCTTGAAAAATAAACTTCTCCCGGTGCGGCATCTTTCGCATGGCTTGTTCGCTGACGCCGAAATTCTTCGACAACACGTCGTGCGGCGTGTGGGCCATCCAGTCCGTGAGTAGCACTGTTTCGTATTCGGAAAAATTGCCATCGTCGAACACAAGCAGAAACTCGGCACCATCGGGCTTCAGGCCCTGAATGGAATGCGGAATCCCCGTTGGAAAGTACCAGAGATCGCCTTCCGTCACGTCGCTCACGAAGCTCTTGCCGTCTGCATCGAGGCCCGTGATGCGAGCGTTTCCGTAGAGCATGAAGGCCCACTCGGCAGCCGTGTGCCAATGCAACTCACGGACCCCTCCTGCCGTCAATCGCATATCCACGCCGGCAATTGATTTGGAAACCGGGAGTTCCCGCACCGTGACTTCGCGCGACCATCCCCCCTCCTGCATGCGCTTGTGAGAGATTCCGAAAGGATACTTGAACGTCTGCACGCCGCCGGCGTCGGTCGGAGGCGGCAGGAAAGAGTCTGGATTCTGGCTATCCAGCGGGTAGTTGCCTGGGCCGGGAGCGCTGGCGCTTTTATCGTTCTTGGTTGGGTACGCCTTCTGATCTTGATTCTGCTCTTGACCCGCCACGTTCGCTGACAGCGCACCGGCGGCCGCGAGCGCCAACGAAGTCACTCCCAGAAATCCACGTCGCGAAACTCGATCTTTGCTCAATCGTCACCCACGAGCGCTTTCCTGGCGGAACACGAATGAAGTGGCCCTACGATTCCAGTACTGTTTCGGAAGACGATACGGCAGCCACCGTGTGGTGTCAATCTTAAGATCAAACAGAAAATGCAGAACCAGAACGGATTCAGGGGATGGTGCGAATCGATCTGTGCCAGAGAGTGACTGCTGAAACATCGTAAGCGACTCTCTTGTGTTCGCGCGGGCCGTCCGGGAAACAAGGCGTGGAGAGGTAAACCAAATGCGCGCGACCGCCTAAACTGAAGCGTTTCGGAGTGGTGCCGGGAGGGGGAGTCGAACCCCCAAGACCCGAAGGTCGGCGGATTTTGAGTCCGCTGCGTCTGCCAGTTCCGCCATCCCGGCACTAGTTCAAGTGCCTGATTTTACAACCAGTTTATGGCTTTGTTCCCTTTTCATCCAAAATGACGAATGTGCAACTGTGCAATAAAGTGTGTCAGTTTTTGCCGATTTCCACAGTTCATCGTCATTTTGCCCGTGAAGCGCTTCTGCCGGCGATTCGCGAGCCAAGAGTCCATTGCCAAGTCATAGAAAGCACCCGCACGAAATTCTACCATTATTGCGGGAACAGATCGCCGCCGCATCTGCGTTGGAGAATCTCGTCCGCCGACTGGAAGGGTACGTCCTTGTGCAGTTGTTCTTTGTCGCCGGTGTTAGGAATTACCGCCGAGAGAAGCGTCGAAGTGTTTAATATCGACGCTCTCCCGGCGCTGAAGCGCCGGGCTATTTTCGGAGCCCCTTTCCCCACGCGGCGCTCTCCGCAACGTTCCGACGGCGTCTTAACATTTCGAAATCGCTCGGTGTCCCAGAGTCTGTGATTCATCCGAGATTCGTACTCAAGCAAACAAAGGGGGCGCCACTTTCGTCGCGCCCCATCTCATTAACCACGTTTGTAGTGACTCACCCCACCTACTGCACAATGGTGATGGTGATCGTCGCCTGATGCTGGGCACTCCCTCCACTGGCCGTCGCCGACGTCGTCACCGTGGTGGTGTAGCTCCCCACCGGAGTGACGTGCGCGGCCGGATGCGAGTTGTCGCCACAGGCATTCATGAAGACAATGCACGCGAACAACGCGAAGGTGGGTAGCAGGCCCACGACAATCGAGCGTCCCTGGCTGCGACAATGGTTCTTGGAGTCACGGTTTGACGAGCCCAGCAGCAACGCTCCCGCCAGCGCCAGTGGAACCAGCAGCGCATAAAGCGGTGCGCTCGGCCTGCTGTTCGGACGAGCCGGTGCTCCCATCGATGCCATTCCCGTCTTGCCTGTGGTGTTCACCGTCAGCGTCACCGCCACCGGCGTGCCGCTGCTGCCGTCAAACACCGCCGAAGTTGGCGAGAATACGCAGGCCGACAGCGCTGGCAGTCCCGTGCAACTGAACGTGATCGTGCCGGCATAGCCGTCAGTCGGAGTGACCGTCAGCGTGGCCGTGCCGCTCTGGCCCTGCGTGATGGTCAGGCTCGTCGGAACCGCCGCGATCGAGTAGTCGGGCTGTGTTCCCACACCCTCCAGTGTGATCGTGTGGGGGCTGGTGAATGCATCGTCGGTTGCGACCATCGAGCCGGTGTAATTTCCGGCCGCAGGTGGCGTGAAATCGGCCGAGACCAGACAGCTATTCCCCACCGTAAGCGGCGAGGGGTAGCTGCAAGTCGTAGCCGAGCCCCAACCAAAGTTGGTGGAAAGCGTGATTCCGCCAACATTTAAGGTGGCGTTGCCGGTGTTGGAAACGGCAGCCGTCATCGGGGTGCTTGTCACTCCCGGGTTGTACGAGCCAAAGTTCATGTCGCTGGTGGTCACGTCGACCCGGCGCGCATAGCCCGTGACGACATCGGTGAGATAGAAGCTGCCGGTGCTGTCGAGCAACACGGACACCGGGATGGCGATGAGGGCACTAGTGGCCAGGCCGCCATCGCCCAACTGCGTGCTGTCCTGCGCATGCAGGCGCCGCGCCTTCTTGGACCTCGTGAATCCGCGCCAGCTCTTCTGCACGCGGCAACAATTCGGTCCAAATCCCGCAACCGTGGTGATGATGCCGTTCACGTCCACCTTGCGGATCGAGCTGTTGTCGGTGTCGGCGAAGTAGAAATCCCCGGCAGGATCGACGGCCAGGCCCATGGGAAAGTTCAACTGCGCGGAGGTGGCTGGACCGCCGTCGCCGCTGTAGCCGTTGGAGCAGCCCTCGCCGCAGAGGCCGGCCACAGTCGTAATGTTGCCGTTGGTATCGACCTTGCGAATGGCGCTGTTTTGGGTGTCGCCGATATAGAGGTTGCCGTTCGCGTCGAGCGCGAGTCCGGTCGGCGTGAACAACTCGGCCGAAGTCGCCGGGCCTCCATCGCCGCTCCAGCCGCCCGTCCCGCTGATACCCCCTTCGTTCCAGCCGCCAGTGCCAGCACCATAGCCGTTGCCGGCGATGGTCGAAATCTGTCCGCCCACGGTGACGAAGCGGACCACGTTGTTAAACGAATCGGCAATATAGAGGTTGCCCGTCGTGTCGGCCAATACGCCAAGCGGATTGAAGAGCTGGGCATCGGTCGCAAGACTGCCGTCGCCGCTGTAACCGGCGGCGTTGTTGCCGACAACCGTGGTGATGACGCCGTTCACGTCCACTTTGCGGATCACGTTGTTGTCCGTGTCGGCAATGTAGAGGTTGCCGGTGCCGTCGAAGCTCAATCCAAACGGATCGTTGAGGTGCGCGCTGGTGGCCGGGCCGCCATCGCCATCGTAGCCGGGGGTGCCTGAAATTCCCGCGTACGCGGAAACCACGCCCCCGGTCGTGATCTGCAGAACAACATGGTTCATGTAGTCGGCAAGATAGAGGCTGCCAGCGCTGTCACGAGCCATGCCGGTGAGTGCGCCGACTGCGTCCGCTCCCGCGGCCGGGTGAATGATGCCCGGAGTAATGGACACGAGCGGTCCAACGCCGGTTCCCGTCAGGCCGAACTTGTAGTTGTTATCGTTGCTGTCTGTGGCCGTCAACTGATACCAGCGCGGTCCCGGCGCGGTGGGTGTGAACTTCACCCAGGTGGTGCAGATATCGCCCTGGGCAAACGTACCAATGCAGCTCACACCGTTTCCCGCGCTGGCCGGACGCGCGAACTGGCTACGGTGAGCGCGTCGTTCCAACAACTTGGTGCGCTGTTTCGCCAGAAACGGCGGCATGCGCCTCGAAGAAGAAACAGCTCCACGCACCCGGTGACTTGCAACGGGACGGTGAGCCTGCGGAGCGGTTGTGACGGCGAAGTCGCCGCTGGCTGCCAGTCCGCTAAGGGTCACCGCCTGATTCATATAGAGCTGCACCATCTGCGTCGTATTGCTGCCGAGTGCAATTGATCCCAGGTCCTGCGTCGTGCCGCCGCCGTTCGGACTGACCTTGCGAATCGCGTTGTTCTCTTCATCAGCGATGTAGACGTTGCCAAGCGTATCCGCGGCTACCCCAGTCGGCCAATAGAGAGTCGCGCTGGTGGCCGGTCCGCCATCGCCGGTAAAGTCCCAGGCATCGTACTGGCCGGCCAAGACCGAGATGATCCCACTCGATGTAACTTTGCGGATAACATCATTGTCCGAGTCGGCGATATAGATGTTGCCCAGCCGGTCCGGCCAGGCATCGTAGGGGTAGCACAAGCTGGCGCTGGTGGCCGGTCCGCCGTCGCCGTTCCGGTCGCAGATGTTCGCCGTGCCGGCAACGATGTTGACATCGCCCGCCGGGATGCTCACACCGGCAACCGTGATGGCCGAGGATTGCATGTTGACGACGTGTACGACGCCGCCGTCATAGTCGATCGCATAGAGGTTGCCGCTCTGGTCGGTACGGACGCTGGTCAGGCATCCAAAGGTGACGCTCAGCGCGGAACCGCCGTCGCCGCTGGTATTGCTCTCGCAATAAGGGTCGTTGGATTTATTGCCCGCCACCGTGTTGATGACGCCCTGCGGGTTGACCTGCCGAATCAGTCCCGCCCACGAGTCGGCAACGTAGACATTGCCCGCCGCGTCCGTCGCGACGCCGTATATGCATTCGAAATAAGCGCTGGTAGCCGGGCCGCCGTCACCGTTCGAGCTGTTGCTGCCCTCCTGGCAGCCCTCGCCTTCGGAGGGAATACCGGCGAAGGTCGAGATCGTGCCGTTGCTCACAACCTTGCGGACAACCTGATGCGACTCGTCTGAAATGTAGAGGTTGCCGCTGGCGTCCAGAGCAAGCCCCGCGACCCAGCCGAGCTGCGCGTTGGTGGCCGGTCCGCCGTCGCCCGAGTAGCCTACCGAGCCCGTGCCAGCCACCGTGGCGATGTTTCCTGGCTGAATTGTGACACCGAATGCCGTGATGGCGACATTTTGCGTATTGACGACACGCACGGCGTAGTTGTCGCTGTCGGCGATGTAGACGTTGCCGGAACCGTCAACGGTCACGCTGTACGGATAGTAGAGCGCCGCCGCCGAAGCGGGGCCGCCGTCGCCGCTGTAGCCGCTCGAGTCCCAGCCCTGGCCGGCCAGGGTGGAAATCCAGGGCGCGCCAAGAAGGCTGACTTTGTGGCCCGGAACGCTGGCCCACAGGTTCGTCGAAATCAGGGTGAGGAGAAGGGAAATCAGAACAAATAAATT
The DNA here is from genome assembly GCA_963819145.1 of uncultured Acidobacteriaceae bacterium. Lineage (GTDB taxonomy): Bacteria > Acidobacteriota > Terriglobia > Terriglobales > Acidobacteriaceae > Sulfotelmatobacter. The sequence continues at coordinate 95,867 of CAWFVB010000012.1, forward strand.
TCTGCGAGAAGACGGCTGCGATTTCTGAGTCATGGTGCGGAAGCCAACCTTTCGATTCGATGTGCAATTTTTGGACTGCTCCCCTGTGGGGTTTACTCGCCGAACGAATGCCGCACGCCGCTGCATGACAGATCCGATCCACACTCTGCGGGACGGGGCTGTCTCGTAACGGGCGTGTAACAATCCTGCTCAGTCAATGCAATCGCGAAGCCGTGCCAAGTTACAGTCATCTAATTCCGAGTGGGCAGTGGTGGGCAGGAATCAGATGCGAGCCCGACAACAACTCGCGTGAACCGCGCCAGACCCGCTCCAAGTCGGGCTGAAACGCAATCGCAACCAGGATGGCTCGAATCGGGAAAGCTGCGTCCTAATGTTTCTTTTGCCGCAGGCGCAGTCATCGAACTCCGCGCCTTCACGCCAGAAAACCTCGCCGATTCGTACCGAATCGGATCGACCACCCGGACCAAAAAGGGAACTGCAAAATTCCTCCGAATGATCTCCGTTTCGAAGAGTTGGTAGGTTATCTGCTCCGTTCGTTGGCTTCGGCTAGTCGTTTAGTCGCATATGCATCATCAGCTTGGTTCGTCGAAGCAACGAATCGCATAAGGCGGCCAATGCCGGCCTTGGTCCCGGTCAGAATCCCGACCTGCCAGCTGCTGTCTTCAGTTCGAGGAGTGGATGACAGAACGATTTGATTCCCCGCCTCTGCCACCTCCGGCATCCCGGGCTCGGAAGGCAGGTAACCGAGATAAAAGCTCGATTCAGTTTCCTCCAGGAGGAACCCGCGGGATTGCCAGATCAGCTAAGGCCTTTGTTGGCAGCGTGGTTCAGGACCTCGGGTTTACCGACCTCCTAAATGGGAAGTTTTTCTGAGGCTTGGGCGGGTTACCGAAGTTTCTCGAAAATCCTCCAAATTGTTGTTTCTAAATGTGTTAACTGATATTCCTGATGTCTTGGGGGCCCGTTCGGGGCCTTGGTGTGTTCGTTCGTATGACTGGTGCCACTCGCATCGCGACGGGTCTTGTTTCGCACTCCCACTCGTGGAGAGGTTTGTCTTGGGCCGCGAAACTCTTCATTAGCCTGATGGTGATTGCGGGAACCGCCACCCTGGTTTACGGAGGTATCCACCAGACCAGCAAGAACATTGCAGAGTTCATCTGCTACATGGGACTCGCCATCCTGGCTTCGCGTCTCAAGGTTAATCTGCCGGGAATCACAGGCACGCTGTCGGTGAATTTTCTGTTCATCCTGATCGGCGTGCTGGAACTCAGCTTCAACGAAACGCTGATTCTGGGCGCAGTATCGATGCTGGCGCAGTGTCTGTATCCGGAGCGTCCGAAAGCGCTTCAGGTTACGTTCAACATATGCGCAGGCACGGTCTCAACGGCGCTGGCGTACGTTGTCTATCACCACCCGCTGGCGAACATGGTGCTCGATAGTCGCCCGATCCTGCTGGGTGTGGCGGCGACCGTCTACTTCATCGCGAATGCAGGCTCCATCGCCACGGTCATTTCCCTGACCGAGCGCCGGCCCCTCACGCGGATTCTTGTGGATTGCTACATGTGGTCGTTCCCGTATTACCTGGTGGGAGCCGGGATCGCGGGCGCGATTGCGTGGCTGAACGAGACGTTTAACTGGGAAACGTCCCTGCTGCTGGTGCCGGCCGTTTATCTTATCTATCGCTCGTATCGCCTCTATCTCGGCAAGTTGGAGGATGAGAAGCGCCACGTCGAGGAGATGGCGAACCTGCATCTGCGGACCATCGAGGCTCTGGCGCTGGCCATCGAAGCCAAAGACCATACAACACACGAGCATCTGCAGCGTGTGCGCATTTATGCCATCGAAGTAGCGAAAGAATTGGGTGTGCAGGGACCGGAACTGGAGGCTCTGCACGCAGCGGCATTGCTGCATGACATCGGCAAACTGGCGGTGCCGGAACACATCATCTCGAAGCCTGGGCGACTGACTCCGGAAGAGTTCGAGAAGATGAAGATTCACACACTGGTGGGCGCGGAAATCCTCGAGCGCGTGCGCTTCCCTTACCCGGTCGTGCCCATCGTGCGCGCTCACCATGAAAAGTGGGACGGATCCGGCTACCCACTCGGGCTGAAGGGAGCGGAAATTCCCATCGGGGCCCGCATTCTTTCGGCCGTGGATTATCTTGACGCGCTGGCATCGGATCGCCAGTACCGGCGCGCGATGCCGCTGCAAGACGTGATGCAGAAGCTGGCGGCGGAATCGGGCAAATCGTTCGACCCTAAAGTCGTTGACGTTCTGCAGAAGCGCTACAAGCACCTGGAGCGGCTCGCCGTGGCAAAGTCAGCGGCCGATCCGAATGGCCCGTTGTCTACCGCAATCAAGATTGAACGGGGGCTCGAGCCGGCAGCCGGATTCGAAAACGCCACCGTGCAGGATTACGCCGGACGCGAAAATACATTCTTGTCTTCGATCGCCGCCGCGCGCCAGGAGGCGCAAGCGCTGTTCGAGTTGAGCCAGGACCTCGGTGCTTCGCTGAGCCTGGGAGAAACGCTGTCCGTTTTCTCCGTCAAGCTCAAACCGATGGTGCCTTACGACGCCATCGCGATTTACATCAAGCGCGACGAAGAGCTGGTTCCGGAATATGTGAATGGCGACAATTACCGGCTCTTCTCTTCCTTGCGCATTCCGATCGGGCAAGGGCTCTCCGGATGGGTGGCGCACAACCGGAAGCCGATCATCAACGGCAATCCCTCGGTGGAGCCGGGATACCTGAACGATCCGTCGAAATTCAGCACGTTGCGTTCCGCATTGGCGGTGCCGCTGGAGGGCGTTTCAGGCGTGATCGGCGTGCTCGCGCTTTATCGCGCCGATCGCGATGCTTTCACCACCGACCACCTTCGCATCCTGCTGGCGGTCAGCGGCAAGATGGCCCTGTCCATCGAGAACGCCCTTAAGTACCAGCAGGCGGAAAACTCCGCGACCACCGACTACCTCACGGGCCTGCCGAATGCGCGCTCGCTCTTCCTGCAACTCGATCGCGAACTGGCCCGCTGCAAGCGCGACAACTCGTCTCTGACCGTCATGGTCTCAGACATGGACGGCTTCAAGCAGATCAACGACCGCTTCGGGCATCTTGAGGGCAATCGCGTGCTGCGCCTCTTTGCGCAAGCGCTGAAAGATAGTTGCCGCGAATACGACTATGTCGCGCGCATGGGTGGGGACGAGTTCGTGGTCGTGGCTCCGGGCCTCGCCGCCGACGCCGCTGGAAAGAGAGCGGAACAGTTGCGCGCCCTGGCCAAGCAGGCTGGGCACGAAGTCTGCGGCGAAGACATCCTTTCCCTCAGCGTGGGACGCGCTTTATTTCCGGAAGACGGCAAGGATGCCGAGCAACTGCTGGCGGAAGCCGACCGCCGCATGTACATGGAGAAGCAGAAGCAGCTCTCCTATAAAGATCGGCGTCTGCATCCGCGCCTGAAGTGCCGGGTTACGATCGAAGTGCAAACTGAAGCCGGCGGCGCTCCCATGTTCGCCAACCTCACCGACATCAGCATGGGCGGCTGCTACATCGAGACCAGCACAATTATTTCGCCGGGCAGCAAACTCAAGCTGGCGTTCTCCATGGACGATGGCAGCCTGGCCGCCGAAGGCGTGGTGGCACGGCTTGATCCCGGGTCAGGCGTCGCCGTGCAGTTCCGCGAGGTGAATCGCGAAGGCCGCGAGCGCATGTTCAAGATTCTGGAGTTCGTGCAGAAATCGACAACCTTCTACAACAACCGCTACTTTGAGAACCTGCTCGAAGCGCTGATCGGCGCGCCGGCGCTAGTGGTCCGCACGGTTCTTTAAGCAAGGACACCGTAGTCTGCAGAAATCCTTAAGCGGGAAATTCCCAGCCCTCTTCCTTCATCTTCTTGTTGGACCAGTGCTGGAGGTGTTCGAAGAGCGCGGGCTCGATCACGGCGAAGCGCATGCCGACGCGGCCTTCGTCGCCAACCCACATCAGGCGGGCTTTGGCTTGAAACAATGTCTCGCTGTCGGGCAGGACAAAACTCACGTCGACTAAACCGGCGAATCGCAGAGGATCTTTCAGGCCATCCAGGCCCATGCCTCCGGTGCTCAGATTTACGCCATGCACGCGGATTTCTTCGCCTTGAGAGTTCTTGATGGTGACAGGAATCTGCACTCGGGCGCGGAAGAATTTCTGCTGCTCCGTTGCTGATGAAACCGAGCGAGGCGGTGGTGTCTCCGGGGGCAAAGCTGATGCTGTATTCCTTGAGCTTGCGGCTCAGGGTGCGGCGCGAGATGCCTAGCTGCTCGGCGGCGAGCGTGCGCTGGCCGCCCGTGCGTTCCAGCGCCTTGATGATCATTTGTTCTTCCATGCTGTCGAGGTTGCCCACGGGCATGGAGGCGGTTTGCCGCAGCGCCGTCGGCTCTCCGGTCAGCGCTGCGCTGAGTCGGGAGAAATCAATTTCGGAGCCAGCGGATTCCATCGCCATCTTGGCGATCAGGTTGCGCAGTTCGCGGATGTTGCCCGGCCAGCCATGCGAAAGCAGTGCCGAAATGGCCTGCGATGAAAAACTCTTGCTGGCCGCTTTCAGACGCAGAAAATGTTCGGCGAGCGCGACTACGTCCTCGGGCCGCTCGCGCAGCGGTGGAACGCGCAAGCTGAAACTGGCCCAGGCGGTGGAACAGATCCTGGCGGAAGCGGCCTTCTTTGACCGCGGCTTCGAGATCCTGGTTCGTGGCAGCAACGATGCGGACATCCACTTTGATCTTGCGGTGCCCGCCGAGGCGGTAGAAAGGCTGGCCGTCGAGCACCCGCAGCAGTTTCACTTGAGTCTGCAATTGCAGTTCGCCGATTTCGTCGAGGAAGAGCGTGCCCTTGTCGGCGAGCTCGAAAAGCCCGGGCTTCGAGACATCGGCGCCGCTGAACGCGCCTTTCTCGTATCCAAAGAGTTCGCTTTCGACGAGATTTTCGGGGAGGGCCGCACAGTTAATGTCAATCCAGGCGCGGCTGCGGCGATTCGAAGATTCATGAATCGTGCGCGCAATGAGTTCCTTGCCGGTGCCGGTTTCGCCCGTTATCAGTACGGTTTCCTTGTGTTCCGCGACACGGTCCACCAGACCCATGAAACGGTGCATGACCGGGCTGGCAAGAATGAATACCGTGCCGTCGATCTTGCGGGAGGTGATGCCTGGCGCCACGCCTGTCGCTATGTCAGACTCCGCGGCGGCGCTTCTGGCGAGTGGCGTAACGACCGCTACCAGCGACAGCGGAGCCGACGCGGCGTTGCGCAGGACCGTCGCTGAGAATTGCACGTGCAAGCTTCCACCTGCCTTGGGGTAAGCGAACAGCCGCGACTGATACTCACCCTGCGCCGAAGCGGCGGTCAGAATAGCCCGCTGCAGCCGGGACTGGTCTTCCCGATTCGCGTTTTCGGCTGGCGCGAACAGCGCGGAGAAGCTGCGCCCGAGAACTTCCTGCGGCGCATACCCGAGAAGCTGAGCAAATGCTGGGCTGCAGCCGGTGAATTCGCCCTGCAGATCGGCGGAAAATACGGCCATCTGGGTCACGGTCGGCACCGACCCATTGGACATGCCTGTCGCGGCGCTGTTCTCCAGGCCCGCGCTCTGGCCTCCATTCAGTTGCAAGCGCTCATCCGGATTGTGGTTGATCGACATTCGGCCCGTTTGGGGACGATCTTGACACAGGGGAGAGGGTTCAGAACGAAACACTACGTGCGGCCGGTAACGAAAGTAACGGCTCCCATCTTGCGATAAGCCGTATGCAGAAATATAACTCTGAGCCAACCCGGGTCAAAGGAGCGCGTCCACGAGTCACGTTACTAAAGTAAGCTACTGAATCTTTAGTCCCTGCAATACCATTCGCCAAGGCTCGGATTGGGTCGGGCGCAGGCTCAGAAAGTCTGCGCGGTGAGCTTTGTTGCGTCTTCCCGCAGACAAACGAAGGCATCGCTAGGACCCAAGCACGCTTCAAGGCCTCACACGGTCGCAGTACCGAAGGCGTAGATGAAACCAGAGACGGACGGATTGTCGATCCAGACGAAGCTATTCGTCGGCGTGACCGCGTGCTTTGGCGTGGTAGTGCTGGCGTATGGCTTGTTGAACTGGCAGTCGCACGATCTGATGCGCTTCTTCTGCTATCTTGCGGTCGCGGTGCTGGCCTCAGGACTCAAGGTTCAACTGCCTGGTATCGATGGCACGATGTCGGTGAACTTCCTGTTCATCCTCCTGGGCGTGATGGAACTGAGCCTTCCGGAAACGCTGGTCATTGGCTGCACCGCAACGCTGGTGCAGAGCGTGTGGCAGACGCGCAAGCGGCTTGATCCGGTCAAAGTCATCTTCAATGTGGCTGGCATGATGGCCAACGCCAGCGCTCTTACGTACCTGACATTTCACTGGCTCTCGGCGAGATTTGGATCGAACAAGCCGATTCTGCTGATGATCGCAGCGTTGATGTTTTTCCTTGCGAATACTCTGCCGATCTCGGTGGTGATTGCGTTGACGGAGGGAAAGTCCAGCCGCAAGGTCTGGTCGGAATGCTATTTCTGGTCTTTCCCGTATTACCTGGTCGGAGCCGCGGCGGTGGGCTTGGTTGGAATCGTCAACAAGGCGGCGGGATGGGAGACATCGCTGCTGGTGCTGCCGCTGATCTATTGGGTGTACCGATCGTACCGCCTCTATCTAGGTCGGCTCGAGGCTGAAAAAGAACGGGTCGAAGTGGAAAAACGGCACGTGGAACAGATCGCGTCACTGAACATGCGGACGATTGAGGCCCTCGCGCTCGCCATCGAAGCCAAGGATCACACGACGCATACGCACCTGCAGCGCGTCCGCACCTATGCCGTGGCGGTAGCGAGAGAGTTAGGCCTGGCGGGAGACGAGATTGAAGCTCTGCGGGCAGCGGCCTTGTTGCACGACATCGGAAAGCTTGCTGTGCCCGAACAGATCATTAACAAGCCGGGCCGGCTCACGCCCGAAGAATTCGAGAAGATGAAAGTACATCCGCTGGTGGGCGCGGAGATTCTGGATCGCGTGGTGTTTCCGTATCCGGTGGCGCCGATCGTACGTTCGCATCACGAGCGGTGGGACGGGTCGGGCTATCCCGAGGGCTTGGCGGGCGAAAACATTCCGATTGGCGCGCGCATTCTGGCCGCTGTCGATTGCCTCGATGCGCTGGCCTCCCATCGGCAATACCGGCCGGCTCTGCCTTTGGGAGAGGCAATGGCCAAGGTGGGGGAAAAATCCGGGAGCTGGTTCGACCCACAGGTCGTCGACATTCTGCTCAAAAGTTATGTCGAATTGGAGCGCATGGCGCAGATGACCGAAGACACGGCTGCGCCCCACGGGCTTTCAAAGTCGGTGCGTGTGGAACGCGGGCTGGCCCCGGCAACGGGATTTGAACGAGCCGATCCCACGCACGGCCCCGTGGACAATGCGGACTTCCTGACTTCGATTGCGTCGGCGCGGCAGGAAGCGCAGACCATGTTCGAACTGAGCCAGGACCTGGGCGTGTCGCTGAGCTTGAGCGAGACGCTGTCAGTGCTTTCGATGCGGCTGCGCCGCATGATTCCCTACGACTCCATCGCAGTGTTTGTCAACAGAAACGGATGGCTGCTGCCGGAATTAGTGAGCGGAGAGAACTTCCGCATGCTGTCGTCGTTGAAGATTCGCGTAGGAGAAGGGTTGTGCGGATGGGTGGCGGAGAATTCAAAGCCGATCATCAACGGTAATCCGCAGGTGGAAACCGGCTACGTGGTTGATCTGGGAAAGCATTCGACGCTGCAATCGGCGCTGGTGGTGCCGCTCGAAGGGCTGAACGGCGTGGTCGGCGTGCTGGCCATGTATCACGTGAACCGTGATGCGTTCACGCCTGATCATTTGAGAATTCTGCTGGCGGTGGCGTCGAAGGTCGCGCTCTCGGTAGAGAACGCGCTGAGGTATCAGCAGGCAGAGAGTTCCGCAACCACCGACTACCTGACCGGGCTGCCAAATGCCCGTTCGTTGTTTGTGCATCTGGCGCAGGAAGTGGCGCGATGCCGGCGCATGAAATCGCCGCTAGCGGTGCTGGTGTGCGACATTGACGGCTTCAAGGCCATCAACGATTCGTTCGGGCACCTGGAAGGCGACAAGCTGCTGCGCGAGTTCAGCACCCGCCTGAAAGAGGTTTGCCGCGGATACGACTATGTGGCCCGCATGGGCGGTGACGAATTTGTGATTACCGCTCCCGGCCTCACACCAGAGGCCGCTCAGGAAAAGGCCGAACGACTCAACCAGGCGGCCATCGAATCGGGACGCCACGTATGCGGCCGCGAAGTGATCACTTTGAGCGTGGGCACGGCATTCTGTCCGGAGGATGGATACGACGTCGAACGGCTGCTGGCTGAGGCCGACCGCCGGATGTATTCCATGAAGCAACTCCATCACGCAGCCTCGGTCGCGCGCGAGCAGGACCCAAAAGCTCGCGGCGCCAGTGGAAAATAGGGAACCGAACCCATGCAGGCAAATCTCGGGCAGACCTCGCTAGCCCGGAAAGTTGCGCGGCATGGGCTCGCCCTGCTCGCGACAGTCTTGCTGGGAGGCTTGCTCTCGGCCACTCTGCTGCGGCTTGCGCCCGGATTCGATACCGACGAAGCACAGCTTGATCCTCGGCTCAATTCCGAAAGCATTCAGGCGCTGCGTCAGGCGCGTCTTGAACAACGCAATATCTTTCGTTTCTATTTGCACGCTTTACAGCGCGCGGCGCATGGCGACCTTGGAACTTCAATTTCGCTCGGGCAACCTGTTAGCGCATTACTGCGCCAGCGGGCCCCGCTCACGCTGCGCCTGGTCGGGATCGGCCTGCTCTTGAGTTGGGCGGTGGCCATGGCCTTGGCTTTGAGTGCTGCCTGGATGCGAGTTTCCGCCTATGACGCGCTCACGACCGCCATTAGCGGAACGTTTCTTTGTATTCCCGCCGCTGTGCTGGCGCTGTTGTCGGTCTTGTGGAATGTCCCGGGAGCGCTGGCGATTGGTCTGATCGTGTTTCCGCGGGTCTATCGCTATTCGCGCAATCTGCTGGCCAAGGCTTATTCGCTGCCTCACATCATCACGGCGCGGGCCAAGGGCCTGAGCGAATTGCGAATTCTCTTCTGGCACGTGGTTCCGGTGGCTGGCCCTCAGTTGCTGGCCTTGGCAGGAGTCTCGGTGAGCATCGCGGTGGGCGCGGCCATTCCGGTGGAAGCGTTGTGCGGGCTGGCCGGCGTCGGACAGCTGGCGTGGCAGGCGGCACTCGCCCGCGATCTGCCCTTGCTCATGAATATCACCATCCTGGTTACGCTGGTAACCTTGCTGGCCAATTCAGGGGCCGATGTAATCGGACATGTGCTGCGAGGCCAGGAGGCATGAGGGTTAACCAATGAAGTTTTGGCGCATCTTCGCGTGTGCGGTTTTACTGCTCGTGCTCGGCGTGTCGCTGGGAGCGAACCGGCTCGCCCCGGCGGGATATGCGAAGCAGTATCGCGAAGCTGTGGGTGCGCCGCCGTCGCACGAACACTGGCTCGGAACGGACGACATTGGTCGCGACCGCTTCGCCCGCGTATTGTACGGAACGCGAATTTCGCTTTTGCTGGCGCCGGCAGCCGCCCTGCTTTCGACGTTGATGGCCGCGCTGGTTGGCGGGCTGGCGGGATATCTTGGCGGCGCGTGGGTTCGCGTCGCAATGGCCGTAACGGATTTATTTCTATCGTTGCCGTGGCTGTTCTTGTTGATCACGGTTCGGGCGCTGATGCCTTTGAACGTTTCACCGCTGGTTTCGGTGCTGGTGACGTTTCTGATGCTGGGCCTGTTGGGCTGGACGAGCGCAGCACGGGTGTTGTGCGCGACCGCAGGCTCGTTGCGCGATGCGGATTTCGTGCGGCAAGCGCGGGCTTCTGGCCTCGGCGGCGCGCGTCTGTTCTGGGTACATGTCATGCCGAACTTGAAGCCAGTGCTGTATGCGCAGTTCTGGATTTCGATTCCGGCATTCATTTTGAGTGAAGCGAATCTAGGAATTCTCGGGCTGGGCGTGGCCGAGCCGATGCCCTCCTGGGGCAGCCTGTTGAAGGAATTGGAAGGCTTGGTATCGGTGGGTGGGGAGCCGTGGAAGTTCGTCCCCTTGCTATTGCTCGTGCTGGTAGTGACATCGTTTCAACTCGTGCTTTCGAAGCAGGAGGAGGTGGCCGCGTGATCGTCCACCGGGAGAGGCTGGCGGTGATGATAACGGCTGGGAAAAAGACGATTGTGAGTGCAATGCTCTGCCTGGGCATTCTCATCGGCAATGCCGTGGCGCAGGGCGAGTTGCGGTTTTGCCTGCGGGCGGAACCCAAGACGTTCGATCCGCTGAAAGTGGAAGACGACGCGTCGGCAACGATTCGGTATCTGACCGGAGGCGTCCTGGTGCGCATCAACCGGCAGACGCAGGCTCTCGAACCGGAACTGGCGCAGTCGTGGAAGGTTTCGAAGGATGGCAGGCAGATCACGTTCAAACTGCGCAGCGGGACTCTGTTCTCCGACGGCACGCCGTTCTCCGCCGACGATGTTGCCTACACCGTCCAGCAGTTGATGGATCCCGCGTTGCATTCGGCGACCGGCGACGCGTTCCGCTCGGGTTCGGGAAACGTTGTCACGAAGATTATTTCTCCAACCGAGATTTCCATTACCTTTCCCGCGCTGGTTGCCGCACTGGATCGGCAGTTCGATCAAGTTGCAGTGCTCTCGGCACATTCCGCCAAGAAGGAAATGGCAGTGCTCGGACCCTTCATGGTGGCCGATTACAAGCCGGGCGCAACCGTGCTGCTGAAGCGGAATCCGAATTACTGGAAGACCGGCGCGCAAGGCCGGCGCCTGCCTTACCTGGATTCGATCCGGCTCGACATTCAGCCGAACCGCGATGTCGAAATGCTGCGCTTCAAGCGCGGAGAAATTGATCTGATCAACTCCCTCGACAGCGAGTATTTCGACAAACTGGCGGCCACCTCTCCACAACTCGTGCATGATGCCGGTGCGTCGCTCGACAGCGAACAGATGTGGTTCAACGAAGTCGCGAAAGCGCCGCTGCCGGGCTACAAGAAAAACTGGTTCCGCTCGGCCACATTCCGGCGGGCCATATCGCAAGCCGTTAACCGCGACGACCTGAGCCGCGTTGTTTTTCGCGGACACGCGCAGCCCGCCATCGGTCCGGTGTCCCCGGCGAATAAATTCTGGTTCAACGCCAAGCTGAAGCCCGAGCCCTATTCGCCTGATGCAGCGCTGAGGGCCCTGCAGGGTGATGGTTTCCACCTCGACAATGGCGTGCTCAAGGACAAAGAAGGAAACGAGGTCGTGTTCTCGATCATTACCAACGCGGGCAACAAATACCGAGAGCGCATGGCGACCATGATCCAGGAAGATCTGCAGAAGATCGGCATTCACGTGAATGTCGTCACGCTCGACTTCCCTTCCCTCATCGCCCGCATGACGCAGACTTTCGACTATGAGGCGATCCTGCTCGGCCTGACAAATGTCGGCCTCGACCCGAGCGAGCAGATGAATGTGTGGCTGAGTTCGTCTGAGAATCATCAGTGGAATCCTTCCGAGAAGGCTCCTGAAACGACCTGGGAAGCGGAGATTGACACGCTGATGCGCGCGCAGGCTTCATCCTCCGACGCGAAGAAACGAAAGGAAAGTTTTGACCGCGTGCAACAGATTGCCGTCGAGGAAGCGCCATTTCTCTACCTGGTGAATCGGAATGCGCTATCGGCCGTCGCTGCCCAGATCGACGGAGCCAGCCCGGTGATTCTGGTGCCGCAAACTTACTGGAATGCGGAACGGCTTTCGCAGCGAGCCGTGACAACGGCAACGAAGTAATCACGTCTGTGTAGTACGGATCAATACGAATGACAACGGATTCCAACAGCATAACCACCAAGGCGACCGAGGCGTCTGCCGACATTCTTTTGTCGACCCATCTGTGGCTTAGCTACGGAAAGAAGCCTCCTGTGCTGCGCGATGTTGATCTGGACATCCGGCGCGGGGAAGTGCTCGGGTTGGTGGGGCAGAGTGGATCGGGCAAAAGCACGATCGCACTGGCGATTCTCGGCCTGCTCGATAAGAAGCAAATTCATGTGGAAGGCACGGTTGCATTCGATGGCTCGGATTTGTTGCGGGTGAGCGAAACCGATCTGCGAGCGCTGCGCGGCCGGAAACTGGCGCTGGTGCTGCAGAGTCCGTTGTCGTCGTTGAATCCGGCGCTGAAGGTCCGCACCCAGTTGAAAGAGGCCTGGCGGGCGCATGCGTCGGGAACAAAGGGAGATTGCCAGGCCGCGATCGGCTCGGCGCTGGAAAGCGTAAGCCTGCCTTCAACCGGCGAGTTTCTCAGGAAGTATCCATCGCAGATGAGCGTAGGGCAGGCGCAACGCGTGCTGATTGCGATGGCCGTGATGCATCGTCCAGCGCTGCTGATCGCCGACGAAGCCACCAGCGCGCTCGATGTCATTACGCAAGCGGAGATTCTGGAACTGTTTCGCGACCTGAACCGCAGCACCGGGATGGCGATCCTCTACATCTCGCATGATCTTGCCTCGGTGGCGGGGATATGTGACCGGATCGCGATTCTTCACGAAGGCCAGATCGTTGAGTCCGGCACCGCGCAGCAAGTCCTGATCGATCCTCGGCACGAATACACCCGGCGCCTGATGGCAGCCATGCCAAGAATGCCGCAGGCGCAACCGAAGGCACTGGGCCAGGCAGCTGGAGCCTAGGGCAGCCCTGAGTTCGTCAACTTAGCGATAGTGCCGCCGCATTTACGGTCGAAACAGGGAAAACTTTATCCGCTGGTTCTGAACTTCGCGATGATCGCCGTGATGTCGTCGCTGCTGTTCCTGAGGGCTGAATCGCCGAACCTCATCTACGATTGCGGTCAGCAAAGCCTGGCAAGACAGTTCCCGATGTTGCCGCAGCGCTTCAATCAGGCTCCGTTCGCCAAATTCTTCTCCGTGCTCGTTACTGGCTTCGGTGATGCCATCCGTATAAAGCGCAAGCACGTCGCCCGGACAGAGTTCTTGCTCCCGCATGGAGCAATCCCACTCTCCGAACAGACCCAAGCAGCGTGCTGGTCGAATCAAGCTGCTCACGTCACCGTCGGCTCTCAACAAAAGGCCCGACAAATGTCCGCAATTGGCGTATCGCAGTCGCCTCGTCGCGTCGTCGTACTCGGCAAAAAAAAGCGATGCGTAGGCATCTCGCCTGTGTTGTCATAGAACAGGCGGTTCACGGATCTGAGCAATGCCTCAGGCTGATCGAAGGCCAGCGCCGACTGGCTCCGCAGGCTGGCCTGCAAATTCGCCATCAGCAGAGCTGCGGCGATTCCCTTGCCGGAAACATCGCCGATGATCAAGCCCAGCCGCTGCGGCCCGAGATTCAGGAAATCGAAATAATCGCCTCCCACTTGGCGCGCTTGCAGGCAGATGCCTGCGTATTCCACGGTTTTCAACTGGGGTTGAATTTGCGGAAACAGCCGCGCCTGCACTTGCTTGGCTATTTCCAGTTCGTGGGCGGCACGGCGTTCGGATTCGAGTTTCTCGGCGTGCTCCTGCCGTCGCAACTCCAGGCTTCGCCTTACCTCATCGAATCCTTCCAGTCCAAACGCATTCCCGTCTGGATCTTCGAACCGGGCATAGGTCCCGCCCCAGAACGGGCGTCTCCGGGGGAGTTACAAAACGAACCCCGCGTTCGCTCCACTCTTTGTACGTGGCGTGAACATCTTCGGTCATGAAAAGAACCCAGCGGTAGCCCCCAATCAGGTTGTATTCGGGGTGCTCGGGCTTGGGAGCAACCACCGCGAGATTGGCGCTGCCGTCGGGAGGCGCAACTTCGATCCATCCCATTTCGCCAGACGTCATGCGATTGTCTGCGATCAGTTCAAAACCCAAAACGTCCACGTAGAATTGCAGGCTGCGGTCCAAATCGCGAACGAAAACGACGATGTCCTGGATGCACAGGTAGGGGCCTTCGCGGTCCTGGGCGAAGCACGCTTCGGTTCGTCCATGAGAGGAAGGGGTCGGTGGCCATCAGCGTGATTATAAAGGGCAGCCACGCCCCATGCCGCGGACCAATCCTCCCGACGAGCTGGCGATTACAGGCCGCACTCGCCGCACAGATGCACTTCTATCCCGAGTTCGGCCATCATCGCCGCCTTGGCGGCGAGTGCTGTGAGCGCACCGGCAGAGTCCGGGGCATAGACGACCTGGATATGATTCGATCGGTGTCGGGCCATGAATTGATCTCGAGTAATCCCGTAGAGGATCGCATTCATCAGGGGCCACTGCGCCGTAGTGATCGACCATCGTCGTTCGGTTTCAGCCGACGGAAGAGTGACCGCCTTGCCTCGCCCGATATCGGCGTGCAACCTGCCATCCTCCACGAAGACCCTGCTCCAGACGATCTCACCCGGCTTGCTGACGCCCTTGATCGTGCCGCCACCCAGCGGGAAATACATCGGAGGCTGGCGTTCACTCACTGCATCGCCGTAGCCTTCGCAAAGTGATTCGGAGGTACGGAACCGGAGATTTCGAACACCCAGACAAACTCGTGGCCGCCGTTTACCTGGAGTTGCTCGCCATAACGCACATCGTGAAGTGTCGTTTCCGGGGCGAAACCCAGATGACGCCAAACGCGGTTCGTGATCAGTGCGTCCAGGCCAGCGCACTCATCCACTTCGTTGAAGTGCGGAAGTGCAAGGTCCGGAAACAGAATGCGCTGGCCGGTGACGCCTGTGACCGGGGGACGATCGACATTGTTCAGTAGTCCTTCAGCCAGGTCGGAAGCGGGACAGATATCTTTCAGCCCCTGTTGGTATTGGATTCCGATGGCGTCGCAGCCAAATTCGTCGGCGATGCGAAGCGCAGCGATGTACATCTTGCACTGCTCGTGAATCTGCTCATTGGTAAGATCAGAGGCAGGGTTCGGGCCGGTGTGAAAGCTGCATGCCTTTTTGGTCCAGCCAGGCGCGCACCTGATGGGCCTCGGCATTCGAAACCCGCCGCATGCCGGCATAGAGCGCCGACTGGCTCAATCGCTCTTTATAGACGCCGACTGCGTTCAGTAGTTCGTCGGGAATGATGGCGTTATACATGCCCATGCAGCCTTCGTCGAACACACCCATGATGGCCTTCTCGCTCTTGAACTGGGTCGCCAGGCTGCGGCCAACGCTCTCCGCCTCAGGCGGAAGCTTGCCAGTCGCAAGTGGGCGAACATGGCTCGCATCATGGACAACTGGTTCGCCATCGAGCCAGCAATGAAGACCCTCGATGAAGTAGTCGGTCATTAAAATCAGCGCTCCAAAGGCTGCTGTATTTGACTCCTGCCTTGGCCAGCGAAGCGTTTAAAGTCAGCATGCCAACCAAACCGGGCCACTGTCCCGACCAATTTGCCAACGTCAGAATTGGTCCACGATGGGTGATAAGGCCCGGCAGGACGTGATGACTGTATTGCCAGACAGCTTCCACCACGACCAGAGGAGCCCCGGGTGGGATCTGGCGAAATACCTCAATTCCGTGACGCTGACTATGAATAAAGCCGTGCTTCTGGACGGGATCGTAGGGATGACCGCGACGAACGGAGCGACCGTGGGCGCGAATCGCCGACATCACCGCTTCCTCCACCTCGACCTGAGCGGGCCAGCAGGTTTGGTTCGCGGAGATCCGCAGGTCGCCACTCGCTATGAGGATGATTTCTGTCGTCCTGCATGGCTTGCCTCCTTGCAATGGCAACACCGAACCACCTACATGTCTTTACGGTTTCGGCCGAATAGCGGAGTCACGTACACCCCACCAAGGATCAACATCCCAGCGCCCCACCAGATTCCGATGTGGAGGCTGGACATTGCGACTGGATGACTCGGCGGGCACAAACAAACTCGTAGATTCCAGATCCAAGAATCAGAACGCCATAAAATCGCGAGCAACGATCCGATAAAAAACCAGATCGAGATAGAGTGCTTTTCCACAAGCGCCCCTCTCACCAGAACAAGATGTTCAACGCGACAAATGCGACGGCCACAGCGGCCGCCCAGGTAATGGGCCGCCGAAAAACCGGAAAATGGCCTTCGGTGAGCGACTTCGGTCAATCCGTAGACCAGTCCCTTGAGTTCGCTGTTCAGGCTTCGGCTTCGTGAACAGGCTGACCGCTACCGTGACAACAACATTGACAATCAGCGACCACATGGCGCGATAAACGTTCTCGGCCATGTCTTTGGCATGTTCCGAGAAAGGCGACATGCCTTAACGCGCTCGGATCAAGCTTGACCCAGATCCACAACCCAAAGGACGTCAGGATGCCCGCCAGGAGCCCCCAAAAGCCTGCTGCGGGCGTGGTTCGTTTCCACAGCATACCCAGAATCACCGTGCCGAACATCGGAACAATGAAAAAGACGAAGATCGCCTGCGCATACACGATGATGCTGGAAAAATTCATCACCAGGTAGGCCGTCCCGATGCTCACAAAAACGCCTAGCAGAGAGCACCACCGCCCCATCGATACGTAATGCGCGTCCGCCGCCGTCCTTTCGGATAAATGGCTTGTAAATGTCGTACGTCCAGACCGTGGTGAATGCGCGTTACGTTGCCGGCCATTCCCGACATAAAGCCGGCGACCAGCGCTGTTACTCCCAACCCGAGCAGTCCCGGTCCGCAGTAGCGGGCCAGCATCAGAGGAAGTGCTTCGTTATAGGTATGCACGCCCGGCATGCCCGCCTGACTCTCCGGAACCAGGTGGAAGGGCAGGACGGCAAGCGCCAGCAGTCCCGGCAGAATGACAATCAAAGGCACCATCATCTTGAAGAACGCGCCAATCACTGTGCCCAATTGAGCCGAGCGCAGATCCTTTGCCGCCATCACGCGCTGCACCACCAGGAAGTCCGTGGTCCAGTATCCGAACGAAATCGCCAAGCCCCAGCCAAATACGATTCCGGTCCAATGCACGCCCATCGGATTGCCGGTGAACGACCCGGTGGTCCTCCACATGTGGATGAAATCCTGCCCAGGAAAATTCGTCTGGATGCGATGGACCATCCCTGTCCACCCGCCGGTTTCGATCAGCCCGACAACTGGAATGACCAGGCAGCCAATCCAGATCAGGAAGAACTGCAGCACCTCGTTGAAAATCGCCGAGAGCAGTCCGCCGGCCATCACATAAACAGCAACCGTCAGCGAAGAGACCCAGATGCTGAAATGAATGTTCCACCCGAGGATGACTTTCATGATGATGGCCATCGAGTACATGTTGATGCCGCTCATCAGAATGGTCATCACCGCGAAAGAAACCGCGGAAAGCGAGCGTGCGCCTTCGCCGTATCGCAGCTTCAGGTATCCCGGAACCGAATGGGTCTTGCAGATGTAATAAAAAGGCAGCATCACCAGCGCGAGAAACAAGATGGCGGGAATCGCAGCGATCCAGTAGGCGTGCCCGATCAGGATGCCGTACTGGTAGGTGGCGGCCGCATAGCCCATCATCTCCAGCGAGCCGAGGTTCGCCGAGATGAAGCTCAGGCCGGCGATCCAGGCAGTCATCTCGCGGCCGGCCATGAAGAATTCTTCGCCGGTATGGGTGAACTTCTTCAGGTAAAGGCCAAGCCCCAGAACCAGAACGAAGTATGTCACGATGATGATCAGGTCGATGGGGCCCAGAGAAAGGCGAGCATTCGCTCCCTGGAAAAACCACATGGCGAACATTACTGAGTGCTCCCGACGGAGCGAATCAGCGGAAGGAGAACACGATCCAACTCCTCATCGTTCCATTCGCTCAATGCCACGTTCCGGAACAGGGCCCAATGTTCCATGTGCTCGACCGTCTGTCCTGGCGCCAGCTTGGTCATCGGGCCCAGGGTCTCGATCTCGAGGAAATCACTATTCGTAAAGGTCTCGAACGAGCAACCGAAATCAGGATACGTCTTGGTTCGGTCCGCGGTTGCCCTCTTTACGAACATTTCTTTGTTCAGTACATATGCGGCCCAGGTCTCTGGATTGAACATGCCGAGTTTCTGAGCTTCGCTGTTCTTGGAATCTTGATGGAGCATCAGGTACTTCTCTGGTGAATTTCCAGCGGGGATCTGCAAGATTGGTGTACGCCCACATGACCAATGGATTGGTAGCTTCCAGATTTGCGGGATGTTTCCCGCGTGGAGGAAATCCTGTGACCGCGGTTCCTCCCTGCGCCATCATGGTGAGGGCCCAGGGAGCAAATTCAAGCGTAAACAAAGATCGGTTGGCGATCCGGTGGAAGACGGTGACCGCGGTGCCGGACGCGGCCATGCTGACCTCGATTTCCTTTTGAAGACTGGTTAAAGGTTCGACGGGTTCCGTAGCCACAAGACCGGTCGCCGTCACCCGGATCGAGACCGGAACGTTATCGGGCGCCCATGTCGCCACCGGATCCTCTGGAGCCTTCTAAACCCGGTCCCCGCCCCGCAGTTGAAATTTTTCTTCCCCGCTGCGCCCAAGCTGCTCGGGAAACTCCTTGAACAAGTTTTGTCCCCCGATAAAACCGAAGCGGATCACCCTCGGCCCGACATCCCCGGTTACGATGAGCTCGATCTCGCCATTACTGACTCGATAACAGTTCGGCCAGCCTTTGTATTCCGTTTTTTCCACTCTCACACTGGCCACCATACTTGTTGTCATGAGTCCCATCACTGCCGCCATCAAAAATCTTCGGAGCATCCAATCCCCTCCCCAGACGTGGCTTCATGAAGAAGAAGACAATCATTCTAGGCGTTGTGGCCGCGATTTACACTCTGTTGAATGACGATGAGCAACTAGAGAGGGCCGCCGAGTTCAGCGGAACGCACATCGTGTTATTGGGCTGCCATTTCAGCTTCAGTCACGAAATACGCTACGAACAAAAGATGGCTTGCGATGTTCAAGCCCGGCGACATCGCAGTCGCCAGAGATGGCCGGCTTGAAGCTTCATTCGTCTGGCACCCTGCTACGCATTCCAGTGGATGCCATAAAGGA
Source organism: uncultured Acidobacteriaceae bacterium (assembly GCA_963819145.1). Classification (GTDB taxonomy): domain Bacteria; phylum Acidobacteriota; class Terriglobia; order Terriglobales; family Acidobacteriaceae; genus Sulfotelmatobacter. Next base: position 114,871 of record CAWFVB010000012.1, read on the forward strand.
CCGGTTCATTAGACATCTTCCTGAAAGCTTTCAACGTCGGGCGCCGGTATTGCTGGAAGCGCTTCAGGTATGGCGGAGAGATTCTCCATGTGCAGGGTTCGATTCGTGGCATGCGCCCAAAGCAACGCGAGACCATAGACCGATCCTGCGGCAAGTAATTGGATCGCCAATTGCCGGTAGTTGTGGGGGACGCGCCACGAGCGCATGAGAAATAGCACCATCACCATCGGGGCGCATACGGTTAAGGGTATTAGATATGCCTGCCGAACGAACGTGGAGATGCGGACGCCGAGCCGGGAACACATGTGAGCCGGCATAAAGAAGATAAATGTTCCAACTAATGGAATAGCGGTGCCGTAAGCGTCGCCGAGAATTCCGAAAGGCCGTACCAGTAGGATGCTCAGTACAAGATTCGCAACGCCCTCGATCAAAGACACCACCGCGAACGTACCGTGCTTGCTCATCCCCATCAAAATGCGCGACGAAGCGCCCTGCATCAACATCAGCGTGTAGGGCAAGATCAGGGTCAGCAGAACCGGATAGCCCTGGGCAACGTACTTCTTTCCTACCCAAACTTCGATGAGGGACTTGCCCAGAACGACGAAGATGGCGGTGATGGGAAAGATCGTAAAGGCACAAGCGCGGTTTCCTACAACAAAGATCTTGCGCAAGCGATCCATGTTGCCTAAAGCGTCGGACTGGCTCGACATGGGCACGAAGATTTGTGCCAGGCTGCTCACCACCTCGCCGGCATAGTCAACCAACCGGGAGCCTGCATAAAAGTATGTAATTGCGACGGACGAGAGCAGCGTGCCAATCACCACGGCATCGGTTTTGAAGCGCAGGCGCTGGGCGACAATGATCGTGAATGTGACCCCGCTGTAGTTCGCCATACTGCGGAGGGAACTCCGGTTGACATACTTCCACGAAAATTTGACAGGCAGCGCGCGCAAAGCGATCACACCGCGAATTACGGCACTCACAACCGGCAAGGCCACCGTGATGAACGCGACGGTGAGAAGTCCATGGCCGCGGTTCAGATAGAAAACGATGAGAATTACGCGGAGCACGCTGGAAAAAGCGATATTGGTCCAATTCAGGACATAAAACTTCTGCAAACCCTCAAGCATTCCTCCGGACACTCCCAGGGGGAAGCCGAGGGCCACCGAAGCCCCCACCATAAACAGAAGCCAACGCGCAGTCCGTACGAAATCGGGAGCGATGTGGAAAACGGGCTGGATGTAAAGACAGCCAATGCAGGTGATCAGCACACACACGATTCCCAGGCAAGTGTAGGTGAACATCGAGGTGTTGATCAGGCCATTCAACTCCTCGCGGTCTTTGGTCGCAACGAACTTGGAAACGTAGCGAACGATTGAGGACCGGATGCCGAAATCGAAAATGCCGTAATAACCCGTGAGCGAGAAAATCAGGACCCAAAGACCAAAGGCAGTGTCTCCCAGCTTGTGCAGGATGAAGGGGGAGAGGAAGATCCCTACAAGGACATTCACGCCGAGCGCAAACCAACTGGAGCCGACGTTCTTTACGATCTCGTGTTTTAGGAGGTTGGGCATACCCACTCGACCGCAGGTTCAGGAAAAAGTGCTTTTGCTCCGTCGATATCGCGGAACCCTGATGGGCGGCGCAGATCTTGACGCGTGCGGAGGAGTTGTCCCTTTGTACCATAAATTCAACAACTTCCGTTATAGACCAGAAGGAGCAATCCACTTGGCGTTCCGGAAAATTCTCGGTAAACTCGTAATTCAGGCGTAGTTTCCCCCTGAACCCGTTACACCCCTGCCGGAAGGGGTACGCCAGGGTGGACGCGAATAGATGGGGGTAGCCTTCCCACTTCAAATCGCCGGGACTCGTCTGCAAAAGAGCCTCAGAATGCAAGCGACCGAGGCTCAGTCTAAATGAATCAAACCACGACATAATGGGAACTGAGACACAGGGAACTACATGGGGACTCAAATAGTCTCGGAATCGTTGTCGGCACAACAGCGGCGGTTCTGGGTGCTCGAGCAACTGGAACAAGCGCCAGCGGCACACCAAATTACCCTCTGTATGCGGGTCAAGGGCAGTCTGGATGCTGGGCGGCTGGCACGGGCGATTCAATGGGTGAAAGAAGCGCACGACGTTTTGCAGTCGTGCTTCCAGATGGTGGACGACGAGCCGCGGGTCGTCCAATGTGCAAAAACTTGCGAGTTACTCAGTATCGATTCGCTCCCCGCGGCGGAAGACCGGGAACAATCCGTACGTGCGTTGATTGCGGCGGAGCAGAGCAATGGGTTCGACCTGCAAGCTGGCCCACTCATCCGCCCCGTGCTTTGCCGCTTATCCTCTGATGAAAATCTTGTATTCGTTATCCTGCATAGGATTGTTTGCGACCGTGTGTCGACGGTTTTGTTGGGACAAGAGATTGCCGCGGCATATGAATCCATCGGCGTTGACGGTGAGCCGCCTCCGTCCTCGGCCTTTCAATATGCCCAATACGTGCGCGCTCAGGAAGAATATCGGGGCAGCGCTGCTCACGCTGACGATCTGGCGTACTGGACACGAACGATTGCCAATGCTCCGGCTGGACTCGAACTGCCGACTGATTCTGTCCGAGCAAACGCTCCGAGCCGGAGCAGCGAGGAGCAACTGCTGCTCATCACCGGCAAAGATCTTGACGCGCTCAAGGCATTCGCCACGAATGAGGATACAAGCCTTTTTGTCGCTCTGCTGACGACATTCATTTGTTTGCTGGGGCGTTATACCGGTGCGGAAGAGATCATTCTCGGCTCTGAGGTCACGGGAAGGAGGGACCCATCGCCGGCAGGAGTGATCGGAGCGCTCTCGAATCAGTTGGCCCTGCGGGCGCCGTATTCGGCCGATGCCACATTTCGCGAGATGCTGGGCCACGCCTCGAAAGTCTGGTCTGAGGCTGTAGAACATCAGTCGCTACCGTTCGGAACGTTGCTGGATGCTTTGCATGCTCCCCGCGATATCAACCGACATCCTGTGTTTCAGGTCTCGTTCAGTGATGGAATCGCTGCGCAGGCCGTGGACGCTGCAGGTCTTCATTGGGAACCGGTTCGTGTTGCGACAGGGGCCCAGATGCTCGATCTTGCTGTTGAGAGCATTGAGACCGGCAGCGGGCTAGAAGTGAGCTTCGGCTACCGCACCGATTTGTTCGAGCACGCCACGATTCAGCGCATGATGGGCCACTTTCTGACCCTGCTGCGATCCGGGATGGAGAAGACGGGGCAGGCAGTTTCAACTTTGCCGATGCTGACTGCCGAAGAGCGCCACCAATTGGTGGTGGAGTGGAATCAAGCGCCGGTCGAGTACAAGCCCGAAAAATGCATTCACGAATGGGTGCAGGCTCAGGCCGCTCGCACACCCAATGCGGTGGCGGTCGTTTACGAAGGTCAGTCGCTGACTTATGCGGAGCTGAATCGGCGGGCGAATCAGTTGGCGCACTACTTGAGAAAGAGCGGAATTGGGCCCGAAACCCTGGTTGCGATGTGCATGGAGCGCTCGCTCGACATGATCGTCGGGATCCTTGGCATCCTGAAGGCCGGAGGCGCGTATCTGCCGCTGGATCTTTCCTACCCGCCGGACCGGCTAGCCTTCATGATTGAAGACGCTAATCCTCCCGTGGTGCTCACTCAAAAAGAGCTGGAAGGGAGATTACCGCACCATAAGGCGGAGATCATCTGCCTGGACCGTGACTGGCCCGTAGTCGCGCGAGAGAGCGACGACAATCCGGCAAGTGGCGCCGGCCCGCAGAACCTCGCCTACGTTATCTACACTTCGGGATCGACCGGAAAACCGAAAGGCTGCCAGATCACTCATTTCAACGTCGCCCGGCTTTTTCAAGCGACCTGGGACTGGTACAAGTTCGACGAAAGCGACGTGTGGACCATGTTCCATTCCTACGCTTTCGATTTTTCGGTTTGGGAGATCTGGGGTGCTCTCTTTTACGGCGGCCGCGTCGTGGTTGTGCCTTACCTGGTCAGCCGGTCACCCGAAGCGTTTTACCAGCTATTAGTGGAAGAACGTGTTACGGTTCTCAACCAAACCCCCTCCGCATTTCGACAGCTGATTCTGGCGGAGGAAAGTGTGGGCGTGGGCGATCTGGCCCTGCGTTACGTGATCTTCGGCGGAGAAGCGCTGGAGATGCAGAGCTTGAAGCCGTGGTACCAGCGGCACGGTGACCAAAAGCCGGTTCTCGTCAACATGTATGGAATTACCGAGACGACGGTTCACGTTACCTATCGCCCGTTGTCGGCAGCCGATACCGAGCGCGGGAGCGTGATTGGGAGGCCGATCCCCGATTTGCAGTTATATGTACTCGACCAGCACCGCGAACCCGTTCCGATTGGAGTCGCGGGCGAGATGTTTGTCGGCGGCTCCGGGGTGGCGCGCGGTTATCTGAGCCGCCCGGACTTGACAGCGCAGCGCTTCATCCCTGACCCTTTCCGCTCCGATCCTGATGGGCGTCTGTACAAGACGGGCGATTTGGCTCGGTTCCTGTCCAATGGGGATATGGAATATCTGGGCCGCATCGACCATCAGGTGAAGATTCGCGGATTTCGCATCGAGTTGGGGGAAATCGAATCCGTGCTGACCAGCCATCCGGCGATTCACGCCAGCCTGGTGATGGCTCGGGAAGACACTCCGGGCGACAAGCGGCTGGTCGCATACATTGTGCCCAGGTCCAACGCGAATCCGGGCGTGGCCGATCTACGCGCCCACATCCGGCAGAGCCTGCCGGATTACATGGTGCCCAGCGCCTTCTCGTTCCTTGCGACGTTCCCTCTCACGCCAACGGGAAAGATCGATCGCCGCATGCTTTCCGCACCGGTGCAGGAACAACGGGACGAGTCGGCCATCGTCGCACCGCGGAATGAAATCGAGGAATTGCTGCGCTCCATCTTCCGCGAGATTTTAAATGTGGAAGAGGTCAGCGTCATCGATGACTTCTTCGATTTAGGTGGGCAGTCGCTGATGGCGGCGCGACTCGTATCCCAGATTCATGCGGCGACGGGGCACAACATCCAGTTGGCCGACCTGTTTCGAGCTGCGACGGTCGAATCGCTCGCCCGATTGATCCAGCAGGATTCCGGAACGGTGCCGGATGCCGTCGTGATGCAGATCAAACGCGGGGACAGCACCCGCTTGCCCTTCTTCGCCATCGTTCCGCCGGGGGAAGAGGGGCTAGGGTATGCCATTTTGGCGCGTCACATGGGCCCAAGCCAGACCGTCTACAAGATTCAGGGACATGCTCCCGTTACGCGGGGCGAGCGGCCCTATTCAGAAGATGAGATGGCCACCATGGCCAGTGAGTACGTCACGGCTATGCGAACCGTTCAGCCACACGGCCCCTATTGCGTAGGTGGGATGTGCGACGGAGTCCACATCGCCGAGCAGGTTGTGTTGAAACTGGAGGCCGAGGGTGATGAGGTGGGATTGTTCGCCATCTTTGATACCTGGGTTTTGCAGAACAGTCAAAAGCGCTGGTTGTGGACTTTGGATTATTACGGGCAACGCTTGCGTGAAATTGGCAAACTAAGTTTCTCCGAGCGTCTAGCTTCGTACAAACGCGTAGCGCAGAGCAAAGCCCAAAATCTGGTGGGCTCAAAGCCGGCACGAACGGATTGGCGGCAAGTGTACTGGCCTACGGACTTCAGGCCGCCGCGCTTCCATGCGCCTGTGATTCTTTTCAAGCGGCCGAAGCAGCCTTTTTATTACGTTGATGATCCCCACATGGGCTGGAGCCAGAGAACTGCCAGCGGGGTCGAGGTCCACGAAGTGGAATTCAGTCACCTCGAGATCCTGCGAGAGCCACACATCCGGATTTTCGGTAAGAATATTTCCGAGCGCATTGGGCGAATGATGTTGACGGAACTTTCCCCGGGCGTTGGGGAGACGGTTCGATAGGAAATGCAAAAGTGCGGGCAGGGGGAAGATCAGTGATCCGACGTTTGAAGGGGTATGTCCAATTAGTTGCCGGCAGGAAGCCGGCGGGACGCGATCTGACGGTATTTCCTCAAGACATTTTTCTGGCCGGTTATGTTCGCTCAGGGAGCACCTGGTCGCGGTTTTTATTCGGCAACTATATTTGGCAGGACAGGGAAGTGACGTTCGCCAACGTGAACGATCTGGTTCCTTCGATCTACTTGCGCCCGGATCGAATTCTCCGCAAGCTGCCTCGCGTCTTTAAGAGTCATGAATACTTCGATCCCCGCTACCCAAGAACGGTTTACATCGTGCGGGATCCCCGCGATGTCGCGGTCTCGTTCTACTTCTACAACCTCAAGGTTCGGGTGCTCAAAGACGGTTATCCGATGGAGGATTTCGTCAAGCGATTTGTCGACGTCAACGTGGTTGACTATGCCAATCGTCTCGGTTCCTGGGAAGAAAACGTGATGAGTTGGGTTCGCATGCGGCGGGGCAGAAGCAATTTCTGTCTGGTGCGCTACGAGGACCTCCTTGTCGACCCGGCGGAAGGATTAAGGAAAGCGTCGCCTATGTTGGGGATCGAGCCCACTCCCGAGAGAATCGAGCGGGCCATCCGTTTGAGTTCGGCCCAGCATATGCGGGACTTGGAAAAATCGCAGTCCGAACAATGGGTTACGACAAAGGGCACTCGGAAGGACATCCCCTTCGTTCGAGACGCAAAGTCAGGCGGGTGGAAGAGCAAGCTCTCGGAGGCATCGGTTCGACTGATTGAGGACGCATGGGGACCGTCGATGCAGGAACTTGGCTATCCGCTTGTAACCCGTTCCTGATTACCGGAGTGCATAAGCGGTGGGCATGTCGAGAGTGGGGGTTGGGGCAGCGGATGAGTGCTATCTCCCTTGAACTCCGCATGGCGCATCACCTTCCGCGGCGCGATGATCCCATCGTTTGCAGGAGGTTTCTACTGGACATTTCCGTGGCTCCACGGCTAGACTGTCGGCTGGTATGGGCTTGAAACAATCTGTCCGGAACTTTGTCTATGATCACGCTTCCCTTCGAAAGATCTGGCTCCTCTCGCAAAAGATCAAGCGTCGAATCCTCTATTTGAGGAACTATGGCATCTCGGACTGGTTCTTCGACAAGTGGAATGGGATCGAAACTGCTGCTGTAATTCCTGACGAGCTCAACTTAGATCGTCCCGCTATTGCAAGTGACTATCTTCCAGCGCGTCCACAAGTCTTGTTACGGGCGCTGTCATCTCTGAAAATCGATTACCGGAAGTACGTCTTCATTGACGTTGGTTCTGGCAAAGGCCGAGGTGTATTCCTTGCTTCGCGTTTTCCGTTTCGCAAGCTCATTGGCGTGGAAATCGGAAAGGCATTGCAAGAGAAGGCGCAGAAAAACTTAAAGGTCTGGCAGACTGATGATCCCGGTCGTATAGAGTTCGTCTGGACCGATATTGCCAACTTCGAGTTCCCGGACCAGCCCATGGTTCTATTTCTATTTCATCCCTTCGGACCGGACATGATGCGCGTAATGCTGGATCGAATCCGTCATTCTAGCGAGAAGTGCCCGCGTGAAGTCATCATGGTCTACGTCAACCCGGAGCACGAATCGGTAATTAACTCCTGTTGGCCCACGGCGGAACGAATGTCATCGTTCGCGGGCAAGTCCTGCTACGTCACATATCGCCTGTCCCAGGTTCTGCGTCCCGCCTAGCCACCGGCAGAGCCTACGGTAGCCTGAGATGTGGGAAATACATTTCTTCCTACAGTTTGATTCGATTGACTCATCCGGCTGGATGTTTTTGATTCTGTGGAATTTGCAACAGCACCGTGGCTCTGCGATTCTGTTTTCGCCTCAGAGAGTGTTCTAATCTATCCGGGCTCTGAGAAAATCATTGAGGTTTGGAGAGGGTATGGGTTCGTTGGTTCTTCGCGCCAAAGGTTACGCCAAGGCTGTGACCGAAGTAGTCCTCCGGAAAAAAGCAGCCGGTCGCAATTTGACCGTATACCCCGACGATGTTTTCATCGTTTCTTATGTGAGGTCAGGGAGCACATGGGCCCGGTTTCTTTTTGGCAATCTCCTTCAAGATACGCCCATCACGTTCGCGAATGTGAGCCGCATGGTGCCGCTGATCTATGATCATCCCGACCATGTCCTGCGCCGGTTGCCTCGACTGATCAAGAGCCACGAGTCCTTTGACCCGCGTTATCCCCGAGTCATTCACATTGTTCGCGACCCCAGAGACGTTGCCGTGTCGTTTTATTTTTACAACATAAAAGCCGGGGTGCTGCCCGATGGCTACCCAATGGATGAGTTCATCGACAGGTTTCTAGCGGCGCGTATAGTCGATTACGCCGATCTTTTCGGTTCTTGGGAGGACCACACCCTCAGCTGGCTGCGTCTCCGCCAGGGGAAGCCTGGTTACCGACTCGTGCGATACGAAGACTTGCTGGCGAACACCGCCACCGAACTGGGGAGTCTGGTGGATTTGTTGCGGGTGGATGCGCAACCAGAAAGGATTGAACGAGCGGTCAGCCTCAGTTCTGCTGTTCATATGCGTTCTCTCGAGCAGAAGCAGTGGAAACAATGGACCGAGACGAAGGATACGCGAGGCGATATCCCCTTCATCCGGGCCGCTACCTCGGGAGGATGGCGGGAAAAACTCTCTCCTGATTGCGCTCATAAGATTGAAATGGCCTGGGGCACCACCATGAAGGAACTCGGCTACGAACTTTCCGACGGTTCGGCGAGCCGGTGACGCAGGCGATTTTGAGGGACTCACGTCAACGTCACGTTGGAGTATTCCAAGGATGGAGCCGACGAGCGGACTTGAACCGCTGACCTGCCGATTACGAATCGGCTGCTCTACCAACTGAGCTACGTCGGCCTTGGATGGGCTGTCGTTAGTTTATCAAAACATCGGGTTCCGGCTACGCCCGGTTACCTCAGTGCTGCCCAGTCAGGTCGCTTAGCTTTCGCAGTCTCACGCTCGGGTCGCTGGCCATGTCCTGCTGCAGCCATCCGAGGTGACCGGCCCCATAGATCACGAGAATCCTGTCTTTCGGAGAATCGACGAGTGCGACGATGTTGTGATAGATGCGGATGTTTCTCTGATACCACGCCGCCACCAGGTCGGGCCCGGCATAGTCCCACGGATCTCCGTAGTGCACGCAGCCGAAATACCACGCGACGCCCTTGGCCACCTGCGCGTCCGAGTTCATGTCCTCAAGCTTCTCGAGTATAGTGTGCGACTGCAAATCAATTTCGCCCTTTCCCGGCGTGTTTAAGTTCGCATCCATCGCGTCGAACTTCTCTTTGAGGCCATTCGCCTTCACGTAATTGAGCAGCCGCCCATAAGGGAAATCGCCCTCTTCATCGACCGGGTAGACCGCGTGTTGGCCAAGCTCCTTCGCCAGCCGATATCCGATTTGATTGGTCTCGTTCCGCGACAGCGTGTATTTTCCTGCGAGATAATCGGAATATTCCTGTTCCACCCGCTTGCTGCCTACGTCGGCTTCAATCGCAATCTTGGTGGGATGAAACTTCTTCAATACCTCAATCAGTTGCGCCATGTCCTGCTGTCGCTTCGGCGTCAAGACGTCGTCTGCCTGCAGGTTGTGGATATCGTGGCCCGGATTCGCCATATGATAGGTCCCTAGCACTAGAATCTCCGGGCGATCGTCCGATTGGGCCCACGAAGCAGCCGACATCGTCAGTGCTCCCAGTACTCCCAGAAACAGAAATGTGTTCCTCATACATCCTCCAGTAATGAATATTGCTGGTTTGCGGGTGGATTGGTTCCGACTGCTTTCCAGAGACGACCTGACGGGAGAACAGTCAACCCCGCGTCCGTCCGTGCTATGCCCTCGGTGACCTTTTACCCTGCGCAAGCCCGCAGTAGCATTCCATCAGCACGACATTTGCAGATCAGTATTTGCGAATCAGTGGGCTGTTAGGGATGCCGCCGAATAGGAGCAGAATTAGGCGGGCACGTTCTCTCCACTGAGGATGGCCTGCGAGAATCCTTCGCTCGACCGGAAACAGCCCACGTTCTTTCCCCTGCGCCCAACCGCGCTACAACCGCCAACCGAGCTAGATCGCATGGCTGCAGGCCCAGTCTGAAAAGTCTACGCCGCTCGTGTACCCGCCAGTTCGCCGTATTCCCGCTCCGACTCCGCAGGAAGCAGCACCCACATGGTGTATATCCCGAGTGCGGTTCCGAACGGAATGTTGGTGAACAGGGAAATGAAGGCCAGAACCAGAACACCGATGCGCGCCCAATGTTCATGCTGCAACAAACCCCATCCTGCAATGAATCCGCACGCCGCTTTCGCCAGCAGGAGAATGGCAAGGGCGCTGAGCAGCGGCCGTAGGAACGAAGTGGACGCTTCGGGCGCGCCCATGCCATTGATCCGCGCGAACAGCGTGTTCGACAGCACGTAGAGAACTACTCCACCCACTGTATTGAATGCCGAGAAGGCCAACCAGAACAGACCGAGCAGCCGGACGTGCCCTTGTACGCGGCTCGGAAGCGGCTGCATCACCGTCACTGGCCCCACAATCTGTTTGCCACACCGGCTGCAAAATGCCTGCCCCGGCTGCACTGCTGTGCCGCATCCATCGCAGAACATGCCTGCCCTCCCGGAAGTTGATTCCTCAATCTGACTCTGCCAAATACATTCAACAGATGATACGAAGCAAACGTGGGAACGTTCCGTTTATCGAGAATCTCGAGCCGATCGCTCGAAGTTTACTCTCGCGCACAGCAATGAAATGCAAAAACGAAAAGGCCACCCGGCAATTGGGCGGCCTCTTCTTCAAGGGAGAATAGCTCTAACGGAAGGCAAAGTCCGTCAAAACTTTCTGGAGAAATCTTATGAGCCCAAAAACGGGGGTGTCAAGGGATTTTTGTGAAATAAATGTCTTTGTTTTCAACTACTTACAAAATCAATTAATACCGCCGAGGAGTGTACCAATTTGAGACAAAATCGCCTGGGGCACGGCGTAAGCCGATCTTTCTAAAGCTACTTACCAAGGCTCAGGCACGATTTTGCGGCGACTCGGGGTCCCCGTCCGACCCCCCCGCAGACATCCCCCTGACCACGGTTTCGGTGAGATGCAAGGAGATGAACTCCATCTGCTCCGGGCGGTCAAAGATCCTGTCGGGGTACATGCGCTTCATCAAAATGCGGATTCCACCAAACGCAACGCCGGCAACAATCGCAAGCCCGGCGAGAATCGCGCAGAGAATCACGATGTTGACGATCAACATGGTGAGATCGCGTACTTGCGGATCGTTCGTCGGCATCTGCCACGTGACCCTGGCCTCGTAGTTCACCATGCCCAGCAATTCCTTCGCATCGCTGTCAGAGATGGCTCCGGCAGCGATCACCACGATTGGCCCGGTGCGCTTGTCGAAAAATGGGCCAGAGTTTTCCACGGAGGACACACCCGCCTGCGGCTGCGCGAGTTGGTGCGCGGCATCGATGCGGCGCAGATGCTCCGCCGCAATCTGCGAATTTGGATACGAGATCAGCATCAACGTCGCTTCGCCGCTTGTGGTGTCATAGCGCCCCAGCGACACTTCCGTATTGACGCCAAAGTCCACCAGTTCGGCGCGAAGCGGCGGCGCCAGCGCAGCCAGGGCCTGCGGGCCCATCACGTATTTCTGCGTGTTTGCGATGTATCCGCGACGCGGCATAAATTCGATGAAGGTCGGCAGAGAGGCGTCCCCTCCACTCGGACGAGGCAGAAGTCCGGCCAGTTCCCGCAACTCCGCTCCCGCCATCGGCGACTCCTGGCTGAACTTTGCGTCCACCAGCACGTGCCCACGGTAGAACAGAACGCGCTGCTCCAAAGACGCGGCCTGATCTCCGATCTGCTCTTTCCTCATGTCGGGCTGCAAGTAAAACGTGTAGGCCCCGAAAGCGCCAGACGCATCCGCGAATCGCGCCGCGCGGATCGTCAGCGTGCGGCCATCGTCGCGCGTGTAGGTAGAAACCGCGACGTCGGTGAAGCGATATTCCTTGAGCACTGCGGCATTTGTGACGTCCGCGGTCGCCGGTTCTGTGCTCGTCTGCGCCGCGCCCTGCATTTGCCATCCCCCGAACTGTTGCGGAAGCAGAGCCGGGGCTTGATTTGGACGAGCATGGCTGGACGAACCGGGCTGTGCATACACCCGCGGCAGAGTGGCCATAAATGCCGCGCCCAGCGAACACCCGAGAGCAACTGTCCTGACAGAACGTGAAAAAGTCATGAATAAACCCACCACGCGAGACTCCCGTTGAACAATTAGACCACACGCCGCCCTGAAAAGTTTCCCGTGGCCTGCAACCTATTGATTCGGAAGGGCTAACTCCCATTACTGTCGTGCTTCGCCTACCTACCCGTCAGAGCCATTCACAACTCCAGCATCTCGGGGCAAACTAGCTCTGGGTGACAGAATGGGATCGAGTAGCACGGGAGCGGAGCAGCGGCGGGGGAATCGGACCAAGGCAGTGATTCCCGTCAGAGTCAAGGGCCATGACAGCGCCGGGAAACCGTTCGAGGAACTCGTCCACACGCTGGACGTAACACCTTCCGGGGTGCGGTTAGGGTCAGTCCACCGCGAACTGAATTTGCACGACGAAATTACGATTTTTTATCGCCAGCGAAAAATGGTGTATCGCGTGGTCTGGACCAAGAAATTAAAAGGCACGTCCGAGTTTCAGGTCGGCCTGCAGGCGATAACGCAAGACAAGGAAGCGTGGGGACTAAGTTTCCCCGACAATAAGAGCCAACAGGCTCCGCAGTTCGCAGCATCGCCGGCATAGGGCTCATGCAGGAGGACCGCGCACGTATAAGGGAGAAGTTTTTTATGGACAAGTCATTCCGCAATCGTTACTTGAATATGCTTTGGTCTGATCAGCAAGGCCAGGACATCGCCGAATACTCGGTGATGCTCGCGGTCATCCTCGTCATCGTCGTGGGCACGGTTCGCTTGATCGGGTCCAACGCGGGGAGCATCTTCTCCGAGGTAGGGAGCGCGATCCAATAGCCTGGAGTTTCTCGCTCTCGGATTGCCACTCCCAACCTCACCGCCGCGGTCCGCTCGTCGTCTTTCGCGTCTGCGAGGCCGATACCGGTTTTAACCCTTCCGACGAACTCACGAAGTGAGACAGCGAATGCGGCAGGACCATGACAACGTCGGTCCTGCCGCACGCCTTCCTGCTACTGTTTCTCGTCTGGCGGTTTCACGTCCGGCGTTGACGCCGCTGCCTCTTGTTTGACTTGTGTCTCGGTCTGGTCGGCTGCTGCCTGTTGATCGGTCAGATCTTTGGCGGCATTCGTATCCGGCGCCGGAGGCGGAATGTCAGAGACGGTCATGCCCGTATCCGGAGCCTTCGGCATGTCGGCGGTTCCTTGTTTTGCCGCCAGTTCCTTCATGCCGTCACCCAGTTGCTGCTCGAAGTGGTTGTGCATCTCCTGCAGATCATTCACCGACACAGACACGGATTTGCCCGCGGCGCAGTCCGTTTTCTTGCTGGCGGAGATGCTCACGGTAACTTTGTTGTCGGCATCGGGAGTATCGGTGAGCCGCGTGATCACGTCTCCTCCGGTAAGCTGGCATTCCTGCCCGTCCGAAACCGCCGTGACCGTGTTGTCGACGATGAAGGTCCGTCGCGCCGGATCAAGCGCTGGAGGCACTTCATTGCCAGCACCTGCGGCCCCGGCGGGCGCCGGACCTGACGCCTGCGCATTGCTGCCCGCTGATGCCGCTTCTTGCTGCTGCTCCGCCAGTTGCGCTTTCACTTCTTCTGCGATCGCCTCTTTGACCTCCGGGCTCAAAGTGACGGTCCCAGAGTTCGGCGCCGGGCCCCTATTGTCCTCACCGTAAGCTGCGGCAGACGCGTCGTTCGCCGCAGCATTGGCCTCGGCATTGACTTCCGCATTGGCCTCGGCGCGGGCTGCATATGCCGCCTGCAAATCCGCTGCGATCAAATAATCCGTGAGCCAGAATGCGGGCGACGCATATACCGGATAGGGCGCGAAGTATCCGCCGTAAAAGCCGTACCACGGCGCTCCGGCCCAACCCCAGCCGCCAAATCCGATGCCCCAGGAGATCCCGACGCCCCAGGGCCGGTACGCCCACCCGTAAAAGCCTGGATGAAACCAGAAACCGGGATGGTAGCCGTAGTACTGATAGCCGTGGTAGTAGTAGCTGCGATAGATCGCGGTCCTGTACACCCCGTGTTCATAGTACGTGCGCGAATAATAGGAGCGGCCGCCACGCGTGATGTAAGCCCTTTGCACATACCCATTCCCCCTGCCCGTTCCCACGATGCGCGTGCCATTCCGTTCGCTCACGATTGTGCGGCCACCGCTGATGTTGTTATGAATCTGCATGCCATTCCGGTTGATCGAGCTGATCCGCCCGTTCGCCCGAAAGCTCGCCGAGCCGCCACCTTTCAGCGACACCGTACGTTCGCCGGCGATCCGGCTGCCTGTGGCTCCGCGATTGCCGGCCACGCTTCCGCCGCGATTGCCGCCAGAGTTTCCGGGGCGAAAGCTGCCTGGTCGAGTTGGATTGGCTGCTGGCCGGCCGGCCGCGGGACGTCCCACGCTGGGTTTGCTTTCACGACTCGCACCGGATTCAGGCCTGGGCCGAGATTCAGGTCTCGCGGCTGGCGGACGACTCGTCCCCGACGGACGACTGGGGCGCGCTTGGTGACTGGGCGGCGCACTTTGGTGGCTCTGGTTGCTGGGCCGGCTCGGCTTGCTCTCATGCTGAGCCTGTGGCTTGGATTCTGATTTGTGCTCTTGTCCGTGCTCTTGTGCGGCAAATGCCGAAATCGACATCACTGCCACGATTAGGATTGATCTTCCTGCAACGTTGGCGCTATGAATACTCAAACTCATCACCGCCTCCAGATTCCTCAAATTCCACTTCCAATTTTACGATCGGAAGCCGATGCGTCGCTCGGCGTTCCTCGCCAGGACAGTTGGCGCAAACACTTAGGCCGTTTTCCCGGTCCTACGCAAATAACCACCGATGTTGAAAACCCCACCACGCGATTTTAGTTGTGTGCTTGTTCCAAGGGCGTATGACGCGGAGGGAACTCTTTTGCGATTCCAGCTGGCAGACTGGAGGAACCTTATTGGCCGGCGGCCTTGTCCAGCTTGCTGGCGAGTTTCACGCCACTCAATCCATTTACATACTTGGCGATTCCCCGGTAGAGGGATTCGGCAATGCGCTGGCGGTATTCGCTGGTTTCGAGGCGATGCTCGTCGGTGGGATTGCTGACAAAGGAAATCTCCGCCAGGATTGACGGCATGTTGGCGCCGATCAGAACGATAAATGGCGCCTTCTTCACGCCGCGATTGCGGATGGCCGGGCTTTTGGTGGCAAGGCCGCTGTGCAGGGACTCCTGCACGTCCCCAGCGAATTCGCGGGACTCTTCGATCTTTTCCTTGAGCGCGATCTTCTTCACCAGGTCCTGCAGTTCGTAAATGGACTTTTCAGACACCGCGTTTTCGCGAGCAGCCACTTCCAGCGCTTCGGGCGATGAAGTGAAGTTCAGATAATAGGTTTCGACGCCCCGAGCCGCGGAATCGTCGCTCGAGTTGGCATGCACCGAGATGAACAGATCGGCACGCTGCTGGTTAGCAATCGCAGTGCGAGTCTCGAGTGGGACGAACGTATCATCCTTGCGCGTGTAAACGACTTGAGCGCCCAGCCGCCCTTCCAGCAGCTTGCCCAGACGGCGGCCGACTTCGAGAACCAGGTCCTTCTCTTCCAGGCCGTTCGGGCCGATCGTGCCCGTATCGTGTCCGCCATGGCCGGGATCGATCACGATCTTTCCGATCTTCAACCCCAGCGCGCGAATCAGCGACCGGTCGCCGCTGGCGGTGGGCTGGGCTTCGCGAACATCCAAGTCCGCCGGCTTCCGGCTCGAACTGGTCCGCGACTTGCCCTTCGCACCGCTCCCCGAAGAAGTGCTGGCGCTCTTCTCCCGGGGCCCATCTGAGTCCGCAGAGCTATCCGGTTTGCCCGGTGCGGTAGTTGAATGCGAGTGCACCGCCGGGGCCTCCGCTTTGGCCGCTTCAACCGGCTGAGAATCATCGTCGCTATCGGCCTCGACCACGACTTTCTTCACTACCCCCGCGGCCTTGGCGTCCATGTTGGCAGGCTTGGCCACATCCGCGTGATCGGATGCCGTTGGCTTTGCACGGGAGTTGGCACTCGCGCGGTCACCCTTAGTCGCGGCCTCCGGGGCGTCATGAATCTGTTCCTTCTTGCTGACAGGCTTCCCGGCCAGGGCCTTCAGGTCCGCCTTTAACTCCGCCTTCGGCACATCCGGTTTGGGCATATCGGACTTCGATCCTGCCAGAGGGGGTTCTTCCACGTCCGCCCGCTCCGCAGCTTCGTCCTTCGCCACCCGGGCACGCGCCGTTTTGTCTTTCCCGTGAATATCAATGATCAACCGGTAGGGATTCGGCAGCAGGAAGGCGTCGTAGTCGGACAGGCTGTCCACTTCGAGCACAACTCGCGTGCGGCCGGGCACAAACTGCGCCACACGAATCTTCTTCAGGAAACCATCGTCCACATCGAAACTCTTGCCCACCAGAGTGGAGGCCAGCTTGGTATCCCGCAGGTCAAAGAAGATGCGATCCGGATTGGCGATGCGCTGCGATCCAAACTTGATGTCACTCTCCAGGTCTATCGCGACGCGCGTGTAGTCGGGAGTAGACCAGTGGCGGATTCCCGTAACTCGCGGCAGGGGCCCCGCATGGTGCTCCGCCGATTCCTGCCCGCCCGGTTCATGCGTCGCATCCGCATGAACCGCATCAGCATGAGAGTCGGCCTCGTTACCGGCAGGCGCTTTGCTCTTGTCGGCAGTCTCTTTGCCGGCTTTCTTCTGCGCCTCGGCTTTCTTGTCGGCCGCGGCCTGCCGGTCCAGTTCCCCGATTGCCTGCTGCGCATCTTCTACTAGCCGGTTGTGCGGATAACGATGCAGAAACTCCTGGAACACTTCCCGCGCCTGCTCCGCATCGTCCAGATCGTCTTTATAAATCTCCCCGATCGTGAACAGCGCGTCGCAGCGGTACTTGCTGCCGGGATATTCCTTCCGCAGAAACTTGTATTGGGCAATGGCTCCGTTCAGGATCTTGTCGTCGTCGAAGCGCCGTCCCATCTCAACCAGCGTCTCCGCCACAGCCACCACGCTGGGATCAGCCTTGGTCGAGGTCGGCGCCCCGAAATAGACACTGCGGTAAGCGTTTATGACGCGTTGGTAGTCGTGGCGGGAGCGATCGACTGGAGGCCGTCCGTTGAGCGCTTCCTGCATGCGCTCGGCAGCAGCAAAACGCTCGCGGGCCCAGGATTCGCTGTGATGCGTGCGGGCATAGGCCGGCATCCCGGGCAGCGCCACCAGCAACAGCAGCACTCCCCAGCGCAAGCTACGCTGGCTCAATCCGGTTTTCAAAGTCGTCGGTCCGTTACTGTCTCGATCCGCCGTTGCAGTTGAACTGCCGTGGTACCTGAGAGAATTCTAGTGTCGCCTTAAACAGATGCCGCGAACCTAATCGGTGTTGCTGATGTAAAGCACGCCCCTCGCATCCCGTTGAACCTTAACTGGATCGCGCGATGGGCCCGACGGCGAAAGATTAAAACCTCCGTAGTAGAGGTTCGTGATCTTCCGAACATAGTCTTGCGTTTCGGCAATGCGCGGGACGCCGTTATTTCGCGCCACCGCTCCCTGCCCCGCGTTGTATGCGGCCAGGGTCAAGTTCACATCTCCTCCGTAGCTTTCCAGAAGCGACTTCAGATGCCGCACTCCCGCATCCACGTTCTGCTGCGGATCAAACGGATTCTTCACGTTCAACTGTCGCGCCGTCGAAGGCATCAATTGCATCAGACCCATGGCGCCCTTGCGCGAAACCGCATTGGAATTGAAATTGGACTCGACCTTTACCACCGCCCGCACCAGGTTGGGATCCACATTGTGGCGAGCGGCCGCCATCACGATGGATGAGTCAATGTCTTCCTGCGAAGCCTGGTGGCCGTGAGCGTTGGCGGCCACAATCCGTCGCATTCGCCGACTGCGTCGATTCGTGGCCAAAATACTGCGTGACCTCTGCCGCCGCCGAACGCGCCGCCTGCATCGAGGCCGTACCCGCCGAAGGCACCGGTTTCCAGCGGTTTTCCTTGCTGCTCCAATACACTAGCGACGAGCGCTTCGTCGCTGGAGCCTGCGTCTGATGAGGCCGCTGATGGGGCGTCATCGTTCACATAAATCTTCCGCCCGTGCTCATCGGTGGTTGGAACGAGGTGGTTCGTGCCGTCTCCCTCGGCAGCCCACACGCTTGCGGAGTGCTGATCAAGGAGAAAAGACAAGGAGGTCGCGATTGTCGTCGAGGCCGTCAGCATGAATGCGATTTGTAGATGCTTTCGCATATCCGGGCGTTTTCCCTTTCACGGAACCTCTCGGAGGGCCCTTTCAAACAAACTTCGCCCTCTCCATGCCTACCCGGAACCTGACGGAGAATCGTGAACCAGAGTAGGACGATTATAGGCGGGAGGGTACAAGCGGGCAATCTCTCCGAAGGGAGTAGAACCATCGGAGTAATAGTGGTAACTAATTGAAAACGTGATTGTTAGAACGCCCTTAGAGAACCGCCGAATTCCTAAGGTAACCGTCGGCCCATTACCGAGGTTTGTGTGGGGACAGCCGCCCCCGGCTGTCCAGCGGAGCGAAGCTCCGCAAGTTCGGTAGTCTCGGCGAAGCTGTTAACGCTTATGCCGCTCGTCCCGGGTAGCCCGCGGCAGGCCGCCCGTGTGCGGGGCTCGTCCCCACGATCCCGGGGTCACACGCAAAGCCGGTATTCTCCGTGCTTCTGAACAGCAAAACATTACGGAAGGACCTGCCCGAAGAGCCCTCCGCGCGCGACTAGCGAAATATCGCCATTTCACTCATGAGGCGATACCGTAGCGGTTGAGGACGATCGACTCGCAGAAGCTGTGCGATTCCTGCTCGACGCGCAATCGAGCGTTCAGGGGGTTCACCTGTGAAGAAGCATCCGATCGCTGTAAAGCTATTCCTGCCGTTGCTCTTGTTCCTGGTGGTCGCGATCGTTTACCGCGTGCACGCGGCATACGACACTCGAGCTCACATAGCCGAGTGCTACCGTTCCAACCTCGAGAAGCTCAACTCCCTCGAACCTTCGGCGGCGATGATCAACACCGAACTCCGTGAGATCCAACTCAACCAGGACGCGATCGATCAGATCGGAAATACGGACGACGACAACGTGATCCAACGTCGGAACAGTATGATCGACGGCGTGAGGCTCAAGTTAACCAAGGTCAACAAGGATCGAGCCGAGGGGGAGCGTCGCACTGAACAGATCCAGGCCGAGCTCACGAGCTGCCTCGCAGAAGTGAAGTGATGCACGCCTACCGACAAGGGCTCGACTATGTTTCCCTCACGGATTTTTAGTGTAAAGGCTTTAGCTTTCGCCAGTTACCATTGTCGGGTGCATAATGTCGGCTGGGTGATGCCTTGAGCCAAACCCGCAAAGATTCAAGAAAATCCGCGAACAGAGTTCTCGAAGTCGTCAGGCGGGACGACGGCACATTCGACCTCTTCATGAATGGCGAAATCAATCGAGGGCGCATACCGGAAGACGGGCTAAACGAGCAGCTTTGCGTCCGCTTCGGGTTTTGTGGGAAAGAATACGACGCGATCCTGCTTGAACTAGTCGCTAACGGCAGAAAGAAGCTCTTCTTCTAACTCGTTCTGAGTGTATAGCCTGTGAGCAGAAGTTATGGGTTCTTGATCTTGGGGACTCGAAAGCACTGCGCCCTAGCGTCCCACTGAATCTGTTCTTTGTGCAGATTCCAAGCACGCTGCCATCCTTGCCTGACCGACATCCTGCCGTGCTTGCGAAGGTATTCGTCCCAGCAGGTTTCTGCCGCATTGTTGCATCCTTTCTGGACGGCGGACCAATCCGGCACGCCCGGCATGCCGAATGTGCGCAAGTCGACGTCTGTAAAGAGATCATTGAGCACAACAAAGGCGACATCACCGGAGCGAGTCCCCCGCCAATAGTCAGCGATCTGGTTCTCGGCAACGGCTGTCTCGGTTAGTTGTGAGATGAGGATGGGAATTGCAACCTTACCATCCGCGAGGATTTGCCGCATCACCTTCCCCGACAGTCTTGAACACGGCCTTTGGCCATGCAGCCGTAGTTGTCGAACTTGGTGAGCGGGTACTCTGCCCGTTTGGTTTGTGTGTATGCGGATTGGATCATCAAAGATGGAATCAAGAGGGCAACAGCGATCTGAGCAATCATCGTTCGAGTTGCCATGCAAAGATGCTATACGCTCTTGCTGGCGTAGTTGATGAAAAATCTCATTTGACCCCGGCTGTCAGTTAGCGATGTCGCTCTGCCTTCGCGTCTCTGGCGGCGCCTTGGCGATCCATGACGCGGGAATGAGAGCGAGAACAATCCCTACTTCTCGATCGCCGCCGCAAACGCGTCCAGCGACAATGACCGCAACAGATTCCGCCGCATCCCGCGTTCCACCTCGGCTAACCGGTCAGAAGCCGCCGCAATCCAGTCAAAATCCGCCGCCTCCGCCAGCCGCTTCAACTCCGAAGCCATGTCGGTGTTTCGAATCAAGTCCGGCGCGCCGGACTGCAGAAATGCCAAATCGCGCAACAACGAATAGAGCGTGCGGATCAGCCGCTCGGTCTTTTCCCGTCCCTCGGCTCCGGGACGGTAGGACTCCGTAATCTTGAACAGCTCGCTGTGCTCCCCCCCACCCCGATCTCCGGAGAAAAGCGCCGACTTCAGAATCGCGACCGCATGATCTCGCGCCGCCACATAGGCCGCAAGATCAAAGCCGCGAGCCCGCCCCACCGCCCCTTCCGAAAGCCGCGCCACCAGAGCCCGCTGCGGCGCCTTCCACTCCAGACGATGCTCGGCCAGATAGCGCTCGATCTCCTCCGGCCGGCAGGGCGGCTAAAGGAATCACCATCGACCTCGACCGGATCGTTGGCAGCAGTTCTCCGGGATTCTCGGTCAGCAAAAAGATGGTCGCGAACTCCGGTGGCTCCTCCAGCACTTTGAGCAGCGAGTTGGCCGCCTCTTTCATGAAGGCCGAGTCGGTAAAAATGTAAACCCGTTCCCTGCCCTCTGCCGGCCGGTAGTAAATGGTCTCGATCACCCGGCGCACCTGGTCCACCTTGATCATCATTTGCGGCGGATCGGGCGGAATCACCAGCACATCCGGATGCGTCTGCACAAACAGGCGCGTTTCCTTCTTGTCGGTCTCGCGCAGGTTCTCGCGCGCTTCCACGGCCTCGGCAAAGCGGGCATCAAGATCCGCAGCCTGCGCGATGCGCGTGCAGTTCGCGCATTTCCCGCAGAAATCGGGCAGCCCGCCCGCCTGGGTCGGTGTAAGGCAGTTCAGCGTCTGCGCCAACATCAACGCCAGCGTGTACTTGCCCGATCCCTGCCCGCCCGCCAGCACCACCGCATGCGGAAAATGATCGCGCGCCAGCATGTCACGCAGGCGGTGAACCGTTTCGGCGTTACCGTAAAAATCGGAAAAGCATAGTTAACCACAGGCACGCAGAGAAAGGGAAAACGATTCGCTCGAGGCTGCCTCTCCTCTGTGGTTCTCGCCAGACCTCTACAACTTCAACTTCCTCCGCACAATTTCCACAATCTGCTGGTGAGTCTTCCCCGGCGTACCCCGCGCATCCACCGTGACGACACGTCCCGGCTCACGCTTTGCAATGTGCGCAAATCCTTCCCGCACGCGCCCAAAGAACGCCCGAGTCTCCTGTTCAAACCGGTTCTCGTCATGGCTGTGTCCGACCGCCTTCGACGTGCGTTTATTGCGACGCCGCGCCCGTCTCACGCTGGCATGCGCATCAGCCTCCATCAAGATCGTCAAGTCCGGCTGCAGATTCCCGCACAGCACCCGATGCAACTCCAGCACTGCTGCGCTCCCCAACCTGCGTCCGCTTCCCTGATATGCCTCGGTCGAATCCGTGAACCGGTCGCACAACACAATGCTGCCCGCGGCCAGCGCCGGCTCAATCACTTCCGCAATATGCTGCGCCCGCGAGGCGAACATCAGCGCCATTTCCGCCAGCGGCGACAGCCCCGCCGTGCCCGAATCCAGCAGCACCTTCCGGATCTTCTCCCCGGTCAGCGTTCCGCCCGGCTCCCGCGTCTCCACCACCTTATGCCCGTGAGCGCGCACCACCGCCGCCAGTTTGCGCAGTTGCGTGCTCTTGCCCGTTCCGTCGAGCCCCTCGAACGTGATGAATTTCCCGCGTCGCGACATCTGCCGCATGATAGCAGCGCCCGAGCCCTGTACGCTCGCACTCGCCGGCTGCTATATTCTTAAATTCTGCCGCATCCAGTGGGATTCACTTCAGCCAAGCATGGGGGCCCCGAAAAAATGAAACTCTCCAGAATCTTCGGAGCAGTTTGCGTTGTGGTCTGCTCAGTTTCCAGTTGGTGTGCGAATCCGCCTACCGTCACTATTTCTGTCGACGCCACCAGCGCGCCACGCAAGATTTTCCACGCCTCGCTGAAGATTCCCGCCACTCCCGGCACCCTGACGCTCTATTACCCCAAATGGATTCCCGGCGAGCACGCCCCCGATGGCCCAGTTGTCGATCTCGCCGGCCTGAAGTTCAGCGCCGGTGGAAAAATCCTGAAGTGGCGCCGCGACCTGCTCGACGGTTTCACCCTTCACGTCGAAGTCCCAACCGGCGCGACCGAGGTCGCAGCCGAACTCGATTTCCTTTCTCCCGCAACCCTCGAAGGCGGATTCTCCGCCGGTTCTTCCGCCACCGACAAATTGGCGGTCATCAGCTGGAATCAGGTTCTGCTCTATCCTGCCGGTTACAAGTCCGATGACGTCAACTACAGCGCCAGCCTCAAACTTCCCGAAGGCTGGAAGTTCGGCACGCCGCTTCCCGTGGCCAGTCAGAGCGGCAACGAAATCCATTTCGGCACCGTTTCTCTCACTACGCTGGTCGACTCTCCCGTCATCACCGGAGAATTTTTGAAAGTGGTTCCTCTCGCCAGCGATCCTCTCACCGAAATGGACATTGCCGCCGACAGCGCCGCCGCTCTTGACGCCCCCCAGGAAGCCTGGGACCACTACAAGAGCCTGGTCGACCAGACCCTGAAGCTTTTCGGCGCCCATCACTATCGCAATTATCACTTCCTCTACACATTGAGCGACCATGTGGCCCACTTCGGTCTCGAGCACCACGAGTCCGACGATAGCCGCGTGGACGAGCGCGGACTGATTGACGAAACCTCGCGCAAATTGGACGCTGGCCTGCTCCCCCACGAATATGTTCACTCGTGGAACGGAAAATTCCGCCGTCCCGCCGACCTTGCCACGCCCGACTACCAGCAGCCCATGCAAGACGATCTGCTATGGGTTTACGAAGGCCTCACCAACTATCTGGGATTCGTGCTCACGGCGCGCAGCGGGCTGCTCACGCCTGATCAGGACCGCGACGATCTAGCAATTACCGCGGCCGCGCTCGACCACCTGCCCGCACGCGAGTGGCGCAACCTGCAAGACACCGCCGACGCCGCGCCGCAGCTTTATTTTTCTCCCGAGTCCTGGCACTCATGGCGCCGGGGCACCGATTTCTACGATGAAGATACGCTGAACTGGCTCTGGGCCGATGTCATCATCCGTCAACAGACGAACGGTCAGAAAACGATCGACGATTTCTGCCATCTCTTCCACGGAGCACCCAGCACCGGCCCCGTGGTCAAGCCCTACACCTTCGACGATGTGGTCAGCGCGCTGAACCAGGTCGCGCCGTATGACTGGCGCGGCTTCTGGACCGAACGCCTCACCAATCATGGCCCCGGCGCCCCCCTCGGCGGCATCACGGGCAGCGGCTGGAAACTCGTCTACGACGAGAATCCCTCGGAAATGTTGAGCAGTTCGGCAGGCGCGAACCACTTCGTGCCTTCCGCCTTCGCGCTAGGCCTCGAACTGCGCGACGATGGCGGCGTCAGCGACACGACCGAAGGCGCGCTCGCGGCCAAAGCCGGCATCGGCCCGGGCATGAAAGTAATCGCAGTCAACGGGCGCCGCTTTTCTCCCGAGATTCTGCGCGATGCCATCAAAACCGCCCAAAAAGGCCCCGCGGCGATCGAGTTATTGGTCGAAAACACCGAGTATTACAAGACCTACAAGCTTGACTACCACGGCGGCGAAAGCTACCCGCATCTGGTCCGCGACGAATCGAGGCCGGACCTGTTGTCCGACATCCTAAAGACAAAGTAATTGTGTAGGTGGGACCGGGTCTCTGACCCGGTCATGCGTGACAACTCTGTCGCAGGCCATCAATACTGTGGAAGAGGAATTCTGGGGTGGCGTAAAGCCATGCAGTCCAAGTTTCCCCCCGGGGTTCACCCCATCGCCTTCATCTCCCGCTCCATCACTTTCCGCAGAGCCTGGTTCATCCGCGTCTGATACCGCCGCCCGTCCTTCTTGAACCAGGCAATCACGTCGGCGTCCAGGCGCAACGTAACTGGCTTTTTCAGCGGACGGTAGAAATCCGCGATCTTGTTCAGCGCAAAGGCAAGCCGTTTTGCCCCTGAGGCCTTCCCGCTGGGCGCCCCATCGCGAGGCCCTCCGGTTCGCGCTCTGGAACTTCGCGGCCTGGCTCTTTTGGCCGCAGCGGATCCACCGCTCCGACCCGATTGTTTCCTCGTAACTCGATGTCGCTGTGTCATTTGGGTGTGTACCAATTCGCCTGTGCGTACAATATTGTAACCCCAAAATCTTCTTTCCGAAATATTCTGGGAAACTTATCCGTTCAACCGGTAAGTCCTTCCGCCACAATACCTTCCATCCCCTTGCCGTCCTCTTCCAGCATGAAAGCGAAAGCCTCCTGCGGCACCGGATTCAGCCATACCGGAGCGAAGGATTGCCGGTGCAACGCAGTCGGACCATGCTCGCGAAGAGCGGCCAAATGCTTCGGCGTGCTATATCCCTTGTGCGAGGCCAGCCCATACGCCGGAAACACCGCGTCCCATTCGCACATCAGGCGGTCGCGCGCAACCTTCGCCAGAATAGACGCCGCCGCGATCGACGCCGACAGCGCGTCACCATGAATGATCGCGTCCTGGGCTTGCGCGCAGTCAAGACTCACGGCATCCACCAGCAGATAATCTGGAACCAGCGTCAGACGCATGACCGCATCGCGCATGGCAACTCGCGATGCCTGGTAGATGTTGATCTGATCGATGCGAGCTGCGTCCACCGCGGCAATGGACCAGGCCAGGGCATGCTCGCGAATGCGCTCCGCCAGCACTTCCCGCCGCTCCGGCAACAGCAACTTCGAATCGCGCAGTCCGCGCACGCGGTATGCCGGGTCAAGGATCACCGCCGCGGCTACAACGGGACCGAACAGCGACCCGCGTCCCACCTCGTCAACTCCCGCCACACGAACCGCTCCCGATTCCCAGGCTTTCTTTTCATAGCGCAACGTGCAGCGCAGCTTCTTCAGCAAGCGCAGCTTGGCTGCGGAAGCCGAAAGCGTCCGTGCCGGCGCGGACTTGGTCGCAGAAGACAAGGTCGTTGCCGATCATCTTCGTCGAGTACACGAAATCCTGCAAGGGAAGACTGGCAGCGCCACGCGAGCGGACACGAGTCGTCGTTTCGCGTGTCAGGATAAACCGAACTGCAACAGCACTTGTGCGCCAGGCATCCCCCACTCGGGTAACGCCAGTCAGTAACCATTACTTCGAGTACGAGCGTACATTGCCCGGTCGGACATGTACTGGTAACTTCGCATCAACGCGAGGAGCAGTTTTGGATCCTAAAACCAAAACGTCGTCCGAGAGCGGCCTGCTCACGGGCAAGGTAGTACACCTGGCGCTGCCGGTTCGCTGGAGCCTGGTCGGGCAGGAGGGGCGCGGGCCCGCCGAGATGGCGTGCACCTATGACATTCACCCGCATGGAGCCCGGCTGGTCAGCGTGCGCGAAGTGAACGTCGGCGATCTGGTGATGGTGGAACGGGGGCGCAACAAAACCGTCTGCCAGGTGGTGTGGGCGGCGGACTCGGCGTCCCCATTGCGCGGACAGTTCACAGTTCAGTGTGTCGAAGGCAAGACGCCATGGGACGAAGAACTGCGCCAGATGGAAGAGCAGTACCAGCCCGTGATTCTCGATGGATTGCAGCGGCGACCAGCAGGATTCAGCCGGCCGGAAACCAACCGGCGCCGCCGACCACGTTTCTACGTGGACGGCCAGGCAGAGGTAGTCGACGGTGTGCAGCGCGCCGAAGGCCAGGTACAGCAGATCTCGGAATATGGCGCGCGCATTTCAGCCTCCGAGATCTTGCGGCCGGGTACCGACTTCCGACTGATGCTCAACGTGTTCGAGGTCAGCGTCACGCTTAAGGCGCGAGTGAAATATCTGGTGAACAATCTGGGGATGGGCGTCGAGTTTCAGGAAATCCGCCGCGGTGACCGGCCGCTCCTCAGCTATGTGCTCAGCAAAGTGCGTGGCAGGAGGGTCGAGGAATTCGTTGAGGTCGAAGTGGTGACGGAACGGCGACTGGCCACGGCTGGATAGGCTTCCTGGCTCGAGTTTCGGCCGGGTCGAAGACCCGGCCCCCACACACAACTTCCCACCGGAGTGACGCTTACGCCTTTTCGACTGTCTTCTCTACGTCGCGCAGGCGGGCGGCTTTGCCGCGCAGTCCGCGCAGGTAAAACAGGCGGGCGCGGCGAACCTTCGACGAACGCACCAGTTCGACCTTGTCAATGACTTTTGCGTGGACAGGAAAAATGCGTTCCACACCCTGACCGAAGCTCATCTTGCGGACCGTGAAGCTGGCCTGCGGACCGTTGTCGCGCTTGATGACCACGCCTTCGAAGACCTGCACGCGCTCTTTGTCGCCTTCCTTGATTTTCACGTGGACCCGCACGGTGTCGCCAGGATGGAATGCAGGGATGTCGGTGCGTTGGCTCTTGGCCAGCAGTTTTTCGATAATTAGATTTGACATTGTCTTTGTCCTTCGTTGTGCAATATCTTAACTTCAGGTCTTGAATCTTGGCCTTGAGTGTCAGGTCTTGTGCTTCTGCCTAAGACTGAACACCGCTTCTATCGCTGCCGCCCTTGATGCGGGCCAAAATCTTTGCATCTTCGTCGCTGAGCGTCACGCCCTCCAGCAGATCCGGCCGGTTGCGCAGCGTTTTCTCCAGCGCCCGCTCGCGGCGCCAGCGGCGGATCTCCTGGTGGTTGCCGTTGATCAGAACCGCCGGCACCGGCATCCCTCGAAAATCAGCGGGACGCGTGTAGTGCGGGTAGTCCAGCAATCCACCGGAACCGCAAGTCGAATCTGCACCGTTCGCGCTTTCCGTCTCTACCTGCGCCGTGAACGATTCCTGCCTCGTGGACGCCTCGTTGCCGACGGCGCCGGGCAGCAAGCGGGTGATCGCTTCAATGATCACCGCCGCGGCCATCTCACCACCGCTCAAGACGTAGTCGCCGATCGAAAGCTCGCGGTCGGCCAGAAAATCAGCAACCCGTTCGTCCACGCCTTCGTAGCGGCCGCAAATCAGCACGATGCGATCGAGCGCGGCCAGTTCCGCAGCAACCTTCTGGGTGAAACGCTGGCCTTGCGCCGATAGCAAAATCACCGATTGCTTCGCGCGCCCGGCAACGCGGTCCTCGCGCGGCGCGAGTGCGAGCGATTCCAAACATTCAAAGAGCGGTTCCGGCTTGAGCACCATGCCCTCGCCGCCGCCGAAAGGGCGGTCATCCACGGTGCGGTGCTTGTCGTGCGTAAATTGCCGCAAGTCGTGGACTTCGATTTTCGCGAGGCCCATCTCGCAGGCCCGGCGGGTAATACCGTGTTCCAGCGGTCCCTGAAAGAAGCCGGGGAAAATCGTTAGGATATCGGCTTTCATTCTTGAACCAAAACTCTTAACCCGAAAGCGCCAGAGGATCACAGAAGCTTCTGTCGTCTTTTTTTCTCTGGCCTGGCCTGCTCTTGCTTTTCTTCTGCCGTCACCGGGGCATTGATTTCCAACATGCCTTCGGGAAGATTCATGCGCACTTGCCTTCGCGCTATATCTACACCTTCCAAGTACGCTACGGCGAACGGTACGTCGAACTTCCTGGCGCCGTTTCCCACAATCAGCAGCGGCGCTTCGCCGGCTCCGAACTGAACGTCTTCGATGCGTCCGATTTCGCGGCCCCGATCGAGAACTTCACAGCCGATCAAGTCACTGACGTACGTCCAGCCTTGCTCAAGTTCAGCGCGCTCGGCGATCGGGACCTGCAATTCCGCGCCGATCATAACCTCGGCGTCAGAAATCGAATCCACGCCGCGAAACTTCAGAACCAGCAAGCCCTTATGCGGCCAAACTTCCTCGACTTCCAATTCGCGTCGCGGGGCCTGGTCTTTACCCAGGGCCAACAGCTTCATACCTTCGACAATGCGTGCTGGACCGCTGTGCAACTCGGCCGCGACTTCGCCCCGCCGCCCTTGCGTTTTCACGACCAGGGCCAGCGTTATGAAATCGCCGCTTGGATCAGAACTCACGACTGGTGCGCATGCTCCGCATGTTGCGCCTCAGGGGCTAGCCCGGTATGGATGCGCTTCTTCTCGCAGCGCGCCAAGCGCTACGCCACCTTAATCGCCGGCTCAAGGTCCTACTCGATGATCTCGAGTGTATAACGCTTGCGCACCCGATGGCCGGCGGCGCTCAACAGAGCGCGCATGGCACGAACTGTGCGCCCCTGGCGCCCGATCACCTTGCCGACGTCACTTTCGGCGACTTCCAGTTCGATCACGTCGTCGTCGAACTTCTCGACAAATACTTCCTCGGGCGTATCGACGAGCGATTTCGCAATCAGCTCAACCAGCGCGCGCACATCTCCAGAAGGCTCATTCATAAGTCTGCATTCTCACTGTGGAAATGAAAGAGTCGCCGCCCGGTTGTCAGGCAGCGGAGCCAGCGGTGGCCGGGGCCGGAGCCTTGGAGAACAGCTTGTTCACCCGGTCCGACATTTGAGCGCCCTTCGACACCCAATACTCGACGCGATCCCGCTTCAGTTCGACCGAGGCGGGATTGGTGCGGGGATTGTAGGTCCCGACCACTTCCACCGGACGGCCGTTGCGGGCGCGTTCCTTCTCAATCACCACAATGCGGTAGTGCGGTTGTTTGCGCGCACCTCGGCGCGCCAGACGAATCATTAACACGGGTCTTATATCCTTGTTCCGGAAGAGTCCGGTGAGATCGAGGCAAACTCTTATTATGCCGGAGGTTAGCCGGAATGGCAAGGGGTGCGATGTGTTCTTTGATCGCCTTTCGGAACTGCCTTCTATGTTGGCCGGTTGAGGTGAGGCAGACCTGCCGCATGGAACTTTTCGAAAGAGACATCGTAAATCCAGCAGAATGGTGTTTGATGGCGTCGCCCGAAAACGTCTTCGTAGTGAAGGCAGCCACAAGCCCAGAGGATAGACTCGCCGGTTTGGACCTTCCCTCGTTCCGCATCCGGAAGGAGATAGCTTTGCCAAGCTTTACCGTTCTTGGAAACGCTCTCCCCTTGAGGGACTACGGACAGGTCCAGCTCAGCACCTCCAAATTCGAGGAAACTCAGATCTGGCGGTTCGTTCGGGCTGTTCCCTACCTGCAAGATTGATTTATGTCCCAACATCACTGCTGGTGTCTTACCAAAGTTTTTTATTTTATAAGTGAAGCGCGGAGTCGGGCTGAGGAGGGGGTTTCCGATGGGAACCAACTTGATCTCGTCTATCAGAAGCCACGCCCTTTCAGCGTTGGTGAGGCCGTCGGCACTAGCCTTCGCCGCCGTGGCATTTTTTTCTGTAGCCTCGGCGTTTTTGTTGGCAGCAGCCGCGTTGTCTCGTGCCGCCTCCGCCAGTTTGCGCAGTTCCTCCGAATGTTCGTGAAGAGTCATGGCTTGGTCCTTGATTGCACGCAGCGTCCAGACACCGACGCCCATTCCGACAACCCCGACGAGTGTGAGCACGACAGTGCAATAAAAAATGGTGCGATCGATCGAATCTTTGATTTGCTTGATCGCGATCTCTGGAGGGAGAGCCGTGACCTCCACTTTGTCGTTCTCGCGCGAGCCCGCGGAGCCAGTCGCATTCTTGTCCGCGGCATCTGTCGCGGGCTCCCTGCGTGACGCGGCACCGTGTGATCCCTTTCCGCTATCAGCTTTTTGTTGGTTGGCAGGCGCGACTTTCGATTTGGGCTTCTGTGGGATTGAGGAAGGTGCCTGCTGAAAACCGGAGAGAAGAAGGCACGCGACGAAAGTGGCGACAACGAGCAAAGTCTTCATACGCACCGCTCACGCGGTATCGTAACACCGTGAAAAACGAAAATCCGCATTAGGCGAGAGTCCAAGGCTGTCGAGCTTTGCTCGGCTGGACAGCCGAGGGCGGCTGTCCCCACATGAATCTCTCCTGCTAGACTCAAACGTTTGGAGGTGCGGTTTGCAGGGCATCTATATTCTTTCGGCGGTGCGGACGCCGATTGGGAAGTTTGGCGGATCGCTGGCATCGCTGACCGCCGCGGACATGGGCGTCGTGGCGGCGAAGGCGGCCATGCAACGGGCCGGGGTCGAGCCAGCACAAGTTGAGGAGACGGTTTTCGGCAGTGCCCGTCAGGCCGGGGGCGGACCGAATGTGGCGCGGCAGGTTTCGGTGCGCAGCGGAGTGCCCGTGGAAGTTCCGGCGTTCACAGTGAACAAGGCTTGCGCCTCCGGAATGAAAGCGATTGCATTGGCTTACCAGTCGATCGCGTTGGGCGAGGCGAACTGCATTCTGGCCGGGGGTGCGGAGTCCATGTCGCGCGTTCCCTATTACATGGATGGGGCGCGGTGGGGATATCGCCTGGGCAATCAGGAACTGGTGGATGGGATGTATCGCGATGGATTTTTTTGTCCGCTGGCGAAGATGGTAATGGGCGAGACCGCCGAGGTGCTGGCCGAGCAGTACAAGATCACCCGCGAGGAGCAGGATGAATTTGCCCTGCTCTCTCAGACGCGCGCGGCGCGAGCGATTGCGGCGGGCCGGTTTGACGCCGAGACCGTGCCGGTGACGATCGAAGGCCGCTCCAAAGGAAAAAAGGCGGGGGCGACGACGTTCGCGCGCGATGAGCATCCGTTTGCCGACGCCAGCATCGAGAAACTGGCGAAGCTTACGCCCGTGTTTTCGAAAACTGGGACGATTACTGCGGGGAACTCTTCGGGCATTACCGATGGCGCAGCCGCCGTGGTCGTGGCCAGCGAGCATTTTGTGAAACAGAACAATTTGAAGCCTCTGGCGCGGATCGCGGCAATGACTTCGGCGGGAGTGGATCCGCGAACGATGGGGATTGGTCCGGTGCCGGCGCTCCGGAAGATGGAAGAAAAGCATGGGCTGCGCCTGCATGAGTTCGGGCTGATGGAATTGAACGAAGCGTTTGCGGCGCAGGTGCTGGCTTGCGATCGAGCCTTGAGTTTCAATCGCGAGCGACTCAACGTGAATGGAGGGGCGATCGCCATCGGGCATCCGATTGGATGTACCGGCACGCGGATCACCGTGACACTGCTGCATGAGATGCTGAAACGCAACACGAAACGCGGCGTGGCCACGCTGTGCGTCAGCGGCGGCATGGGGATGGCGCTGGCTCTGGAGAATGTCGTGTGAATGGCCGTCGGCGAGCACGGCGCTCGCCCGGACAGCCGAGGGCGAATCCCCGCAGCAAACGAGATGAACAACAATCCGCAATTTCGTTTGGCGCTGGAATCGGACGCCGAGGCTCTTCTGCCATTCATGCGCGAGTATTACGCCTTCGACGGGCATGGTTTCGAGGAACAGAAAGCGCGGGCAGCGCTGACGACACTGCTGCGCGACGCGAACCTCGGCTGCGCGTGGCTCATCCTCGATGACTCCGAGACCGTGGGCTACGTCGTGCTCTGCTTCGGTTACAGCCTGGAATGGCTGGGGCGCGACGCGTTCGTCGACGAGTTTTATTTGCGCGAGCAGTATCGCGGGCGCGGCTGGGGACGTAACGCGATGGACTTCCTCGAGCAAGAGGCGCGGGCCAGGGGCGTCCGCACTCTGCATTTAGAAGTTGTCCGGCAGAACACGCCCGCGTTGCAGGTGTACCGGAAGCTCGGCTTCCAGGAACACGAGAGCACGTTCCTATCGAAATGGATCGCGCGGGATTTTTCCAAGCCCCAGGGACGGAACGGGCATTGAATAGCCGACTGTACTAAAATCGGCAGCGGCCCACCATGGCCGACGCGATACTCAAGGAGACTGACGTGCTTCAATTCCGATCGATGATGCGTGCCACAAGTTTCGTCGCGCTACTGATGATGGCCGGCTCTGCGCTGGCGCAGACAGAATTTTCCGCCGACATGGTAGACACGCAGAAGCCGGACTCTCCCACCACCGGCAGGATGTATTTCGCCAAAGATAAGGTTCGCTTTGAGTCGGCCAAGAAAGATCCGCGAGGAGGTGGGGCCGTCATTATCAACCTCGCGACGCAGACCACGACGGTCATCATGGATCAGCAGCACATGTACATGGAGATGCCTCAGCAGGCCGCCAGCCAGCGGACCGCCTACAACTTCTTCCGCACGGGCGATGTGGAAGCGGCCTGTTCCGATTGGGCGCAGCAGGCGCAGAACAAAGGCGGCACCTGCCGCAAGGTGGGCAGCGATTCGGTGAACGGGCGCAGCACGGTGAAATACGAGACTAGCAATGCGAACGGTGAAACCGGCTATCTGTGGATCGATCCGAAGCTGCGCTTTCCCGTGAAGTGGACGGGCAAGAACGCGAGTTGGGAACTGCGCAACATTCAGGAAGGTTCCCAACCTGCAAGTCTGTTCGAAATCCCTGCGGGCTACAAGAAGTTCGACATGCCCAACATGGGCGGGATGATGCAGCAGCGTCCCCAGTAACTCTGGAACTTAACGACTGGACGCACTGCGGCGCACAGAAGAAAGGCTGGGCTCTCGCCGCCGTTAGGTCCTGCGTTGCGTTGCGCGGGAAAAACGGGCCACTATACTCACACCAGCATCCGCTGTATTTTGGAGCATCCATGGCTTTGTCTGCGCTTATCGTGGACGACGAGCAACTTGCCCGCGACGAACTTGCCTACTTGCTGAAAAATGCCGACGACGTGAATGTCGTGGCGCAGGGCAAGAACGGGTTGGAAGCCGTCAACCTGATCAAGGAACACAACCCCGATTTGGTTTTTCTCGACGTACAGATGCCCGGCCTCGACGGCTTTGGCGTGATCAAGAAGCTGCTCGACAGGAAGATTCCCCTGCCCAAGATCATCTTTGCCACCGCGTTTGATCAATACGCCGTGAAGGCGTTTGAGGTGAACGCGGTGGACTATCTGCTGAAGCCCTTCGACAAGAAGCGCGTGGCGCAGGCAATCCAGAGGGCGCGCGTACAGCAGGAAGCGAATGGCTTGCCCACGGAAAAACTCGAGACGCTGGTGCGCATGATCGAATCGCAAAAGCAGCCGGCATCGAAAATCCTGCTCAAGGCTGTCGGGCGCATGTTTCTGGTGGATCAGCGCGACATCTGCTATGCCTGGATCGAAGATGGCGTTATCACGGTCGTGACCGGCGGACCGACTGGAATGGAAGGTCAATCGAACTGCCGGACGCTGGAAGAACTGCTGGCCTCGTTAGACACGAAGCTTTTCTGGCGGGCGCACCGCTCCTACCTGGTGAACATCAACCGCATCCGCGAAGTCGTTCCCTGGTTCAAGAGCTCGTACCAGCTGCGCATGGACGACAAGAAGCAAACGGAGATTCCAGTCAGCCGCGCTCAGACCAAGCGCTTGCGGGAACTGTTCGGACTCTGAGTTCCCCATTTCGCAAGCGGTGTTGACGGACGGAATCGGAAGCGTGCGGGACTCTGCTCTTTTGGACTGCCGCGACCAGGCGGAGTTCTCAACTCTTTCCACCGTGGCGAACAGGTCGTTAATCAGCGTTCCAGTGTACATCCGTGGACCCCGCTCGAAGAGCCGGCGGAGCAGTGTTCAGAACAACTCCGGAGGACGGCTATAAAAAAGAACCATCCTCCGGTCCCAGGGGGGAAGGGCTAGACTGCCATGGCCGCCAACGCCATGCGATCCCGAATGACCAGCGTCGGTCCGTCGGAACGGATCAACTGTTTCTTCTTCAGCGCACCCAAGAGCCGGGTTACGGTTTCACGAGAAGCGCCGATGCGCTGCGCCATCTCCTCGTGGGTCATCGTCTCGATGCGAGCCTCAATTGTCTCGAGGTCCGCGCTGGATGACTGCGACAACAACAGCCTGGCCAGCTTGCCCGCCGAAGATCGCGTGAGCACCAGATCGTGAATATCGCGGTAGGCGGCCTGGAAATCGCGGCTGAGAGATTGCGCGGTATGCAGGCCGAGTTCAGAGTGCGACTGCATTAACTCCAGAAAGTTCTTGCGACCAATAAAATTCAACTGGCAGGGAGTGGCTGTCTCGGCCGTCGTTTCGTAGCCCATGCCTGAAACGACCGCGCTCAGGCCAAGCGCCTCTCCGGCCTCGGCACTCCTGAGAATCAGCGTCTTGCCCACGTGCGACGTGGTGGAGAGGTTCACCGTGCCGGAGCAGAGGATGAACATGCCGCGCGGCGCTTGCCCTTCCACAAACACGATCGCGCCGGCGGGTAAAGTGCTCCTGTGGCTGGCTTGGCTCAACGAATGCAGCACCGGTTGCGAGAAACCGCAAAAAAAGAGCGGGTTCGGATGGTTGCACTCGGCACAGTCTTCGACGATGTCGAGTCCGTAAGGCGCGTTCATATCTGTCTCCATAGCGGAGGACCGCTTTTGTCTCGAACTGCACGACGGCGGCGTGGCCTGTCCCATGCCGCTCAGAGAATGGGAACCCGCGAGCAGCGCCCGGGCTTGGGCCCGCGTATCACCATGAGAGCTCTGCGCTGCGGCCAACAGTTCCCATGCCGCATTGGGCTCTTGCTCCCGTTCCCACTCGATGTGACAGGCCAACAAGTAAAGCGGGTCGATTGCTTTCGGTTCGGCGGCCGGGACCACCGCAGGGGGGATGTTGACCGGAGTCACAGCTCCGGGATCAACCTGCCCCGGCTCCCTTATGAGAGATGTGCTCCACCCCGAGGCAAGACCCGCATGGTCGCCCCGCGGCGGTTTCGGCAGACTTACAACCGGCTCCAGAACCCGGGCTGATACTCTTGCTCTTAACGGTTCACACTTATTAATTGCTATCACTGCAGCACTCCGAACGCAGACCGGTATCTCTGCCGGCACTTACAGCTTCCGGGCGTAAAGCTGGGCCGACTCTGCAGGGAGGTCAGGAGACTCGCTTCCGGCCAGAGGCAGAGAGAATAAGGCTATTGCAAGTATGGTTCCGAACTGGGCGGATCCAGAAGGGGCGGGAACTTCCCTGTTTTGGAACAGGTTCCGAAACGGTAAAGCGGCCCTACGTTCTGGCAACCTTGCCGAAGAATCGGCAAATGCCGATTAGCCGTCATCCTTCTATTGCCGGCTCTAACGAGGGTCGGGGAAAACTACTTTCGCGAGGGGCCAGGGTAGTCTTTGCGGGTGATTTTCAAACGCTGCATCTTCGATTGAAGAGTAGTCCGTTTCACGCCCAGGCGACGAGCAGCACCTTCCGGTCCCGAGATCTGGCCGCCAGTTTGTCGCAGCACACGGATGATGTGCTGACGCTCCGCGTTATCCAGAGTAGTGTCTGGCAGAGACGCAATGGGTGCGCCACGGGCTACGAGCTCCGAAAAGGGAACGCGGAGGGCAGGTCCTTCGCTCAGAATCACGGCTCTTTCCATTAGGTTTTCGAGTTCGCGAACATTTCCCGGCCAGGACCACTCCGTGAGCGCCTTCATGGCCTCTGTCGGAATGGTCTCGATGTGCCGATCCATCCGAAGGGCGAGTCTCCGAACGAAATAGCGGACCAGAAGAGGAATATCCTCGCGCCGCTCGCGCAAGGGAGGCATCCGGATGGGAAAGACGCTCAGCCTGTAGAAGAGGTCGCTGCGAAATTCGCGGTCGGCCATCCCTTGGGCCAAGTCCCGATTCGTGGCGGCGACCAGGCGCAGGTTTACCGTGATGGTACGGTTGCTGCCCAGGCGCTCGAACTCCTGATCCTGCAGAACGCGCAGCAATTTGGGTTGCAGCTCGAGGGGGATTTCGCCGACTTCGTCGAGGAACAGCGTTCCGCCGCTTGCCAGTTCCATGCGTCCAATCTTCTGGCTGATCGCGCCGGTGAAAGCCCCCCTCTCGTGGCCGAAAAGCTCGCTCTCCAGCAAGCCCGTCGGAATGGCAGCGCAGTTGAGCTTGATGAAGTTGTTGTCCTTGCGGCGGCTCAGCCGATGGATGGCACGCGCGATCAGTTCCTTCCCCGTTCCGGTTTCCCCAAGAATCAGGACGGTGGCCTCACTGGGGGCGACGGTCACAACCTGGTCGAGGACTTGCTTCAGAGCAGAGCTTTCACCCACGATTTCTGCAAAGAGGCCTTCGGTGCCGAGTTCGCCATCGAGATACTTCCTTTCCGCAGCCAGGCGTCCCTTCAGGTCCTCGATTTCCAGGGCGACCTGATGATTCTCCAGAGCGATGGCGAACTGCGCTGCGACCTGGTTGAGGAGGGTCAAGTTTTCGGATTGGAATGCATCGGGCCGGGTGCTGCCGAGCACGAGAACTCCCAGGGCGCCGTGCGGCCGCAGGAGCGGGACACAACACAGAGACTGCAGTCCCTCCGCCAGAAACTTTTTCGTGATCTCAGCTTCAAAACCTTGCATCTGGTCTTTGGAAAAAATGAGCGAAGAGCGTTCGTGCAAGGCCTGGCCACTGGGGCTATTCTGGGTTTCGACTTGGGCGGCCGTAAGCAGACCTTTGCCCAGGGGAAAATCGTCGACTTGGCGGACCAGCAGACCGGTAGTCGCATCTTGCAACTCGAAACCGGCGTATTCGTGGAGCAGGACGCGGCGAATGCGGGCCGAGATCCGCGGAAAAGCCTGTTGCAGGTTCCAGTTCGATGACAAGATGCTGCTCACGTCCAGCAGCATTTGCAGCCGCTCCATTTCTCTGCGGAGTTTCCCGCTCACGTCCTGCAGCGATTCTTCCAGCTTTTTTTGCGTCGTAATCTCAACCACTACGGCGACGATTCGACTGACGGCTCCCGTCTCATCCTGGATGGGGAGGTAGTGGACGATCCAGTGTCCTGGTTCCTGCCTGGAGGGCAGTGTGTCGGAAGTTTCGAAGTGCACCGCCTCGCGCTTCGCGAGGACACGCTGAAATTCCGGCTCAATCAGATCCGCGAAAGAGCCCAGCATCTCGCGCACGGTCTTGCCCAAGTGGTCGGCCGCAGATCTGCCGTGGATCTTCGCAAGATTCTCGTTGATGGCAATAAAGCGAAGGTTGGCGTCGACAATGCAGAGCCTACTGTAGTCGAACTGAAATAGGCAGCGAGCAACTTCTCCGGCTCGCTGAAAGCTTCAGGGTTAGCGAATGGAACACTGCCAGTTCCAAAGGGCCCAGAGTCAATCGGCATACCAAGGACCTCCTGGCCGATCGATGCCAAACAGCCCTGCCAGATGACTTCCTGGGATCCCGCCCCATCTGGCGCTACCAGCAGTTAACCTCGGAATTCCTGTACCTCGCAATCGGGTGTCTAACTGAGCTAAAGAGCGGGGATTTCCCGATGGCGAAGTTGGAATTTCTGAATTGCGATTGAATAGGAAATTCGAAGAAAGAACAGAGGGTGGGTGATCGGAATGCTCATTCTCCACCCGGAGCGACGCCGAGTGGCGCGAGCATCTGATCTCCAAGCGTAGAACGCTTGAGGGGTGCAAGAGTAGAGATTCTCCTGGCCGCCCCCCCTCAAAGGCGGTCTTCTCATTCCGGTCGCCCCCGGAACAACGCATTATACCCACGAAGTCAAGCAAGACGGAATCTTTTCTGCACATGATAGGTTTTTGAAACACCGTATTTCGCGGCTGAAAAAACGTTTTTGCCGACCGTATGGTCGGTCACACCTCGGGAACGCGGTTCGCACACACGCACCACGAACACGAAGATGGAATCGCCGAGAATATAATCGATCTGTGGCGCGAGGTTGGGAGAGCAAATCGATCGAAGCGCAGCAGGCAGACGCCGGAAATAAAACCACTCGGTCCGGTCCTCCGATGAGTGCGGCAGAAGCCGCGCGCTGGCGCGACAAAGAAAATCTTCGTCTCGCCCGGCAGCTGGTGCTGCGGCAAATCGATGCAAGTCAAAACCCGCAACGTCGAAAGGCACTGCAAGACGCCTTGGCCGATCTGGATGAAAAGCTGACCCGCATGGAAAAGTAGGTACTATTACAGTTTGTCGTTAGAAGCAGTGTCATCCTGAGTGGAGCCGCTTTACAGGCGAAGCGAAGGATCTCCCTCTTATCCGGCCCCCGCGCATAAGCCAAACCGAAAAGTAAGACTGCGCCGGACCCCAGTTGTCACTGACGTATAATGACTCCTTTATGACAGCCTACGTTTATGTCTCTCTCAAGAAAACCGTTCTGGACCCCCAGGGCAAGACCATTCAAGGCGCGCTGAAGAAAATGGGTTACAAGGGTCTGGAGAGCGTGCGCCAGGGAAAATATTTCGAGCTCACGCTTGACGGGGGACTCTCTCGCGAAGAAGCGCAGGTCGAAGTCGAGCGCATCGCCCGCGAAGTGCTGACCAACCCGGTGATTGAGGAGTTCCGGTTCTCCCTGGCGGAATAGTGCGCAGCTAGATCCTTCGAGGTCTCCCTTATGTGTGGCATTGTCGGGTACGTCGGCAAGAAAAGTGTTGTCCCAATCATCATTGAAGGCCTTCGCCGGCTCGAGTATCGCGGCTATGACTCGGCGGGAATCGCAGTCGCCGGCAACGGAGAGGGACTGCAGATCCGCCGCGCCGAAGGCAAACTGCAAAATCTGGAAGAGGTCATCCGCAACCGCCCCATTCAGGGTACTTACGGCATTGGGCACACACGTTGGGCGACTCACGGGCGTCCTACCGAAGAAAATGCGCATCCGCACCGCGATTGCTCGGGCAAAATTGTCGTCGTACACAACGGAATTGTCGAGAACTACCTCAGCCTGAAAAAAAAGCTGGTCGAGGAAGGCCACAAGTTCACGACCGAGACCGACACCGAAATCATTGCACACCTGATCGAAAAATATTCGGGGAATTCCGGAAACGGTCGGCGCCCCGCCCTGGAAGAGGCCGTGCGCCGCGCGGTGAAGGATCTCACCGGTGTCTTTGCGCTGGCGGTCATCTCAACCGACGAACCCAACAAGATTGTCGCGGCCCGCAATGGGCCTCCGGCGGTCATTGGGTTGGGGAACGATGAATATTTCGTGGCCTCCGATGTGCCCGCCATTCTCTATCACACACGCGACATTTTCTTTCTGGCTGACGGCGACATGGCTGTTGTCACAGCCGATGGCGTCCAACTTTCCGACTTCGACGGAAAGCCCATTCGGCGGCAAGTGCAGCATGTGACCTGGGATCCCATCATGGCGGAAAAGGGCGGCTTCAAACATTTCATGCTCAAGGAAATCTACGAGCAGCCTCGCGCCGTCCGCGACACGACCCTGGGCCGCGTCTCGCAGGATACAGGTCATATTTTCCTCGAAGAGATGGAGATCAGCGAGTCGGAGTTTCGCGCCGCCAGCAAGATCAACATCATCGCCTGCGGAACCAGTTGGCACGCCGGGCAAGCCGGCAAGTTCATGATCGAGACGCTGGCGCGTGTGCCGGTGGAAGTCGACTATGCCAGCGAGTGGCGCTATCGCAATCCCATTGTTGATCCCGACACGATCACGCTGGTGATTTCGCAATCGGGCGAGACCGCCGACACCCTCGCCGCCCAGCGCGAGGCCAAAGCAAGAGGATCGAAGACGCTTGCTATTTGCAACGTCGTTGGCTCCATGATCACGCGCGAGGCGGCGGGAACTATCTATACCCATGCCGGCCCCGAGATCGGCGTGGCTTCGACCAAGGCTTTTACCGGACAACTCACCGCCCTGTACATCTTCGCCATGTATCTGGCGCAGGTGCGCGGCGTCATGCCCCTCGAACGCGCGCGGGCTGCGATGCTCGAACTGACGCAGATCCCGGGAAAACTCGAACACATTCTTACCCACGACGAAGCCTGCGACGAATTGGCCAAGCGCTATCAGAAGGTGCATGACTTCCTGTTCCTGGGACGCGGGATTCATTATCCGATCGCCCTCGAAGGCGCTCTCAAACTGAAAGAAATCTCCTACATTCACGCCGAAGGATATCCCGCTGGCGAGATGAAGCATGGCCCCAACGCATTGATTGATGAGAATCTGCCGGTCGTTATCATTGCCACGCGGGACGTGAATAATCCGGGGTCGGTGTTGCGCTACGAAAAGACCATGTCGAACCTGAAGGAAGTAAAAGCTCGATCGGGAGTCGTGATTGCGCTCGCCACCGAAGGCGATGAAGAAATCAAGGAAGCTGCGGATCACGTCCTCTACGTCCCGCCGGCGCCGGAAGAGTTGGCGCCGATCCTGGAGATTGTTCCCCTGCAATTGCTGGCGTATCACATCGCCGTACGGCGGGGATGCGATGTGGATCAGCCGAGGAACTTGGCCAAGTCCGTCACGGTCGAATAGGCTGGGCTCAAATGTGGACTGCCCTCGGCTACGCGCTCTGTGTGCTCGTCGCTTTGTATGGACTTCTGCTCTGGTTCTCTCCCTCACGCACAAGGGCCATGGCGGCGGTAGCATCCGAACTCGGCCTTCAGTTTGAGCCAACGATGTCGCGAGAACGCATGGGTGTCCGCGGCACTGCTTTTGACACCGCAACCCTGGCACGGAATTGCATGCGTGGCATGATTGCCGGGCGCGAGACGGTGATCTTCGACCAAAGAATGTGGACAGTCCGAGACAATCCAGGCGAGGGCCTTTCCGAACAGACAGTAGTGGGTTTTCGCGTTGCCGCCGACTCCTGCTGCCGCAACCGCGGCATCCTTCAGCCCAGCAAATGGAACGTGGAAAAGATGGGTGAATGGGTTTTTGTGTACGGGGCTTATGGGCTAAGCAGTCCGGTCAAGCCCGGCAAAATCGCTGCCTACGTCGAGGAGGCGCGCTCGTGGTTCGAGAAGGCCACAGATCCCAATTGGTATGAGCCCACCATCCTGGCTGGAAGGATGGGCTAGTCGTTTCCCACACGCAACGGTGATCACGCGATCTCGGTGAACGTGTACTCGTGCTGGCCATCGCGGATGATCAGCACGCGCTTCCCGCCGCGTTCCCCAACGACGAACTCAAATCCATCGGTTCCCGGATCGATGGTGATGAACGATGTCGTGCCATCGTCGTTCTTCCGCGATGCCACGGTGCTCTTCCACTCGCCGAGATCGAAGGTTGTGACTGCTCCGTTGGTTTGCACGGCAAGATCACCAAGCTCCTTGCTCGAATACTTCTTCGCCAGGCCGGCAACCTGGTCCGAGGCCGCGGGCACAACCAGCCGTTCTCGATCTTTCGCCAGCGCGGCCTTATGCGCGGCAGCACGTGAGGCAACGTCGGCAACTGCCTCTGGCTTGCCATCGAAAACGACTTCGAGCAGGCGCCGTCCGAACGGACCCGTCAGCATGCCACCATTGTCGGAATTGGTGAGCAGCACAGCGCCAATGCCTGAATCCGGCAGAAAAAAGAGATTGCTCTTGAAGCCCGACATGCTGCCCCCGTGACTCACCACCGGAACGCCGTACGTCCGGTCCACGATCAGGCCCATTCCATACGACGAGTTCTCACCCAGAGGCACTTGGGGAGCACGGCGCATCAGTAGGTTTTCCGCCGAAACCAGTTGCTTCCCGTCGGGCAGCTTGCCCAAGGCTAGCTCATCCTGCACGTAGCGGATCAGATCGGCCGCCGAGGTCCACACCGCACCCGCCGGACGCGCCGGCACAATGGAATAATTGATCGCCATGCTGGCCACGGTCGGCTTGCCATCAATGTCGTCCCCATGCGGCGTTGCGTGGTTGCCGGCCAGAGCGCGGGAATAATCGAACGTTGTGGACTTCATTCCCAAGGGATCGAAAATCATTTGCTGCATCGCGGCGTCATAAGCGGCGCCAAGTTCGTGGTCCGGATAGACGATATGCCCGCCGATGTAGCCGGCGGCCGCCGCCATCAGATTGCTGTACTGAAACACCTCGCCGAACTTGCTGGTTGGCTGCATCGTTCCCAGCAAAGCCAACTCGGAGGCTGGCGTCGCATTTTTGAATTCGAACAACCACTCCAGATCCTGTCGCGGCAATCCGGTGCAGGCGCAAATCAGGTTCTTCACCAGAACCTTCTTTGTGGTTTCCGGGTCGCCCAGCTTGAAAGCCGGATAGACATCGATCACCGGCTCATCCCACTTCAACTTTTTCTGGTCCACGAGCTCGGCGAGCAGCAGCGTGGTCATTCCCTTTGTGTTCGAAGCCGCCATGAATACTGTGTTCTCGTCCACCTTTTCGGGCTCGCCGAGTTTGCGCACTCCGATTCCGCCCTGGTAGACGACCTTGCCGCCGTCCACAAGCGCGAGCCCGACACCAGGGATGCCGAGTTGCTGCATGGAAGTTTCGACGAATTCTTTCAGCTCTGCGATGCGGGCAGCGTCGAGCGGGTGAGCCTTACGCAGCGCGAACGACTCGCGCGAGTAGCCTTTGGGACGCAAACTCTGGAATACCAGTCCAATCGGGGCTGAGCGTTTCTCGACTGTCGGATCTGTTCCCTCGAGAATGATCACCGTCCACGCCGTCCCCGCGCGAAGCGCCAAAGCCTGCACCGCAGCCCGCTCGTTAGGCGAGGTCTCGTAATCAAAAATCCGGCGCTCATCCCAACCTTCGCGCGCCGGCCGAGGCGTGACCAGCTTCAGAGGCCGCTTGAAGTTCGGGTTGTACGCCGCCCAGGCAGCGGTGACCGCCGCATTGGCGTCCGCCCCCGCCGCGTCCACGATGGCGATGTGCGTATCGCTCTCAGGAGGAGTCAGAATCACCAGGTTGTGTCCCGTCTCAATAGCCCAGCCGGACGGAACGGTGAACGTTGCGCCGCCCGGAGTGACACGCGGCGTATCGGCTGAAACGCGCTCTGCCGTCGCTTGCATAGGAGTTGCGAGGCAGTACGCAGCTGGTGAGGCGAACAAGAGCGCGCCAAGCAAAACGGTGCAATAAGGAACTGTTCGATGAATCAACATGACGGTCACCCGGGGTGGAGAAATGTGAATGGGAAAATCGGGACCAACGATACACCAGCGTACCAGCGTTGTAAAACACCAGCCGGCACGAACACCGAACTGCCATTGTGTCCTGGCGAGACGTCTGCAGCGCGCAAACTCAGCTCGCGCACTCCCCGCGCAGCGTTCCTCTCAACCGCCACAAAGCAGCCGCCAGCGCTGCAAGACCCGCAATCCAGACGGCGAAAGCAGTGTCCACAACCCATCGCGGTGCCGAGCCGACGCGGCGCAACAGGAAAGGCAGAAAATTCCACGTGTCAATGTGAATGTGGTCCCACGGATCCTGGTTCATGGCCTCGGTATTCAGTCCCCAGGCATCCCTTTTCCCGAGAGCAAACGCCACGATGTTCTTGATGCGCAGGGCAATCACGAACGTAGGATGTCCGAGCGTTTCCATTTGATAGATTTCAAGCGGAAGCCAGAACGCCAGCGACACAATCTGAACAACCAGGCTGGCGGCGATCAGGAATACTCCGGCTCGCCAGGCCAACGTACTCAAATTCTGGCGGTAGCGCAGAAGCATGGGCACGGCGATGAGCGCTACCATTTCTACCGCCGTCGAAACGTAGCGATCTCCCCAGGCATGATCGCCCGCCCAGTAGGTATAGCGCGCGTAGAGGCTGATGTAGCCAACCAGCAGCAGAAGCGTGGTCACGGCGTACGCCCGGACTTCAAGGGCAAGCCGTTTCCACAACAACCCAAGTAGCACCAGCGCAAGGATAAGCAGCGGATCGAACAGGAAGATCGATTTCTCAGGCTTGAACAGCGCACCCAGAACTCCCTCATGAAATGGTGTGCTCCACGGGAAGTTGGGAGGCAACGTCGGGTT
Source organism: uncultured Acidobacteriaceae bacterium (assembly GCA_963819145.1). Taxonomy (GTDB): domain Bacteria; phylum Acidobacteriota; class Terriglobia; order Terriglobales; family Acidobacteriaceae; genus Sulfotelmatobacter. The sequence continues at coordinate 158,964 of CAWFVB010000012.1, forward strand.
CTGCGAGCGCTGCTCTCTTGCGAAAATCGGCAGATACGTCTGAGTCCAAGATCCAAAGCGGTAGAAGTTGTACCAGCGCTCGACCAGCGCGAAGCAGAAATATATCGGCGCCGCCACTTTGCAGTACACCAGCAAGCGCCGCCAGAGTTCCTCGCCTCGCACTCTTTCCAGCCAGAGCACGGCGAGCACAAAGATGCCGGCCGCGATCACATCGAGCCCAGCCGTCAGCCGAGTCAGCAGGTTGAGTCCCAGCGCGGCCGAGCCCACAACCAGTGCTCGCATGCTGCCCGAGCGCAGCCATTCATACTGGAAGGAAAACCCAACCAGCGTGAGCAGCATGATGTAGTTGTTCTCCTGCATGTTCTGCGTGTAGTGCAGGTGAGTCGTGCAGAACATCAGGGCCAGTACTCCGGCCACGGCCTCTTTCACGCTGAAGCGCAACTGGCCGAGCAACCGGAAAGCGAACAGCGCGGTCAGCACGTTGACCAGAATGCTGGTGCTGTAAGTGACGATAATGCTGCGCACGCCCGGGTCGTCTTCATAGTCGGCAAAGATCCGCCAGTGCGCGACCCACGTGGCAACCAGATCGGCCGGCAGCATGAGCAGCGATTGGCCAATCCCGTACCAGCTATAGATATGGCCGTCGCGCCCGCGCAGCCCGAATTCGGGATACTCGTCATCCGCGACCTGTGGCTGACCGGTCCAGAGCCAGTGGGTAGTCTGCAGGCGGTAAGTGGTATCGGCGGTCCCGAGTTCGCCCGATTGCACGACGAAAGTGAGCAGGCCGGTAGCGAGGCATACCAGGAACAAAGGATCCCGCAGCCAGCGAGTTAAGGGTGAGATCATTCGCTCTGCATGGTAACAAAAACAGCGTCGCACCTCAGACCTCGGACCTCAGACCTCGGACTCCGGACCTCGGACGCTGGACCCCCGTCGATGTCGGGCTCATTCACTATGTCGAAGCAGAGTCTGAGGCCTGAGGTCCGCGGTCTGAGGTCCGAGGTCCGCGGTCTGAGGTCCGCCGTCTGACGCCTGACGCCCGAGCTCTGGGTTATCCTGTAGCGGGAAATTTTCATGCCTAAGTGCTTATCCTGCGGCATCGACTTATCGGCCAGCGTTCGCTTCTGCCCGGCTTGTGGAGTGCCAGCGGGAAATACCCCGGCGGGAACCGACGACATGGCCACGATCGACTACCCCGCTACAGCCACGTCGCCCTTGCCGCCACGGCCGCCTTCGTCATCATCTCGGTCGGGCTCAAGGCCCTCCAGTTCGGCGGAGTTCCTGCTGAACGAGGGCCGCTTTCTTCCAGGACGTTTGATTGCCGGGCGCTACCGCATCATCGCGTTGCTTGGCAGGGGCGGCATGGGCGAGGTGTACCGCGCCGACGATCTCACGCTCGGCCAGGCCGTCGCCATGAAGTTCCTACCCGACGAGGCAACGAGCAACGAAGGATTGCTGGAACGGTTCCGCAATGAAGTGCGGATCGCCCGCCGCGTGTCGCACCCCAACGTGTGCCGCGTCTACGACGTGGGCGATGTGGACGGGCAAACGTTTTTCACGATGGAGTACGTTGACGGCGAAGATCTCGCTTCCTTGTTGCGGCGCATCGGGCGCTTGCCACAAGACAAGGCCGTCGAGATCGCGCGGCAACTTTGCGCAGGTCTGGCCGCCGCCCACACCAAAGGCGTTCTGCATCGCGATCTGAAACCCGCCAATATCATGCTCGACGGCCGCGGGCAGGCGGTCATCATGGATTTCGGTCTGGCGGGCATTGCCGATGACATTCGCGGCGCCGAAGTCCGCAGCGGAACTCCCGCTTACATGGCCCCCGAGCAGCTTGCAGGAAAAGAAGTCAGCACGCGCAGCGACCTGTATGCGCTGGGCCTGGTGCTGTATGAAGTGTTCACCGGCAAGCGGGCATTCGCCGAAAAACCAGCAGGAGCGATAGCCGGTTCTGCCGATCGCATGCCGAGTCGTCCGTCGTCGGTGGTGAAAGATCTGGACCCCATCGTCGAAAAGGTAATCCTGCGTTGTCTTGAGACGGAACCGATGGCGCGTCCGGCCAATGCGCTGGCCGTGGCGGCCGCACTGCCCGGAGGCGATCCGCTGGCCGCGGCCCTGGCCGCCGGAGAAACGCCTTCGCCGCAGATGGTCGCCGCTTCCGGCGAGACTTCGGGCTTGCGTCCTGCGATTGCAATCACCTGTCTCGCAGCCGTCGTGATCGGGCTGGCAATCGGCGCTATTCTCACGATCCGTTACGGCGCTCTCGAGAAGATGCACCTGGATCAGACCCCGGAAGTGCTGGAACATCGAGCGCGGGAGATTGTCGCTGCGGCGGGCTACCAACAAAAACCGGCAGATAGCGCTTTCAGTTTCGATTACGACACTGACTATATCAACTACGTCGAACGCAACGATCCGAAACCGGTGAATTGGGATCAGGTGATTGCGGCCCGGCCCACGATGCTCCAGTTCTGGTACCGGCAGAGTCCAGACCTGATGACGGCGAGTGACTATCGCGACTTATTGCTGACTCCGGGGATCATCGCGGAGGAAGATCCGCCAACGACCTTGTCGGGCATGGTGAATGTCAAACTCGACGCGCACGGCAGGCTGGTGTACTTCCAGGCGATTCCACCGCAGAAGGAGACGGTAGCGGCACAGGCAGTCACGGCGGACTGGAGCCAGCTTCTTGCGGCGGCAGAACTGGAGCCGTCAAAGCTGCAACCGGCTCAGCCGGAGTGGACTTCCCTGGGCATGAGCGACGCTCGCGCGGCGTGGACGGGCGTGTGGCCCGGAACGAACCGACCCCTGCGTGTGGAGGCTGCCGCATGGCGAGGCAAGCCGGTGTTTTTCGCGCTGATCGGCGACTGGAACAAGCCGTGGCGGATGATCACTCCAAAATCACAAGAGGAAAAGAGAAACCGCGCGGGCAACGTCCTTTCAATCCTCGTGCTCATTGCGCTCCTGGTGGCCGGGACTCTGCTGGCGCGGCGGAACTACCGCCATGGACGCGGCGACCGCGAAGGCGCGGTTCGACTGGCGCTGGTCATGTTCATCCTGGAGCTGCTGCTGTTTTTGTGCCGCTCGCATTTCGTGGCCGGCTTTGAGACGTTCGGGACCACCATGCTCGCCATCGCTTCAGGTCTGCTGCTCGCCTGCGTGGGGTGGGTGTTCTACATGGCGATCGAACCATGGATTCGCCGGCGCTGGCCGCAGGCCCTCGTTGCCTGGACCCGACTGATTTCCGGGCAGGTTCGGGATGCGCTGGTGGGGCGCGATATTTTGTTCGGCGTCACGTTCGGGGCGGTCTGGATCTTGATCATCGAAGGGTCCAACATCCCACTGGCACGGCTGGGTGCATCCCCTCCCCTTAGCAGCAGCATGTACTTGCTGGGAGGAAGACAAGCGCTTGGGCAATTCCTGATTCAGATGCCGTCGTCGATCTTCGCCACCCTGCAGTTTTTCTTCATGCTGCTGGGATTGAAGGTGCTCGTGGAGTTCGTGTTTGGGCTTGTGAAGATAAGAGTGGTGCGTTCCGATTGGATTGCTGCAGTTCTCTTTCTTGTGTTCTGGGTCGGAATGCGGTCTCTGGGAAGCACGCATCCCGCAGTCGACATTCCGGAACTCTTTCTGATCTACGCCGTCCTGGTGCTGATCGTCCTGCGCTTCGGACTAGTGCCGCTGGCGGTAGGAGCCTTTACCGTGGATATGCTGGCCAACGTTCCCTTCACGGCTGATCTTTCCGAGTGGTACCTGCCATCCGCGCTGCTGGCACTGTTAAGCGTGGTCGCGCTGGCCGCGTGGGGCTTCTATCACTCGCTGGGTGGAGAACCGGTGTGGAAGGTGGGGATGGAATAGCCACTCGGTCGCCGCTACAAGCCCTGGCGTTCGGTAAGGCCACGTATCCCGACATCGAATCCGGGCATCGAAATTAGGTACATCGAGCTGCCCCCTCCCACAGGCTTGCGCAAGAGAATAAGGTCGACTTGCAAGCCCCCTGTCGGTTTGTCGGGCTCCAGGAGAAAGCCTGCAACCTGATACGAGCTGGCCTCATCTAAACCTTGACAGCAATCCACTCAGGTCTTAGCATGGCCGTGGACGCAATCATAACTCCATTGATTTTAAAGCACTTATCTAGTTAGGAGGAGCAGTTTATGGGAAAGATTATTGGAATTGACCTGGGAACTACCAATTCCTGCGTTGCGGTCATGGAGGGCGGCGAGCCCAAAGTGATCCCTAATGAAGAAGGAGGGCGAACCACGCCCTCGGTAGTCGGCTTTACCAAGACGGGAGAGCGGTTGGTCGGACAAGTCGCAAAGCGGCAAGCCATCACCAACCCCGAGAATACCGTCTATTCGATCAAGCGGTTCATGGGCCGCCGCTACAACGAAGTGACGGAAGAAATCAAGATGGTGCCCTACAAGGTCGTACAGTCCGGCGACCACGTCGCCGTTTTGGCGCAGGGCAAGGAATATACGCCACCGCAGATTTCGGCGCTCATTTTGCAAAAGCTGAAGAAGGCCGCGGAAGACTATCTCGGCGAGAAAGTCACCGAAGCCGTCATCACGGTGCCTGCCTACTTCAACGACGCGCAGCGCCAGGCTACCAAAGATGCCGGCCAGATTGCCGGCCTCGAGGTGAAGCGCATCATCAACGAGCCCACGGCAGCCGCTCTGGCCTACGGCCTCGACAAGAGCAAGGACGAGACCATCGCGGTCTACGACTTCGGCGGCGGCACCTTCGACATTTCGATTCTCGAAGTTGGCGAAGGCGTGATTGAAGTCAAAGCCACCAATGGCGATACGCACCTGGGCGGCGACAACCTCGATCAACGCATCGTGGACTGGCTCATCGACGAATTCAAGAAGGACGAAGGCCTCGACCTGCGCGGCAAGGGCAATGAAATGGCCCTGCAGCGTTTGCGGGACGCGGCCGAACGGGCCAAGATCGAGCTCTCCACCACCATGGAGCACGAGATCAATCTGCCCTTCATCACCGCGGATGCCAGCGGCCCCAAGCACCTCGTCAAGAAACTCACCCGCGCCAAGCTCGAAGGCATGGTGGAAGACATCATCCAGCGCTCCGTGGGTCCGTGCAAGCAGTGCATGAAAGATGCTGGCGTGGACGCCAGCAAGATCCAGGAAGTCGTGCTCGTTGGTGGCCAGACCCGCATGCCGCGCATTCAGGCGCTGGTCAAAGAGCTCTTTGGCAAAGAAGGCCACAAGGGAGTGAATCCCGATGAAGTGGTGGCGATCGGGGCGGCAATTCAAGGCGGCGTGCTGGGCGGCGAAGTGAAAGACCTGCTGCTGCTCGATGTGACTCCGCTGTCGCTCGCGATTGAAACGCTCGGTGGCGTGGCAACCTCGATGATCCCGCGCAATACGACCATTCCGACCAAAAAAACGGAGACGTTTTCCACCGCCGCCGACAACCAGACCTCGGTTGAGGTGCACGTGCTGCAGGGTGAGCGTCCCATGGCGGCGCAGAACCGGACTCTCGGCAAGTTCCACTTGACCGGAATTCCGCCGGCTCCGCGGGGCGTTCCGCAGATTGAAGTAACGTTCGACATTGACGCCAACGGCATCCTGAACGTGACCGCGAAAGATACGGCCACGCAAAAGGACCAGAAGATTACGATCACGTCGTCTTCCGGCTTGTCGAAGGAAGAAGTCGAGCGCATGGCGAAGGAAGCCGACGCCCATGCCGCAGAAGACAAGGCTGCTCGCGACTCGATTGAGGCCAAAAACCAGCTCGACAGCATGGTCTACAACGTCGAGAAGATGCTGAAAGAGCAGGGCGACAAGATCTCGGGATCGGAGCGCGGCGACGTCGAAAACGCCGTGGCCGACGCGAAGAAAGCCCTCGAGTCGAACGACAAGGCCACCATGGACAAGGCGCGCGAGACTCTGACAGCGGCCTCGCACAAGCTGGCCGAGCAGATGTACAAGGCGGCGCAGGCGACGCCTGGAGCGCAGCCAGGTCCGACGCCTGGCGCGAGCGCCGGAGGCGACCACAGCGGCAACGGTCAGGCCAAGAAAGACGAAGGCGTGATCGACGCCGAGTACGTGGACGTCGAAGACAAGAAGTAAACAGCTGCTGGCTGTTAGCTCTCAGCTTGAACAGGCGGCGCGGGCAGTCTTGCCCGCGTCGCAACATTTGTAGGGTTGTGGAGGACAATCGAAGTGGATTTTCAAGTCAATGGGGAAACGTATTTCGTGAACATCGCCGACGATGAGCGACGATGGGAAGTATTTGTGTCCACTCCCACGGGAGTGCGCTCGGTTGAGGTCTATGAAGACATGCCAGAGTCCGAAGATCTGACCGTGGTGATAGAAGATAAAGAGCGTCGCAAGATCGTCAATTGAGAACTGTGTGCGGGCGTTCTGGCCCGCGTTGGTGCTAGCAGGTAAACAGCGGCAATGGCCTCGACCCCCAAGAAGGACTACTACGAAATTCTCGGTGTGAAGAAGAGCGCTTCGGCGGAGGACATCCGCAAGGCGTTCCGCAAGCTGGCGCGCAAATACCACCCCGACGTCAACCCCGGAGACAAGGCGTCGGAGGAGAAGTTCAAGTCGCTGTCTGAAGCGAACGAAGTTCTGAGCGATCCCAAGAAACGCAAAATCTACGATCAGGTCGGTTTCTACTCCGACAACATTGATCCGGCGACAGCCGAGGCCTACGCGCGCGCGGGCGGCAGCGATCGCGGCGCTGCGGGATTTCCCGGCGGCTTCCCAGGCGCCACCCACGACGGCAGCGGCCAGGGCGTTCCCTTCGATTTCGGTGGTTTCGATTTCTCCGACTTGGTGGACAGCGCGGGCCGCGGACGCAAGACCGGCGCCGGTGGCAGCAACAGCAGCTTCCGCGACATTTTCTCCGGAATCTTCGGCGGAGGCCGTGGCGGCGCACAGGCCGAGGAAGGCCCGGAGCCCGGTTCCGACCTCGAATATCAGGTTAATGTTCCCTTCTGGACGGCGATCCGCGGCGGCGTGATGAAGTTGAATATCACGCGAAACGACGTCTGCTCAACTTGCCACGGCCAGGGATTCCTCGAGTCTCCCGGCAAGTGTCCGGAGTGCAATGGCACCGGGCAGATCACCCAGACCGGCGGGCGCATGAAGTTCAACGTGCAGTGCCCGCGCTGCCATGGCACCGGCAAGAATCTGACCACCTGCCCCACCTGCCACGGCGAAGGAACCGTCACCAAGACGGAACCGCTCGAGGTCCGCATCAAGGCAGGCACGCGCGACGGCCAGCGCATCCGCGTTCCCGGCAAAGGCAACGCCGGCCCCCACGGAGGCGCGCCCGGCGACCTTTACGCCATCATTCGCACGGGCGAGCATCCCGTTTTCCGTCGCGAAGGCGACGACATTTACCTGACGGTTCCGGTGAGCTCGACCGAAGCCGCGCTGGGAGCCAAGATCGAGGTTCCCACCATCGACGGCCGCGCGCTGCTGAAGATTCCCCCCGGAACGCAGTCCGGCCAGAAATTGCGCCTGCGAGAAAAGGGTGTGCCGTCAGCGACCAAAGAAGGTGTCCGCGGAGACGAGATCGTCGAGATCACGGTGACCGTCCCCATGCCCCGCGACGAGCGCACGAAAGAACTGCTGCGGGAACTGGCCAAGCTAAATCCGGAAGACCCGCGGGCGGAGTTGTGGAGCAAAGTGTAGGGCCGCGGGTCCCGCTGCGGTGTCTATTTCGTTAGAGAGGTCTTGTCGTGCGGACGTGGGCCATCGGCACTGCGGTCTCTATCCTGCTTCTGTCGATTCTTCTGCTAATTGAATACCGACTCGCTCATCCAAAGTTCCCCGCGAGTGTCCAACGAGCCGAGTGCTTGACACCCGCGCCGCGGGGAGAGACCGGCAACGACCGGTTCGTCCGACTGGGCGGGCGTACCATTCGCTATCCCGACGCCCAATGGCAAGACAATTCCTACACGGCCCCCGACATTGCCCAGGGCCGCAACCTGAACAAGTACGACAGGCTAGACCTGGCAGATGGCGAGCATTTCCACGCCTGGGAGATGCAGCGCAATCCGATCTTGGCTCAGGCCCGGAGTTTTCTGTGGGAACACTGGCGAGATCGAAAACGAGGCTATCTGACCTTGACTCAGAGCAGCGTCGACCAGAGTAGTACCTCCTATGTATTTGTTGAACCGGATGACAGCGGGCGTTGGCGCGTCTATCGCAGGCAGCTTAACCCTCACGAACTCATTGACGAGCCCACGGCGTATTCGGTTTCGTGGGCGATACAAAATGGATGGGACAAGCCTGGAACGCCGCTTCCCGATTCTCAGCTGCCCGACCCCCTGATCCACGAGCTTGCGTTCCATGACGTTTGCGGCGAGGAGTACGGGGGTCTTTAGGCCGTATCTGGGTGCGAGGCTGGAACCGTCCCATTCACCAGTTGCCCTAGTCACCGATATTACTTGACTCAGTCAACTAGTAGAGCGATGCTGTTGCCATGGCAGCGCTCCCGCTTTCCCCATCCGCCGACCAGCGCGCAGCGGCCATGCGGCGCTTCAATCGCTTCTACACCCGCCAGATCGGGCTTCTCGACGAAGGCATGCTGAACAGTCCTTTCTCGCTGACCCAGGTTCGCACTCTCTACGAGTTGGCCCAGGCGGAGCAGACCACCGCCGTCGAACTCTGTACCACCCTCGGCATGGATGCTGGATACCTGAGCCGAATCCTCGCCGGGTTCGAGAAAAACGGTTTGATCGAAAAGCGGGAATCCCGAGTCGACGCGCGCCGCACGCTGCTCAAACTGACAAGAAAAGGCCGCAAAGCATTCGAACCGCTGAACGCCCGCTCCCATCAGCGGGTCAGCGCAATGCTCGGCAAACTCTCGTCCGGAAAACAGGGCAGCGTGATCGAGGCCATGGGGACGATTGAGTCGGCCTTCTCCTCAGAGGAACTCCCGGCGTCGTATCTGCTGCGATCACACCGGCCCGGCGACATGGGCTGGGTCGTTTACCGGCATGGGTTGCTCTATTGGCAGGAGTACCACTACGACGAACGTTTCGAGGCGCTCGTCGCCGAGATCGTCGCGGAGTTCATCCAGAAGTTCGACCCCGCCCGCGAGCGCTGCTGGATCGCCGAAAAAGATGGCGAGAATGTCGGGTCAGTTTTCCTGGTCAAGAAATCAGCGTCAGTAGCCAAACTGCGCCTGCTGCTGGTCGAGGCCTCTGCCCGAGGCTTGGGGATCGGCAAAAGGCTGGTGGAAGAGTGCGTTCGCTTCGCGCGTCAAGCCGGCTACAAGAAAGTTATGTTGTGGACCCAGAGCGAACTTGCCGCTGCTCGCCGCATTTACCAGCATGCCGGTTTCAAACTCGTCGCCGAGAAGAAGCACCAGAGTTGGGGCCGCAACGATCTGGTCGCCGAGACCTGGGAAATGAAACTCTGATCGGCCTTTGTCATGCCCGCGTTTTGCGCGAACGACCTGTGAAACCTGCTCGCGCTGCGGCGTCCGGACGAATTGCATAGGTCCTCCTCGCAACTTGCTTTGCGTTACCTCCGTATCACAACGCTCGCTTACAAAATTTGGCGAGAAATCGCAAAAATTTCTTGCATCTGTGGAAAATTCCCGTAATCTCACAAATGCGAACTAACTTCGCCGAAATGCCCGGGAATCGCAGTGACCCGGGAGCCGCGAGCACAAGGCGTTTCAGGGGAGACGCGGTGGTGAGAGTGAGTCGCTTGAGGAGGAACACATAGAAATTGGCAACAGCTAGCGCTCCGCGTCAACAACTCGACAATCCCCAGCAACTCACCGCCGTCCCCAATCGGAAAAAATTCGTCCGCCTCACGCTTTGGCCCCTGGTCGCCGCCACCTTCTTTATGGTGTCGGGCGGAACCTACGGCACCGAAGACATCGTGCACGGCGCCGGATACGGACGCGCGATCCTGATTCTGCTGCTCACTCCGCTGCTCTGGAGCCTGCCTACGGCCTTCATGATCGGCGAGCTGTCGAGCGCGCTGCCTTATGAAGGCGGCTACTATGCCTGGGTGCGCCGCGCCATGGGCAACTTCTGGGGATTTCAGGAAGCCTGGCTCTCGCTCGTTGCCTCTATCTTTGACATGGCCATTTATCCCACGCTGTTCGTCGCCTACCTCACCCGCATGTTCCCCTGGTTTCAGGAGGGCAGTCGCGGATGGTGGGTTGCGCTCGCCGTGGTCGTCGCCTGTGCGCTCCTTAATATTGCTGGAGTGAAAGTCGTTTCCTTGACTTCACTGTGGCTGTTCCTCGCGTTGTCGGCGCCGTTCGTCGCGATCGTCGTGCTCGCTCCGTTCAAAGCGGGCACACTGCTCCATGCCGTCACCAAGCCGACCACTTCCACCGTCGACATTCTCGGCGGCCTGCTGATCTGCATGTGGAATTACATGGGATGGGACAATGCCTCGACCATCGCCACCGAAGTCGAGCGTCCGCAGCGGACCTATCCGCGTGCGATGCTGGTCGCGGTCTGCATCGTGGCAGCCAGCTACGTGCTTCCCTTCGCCGCCATGTGGATGACCGGCCTGAAGCCGACGGCCTGGGAAACCGGCTCGTGGGCGGACATCGCCGGACTGCTCGGCGGGCCACTGCTTCGCATCGGAGTCGTGCTGGGCGGATTGATCAGCGCCTTCGGCATGTTCAACGCGCTGGTCATGAGCTACTCGCGCCTGCCGCTGGCGATGGCACAGGACGGCATGCTTCCCTCCATCTTCGGCAAGCTGCAGAAAAAGTCCCGGGCGCCATGGGTGGCGATTGTCGCTCTGGCGATGGGATGGGCAATGTGCCTCGGACTGGGCTTTGCCCGGCTCGTGACCATCGATATCCTTCTTTACGGTTTCAGCCTCCTGCTCGAGTTCGTAGCGCTGGCCGTGTTACGCTTCCGCGAGCCTGAACTGCCGCGTCCGTTCCGCGTGCCGGGAGGCATTTTCGGAGCGATTGCCATCGGCATTCCGCCCATGCTCTTGCTGGGGTTCGCCGTTGCGCGTGCCGATCACGAGCAGATCTGGAACATGAGCTCGTTCGCCTTCGGCATGATCCTGATCGCGGCCGGAGTCGTCGCCTACGCAATCAATCACGCGGTGAAGCCGGCAGGATGGTCGGTACCGCCGAAGCAGAAAGCGCAGTCGGCGGCCTGATCGTTCTCGGCAAATCGCTCTCACGCAAAAAGAGGGCCGGAGAAATCCAGCCCTCTTTATACTTTTCCGCTGATTTTCAGTTAGGCCGCTTGCGCGGAGTCTCGCAGCGTCCTCACCTTGTCATGCGCACGCTGAACGCTCGTCGCCTGGCGGCGCACAATCTCAGCCAGATTCGGTGACAGCGAACCGCTGAGTGTCTTCTGGTAGGTATCCCGAGCGTCGTCCTCCCCTTTTTCAATTGATTCGAGAATCGACTTATCGCCGCCGCTGAGAGCAACTTTTGTATCGATCCAGGCGCGGTGCATCGCCGCCGACGCCGATCCAGATACTTTCTTGTCCGGCTTCCCCGCCTTCGCAAGTTCCGTTTGCAGTTCCTGTGCAAACCGACCTCGTTCCATGCTCTGTTCGTTAAAATAGCTCCTCAGGTCAGGCCGCTTCACGTGCTGGGCGGCGTCCTGATAGCCCTTCTGACCGTCCTTGCACGTTTCTATGAGGTTTTCAAGCACACTCACGACGTTATTTTCGTCCATAATAATCCTCCGCGTCTTGGATGCGAGGTAACCGTCAGGGTTTGGTGGGGTTTTTCTCTTGGCGTGATTTTGCACGACGGGTTGAGTCTTGGGACTCCCAAAAGAGTGATCGTGCTCTAGAATCAAATCTATGACCAAACGGAAATCGAAGGGCGCCTACATGATTTCCTCCGTCGCCGAAATGTACGGCATCCATCCGCAGACGTTGCGCCTCTACGAGCGCGAGGGCCTGCTCAAGCCGTCGCGCACCGAAGGCAACACGCGCCTCTACACCGACGAGGACTTGCTGCGCCTGGAATTTATTTTGTCTTTAGCGCGCGACCTGGGTGTGAACATCGCTGGAATGGCGATCATTCTGCAAATGCGCGAGCGCATGGAAGAAATGCAGCGCCAGATTCAGGAGTTCGTGCAGTACATCCAACAGGAAGTTCTCACCCGCGCCAACGCCGCCGCCGCCGATCCATCGAAGGGCGCGATCGTGCCGGTGCGAAGGGCAATGGCCGCGCCAGTGGTGCAACCGGGGAAGAAGCGCTAATTCTCCGATCGGTCATTCTGCGCGGATTAACTTCTCCGCGACGCGGAGGAGTCAGGCACTCGAAGGACCCCGTGCCTTCTTGAGCGAAGTCGGACCTTGACAGGCGTTCTCACTTCCCGCTTCGCCCGGGATGACAGTATCATTGGTCGGTCGAGCCCATGCTCCCCTTCAAGCTCATCTACAGCGACGCTTACTATCTGCCCATCGGAGATCACGTCTTCCCCGCCGAAAAATATCGACGCGTTCGCGATCGGCTGATCTCGACCGGCGTGGCCGATGCTGCAGATTTCCTCGAACCCCAGCCTGCCACGGATCAGGACATCCTCCTTGTCCACAAGCCCGAGTACGTGCAGAAGCTGAAGACCGGCACGCTCAGCCCCCGCGAAGAGATGGAGATGGAAGTTCCCTACTCGCGCGATCTGGCGGAGGCCTTCTGGCTGGCTGCCGGCGGATCGATCCTGGCGGCGCGCCAGTCGCTGACTGACCGAGTCTCCATCAGCCTCGGCGGCGGATTTCATCATGCCTTCCCCGACCACGGCGAAGGATTCTGCATGATCCACGATGTGGCCGTCGCCATCCGCCGCCTGCAGCGCGACGACAAAATTCGCACCGCCATGACACTGGATTGCGACGTGCATCAGGGGAACGGCACCGCCGCGATTTTCGCCGGCACACGCACCGCCAGTGCGCTGCTGCCATCGTCCTCAGCCTCGACCGTCGAGCAGCCCAAGAACGCGCCCCGCGGCAAGATGCGCGGAGCCCACGCCGGCGACGTCTTCACAATTTCTCTGCACCAACACAATAACTATCCGCTGTGGAAGTCGCCCTCTTCGATTGACGTAGACCTGCCCGATGGCTGCGGCGACGACGACTACCTCGCCTGGCTCGACAACGCGCTGAGCTCCGGCCTGCGCCAGTTCGAGCCTGACCTGCTGTGTTACGTTGCCGGCGCCGACCCGTATAAAGACGATCAACTCGGCGGCCTGGCGCTGACGATTGAAGGATTGAAGAAGCGCGACGAACTGGTCTTCCGCGTGGCCCGCGCCCGCGATATTCCGGTCATGGTCACCTACGCCGGCGGCTACGCCCAAAACCTCGAAGACACGGTGACCATTCACAGCAACACGGTAGTCGCCGCGAAGGAAGTGTTCGCGACCTGAGCCGGCACTGCACGTGTAGCCCCGGGCGCATTCGTCCGGCGGAGTAAAGCACATGCCGTCTGCGCCTCCCCACGCTCCGCCGGGCGGACGAAGGCGTCCGCCCCTACGCAAGCATCGCTGCTAAAATAGCGGGATACTCCTATGTTCGAGAACTTACAGGAAAAACTCCAACGCGCGTTCAAGTCTCTTCGCGGCCAGGCCAAGCTGACCGAGGAGAACATTGATGAAGCGCTGCGCGAGATTCGTCTGGCGCTGCTCGAAGCCGACGTCAACTTCAAAGTCGTCAAGCAGCTCATCGAGCAGATTCGCGCCAAAGCTGTTGGTCAGGAAGTCCTGACTGCACTCTCGCCCGGCGAGCAAGTCATCAAGATCGTGCGCGACGAACTGGTCGACATTCTCGGCAAAGACACCGCGCGCATGAAGTTTGCCACGCAGCCGCCAACGGTCGTGCTCATGGCTGGACTGCAAGGCTCCGGCAAGACCACGACGTCGGGCAAGCTCGCGCACTGGTTCAAAGCTGGAGGACACCGCCCGCTGCTGGTTTCGGTCGACGTCTACCGTCCCGCCGCTCGCGAGCAGTTGAAGGTCGTCGCGCAGGCCGTCAAAAGCCACATCTACGAGGGCACCGTTGGCGAAGCGAACACTGCAACCGTCGAACGCCTGGTGAAGGAAGCCCGCCGCGAGGCCGTCGTCTCCGGATGTGACGTGCTGATCGTTGACACCGCGGGCCGGTTGCACATCGACGACCAACTCATGGACGAGATGCAGTCGCTGAAAAAGCTGCTGAATCCGTCGGAGATCCTCTTCGTCGCCGATGCCATGACCGGACAAGACGCGGTCAACTCCGCCGACGAGTTTCACAAGAAACTGACACTGACCGGAGTCATTCTCACCAAGATGGACGGCGACGCGCGCGGCGGCGCGGCGCTTTCAATTCGCCAGGTCACCGGCCAGCCCATCAAGTTCATCGGCGTCGGCGAAAAATACGACGCGCTCGAGCCGTTCCATCCCGACCGCATCGTGTCGCGCATTCTCGGCATGGGCGACATTCTGTCGCTGATCGAGCGCGCCGAATCTCAGATCGACAAGAAGAAGGCGCAGGAGATGGCCACCAAAGCCCTCACCGGCGACGGCTTCTCGCTCGAAGATTTCCGCGACCAGTTGCGCCAGGTAAAGAAGATGGGCTCGATGAAGAGCCTGATGGGAATGCTGCCGTCGATTGGCCCGTTTTCCGGCCTGCAAAAAGCCGCCGACAACGTGGACGAAAAGCAGATCAACCGCGTCGAGGCCATCATCAACTCGATGACTACGCACGAGAGGAATCATCACGAGGTCATTAACGGCAGCCGCCGCAAGCGCATCGCCCGCGGCTCCGGCACGACCGTGCAGGAAGTAAACAATCTTCTTCGCCAATACGCGCAGATGAAAAAAATGTTCAAGCAGATGGGCAAGCCCAGCTTCGCGCGGCGGCTGGCGGGAATGAAGCTGCCCGGGATGTAGTGGGCATTTGGCTCAGGGGGTGTTTCGTTCGTGGGCGAAGTGATGATCTACATTTTCCGGGCCGCGATCCAGCTTATTCAGTCACACAAGGCCAGATCTTGGCCGACCGTACAGGCAAAGGTAATCACAGCCACGGATGGGTTTGAAGGGTGCCCTACGGCTGAAGTAACTTACAAGTACAGAGTCGATGGAGAGTTGTATACGGCTTCCCACACCGAACCTTTTCTTTTCGGAAGCTCGCAGAAGTGCTTTCTGGCGCAGTGCGATCCGGACAACGAAATCCTTGTGCGTGTGAAACCCAGGCAGCCGGGGTCGTCGGTTCTTCGCGAGAGGGATGTGTATTTCCAAACCCACGGCTACCGGCTGGACAGCTAATCTATGAAGTGGCGCTCTCTTGAACAATCCGGTCGAAGTAGCGATACGCGTCCACTGCGCGAAATCTACGTCGAGCGCAAGGAACTTATCGCGAAGTACGTCCCCGCCGAAACTCAAGCCATTCACGCGCAGGCCGTCGCCGAATTCAAAGCTCGGCATCTCGCGTCTAACGTTTTGCCGGTCGGGGCGAAAGCTCCTGCATTCGAACTTCCCGATCACGACGGCAAACTCATTTTTTCGGCTGACCTGCTTTCTCGCGGACGACTCGTCCTCTGTTTCATCCGCGGACGCTGGTGCCCGTTTTGCGTCGGACAAATGGAGGTAATGAACCTCATCCTGCCGCAGATCGAGCAGGCCGGAGCAACGCTCGTCGCCATCTCGCCGCAGACGGTCAAGCAGTCGTTCTTCATGCACGATCAGCACAAGCTGCGCTTCCCGCTGCTATCGGACGCGGGCAACAAAGTCGCGCGCCAGTTCAAGCTGACGTATCGCGTGCCCGAGTTACAGGAAGCCGTTTACCGGCGCGCCTTCGTAAATTTGCCATTCACCAACGGAGACGACAGCTGGGAGTTGCCGATCCCCGCGACCCACATTCTCGACCGCGATGGAACGATTATTTACGCGTCAGCGAACGAAGACTACACCGAACGGCCGGAACCGGCAGACATTATCCGTACGCTGCAGAGACAATCCAGGTAGCTTAGACAAGGTAGCTTAGACAATTTAGGCAGCTTAAAGAAATGCCGCCGCCGCACCTTAAAGAAATGCCGCCGACAGAACCGTGGAAGAGCGGCCCTTTTAGGGCCGCGTTCGAGCGACTGTGGAGTTTCAGGGGCTTCAGCCCAGTGGTCCCATGACGCGCTCAGGGGCTAGCCCGCACGGCCTGGGACGCGGCGCTAAAGCGCCGCGCTTCCACATACGCTCGCGACCGACCGCTCGGCTTTGCGGAACTTTCGGTACACTAGCTACTCATGCACTACATTTATGGCATCAACTCCGTGACCGAAGCGCTGAAGGCGCGCGGGCGGGCTTTCGAGTGGGTCGGAATGGCGAAGGAGCGCAATGACATCCGCCTGCAGCGCCTGATCGAAGACTGCCGCCGGCTGAGCGTGCCGGTGCGTTTTTTGCAGCGCACGGAACTCGACAAACTCGCCGGCAACGCCGCGCATCAAGGCGTGGTCGCAGTCACTTCGGCCAAACAGTACAACGATCTCACGGACGTCATCCAGGCCAAGCGCGGACAATATTCGCTGATCGTGGTGCTCGATGGCGTGGAAGATCCCCACAATCTGGGAGCAATCTTGCGCACGTCGGACGCGGCGGGCGCCAACGGCCTCGTCATTCCCGAGCGTCGCTCTGCATCGGTGACCGGAACCGTCACCAAAGTCTCAGCGGGCGCAAGCGAGCACATGCCGATCGCTAAAGTCACGAACATCGCCCGCAGCATCGAAGACCTGAAAGAACAGAACGTGTGGACCGTGGGCCTTGATGAGCGCAGCCAACAAACCTACGACGCCCTGGATTACAACATGGACTGCGCGCTGGTACTCGGCGGAGAAGGCAAAGGGCTGCACGATCTGGTGAAACGGAAGTGCGATTTTCTGGTTTCGATTCCGATGCTGGGCAAAGTCCCGTCGCTCAATGTATCGGTGGCGGCCGCAGTGGTTCTTTATGAGATCGTGCGGCAGCGGCGTGCACGGGAAGGCGCATCCAACCAGAAATGAAGTTTCGTTTTTTCGCGCGCCTCGCTCTGCTGTGCATTTTCTGCGCCTGTGTGGCAAATGCGCTGTCTCTCGACCGCGAGTCCTTCAGTTTCACCAATTACGACCTTACCCTTCAGGTCGATCCCGACCAGCATCGACTCGGAGTGCGCGGCAAAATCACGTTGCGCAATGGCTCGCCGACGCCGCAGAAGGTTGCCGCGCTGCAGATTTCGTCGTCACTCAACTGGCGATCGGTAAAGTCCAGCGAGAAACCTCTGCAATTCGTCTCTCAGCCCTACACATCTGACATTGACCACACGGGAAGCTTGTCGGAGGCAATCGTGACGCTGCCTCAGCCAGTCGCTCCTCAGGCAACCATTGAGTTGGAGGTCGCCTACGAAGGCGTGATCATGCTGGATGCCACGCGACTGACGCGCATCGGCGCGCCCCAGGATGTGGCGAACAGCACGGATTGGGATCAGATTGATGCGAAGTTCACGGCAGTGCGCGGAGTGGGATACGTTGCGTGGTATCCGATTGCGACCGAGGTCGCGAATCTTTCGGAAGGCACTAGCTTATTTGAGGTTTTGAACCGGTGGAAGACGCGAGAAGCTGGGTCGAAGATGCATTTGCAAGTCGGTCTGCAGCTGGTTCTGCAGCCGGAACTGTCGGAACAAGTTTCCGATATGCCGCACATTTTATTTAACGGCGTTCCATGCATCGCGAGACAGAGTGATCACTCCCAAGCGGACAGCGATTGCGCTGCCCAGGCGCTGAGAGTCGATACGCCGACCCTTGTGATTGCCGATTATCAATTACTGGAAAGGCCCGGCATCGAAGTCAGATATCTCCGAGGCCATGACGCAGCCGCTGCAAACTTTGCCGACGCTGCAGAAAAGATCGCACCCCTCATCACCGACTGGTTCGGCGCAGCGCGGGAGAAAGCTAAAACCGCCGATCTGCCGGACGCCAATGCAGCGCCGTTTGAGAGCGGTGCGCAGTTGCTCACGCCGCTAACCAACAAAGACTCGAAGCTGCCGGGTCTGGCCGTTGCCCATCAACTGGAGCACGCTTCGTTTTTGTCATTCCGTCCCTGGATCGAAGAAGGGCTCGCGCATTTTGCCCAGGCTCTCTACGTCGAGCAGGAAAAAGGACGCCAGGCCGCGCTCGACTACATGGGATTGCACCGCGCGGCGCTTGGACAGATTGAACAGGCAACCTCCGCACCGCGGTCTGAGGACGAAGTGAACCGGTCGCTGGTGAACACGACCAGCGAAGAACTCTATCGCAGCAAGGCGATGTATGTGTGGTGGATGTTGCGGGACATAGTTGGCGATGCGGCGCTCAAGAAAGCTCTGGCCGCATACCGGCCCGAGCAGGACACTGCGGCTTCCTACATGCCGCGCCTGATCGCGGCGCAAACCGATCACGATCTCGAATGGTTCTTCGATGATTGGGTCTACCACGACCACGGGCTGGCCGATTTCAAAGTCGAGTCTGCCTTTTCGCGCCAGATGGGGACAAAGATTTTCATGGTCACGGTTACGGTGGATAATCTGGGCACGGCGGGGGCGCAGGTTCCGATCACCGTCAAATTTGCCCATGGAGAAGTAACCAAGCGGCTGGAAGTCATGAAGAAGACCAAGGGCGTGATTCGGATCGAGGTGCCCACGGAGCCGCAGGAGATCGTGGTCAACGACGGCAGCGTGCCGGAAAGCAACGCGACGAACAACGTATTCAAAGTTCAGCCGGCCGCGAACTAAGAATTTCCAAGGAGACGCAGAGTCATAGGGTCACTGAGTAGAAACACGGAGGGAAACGATTGGCTTACATCCAATTTCTGGGCGCCGCGGGAACGGTCACCGGGTCGAAGCACTTGATCAACACCGGCGATCACACCGGCAAGAGCGGGTTTCAAGCTCTGATCGACTGCGGACTGTTCCAGGGTGCGAAGGAATGGCGCGAGCGAAACTGGCGTGACACGCCGGTTCCGGCCAAGGAGATTGATGCGGTCATTCTGACCCACGCTCATCTGGACCATTGCGGCTGGATTCCGCGACTGGTGAAAGAAGGATTCCATGGGCCGATTTACGCGACATCCCCAACCATCGATTTGTGCGGCATCATTCTTCCTGACTCCGGGCATCTGCAGGAAGAAGACGCGAATTTCTACAATAAGACGAAGAAGTCAAAACACGATCCCGCGCTGCCGCTCTACACGTTCGAAGAAGCGCGAAAGTCGTTGCAATATTTCAAGCCAGTGCAGGTTGGGCAAACGATTCAGCTTTCATCCGAGCTGTCCTTTCGCTTTGTGCGCGCGGCGCACATTCTGGGCTCGTGCATGGCAGAAGTCACGCTGACCGCGAACGGACAAACGCGGCAGTTGCTGTTCACCGGCGACATTGGCCGCGTACGCGATCACAAGGTGGCACCGGGGAAAGTCGTGCATTCCGGCCCGGCGGAAGGCGAGGTTGCCGACCTGGTGGTGATGGAATCGACTTACGGAAACCGGACGCATCCCAAGGAAGATCCGCTGCCGGAACTGGCCGCGCTCATTACGGCTGCGATCAAGCGCGGCGGCAGCGTGGTCGTTCCGGCATTTGCGATTGAGCGCACCCAAAAGTTCATTTTCATCGTGAAGCATTTGATCGAGTCGGGACAGATTCCCCGTCTGCCCGTCTTTTGCGACAGCCCCATGGCCATCAAGGCGGTGGAAATCTTCCTCAAGCACGACGAGGAATACACCGACGAAACGCGAGAGATGATCCGAAAATACGGGTCCCCGCTCGAGTGGCCCGGCTTCACGTTCGCATCCACCCCGGAAGAGTCGAAGAGGATCAATGCGGAGGAGACGCCCGCGGTCATCATCTCTTCGAGCGGGATGGTTACAGGCGGGCGCATTCTGCATCATTTGGCGCAGCGGTTACCGAATCCGAAAAACCTGGTGCTGTTCATCGGCTTTCAGGCGCCCGGCACGCGCGGGTTTGCCATCAAGAGCAAAGTTCCGGAAGTAAAGATTTTCGGCGATATCATTCCGATTCGCGCGCAGATCGCGGCGCTGGAGCAGTTCAGCGACCATGCGGATCCGCCGGAGTTATTGCAGTGGCTGCACACGTTCGGCAAGCAGCCCGCGACAACGTACCTGGTGCACGGAGAGCCGGATGCATCGGGGCAGATGCGCGACATGATGAAAAAGGAATTGGGATGGAACGTGCAGGTGGCGCAGTACTTGGAGAAGGTCGAGGTGAAGTAGGGTGCGGAGAAATTGCAGAGGTCCTTCCCTTCGCTCAGGATGACAAAGTATTTTCAGGATTGGGCGGCGGAGGTAAAGGCTGCGAGGTTTTCCAGCTTTGATTTTGCTTTGCCCGAGTCGAGGGAATGTTGGGCGAGCACAATGGCCTTGTCCAGGTGATCCTCCCGGCCAGCAGCCACCAGTGCGGCGGCGGCATTAAGCAGGACCACATCCCGTCGCGGCGACTTGTCTCCGCTCAATACCGAGCGAATGATGGCTGCGTTCTCGGCTGCGTCACCACCGGCGATATCCTGCAACGTGGCGGGCTTCATGCCGAAATCTTCGGGATCGACTTCGTAGGATCGGACCGCGCCGTCACGAGCCTCGGCCACGCGCGTGGGTCCGGTGATCGTGATTTCATCGAGACCATCGAGGCCATGCACCACGAGGGCGCGCCGCAGGCCGAGCATACTGAGCGCTTCGGCAAGTTTTTCGACCAGGTCCAGCGAATAGACTCCCACGACCTGGCCCGAAGCCCGCGCGGGATTGGTCAGAGGGCCAAGCAGATTGAACATGGTGCGCATTTTGAGCTCGCGGCGAACTCCCTGCACTTGCTTCATGGCGGGATGCAGATTGGGCGCGTACAGGAAGCAGATACCAACTTTGCGGAGGCATTCGGCAGCCTGCTCGGGCGTGAGTTGAATATTCACGCCCAGGGCTTCGACTACATCAGCAGAGCCGCATTTCGAGCTGATGCTGCGATTGCCGTGCTTGGCCACGCGGACGCCTGCTCCGGCCGTCACGAGAGCCGTAGCCGTAGAAATATTAAACGTGCCACTGGCATCTCCGCCGGTGCCGCTGGTGTCCACGAGAGAGTCATCGGCGAGGGCGTCGCGGCCGGTGCCGCTGACGGCCAGCGCATCTGGACTTTTGATCGGCAGCGGCGCCGCCGCGGCGCGGATCGCCTCGGCGAAGCCAACAATCTCTTCGACCGTTTCGCCTTTCATGCGCAGCGCAATCAGAAGCGCGGCGATCTGCGCATCGGTGCATTTGCCCGTCAGAACCTCGGCCATCACGTCGCGAGCTTCGTCGCGATCGAGCGATTGGCTGTGGTTGGCGAGACGATGGAGGGCATCGAGGATCATGATGGCAGGCTGAATTGTACGGCATGAGCGGGCACGCCCGCGATTCGCGGCTATTTCGCCGCAGTCAGGCGCTGCAGTCTCTCGGAGAAAGATTCACACCACTGTTCCGGGAGGGCCGCTGTTTCAATCGCTTTGTGGAGTAAGTCGGGATCGTATCTCTCGCGGACCAGGAGCCGGTTCATTTCGGCGATCGTGATGCCGTCCTGATTGCGGGTAAGGAACGCAAACGAATCTTCCGCCGCGACCGTGCCTTCCTTTTCGACGGAAAAATAGAACCCGCTGCGGCCGCTGACCAGAAAACGTTCCACCATGTCATCGCGCTGAAACTTGGCGGCTAACTTGTAACAGGGAGTGCGCGTCTGGCGGACCATCACGATGGCAGAGCCGATCTGAAGCCGATCGCCGATGTGCAGGCTATCCTCGGAAAGACCCACGGTCGTGAAGTTTTCTCCGAACGCACCGAAAGGGAGGCCGGTACCCGGCAGTTCATTTTGCCAATAAGGATAGTGCTCCGAAGGATAGGCGTAGACCGCCTTGTTGGGACCGCCGTGAACGCTGAGATCGGCCTGGCGGTCGCCCTCGAGATTCAGCGTGCTTAACTGGATCGGGCCAGGGACCGGCTTCTTGAATATTCCGGTGCTGATGGTCGCTCCTCCATAAACGATCAGCTGAGGACGCGAGACATTGAGCGAGACGAGCTTCACGCGGGCAACCTCCGGTAAATCCTATGAGACTTGCGGGCCGATCCTGCTTAGATGATAGGGCGGGGAGAAAGTCGCACCCTTGATTTGACAGTTCATTTCGGGACGACATTCGAGCATGACGGACCGAGCGTTTGCCCTAATCTCCCGGCCTTCTATAGAATTATAAGTTTGCTGCCCGCAGTGCGATGCCGCAAGCAGGGTCCTTCCGAATTCTTAACGTAGCGAGCTTCATTATGAAGATCCATGAGTATCAGGGAAAAGCAATCCTCAAGAAGTATGGAGTGAGTGTGCCGCGGGGTTCGATGGCCGCGACCCGGGACGAGGCCGAAGCGGTTGCCCGCGAACTGTTCAGCGGCGGGTCAACGGGTGTCGTAGTCAAGGCGCAGATCCACGCGGGCGGACGCGGGAAGGGCGGCGGCGTGAAGATCGCCAAGTCGGTGAACGAAGCCGGCGACCTCGCGGAAAAGATGCTGGGGATGAAGCTGGTAACGCACCAGACGGGGCCTGAGGGCCGCATCGTGCGCCGCCTGCTGATTGAGGAGACGCTGCCCATCGAAAAGGAACTGTACCTGGGAATTCTGGTGGACCGCGCCGAGGGCATGCCGGTGTTTATGGCGTCGCCGGCGGGCGGGATGGATATCGAGCAGGTCGCGGCGGAGAATCCGGATGCGATTCTGAAGCAACACATTGATCCCGGGATGGGACTGGAAGCATTCCAGGCGCGGAAGATCGCATTCAAGCTGGGGTTGAATGCAAAGCAAATCACTCCCGCCGTGCAGTTTCTCTCGAGTCTTTATAGGGCGTTTCTCGACACCGACGCTTCGTTGCTCGAGATCAACCCGTTTATCACGACCACGGACGGACGCCTGTTCGCGCTCGATGCCAAACTCAACTTCGACGACAACGCGCTGTTCCGGCATCCGGATCTGCGCGAACTGCGCGACATTACGGAAGAAGATCCTTTGGAAGTCGAAGCCTCGAAGTACAGCCTGAATTACATCAAGCTCGATGGCAACGTCGGCTGCATGGTGAATGGCGCCGGCTTGGCGATGGCCACGATGGACATCATCAAGTATGCCGGCGGCCTGCCGGCAAACTTTCTCGACGTGGGCGGAGGCGCAAGTTCAGAGCAGGTGGCACACGCGTTCGAGATTCTGCTCAGCGACAGGAACGTGAAGGCGGTGCTCATCAATATTTTTGGCGGCATCCTGCGCGTGGATACGCTGGCCACGGGCGTGGTGGAAGCAGCGCGTAAAACGAACATGAAACTGCCCATCGTTTTGCGCCTTGAAGGCACGAACGTTGTCGAAGGCAAGAAGATTCTTATGGAGTCGGGGCTTAATTTTGTGGTCACTGACACCATGAAAGACGCGGCCGACAAGGTGGTGGCTGCGGCTCGGGGCACGGCAGGCGTAACGGAATGGCGCTGATCTTTGTAGCGTGTCGAAGTAGTGTTGTCGAACAGCGCTTGTGGAAGAACGGCCCTTCTTGTGGAAGAGCGGCCCTTCGGGGCCGCATCGAAGGGTTTAATGGTTAGGGGCTTTAGCCCCCTAGTGGTCAAAGTGAGGAATCATGGCAATCTTAGTTGATAAGAATACGCGCGTCATTGTGCAAGGCCTGACAGGCCGCGAGGGCACGTTTCATGCGAAAGCCAGCGCCGCTTACGGCACGCAAATTGTCGGAGGCGTAACACCCGGCAAGGGTGGGACTACGCACGAGGGCTGGCCCATTTTCAACACCGTGCGGGACGCCGTTGAGAAAACAGGCGCCAATGCCACGGTGATCTTCGTGCCGCCGCCGTTCGCGGCCGACGCAATCATGGAAGCGGCCGACGCGGAAATTGATTTGATCGTGTGCATCACCGAGGGAATCCCGACACTCGACATGGTGAAAGCGTGGGAATTCCTGCAGGATCGCAAGTCAAGGCTGATCGGGCCCAATTGCCCGGGAATTATTTCACCGGGCAAATGCAAGATCGGCATCATGCCGGCCTCGATTCACAAAGAAGGGCCGATTGGCATCGTCTCGCGTTCGGGGACGCTCACCTACGAGGCCGTGCACCAACTCACGCAGCGCGGCATTGGGCAGTCCACGGCGATCGGCATTGGCGGAGATCCGATTATCGGGACGAATTTCATTGATGCGCTCGACCTGTTCAATCGCGACCGGGAAACCGAAGCGGTGATCATGATCGGCGAGATCGGCGGCAACGCCGAAGAATCCGCTGCCGAGTTCGTGAAGACTCACATGAAGAAGCCCGTCGTGGGCTTCATCGCCGGGCAGACCGCACCTCCGGGACGCCGCATGGGCCATGCGGGAGCGATCATTTCCGGCGGCAAGGGAACGGCGGCGGAAAAAATCAAAGCGCTGGAAGCGTGCGGGATCCGCGTGGCGAAGTCTCCGGCCGCGATTGGTGAGACGCTGGCGGCTGCGCTGGGCGTGAACGTCTAGGGAGTGGCGAAGTGGCGGGAACGAAGCAGGTTCCTCGCTGCGCTCGGATTGATAAGTTTGTAAAAGAGATGAACGACTCGAAGGGAATCAACGAACTGAACCTATGAAAACTCTGCAACGCACATTCACCATCGTCAAGCCCGATGCCGTACGCAGGAACGCCGTCGGCGACATCATTGAGCAGTTCGAGAAAAATGGATTTCGCATCCTCGCCATGAAGATGCTGGAGATTTCCAAGCATCAGGCGGAGCAGTTTTACGCCGTGCATGCCAGCCGGCCGTTTTTCAATACGCTGACCGACTTCATGTCGAGCGGACCGATCGTCGTGTTGGCGCTCGAGAAGGAAAATGCCATCGCCGATTTGCGGACGCTGATGGGCGCAACCAATCCTGCGCAAGCGGCGGAAGGCACGATCCGCAAGAAGTGGGCGACTAACATCGAGCACAACGCGATTCACGGTTCCGATGCGGAAGATACGGCGCGGTTTGAGTTGAGCTTTTTCTTTGCCGGATACGAATTGGCGAAGTAGAGGATCCCTATGCCAGTAGTTCAAGTCACGATGCTGCAAGGGCGGACAACCGATCAGAAGCGCAAGATCGCGAAGCGGATTACGGACGCTCTGGTGGAGGAAGCCGGAGCGCGCCGGGAAGCGATTGTTGTCGCCTTTAACGAGGTTTCAAAGGAAAGTTACGCGAGCGGTGGCGAATTGATGATCGATAAGGCACCGCCCAAATAGTGTCCTCCGCGTTACCCTTGTAACGAGTTTTCCGCCCCGCACCTGTTTATACTGCGCTCGAAGCGAGGAAAACATCATGAAAACGTGGACAGTGGCCGCTGCTCTGCTTTTGGCTTCTACCTTAGGAGTGGCGCAAACGGATCAGACCGCGCCCGCCGCACCAACCGGAAGAAAATCCTGTGACGACCTGAAAGCCGAAATCGCAAAGAAGCTGGACGCCAAGGGCGTAACTTCGTATTCGCTCGACGCCGTGGACAAAGGCAAGGAAGGCGACGGCAAAGTGGTTGGAACCTGCGACGGCGGGACCAAGAGCCTGCTCTACAGCCGGACCGCGGCGACGCCAGCCAAGCCTGCGGACGAGAAGAAGTAGCGGTTCGAGCCTGTTCGCGACGCAACGCGGGCGAGGGCGTCCGCGCCCCACCTACTACCCGAGCGGCTCGTACAAGTGCCCTTCCACGCGGTCGGCGATCTTTGGCAGGTCTTTCTTCGCGTGCTGCAGAAAATGGAGCGCGGTGCGATGGGCTTCGAGCGCGGCGTCGTCTTTGTACTGCTCGTAGATGAAGAAGCGGCGCGGTTCCGTTTTGTGCCGATGCACCTGGTACACGGAGCAGCCCGGCTCCTTGCGGGATTGTTCGGTCAGCTTTTCAAATAGTGCGGCAACTTCGGCTTCGTGCCCAACTTTCGCCATCCAGGTAACCGCCAACACCACCATCGTTCGCTCCTTCGCCGCGGCGGGTGAGCCGGGGAAGACATTCTAGGCCTTCTTCGCGGTCACCTTCAACTCCGCAACGAACTTATCCACAAGAATCGTGTGGTTGCGGTCCGGGCCGGTCGAAATCATTCCGACCTTCGCGCCCGCTTCCTTCTCGACAAAGGCCAGGTACTCCCGCGCCTGCCTGGGCAACTTCTTGTATTCGGTGATGCCCTCGGTCGAAGTCTGCCAGCCGGGCAGCATTTTGTAAACGCACTCGATCTTTTCAAAGCCGCTGGCCTGAGCGGGAGCCTCGACGGTTTTCTTGCCATCGATCTTGTAGCCAACGCAAACCGGAATTTCGGCCAGTTCGTCGAGCACGTCGAGCTTGGTGACGACCAGCCAGGTCGTGCCGTTAATCATCCCGGAATAACGGAGGAGAGGCAGGTCGAGCCACCCGGTGCGGCGCGGGCGTCCCGTAACCGCGCCATACTCATTGCCGCGCTTGCGCAGGGCCTCGCCGGCCTGGCCTTTGTCTTCGGTGGGAAACGGACCCTCTCCCACGCGCGTGCAATAAGCCTTGGTGATTCCGATGACCGAGTTGATGGCGTTGGGAGCTACGCCGGTGCCCGTAACCGCCCCGCCCGAGGTCGCGCTGGAAGAAGTCACGAAGGGATAGGTGCCGTGATCGATGTCGAGCATAGTTCCCTGCGCGCCCTCAAACAGGATCGACTCGCCGCTGTTCAGCGCCTGGTTCAGCAGGACGGCCGTGTCACAGACGAATGGAGCCACCTTCTCAGCCGCCTGGGCATATTCGGTGTACATTCTGTCGGCGTCGAGCGGTTCGGAGTTGAACAGGGCGTGCGCGATCATGTTCTTTTCGCGTACGGCATTCTCGATGTGCTTCTTGAGCAGTTCCAGGTCGAGCAAATCTGCCACGCGCAAGCCTCGGCGGCCCATCTTGTCTTCATATGCGGGACCAATGCCACGGGAGGTGGTGCCGATCTTGACCCGTCCCGGAGCGTTCTCAGCAGCCAGTTCAATCATGCGGTGGTAGGGCAGAATCACGTGCGCTCGGTTGGAGACGAACAGATGGCCGTCCACTTTCACGCCCGCTTCGCGCAGGGCTCCAACTTCCTTCAGAAACGCCAGCGGATCGAGAACGACGCCGTTACCTATCACGCTGCGACAACCGGCGCGCAGCACGCCACAGGGAACAAGCTGGAGAACGAACTTTTTGCCCTTGATGATGACGGTATGGCCGGCGTTGTGTCCTCCGGCATAGCGGGCCACGACCTTGAAGTTTTCGGAAAGCACGTCAACGATCTTCCCTTTGCCTTCGTCGCCCCACTGGGCGCCCACAATCACCGCGGTCTTGCCTTTTTTCACGTCTAACTCCGTTCAGGGAGATTTCGCGCAGGCAGATAGCTGCGCTGCGCCCGGGGTCGCACACTTCTCGCCCGCGGGAATGCCGGCACCAAAATTCTAGGGATAAATTGCGGAGAAGATGTGTACGAACTATTTTATCGTGTCAAAAGGGAGAATAGCAACGCACCCCAGACGACTGTGGTGGCTCAGTTTGAAGTGATTCTCTCGGAGGGCGTCATCCCGAACGCGGCGTACTTCAGCCGCGTGAGGGATCTCCCATGGATACGGCCAGTGAGAGATCCTTCGCTCCGCCTGAAAAACGGCTGCTCTCAGGATGACCCCGAACCATCGCCGAGAAGAATTAAAGTTGAGTCACTGCCCAGACGACCTCTGGGACTGGGTTCTCGGGCAAGTTCTTCGGGTAAGATTACATTCAAGAACCTGTTCGTCGAGGAGGCTCGCATGAAAAAGGTGTTTCACTTCGAGGCCCCGCGCGAGAAGTATCACTGCGACGCTGCGATCCTGTGGTGCTTCGACAACCGGTTCGAACTGGGGTTCCGGAAGTTCCTGAAGCGCATCGGCGTGATGAATTGCGATCCCATTAAGATCGCCGGCGGAGCGAAATGCATGGCGTCGCCGGAACACGAATCAGACCGGGAGTTCGTGCTCGAGCAGATCCGCAAATCGATCAAGCTGCATGGCACGCGGCGCGTGATCCTGATGGTACATTCCGACTGTGGCGCCTACGGCGGCCTGGCCGGTGGATTTGGCGGAGACGCGGCCGCCGAGGCCGAACATCACGAACGTGAACTGCAAAGGGCTGCCGAGAATCTGCGGGCGGCGATCCCTGGAATCGAAGTGCAAGGGTATTTCGTGGACTTCGATGGAATCTGGGACGCGGAGATCGAAGCGGGACAAAGAACTCCCGCCGTGGCCTGATGCCGAAATTTGAAAAACACATTTTCGTCTGCGGCAACCAGCGTCCGGCGGGCCATCCGAGAGGGTGTTGCGATCCGCACGCAGAAGCTCGGCTGCAAAAACTGTTCAAGCAGAAGCTGGCGGAGCGCGGGTTGAAGGGCAAAGTGCGTGCCAACCAGTCGGGCTGCCTCGATCAATGCGAACACGGCCCGAACATCGTGGTTTATCCGGACGCGGTCTGGTACGGGCACGTCACCGAAGCAGACGTGGACGAAATCATCGAGTCGCACATTGTCGGCGGCAAGCCGGTGGAACGGCTGCGATTGGCGGATGCCTGCCTCAACGCCGAAATCTGCGAGCACCGCAAACCGAAAAGACAGTAGTGGTTCCGTTGTCGTCCTAATTCAGAGGTGTCATCCTGACCGGAGCCGCTTTTCAGGTGTAGTGAAGAGCCCGCCCTGAGCTGCAAGGCGAAGGGATCTCCCGCGTATCGGGCCGCGCTCGTGAGACGACCTGCACCAGGTCGAGGGGTTGGCAGACTTTACTTTTCTTCCCACCCTGCATCACTATTTCTCATGCCCGTTTATTTCACTCCCGAACTTTTCCGCTTTCTTGCCCGGCTGAAACGCAACAACAATCGCGACTGGTTCCAGGCCCACAAAGACGAATTCGAGGCGCACGTGCGCCAACCGGCGCTCAGATTCATCACCGACTTCGCCGCGCCTTTATACGCGATCTCACCGCATCTAGTTGCCGATGCGCGACCCTCGCGCGGTTCGCTGTTTCGCATTTATCGCGACACGCGCTTCGCGGCAGACAAGCGTCCCTACAAGACGAACGTCGCCATGCGCTTTTCACATCGCGGCAAAGACGTTCATTCTCCGGGGTTCTATCTCCATCTCGAGGCCGGCGGATGCTTCGCCGCGTCCGGTCTGTGGCATCCGGAGCCGCCGACGCTACTGCGGGTGCGCAATGCAATCGTGGCGCGGCCCAAGGAATGGCGCGCCGTCCGCAAGCTGCTGAATTGGGACGATGCCACCAAGCTCTCGCGGCCCCCGCGCGGCTTCCCTTGCGATCACGAATTCGTGGACGACCTGAAACTTCGCGATGTCGGGACGTTCGTGGCGTTCACCGAAAAACAGGTCTGCAGCCCGAAATTCATGGCGTTGTTCGCCACCACCTGCCGGAAGATGTCTGCGCTGGCCGCATTCTTGAGCAGCGCACTCGGGCTGCAGTTTTGACGGGGCCGTGAAAAGGGCTGGTAGGCGCGGCAGGACTCGAACCTGCAACCGTCGGATTAGAAATCCGATGCTCTATCCGTTTGAGCTACGCGCCCGCGCTTTTATCATACAAGCCGTGCCAACTCCCTCAAAGCTCGCGGAGGCTGCGAGGGTTTACCATACGGCGATGCCCATCACGGTCGCTCAGGCGGAACAAGCTCGCCGCAATATCGCGTCCGTCGCTTTGCGGACGCCGCTCCTCCGCTGCAATACCGACGATCCCGCCGGTTTATATCTGAAGCTCGAAAACCTTCAGCCCATCGGATCGTTCAAAATTCGCGGCGCCGCGAACGTCATGGCTTTCACTCCCCGTCACGAACTCGATCGCGGAGTTCTGACCGCTTCCGCCGGCAATATGGCGCAAGGCGTTGCATTCTGTGCGCGACGGCTGGGCATTCCGGCAACGATCATCGCTCCCGACACGGCTCCGGCCACCAAGACGCTCGCCGTCGAGCGCATGGGCGGACGCGTCATCAAAGTTCCTTTTGCCGAGTGGTGGCGCACGTTCGAGACGCGGTCTTATCCCGGCGTCGATGCCACGTTCATCCACGCCTTTGACGATCCTCACGTGATGGCCGGCAACGGCACGATCGCGCTGGAATTGCTGGAGGATATGCCAGACCTCGATGCCGTGGTGATTCCGTGGGGCGGCGGAGGCTTGTCATGCGGAATTGCATCGGTGTTGCGGGCGCTCGCTCCGCGAGTGCGAATCTATGCAGCGGAGATCGAAACCGCGGCACCGCTAGCACCATCTCTAGCCGCCGGCGAGCCACGCACGGTCGAATACAAACCTTCCTTCGTCGATGGCATCGGCAGCAAGACGGTGTTCGCGACCATGTTCGAGCAGGCGCGCAGCCTTCTTGACGGCTCCCTGGTTGTGACTCTCAAGGAAGCAGCCGAGGCAATGAAACTGGTGGCGGAGCGGAATCGTGTGATCATCGAGGGCGCGGCGGCGTGCGCCGTGGCTGCCGCACTCTCCGGCCGCGCGGGATCGGGCAAGATTGTCGCGATCGTATCCGGCGGGAACATCGACTTGGACAAGTTCTCGGGGATCGTTAATCAGAGCTGATCCACCGGTCGGACTCTGAAACGGGGTGGCTCAACATGACCTTTAGTCAGACGTTTTCGTTGCGGTTTTCAACAGCTTCAGTGCCGGTCTCGCCGAGAAATAGAAGAGCCCTCTGAAACCAGATTTCCCCTTGACAGTCTAGGGCGAACACCTGAGAATGGCCGTCGGACGGGCACTGTGGAGCCGTCCCTCCCTCTCAGTAGATCCCTACCTGGGAAATGCATTTCTTAAAGATTTGGGCCGCGAATCCTTCCATAGAGTCGGAATGCGGTTGCTGTCGTCCGCAGTCTGGCGGGCTAACGGAGAGAAACGAATATGCGCAGCAGATTCTGTTTTGCTTTTGTCCTGGCAGCTCTTGGCGCCATTCTTGCGGCACCGGCTTCGGCCCAATCCTTCAACATTCCGGCAGGTGGCTTCACCACCTCCAATGTTTGCGCCAACAACAGCAGTCCGGGAGCAAACTGCGTGGTGTTGACGAACGGCTCTCCGTCTCAGCCCAAAGTGATCAGCGGAGGGATCCTGCAGTTGACCAGTGCGAACCTGAATCAACATGGCTCGGCGTGGTACAGGTTGCAGCAGCCACTCTCGACGGGATTCACCACCGCGTTTCAGTTTCAGATTACCAACAAGAATCTGTGCTTCTTCTGCTCTTTTCCAGCGGATGGACTGGCTCTGGTTATCCAAAATGATCCGGCGGGCACGGGCGCGATTGGATATACGGGAAACGGCGACAACATCGCCTACGGCAACAATGACATTTCAACCGCCAGCGGACCGCGCGCGGCCATTCTGAACAGCCTCGCCATCGAACTGGATACGCACCAGAACACGGATTACGGCGACCCCAACGGCAACCACATCGCAGTGCAAAGTTGCGGTCCCAACAATGCGAGCACACTGACGCCCAACAGCGCCGATCACACCTATATCTGCCCGAATGGCAGCCCAGCCGCGCTGGCGCTGCAAAGCCTGCCTTCTGGATTGTCTTTGAGCGACGGCCTGCTGCACACGATAACCGTGAACTACCTGCCACCCGCGACCTGCACCAGCAGTTGCAATAATCTAAGCGTTTACTTCGACAGCACCCTGATCCTGCAGGCGACGCTCAACATCGCGCAGCAACTGAACCTGACCGGCGGGAGCACGGCGTTTGTGGGCTTTACGGCGGCGACCGGGTCGCTGGCCCAGAACAACAACATCGTGAGCTGGTCGTTCAGCCAGTGGCCGCTGGCGCCCATCACCATCAACCAGCCGGTGCAGCCCACTTCTCCGACGAACTTCAACTACACCTCCAACCTCAACGCGGTCACCGACTATTCCCAGAGCGCATTGCCTCCTACCTCGTTCCAGGGCCTGATCATGCAAGGCACGGCAGCCGAAATTACGGACCAGCAATTCTCCGACCTGGTGGCGAACACTCCGTTCCAGGGCAGTTCGTGCCAGCATCAAGACATAGGCAATGGCACTTTTGGCTGCGTGACGACCACCAACTTGTGCACGACGCCAACGAACTCCGTGCCCTCCGGCGCCAACTGTTTGACCACGGGCAGCACACCGCTAATCGTTGTCTCGAATACGTACAATCTCGATCCCTCGCAGAAGCCGCTCATTGCGCCGGGCTACATCATGGGCAAGGATACGGCCGTGAGCTGCGGAGCCAGCGCCGACAACACCTGTAAGGGTCTGGTCAGCATTTTCACTGGCGTCAGCGGCGACTCCCTGAAAACCACCGGCGGTACGAACAACTTTAATTCCGTCCTCATTCCTATCTTGGGAGGCGTTCAACCGAGCACGAGCATCACGACGGTCCCGCCTCTGAACAATGGATGGACCAACGGCAATGTAGCGGTCAACTTCAACGGCATTGACACCGTTCCAAGCAACAATACCAATCCGCCCCCTACTCT
This sequence comes from uncultured Acidobacteriaceae bacterium, assembly GCA_963819145.1. Classification (GTDB taxonomy): domain Bacteria; phylum Acidobacteriota; class Terriglobia; order Terriglobales; family Acidobacteriaceae; genus Sulfotelmatobacter. The sequence continues at coordinate 191,400 of CAWFVB010000012.1, forward strand.
TCCGACGGTCACCTCCATCAACTATGCGGCCACGGGAGCGAATGTACCGAGTCCAGCTTCAGGCACGCTGACCGGGGCAGGTGGCTCGGTCAACATTCCAATCACGGTAGAAGGCACCACGACGATCACCTACGCCGCCACCGACAGCTCGAAAGTCGTCGAGACCCTGGTCACCAATAGCGGAAACAACGTCAGCAGTGCGACGCCGACCTTTACCATCAGCGTGGATCTAACCGTCCCCAGCGTGATTTGCACGCAGCCGGCGATCGCGTGGCAGGCTGTGGATGTCGTGGTCTCGTGCGCGGCCAGCGATAACGCTGGCGGTTCCGGGCTGGTCGGCCCGTCGTCGTTCACGGTGCAAACAAACGTTCCCGCCGGCACGGAAACCAATAGCGCGACCATCGCGCCAGTCACGGTGAAAGATGTTGCGGGCAATACATCGTTGCCGCAGCCTCAGCAGGGATCGTTTGGCCCGTTTGAAGTGGATAAACTCGCGCCGGTGATTGCCGGGCCCACGATCTCGCCATCATCGCCAACTTTCGGCCAGACGGTGACCGCCAGCTACAGTTGCACCGACGGCGGCTCGGGGGTAGTCCAGTGCGGACCCTCCGGCTCCGCCAACTTCGCCTCAACCGCGAGCACCGGGCCTCTCAGCAGCACAGCACCGGGCTCCACCGGACCGCATACGTTGACCGTGGCCGCGCAGGATGCTGTGGGGAACCAGAGCGCTCCGAGCGTGGTGAGTTATACCGTGGCGCAGGCGACCCCAACCATCACGTGGGCTAATCCAGCCGCCATCACGTACGGGACGCCGCTGAGCGCCACGCGGTTGAATGCAACTGCCAGCGTGGCAGGAACGTTTGCCTACACGCCGGCTGCCGGTACTGTGCTGACTGCGGGAACTCAGACACTCTCGGTCTCCTTCACTCCGACCGACACCAACGACTACACGACCGCGTCGGCCTCGGTTCAGTTATCGGTCACCAAGGCAGCGTCCACGATTACCTGGGTGGCGCCCGCGACAATCGTTTACGGCACGCCACTGAGTGCCGCGCAACTCAACGCGACTGCCAATGTAGCGGGAACATTCACCTACTCACCGGCAGCGGGTGCGGTGCTGAGCGCGGGAACCCAGACGTTGTCCGTAGCCTTCGCACCCACCGACTCGACCGACTACTCAGGCGCAACGGCTTCGGTGCAACTGGTCGTCATCAAAGCAACCCCCACGGTTACATGGTCGAACCCAGCGTCCATCCCATACGGGACGCCGCTGAGCACGACTCAACTCAACGCCAGCGCCAACGTTCCGGGAACGTTCGTATATACGCCCGCAGCGGGCACGGTTTTGCCAGCTGGAACTCAGACGCTGACGGCGGCGTTCACCCCCTCTGACCAGGTGGACTATGCAACCGTGAGCAAGCAGGTCACGATCCTGGTGACTCAGCCGCTAATCACCTTCTCGCCGGGCAGCGTCAACTTCGGGACGGTAAAACTGAACTCTGTCACGACGATCACGGTGGCCGTCTCAAATCCAGGCAGCGCTCCGCTGACGGTCAGCAAGATCGCGATCGCCGGGAGCAACGAGGACAACGACCTGTTCAAGATCACCAACAACTGCAAGTCGGCGGTGGCTCCGGGCGGGGGATGCGGTTTCTCGGTGACGTTCTCTGCGACGGAAGTGGAGAGCTACGCGTTCACGATCCTTGTGACCGACAACGTCACGGGAAGCCCACAGCAGATTCCGCTGACGGCAAACGTGGTGAAACACTAGAACTGGTCTGATAGATGGTTTTGAAAAGGGTGCGGCTTTCCAGCCGCACCGCCCGAGGCCCATGAAACTGCGGCTTTAGCCGCTGAGGTGAGCGAGGCTCACCCCGAGGTGATTCAACCAGTTCCGTGGGAATTTCTGGGCACAAGCACGGTGGGGCGAGATCTCTCGATCCCGCCCGTTCCTTCTGAATCAAACTCAATGGAGAAGCCTTTATTTCGCGAACTGAGCAATCTCCGCGTAAATAGGTTTCAGATCGTAGCGCTCGCTCATGTGCTCTGCGCCGGGTTCCTTGCCGATTTCATCGAGCAAGCGTCCTGCTTCGCGATATTGCGCGGCCGCTTCGGTAGAGCTTCCCGACAGCCGAAGGCCAGTACCCAAAAGGCAGTGAATGCGGGCGGTCTCCAAACGCAGTCCCAGCTTTTCGCTCTTCCCGAGGCTGCGTTGTAGCTCCTGACGGGCGGCGGGATAGTCTTTGCTCTTGATCAGGGCGTCGGCGAGCAAAACTGAGGACGCGATGGAAACATATTTTCTGCCCTGAGCATCGGCCTGCTGCGCGAGGGTCTTCAATTCGCTCGTTGTGGCCCTCGAGTGCCCGCCCGCGACCGCGACTTTTGCCAAATTCATTTTTGTCGTGAGCAGAACATCCTTGTCGGCACCGTGCGATACCGAGCGCAACGCCTGTTCGTACGACCCGTTCGCCGACTTGAGATCACCCTGGTAGAAGTACATGTCGCCCTGGCCGTTCAGAACAGCGGCAAGCAGGGCATCATTCTTCAAACCGCGAGCCAGACCCTGAGCTTCGTCGAGCAGTTTCGGGGACTCGCTTCCCCGGCCCACCCTGGCGAGCGCGCCGGCCAGATCACTGAGAGATTGCGCCATGCTGCTGTTGCGATCCCCTAGGTCACGAAATGCCTGGACGGAATCCTGCAAGGTACCAACTGCAGGTCCCAGCCGTCCCTGATATTCGAAGACGAGGCCCATACTGTGGGAGATCGTAGCCGCGCCATGGTTGTCGCCTGCCTTGCGGTAGAGATCGAGGCCGCGCTTGTAAGACGTCATCGCCTGATCGTATTGTCCGAGGTCGGCGTAGGTCCCGCCCAAGTTCTCAAGGGTGGCAGCGATGTCAGCCGGCACGTTCAGTTTTTCGCGGATTTGCAGGGCCTGCTGCAGATAGGTGAGTGCATCCTCGCTCTCGCCTTTTTGCGAATACGCGTTCGCGATATTGTGCAGACAGAGACCCAGATTCGTGTCGTCTCCGGCGTCGCGTTGAATCTGCAGCGATTCCTTGAACGCCTGCAACGCCTGATCCGGCTGGCCACGCTCAAGGTAGAAGATGCCCAAGTCAATCAGGGTGTCGCCCGCTTCCTTCTTGGCACCGATCTCCCGTCGAATCTTCAAGGCATCGTTATAGGCAGCCAGAGCGGCATCCGGTTTTCCAAGTTTCAATTGAACCTGGGCGATCTCTTCCTGGCTGGCGGCAACTCCGCGTTTCTGGTCCAGTTTCTGATTGATGGCCATCGAGTCCTGATAATTCCTCAAGGCCTCGGCCGGCTTGTTCATGAGCTTGTAGGCGATGCCGGTCGCCTGCAGGATGAGCGCCTGCTGCTCCTGGTTATCGACGTCGATGGCAAGATGGCGGGCGCGATCGAGCGGATCGAGTCCTTGTTGCGGATTGCCGGATTTGATCTCGACTCTTCCTATGGCCAGCAATGTGTCGAGATTCTTGCCGTCCGCCTGCAGCACTTTGCCGTAGTAGGCACGTGCCTTATCAAAATCTCCTGCGTCTTCGTAGAGGCTGCCCAGCGCGAACAGCACATCCTGATTATCGGGGAAACTCTTCTCCAGACTTTCGTAGGTTGCAATCGCTTTGGGGTTGTCTTTGGTGACGCGGGCCAGGCTGGCTTCCATAAAATACTTCTGCGTCAGAGGAAGCGACTGGCCCAGTTCGACGGCGTGACGGGAGGCTTGCTCCGCCTCGGTGTCGTATCCAAGAGCCGAATACGCTTCGCCCAGGCGGGAGTAGGCTACGGCGAATAGCGGGTCCTCCGTGGTAGCGGCCTGCAGGCGCTTCTGCGCTTCGATGTTGTTGCCCTGGCGCAAGAATTGCAGACCCTCGTTGTAATCGCGGAGCGCACCTACCGAAGTGGATGTCGGCTTGAACGACTGCGCCTGCAACTCTTTCACAAGATCGGGCGAGAGTGCGAGATTCTGGCGGATCATGCCCGCTAACCGGTCTACCGCCGCCGATAAGTCCTGTTGGTTGGCGGCCTCTGCCTTCACCTTGATCGTGCGATTGTGTTTGCGGTCCTGCAGCGTCGCGTCAATGCGAATCTGATCGCCGAGCTTGGTGTATTGACCCCAAACCAGCGTGTCGGCATTGGTGAATTCCGCCACGCGTCCCAGCGTGGAGGAGTCGACAATCGAGTTGGGCGCGATTCTCAGATCATGGAAGACCTGCTGTACGCGGTCGGGCGAGACCGTGCGCAGGTGCGACGATTGCCCAACGTCGGTGCTCAGCATGTCGGCCAGGCTGGGTCCGAGCCAGTCCCACGACTGATCCCCCGACGCATTCTGAAATGGCATCACCGCCAGGGATAACGGTGGGCCAGCCTTGTTGGCCGAGGCCGAAAACAGTTTGCCGCGGAAGATATATCCGACCATTGACAGAACCAGCACGGTCACGATGCCAGCCAGCAACGGCCACGGAATCGTCTGTCCCCAAGGCTTGACGTCAGAATGAAATCCCAAGGTTGCGCCCGCGCGCTTGCCTTGCCACGAATCCAGATCGCGCAGCATTTCGGCGGCATTCTGGTAGCGCAAGGCGGGATCTCGCTCCAGGCATTTGCTGACGATCCCACTCAGTGCTCCGGGAATCGTCTGATCGTGATCGGAGACGGGGATAGCCCGTTCCTGCGTTCGCTTGATCAAGCTGGCGAGCGCGCTGTCGGCGCGGAACGGCGTTTGGCCAGTCAGCAGTTCATAGAAAATCAAGCCTGCGGTAAACAGATCGGAGCGCGGATCGAGTTCTTTACCCAGAGCCTGTTCGGGAGACATGTATTCCATGGTCCCGACCAAGGCTCCGGTCTGGGTCATGCCGTCGCCTTCCAGAGTACGAGCCAGTCCGAAATCCATCACCAGAATGCGGCCTGTGGCTTCCCGCATGACGTTCTGGGGCTTCAGGTCGCGGTGAATCACGCCCACGTTGTGAGCGGCTTCCAGCGCCTGGCAGACCTGCTGCATGACTTCGACCGACTCTTCCGGAGTAAATTTCTTCTTCTTCTGAATCAGCGCGCGCAGGTCCTGGCCTTCGACGAACTCCATGGTGATGAACTTCATGCCGTCGGCATCGCCAAGGTCGTAGATGCGGATTACATTCTTGTGCGTGACTTGCCGCGAGAGGAGAAGTTCCTGCTTGAAGCGCGCCAGCATGGAGGAACTCGAGGCCATCTCGGGCCGTATGAGCTTCAGAGCGACGGGACGGTCCAGTTCGCGGTCCTGCGCTTTGTACACCGCGCCCATGCCGCCCTCGCCCAGAAGTTGCAAAATCTCGTAGCGATCGCCCAGCACATCGCCGATTTCAAGCGCGGGAGCGCTGACCTGCACACGAGAAGGCTTGCGCACGGGAGGAGGTGTCGGCCGCGGGATCGAGCCAACTGGAACGGCATCCATCACCGTGGCGTCGGGATCCATGTGGGCCGCCCCGGAGTCGCCAGGCAGCTTGGGAAAATCGATGACTGTGGGGCTGTCGGAATCAGATGGCGGGCTGGACCCGGGGTTCGAGCTGTCCCCTTTGACTGGAACGCTCACACCGCCCTGCTCCCCGGCATCCTGGGGACCGAACTTCGGATTCTGATTTGGCATTTACCGTCAGCTTGGGGTGTAGTCCGCACAGCCCCAAAGTCCTTAATAACACACAGGTTCACGGAGTATATACCCCGTTCAGAGCCGCCGCAGCAAGGAAAGCGGCGGGAAACAGCCTGTTTTTCAAGGCCTTAAAACACCGCGACTCTCGGTCACTTTCCAGCACGGGCGGGAGGCTCCCGTCTCCATAGGAACTCGCCCGAACAGCTGGCGACGATTTCACGGCTGCACTTTTTCGCCAGCGGGGCGAACCAATAGTGTTTTCGTGTTATTTGATCTACCCATCATCCTCCCTATAATCGGCGCACTTCTGTTGGGGTTCAATCAATCCAGTCATTGGGAATCGAATCGCATGAGTTTCACGCTGAGCCTGCGCGTTAGAAGAATTCTGCTCAGCGGCCTCGTCTTCATCGTAGTGTCCTACTCCGCATTCGGAGTCTTCATGTGGCACACGATGCAGCAGCCGCCCGAGGCATTCGCGCGCGTGATGGCCCGGATGCCGGGCCCGGCCGTGTTTCTGCTCTTCCCTTTCGAAACTCTCTGGACGCAGGCCCGCGCGGGCACGCTGCATGTCGGTGATCCGGCCCCTGATTTCTCGCTCGCGAAACTGGACCACAGTGGTTCGGTTCAGCTCTCTGCGTTGAGCCGGCAACAGCCGGTGGTGCTTGTGTTCGGCAGCTATACATGACCGCCGTTCCGACGGGAGGCTCCCGCCCTTAACAAGCTGTATGAGCAATACGGAGATCGCGCCGCGTTCCTTGTCGTGTACATCACCGAAGCGCATCCAAGCGATGTCTGGCAGATGCAGAGCAACGTCAAAGAGAAGGTGGTCTTCGCCAGCCCGAAAAACGAACAAGAGCGCGCGTTCGTCGCCGGCGCCTGCGTGCGCCAGCTGGGGATCAAGTTCCCCGCCGTGCTCGACGAGTTCGGGAATTCGACGGAACAAGCCTACACGGGCTGGCCCGATCGCATTTATCTGATCGACCGGCAGGGTACGATCGCCTACAAGAGCAAACCCGGCCCATTCGGGTTCAAGCCCGATCAACTGGCGGCGGCGCTCTCACACATGAGCATGACGCCAGCCAGGCAGTAGTTCCTACTTCGCACTGCCGCGAAACTCTTCATCCATCCACACCTTGAACGCGTCCAGGTTCTGCGGACGCCCTAGAAAGCTGCGCACCAGTTCGGTGCCGGCTTTCGAGCCGCCAGGTTCGAGCACCGCTCTGCGATAGCGCATCGCGGCCTCGCCTCCCAGCAGATTGCTCTTGTCGAACTGGCTGAAGAAGTCCACGGCGATCACTTTGTCGAGCACGTAGGTGTAGTAGTTCGACGTGTAACCCATCAGGTGGGTAAAAGAGGCATAGAAGCGGTTGCCGTCCACGAATGGATAAGGGTAAAAGCGCGTGAAGTCGGCGTGAAGGAGGGCGTCGAGATCGATTGTATCCGGCGACTGGTCGTGCACGTCGAGCGAGTAGGTGGAGTAGAAAAGCTGTCCCTGCACCCAACTGGCGCGGCCAAAGGCGCTGGCTCGGTTCATGCGATCGATCAGGTCGACGGGAAGCACCTCGTTCGTCTGGTAGTTCTTAGCAAATGCGCGCAGGATAGCGGGATCGCGGAAGAATTCCTCCAGCATTTGCGAAGGCGCCTCCACGAAATCCGTCTCAGTGGAAAACCCCGTGATGCCGCTCCACGCCTGCTGTCCCCCGAGAATGTTGTGCATCAAATGTCCGAACTCGTGGAAGAAGGTGACGACATCGTCGTACTGCATCAGTCCCGGATCGCCCGGCTTGCCTCCGGCAAAGTTGCAGATGAGCACACCCTCGGGCAACTGGCGGCCCTTGATGCCCGGCACCACAGGAGACGAACTGAACCACTTGTCCTTCCCGTCACGGGGATGCATGTCGAGGTAGATGCGACCGACAAGTTGGTCGCCGTCAAAAACACTCCACGCCGAGACGGAAGGGTCCCACACGGCAACATCGGGCGCTGCCTTGAATGAGACGTGAAAGAGCTTCGCGGCCGTGTCGAGAATTCCCTGCTGCACTCGATCATAGGTGAAATACGGTCGCACCGATTGCGAGTCGAAGTTAAAAGTGGTCCGCGCGTACTGATCTTCCCAATAAAAACGCCCATACGCCGGAATGGCGGCGAGGTCAGGATGCTTCTGACGCGCGAACGCCAGCAGCATATCGTATTCGCGGCGCGACGCCGGACGCGAGGCGACATCCACCTCGTTCAAAAACGCCTTCATGTTGGCCGCGGTGCCAATCATCTGGTCGGCCGTGGCCAGATCGGCGAAGCTCGGGTACCCCAGAACCTTCGCCATTTCGTAACGCGACTTGAGCACGTCGAGCAGAATCGCCTTGTTCGCCGGATAGGCTCGCGTCATGTACGCCACGTACATACGCTTGCGCAGATCGTCGCTGGTCGCATACGTGATGATCGGGGTAAAGTCGGTCTCATCGGTAGTGAGCGTGATCGATCCATCCGCAGCCGCTGGATGGGCCGAGATGAAATCGGCCGGCAGGCCCGCCAGTTCGGCCTCGTCCTTGACTACGACCTTATTCGGATTCTCCTGCACGTTTCGTCCGAAGTTAAGCGCTGCCTCTGTGATGTGGTCCTGCAGTTTCTTGACCTGCGCCCGCGTAGCGGCATCTTTGTCCACACCTGCCAGGCGATATTCCAGCAGTGTGCGCTCCACATAATGCCGAGTCGCCGGGTCGGCTGCCGAGATATCCATCGAGGCGAGCGCGCGGTACATATCCTGATTCAGGTAGAGAATGGTATTAGCTTGCTGAACCTGCTGTGCCAGAGCTTGGCCCGCATCGCGCACATCCTTCTGGGGGGCGACGGCGTACATCAGGTACGCTTCCGCTCCCGCGACGCCGAGTTCGTTCTGCGCGTCGTCAAAAGGACGCAGCGTGTTCTCGATCGTGCGCGGGGCTTTCCCGGCCAGCAATGCGTCGACGTCCTTCTGTTCCCGGGCAAGATGATCGCCAACCCATTTTTCCGCGCCGGCCTTATCCAGCTTTCCCACCCAAATGTGAAGCGGATCATTCTGAGCAACGCCAGTGGTCGGCATGCCAACCACGATCAGAATTACCCAAAGAACAACCAGCACGGAACGGGCAACTGCCACGCCAGTGCGAGGAAGTGACATAGAAACCTCCGCGATGACCCACCATGGGATACGAAAGACTGGGATGGCGGGCGCTATTCAGGGATACGATCCGCGCAACAACGGTAACACTATAGCCGAGAACCGCAACACACGCCCGAGAGGCAACGTGACAGGTCGCTACAGAAGACCATGCGGGCCCGTCTGCGGCGACGAGGCGCACTGCATTTGCCGTGACATCTCGTTAACACCCATTGGTCGTGACCACCGCTTTCCTCTCAAGGATGAGTTTGCGCGCCGCCTCCCGCCTCGATTGATCGCAGCGTGCCATCTTTGAACGTAATGCTGGTGGGGAGGCCAGTGTGGGTGCTCACCTGCTTCCATGCCCCGCGCTTCCTATTCCATCCAAGAACTTTGCCCGGATCCTGGCGGAGCAGCCACGTCTCGGTCTTGGCCCCGTTCTCGTCGCCGGTGGACACGCTGAGGGGAGCGCCGACTACGATTCTGGCTTGGTCCTCGGTCATACCCACGACTACTTTGCCCGCGCCAATCGAGTCGCGCACTTCGGACGCCCAATCTGGATGCTCGTTCTGAAGCGGCACCCTTGAAAAAGTCATATTGAAGGCCTTGGTGAAGTCGTCCATGGACTTGATATCGATAAAGTCGACGGAGACGTCAGTATTGGGAAAGACCCGCTCCATCCAGACGACCAGTCTGCCTCCCTCCGAGACCAGCTTGCCGTTGTGCACAGGGGTATTCGCCAGATATCCCCAATAAACATCTTCCTTCTTCTTGAGGGGAACGGCCAACTTGCGCTCGGTGCTGAGCCCTGCCGGAGATGCTTCCAGCAGAGCCTCCGAATAAGGAGCCCATGCGCCCATACCGTATTTACAGGGAGCCTGAACTCGCAAATATAACGTGCCCGACATCATCTTCTGGGCTGCCTGGTGATCTTCCTTGGACAACTGTGCTTGAAGCGCCACTGACACACCTAGAAACAGCAGAAGCAGAACTCCAGCTTGCCGACATAAGGACCTGTGCAGCATGGTGATCGATCTCCTTTTCTCAAGGTATGAGTCGATGAATCAAGGAATGATTCTGCATGCGGCCCAATTGAATACCGAGGGTATTGAATAGTCAAGGACAGCGGTCACACACATCAGGGGCGGTACCCTACGCTTGGAGAGCGGTCGCGCAGTGGCGCCGGGAGCCATATCGAGTGAACAAGGAAGCGCTGGCTCTAAGAAATTGCCCTGCCTTCTCGTCGTCAGTACGTGGTAACGCCGGAACGCTATTGCGGCTTCGCGTACTCGGCTTTGGCAAGAAGCAAAAAAGCGCGGCTTCAACAGCCACGCCTCTTGCTGCATTCATATTCAGTTTTGGGAAGCGCCGTTAGATGCAGCCCCTTGCAAGAGGTTGCCGCTCCGAACGTGTAGCGCCTATCGCACGGAACTTACTCCTCGTGGTCAAGCGGCTTTCCGTCCGGCGCGACTTGGATTTCTGACTTCTTTCCGTTGCTCATTACCTTGGCTTCGTAAGCAACCAGTTGCCCCTTCTTGGTCAGAGTCTCGACCTTAACGATCTTGCCATTCCCAGCCTTGGCTTGTAGACCCGTTCGTACGGCGGCGGGCAGCGATTCCATCGAAACCGATTCCTCCACCTCGACCACAGAACCGTTGGCATCCATCAGTACATCCTTGCTGTGCCCGTTGAGCTTCAGTTCCATTTCATAGAAAGTTTGCCCGTTTTCCTCCTCTTGGGAGAAACCTTTTATTGTTGCTCCTTTACTCTGTTCGACAACGGCTTTTTCGACTGCTTGCGGCAGGTCTGAGCGCTGAACCTTCTTCTCCCGTTCTTGCTCCTGTGCCACCGCGAAGCCGGCGAGAAGAACGGAGACAATGGCGATCATTTTCATGCTGGGCGCGGTTGTCATGACGAACACCTCAATACAGACCGTACACGCTTTATCTGAAGGAGACCTGAAAGCCCCCCTCGATGTTGGAGTCCCGATGTGCGAGGCTCTAGCCGCAATGTTGACCGAGTTGCGGAAGCAAAGACAAAATCTTCATCCCCGCTGTTACGGACTCTGCTGCCGGGCTGCATTGGGTTGAGGTCTCGAACGGGCAAGACAGGCAGCAACCCCCAAGTGGCTGCATCGTCGGAAGTTGAGGATGGTGGGCGCTATAGGATTCGAATTTTGGGGTAGACGTAGTTTCAACAACATAGAGCGCACGGCGGGCACCGCAAAGCAATGGAAGACAGTGGCAAGCAGTTCTAACGGATCACAAACGGATCACGGCTCGTGCCCATCTGAAAAGTGCCCACCAAGGTGGCTACAAAACCTGAGATTGTCAATTGAGACGGGCCCAATCGGCCTGGCCTGTGTCGGCGACCGAGTGGACAGAACCATCTGGAAGAACCGAGAGAACGTGAATCAGCATACCGGCGATTCGTCCTCGATCTTTACCATGCGAAACCGACTCTCAGAGCATCACCTCGCCGCGCTCGCGTAGAGCGCCCGCTCGAACTCCTCCTCCGCCGCTAGCGCCCCATCGTCGCTGAACGGCAGCGTCTGCATCAGCACCACCCCGCAGGTTTTCCCGGAAACATCAATCCAGAAAAACGTGTTGAAGATGCCGTCCCATGCCAGCGACCCCGCCGCGCGCCCGCCTTCCACTGCCCGGCTGTTGATTCCGAATCCCCATCCAAACTTGTCGGGCGAACCCGGCAAGCGAACGGGATTCTTGATCAACTGCGGAATCGTGCTCCTCAACTCCGCGAGCTTCATCTCGCCGATCTGGTTGTGACTCATCTCCGCCACCGTCTCCGCCCGCAGAATCCTCTTGCCGCCGAACATCCCGCCGTTCAGCACCATCCGCTCGAACTTCAAGTAATCCTCCGCCGTCGAGTAGAGGCCGCCGCCGCCGCTGAAGAACTTCACCGGCTTCATCGGCTGCGGCGGCGGTTCTACAAAACTCCCATCCCCCTGCCGCAGTTGAAGCGCCACCACCCGCGCCTGCTTTTCCGCCGGAACGTTGAAGAACGTGTCCGTCATCCCCAGCGGCTCGAAGATGTGCCGCCGAAAATAGTCCTCCAGCGTCTGCCCGCTCACCTGTTCCACCAGTTCTCCCAGCCAGTCGTAGCTGATTCCATATTCCCAGTGCGTTCCCGGATCGAACATGAGCGGCGCCTTCAGAAACGCGTCGCTATCCCCCGTAATCGTGGGAGCCAGTCCCGCCTCCACGTATTCGTGCAACCGCGCATCGAAAAAGTCGTAGCCAAACCCCGAAGTGTGCGTCAGCAATTGCCGCACCGTCGGCGGCGTCTTCGGTGGCCGCAGCTTCGCCTTTTTCGTCGCCGGATCGAATTCCTCGAGCACTTGCACCTTCGCCAGTTCCGGGAGATAGGTCGCCGCGGGCTCGTCCAGCTTCACCCGCCCGCTCTCAATGAGTTGCAGCACCGCCACTGCCGTCACCGCCTTGGTCATCGAAGCGATGTGGAAAATCGAGTCCAGCGTCATCGGAACATCTTTCGTGCTGTCGCGCTTCCCGAACGCCCCTTGGTAAATGACTTCGTCTCCCCGCGACGCCATCGCCACCACCCCCGGTGCCTTCTTCTGCTCCACCGCCTCCCGCAGCACCAAGTCGATCGAGTTCCCCGGCTTCGTCCCGCTTCCCGCAGCCAGCGTCAGGATCACCATCCCCGCCAGCGCCGCTGCCGCCAGCAAGCCTCGCCGCACCGCCCCTCGAACCGCCTTCATCCTTTTCATTCCCGCCCTCTCAGTTACGTTCAGTTGCTCGCGCATGACGATCATCAAAGCTTCAGCTTCTTATTTCGCCTGTGTCAGCCCCGCAACAACTGCGGCAACTTTATCGAGCTGCTCATTCCAGCCCTCTACTTGCCCGCTGTTTTTTGCGTTCTCCATGGTTTCATTTCCAATAAAGGTGAGTTTCGTCTGACTGTTTCCAAAATCCTCAAAAATAACCACGTTGTGCGCATCGTCTATGGCCTCATGTTCAATTCCATATTCTGCAGGCTCAACCTTGTTTCCCTGCTGGTCGGAAAAGTACATGGAGAAAACGATCTTCTGGTGCAGAACAATCTCGTGGAATTCACCAGCATTCCAGCCCTCCTGTCCATCCGGCGTTCTCATGCACCAGAGAAATTTTCCTCCTACGCGAAAATCCATCTTGCAAACAGGCGCAGTAAAACCCTTCGGCCCCCACCACTGCATCACATACTTCGGGTCTGTCCACGCCTTCCACACCAACTCGCGTGGGGCATCAAAAATTCGTGTCACAACCATCCGCTCGATCTCATTCACCGTGCTTTTTGTCACCTCTGATCTCCGCTCTTTTCATTTGATTCACAACCACATCCAGCTTGTCGAAACTCTCTTCCCAGAATCGGCGATAGCTGATCGCCCAGTCGCTGACCGTCTTGATCGCCGCTGGCCTAAGCGTGCACACACTCTCTCGTCCACGCTTCGTCTTGATCACAATCCGCGCCCGCACCAGGTAGGCAATATGTTTTGAAATCATCTGCTGCGAGAGTGCAAACGGTTCCGTCAGGCCGTGCACAGAAGCAGGGCCACGGGAGAGCCGCTCGATCATCGCCCGCCGGGTCGGATCAGACAATGCCGCAAATGTTGTACCCAATCTATCCACAACCATATGGTAGTTGATTCTCTGTCCATGTCAAGTGTGAATTTTGCGACCCCTGATTTCTGTTCCCTGGTCTCTGAACCCTGACACCTGCGCGTGATAAATCGCCAATGCACTCGCTGAACAGGATCGCTACCCTCAAGTCTTAGTGCTGTATCTGAAGCGCCCCCCAGCGAAGAACTGGGAGTTGAGATGCTGTGGAGGGGCGCTTCAGATACAGCGACTTGAAGGAAGCCGTCCCTGGGGACTATGGGATTTGTTTCTTGATAAGGCGGTCGCTGTCGTTTGCGGTGTGGGTCTTGCTGTCGGTGCGCTTCCGTTTCAGTTGCTGGTGGCAGAGAGAATGGTCGTAGGGCGGCACGTCGGAGAGTCTGGAGTGCGCCACCAAACTGCGTTCTGAGGAATGGGAGACAGAGAACCAGTGTGCGCGCCGAAGCACGAGCGAGATTCGAGGCTGGAGATGTGGATTCATGCGGCGCACCGGCTGAGAGGAGGCGGAGATCGGAGGAGGAGTTGCGCGGCGGAGAGGCGCTCGACAACTTGCATGGTCCCGCCGCAAAGCGGACATCGCCACAGCGAGTGAATGGGCAGTGCGGACGACGCGGCGCCTGCTGCTGGCGGATCGGATGGCTGGAGCAACCGGAAACAGAGTGGAAGAAACTCCGCTCGCCGTCGGTTAGCAAGAAATCCGAAGTTGCGGATGCGCATGAAGCCGCGCGGCAACAGGTGCAGCAGGAAGCGGCGCAAGAACTCTTCGACCGGCAGGATCATGAGCCGTTTCTTGTTGCCGTGAGCGGAGTCGCGCCAGCGAAAGGTTACGTTGCCCTCGGAGAGAGCAACCAACCTGCTGTTGGAGATGGCGACGCGATGAGTGTAAGCACCGAGATAGCGCAGCACATGTTCTGGCCCGCCGAAAGGCCGTTTGGCGTAGACGACCCAGTCGTGACGGAACAGAACCCGCAGCCACGAGGCGAAGGCGCGCGGTTCTGCAAGCGGTAAGAGATGTCCGTGGAACTGGAGTGCACCCGCATGATAGGCGGTCTTGAGTCCGGCGATAAACTTGCCGCGGAAGACACGACTGAGCACCTTTGCGGGAAGGAAGAAGGAGCAGCGCGAGGAGATCCAGCGGGAATGATCCGGAGCGAGACCGCCGGCGGCAACCACGCAGTGGACATGGGGATGATGTTGTAGTCGCTGGTCCCAGGTATGGAGCACGCTGAAGAAACCGATCTCGGCTCCCAGATGCCGGGGATCGCGAGCGATCTCCAGCAGGGTTGCAGCACTGGCGTGAAACAGCAGGTTGTAGATCAGCCGTTTATTCTGCAATGCGAGCGGAGCCAGTTCCCGCGGCAGCGTGAAGACGACGTGCACGTAGCTGGTGGGCAGCAACTCCCGTTCCCGCGCCTGGAGCCAGCGCAGACGGGAGTTGCCCTGACACTTAGGGCAGTGCCGGTTTCTGCACGAGTTGTAGGAGATGGCAGTATGTCCGCAGTCTGAGCACTGATCGCGATGCCCACCCAGCGCGGCGGTGCGGCAGCGTGTAATGGCCAGCAACACTTTTTCGTGTTGGCCGTTGATCCACCTGCGGCTGCGCTCAACGAAGGACTGTCCTGCACAGCGAACGATGTCGGCCACCTCCAGAGGAGGCGGGTTCATACGCTCTGCGTCGGTTCTCCTTCTCCTCGGATCGTGAGCGCATCCAGCGGACTGCCGGTAGCGCTGAGATGCCGCCGGGAGAGATGCAGATAGATCGTCGTTTCCTCCAAGTCGCGGTGCCCCAGCAGCATCTGGATGGTACGCAGGTCGGCACCGGCTTCGAGCAGATGCGTGGCAAAGCAGTGGCGCAGAGTGTGGGGATGGATGCGCCTGTGCTCAAGACCGGCGCGTTCGGCGGCCTGCTGACAGGCGTTCCAGAGAACCTTGGTGGAGACCGGATGACTCGCCGTATGCCATCGGTTACCGGGGAACAGCCAATCGGTGGGCTTGCGTTTCAGCCCGCGCCAGTAGACGCGCAATGCCTCGAGCAGCTTGGGACTGAGCATGACATCACGGTCCTTGCGTCCCTTGCCTCCCCGGATATGAATGACCATGCGTTGGCTGTCGATGTCGCTGATCTTCAGGTGCGTCACTTCTGCGCGACGTGCGCCCGTGGCATAGAGGGTCATCAGCAGAATGCGATGAAAGGGAAACTCTGCCGCGTCGATCAGACGCGCCACTTCGTCCTGGCTCAGCACCTGCGGCAAGTGCAGAACCTTCTTCGGATACGGTGTCTCGGCAACGCTCCAGCCACGCTTCAACACCTGTACATAGAAGAAGCGCAAAGCGGCCAAGCGCTGCGTTACGGTGTTGGGGGCCAGTTTCCAGCGCGTGAACAACGCGGCCTGATACTGGCGAATATGCTCGGGGCCAAGCTGATCGGGTGAGCGATGGAAGTGTCGACTGAAATGTTCAACCGTGTGAATGTAAGCGTCGATGGTGGACTCGGCGTAGTTCCGGCGATGTAGTTCCTCAAGCATGATCTGGCGTAGATGGGTCACAGAGAGTTCCTCCTCTGCGACAACAAACTAGCTCAGATCACCTCGACCGTCCGCTCTGCAACACGCGATCGCGTCCGCCGCAAAGCGGCTTAGTTCAAGTCGGCCTGTGTTTACTAACTTCTGGCAGCGAATGCTCAGCTGGCGAGAACAATCGGTTCGGTCTCTGGACGCGGAATTGACTGCAGCTTAGCAGAGTGCTGAAAGCAGTCTTCGCTGTCGGATCGCCAGACGGACCACGCGTCCTTAAGCTATTGAAAAATAAGGAGGTGATCCGATAGCCGATCGTAAGCTATTGGAAAGATGGTGGGCGCTATAGGATTCGAACCTATGACTTCCACCGTGTGAAGATGGCACTCTACCGCTGAGTTAAGCGCCCAACCGTGTCTATTCAACAACTTGCGGTATTCGATTTTAGCAGCGTGGGTCCATTTGGGTCCAATAGCCCCGCGATGCCCCGTTGCGCCGCGCGTTTTGCTGGCGTCACAGCTTGGACGTACGTGTCCATCGTGACGCTGGCGTTCGCATGACGCATGAGTGCTTGCACCGTTGCCACGTCCGCACCGTTCGCTTTGAGCAACGTTCCGAACGTGTGACGCAGCGTGTGCCATCCGTGCGGAATTTGGGACGGAAACTTTAATTGCAGGTTCCTTCTACCGTTTGGCCGTTGGAGAACATCCACACCCAACTGGTCCCGGAACCGTAGCGACTGCAAGTCTTTTTTACGTACGAGTGGAAGCGGTGAATCTGAATCGAGCGGGCGACTGCGCCTCCAAGTTCGTTCCCCAGCGAGTTCCCTGCTGTGTACGTGGGCGCATCCTTCTCATCCTGACGGGTCGGTTGAAAAGCGACGAACCTCACTTGCGGCGCAGCCTCAGCAGAGTCCTCGATCCGCGCGCTCTGGCGGAGGGTCGCACCGGGCTTTTGCTGAATCGTGGTCTTGTCCTGCACCGCCGGCGCGGCCGGTGCATTTTGAGCAGCGGCGAACGGAACTGCCAGAAGCAACATCAGAGCGAGTTTCAGCAAGGTCTTCATCGCTTCACCTGCGCCTAAAGTAGGACATATTGCGGGCTTGCAACAGGTACCGTGGGGTCAGTGTCGCCAGTGACCAGCGTAACCAGCCGGTGGCCTTAGAACGGGCCGGTAAGGCGCGCCGGTGAGAGTGTTTTGGGTCACACGTGGCCGGCAGTTTCGGCGCAGCCATCCGGCATGGTAGCCTTATCGCGGCGGGGGCTGAAAAGAGCTCGCGACACGTTGGCCTCCGCTGGCCGGTTCTTCCTCGATGGCGCTCGAACCCAAAGCCCCACGGACACCGCTATCTCCATCATCTAAAGGGACTTCTGCGCCTTCCCCCAATCCCGACGAAGCGCAACTTTCCCATCCCAACGGGGTTGAGAATAGTGTGAGCACAGCCGCACTCGATCGGGGCATGCTGATGGCCGGGGTAACGCCCGGAACGACGCCGCAAGCGTCCGCTGCTTTCACGCCCGCGGTGGCGGGCGAGTCGCCCTCCGATGCGGAGATCATGCTGCGGGTGCGGACCGGCGATCAGCAGGCGTTTGATTATCTGGTGCAGAAATATCGGCGCCCGCTGGTGAGTTTCATGTATCGTATGGCGCGCAACACTGCAGCGGCGGAGGACTTGGCGCAGGAAGTTTTTCTGCGCGTGTATCGCTCGCGCGAAAGCTACGAGGCCAGCGCGAAGTTTACGACCTGGCTGTACCGGATCGCGACCAACCTCGCGGTCAATCACGCGCGCGACACGCGCCACGAGCGGCCGGAAGTTACGGTCAGTCTGGACGAGCCGGACGAAGAGAGCGGAACCACGCTCGAATTGCCGGACGGGAATTTGACAGCCGAGCAGGCCATGGTGCGCCGGGAGCGGATGCTGGCGATTCGCCGCAAAGTGGAGGCGCTGCCCGAGCAGCAGAGGCTGGCGGTGATCATGCACAAATATCAGCAGATGGATTACAAGCAGATTGCCGATGTTTTGAAGAAGAGCGAGTCGGCGACAAAGTCGTTGCTGTTCCGCGCGTATGAGACTTTGCGGGAACAGTTAAAAGAATTCCTATAGAGAATTCGAGCAGGACTGATTTCTTTGTGAGTGAAGAGATTGTGGCGGGGAGAGTTGAGGGAATGGTTATGAAATGCGATGAGATTTGCGAACGGATGCCCGGAGATGGCCGCAGGATTCGGCGAGTTCACGGCGGACGAGAGCAAGCATGTGGCGGGTTGCGACGCCTGTGCCGGAACAGTTGAACGCAATGCGCGCGACCATGGCGCTGCTCGACGAATGGCAGGCTCCTGAGCCTTCGCCGTACTTCGATATGCGCCTGCAGGCGCGCCTGCGCGAAGAGATGGCCAAGCCCCAGGCGGGCTGGCTGCAGTGGTTCCGCCGCCCGGTACTGGCGGCGGCCCTTACCGTGCTGATGGGAGTGGGCGTGGGCTTGTTCGTTATGCGGAATGGCGGAATCCACAATCCGGAACCGCCGATCGCGGAAGTGCCGGGAACCGGGCCCGGTACAGCGGTAAGCGATCTGACGGCGTTGGACAAGAATCACGATATGTATGCGGATTTCGAGTTGCTGGATGACCTGGACGTGCAGCAGGATGTGGATGCGAATCCCTAAACCGTTCGGCTAGCGGAACTTTGGCGAAGCAGAGGAATCAACAAAGGCGGGGACCATGAGGCGGGGAGAAAACAGGACGGGATGGCTGGCGTTTGCCGGTTTGGCGATAGCCCTGTCTGCGTCCGTTCCCTGTCTGGCGCAGAAAGGGTTCCACACGCCGCAGGCGCCACCCAGACAACAGGCCCCGGCCTACCGCCCGCCGGCGCAGGGCCAGCATCCGCAGCAGGGGCGCCCTCAGTTCCAGCGGCAGCGACCTGCTGGACGTCCGGCGCCGCGAGGCCATGCGGGCGACTGGCTGCGGCGCTATAAAGATTTGCCTCCCGCTGAACAAGAGCGCGAACTGCAGAACGATCCCGCCTTCCGCCGTCTGCCACCCGGCCAGCAACAGCAGCTGCGTCAGCGCCTGCAGCACTTCTCAAACCTGCCGCCGCAGCAACAATTGCGCATGCTGAACCGCATGGAAACCTGGGAACACCTGACGCCCGAGCAGAAACAGCAGGCCCGGCAGATCTTCGGCCAGATGCGGCAACTACCGCCCGACCGCCAACGCATGGTGACGACCGCGGTCCGCGACTTGCGGGCCATGCCGCCCGACCAGCGCGAGCAGGTGATCAACTCTCCGCGCTTCAAGGGTATGTTCTCGGATCAGGAGCGCGAGATGATGCGGGGGGCTACCCGGCTGCCGCTGGCGCCGGCCGAGGGGCCGGACGGGCCTTAGGAACGGTGTCCGGCTTCGGACCTCGGGCTTCGGGCTTCGGACCTCAGACCCTGAAACGCGGCTTCAGCCTGCGAGGGAAAGGGGATCGACTACGTCGAGGCCCTGAGAGGTTGGACGGCCGGTCCTAGTTCATCAGCGCCAGCATCCGCCGAATCGACAATGCCATCTGCCGAATCTCGTCGGTGTCTGAAGCGTTCGGCGACACCTTCAGATAGTCGTCGAGATCCTCGGCGGCGAGTCCGTGCAATCCCATGCTGTAACGAAGAAGGGCACGCTGCTTCAGGTCCTCGGGCGATCGCGGGTAGATGACCAGGACGAGATCGGCGATGGGCAGCGCCTTACGGAAGTTGCGAGTGGAAAGATAGACGGTCTTGATGTTGTTGAGCATCCGCGTAAGAATCTGGCGGCGGCTGATGGGATGCAGGAATTCCGGGCGCAACGTCATTTCGCCGGAATAGATTTCGTCGAGCCGGCTCTGGCAGTCCTGACGGCTGAGAATGTCTCCGCGGTTGAAGCAATCAATCAGCATCTCCTGGCCGTCTTCGCCGTAGTGCTTGAGCAGAAAATG
Organism: uncultured Acidobacteriaceae bacterium; assembly: GCA_963819145.1. Classification (GTDB taxonomy): domain Bacteria; phylum Acidobacteriota; class Terriglobia; order Terriglobales; family Acidobacteriaceae; genus Sulfotelmatobacter. Next base: position 211,264 of record CAWFVB010000012.1, read on the forward strand.
TCCCGGCATGCCGACGCCGGAAAGAGGAAGCCCGACACGGCGCGCGACTTCCATATAAACGATCGAAAGTGTGATTGGAATGCCAAGGCCGCGGTCGAGCACGTCGTTCAGAAAGGAGTTGCGAGGATCGTAATAGTCCTCGCGGTTGCCGCGAAGTTGCGCCTCTTCGAACAGAACGTGGTTGAGCGCCGCCAGCGTGCGCTGCGGATTCAGATCGGAGGCATGGGCGGCCACGCGGCGTGCCAGTTCCTCCATGCGAGCGGCGTAGGTTTCGATGTCGAGAGTGGGATATTCCGTACTCGCGATCACCAGCGCGGCGCGGACCAGGTCAATCTTTTCGTCCTCCACTTCCGGACCAACGAAGATGGAAAGCGTCTCAATCAGTTGGGCCGAGGCGGTGTTATGCACCTTTTGATGCTAGCAAAAAAACAGGGGGAAACCATTAGCCCGGAGGTGCTATGGGCTGGCATTTTTCGGCTATGAGCGCAGCAAATTGCGGGCGATGAAGAAGACGTTGGCGGGGCGCTCGCCCAGCCGCCGCATGAAATACGGATACCATTCCGTACCGAAAGGAATGTAAACCCGAACCCGCCAGCCGTCGCGCACCAGGCTCTGCTGCAAGTCGCGGCGAATGCCGTAGAGCATCTGGAATTCGAAGGAATCGCGCGCAATCTTTTCCTTGTTCGCGAACGCCTGCCCCTCGCGAATGATGTTCTCGTCGTGCGTGGCCATGCCATGATAGATGCCGCTCTTCATCAGCGTCTTCATGAGTTTGACGTAGTTTGCGTCCACGTCGGCTTTGCTTTCGAATGCGATGCTGGCCGGTTCTTTGTACGCCCCTTTGCAGAGACGAATGCGGATTCCCTCGGAAAGCAAATTCTGCACATCCCGCTCGGATCGCTTCAGATAAGCCTGGATCACCGTCCCGACGCTCTTGCCATTGCCCGGCATGCGGTGCAGCTCGTGCACGAAATCGAGCGTGCGCTGGGTGTAAGGAGAACCTTCCATGTCGACGCGGACAAAGCCCGGCGGAGTCATGGACGCAGCCTTGGCGACGAGACCGGCGACAATGTCGCGAGCCAGCTTTTCATCTACGTCGAGGCCCATATGGGTGAGCTTCAGGCTGATGTTGGCGTTGAGTTGGTTGGCCGCGATCGCGTCGAGAATCTGGTTGTAGAGTTGCGAACTGTGACGGGCTTCGTCGGGATTGGTGACGTTTTCGCCCAGGTTATCAATGCTGACGCTCATGCCGGAGCGATTGACGATCTCGGTAGCGCGCACCGCGTCGGCGATTTCGGTGCCGGCCACGAAGCGTCCGGAAACGCGGCGTCCGATCGCGGATCGCTCGGCAAAACTGCGCAGAGAACGGTTTTCAGAAAGGCGGACGAAGAACGCCCTCAGCATGGAGTACCTGCCAGGAATGGGATAGTAAGGAAAGGAGTGCGCGGAACGTTCATGAAGCGAACCTGCATGAAGATCACAGGATTTTGTATCACAAGTGGGAGAAAAAGGGCGTGAACGACCTCACGTCCACGCCCTTGCCAGTGGAGTTCCTGCACGCTCGCCAATCACCGGCTCATCGATCACCACGTGTAGTGGGCCGTGTAGGTAATCACCTTTTCTCCGTCGGGTGCGACTGTTACGGGGAACTCGATAGTCTGGCTGTCTTTCTTCTTGTAGTCATCGGACTTCGCCGTAACCTCCCAGTTCTTGCCGCGATACAGGTGCTCAACCACGCGGACTTCCATAGGTTCCTTCTTATGGTTGCGCACTTTGATCTCGAAGGTTTCGGTCGCCGCGTTCCTCTCGACGGCGTAGTTGACGCGACGGCGTTCGCCCGCCAGGTCGAAAGAGTTGCCGGTGTAAACGCGGATGGTTTCGTCGCGCGAAGTGTGATCAATCGTATTTTCGCCGGTGAATTCAACCTGCCCATCGTCGTTGCGGCGATAGAAACGCACGCGGCCTTTGGGCAAGGGAATGCCGAGATGATTGGCCTGCGAGTTGACGAACTCGCGCATCACCCAGATCTTGGTATTGGATTCGGTGCCGTAATTGTGATCGTTGCGGATGTTTTCCCAGTTCCAGCCGTTGTAGCGGTTGTAGTCGATCTTGGCGCCGTCGTAAATGTACAGTTGCTTGGCCGCCACGCCGGAGGCGTGGATGAATTCCACCTGCTTGGTCTCATGATCGCGCAGCGTGGTGCTGCGCTCGAGGGTGTAGAGGTGATATTCGTCGAAGGCTTTTTCGGTGACGGGCGGACCCGCCATCGCGCCCGCGTTCGTCGTAACTAACTGCGCGAAGTCTCGGCCGGCCATCCCGGGCTGAATGATCTTGTTGACGTCGCCGGCCATGAGCTTGATGCGAGCATTCTCGAAAGTCTTGCCGCTGCGGTTGTCCATGGTGACCCAGCCCACGATGTCAACCAGGTCTCCCTTCTCGGGCGCAACGATGTTGTAGTCGGCTTTCCAACTCATACCACCGCTGACATACGACAACTCTGCGGAGAACTGGCCCGGCTTATCGGTCGCGATCAGCCATTCCAGGCGCGGCTTGAGGATGGTCTCAGCCGTGAGGTCGGGAAAGATTGGCGTGCCGGGAAGGCCAAAGCGCAACTGGCCCCCGACTTCGACGATTGGTTCCTCCTGCGGGTATTGCTGGTTATAACCCGTCAGAGTGAAATAGTCCTGGGGCACGTATCCGCTGCGCACTACCTTGCCCTTCACCGTGGTGCGATCGCCTAGTTCGAAGTCGATGGTGCGCCCTTCATAGAGATAAAGCAGCGAATTCCGCGACACCGGATCGGCGCGATAGTTCTGCTCGAGCACGGTTACGGGATGTTTGCCGGTGGGATCGCGGAGTATGACGGAATCGGGCTCCAGGTGCATGGTGATGTCGTTGACGTTGAGCTGATTTTCGCCGGCCTTCAGATCAAGCCGGATATCCTGCCGAACCACGGCGAAGTCCTGGTTGTAGATGGTCAGCGACGGTTGTGAAGCCTGCTGCGCATAAAGACTGGCGCAAAGAAGCAGAAAGCAGACGAAGCGAGCGCGCATGAACGTACCCTCCGAGAGCCCCTTAGAACCAAGCTCAGGCTATCTCTGAAAGAACGCAAAGGGGAGTGACTCTTGCAGGGCGGGCCGCCTTGGGCAAAGGATGAAAGCGATTGAGGAGTGACAAAAAATGTCAACGATTCGGACGGCGGGAAGCTCGAGTTTGCGAAGGCTATTCCGGAGCGAACTTCACTTCGACGACTTCATGGGACTCGCGGGAAGCAGGTTCCCACCGCCACTGACGAACGGTATTCACCGCAGCTTGCGCAAGCACCGGATGTCCGCCTTTGACGTTGACGGCTTTCACGCTGCCATCAGGCGCGACCACCGCCTCAACCTTGACGACGCCTTGCAGTGCCATGCTGCGAGCCAACGTCGGATAGAGTGGAGCCGACTGACTCACCAGTCTGCGCTTCGTGGCAGAGTCCTGGGCCCGGGAGTGAAGAGGGACAAAAGACAGCACGGCAGCAAGAAGCAGCGTCCCAACTGCGCCCTGCTGCAACAGGGTTTTCATTTGAACCAGTCTAAGGGGTCTTCAGTTTTTGCTGAACATCACAAAGGTAATGGCTGAAGATTTGACATTTTCTCCTAGATAATGCTTTTTGATTGGCACTTGTGACCGCGTTTTATTTGCCGTGCTCTTCGAGGAATTTCTCGACTTCAATGGCGGCCATGCAGCCGGTGCCTGCCGCGGTGATGGCCTGGCGGTAGCGGCGATCCTGCACATCTCCGCAGGCGAATACGCCGCGCACTTTCGTCAGCACGTAGTTGTGAGTTTTGAGGTAGCCATCGGCGTCGGTGTCAAGCTGGCCTTCAAACATTTTCGCGTTGGGATCGTGGCCGATACCGAGAAACAGCGCGCCGGTGGGGAAGTCCCACACCCTGCCCGTCTTCACGTTGCGGAGTTTGAGGCCCGTGACCTCCTTGTGGTGTACGTCGTAGACATCCTCCACCACGGTATCGAGCAGGAATTGAATCTTTTCGTTGTGCTGGGCGCGCTCCAGCATGATCTTCGACGCGCGGAAGACGTCACGGCGATGAATGATGGTCACATTGCTGGCGAAACGGGTGAGGAAGAGAGCCTCTTCCATGGCGGAATCTCCGCCGCCGACCACGACAATCTCTTTCCCTGAGAAAAAGAACCCGTCGCACGTTGCGCACGACGACACGCCGTGGCCGATCAACTGTTGCTCGTGCGGCAAGCCCAGCCAGCGCGCCGATGCGCCGCTGGCGATGATCAGGGTCTGTGCGTGAACCAGATGTTTTCCAAGATGCAATAAGAACGGGCGTTGGCTGAGATCGGCGCTGGTGAGATGCGCCATCCGGTATTCCGCGCCAAAGCGCTCGGCCTGCTTGCGCATGTTCTCGACGAGCTGTGGGCCGAGAATTCCCTCCGGAAAACCGGGAAAGTTCTCGACCAGCGTGGTCATTGAGAGTTGGCCGCCGGGTTCGTGGCCTTCCACGACCAGCGGTTTCAAGTTGGCGCGCGCCGTGTAGAGTGCTGCGGTGTGTCCGGAGCATCCGGACCCGATGATGACTACGCTGCGAGACTCGCTCATAGATGATTTCTTCGCTGGAGATTAGATGGCCAAGCTCGGATTTTGATGCATGGGGCTGATTTCAATACGCGCCTTGATTCAGCGGGCTGGGAATGGGATGCGAATCATTTCTTCGGTTCGGCCGGTTTCACCATCTTGGATTTTGGCGGGGATGCCGGGGTCTTCGGCTTCGATTCGCCGCTGATTTTCGAGATCTCCTCGGGCACGGTTTTCTTCACGTCTAAAAGGCCGCGATAGTTCGCCAGCACATCCGACGCGGCGCGGAATAGCGGCTCGTACGCGCTCTGATCAGGAACGGGACCGCCTTCTTGACCCAGGCAGCGAGCCAGCGCGACCGAGGATTTACCGAAGCGCTCGAGCCGAACGCGGCTGGCTGGGGTGTTGGCGGCGAGCATTAATGCAGAGCTGGTGACCGACGAGGCGCTGTCCTCGAGCGAGACCATGATCAGGTCTTTGGGATCGCGGACGTGCAGCACGAGGGTCTCGACCATGTTCTGTCCATCGTTGCTGAAGGAGTATTGCACACTGGAAAAAAGCGCCTGCACCGAGAACTCGCGGCGAATGCGGACATAATTTGCGACCGACGGCTCTCCGGCAACGTGGCCGTTTTGCCCCGCCGGAAGGAAGCTGGGCAGGTCGGTGAGGGTGGAACGCCCGCGAGTGACCTCGAAATCAGCGCTGAACAATGGCTGCTTGGGAACGCGGGCGAGCGCCGAGGCGATTTCTTTCTGCTCGTCGGCGGAAGGCGAACACACGTTCAGCATGTTTACCTTCACCTGCGGCTGGGTTTGCGGCGGGTTATCGGGCTGCTGCTGCGCCGCAACCGGCCGCGCGAAGGCCGGCGCGAGAAGACCAATCCAGAGGATGGAAACCGGGATTCTGGGCACAGCGGAATTCTAAATGAGAAGCATCGAAAAATCTTGGACTCCCTACACCCCATGGGTTTCGGCATTGCGCGGAAAGACTTAGAATTGTTCTATGGCGAATCTAACATTGGTTTATGGCATGAGGTTGTTGCCTTCCGAGGACGTGGCCGAAGTGGGGCAGGCTCCAGTGACACTCACGAATGGCCGCCAGACCCACGTGACCATGCACGTGCTCGAGGGCAGCAAGGAAGACATCGAAAAACAGTTGCGGACAAGTCTGGAAGCATTTTTCGAGCTCTATCCTGAGATTTAGGGCGGCTTGAGATGAAGGGTGGAGCGAACAAACGCTGCGCGACTGTTTCGCATCCAGCCCTTATAATCCTAATCTTCTGAAGAGCGTCCAACGAACAGCATGCAATGGTCCTATCCAGAATTGCGACTGCGGCTGATACAGGCGGAACTGTGGCCACAAGGCCGTCTGGCACGGCTGGCCTGCTATTTGGCGGGCATGGCAGGAGTGCTGTATGCCTTGCAGAAGTTGTTGGGTCTGTTTGCGCCATCCTGGGGCGCGCATTTGGGCGGGTGGGTGGAATACCTGATTTTTCTCGCCGCTGTGCTCTTTTCCATCCTGGCCTTCCGGTGGCTGAGGCGCAGAATTTTGTGGCGCTTACGCAACCGCCTGATCGTTACGTACGTGTTCATCGGGGTGATCCCGGCTGTGCTGCTGGTTGCGATGGCGATCATCACTCTGTACGGGCTGGCCGGACAATTTGCAGTCTTCGTGGTGACGTCGGAGATCCACTCTCAGTTGAGGAGCCTCGAGGCGGCGAACGCGGCGGTCAGCAACGAATTGGCAGCACGGCTGGAGCGCGGCGATAGTCCCGCCGCCGAATCGCTGGCCGGATTAAGGAAGCGAGATCCCGCCTGGGGGCGGCGACGTGTGTGCGCCTGGTACGGGGAAAAGCCATTGCCGGTTTGCAACGAATTAAAAGGCACTGCGCTGGTGCGGCCCAATTTCGTGAAGGACAAGTTTCGCGAGATTGTCCGCGATCACGACGAACTGCATTTGCGGGTTGTGACGTCAATGCCGATCGGTACAACTACGTTGACGGTGGTGACCAGCGAGCCTTTTGACAAGGAATTGGTGAAAAACATTGCGGCTGACGTAGGGGAAATCACGCTTTTCCCTTCGGGCGTCACGCTGGACGAGCCATCCGCGAATCGTGGAGGCTCTTCTGGTCATCCCGTTTCTGCAACCCCCGCGGTTGCGTCCGACAAGCAGACTACTAAATTCGAGTTTGACGGGCGTCCCCAACAGCCCACCTTTACCGTGGGAGCTCTGCCTGGGCCCATAGCCGGATTCGATCTCGAAATCCCGTTTATTTTTACGGGGCTTCCCGTGGTGGACTGGAAGAACGGCGAACGCGAGCAGGTCGGGGCTGTGATGCATGTACGTACGCGCCCTTCGGTTTTGTATGGCCATCTCTTTGCCGTTCTTGGGCAGTATGTTCAGGTGGTCGCCTACATTGTGGTGGGCGTGGGGATTTTCTTCGCCCTCATCGAATTGATCGCGCTGTTCATCGGCTGGCGCATGACGCGTACGGTAACGGCCGCAGTGGCCCAGTTGCACGAAGCCACCACACATGTGGATCGCGGCGACTTCAGCCATCGCATCCCGGTGAAATCAGCCGATCAGCTAGCGCATCTGGCGCTCTCGTTCAATTCGATGACCGCATCCATCGAAAAGCTGATTGAAGAGCAGAAGGAAAAGCAGCGCCTCGAGAATGAGCTGGCCATCGCCCAGGAAGTGCAGGCGCAGCTGTTCCCGCGCCAGGTTTCGGAGCTTGAGTCGCTCGAGGTGCATGGATTCTGTCGACCGGCGCGCACCGTCAGCGGAGACTACTACGACTTTCTCACCGCCAGTTCGCACAAGATGATTCTGGCGGTGGGCGACATCAGCGGCAAAGGAATTTCGGCGGCGTTATTGATGGCGACCATTCACTCGGCAGTCCGCGCCTACAGCGTGGAGAATCTGCCGCAGATGCGGGAACCGGTTGCCGTGGGCGCGGTCGCCGGATCGGGCAGGATCATGGCTTCCTGGCCCGAGGGCGCTGAGGTTTCTCCCGGAGCCCTGCTCAGCCTTCTGAACCACCAACTCTACGAGAGTACTCCGCCGGAGAAATATGCCACGCTGTTTCTTGCCATTTACGACGGGCGATACCATCGCCTGACCTACAGCAACGGAGGACATCTGCCTCCGATTCTCATCGGGGAAGATGGCGCCATCCGCAAGCTCGAAGTTGGGGGAACCGTCGTGGGCCTGTTCGACAACATGACCTACGAAGAGGCTGCGGTCGAGATGCATCCGGGAGAGATCTTCCTGGCATACAGCGACGGCGTCACCGAACCGGAAAACGATTTTGGCGAATTCGGCGAGCAGCGGCTGATCGACCTGGTTCGTGAAAACCGAAGCCTGCCCCTGCCCCAGATCAGCCAGATCGTGACCCAGGCCGTCGACGACTGGATCGGCGACAACGAGCAGCCCGATGACGTTACGCTGGTCCTGGCCCGAGCGCGATAAAAAATTGACGCCGGTCTCGCGACCTCAGATTTTCTTCTTCTTCCACCGTCCCTGCTTGAACAGGATCGCGCTGGCGATGGCCATGGACGTTTCTGCAATGGCGATGGAGAAAAAGACTCCGTTGGAATGCATCCTCAGCGGAATCGCCAGCCAGTACGCCAGCGGAATCTCGAACAGCCAGAAGCCGAAGAAATTCACAATCGTCGGAGTCACCGTGTCTCCGGCGCCGTTGAAGGCCTGCATCATGATCATGAAGTAGGCATATCCAATGTTGCCGTAGCTGACGATGCGCAGGCAGGCTGCCCCGAGCGGCACAACTTGTGGATCGTGGGTAAACAGGCGAACCACGGGCTCGGCGAACAGCACGAACAGGACGCCAACCGTTCCCAGAAAAAGCATGTTGTAGAGCCCCGTGCGCCATACCGCGGCTTCGGCGCGTTCGGGCTTTCCGGCGCCCAGGTTCTGCCCCACCAGAGTTGCGGCGGCATTGCTCATGCCCCACGAAGGCAGGATCACAAAGATGACGATGCGAATGCCGATGGTGTATCCGGCGAGAGCGGCCGCGCCGAAGATGCTGACGATTCGCACCAGGCCGATCCAACTGGTATGAGCGATGGCGAATTGGAGAATGCCGGTCAGCGAGACGCGGACCAGCCGCCCCATCACATCCCAGTGCACGCGAATCTGCCGCGCGAGGATGCGGATGCGCTCCGTACCTTTCAGCAGGCGGTAGAACTGGTAGATCACGGCAATGCTGCGACCGGTGAAGGTCGCCAGCGCCGCCCCGGTCACGCCCAGCCTGGGGAACGGTCCCCAGCCAAAGATGAGGCAGGGATCGAGCACAAGATTAATGATGTTCGAAATCCAGAGCAGGCGCATGGCGATGGCAGCGTCACCGGCGCCGCGGAAGATCGCGTTATTCAGAAACAGCAGCAGCACCGCGCAACTGCCGCCCAGGCAGATCCTGGTATAGCCGCTGCCCACGGCAACGATCTCCGGACTCGCTCCCATCAGACGCAAAAGGCGAGGAGCGAGCAGCAGGCAAGGCAGTCCAATGGCCAGCGAAACGAGCAGTCCCAGGGTGATCGCCTGGACTCCGGCGACGGCCGCTCCCTCGGGATCTTTTTCTCCGATGCGGCGCGCGACCATGGCGGTGGTGGAGAGGCTGAGCCCCATGCCCACGGCGAATACCAGGCTCAGCATGGATTCGGTGAGTCCCACGGTAGCCACGGCGTTGGCGCCGAGGCGCCCCACCCAAAATACGTCCACGACGGCGAACAGCGACTCCAGCACCATCTCCAAAACCATGGGGACGGCCAGCAGCAGAATCGCGCGGTTCAGGCTGCCGGAGGTGAAGTCCTGGTGCGAGCCGCGAACGGCCTCCACCAGCGAGGACCACAGCGAACGCTGCGACTCGGCAGCAGTCGAAATGGCTTCCATTGAAATCTCTAGCTTTCTGCAACGGCGTCCGCGGAAGCGGAGGCGGCGCATTTAGAACCAACAGTAAATGAAGGGAGCCCGCATGCAGCGGGCAAGAACAGGGAGGCGAATTAACGCGGGACGCGCATAGGTTCCTCAGCAGGAAACTAGGAGGGATTGTAGCGCAAAGGGGAGGCCGCTGCCAAGAGGAAGGGTGGCAACTTATACCGGGCAAAATGGAGGCTCATTCCATCTGCTGCAAGGCCAGTTCAATCTCCCTAGCCAGCCGGCGGCGAAAATTGGGGTCGGTCTTCCAGTCCTCCTGCAGGCCCCTGAGAATCCTGGCCGACAGAGGCCGATATCTCTTGAATCGCACCAGTTCAAATACTACTGCGCATTGCCGATCCACATGCGTCTGACCGTCTTCGGGCTTGACCAACTCCTTAATCAACCGGTGGTACGCCTCAAATTGGCGGTTCTTCGCGTCGTTGGTATGAGTAACGATGAACTGGATTACTTGCGAAAGAAAAGCGCCGACCGCGAGCACGATTGCAACAGCAGGTTGGTGGGCGGCAAGCCAGTCCACAGGCACCCCTACTTTCCTCGTCCGACCATCCGAGCGTCGAGACACAAACTCCCTCGTGCCCGGAACGTTCGGTGGGGGAGGGGCTTCATTTCACTTCCTCGTTAGGCAGTTTGCTAAACAGATTGTCCTCTTCGGCCCGATCCTCAGGCAAGGCAAGGTCACATATTCTCCGAACATCGACGCCGACTCTCTTAGCAAGGGCTTCAATGTGCGGGTCTTCCGAGTAGATCACTGAGACGCCCTCTGCCTTCGCGATAGAAACGATTTGAATATCGAATTTGATTTTGGCCCATGTATCTATCGGTTGCTCCTTCTGCTCGTCCTTGACCACACGGATTAGCGTCTACCCCCTTGACAGCGCCGTATTATATGCTAACATGGAGGTACCTCCTCACTGAAAGGGGCGTTATGGAGCAAAACAAGATTAGAATGAAAATTGGAGATAATGAGTTCGAGGCGGAAGGCTCTGCCGAAATCGTGCAAGCGCAGCTTGCGGCGTTCAAGGAACTCATCTCATCGATACCTGCTTCAAAGGCCGCCATCGGCCTAGACCAGTCGAGCGAGCCCGAACGGCAAGCGCCGAGTGGCTCTCTGGCCTTAGACAAAATCATGAAAACCGAAGGCCGGATTGTTTCTTTGACCGCCCGCCCGAGCTCTGTTGAAGATGCTGTGATGTTGCTGCTTCTCGGTCAGAAAACTTTCCGCAATAACGATGGGGCTACGGGAAGCGAAATCATAGATGGACTGCGGGTCTCTGGACAGTCGGCTGACCGCATTGATCGCGTGCTCGAAAAAGCGCTGACGAGGGAAATATCATCATCACAGGAGCACATCGCGGAAAGCGATACAGAATGACGAATCAAGGCATGACCCGCGCGCAAGAAATCGCTAGAAGCGTGCTTGCCTTGGTCCCATAGAACGAAGGTTTTCCATGAACAATTTTTGCGCAGACGATTCCAAAACGAAAGGCGGCCCGACGATGAAGTTAGTGCTTTAGTCCCACCAGAGCCGCGTTTCATGCCGGTAAAGGGGCGATAACCAAGCAACAACAAGGGCCGAGTCCGCTGGCTTCTGATCAGAACGGCGGAAACGGCCCCATGTGAGACTACCAACAACGTCAGTGCAATTCTAACATTTCCCGGCGCGGGTACTAAGAGGCATTCTGGATTCGCGCCGTTACGTTTGTACATCCGCTAGTGCTCGATTTACCTATCCCTGAGCCTGTATACGCGCGGCATATTCCAGTACGGGCTTTTGCATAAAGGGCAAGCTCGCGGCTCTCCTTCGGCCACGCTCGCACAGAACGACACCCCCACGGATTCCCTTATTTCTTCGCCAGCAGCATGGCTCGCGCCGTCACGGCATGATTGCTTACCATGCCGCCAACCACCATCGCGCCAATGGGTGTCGGCACAATGGCGCGCGCGTCGGTGCGGACGTCGAACGTGTCTTCGCTGACGGTCTCCCACTTGTTGCCATGCAGATTCAGGGCGAAGCTCAGGGGGGAGAGTTCGGCGGGTTTGCCGTCGGCATCGAGTCCCTTGAAGTTGTGCAGGCTGGCGGTGCCGCCGGAGAAGAGGATTTTGTGGCCCTCCCCCGGTCCTGCCGGCGATGCCGAAGCGCGCCGTCCCGGGATGCGCGGGCAGTTTGCTCCACTCGATTTTGTTCGGATCTTTGCGATCGACGTGGCCGATCCAGCACTCGTCCGACGGAACGTAAGCTTTGCCCTCGGCAGAATTCTTTTTGGCGCCATCCACGAAGACGATGGTGTCGTCGGCCAAGCCGCCGGCATGGCCGAACACCGGCGTTCCGGGAAACGGCGTCGCCTGGCTCCAGGTATTTTTCTCGACGTCGTACACCTGCACGTTATTGACGGGCCCGTTCTTCGATCGTCCGCCGATCAGATAAATGTAGCGTTCGTGCGTCACGCCAATGACCGCGCTATCGACCGGCACGGGGATATCTTCGGCACGATACCAGCGGCGCTCGTCGGCGAGGTAGGTGTTGACGTCGCCCACCGTCAGTTCGTTTCCCTGCGCGTCCACCAGGTATCCGCCAAAAAGATAAATCTTCCCCTTGGCGCCCACGGCGGAGGCGCCCAGGCGGCCGCCGACTCCGGGGACCGGATGGCCCACGCTCCATTTCGCGGACTGAAAGGTGCAGGACGTAAATCTGATTGGTGATGTCGTCCCAGGTCTTTTTCGGCCCGACGCCCATGAGCGAATACACTTCGAGTCCACCTTTGAGCGTTGCCACCGCGTTGCCGGAAACGGCGACCGGCATGGGTGGAATCTTCGCTTGATCGACCGCCAGCAGGAAGGCGGCGCACAGCACCAGGAAGAGGAAGACAGGCAGTTTTTTCATTGGTGAGATATTACGTCTTCGCGTGGGCCGCGGCAAAGGGCGAGGGCTTTGGCCGGCGCCTTGCCGGCTGCTGCAACAGCGCTACTTCACGAATCCCTGTCGCACGCCGTGAATGAAATCAGTATAGGCGGGAGCCTGTCCGCTGGCGCGCATGTGGCTGGCAATCTGGCCGCGATGATAGGCCGAGTGCATCACGACATGAGTCAGGACGTCGACGATGGTGCTCGTCCACGCCTCACCCTTGCTGTTCTGGTAGGAGATGGTCTGCGATACGTCGCCGGCAGTGATCAGATCAAGAAACTCGAGCCACTTTCCGCCGAGCTCCGCCGCCTGCGCCTCGCACTGCCCAAGATCGGGCTTCGGCCACACTGGAACGCTCTGCGGTTGCCGCTTCAACCGGTCCAGCCAGACCTGCTCCGCGGCGAGGATGTGCGACATGAGCTGCAATGACCGTTCATCGGCGCCCGCGGCTCGGATCGCGTGCAGAACCTCGCGGTTCGCCCATTCGTCATACGAAAATTCGCGGCGCAGATAATCAGCAAGATTCACAAAGCCGTCCTCAGCCGCACTTCCTGCGGCTCAATCCAATGTAATCGCCAGCGTGAAACCGCGCAACGATGCGGCAGGCATGGCTCGAGCGGCAAGGTTGTAACGATCCTTTCACATTTCAGGATTAGACTGCTGGATGAGCTCCCTTCTCGATCCCGGGCGTTGTTACGATAATCTTCTGATCTAAAAATGCCACGCAAAGCGCCACCGTCTCGCGACAGCGAAGGAAAAGATGAAGTGAGTTCCCCGCCCAGGGCCGTTGGCTCGACGCGGGAACCAAGGCTGGGTCCGGATGATCTGACGCGGCTTGCGCTCAAGGCGTGCCTGATCGCCCGCGATGCCGCATTCAATGTCCGCGACCTGCTTATGAATTCTTCCCGGATGGCGTTTCTGGCCATTAAGGATTGCGAAAAAGAACTCGACCTCATCGAGCGGCAAATCGACGAGCGCATGCCCGCAGCCATCACTCGGGTGAATGAAGCGCGCGCCCGACAGTTGCTTTCCAGCCTGAAGAGTACGACGGACCTCGAGCGCATCGGCGACCTGGTGATGAGCGTGGCGATGCGGGTGCAGTCCAGGACCGAACAAGGTCCCGATCTCCGACGCGCGCCAACTTGTGGAAATGTCTTCTGTGCTGCGCGACATGCTCGACTTGATTCATCAGGGATTTTCCACACTCGATCTGGAATGTGCGCGCAAGGTGCTGCAGATGGATAAGGAGATCGACAGTGTTTGCCATGCTCTGTTCCAGAAGCATCTGGCCGAGACCGTCGCCCTGGGCGACACGTCGGGTTTCGAGATCCTCCTGATGGCTCAGGCCCTGGAGCGCGCCGGAGACCACACCACCAATCTCGCCGAGGATCTCTACAACCTGATCGAAGGACGCAGCCTGCGGCACGCGCCGAAGAAGAAGGCGGCGAACTGAGGGCAGTCACCACCCTCAGAATGCGGAACTGGGAACCTTCACAAATTCATCGTTCGTTAACAATCGAGAAACATTCGCGCAACATTCCCGCAATACAGTTTCTGATAGTCCCTTTCTCGGAAGTCTCGTGACTTCGTGGGATAGCCCTGAGCGAACCATGCATTTGCCAGCCGAATCCTACGAACGCGCCGGGCGCAATCGAGCGGCCCGCCTTCCAGCCGCTCATCTTTGTGGTCGAGGACGAAGCGGATATCGCACGCCTGATCTCCCACAATCTGCGAGCAGCGGGGTTCGGGGTGCAGAGCTTCAGCAGCGCCGCTTCTGTGCTGATCGGAAGCGGTGCGGGAAATGCCCTCGTTGTTTCTTCTCGACGTGATGTTGCCCGGGGCCGACGGATTCGATCTCTGCCGACACATCCGACAGACACCGGTTCTGTCCGCCACTCCCATCATCTTTCTGACGGCAAAGACTGCCGAGGCGGATCGCGTCAAGGGACTCGAACTCGGCGGGGACGACTACATCACCAAGCCCTTTAGCCCGCGCGAACTGGTGGCCCGCATCCGCAGCGTGCTGCGCGGATTGGGCCAGGCTCCGGCGACCACCGAGGTGATGCGACTGGGCGACCTGGAAATTGATGTCTCTTCCATGACCGTGCAGATGCAGGGACGCAACGTGCTCACCACGGTACGAGAATTCCGCTTGCTGGAATATCTCGCCACGCATCGCGGCCGCGTCCTGACGCGCGATCAGCTGCTCGATGCGGTGTGGAAGGAAACACCGTTCGTGACGCCACGATCGATCGACGTCTACATTCGACGGCTGCGCGAGAAGATTGAACCGGATCCCAGCATCCGCAGTACTTGAAGACGCTACGCGGGATCGGCTACCGCTTCGAAGTGCCGAAATAGAGATGCCGAATTAGAGTCGCCCGCCCTCGAAACATAATTGCTGACTGAAATCCAGGTGCAGGTTGGCTTGCGCGCGGGGGCCGGGTAAGAGGGAGATCTTTCGCTTCGCCTGAAAAGCGGCTCCGCTCAAGATGACGCCGCTTTTTGAGAAGGACGAACTGCACAACACCCTGAAATCACGTTAGCGCTTATTGCTCCCGGGTTCCGTGTCGCAAGCTGGAAACGGATTTCCGACTGGCGAGGAATTCCTTCCCATTTTACTGTTTTCATCCCGCGCTTCCTGCCGGTCGTTTATTCTGTCGTACATCCACTTTTCATGGCCCAAACAAATCCAAACCGCTGTGGAAAGCCGACGACCAGCAGGCGCGCCTGGCCGAACTTACCGCGCATTCCGACGAACCTGCGAAAGACCATCCGCTGCGGCGCGATGTTCGCTCGCTCGGCGCCGTACTCGGTCAAGTGATGGTCGAGCAATCCGGGCCGGCGTTGTTCGAATCGGTCGAGGAGTTGCGGCGGTTGCTGATCGAACATCGGGAAAACGCCCGGCGCAGTCCGGAGCAGGCTTCTTCTGCCGAACTCATGCTCAAAGCACAGGAGATCGTCTCCACCATGGACCTGACCCGCGCCTACCAAGTCACGAAGGCGTTCGCGACATACTTCGAACTGACCAACCTGGCGGAGACCAACCATCGCAAGCGCCGGCGCCGCGCGGGCGAAGCTGGACCGCGAGCACGCTCCGCTCCCAGGTTCGTTTCGCGGAACTCTGCTCGCTTGAAAGAAGCTGGGCGTCTCAGCAGATGCGGCGCTGGCCGCTGTTGGCGAGATCGCCGTGACTCCGGTATTCACCGCGCACCCCACCGAAGTCGCCCGACAAACTGTTCTGCTGAAACGGCGCCGCATTGCGCAGCAACTGTCGAACGGCTCGACCGGCTTCCCCTCACCGCGGAAAAGGCGGAGGACTGCGAAAACAACATCCGCGCCGAAGTCACTTCTCTCTGGCAGACTGACGAAGTGCGCCTGGCCAAGCCCACGGTGGACGATGAAATCCGCATGGGCCTGCGCTATTTCCGGCTTTCGCTGTTCGAAGCGCTGCCGCGGATCTATGCCGAAGTGGTCGAATCGTTTCGCGACGTTTACGGGCTCGACCTCGACGAGAGTCACTCTGCCCAACGTCGTGCATTTCGGCTCGTGGATTGGCGGGGATCGCGACGGCAATCCGCTAGTCAAACCAGAGTGCATCCGCGATGCTCTGGAAATGGCGCGCGGCGTGATCCTGCGCGAGTACCTCTACGACGTGGAAGCATTGAGCGACCGGCTGAGTTCTTCGCGCCGCCAAACGGACGTTTCACGCGAACTGCTGTCGCGCCTGAGGCACTACGAACGAACGCATTCCCGGCGTGCATCTGGCGTGGGGCGCCCACAACACGACAGAGAGCTATCGCCGCTTTCTTTCCTACATGTTTCACAAGCTGCAGCAAAGCCGCGAGGCCGTCGACGCTCCCGCGGCCTATGGCAGCGCCGCCGAGTTCGAAGAGGATCTCCTGCTGGTGCAGAACAGCCTGCAGTCGAACCGCGGAGAGACGGCTGGCCACAGACTTACGTAGGTTCGCTGTTGCGCAAGGTGCGCACATTCGGCTTTCATCTGCACGCGCTCGACATCCGCCAGCACGCCCGCGTACACGCCCAGGTGCATCAAGGAACTTGGGCCGAACCTCAAGCGCGATGCCCGCAGTCCGCTGAAGGCCGCGAATTGCTCGA
The DNA here is from genome assembly GCA_963819145.1 of uncultured Acidobacteriaceae bacterium. Lineage (GTDB taxonomy): Bacteria > Acidobacteriota > Terriglobia > Terriglobales > Acidobacteriaceae > Sulfotelmatobacter. The sequence continues at coordinate 227,829 of CAWFVB010000012.1, forward strand.
CACCTTTCGCATGATCGCCAAGCTGAAGCGCACATATCCCGCGCAGTCGATCCGCAACTACATCATCAGCGGCGCCGAGTCGGAAAATGACGTGCTCAACTGTAGTTCGCCTCGCGAAAGCAGGGCGGAGTTCAAGTCGCAGGATCGGGCGACGATCCCGGCCTGATGCCCGTGCCGCTGTTCGAATCCATTGATTCGTTGCGCGCCGCCGGCGGCATCATGCGCCGCCTCTGGAGCGATCCCGGATATCAACCGCTGCTCGATTCCTGGGGACGCTGGCAGGAAGTCATGCTCGGCTACTCCGACTCCAACAAAGACGGCGGCATGCTCACCAGCACGTGGGAACTCTATAAGGCGCATCGCGAGTTGCATCGCGCCGCGCAGGAATGCGGAGTGAAGCTGCGACTCTTCCATGGCCGCGGCGGCACGGTCGGCCGCGGCGGCGGGCCGACTCATGCCGCCATTCTCGCCCAGCCGCCGGGCTGTTTTTCCGGCCAGATTCGCGTCACCGAGCAAGGCGAAGTACTCAACTGGAAATATGCCGACCCGGTGCTCGCCGAATGGAATCTGGAACTGATGATCGCGGCCAGTCTGGAAGCACTCACGCGGCCGGGCGGAGAGAAGGCTCCGCATCCGGCGCAGTGGGAAGAAGCGATCGAGGAGATGTCGCAGGAAGCCTATCGCATCTATCGCCGCGAGATCGCGGAGAATCCCGACGTGCTGGAATATTTTGAGCAGGCGACGCCGGTCAATGAGTTGGATGCCGCGCGCATCGGATCGCGTCCGGCGCGCCGCAGCCAAGGGCCGACGCCTGGAAGACCTGCGCGCCATCCCCTGGGTCTTCGGCTGGATGCAGAGCCGCCACGCCGTGCCCGCCTGGTTCGGCGTCGGCCACGCGCTCGAGCAATTCGCCGAGAACGGGCCCGGGCACGAACAACTTCTGCGCGCAGATCGCGCGCGGCTTCCCCGTGTTCTCCGACCTGCTTCGCAACGTGGAACTGGGCATGGCCAAGGCCGATCTGGGCATCGCCCGCGACTGTATTCCGGGTCTGGTCAAGAACGCCGCGCTGCGGAAGCGCGTCTTCGCCATGCTGGAAGAAGAATTCCTGCGCTCCCGCCGCATGATTCTCCGCGTCACCGGCCAGCGCGAACTGTTGGCGCGCAACCGCGTGCTGGCCCGCTCCATCCGCCTGCGCAATCCGTACGTCGATCCCATGAGCCTGATTCAGGTGGAACTCCTGCGGCGCAAACAGCAGGGACAGCAAAGCTCGGAGCTGGAGTATCCGCTGGGCGCGACCATCAACGGAATCGCCGCCGGCCTGCACAACACCGGCTAGGTCGAACGCTCAGCTAATCCTGTCGTCGCTTCCTTCCAGAGGCCCTCGGGCTTGACTGGCCTCAACGGCTTTTCTTTGCCGGCCGCTTCGCCGCTTCGGCCCGTTTCCGAGTCCTGGTAGCGGCGGTCATGAAATTGTTGGTCGGACGCTTGTTTCTGCACGCCTATCATGTCACAGATGCCGTCATTCCCCGCTAACCTCCCACCGCACCGTCCGTCTGTAGTATGTTGCTTGGTCGGGGCGAGTGTGTCTCTTGACCTCCGTGACGGAACTTGCTTCTCTCTATATGCGTATCTTCTACCGGCTTATTCTGCCCAATCCAACATTCAGTGAGAATCCTAAAAAGAGGCTCTATGTCTATTTCCCGATTGTCTCCGGCGTTCGTGGCCTTGGCCATATCCGCTGCGCTGTTTACTCCGAACACATCTGCCCAGAGCGTAAGCCAACGCTCGAACTCTGCCGTTGGCTCCGCAGCGCCCGCCGATGAAGCGCAAGGAACACCAAACTCGAACACTTCGATCCCAACCTGGTCGACAAGACTCTCGATCCCTGCAACGACTTCTACAAGTACTCTTGCAACAAATGGCTCACGGCCAACCCGATTCCTGCCGACCAGGTCTACTGGAGCACGGGCAGCGGTCTGGAGTTGTGGAACGAGAATGTGCTGCGCGAAACCCTGGAGGCCGCCAGCGCGAACGATCCCCAGCGCAGCGCCGTTCAGCAGAAGATTGGCGACTACTGGGCCGCCTGCATGGACGAAAGCGGCATCGAAGCCGCCGGGCTGAAGCCGCTGCAGCCGGAACTGGACCGCATCGCAGCTTTGAAGTCCAAGAAAGACATCACGCTGGAGATCGCTCATCTCCACCACCTGTTTCCCGGAGCATGGGCAATCCGGAGACAATCAGAGCAATTCTCCATTCTTCGGCTTCACCGGCCAGCAGGACTACGACGATGCTTCCAAAGTCGTGGCGCAGATCGATCAGGGCGGGCTCAGCCTTCCCAACCGCGACTACTACCTGGACACCGACGACAAATCGAACGAACTTCTCAAGAAATATCGCGCGCACGTGCAGAAGATGTTCGTCCTGGCGGGCGAATCGGAAACGCAAGCCGCAGCCGACGCCGGCATCGTGATCGAACTCGAAACCGCCATGGCCGCAGGCGCAAATGGACAACGTCAAACGCCGCGATCCCAAGAACATCAACAACAAGATGAGTCTGGCCCAGGTGCGCGAACTCACGCCTTCGATCGACTGGGACGCATATCTGAAGGCGGTGAAGGCCCCGGCCAGCGACCACTACATCGTCACCTCGCCCGATTTCTTCCGCGCCGAAGAAAAACTCATCCACGACGCACCCGCTCGATCACTGGCAAGCCTATATGCGCTGGCAGGTGATTCACCGCGCAGCGCCGTACATGAACAAGGCCCTGGTGGATGAGAATTTCGACTTCTTTGCGCGCACTCTGGCCGGTGCCGAAGAACAGCAGCCACGGTGGCGGCGCTGCGTCCGCGCCGCGGACCGCGATCTCGGCGAAGCGCTCGGCCAGGCCTATGTCGACCGCGCCTTCCCGCCCGAGAGCAAGGCCCGCACCATCCAGATGGTGCACGCCATCGAAACCGCTCTGAGCGGCCGACATTCAGAGCCTTACCTGGATGTCGCCGGCCACCAAGGAACAAGCCATGGTCAAGCTGAAGGGCATCGAAGACAAGATCGGCTATCCCTCGCACTGGCGCGATTATTCCAGCGTGAAGATCGGGCGCGACAGTTATCTGAACAACGTCTCGCCAGGCCACCTCATTTGAGTTCGAGCGCTGGGTGGCAAAGATCGGCAAGCCCGTCGATCGCTCCGAGTGGACGATGACTCCGCCCACCATCAACGCCTATTACGATCCGCAGCTAAACACCATCAACTTCCCGGCGGGAATTCTGCAGCCGCCGTTCTTCGATCCCACGAAAGATGATGCCGTGAACTACGGCGCCATCGGCATGGTCATCGGCCACGAAATCATCCACGGCTTCGACGATCAGGGACGCAAGTTCGACGCTCACGGCAACCTGCGCGACTGGTGGACCGCCGAAGACGGCAAACAGTACGACGAGCGCGGCAAATGCATCTCCGACGAGTACACGCAGGACGTTCCCGACGCCGGGCGCCGGCGTCAAGCAAAACGGCCTGCTCACCCAGGGAGAAGACACCGCCGACAATGGCGGCATCCATCTCGCTCTTGAACGCTCTCGAGGCCACACTGAAGCAGCAGGGCAAATCGCTTGACGATAAAGGTCCCGACGGCTGGACCTATCGCCAGCGCTTCTTCCTGTCGTACGCCAACTCGTGGTGTGCAAACGTACGCCCGCAGATCGCGCGCATGATCGTCACCACCGATCCGCATTCCCTGCCGGTTTTCCGCATCGATAACGTGCGTTTCGAACATGCCGGAATTCCAGCAGGCCTTCAGCTGCAAAGCCGGCCAGCACATGGTGAGAGCCAACGCCTGCCGAGTCTGGTAACTCAGTCGCAAAATAGAATGGGCCAGCGAAAGCTGGCTCCTTTTCCCTGCTCGATGTGGCGACGGCCGCCTCGGCCGTCCAGCGAAGGCGAAGCCGAGCGCCCCCGACCACAAACCAATCTGGAAGGCTGCTACCGGTTAATGTCCTCCTTAGCCTGCAGCCGCTTCACATAGTCTCCAGGTTGGGCTTGTTGGAATCGGGCGCTCCCGCCAGCGACAGCTTCACTTCCTTCACTGCATTGTCAAAGTCTCCCTGAGCACTGTAGACCCGGGCCAGACCCATGTGCGAAGTCCAGTAATCAGGAAACTTCTTGGCCGTCGAACGGAAGATCGCCAGGGCCTCGTCCTGCTTCTTCTCGCCCTGCAGTTGCCGGCCATAGAAATAGAGTTGCAGAGCACTCGCCTTGTCCAGCGCCTTTTTGCGGAATAGCCTGCGCATCCTCTTTGCGGCCCATCGCGTCCAGAATCTTCGACTTGTTGAGCAGGTTGTCGTAGCGCTCTTCGGACTGAATCGACTGGTCTTCATCCTTCAGCGCTTCGTCGAGATTGATTTTGTTGGCCAGGAAGTAGTTGGCGGCATCGTCCCATCCTTCCCAGTAATACTGGTTGAGCCCGTGGATTTGCCGGTGAATGCTGGCAGTGACCAGATCATTTACCTTAACTTCAACTTTGAAGGGCACCGCGACTTTGTCCCACCGCATGGTGACGACAGTGGAGTCCGGCTTTACGTCGTCAAAATCGTAGGCCAGGGCATCGTGGGCTTCGGCGGTCGCAGATTTCACATTGACGCGCAGAGCATCCTCTTCCTGCTTGTAGGTGAAGCTTCCCCACGCAGTCGAACTCTTCGAGAAAATCACGGTCCACTCGTTCTCTCCCGGGATCATATGCAGGCCATAGGTTCCTTTGTCGAGCGGCTGGCCTTCAATCGTGACCGGATCGCTGAACGTGATCATCGTATTTTCGTTCGCTCCGGCGCGCCACACCTGCCCGTAAGGCACGAGTTTGCCCCAGATCTGGCGGCCATTGGCCAGCGGCCGGTGATAGTTAATCGTGATATCGGTAATGCCAATGCGCTGCATGATCCAGGGCGTGCTGGCTCTGGCGAGGCAGATCAAGCATCACAGTTTCGCCAGTAGCACGGTTTGCGCGGAACAAAAACTAGCGACCAACAAAACACAAGAGAACAAGGCAAGCAGATGAACTTTGTACATGGAAGCTCCTTTTTGCTGGGATTGAGCAGCAGATCGATCACAACGTGGATGGGAAAAACAGAATTGAACACGGGGTTGAGATCGGGTGACGTTGGACTTAGACGGGTGGAGGCGGGCAAGGTAAGCAACACTCGGTTTAAGAGCAGCTGTATATAAGGTTTTTCTTAGCGACCTTGGCGGTTAAAATCTTTTCCGCCTTCGAGCTTGACAAACTCCGCCCCCCGGAGCAGAATTTCCAAAGGCGAATAAAAAGCGAAAACGCTCCCGGCGCTACCTGTGAAAGCCAGCCCCGGCGTTCCCTGAAATCTTCCGAGGAATCTTATGTCTTCCGCAGTGGTTTCCACTTCGGCGGCCCCGGGCCGCCCTTTTGTCTTGGACGTCCCCGATTCAAATGTGGGGACAGCCCGTCGCGAGCAGCTTCTTCAATCAACGATCAACCATCAAAAAATCCCTCCGTCGAGCATAACCCCGGCTTCCCAGCTCGAAATCCGTCCGTCACCCGAAATGGTCTCCAGCGGCATCCCCGCCATCGATACCCTGACCGGCGGCCTTCCCCGCGGATGCCTGACCGAAATCTGCGGCCCCGCCTCCTCAGGACGCACTACCCTGCTTCTGGCCGCTCTGGCCGCCGCCACTCGCCGCGGAGAATTCTGCGTCCTGGTGGATGCCAGCGACACCCTCGACCCTCAGTCTGCCGCCGCGGCCGGGGTGGAACTGGAGAGATTGCTGTGGGTGCGTTGCGGCGAGGATTCACCCGATCCCACAAATGCTAACCAAAAAGGGCGCTCCAAGCCCGCTTTCAACTTTGATCGCGGTGGGGTGAGGGAAAATGGATCGCGGCAATCCGAGCATCGTCTGGAGCAAGTCCTGCGTGCCACAGATTTGCTGCTCGAAAGCGGAGGCTTCGGCCTCATCATCCTCGACCTCGGCGACCTGCCGCCCCAATCCGCACGGCGCATCCCGCTGACCACATGGTTCCGCTTCCGCCGCGCCGTTGAACACAAACCCACGATCCTATTGGCGATCGAGCAACAGCCCATCGCCGGAAGTTGCTCTTCCCTGCAACTGCAACTCGGCTCACAAAACCATCTGGAAGAAGCCAGCCCAGAACGTGAGTCCTGGGTAGCAGCAGAAAATCGAACCGGAGCCTGCCTTGAGCCAGCGCAGCGCGTCGAAGGGAAGGGCAGTGATGCTCTGCAAGTCGCCAATCCCTCGCACGCGCAATTGCTGACCGGACTGCACATCCACGCGGAGATCCGTTCGCGCCTGGAACGTAAACCCGCATGCGCGGTGAGGTTCGCCACCAAAACCGCCTGGGCCGGATGAATTTATTGCTGGATGCAATCCCATGCCGTTCGCCTGCATCTACGTGCCGAATTTTCCCGTGGCGGCCGCCCTGCGCGCCGAGCCGGAACTAAAGCCACGCGCCGTCGTTATCTTCGAAGGCAAGCCTCCGCTGGAAACAATTAGCGCGGTCAATGAAAAGGCCGCCCGCATGGGCATCTCTCTGGGCATGGCCAAGGCGCAAGCCGAGCTCTGTGCGGAACTCGCGTTACGCCCGCGTTCTTCGCTGCAGGAATCCGCCGCGCACGCCGCCTTGCTCGATTGCGCTCAATCCTTCTCGCCCTGCGTGGAAGACACGGCCTGCGACACAGCTCTTCTCGATCTCACCGGCATGGAATCTTTGTTCGGCTCGCTGCCCGAAATATCTCGCACCATCTCTGATCGCGCCACCACGCTCGGACTCGAAGCCAACGTTGCCGCAGCTTTCAGTCCAGAAACGGCCATGCTCGCCGCTCGCGGATTCCCCGGCATCACCGTAATTCCTGAGCACAAAGAAGCGGAGCGATTGGGACCATTGCCGGTGGAAGTGTTATTTGCCGACCGACCGGAAGGAGGAGAAACAAAAACCGCTGACCGGCTGCTCGGAACCCTCGACCGCTGGGGCATCCGCAACCTGCGCGCGCTGGCCGCGCTGCCGGAAATTGCGCTCAGCGAACGTCTCGGGCCGGAAGGCCTGCGCCTGCAGCAACTGGCGCGGGGCACCGCATCACGCACGCTGGTTCCGGTAGAAGCCCGGCTTGTGTTTGAGGAAGCAGTCGAGTTGGAGCACCCCATCGTCCTGCTCGAACCGCTGGCCTTCCTGCTGAATCGGCTGCTCGAGCAAATCTGTGCGCGCCTGGCGTTCCGTGCTCTGGCCACACAGGAGCTGCGCCTCACCCTGGAACTCGAAAACTTCTCGCCGTTCCATCCGCCATCAACAATCAAAAATCACCAATTTATTCGGACCCTGCGCCTGCCTCTCCCCATGCTAGACGCCAAAGTGTTTCTGAAATTGCTGCAACTGGATTTGAACGCGCATCCACCGGGTGCGCCCATTGTGAAGATCCATCTGGCCGCTGAACCGGCGCGGTCGCGCTCTGCGCAGGGAGGCCTGTTCTTGCCTCCGTCGCCGGAACCAGAAAAGTTGGAACTCACCCTCGCTCGCATCGCCGGCATGGTCGGCGAGCACAAGGTCGGCGCTCTGGAATTGCTCGACACTCATCATCCCGACGGATTTCGTATGCAGCGTTTCGTGGCGCAAGCCCCACAAAAAAATCCGCGCGAAAAAGCTTCTGGGCACGCGCCTTCTGTCCCCGCGGAAGAAAGATCGGCCGTCACGGCTCTGCGCCGCTTCCGTCCACCGCTGCGCGCCAGCGTAACTCTAGAGAACGGCCAGCCCACTCAAATAGCATGCCCCAAGAAAAAAGAAGTCTATGGCCACGTGCTCTGGAAGGCCGGCCCCTGGCGCTCCTCCGGCGATTGGTGGGAGCGCGAAGCCTGGTCGCGCGACGAGTGGGATCTCGCCCTGCAAAACGGCGAAGCCATTTCTTTTTTCCGCCTCGTGCACGACCTGCTCGACGGCGGTTGGTTCGTGGAAGGCACGTATGACTGAATAATCCTAATCACTATGTACGTCGAACTTCACGCCCGCTCTGCTTTCAGCTTTCTCGAAGGCTCGTCTCTGCCCGAGGAATTGGCCGCAGTCTGTGCTCAACTCAATTTGCCCGCCATGGCGCTGCTCGACACCGACGGCGTTTACGGCGCCCCGCGCTTTCACTTGGCGGCGCAAAAAGCAAAGATCAAAGCGCATATTGGCGCGGAAGTTACATGCGCGCCCTTTGCGCATGGCATCCTGAGCGGAGCGAGTGCGAAACGAAGCGGAGCACTTGCAGAGTCGAAGGATCCCTACCCTCAGAAATCCGTGCTCGGGGCAGGGATTCCTCGCTTCGCTCGGAATGACAATCCCTTCCGCCTTCCCCTTCTCGTCTCCACCCGTAACGGCTATCAGAATCTCTGCCGCCTGATCACCAAAATGAAGTTGCGAGCGAAGAAAGGGGAAGGCTCCCTCTGTGCCGAAGAACTCGAAGAGCACGCCCAAGGTCTGATCTGCTTAACCGGCGGAGCAAACGGCCCACTGGCCGCGGCTTTGCAGCAAGGTGGCATGGACGAAGCTCGACGGTGTGTCGAGCAACTCATCGGAATCTTCGGCCCTGGCAACGTCTACGTCGAGTTGCAACGCCACTTCCAGCGCGAAGAGGAAGCCCGCAACCGCGCTGCGATCACTATCGCCCGCTCCCTGAACCTTCCTCTTCTTGCCACCAATGGAGTCTGTTACGCTACCGCCAAAGCTCGTGAACTGTGCGATGCCTTCACCGCGATTCGCCACCATCGCACGCTTTCTACCGCGGGGCGCCTGCTCTCGCGTAACTCTGAACGCTTTCTGAAATCCGCGGAGGACATGCAGCAACTCTTCACCGACCTGCCGGAAGCCATCAGCAATACTCGCGAGCTTTCTTCCCGCCTGGAATTCTCGCTCAACGATCTCGGCTACGAATTTCCGCGTTATCCCGTGCCCGAAGGCGAAACCATGAATTCCTTCCTGCGCGAGCGCTCCTGGGAAGGCTTCCACCAGCGCTACGGCCGCGCCGCGCACGACCTGCTGGTCCGCGCCCGCCGCCAGATCGAAAAAGAATTGGCGCTCATCGAGAAACTCAAACTGGCCGGCTACTTCCTCATCGTCTGGGACCTCGTCCGCTTTTGCCGCGAGCAAAAAATCCTTGCCCAGGGACGCGGTTCCGCCGCCAACAGTGCCGTTTGCTACTCGCTCGGCATCACCGCGGTCGATGCTGTAAGCATGGAACTGCTCTTCGAGCGTTTTCTTTCCGAAGAGCGCGGCGAGTGGCCCGACATCGATCTCGATCTGCCCAGCGGCGATGAACGCGAAAAAGTGATCCAGTATGTTTACAAGCGCTACGGCGAGCGCGGCGCCGCCATGACCGCCAACGTCATCACATATCGCAACCGCATGGGCGCGCGAGAAATGGGCAAGGCCCTCGGGTTCGACCCGGAAACACTGCAGAAAATTTCCGCAGCCGTCGCCACCTGGGAATTCCGCGATGAAAACGACGCCCTCGACCGCCGCTTCCGCGATGCCGGACTCGACCTCAACCATCCAGGCCTGAGCAAATATTACGAACTGTGCCTCGCCGTGCAGGACATGCCGCGCCATCTCGGCCAGCACTCCGGCGGCATGGTCATCTGCCAGGGGCAACTCGATTCCGTCGTGCCGCTCGAACCCGCCTCCATGCCCGGCCGCGTCGTCGTGCAGTGGGATAAGGAAGATTGCGCCGACATGGGCATCATCAAAGTGGACCTGCTGGGCCTCGGCATGATGGCGGTGCTCAAGGATTCCATCGAACTCATCCGCGAGCATTATCATGAAGAGGTGGATCTGGCGCACCTTCCGCAGGATGACCCGCCGGTCTATTCCGCGCTGCAGCAGGCCGACACCATCGGATTGTTTCAGGTAGAAAGCCGGGCGCAAATGTCGTGCCTGCCGCGTCTCCGCCCGAAAAAGTTTTACGACATTGTGGTGCAGGTGGCGATCATCCGTCCCGGACCGATCGTTGGACAAATGGTGAACCCATTTTTGCAGCGCCGCCAGGGACGCGAAGACGTCACCTATCCGCACCCTTCGCTCGAACCAGTGCTTAAGCGCACGCTCGGCGTCCCACTGTTTCAGGAACAACTGCTGCGGCTCGCCATGATCGCAGCCAACTTCACCGGAGGCGAAGCCGAAGAACTGCGCCGCGCCATGGGATTCAAGCGCTCGCAGGCGCGCATGAAGGAAATCGAGGCCAAACTCCGCGCCGGCATGACCCACAACGGAATCGCGCCGAAAGCCCAGGAAGAAATTATTCTCTCCATCACTTCTTTCGCGCTCTACGGATTCCCCGAATCCCACGCCGCCAGTTTCGCGCTGATTGCCTACGCCAGCGCGTTTCTCAAGTGCCACTACCTCGCCGCCTTCACCGCCGCCCTGCTCAACAACCAGCCTATGGGATTTTATTCTCCAGCCACTATCGTCAAAGACGCACAGCGCCACGGATTGAAACTGCGGCCTGTGGATGTAACATGCTCAGACTGGAACTGCACATTAGAAATAGCCGCGGAGCGGCGACAGAGTGCAGCCCACGGCGCAAGCCGTGGGGAAATAATAATAAAAGAAAGTCCAGCCCCGGAGGGGCGAAAGAATGTCGCGCTGCGCATGGGCCTGCGCTACGTTCGTGGCCTGCGGGAAGATGCCGCTCAATCTCTGCTCCGCGAACGAATGCTCGGTCCCTTTGCCTCGATTCACGATCTCACTCGTCGTGTTCCCGAACTGCGCAAGGACGAGCTCACTACGCTGGCCGAAATCGGCGCATTGAATGCAATCAGGGATTCACCACAGAGACACCGAGATACAGAGAACGATAAAAATAATGGCCACAGAGTTCCACGGATTCTCCCGGATTTAATCAAGAATCAAGAATCAAGAATCAACAATTCTCTAGATTCGGAGCCCGCAACTCGCAACTCGCTCCATCGCCGCGACGCCCTATGGCAGGTCGAACGCGCCGTCCGCGCCTCCGGCCCGTTGCTCGAACAACAGCCCGATCCCGATTCCCCATCGCCGCTTCAGCCTATGAATATTGAAGAGCGCCTGGTGGCTGACTTCCGTGGCACTGGGCTCACCGTCGGGCCGCATCCCATGGCCTACCGCCGCGAATGGCTTAATGCAATGGGCATTCGCCGCGCCAGCGATCTGCGCGATATTCCCAGCGGCAAGCGTCTCCGTATCGGAGGCTGCGTCATCACCCGGCAGCGTCCGGGAACCGCCAAAGGATTTGTCTTTATCAGCCTGGAAGATGAAACCGGCGTAGCCAACGCCATCATCACGCCCGACCTGTTTCACCAGAATCGCCTGCTACTGGCCAGCGAGCGCTTCCTCGCCATCGAAGGAATTCTGCAAAATCAGGACAACGTCATCTCCGTCAAAGCCGAACGTGTGCAGCCGCTGTTCGTCACGAAAGCTGAAACCGTCTCGCACGACTTCCACTGAATCAGTGGCTAGTGATTAGTCAGAACAACGCTCCGACTCGACTGATTACTAGCACCCCTGCCCTACTCACTTTCCCGTATAGCTGACTCTCCAAATCGAGTTCGACCCGTCGTCGCTCACCAGCAACGAACCGTCTGGCGCGACCGTGATCCCCACAGGGCGTCCCCAGACGTGGCCGTCCGGCAGCACGAACCCGGTCAGGAAATCCTGGTATTCGCCAGTGGCGTGGCCGGTCTGATGCAGCGGCACGCGAATTACTTCGTAGCCTACACGTGTGGCCTTGTTCCATGATCCATGTTCCGACGCGAAGATGTCTCCCTTATATTCAGCGGGAAACTTGTCTGCCCCGTAGAACGTGAACTCCAGCGACGCATTGTGCGGCTGCAGCAGCACATCGGGAACGATCGCCTTGTCCTTCAACTCCGGGTGCTTGCCCTCGTGCCGCGGATCCTGGTGCGCACCCATGTACCACCACGGCCAGCCATAGAATCCGCCCTCCTGCACGTGCGTAATGTAGTCGGGCACAAGGTTATCGCCAAGCGCATCGCGTTCGTTCACCGAGCACCACAATTCGCTCGTCTGCGGATTCACCGCGATCCCCCCTCCGGCATTGCGAATGCCGTAGGCATAAATTTTGAGTTCGCAATTCGCCGGATCGCACACCAGAATGTCAGCACGATTCTTCTCTCCGGGATGCGTATCGGTATCGTCCACATTCGATGCCGAACCGACGGCGACGAACATTTTCCTGCCATCCGGAGAAAAGTCGAGGGCGCGCGTCCAGTGCCCTCCGCCCGAGGGCAAATCGGCGATGTGCTGCGACGGACCACTCGCCTTCAAATCGCCGTTGCGATACGGAAAGCGAATCACTTCGTTGGTGCTGCCGATATAAATCCACTGCGGGTCTGGCCCCGGCGGATAAAACGCAATGCCATAGGGCCGCTTCAAGCCATCTGCAAATACCTGCATCTGCTCCGGCTTGCCGTCGGCGGTCACACCGCGGAACACGCGAATGCGCCCGGGCTCGCTTTCCGCCAGGAAAACGTCGCCGCTGGGCGCAGTCCGCAGCAATCGTGGATTCACCAATCCTGCCGCATAGAGCTCCACCTTGAAACCGGCAGGCGCCACCGGCCACGCGTTGTCCGGACGCGGCACCAGTTGCGCCCCGTTCTCCGCTGAGTTGGTCGCATACGGCTTGGGAAGATCGTTCACCGTAATCTTGCGGGTCGTGCCGGGAGCTTCGTAGCGAAAATCGGTGAAAGGCGCGTTCGGAGACGGATCTTTCAATGGCGTCGCCATAGCGGCCGCAGCCGGAGCCGCACTTGCCGCCCCCGTCGCCTTGCCCGCCGCCAGCGCCTCCACATAGGTCACCACTTGCCATCGTTTCTCGTCGGGCAAGGCCGCCCACGATGGCATTCCATTGTCTTTGTCTCCCGTAGTGACGAACCAGAAGACCTCGCCCTGCGTCACCCCTTTGAGCTTTCCATCCACCAGCGAAGGCACATTGCCTGTGCCGTGTCCGGTCTTTCCATGACAGGCCAGGCAGTTCCTAGCATAGACAATCTTGCCGGCATCCACGGCGGCCTGTTGCCCCGCATACGGGTTCTTCATGGCTTTTGCCGAATCCGGTGCGTGATGGAAGGGTTGATCTGCCGCCTGCAAAGCCGCAATCGGAAGAGCAGAGAACAGAACTGCCGACAAGATCCTGCTCGCAACCATTCTGCTGGCAAATACTCGCATAAGTATCCTCACAAGGAAGTTTGGCCATTTTAGATTAAACGCGCAGCAGAAAGGATGCGAATCGGCGGTCTCGTGGACCGCATAACGTGCGCAATTTTCACTCTGCGGAAACTTGGCCCTTTGCCCTCAGACATGTAAGATTCACGCTGTTCGGAGGATAACCCTGGCATGGCCATCAGAAAACTCACGCTCTGTTTTGCTTCGATCGCGATCTTAGGCAGCATGGTTTCCGCACGCGCGCAACAACCGGATGGCGACGAGGAAGGCGCGCTTCGTTTCCGCTTCGTCGGCCCAAGAGTTGGGAACCGCATCGCAGCTGTGGCTGGCATTGCCGGCGATCCGAGCACTTATTACGCGGGCGCCGCCTCCGGAGGCGTCTGGAAGTCGACCGACGGAGGAAACCACTGGGCACCCGTTTTTGACAAGGAACCGGTCGCCGCCATCGGTGCGCTGGCCGTAGCACCGTCCGAAACGAGCACTGTCTGGGCCGGAACGGGCGAGGCGTGGGTGATCCGCGACAGCGACGTGATGGGCAATGGAATCTACAAATCCACCGACGCCGGCAAAACCTGGACCAACATGGGCCTACCCGAGAGCGGCCGTATCGGACGCATCATTGTTCATCCAACCAATCCTGACATCGTATTTGCCTGCGCGCTTGGCCGCGCCACCGGGCCTCAACAAGACCGCGGCGTTTACCGCACCACCGACGGCGGCCAGCACTGGGATCGCGTGCTGTTTGCCAACGAAAACGTGGGCTGCTCCGGTTTGTCTATGGATCCGCACAATCCGCACACCTTATTTGCCGGCATGTGGCAGGTCGAAATGCATACCTGGGGCGAGTTCAGCGGAGGCCCGGGCAGTGGAGTCTACGTTTCTCACGACGGTGGAACAAAATGGACCCGTATCGAAGAACACGGCCTGCCTAAATCTCCCCTGGGAAAAATCGATGTCGCCGTCGCCCCAACCAATTCGAATCGAGTCTTCGCACTGATTCAAACCAAAGACCAGGGTTCGCTCTGGCGATCGGACGACGCCGGCAAGACCTGGAAAGCGGTCAACTACCAGCGTGCCTTGATTGGGCGCGCGGGTTACTACATTCGGCTGGCCGTTTCACCCGCCAGCGACAACGAGCTCTATGTGGCCAACAGTTCCTTCCACCAGTCACTCGATGGAGGCGAGAACTTCAAGGAGGTTCCCTGGGGCGGAGACACGCACGACATCTGGATCGATCCCACCAACTCGGATCGCATTGTCGTTACCGATGACGGCGGCATGAACATCACCACCGTGCACGGCCGAGGGTTTCACCGGGTCAGCCTGCCTATCGGCCAGATGTACCACGTCGACGTCGACAACCAGATTCCCTACTACTTCTACAGCAACATGCAGGACGACGGAAACATGCGCGGCCCCAGCGTCCCGGTAGACTTCCGCGAAACCGGATGGGATCACGAGATGGGCGGCTGCGAATCGGGTTTCACGGTTCCCGACGTCACCGATCCCAACGTGGTGTGGGCCACGTGCTATGGCAATAAAGTCACCCGATGGGACGCCCGCTACAAGCATGCTCGCTCCATCAGTCCGTGGATGCACACCCTCGATTCGCCGCCTAACCAGATCAAGTATCGCTGCCACTGGACGGCGCCGCTCGCCATCGATCCTTTCGACCACAACGCGGTCTACTACGGTTGCCAGGTGATTTTCAAAACGACGAACGGTGGCCAAAGCTGGTCGGTCATCAGCCCCGATCTTTCGACTCAGGACGCATCCCGCATCGTCCCCTCAGGGGGAATCGTCGGCGACAATCTCGGACAATTCTACGGAGAAGTCGTTTTCGCAATCGCTCCCTCCAAAATTAAGCAGGGACTCATCTGGGCCGGGACCAACGACGGCCAGGTCTGGCACACCGATGGCGCGAACTGGGTCAACGTCACCAAAAACATTTCAGGACTCCCGCCCTGGGGCACGATCACCAGCATCGCGCCTTCGGCCTTCGACGCCGGCACCGCGTACGTCAGCGTCGATTTCCATCTCGCCGATAATCGCGATCCTTTTATCTACAAGACCGCCGATTTGGGTAAGACCTGGAAGCTGATTACCGGCAATCTCCCCAAGCACTCTTTGTCCTACGTTCGCACTATCGCAGAGGACCCCAATTGCGCGGGTCTGCTGTTCGCCGGCACAGGAAACGGTCTTTTTTATTCGCTTGATGACGGCGCGCACTGGAGTCCAATCGAGACTGGCTTGCCGCACGCACCTGTGACGTGGGCCGTCGTACAGAAGGACTTTCACGACCTGGTCATTTCTACTTACGGCCGCGGACTCTATATTCTCGACGACCTGACTCCGCTCGAACAGATGGCTAAGAAGCACTCCGATGCGGCGGTCACGCTGTTTGAACCGCGCCCGACCTACCGCTTCACCCGTGGGGGCCAGGCCATGCTCAATTTCTCGATCAAGGCGGCATCGAAGAAACCGATCGAACTCGAGATCCTGAGCTCGGACGGCAAGGTGGTCCGAAAACTCGAAGCAAAAGGACGCGCCGGCCTGAATCGCACGAACTGGGACTTGCGCTATGAATCTCCGCGATTGATTGCGCTGCGAACGAAAGCCCCGGACAATCCGCACATCTGGGACGAACCACGTTTCCGCGATTCCGACTCGCGGCCGATCACCCACTGGGGAAGCCGTCCGGCCGAAGTTGGTCCGATCGTAGCCCCGGGAAAATACACGGTTCGTTTGAAGGTCGAGGAGCAAACGTATACGCAACCACTCACCATCTTGCGCGATCCCCGCGCGCCAGGCTCCGATGCCGACATTGAGCTCTCGGTGAAAACTCTGCTCCGTATTCGTGGTGACATCAGCCGCGCATCCGACACCGTTAACCAGATGGAATGGCTTCGCAAGCAACTCGAGGTGATCGAGACCATGCTCCATCCGCCCAAGAAAAAGGAAGGCGACAAACAAGTCTTCGACGAGGATGACGACGAAGGCGATGAACCTGCGGATGCACCCCCGCAAACGTTGGACGAATCCCGCGCCAAGCACAAGGCCGAACTCCTGAAAGCAACCGAAGATGTGGACAAGAAACTGAAAGCGCTCGAGTCGAGGGTGGTGTCGTCCTCTCTGCTCAACAGCGACGACAAGTATTTCGTCGAGCCATACCAGGTTTATCTCAATCTGATCTGGCTGAACGCTGAAGTTGGCACTGGAGGCGGAGATGTTGCGGGAGGCGCGGACTTTGCGCCCACCGACAATCAACTGGAACTGCTGAAGACGTTCGAAGCGGAATTGGCCAGCGTGGATGCGGACTACGAGAAATTCACGAAAGAAGATCTTCCCGCCTTCAATCGCTCGCTGGCGGAAAATCACGTGGCACTGGTTGCCCCGCTAAATTCCGAACTGGCAAAGCAGAAATGATCGAACGGCAAGGAGCCCAGCACTACATTTTTTCGCCACGCCCAGCCCAGTAGGGCTCGCGCAGGACGCGCTTGAGCGTTTTCCCGGCCGTGCTGCGGGGAAACTCCTCCATCAGTGCGACCGCATGGACGCGCTGGTTCTTGGCATCCACGCGCTCGTTGATCCATGTGCACAACTCTTCTGCAGTGATGGTTCCCTGTTCCCGCAGAATTACGGCCGCTACCGGAGTCTCCCCCCATTTCTCGCTGGGAACGCCAAACACCGCGGCTTCAAGCACCGCCGGATGCTGCACGATGATCTCCTCAATGTCCTTGGGGAAAATATTCGTGCCGCCGCTGATAATCATGTCCTTCTTCCGGTCCACCAGGTAAAGAAAGCCATCTTTATCAGCGTACCCAACATCGCCCGTGTGCAACCAGCCATCCACGATGGCCTGCGCGGTTAAGTCCGGACGCTTGTAATACCCGGGCATCAGCGCGGGGCCCCGGCCCACGATTTCCCCCATCTCACCGGCAGCAACTTCTTTGCCTTGTTCGTTCACGATCCGCATATCGAAAAAGGGCGGCGGTGGGCCGACAGAATTTGGTTTGTCTGCGTACTGCGTCTTGTCGAGAACCGTCATGAACCCTTCCGTCAGTCCGTAAAGTTCATAGAATCTGCCGGGCAGTTTGCGGTTGAGCATCTCTTTGTGCTCCATGTGCAACGGGGCGCCGACCGTGCCAATCATTTCGAGAGACTGGAGAGCGTCCGCCGAAAAATATGGCGAACTCAGCAGGGCAACGATCTGCGACGGCACCATCATGGTGTGAGTAACGCGCTCTCGCTCCACGGTTTCCACAAACGCGCGCGGTTCGAATCCCTTTCGTAGAATGTAAGTCGCACCCAAATACATGGCGGGCATCAGCGTGAGGAACGATCCGTTGAATACGATCGAGCCCGAATGCAGCACCACGCTCTCGGGGGTCATGCGCCAACTAGAGGCGAAGACCAGGCAGTAAACGGCCCGTATGTGGTGCGTGTGCACGATTCCTTTCGGCGTGCCCGTCGTGCCGCTGCTGTAAATGATGTTGTAGAGATCGTCATCGGTGATTTCGGCTGGCGCCGGCTCAGCTTCGCTCGCCCGCTCGGTCAGTTCGTCATAGGTCTGGAAGCCCGAAAAATGTGGCGTTCCTGCGAGAATAATGCGCCCGTCCGACAACCCGGGAAGTTCGCGCTTGATGCCGACAAGCGATTCGACAAAATCCGCGCTGGCGATGATGGTCTCGGCATCAGAATCGCGAATCAGCGAGGCCAGCGCCCTCTCCCGCAAAAGAGGACTGAGCGGCACCACTACGGCGCCCGTTTTCGCGACTGCCCAGTAGGTTTCCAGCAGGGCCAGGCAGTTCGGCAGGATCGTCGCAATCTTGTCGCCCTTCTTGACTCCCAAGCCGCAAAGCGCATTGGCCAGGCGGTTCACGCGCGCATTGAATTCGCGAAAGCTCAGCCGGCAATCCTCAAAGACCACCGCAGTGTGATCGGGGCGATTGAGCGCGTGCCGTGGAAGAAGAGATCCAATGTTCATCGCATCTCACTCGATCGCTGTTGCACCGATTCCGAAACTACCGAGAAATCTGCCGGCCTCGATCCAGCCTCGCAGAAGAACCTCCAGATCTCCGCGCTGACGGCGGGTCCCTTCGGATCACCGTGCTTGTGCGCCCGCGGCGACCCCGACCATGCGTGCCCAAGGCCCTCGACCATCCACTTCTCCATCAGCAACGCGCCGGTGTGATCGGTATAAACGTGCCTACGATAGGAGTGACCGCCGGCAACCTGACCGGCAATCACTCTCTCTGACAGCCCGATCCCACTCTCTCCGTATTCGGCGGCAAGGCACGCATTGGTTTTTCCCCATTGAGCAATAATCTGGTCGGCGTTGACGGGGCTCACCCGGTTATCCGCAGTCCCTTGAATCACCATCACTGGCATGCGCCGTCTCTTCTTGCGAACGAGTCCGGCTTTCATCGCTTCGAAGGCCGCCTGCCCTTGTTGAACCGGATCGGGCCCTCCGCGTTTCATCACACTGAATCCGCTCGACAGGGTCGTCGCTGCCTTGAATTCGCCCCCGGCCGCAACCGCAACGCCGGCGAAAATATCCGGATATGTCGCCCCCGCAATCACCGCCATCGCGCCCCCGGCGGAAACACCCATCGCGTAAATGCGCTCCGTATCAACGTTGCACAGTAAACGAACCTGCTCCACAATCGCGGCGAGAATCGAAGGTTCCCCGGCATCGCGCGCTTGATGCTTTGCCAGAAACCAGTTCCAACACTTCATCAAATTCGCCCGTCGAGTCTGCTCCGGGTACACGAGCAGGAACCGGTTCGCATTCGCCACTTCATTCATGCCAGAGATCTCGGCCATAGTCTCCGCATTGTGCGTGCAGCCGTGCAGCACCATCATCAAAGGCGCAGGCCCGTCGCTCAGCAGGGTTGAGGGGACCCAAAGTTTGAAGTCCCGCGAGCCCCCGGCTGCGGTGGCGCGCCCCTTTGTCCATCCCTGCGGTGCCATCTTTCTATTAGTCCCTTCAACGGCGGGCCCGACCGCGACTATGCGGTCTGACCCAGCCGATTTGCCAACTCCAGAATAAGATTGGCGGTCTTAGCGGCTGCGCTCTCGCCTAAAGCAATCGTGTAATGAGTCGTTCCGGCGAACTTGTGGTCCTCAATGTGAGGAACGTATTGTCGAATCTGGGCGGCAAGTTCGTCTGGGAACAAGGGCGGCGAACCCGGCGTGAAGCCGCTCTCCGCGCGAAGCAGCATCGTCGGTACACGAATCGATTTCAGCCGCTCGACGATCGCATCGCGCTGGAGAGCCTCTCCGAGGTCCGCCCGCACAGCAACCTCCGACGCTTTCGGTCGCACTGGGCCATCGCCGCCGACTTCATAGTCGAGCAGCGCCTCCACCCACGAATTCCATTCCGCGGCAGGAAAGTGCGGCTGGGTTCGCCAGAACGCGCGATGGTCCGCGCGCGACGGATACTCTCGCCGCAGATGCTCGATGCGCTGCGCCAGGGCCGCATTCAGACCCTGATTCGGAGCAGTGCGCGCCGGAGCGGACGGCACATATGCGCCGTCAATCAACACCAGACCGGCGACAAGCCCCGGATCCTGCGCCGCCAAGGCGGCTGCAATAAACGCCCCCATCGAGTGCCCAATCACGATGCTCGCGCCCAAACGCATCGCTCGCATCGCGGCAGCGACGTCGCGCGCGTGTTGCGCTATGCCGTAAGGACCGTCCGGCTTATCGGAATCACCTCGGCCTCGCAGATCAAATGCCAGCAGCGGCAGCCTGCCCGCAAGCCGCTCCGCGACGCCGATGAAATTGACATAGGACGCAGTCAACCCATGAAGTGCGACCACGGGCATGCCGCATCCCGGCCAAAAACCGAAAGCGAGTTGCACGCCGTCCGCAGTGACGCGTCCCCGCGCTTCTCGCGTGACATGAAGACCGCTCGTAGTTTCGTTTGCGGAGCTCAAGTTGTGTTCTCTCAACAGCAGCGCTCCCCGAACACCCCCTAGAAATTCAATTTGAGCGCGAACTGAATCACCCGCGGGCCGGTCGTGGTGGCCACGATTTGTCCCACGTTGGCCGACGCGAGGACGTTGACGGGATTAGCGAAGCTCACCATATTGAACGCGTTGAAGAACTCGCTTCTGAATTCAATCTTCGATCGCTCCGTGATGGGGAAATACTTAATGATCGAGATATCAACGTTTCTCTGATTGGGCCCGCGCAGAATGTTTCGCCCGGTCGTGCCGAAGTCGCTCGCGGCAGAGGCCATGCCAAAACAACTGGTGTTGAAGTACTCACTCAGCCGCGATTCAACACTGCCGCTTAGCCGGGGATCGCATCCCGCGACCGTGTCGGCTCGCGCTTGCTCGAATGCACTGGCATTGGATAGAACCGAAAAAGGCGTGCCGCTCTGCAACGTGAGAACGCTAGCCAGTTCCCAGCCGTTCACCGCTTGCCGAGCAAGCCCTGAAGTACCTCTGTAGATCTTCGGCAGATCGTAGATGCCGCTGAACACCAGCCGGTGGCGACGGTCAAAATCGGAGCTGGCGCGGTTATCAAAGGCCACCTGGTTTCCCGGGACCACGGTGACGTCGCTGGTGCCCGAGGGATCACCGGAATAATCGTCGATGGAATGGCTGTACGTATACGAAGCGAGGAACTGCAACCCACTCGAAAACCGCTTGTTCAGGCCTACCTGCAGCGAGCTATAGGTCGAGGTTGCCGAGCTCTGCATGGCGTGCACGCCAAAGCCCTGCACCGCCGCTGCCGACAATCCGGGACTCAAGGGTCCCGCCTGAGCACCGGGAGCATATTCCTGGTTGAGATCGGCGAGGCGATAGAGTTTCCGGCCACTCGATCCGACATACGCCACGTCGAGCAGCCAGTTGTGAGCAAACTCGTCTTGTACTCCCAAACTGTACTGTTGGATATACGGCGTACGGAAATTGTGAATGTCCGGATAAATGCCGTTTGCCGAGACCACCGCGATCCCCGTGGGTGAAAGCGGAGTTGGCGCTTGGAGCATGAAAGCCGGCGGCCCGCCAAACGGGAAGATGGCTGGATTGTTGAACGCCAGAGGATAAGCGCTCGGATGCGGAACCTGCACGAACGGGGTTGCGACCGGCGTTAAGAAAGTCTGCGCCAGGGTGTAATAGGGAAAATTCAAAAGCTGGTTGTTGAGCAGCCGGGAATTCGCCCGGTCATAGTAGATTCCATACCCGCCGCGCACCACCATTCGCTTCGAGTCCGGAAGCGGTTGCCAAGCGAATCCGATTCGTGGCGCAAAATCCTTCTTGTTCGAGGGCACTAAAGACGGCTGCACCAGCGGGATTCCAGCGATGGGATTCTTCGCGTTCGATGCCTGAACGAATCCTCCTGTAATTGCTGAGTTGTCACCGGCGGGAAATCCGGGGATCGCCGCTGTGGACAGCCGTGTCGGATCAAATCCAACAAAGCGGCCCTGCGCTTCGGTGAACGGCCCGAAGAAATCGTAGCGGAGGCCCAGCGTGAGGGTGAAATGATCGGACAGCCGCCAGTCATCGTTCGCGAAGCCGCTCCAGTCCTGGGCTCGAACGTCACGATTGTTAACACCCGATCCCATGACCGTGAAATCCGCGGCGTTGGACTCGCCGAAAACATTGGCCCCGCCGAGAAAAGTGTAAAAGGGGTCTAGCGTCGTGCTTGGCAAGAAAGGATCGAACGCCGGTGGAGGCGCGAATATTCCGAGGTCGAAAATCTGGCCGCGCGTATACAGGTTGAAATCCGCGTTCAAGTCGTGGTGTTTGTATTCCATCCCAACCTTCAGAGCATGCCGCCCCTTCTGCCAGCTCAACGTGTCTCCGGCGCTGTAGGTCTTCTCCACTCCGCCGTTGTCGGAGAATGGGTTGCCTCCCACGTCGAAGTAGTTAGCCACAGAAATCTCCGGCATCCCCGGAAACAGGTTGCCCAGGGGCGATGTGATTCCAGCTTGCGCCGCCGTGAATGGCTCCTGTGGGCTGGAACCGGTGGTGATAATCCCCAAGCCAAATCGCGCGTCATTCACCACGCGAGAAGAAATGACCTGCGTGTCGTCCAGCGAAAGCACTCTCTGATTCAGATCTGCCGTTCCACCAAAACCCGGAACCGGCAAGGCGTTGGCCAATCCGAAAAGATTGAACAGGGCCTGCAGAGTAGGATTGTTCGCGGCAAAGAACTTAGCCGAAAGCCGATTCGTCGCCGACACCTGTAAATCCAGATTGGTATTGATCTGATCCTCGTGGAACTTGGATGTGCCCACGACCGGCGCAGACATCGGCAGGTTCGATGCACTCGGGTTCGGCGCCGACGGAATCACATACGAACCATTCGGCAGTGTTGCCTGCAGAAGAAATTGCGCGGTGGGATCCACTCCTGTGAGTCCGTAGGATGCCGCCAGCGTGTTCAGGCCCGCAATAGATCGGTCGTTTGTCAGATTTCCGGGGACAAACACCGTCCCGATCGAATTCAGCAGCGACGTTGCGTTCCTCTCCCGGCTCCCCTGATAAGACAGGAAGAACCACAAGCGATCCTTTACGATGGGCCCGCCCAGCGTGCCTCCGAACTGGTTGCGCTTGTAAGGCGGCCGCGGAACCTTTGCGCCGTTCAAAAAGAAGTTGTTGGCGTTGAGCGCGTCGTTTCTAAAAAATTCATACGCATTGCCATGGATCTCGTTCGTCCCCGATTTTGTCACCGCCGCCACGATCCCTCCGGCCACACGTCCCTGCGACGCGTCGAACTGGCTGGTCTGCACAATGAACTCCTGCAAAGAGTCGGTAGCGGGCACGGCCAGGTTGGGCAGCGAACCGGTGCCGATGGAATTCGCGTCCGTGCCATTGATGACCACCGAATTCGACGTTGAGCGGTTCCCGTTGACATAGATGGGCGCTGCACCGCGGCCCAACTCCGATGAGTTCTGCACCGGGCCCGATGTTCCTGGAGTCAGCGTCAGCAGTTGCTGAAAGTTTCTGGTCGGCAGCGGTAACTGGCGGATCTCTTCTTGCTGAATCACCGTGCCGCGAGCCGCATTCTCAGTCTGGACCAGGGGCGTCTCGGCCATCACTTCCACCACCGCCTGTTGCGCGGCAACGGCAAGGCGGACATCGAGAGTAGTCGTCTCGGTGATGCGCACGACGGCGCCTTCCGTGGTGGACTTATTGAATCCCGCCTTCTCGGTTTCGACACGGTATGTGCCCGGAGGCAGCAGCGCAAAAGCAAAGCGCCCGTCCGAGTCGCTAGCAGTCGAGCGCGCCGCTCCAGCGGAACTAGTCACGGTGATCTTGGCGCCCGCTACCACCGCCCCACTCGGGTCCCTCACCACTCCCGTAATCTGTCCCGTCGTTGGAGATTGGGCCGCAGCGATGCCGGCGCACCCGCAGATTGCTGCCAAAACACCAAACACGATCATCGAGCGCAGTTTCATACGTTCTCCTTTTGCCCCAACGCTGACTTATCGGCCCGACACCTTGCGTCCCCCCGTATACAAAAGGACAAGTTGATCGATTGCCTCGTCATCGCTCATACCCAGGTGCCGCTTTGCTCCAAACAGTTCCTCAGCCAAGAAGTAGGTGAAGAATTGCAAATAAATGGCGGTGTAAGCCAGGGAAGGATCCACTCCCGCCGGAAACGAGACCTTCGACTTCCGAATCACGACGTTGGCATACGTCCGCAGCCCGCCCGCGATTTCTCGAAAACTATGAATGAAGTGCTTGTGCCGGAACTCAACCACGTCGATGTACATCATTCGCCAGTAGTCCAGGTTTTCTGAAACCACTTTTCCGATTGCTTTCGCCAGTCGCCGCAGAGAATCAGGGTCCATCGATTCCATCAGCGGCATCAATTCCTTCTGCCGGATGATCTCCATTTTTCGGCCCAAATGATGCACCAAGTCAATGAAGATATCTTCCTTGGTGTCGTAGTAGATGTAGAGCTTCCCCATCGAAACGCCGGCCTTGTCCGCGATCTCGCGCACGGTCGTCCCGTGGAAGCCCTTCCGGGTAAATAACTGCAAAGCGGCGCGCTCAATCTTGCGCTTGTTCTTCTCGATCGTTCCGTCGAGCAGTTTTGGCATTCATCTCCAGTTCGGCTGAAGGTCCAGTTCAAATACTGCAGCGCCAAAGCGAGCGCTCGCTCTCTTTGGGACGGATGAGTTTTTACATCCGCTCCATGGATGCTGTCAAGGAAATTTTGGAGACTGGCGAGAAGCCGAGTTGCTCGGCTGCATACCCCTGTTGCATTTTTCAACGACAACTCTCGCAAGTGAGGCTGGGCCCTTGCGGGCCCAGCCTCTCCCTGCGATCGAATTCTCTTCTCTTAGAACCGATAGATTCCTGCAAACTCCATTCTCCGCGGTTGGGTCAGTGTCGAAGAGTAGTTGCCGAACGAAGAGGACACGTCCCATTCGTCCTGCATCGAGAATGCATCGAAGCGAGTGTTATTGAACGCGTTAAATATGCTCCAACGCACCTCGAGCGAGTGGCTCTCCGTGTGCGGAATCTTCCACTGCTTCGAGAAATTCAGATCCGTAGCCAGATAACCGTCACCGCGAATTGGATTGCGGACGCCGCTCTCTCCCGGAAACGCATAATCGAACCCTGCTCTCGCCGCAGCAGGATTCTTGAACAGGTTGGGAACGCCATTGGTGATCGTGGTGCCGGTTTTGATCGGCTGCCCGGTCAAGTCCGCCCATCCCATTTCGTCCCAGTTTGTGGGCCAGACATAGCCCATGAAGACACTGACCGGAAAACCGGAACTCCAGCGAGTGGTACCGGCCGCTCGCCAGCCACTGATGAGGGCATCAGCCACCCCATGCACATTGCTCGCCACAGCCTTTCCCCGGCCGAAGGGCAACTCGGCAACCCAGTACCCATTGATCTGATGCCGCAAATCCGCGTCACCCGGACCATACATTTGGCCCGGATTCCACGCATTGATGACGCTGTCGGTCAGGTAGTGGATGCCCCGTTCCGAGGTTGATTCAATATCCAGAGCTTTGGAGTAGGTATAGTTCAGGCCAAACATCACGCCGTTGGACATCTGTTTCTTAAGGCTGACCTGCAGGGCGTTGTAGTTCGACCAGGCAATCGAGCGCCAGTCCCAAAGCGACGAATACTGGCTGTTGTAGAAGCTGTACGGACCGGTGTTCAAGTAGCTCGGGAGCCCCACGACGTCGATCAGAAAGTTCCCGGTCGTCTCATTGTAAAGACTTCCGCAACCCGGCCCGAAAATGTCGTACACCGCCATCAGAACGTTGGTGGTCGATGCGCCGCTCGAGCAAGCCAGGGTGTAGGAGGCTTGAGGTGTCAGCATGTTTTGCCAATACTGCGCGGTGTTCCCCACCGTCGCAGCGTTAATGCTGCTCTCCGGAACATTCTGGCGCCACAGACTCGATAGCTGGCGGGCAGCGGCAAAATAACTGATTCCAGATTTCGGATCGACCAGGTTCATGGGTGAGGCAACATCGTCGAGCACCATGAGACGGTGAGAAATATGGCCGACGTAGGCCACATCCAGCGTCATCTTTCCGGGCAGTTGTCTCTGGATCGAGAAGTCCAGTGCGTACGAGTAAGGAGTCTTGAGCGACTGGTCGATACCGTGAGCAATGGCAAACCCTCCCCCCTGAGGTATCTGTGGGAAGGTAATCGTGGAGGGCGGGGCCAGGTTCAGAGTGGTTAAAAGCGAGAGCGGGATGTTGTTCATGTCGGACAAGCTAGCGCCGATCCGAGGCGCAGCGCTCAGCGCCAGGGATGCGGAAGGGTTCGAGACTTGCGAGGACACGCCGTACTCGCCCGACGCGCTGTAGGACTGGGCCAACTCCGGACCGAAGTTCTGGTAGTACATTCCGGCCCCTGCCCGGATTGACGTCTTGTTGTTACCGAAGACTTTGTTCAAGAGGCCTGAGTCGAAGCTGGGCGACCACGCGATGCCCAGGCGAGGAGCAAAATTCTTGGTCTGGGAACTGTACAAGCCCGGCTTGCCGTATGGGGAGCCCGCCGGACCAAAGCCAATGAGTCCGCTGCCGCCCAACACCTGATTGTCCGGAATCCCCTTATTCATTGCCGCCTGGCGCTGATTGAACCAGGTGCCCATGTTTATCGTTGGCGTTACTTCCTGCCCGGCGGTTTCCGTCATCGGCGTCATGAGTTGGTAATTGAGACCGTAGGTGATGGAGAGGTCGCGTCGCACTTTCCATGTGTCCTGGAAAAAGAAGTTGTAATTGTCGACCGCCCAATGGTGAGTGATCGCCTGATTTTGACCAATCTGTGTCCCGCTACTGGCTCCGATCTTGTAGTTGTACACGCCGTCGACCTCGCTCTCGATGCCCATCAAGGCTGCCAGCGGAAAGTCATAGGCGTGGTTGAAGCCGGAGTCGACCGCAGGATAGATATCTCCGGCACTGCAACTGGAAGACCCTGGGTTTTGCGCATTGCATGCGGGATTCAGGAACGCGTTCTTGTTGGCAAAACCTCCCGCAGCGATCCAGTCG
Source organism: uncultured Acidobacteriaceae bacterium (assembly GCA_963819145.1). Lineage (GTDB taxonomy): Bacteria > Acidobacteriota > Terriglobia > Terriglobales > Acidobacteriaceae > Sulfotelmatobacter. The sequence goes on from CAWFVB010000012.1 coordinate 254,525, forward strand.
GAATTGGTGAGGGCGTCGCTGAAGTTGGCGCCGTAATCATACGTATTCAGCCGCGAGAGCAGGAAATTGAAGCCAAATTGAAGGCTGTGTGAACCTTTGTTCCAATCGACTGTGTCCACGATGTTGTGCACCGGGGCAGTGCCTCCATGGGAGTAGGCGATATCCTGATCCAGATCTCGCATGTAAACCCAGGGTTGGTTGGTGTCGCCGTTGGTGCCAGCGCTGTCGCGAGTAAGGCCGTATCGGACATTGTTGACGAGGTGCGAACCCCAGAGACTCGTGTAACCCGCAACAAAGCCTTTGGCGAGACTCACTACACTGGACATGGGTGGCCTGCCCGGCAAGAACGGTGCATTGCCACTGTGATCGTCCACGCCGGTGCCGCGAAAGAAAAGCGTGTGATTGCCGTTCCCAGTGAGCTTGTAATCGATCCGGCCGATGTACCAGTTTGCACGCATAGTTGTGGGCGCGGCAAAGCGGTACGTTCCGAAGTTCGGAGCGTCGCCCACGCTGGGAGCGTTCGGCGTCGGGTAGGTCTTGAAATATGCAATTGCGCCACCGCTGGGGCCGATACCCGCCGGATCCATCAGCCCGAGTTCGTTTGGACCCAACGCATAGTTGCCCGGTTGAACCGGGTAAACCGTCTGGCTCACTCCCGTGACAGGAGGTGGGTTGGAACAATCGGAAGCAGTGGCACATTGGTATTGAATGATCCCATCCTGCAGCATGGCGCTCGGAATGCTTCTCGCCACGCTGGAGCCTACGTTTTGTCGGTGCCCTTCGTAGTTGAAAAAGAAAAACAACCGGTTCTTTAAGATGGGTCCGCCTAAGCTTCCTCCGTAGTTATTCCAGACCAGTTGCGTGGGGCGGTTGGGCAGGCCGCCGCCAATTTGGCTGTTCTTGAGGAAGAAGTCGTTCGCCTCGCCCACTCCGTTGCGGTTGAACTCATAGAGAGACCCGTGAAACCTGTTCGTACCGCCTTTGGTCACCATGGCGATCTGGGCGCCCGAAGAACGCCCTTCGGTCACCCCGTAGTTGGAAGTCGTGACACGGAACTCCTCAACCGAAAATGGCGTGGTGGGCAATACGCCTGTGAATGCGTAGCCGTTAAACTCGTCATTATTGCTGATGCCATCGAGCGAGATGTTGTTTTGATCGCTGCGCTCTCCGTTCACCATGCCGGCCCGCGTGTCATAAGGATCGGTCAGAATTTTCTCGCCGTTGAAGGCGACACCCGGCTGCAGGCTGAGCAGGAGAACGGTGTTCTCGGCGGGCAACGGGAGGTTCTCGACCCCGTTGCTGTCCATGGTTTGGCCAACGCTGGCATCGGTAGTGTTCAGCGCTGGCGCTTCGGCGGTCACCGAAACCGTTTCAGCAATCGTCCCCACCTTCATTTGCACGTTCAATGTTGCTGGCAGGTCGACCCAGAGCGGCACTCCCTTCTGTTCGTGCTTACCAAAACCTTGCGCCTCGACGGTTACGTCGTAAGTGCCCGGAAGCAACTCGGGAATCACATAGGTTCCGTCACCGCCGGTTGCGGTGCTGCGCGTAAAGTTCGTGCTGGGATTCACAGCCGTCACCTTGGCCCCGCGAATGGCCGAACCAGAAGGGTCCGTCACCGCGCCGCGAAGTGACGTTGTGGCCTGCCCCCACGCCGCGGTCGCACACGCACTCAGCAACAAACAGATGATCCACCTCGAAACTTTTTGCATAGTCTTCCCCCTTCGACGGAATCGGTTTTTACACAGAACGTGCGAAATCATACTGACTCCAGACTTGCTGCCCGCATCCCTCGCATCACAGTTTTCCCCTAGGCAAAAGTCCTCTCGGGCTGCGTCAGGCGATGGACGAACTTGTAGCGGTCACCGCGATACACCGACTTCACGTATTCCAGCGGCTGCCCGCTCTGCACGTACGAAGTGCGCGTGAAAACAAAGACCGGGCTTCCCTTTTTGAATCGCAGCAAGCGCGCGTCCTCCCCGGCTGCCAGACCGGCCTCAACCACTTCATCCGCCACCGCGAAATGAACCCCGTAGCGTTCTCCGAGCACTTGATAGAGCGACGCACTCGGGTCGAACGTCTCCAACAAGTCGGGACATAGCCGCAAGGGCAGGCGCGTCCACTCGATTCCCATTGGCGAGGCGCCGGCCATCCGGACTCGGCGAAGGCTCACAACCTTTTCCGAGGGGGGAATACGAAGCGCTTCGGCAACGTCTTCGCCCGCGTCCGTCACTTTGAAGGAGAGCACTCGCGCCCGCGGCCGCGCGCCCTGCGCTTGCGTCTCCTCGCTGAATGAAAGCACCTGGCGGAAGTTCTTCTCCAGTTTGATTTCTGAAACGAAGGTCCCCTTGCCCCGCTGGCTGTAGGTGACTCCCATGTCGCACAAAGATTTCAGAGCCTGCCGCGCGGTCATGCGGCTGATTCGCAGGCGCGTAGAGATTTCCTGCTCCGAAGGGACTGGGTCGCCGGCCTTGAGCTCGCCGCCGCGAATTCGCGCCAGCAGATACTGCTGAATCTGGTAATAAAGCGGGACCACGCTGCGCCGGTCGAGCTGAGGCAGACTCATATAGTCATCCACTTGTCTAGACAACTAGGTGTTTTAGTGCTCCTCCTCCCCCGTTGTCAAGATTTTTTTGCAGGACTCTCCCACCCATCCCGCACAGGACCAGCGACCAGCCGCCTGCGGGACGGACGTCCCGCTCTAAACTAAAAATTGCGCCAGCGCAGGACGCGATGGCAACGCGGCAAAGCGGGGCCGCTTTGTTATAATTTAACCTCACTTCGTGGCGCTATCGTCTAGGGGTTAGGACGGAAGATTCTCAATCTTCAAACCCGGGTTCGATTCCCGGTAGCGCTACCACTCAACTCTTGTGCCGTGTTGGTGTCCGTTAAACCTTTGAACAAGAAGCTAGTTTCCTGAGTTCGATAAAGCCCATCTGCGTATTCGACTCCAAGCGGAAAAAGGACTTGCTGCAAACGCTGCTTCTGTTCCAGCGAGCACTGCTGCCATACTCCCGCCGTGTTGAGCAATAGGTTCTCCGCAAAGTCCAACACCTTCTCAGCCTCAACCTCGTCAACTCGCGCTTGGCCGAGGTTCAATTCAGCAGCAGCAAGTTCGTCGTTCAGGGCAGAGCGCATCTCCTCGTACGTCGTCTCGGTTGATTGCCTGCTGAAACACGAACGCCTCGTTCAGCTTCCGTTTTCGGTCCCTTAGCTCGTCCACTTGCTTCTCAATGTTTCGCACCAGAGCGATAGTACTCGCTTGTTTTTGCTCCCAAACGTCCAGCACAACTTTGTGGAAGAGGCGTAGGTATCCGGCATCGGGCTGCTGTTTGCGTAGGAAATCGACAAAACCACTTTCGAGTTCTTGTCGCCGCACGTTGGCCGGGGATGGGCAACGACGGTTCTGACAGCGGTAGTAGGCGTACTTGACGCCCATTTTGCCTCTAGACCAGCTTGCGGTCAGCGGTTTCTGGCAGTGTCCGCACAAGACAAAATTGCGAAGAGGAAAGTCAGGATTGTTCCGATTACGGGGAGTGATACTGGTGCGCCGCCCGGCAAGAACTTCTTGGACCCTGCGAAAAACCTCAACCCTGATGAGAGGTTCGTAGGTCCCTTTTGACTCGATTCCCCATCGGCTCACCGCGAGGATTCCAGCGTAGCGAGGGTTACGCAACACCCGATTAAGTGTCTCCGCAGATAAATGCTTCCCCTTCGGCGTGCGAAAACCCGTCATGTTCAAACGTTCCCGCACTTGTTCTCTCTTGTATAGGCCAGTGGCAAACAGATTGAACGCTTCAGCTATCTGCGGGGCGCGGTCGGGGTCAGGAATTAGTGTTTTGTTCCCGCCTGCATCTCTTCCGTTTAAGTAGCCTAGGGGTGCTTTGAACGTCCACCTGCCGCCCTGAACTCGGTTCTTCATGCCTTCGAGACTACGAATACCACGTAACTGGTTATCAAGTTGAGATGCACCGGACATGATCCTCTCGAAGAACTGGTCGTGCGGGTCTTCACCGAGGCGCTGCGAGAACGAGCGGAGTTTTACTCCTAATTTGAGCAAGTAGCTCCGCGTCACGTCGTAGTCTTGGCCGTTTCTTGCCCAACGGTCAACGTGGTGAACGACTACATAATTCAGGACGCGGTTTTGAGTTACGGCAGAAGGTCAGCAACTCCTGCAATTGCGGACGGTCAGCCGTTTTCGCGGATTCGCCTTCTTCCCTGAACAGACGCATGACCTCCCAACCGTTGTGAACACACATCGCACGGCAGTCGCGTTCTTGGGTTTGGAGGCTTGCGCCTTCGGTGACCTGACGCTCGGTTGATACACGAATGTAAATGACGGCTGTATCCGGTCGGACTTGGTTGGGCTTCGGCATAGTTATCGGAATGTGGAGATATTACAGCGGAACACGCCGCATTTGACGTGTTCCGCCAGTGCTCACTTTAAGCGGCGTGAATGACGGAAGCAAGCGACTCGTTACCGAGTTCCGTCAAAGGTTCGTACTCATCGCTTCTTTCAGTACGGCCTCGCTGCTCAATGAAGGCATCAATCACCACGTCAGCCACCATGTAGAGGTGATCGAGCAGTCTTTCGGCTTCCTCGTCCGTAAGATCGGGACGCTGAAGGAGTGCTCTGCACATCTGGGCAGTGACGCGGCGTGCCTTCGGGTCAGGACGTGCTGACCCCACAGCCACGCTGTTCTGTGCTGTGCCTTTACGTCCTCGCCGGGTTGAAGCAGACAGTTAATACCTCACCCGGCAAGCGTGCGTTCGTGCTGCATAGACCGATAGTACGGGCTATGTGGCTGGCGTGGTCTGTGATTCGAGTCACAGAGCGCACTCGAAGGTGTAGACACGTTGGATTGTGCAACAAGAATACAGCCCCCCGACGCCAACATCCCGAGTACCGGGTCGCCATACCATGCCAAGCACAGGGTGCCCTCTCCCCGCGTTTCTAGCCCCGCCAAGGCACGTTGCACTTCGCATGGCCCTTAGGAACGTTGAAACCTTTCGGCAAGCTCTATCGGCGGATCGCTCGTTACGGCGTAACATCGTTCTTCGGAGTGACACAAATTGTCTCTTTCCTGAACACTTACTGTCACTCTGACACGGTGTTCACAAAACGGTGTCCGTTTCCGCTCTCGCAAGTTCCTTGTTTGCAGCGAGCACCTCCTGCATTTTCTCTGTTCACAAATGGAACGTTAAATGCACATACTCAGGACGGGAGGAAACGTGAAAGCAGCCATATACGCTCGGGTCAGTACATCCAAGCAAGACAACGACAATCAGCTAATTCAGCTACGTGAGTTCGCCAGCAAGCAAGACGGTTGGGAGATCGTCGCGGAGTACGTTGACACTGCGACTGGCTCTGGCAAGAAAGAAAGGGCACAGTTCGACGCCATGATGTTGGCCGCTAGTCAACGCCAGTTTGACGTTCTCCTGTTTTGGAAGCTAGATCGGCTATCCCGCGAAGGGGTTCGCAAGACGCTGGCGTACCTCGAACGGTTAGACAGTTGGGGCGTGCGTTGGCGCAGCTTCATGGAACCCTTCTTCGATTCGTGCGGCATCATGCGCGATGTCGTAATCAGCATCATGGCGACGTTGGCTGAGCAGGAACGGGTCAACATCTCCGACCGGACGAAAGCAGGCTTGCGGCGCGCGCGAAAGACGGGCAAAGTGCTCGGACGCACCCCACTGGCGTTAGACATGGAGAAAGTGAGAGCAAGGCGCGCAAGAGGAGAGAGCCTTCGCACTATCGCCAAGGCTCTGAAATGCAGCCCAAGTCTTTTAGTCAAGAGGCTTAAGTGAACGCGCCAAAATTAATCTCGCTCCATGAGCGTCAGAGAGATTTTCACCAATTACCCACCGCTTCGCTGCTCAAGGTGTATCCGCGTGGGAGTTTGGCTTCCTCTTGTCGGATGACATCGCCTCGGACTGGAATGCGCAATTCAGTCCCGTCCGCGTACGTCAGCAAGATCGTGAAGTTGAGAGCTTCGTTTGAAGCAAGCGAGAGTGATTTCTCACGCTTGCCACCAACCGTGACAAAAATCTCCGGTCGGTCGTCGCAATGACGTGACGACAAAACCGAGAACCGCTCTTTGACTTCGGTATCGGTCCCGTATTGCAGCATCGGGGGAGTTCCGTGTTTGTAGCAGCCAACGGCGAGGTATCTCGCGCCTTGCGGCCCACTGTTTAGCACGACGATTTCGGTTAAATCGGAGTTGGAGACGTACAGCCTCTTGCCAGACAGCAGGCTGAAATACCAATAAACATCAGGCGAGTCACAGCAGCCCCACTCGGTCAGTCGGAAAAATCGGACATCGTTTAAGGCGTAGCCGTCGTTTCCCTCGGCTTTGAAACTCCAACGCTCATTCCGCGTGCCGTTCTTCCCAAGGGTCCATGCTTGGACCGCCATTTGACCTGTTGTTTCTTCGTGCCCGTCTATGTGCTCGTTGTGTACGTCCTTGAGCAACAACAGTCGGATGTATCCACTTCCATCGTCGTGGAGCACATTTGCAAACTCAAAAGTGCGGTTGTCGGTGACGTATGCTCCATCGCTCTGCCGGACGTATGCTGATGAACCGGAACTTGAAAACGGCGTCGCGTCTCGGGAGTTCTGACCCGGCAGGAATAACGACAAGCCGAACAACGAGAAAAACACTAGAAGAGGCAGGCGAACTCTCATTGGGCAAGGTCCCGTTGCTTACGAACGATAAATAATACCAACTCCGGTACTTGCAAACTCAATTGTTGTAAACAGCGTTAACACTCAAAACCCTGCCGGGGCTGGCTTGTCCTCAGGGTGTAGACACAGTTTCGCAGGTGAATTGTCGCGTGGACCAGCCCAATTCGGATGCCGCCTAAGCATCTGACAAGGAGGGCAAAATTCGGACCTTTTGTAGGTTAATGCTGGCTAAGCGCCACGTCGGAACAACTGCTAAGTACCTGCTTTATGCGGAAGATACCGGGATTGTCGTGAAGGTGATTCTCTGGTCTTAGGGGTCCGATCTTGCTTTCGTCGGAGGGTCGGGAATCTGCAATTCGGACGGCTTCGGGGCATCTCGGAGTCGGGTGGGATCGAGTGAATATGTTTACGTCGTCGTAACAGCCTCAAAGGGCTGTACAGTATACGCATCGCAGGGTTCTATAGAGCAATGGTAGTTATGAACCTCTTCATTCCATGCTCCAGATGATCGTTAGGAGTGCAGAGTGAGCTTCTCCAGCCCCGCACACCTCAGCAGATCGAAATTTTTCAGCCATTTCAGCACATTCGGCCATTCGTCTTTCAGAACGCTGTGGAGTTCGATCTCGCTGACGTTAGGACTACCAAAACCATCATCCGTAAGTCGCTTCCTGTTTTTGCACAACCCTCCCTTGCCACCGAGAATCACCCCGACAGAAAGCCTGTTCCCCTGCCAAGCACGGCGGGGACGCGTTAAAACGGGCCTTGAGAGCGCGATTCGGCCCGTATAAAAAATAACGACTGCTCCGCGTACGGCCGCTTCCCTTCTGGTCTCTGTAGTGATATAGTTCCCGACCATTCCCCCCAGGGCAGACTTCTGCCCAGTACTGGTTTTCGTGCGGAAGCTACAGAAACCAGACGGCCCCTAAATTCAAATGTGATTTGCCGCGGCCTGATCGCCCTGGCTACAGCCCTCGAATGGGGCGCCGACATCACCTGGAGGTTCCAATGCGCGTCAATCGTACGAAGGTATTCACTGCCGTATTCGCATGCCTGGTGGTTATTGCCTCGGGGGCACAGGCACATGCCGCGAGCTTCACGATCGGCGGCACGGTCTCGGGTTTGGCGACTGGCAAGTCGGTGACGTTGCTCGACAACGGCGCCGATGCGCTCACGGTCACCGCGAACGGCACATTCACCTTCAAAACCGCATTGGCCACTGGTGCCACTTACGCGGTCACCGTCGGCACACAGCCTGCGGGTGAGACCTGCGCCGTAACCTCGGGTTCGGGCACCGTCGGCACGACCAATGTCACCACCGTCAAAGTCGCCTGCACGGTTAATAAATTCACCATCGGCGGCACGCTCTCCGGCTTGATCACTGGCCGTTCCATAACGCTTCTCGACAATGCCACGAATGCGCTGAAGCTATCGGCGAACGGGACCTTCACCTTCACCACAGCGATAGCCAGCGGCGCCGCCTACGCGGTCACCGTCGGCACCCAGCCGGCGGGTGAGACCTGCACCGTAACCGCTGGTTCGGGGACGGTCGGCACCTCCAATGTCACCACCGTCAAAGTGGCCTGCACGGCAAATACGTACACAATCGGCGGCTCCGTCTCAGGATTGACGACCGGCAAATCGGTCACGTTGCTCGACAATGCCACCGACTCGCTCAAGGTCGCTGCCAACGGAAAATTCATTTTTGCGAAGCCTGTGGCCAGCGGCTCCGCTTACAAGGTGACCGTGAGCGTTCAGCCCACGGGCGAGACTTGCGCCGTGACCACCGGTTCGGGGACGGTAGTTTCATCCAACGTCACCACGGTCAAAGTCACGTGCACCCCTAAGACCTTCACGATCGGCGGCACACTGTCGGGGCTGAACACTGGCGCCTCGGTGACGCTGCTGGATAACGGCAGCGACTCGCTGACGGTGACTGCCAACGGAAAATTCACTTTTGCGAAACCTGTGGCCAGCGCCTCCGCTTACAAAGTAACGGTGAGCGTTCAGCCCGCAGGCGAGACTTGCACCGTGACGGGCGGTTCGGGAACAGTCGTTGCTGCCAATGTCACCACTGTAGTTGTCGCCTGCAAACCCAAAACGTTCACGATTGGTGGCACGGTCTCGGGATTGACCACCGGCGCTTCGCTGATACTGCTGGATAATGGCGCCGATTCACTTACGGTGGCTGCAAACGGGAAATTCACATTTAAAACAGCACTGGCTACCGGTGCCGCCTATAAAGTCACGGTCGGCACGCAGCCGACAGGCGAGACCTGCACCGTTACGAACGCTTCCGGCACAGTGGGTTCAGCCAATGTCACCAACGTCGCTGTCGCGTGCAAAGTTCCGACCTTCACCATCGGCGGCACGGTCTCGGGACTGACCACCGGCGCTTCGGTGACGCTGCTCGACAACGGCACCAACTCGCTCACCGTGTCAGCGAACGGTACGTTCACCTTCACAACCGCACTGGCCACCGGCGCGACCTACAAAGTCACCGTCGGCACACAGCCGACGGGCGAGACCTGCACCGGTAACCGAACGGTTCCGGCACAGTGGGCTCAGCCAATGTCACCAATGTCGCGGTCGCGTGCGCCGCCGCCAAGACTTTCACCATCGGCGGCACAGTCTCAGGATTGAACGAGCGGCACTTCGGTGACGCTGCTCGACAACGGCGCCGACACGCTCACGGTGACAGCCAACGGCGCGTTCACCTTCAAAACAGCACTGGCTACCGGCGCGGCCTACAAAGTCACCGTCGGCACGCAGCCGACGGGCGAGACCTGCACGGTGACGAACGGTTCCGGCACGGTGGGCACAGCCAATGTCACCAACGTCGCAGTCGCGTGCAAAGCTCCAAGACGTTCACCATCGGCGGCACGGTCTCGGGATTGAACACCGGCACTTCGGTGACGCTGCTGGATAACGGCGCCGATTCGCTTACGGTGACGGCGAACGGCACGTTCACCTTTAAAACAGCACTGGCTACGCGGCGCGGCCTACAAGGTCACCGTCGGCACGCAGCCGACGGGCGAGACCTGCACGGTAACGAGTGGTTCGGGCACAGTGGGCACAGCCAACGTCACCACGGTCGCTGTCGCGTGCGCCGCCGCCAAGACCTTCACGATCGGCGGCACGGTTTCAGGATTGAACACCGGCACTTCGGTGACACTGCTCGACAACGGCGCCGATTCGCTTACGGTGACGGCCAACGGCACGTTCACATTCAAAACAGCACTGGCCAGCGGCGCGGCCTACAGCGTCACCGTCGGCACGCAGCCGACGGGCGAGACCTGCACGGTCACGAACGGTTCGGGCACGGTGGGCACAGCCAACGTCACCAACGTCGCTGTCGCGTGCAAAGATCAAGACTTTCACGATCGGCGGCACGGTCTCGGGGTTGAACACCGGCACTTCGGTGACGCTGCTCGATAACGGCAGCGATTCGCTTACCGTGACAGCCAACGGCACGTTCACCTTCAAAACCGCATTGGCCACCGGCGCGGCTTACAGCGTCACCGTTGGCACGCAGCCCACAGGCGAGACCTGCACGGTAACCAACGGCTCGGGCACAGTGGGCTCAGCCAACGTGACCAACGTCGCAGTCGCCTGCGGCACCACGAAGACCTTCACCATCGGCGGCACGGTCTCGGGATTGAACACGCGGCACTTCGGTGACGCTGCTCGACAACGGCACCGACTCGCTCACGGTGACAGCCAACGGCGCATTCACCTTCAAAACCGCACTCGCTACCGGCGCGACCTACAAGCGTCACCGTCGGCACGCAGCCGACGGGCGAGACCTGCACGGTAACCAACGGTTCCGGCACGGTGGGCATCAGCCAACGTCACCAACGTCGCCGTCGCGTGCGCAGCCGCCAAGACCTTCACCATCGGCGGCACGGTCTCGGGATTGACCAGCGGCACTTCGGTGACGCTGCTCGATAACGGCACCGACTCGCTCACGGTGACAGCCAACGGCGCGTTCACCTTCAAAACAGCACTGGCTACCGGCGCGACCTACAGCGTCACCGTCGGCACGCAGCCGACAGGCGAGACCTGCACGGTAACCAACGGTTCGGGCACGGTGGGCTCAGCCAATGTAACCAACGTCGCTGTCGCGTGCTCTTCCGGTACCGGCGGCGGTGGCGGCGCGTATTGGATACCCTATTCCGCAACCCCGATTCCCCAGCAAACTCCGGTGGGAAAAAACGGCCTGTTCCTGATCCCCTCGGACAAGCTGACCTCGGCGCCGGCTCCAACCTTTGTAACCACAGACAACACCCAGCTTCTCGGCATCGGAACCCAAATTTCTGTGAAGAGCGGCGTGGTCGACCTACTCTCCTCAGCTCATGATGTATGCCGATACCGACTCAACAGGGACCACCCGCATCTTCGGGCTGACCCTGGCTGGCACATCGACTGTCCCGAAGCCGACCCAGATCGGCAACACGGCGCTGCCTTCGGGCCAACAGATTTGTCAAATCGGCTTCTCGGCGGCTGACCGACGTCACGACGCCGACTACGCTGTTTGCGGTCATCGAGGTTGGCACCGCCACGCAGTGCGCCTCAGGTGGAGGCACCTTCGAGGTCGTCCACTACACGGATTCCTCGACCACAGCGCCGGCCGTGGTGAGCATCAACACAACCGACATCCAATCGGTGTACCAGAACGGCAAATTGGTTGGGCTCCTGCTGTTCGATTCAACCACGAAGCTCCTTCAACTCCTATGCCGACAACACCTTCACATCGCCGACGCAGAAGATCACGGGCTTGACGGCGTCAATTATGTTGCGGGGGTCTTGGACGAGGCCACCTTGAGCACCACGGGACTCTTCTTCCAGGTGACAACCACCGCGCCAGTGAATGAGCTGTACCGCATCGACGGTGTCCACGCTGGCGGCCACTCTAATCCAAAACCTCATGACTGGGAGTCATTGGCAACGGTGGCACAGGACGACACGAACCTGTACTACATCGACTTGATCCCCGGCGCCAGCAATAGCCATGACCGCCGCGTTCGATCAGGTGGCTCTCGGAGGCGGAACTCCCAAGCTTCTCTACACGTCGCCATCCTTCGTCTCGTCGTCCGCGACGGGGGTCGAAGGCTATCAACTGATCGGCAGCAACGACTCCGTGGTTGTCTTCGAGTTCTATTCTGAGCCGTTTACCAACGGCCTCCTGGACCCGACCAAGGCAACCGCAACCTTTACACCATGCCGGTTGGAACCAGCGACAACCACGCCGACCACGCTTGCCAACTACACCGCCGGCAACCAGCTTCCGCTGGTGTTCCTGGCTGCGCCAAGCGGCAGCGGTTATCCGGGCAACGTCCTGTTCGCAACCGTTGAGCACTCAACCGGAACGTTCCCGCTGCTGACCATCACTTTTTCCGCCGTGTCGATACCGCTCAATGGCGGTACCGCTCCGGCTCCGATTGCAAATTCCGCGTACTCACCGCTCGCCATCATCTCGGCCCACTCTCACCGACAGCGTATGGCAGGTGACCGGCATTACGGACACAAATGGCGGCTATGGCGGCGGCACTGCCAATTCCGTGAATGTCAGCAATCTGACGGATACGCCGTTCACCACCACCGGCGGCGGGGACTATGTTTTTTCGCCCGGCTTTGTCGGAGAGCCTCTTCGCGATCTCAAGCAACAACATTGCCCTCGGGTTTCTTGGACAATGCCGGCCGTCATCCAGGGTACTGGCTACGCTGCAGGAGGACGGCGCTGCGGCCGACTTGACTAAGAACTTCTTCTATCCGGTCAGCACTGACGAATACCGTATGTCGCTGCCGTATTAGACAAGGACGGAACGCAGCACCGCGGCCGCATGACGCAGCGCTGTGCGTCTAGAGCCGAGCAGGAGATGTCCCGGCTCATCGGCCACCACGATGGTTTAGGATTTGTGCGTCCGCCATGGTGCAACTACAGGAATCGGCGTCCAGCGGGCGTTAGAGCGGCTTGAGCTCACCCATTACGAGAAGTCAGAGATACTGCCTTATCTAAAGGTCGAGCCCAGCGTCGATCTGCTGCTTGGCGACCTCCGCTTTCCGAATCTGCCTCAGCCTGTTAGGACAAGAATTACGCTCTGGAATACCTTTCAATAGCGGCGGCGTCGTGGCCCAGCGTGCGGGAGTTTGGTTTCATTTTGGAATTTCTCTCCCTCCGATCACTTTTTTTTATTCAACTTGTCACCTTCCACAGGTGCGCAAGCTCTATACTAGAGACATCTCCGCCACCCACAACTAATCGTAACCGCTAATTCGCAGGGGCGACGTGTATGTTGTTCATTCATCAGCAAATCCAATCATTACTAAACTTAGGAGCATGCAAGGAGTACCCCATTATGTCGAAACCGAAATTCCCCAAGAAAACCAACGGCGCGCAAGACACAGTCTCCCCCGCGAGCACTCCCACGCCGCCCATCACCAACAATGCAACTACGAACCAAACGCCCGCGGAAATGACCGCAGCCACACAAGTCAGCCAGCCCGAGACGCGCAAGACTCAGCCCAAAAAAAATCGAAAGCCGGAGATCGTCAAGTCCGATTCCCGCTCGAAGCTTGTTCCCATCAACATGGAGGACGAAGTTCGCCGCCTCGCCTATCTCCTCTCGGAGCGCCGCGGATTTGAACCAGGTCACGAAACCGAGGACTGGCTGGCCGCCGAGCACGAAGTGCTCGCAACGCTACCACCAGCACACCGCGTAAAACCGGCTCGCTCCTCGACAACCGCCTGGCGGCCGAGCCCCGGCCGCCGCTGTGGGGAACGTACCTCCCACACTGTCCTTCTGGCCCAGGTTTCTGCATCCTTCCGGTTAGCCTTACCCATTAGTTGCCTCTATACTGGGTTTCTGAAAAAATGAATCGGGGTTCCCCCACATGGCGACAATCGGTAGTTGGGCCTTGCTCCTCGCACTGGCGTTGAGCGTATATTCGTTCGCGGCCGGAATTTTCGCGCTCGTCTCTCCCGCGCCTGGCTCGGAGCGCGTCGGCGAAACCGCTCGTCGCGCCGGCATTGTAGTTTTCGGTTTCGTCCTCCTTGCCGCCATCGCTCTCGTCGTCTCCGCTTTCCGCGACGACTTCACCATCGCCTACATTTTCCATCACAGCAATCGCGATCTCCCTGGCCCGTACAAATTCGCCACGCTGTGGTCGGGGCAGGAAGGCTCCCTACTCTTCTGGTCGCTGCTGCTCGCCGGATACGGCTTCGTCCTGCGCCTGCGTTACAAAACCGACCCGCGCCTGTTCGCCTACGCCTCGGTGGTTCTCGCCGCGGTCCAGATTTTTTTCCTGTCGCTCATCGAATTTCGCCGCCAATCCCTTCGGCCTGCTCGAAGGCCCCCTGCGCCCCGACGGCAGCGGCCTCAACCCGCTTCTGCAATATCCAGAGATGGTGATCCACCCGCCCATGCTTTACCTGGGCTATGTCGGATTCACCGTGCCCTTCGCCTTCGCTCTCGGCGCGCTGATCATGAAGTATCCCGGCGAAAAGTGGATTCAGCATCACCCGCCGCTGGACCATGGTCACCTGGGGATTCCTCACCTGCGGAATTTTTCTCGGCGCCCACTGGGCCTACGCCGTGCTCGGATGGGGCGGCTACTGGGGATGGGATCCCGTCGAAAACGCCTCGCTCATGCCCTGGCTCGCCGGCACCGCATTCCTGCACTCGGTGATGATGCAAGAGAAGCGCGGCATGCTGAAAGTCTGGAACATGTGGCTGGTCTTCGCCACGTTCTGGCTCGCGATTCTTGGCACGTTCCTCACGCGCAGCGGCATCATCAGTTCCGTGCATGCCTTCGCGCAGTCTTCCATCGGCACATGGTTCGCCTATTTTCTCGCCATCAGCTTCGCCGTCTTCGTTTTCTTCTTCGTCAAGAATAAGGAGCATCTCCGCAGCGAGCACAAACTCGAGTCGCTGATCTCCCGCGAATCGAGCTTCCTGTTCAACAACCTGCTTTTCGTGCTGCTCTGCTTCACCGTGCTGTGGGGAACCTGGTTCCCGAAAATCTCCGAACTTGCACAAGGCAACAAAGTCACCGTGGGAGCTCCCTTCTACAACCGCGTTGCCATCCCCGTCGCCCTGCTGCTGCTGATCCTCACCGCCGTGGGCCCGCTGTTGGCCTGGCGCAAAACATCGTTCGAAAGCTTGAAGCGGAACTTCGCTTGGCCCACCCTGGGCGCCGTTGCCGCAATGGCAATTCTGATGATCACCCCGGCGAGTTGGGGATCTCCCTTCGGCCTTCGCCCCTGGCAGGACATTTCTTATTTCTATTCACTGATGGCCATCGGCCTTTCCGTCCTTGTTACGCTCACCGTTGCCAGCGAGTTCTACCGCGGCGGCAGAGTCATCGCGTCGCACACCGGCCAGGGCATGTTCGCTTCGATGGTCCAGCTCACGCACCGTAACACGCGTCGTTACGGCGGTTATCTCGTTCACTTCGGCGTCGTAGTCGTCATCATTGGATTCGCCGGCTCCGCCTTCAATCAGGACAAAGAGCAGGAGATGGGCTACGGCGACAAAATGGACATCGGCTCCTACACGCTCGTCTGTCGCTCCTTCACCCAGGACGACAGTCCCAACTCCGCTAACGAATGGGCCGTCCTGGATATCTACAAGGGCGGTAAGCTCATCGACACCATGACTCCGGTCCGTGAGTTCTATAAGGCGAGCCGGCAGGCGTCTACCAAACCCGATATCCGATCCACGCTCAAAGAGGATCTCTACCTCGTCTATGAAGGACAGAACGAAAAGGGCCAGCCGATCATCAAAGCGCACCTCAACCCGCTGGTCATGTGGATCTGGCTCGGCGTCTGGATCATTCTCGGAGGCACAGCCTTAGCTTTGGTTCCAAATGCCCCCGCCCCAGTCCGTGCTGCAGCGCCGGTAAGGCTGGCAGAGCGCGCAGTCCCGGCGGTGACTGGCGACTAGGTTGTTTGAATGTGGGGACAGCCGCCCTCGGCTGTCCGTCGGCCGCCGGCCGACGCTTTTGATTTTGATGTGCTCGATAGATGTGTCCGAAAAGAAGACCCGGAAAAAATGACAAGACCCATCCCGATCCTCCGCCGCGCACTCCACTGCACGCTGCTCTGTCTTGCCGTCTTCGCCCTAGCCGGCGCCGGCGACCCCGCCTCGCGCTTCAAAGATCTCGGCCATCAACTCATGTGCATCTGCGGATGCAACCAGATCCTTCTCGAATGTAATCACGTCGGCTGTCCCGATTCCGACATGATGCGCAACGAATTGATGGCCGGCGTCAGCCGCGGCGACAGCGACAGCCTTGTCGAACAATCCTTCGTTCAAAAGTATGGGCCCACCGTGCTCGCCGCTCCCACCACAACTGGTTTTGATCGCACTGCCTGGATCGTTCCTTTCCTCGCTCTCGGCATCGGCATGGTCACCGTGGTGCTGGTAGTTCGTGCCTGGAAAAATCGTCCCGCGCCCGCCATAGCAGACGGACTGCATCCCGTTCGTGGCGCCGAACTCGAACAATTCCGTAACCAGGCCGGTAAGGACACCGACTTATGACCTTTGAGATAGCCATCTGCGCTCTCGTCACCGTGGCTGGGCTCTTCTACATTTTCTATCTTCCCGGCAAATTGTTTCTCGGTCCTGAAAAAACCCGAGCCTCGTACCTGCGCGAGCGCAAAGACGCCGTCTATGAGAATCTTCGCGACCTGAATTTCGAATACAAAGCCGGCAAAATACCTGACGCCGACTACCAGTCGCTGAAATCTTCTCTGCAGGATGAAGCCGCTACGCTCCTGGCCGAAATCGCGCGCCTCGAAGCCGCTGCCGCCGCGCCAGGGAGAGCAAGATCATGAAAGGACCCCACACCTTGCAATCGCAGCCCCCTGTCATCCTGAGCGCGAAGTTGAAGGACATTGTGTCACGGTTTTATGTGGGGACAGCCGCCCTCGGCTGTCCCGTCGAGCGCAGCTCTACGGGTTTCTCTCCAAGCAAGCAACTGCCGGGCTTCGCCCGGCTCGACAGCCGGGGGCGGCTGTCGCCACATGGCTTCCTTGCAGTACTCCTGTGTTTCCTCTCCGCCTTCGCCTCGGCCCAAACTCTGACCGGCACGGTCAAAAACTCTACCACTGGCAAGCCCGGCGCAGGCGATGAAGTCGTCCTGCTCAGCCTCGGTCAGGGCATGGAAGAAGCCGGACGCACCAAGGCGGACGCCAAAGGCAATTTCTCCTTCAAACTCGACAACGCCCAGTCTCCCCACCTCGTCCGCGTCATCCATCAGGACGTCACCTATCACCGCATGGCGCCTCCGGGAACCACTTCCGTCGAGGTTGAGGTATATGACGTAAGCAAGAAGGTAGACGGCGTCGAAATCGTCGCCGACGTCATGCGCATCCAGGTCGAGCAGGGACAACTCGAAGTCATGCGCCAGTTCGCCGTACAAAACACGTCCAAACCTCCGCGCACCCAAATGAACGAACGCAACCTCGAGTTCTACCTTCCCGAGGGCGCACAAATCATCGCCAGTTCGGCGATGACCGAGGGCGGCAATCCCCTGAACACCGCGCCCGTACCCGAAGACGACAAAAAGACGCGTTATGCTTTCTTGTTCCCGCTTCGCCCCGGAACCACTCAGTTTGAAGTCGCGTATCAGCTTCCCTATACCGGCAGCGCCAACATCGACCCTAAAAGCCTTTATCCGCTGCAACATTTCGTCGCCATGCTGCCCAAGTCCATGCAGTTCTCTGGAGCTCCCGGCGCGAATTATCAATCCACACCGTACCCGAAAGAGCCCGACGCCAATGTCGAAGTAGCCTCCAACATTGCCTCCGGACAATCCGTGGCCTTCAAGATTTCCGGCGAGGGCGTGCTGAAAGGCTCCGACAACAGCGGCTCCAGCGAAGGCGAGGGCGGTTCGGCACAAGGCGACAACCGTCCTGGCGGAGGCCTTGGCCCGCCCATCGATGCCCCGGCGCCCTTTCAGAAATATCAATGGTACATCCTCGGCGGAGTCGCCTTGGTCCTTGTCGCTGGCGGCGTCTTCGTCGCTTCGAAACAGCAAGCCGCCAACAAAGCCGCTCGCTCCAAGGGCAAACTCGCTCCCGCCACCGACTACGACGAGGATTACGAACTCGCCGAAGCGCCTGCCGCACGCCAGTCCGCTCGCAACAATAACCGCCAGCCGGCAGCGGCCGCGCGCAGTTCTTCCTCCATGCTGCTCGAAGGCTTGAAAGAAGAACTCTTTCAGCTCGAAGTGGAGCACAAGCAAGGGCAAATCTCGCAGCAGGAATATGAGAAGGCCAAGTCCGCGCTGGATCAAACGCTGCAGCGCGCGTTGAAACGCGAAGCGCAAAAAGCCTAAGCCCACTCGTGCGCAAAGGAAGTTCAGGGAAGCGGTTGTCCTAACATCGGCTGCTTTCCTGTACTTGGTCTTCGCGAGTTGTTCCGATCGCGGGCCTGTTCATGCGGCCGATAATCCCGCGACCGTCTAGCTCTAGACCAAGTCTGGGCTATAATCGCTCGCCTGGAGGCGCTTCTTGATTCGACAGTTCTTGATTCGACGGACCAGTGCGGTGTTCCTCGCAGTCTGCGGGCTCGCGACCGGAACCGTGAGCCTGGCGCAGAGTAAGACCTTCTCTTTGAATACCGAGCAGGCGCAGGCCGAAGCCGTACACTTTCTCGCAGACCTGGTACGGATTGACACTCAGGACCCTCCCGGCGATGAGTCGAAGGTCGCGCACTATCTGGAAGGCATGCTCAAAAGCGAAGGAATTGAATCGGAAATCCTTGAACCCGTGCCGGGCCGTGCCAGCATTGTTGCGCGGCTCAAGGGCGGCGGTAGAAAACGACCTCTCCTGATCATGGGACACGAAGACGTTGTTCCCGTCGATCGCTCTCACTGGACGTTCGAGCCATTTGCAGGCACTGAACGCGACGGCGTGCTCTACGGTCGTGGTGCGTCCGATGACAAGGCGATGGTAGCCGCCAATCTGGAGGTTTTTCTGCAACTGAAGCGCTTAAAAGTTCCGCTGGCTCGGGACGTCATCTTCCTGGCCGAAGCCAGCGAGGAAATGTCATCGCCCGCCGGCATGGCCACCGTCGTCGCCCGATATTGGGACAAGCTTGACTGCGAATTTGCCCTCAACGAGGGCGGCGGAGCGCTCGTCGAGAATGGCACGGTGAAATATTTCGGCGTTGCCACCGCAGAAAAACTCCCCCGAGGCCTGCGCCTCGAAGCCGCCGGCAGCAGCGGGCACGGCTCCGTCCCTCGCGTCGATAATGCCGTCGTCCACCTCGCGGCTGCTGTCGCCAAGGCTGGAACCTGGGATACTCCCGCGCGGCTCAATGAAACTACGCGAGCCTTCTTCGAACGCTTGGCTACGATCTCACCTCCTGAAGAAGCGGCGTGGTACCGAAATGTGCTGGACGCAAAAGTACAGGAGGAATTGAAGCACAAGAAGCCCCAGTATTATTCGATGGTGCGAACGTCGGTAGTTCCGACCATGCTGAAAGCCGGTTACAAATCCAATGTCATCCCGCCCTCCGCCGAGGCGACCCTCGACGTACGCGCCCTGCCAGACGAAGACCTGGAAAAGTTTCGCGACATGCTGTCCCAGGTCATCAATGATCCGCAAGTCAAAGTTGTCGCCGAAGATTCGTCGCTTTCTATGCCGCCGGCGCCTCCCAGCAAGTTGGGTACGGAAATGTTTGCCGCGTTAGAGCACGCGCAAAAAGAAGTGAGTCCCCAGTCCATCACTCTGCCCACAATGACGACGGGCGCTACAGATTCCTCATTTCTGCGCGCGAAAGGCGTGCAGGCCTACGGGATCGGAGTGCCCAAGACAGAAGAAGAGAGTCGGGGAGTGCATGGCAACGACGAACGGATCGAGACCAAGCAACTCGGTTTATTCGTGCGCTTTCTTTTTGCGGCGGTGACTGAGGTGGCGGCGCCTTAGACTGTCCAGCACTAAGGATGTAGACCTGCCTAGCGCGCCCTTGTAAGCTTCACGTCCGCAAATCGCTGGGTTTTGCCCTTCTCGTCATTATCAATCAGCCACTTCCAAGTGTCTGCGGCGCGGTCATAGACGAATGTGTTGCGAATTGAGTCAGAAGGCGAGAGCGTGAACAGGAACGGTATCGAATCTCCTGCTTTCCTTGCATGAGCGAGTCCCTGGGTAGACAAGCCACCTCCAGCAGTGGAGTCGAGCCACAGGCAAATGTACTCCTGTGCTTTGGGGTCCCAGCTGACAAACACGATTGCCTCATACGCCGGAGCACCGTTGGCATCCCTGTCCCGCGAGACTTCGTGGAGGCGCATGTATTCGCGCTTTAGCACCCACTCGGCCTGCACGTCGTGCACGGTCTGTTTTCCGGCAATTGTCCCTTGCAGAATCCATTGACCAGCCAAATGGTCCAGCAATTCGAGCGGGGAGTTCGCGGCAGGCTCCTGCGCAAGACAGGCTCCGCAGACCACAAAGAAGAGACACAAGAAACAAGTCGCCCGCAGATTGGACAATTTCGGATAAGACACTCGAGACTCCTTTCTCATTTCCTCTCTGGCAGTTGAAACTCTATGCGAAAATCAAAGTTTTCCCCACGCAACTGAATCATCGCGGCGGGAGTCGGCTGCGCTTGGAATTATCGCGTTCTGGAAATCGGGCAGTCTTCGCGAGTTTTCGCAATTTCCTCTAAATCTATGATTCCACAGGGCGGAGGAGGCGCCCTAATCTACGTCTTCCCCAAAATCAGCGCCCTTGCATCTCCCCGGTTGGCGTAACATCAAATGAGAGAGCTCTACAAAATTATGGGAAACATGTTTAAAACCGCGTTCCTGCTGACGCTCATGACACTGCTGCTGATGGCCTTTGGCCGTTATTTCGGCGGTCAGAATGGGATGTTCCTCGCTCTGGCCTTTGCCGCCGTCATGAACTTCGTCTCTTACTTTTATTCCGACAAAATCGCGCTGGCTATGTATCGCGCTCAACCGGTCACGCGTGAGCAACTGCCGCGCGCCTACGCGGCCGTCGAACGCCTGACACAAAAGATCGGCATCCCCATGCCGAAGATTTATGTGATCCCAAGCGAATCGCCCAACGCCTTCGCCACCGGACGCAATCCGCAACACGCTTCCGTCGCCGTAACGCATGGGATTCTGGGCCTGCTCACTGACGAAGAGCTCGAAGGCGTCCTCGCGCACGAACTCGGCCACGTGAATAACCGCGACATCCTGATCAGTTCCGTCGCCGCCACGCTCGCCGGTGCAATCACCATGCTCGCCAGCATGGGACGCTGGGCGATGATTTTCGGCGGTTACGGCCGCGGCGAACGCGACAATCGCAATGGCGGAGGCTTAGCTGCTCTCTTTATGTTGATCGTCGCCCCGATCGCCGCAACCCTGATTCAGCTTGCGGTTTCACGCTCACGCGAATATCAGGCGGACGCAAGCGGCGCGCATTTCACCGGAAATCCCTATGCGCTGGCGAGCGCCCTGCAGAAGCTCGATGCCTACTCGCGCCGCATTCCCCTGCAAGCCAATCCGTCAACCGCGCACCTGTTCATCATCCAACCGTTCCTCGGCGTGAGCGCGGGGATGTTCGCGAATCTGTTCTCCACGCATCCCCCGATCGCCAAGCGCATCGAGCGCCTGACCGGCAGGCCCGCGGAGTTTATGCAGTAAGAATTCGGGCGTCGGGCCTCGGACCTCGATGCTCGGATTCGCACACTGATTGAGCAAACGTGCGCAAGACCGACTCATTTCGGCGTTCAAAGAGAAGTAGAGTTTATCGGGGCCTGAGGTCTAAGGTCCGAGGTCTGACGCCTGGTCTTATGACGTAGGTAACTCCATCACTCACTGCGGCCGATAGTAGAATCCAAACAATGTCGCCCGAGACCGCCATCGCTGTTTCTCGCAAAGCCGCCGAACTGGAAGAAGCCCTTCGCCGCGTAATTCGCGGCAAGGACGACGTGGTTCGCCTCGCGCTGGTCAGCATTTTCGCCCGCGGACACTTGCTCATCGAAGGCGTTCCTGGTGTTGGCAAGACAACACTCGGCCAGGCTCTCGCTCGCGCCATTGATTGCACGTTTCAGCGCGTTCAGTTCACCAGCGACATGCTGCCCTCCGACGTTCTCGGCATCTCGGTGTATTCGGCGAGCGAGCAGCGCTTCGAATTCAAACGCGGCCCGGTGTTCACCAACGTTCTGCTCGCCGACGAAATCAACCGCACCACCCCCAAAACACAGTCCGCGCTGCTCGAGGCCATGAGCGAAGGCCAGGTCACCGTGGACGCGCACTCGTACGAATTGCCGCAGCCGTTTCTGGTGATTGCGACGCAGAATCCTGTGGAACATCACGGAACGTATCCACTGCCCGAGTCGCAGCTCGATCGATTTTTGATGCGCGTGCGCATGGGGTATCCCGACGCACAGGCCGAACGCGAAATCCTGCGCTCGGAAGCCGGCGTTGCACACCTTGGCGATCTGCATCCCGTTCTCGCCGGCGCGGATGTGCTTGAAATGCAGATGGCGATCAAAGACATTCGTGTGGACGATTCGCTGGTGACCTACGCGCTCGAAATCGTGCGCCGCACCCGCGAATCGGAATTTCTTTCGCTGGGTGTTTCCCCTCGCGGATCGCAAGCTCTCTACCGCGCCGCGCAGGCGATGGCGTTCCTCGAAGGCCGCACCTTCTGCACGCCGGAAGATTTCAAACCGCTGGTCGTTCCCGTGTTCGCCCACCGCGTGGTCGTGAACGGCCTCTACGCGTCGACCCTGAAGAAGTCCGAACAGTCGGATCAGGTGCTGAAAGACATTGTCGAGAATGTCCCGGTGCCAGTGTAAGAGGAAGTTGCCAGTCCCCGTTCGCTAGATTCTTCGCCGGCAGCAGTCATCTTCCCGTGAGAGAATCCTCTGCCTGATGATTGCTGAGATCATTCCAGAAGCCTACGATGCAACAGGAAAACAGGTCTCTCAGCCGTTCCATCGCCGTAAAGGTCCGCATCCCACCTTTCCCATGGGTCGTTACGTCAGTCAACCACTAGCCATCCGATGCGAGACCATTGAGGAAGTTCGACAGTTTCTACTCGGGTGCCGCGCTGTCTCCGATGAGGAGTTGTTTGGCAAAGAAGAGTACTGGCAGCCACCGGAGGAATTCGAGATACGCAAGGCTGGTGACTGCGAAGATTTCTCGCTCTGGACTTGGCGTCAAATGATGGCAATGGGATATGACGCCCGAGTTGTCTTCGGAAAACATGGACGCTACGGCATCGGACATGCATGGGTCATGTTTTTTCGTGATGGCAAGTGCCTTCTTGTCGAGCCGCAAGCCCGCTTTCTAGGCCTTCGGTTGCCCCGACTCTCAACGCTAAGATACGAACCAAAGTTCTCCGTCGCGCGGAACGGAGATGGGTTGAAGTACTTTGCCCACAAAAACGATCCTGCGGCCCATCCGCAGTGGACCGACCTAGTCCAACTCATTCCAGAATGGGTGCGCATTTGGGGCTGGTATTGGCTTAGGGTCGCTGTTCGCCTGCCCTACGCATTACCTAGGAATCTGTGGCGAAAGCTGCGCTCGAAGCGCGTCGGCGGGTAGGGCAGGCGCGACTATAATTCTCCCGACATGTCCATCCTTCGCTTCCTCATGTTTCTCTCGCTCGCAGTCTGGGTTGGCGGGATCATCTTTTTTGCCATCATGGCGCCCACCGCGTTTCATCTGCTGCCCTCGCGGCTTCTCGCGGGGACTCTGGTTGGGAACTTGCTGACCAAACTGCACTGGATCGCCATTATTTCAGGAATTGTCTTCTTGGCGTCTTCCCTGCTCTACAGCCGCTTGACCGATGGCACGGCGCACGTTTTCGCAGCGCGGCACGTGCTCATCTGCCTGATGCTCACACTCACGCTCGTCTCACAGTTTGGCATCTCGCCACGGATGATTACGCTTCGGGCAGAAGTTGGAAACTTTGACAGCACAACCCTCGATAATCCAGCACGAATGCAGTTCGACGCGCTGCACGTGTGGTCCACGCGCGTGGAAATTGCGGTGTTGGTCCTGGGACTGGTGGCAATTTGGCTGACCGCCAGCGCTTTCAGCCGCATATGAAAATGTCCAGCCTCACTTCGGCTGGCCCAGGCTTGTCGTTGAGTTGAAGGATTGTTGCTATCGCCGATTTTCCATCTTCACGGCTCGCGGAAACAGAATGTTGTTCTCCAGATGAATGACCGAGCCGCCGGGGCCCTCGATGCTCAGAACCTGCTCGCGGCCGCCTGAAGAACTCTTGAAGATGCGAATGCTGCCGGACTCGACAACGTAGAGACCTGCGCAAGGCTGGCCTTCGCTGAATACGATTTGCCCGGGAGAGAACTTGCGCGCGCTGAGCCGTTCGAGCAGAAAGGTCAGTTCGCTCTCGGAGAACCCGGAGAACAGCGAGGTTTTGCCGAGGGCCGTGGCGTGGCTGGATGGATTCTCAGGCACCGCGCGTATTCTACCGCGATTGATGGCGGAAGCACGTCACGACGTGGTCGTTGACCAATCCGACGGCCTGCATGAAGGCGTAACAGATGGTCGTGCCGACAAAGTTGAAGCCGCGGCGCTTGAGCTCTTTGCTCAGGGCGTCGGATTCCGAGGTTCGAGTGGGTACCTGCTTGAGCGACTTGGGCGAGTTCACGCGCGGCTTGCCACCAACGAACTGCCAGATGTAGCGGTCGAAGCTGCCGAACTCCGCCTGCACGCGCAGGAAGGCATTCGCATTGGCGACGGCGGAAGCGATCTTCAATTTGTTGCGGATGATGCCGGGATCGAGCAGCAGTTGCCGCATCTTGCGGCGATCGTAGCGCGCAATGCGCTCGGGATCGAATCCGTCGAAGACTTTTCGGTAATAGTCACGTTTGTTGAGGACTGTGTTCCAGCTCAGCCCCGCCTGCGCGCCTTCCAGGATCAGGAATTCGAAAAACGTCCGGTCGTCGTGCACCGGGACGCCCCATTCGTCATCGTGGTAGGGGATCGCCAGTTCGTTGTTGGCCCAAGCACAACGGGGTCGTTCTTCGGGTGGATGGGGACTCATCGTGGAAATCCTACCCCAGACTCAGGAATGGCGCCCCCTGCGGTACAACAAGATGGCCACAGAGGGCGCTGCGAGCAGACAGGAATCAAGTGCAGACTACTCCAGCGACTTCGGATCTGACTTGTTCTCCGGCGATTTGCGTGTCGAGCAGCGAGACCAGTTCATGAGCGCTGCTGGGGATGCCGACCTTGCCTTCGCGAATGATTTCTTTTGCCGTCAACTTTCTCTTGTAGAGCTTCTCGTTGGCGCTGCCGTCGGATCGCAGGGTCGAACCCTCGAGGGAAATTCCAGCGAATAGGCCTTTGTTGCGCGAGTAGGAAAGAATCTCGGCATTCATCACGATGTCGGTTGCGCCCTCGGCGGTCCGGCCCTTCGGACCAGCGGCGGCGGAGGCGTCGGCGCCCAGTTTCACTTTGCTGTAAAGCAACGATTCCGCGCCCTTGGGATTCATGACCAGAAGGACGAAGTCGGTGGCCTGGCCGCCCAACTGAAATCCGATGCTGACGCCTTCGAGCGCGTAGAGCGCCGGAGCGCCCCACTTGCCTTTGTAGTGCTCGCCGCTGCGGCAAACCATGACGCCGCGGCCGTAGCTGGCGCCGATGCCAAATGCTCCTTTTTTCACGGAAGGCAAAATGATCACGCACTCGGCTTTGTCGAGCAGATCCTGGGGAATATCGTCAGGGATATTGAGAATCTCTTTCATTACGACGCCGGCGTCTTTGACACGATCTTCTTCGCGCTCGTCATCTTGGGCGAAGGTGGCAACGGCTGAGATGAACACAACGAGAAAACAAATTAAGACTTTCTTCATGAAGTCCCTCCCGATCGATTTTATTTTAAGGAAAAAACTGGGTCACCGCGGCCCAAATCCGCAGCGGTGGATCCGGTTGGCCAATGTAGCATGCTGCCCAGAGGCCAAGAGCAGACGGGCAACTGATAGAATTTGCACGTTTTGTGCCATGACCAAACGTGTGCTCCTTTTGTAACTTGGCACAATTCTGACAGGCTCCTAGAGTCAATGAGATAGCGGGGTCCAGTGGGGACCCGATTTCGGCATCCGGCGTGCATCTAATAGCTTGGAAGTGTCTTGTGGCGGTGTTAAGAGTGAAAAAATTGTATTTTCCGGGCATGAAGTACACGCAGACGATGATCGGGGCTTTTGCGCTCTTGCTGGCAAGCATCGCGCTGACGTCGCCGTCGCGGGCGCAGTCGGCGTACGCGTCTGGAGCGCCTAGCCTCAGCGGGTACGCAGCGGAAAGCGGAGCGACGGGAAGTTCTGCTTCCGGCGCAGCGGCGGACAATCCGGACGACCCGCAGAGCGCCCTGGTGACTCTTCATGCGCGAGTAAATGAAGTCAATGTGTTGTTCATTGCGACGGACAAACACGGGAAGTTTGTCCGCGATCTGAACGAAAAAGATTTCAACATTCTCGACGACCACAAGCCGCCGCAGGCGATTCTGAACTTCCGCCGCGAAACGGATCTTCCACTACACATGGGCTTGCTGATGGATGTGAGCGGCTCGGTCGACAGCCGCTTCGACTTCGAGCAGAACGCGGCCACCAGTTTCCTGCAGCATACGCTGCGCACGGGTTTCGACAAGGCTTTCCTGATCGGCTTCAACAGCCACAGCCAGCTTGCCCAGGATTACACCGATAATGTGTCGCTGCTGGCGACCGGCGTGCACAAACTGCACGATGGCGGAGGAACAGCTCTGTACGATGCCGTGTACCACGCGTGCAAAGATAAATTCCTGAAAGACCGCTCAGATCACCCG
Source organism: uncultured Acidobacteriaceae bacterium (assembly GCA_963819145.1). GTDB lineage: Bacteria > Acidobacteriota > Terriglobia > Terriglobales > Acidobacteriaceae > Sulfotelmatobacter. The sequence goes on from CAWFVB010000012.1 coordinate 281,020, forward strand.
GCGCGCAAGGCAATCATTATCGTCAGCGATGGAGAAGACAACCAGAGCGAAGTTTCAAAGGCGCAGGCCATCGAGATGGCGCAGCGCTCGGAAGTCATCATCTACGCGATCTCCACCGACGACAGCGGCCTCGTGATGCGAGGCGACAAGGTGCTCGAGCAACTGGCCGAAGCCACCGGCGGCCGCGCGTTCTTTCCTTTCAAGATGAAGGACATCACGCACTCGTTCGCCGCGATTGAAGACGAACTGCGCAGCCAATACGTCGTTTCCTATAAACCCGCCGACTTCGATGCGGACGGACGTTACCGCTCGATCGAGATCTCCACGCTGAAGAAAGACCTGCAGGTGCGTGCCCGCAAGGGATACTTCGCTCCGCAGCAGTAAAAGATCGGTTCTCAGTTGGCGCGAGCCACCACCAGCGTTACATCATCCTGCAACTGCTCGCTGGATCGGAACTTCTCGACCGCCTGTTCGACGTGCGAAAGAATCCCGCCCGCTTCAAGGTTCCGGCTGGCCCCAAGAGCTCGCAGCAGACGGTCTTCCCCGAACTCTTCTCCGTTCACGCCCGTCGTCTCGGTAATTCCGTCGGTAAAAATGCTGAGCACGTCTCCGCGTGAGACGTGGGTCTGGGCCACCGAACACTCCCACTGTCCAAACAATCCCAACACAGTTGCCGTCGCAGCCAGCCGTTCCACGCCGCCGTCGCCCCGCAATAGCAAGGGCGGACTGTGCCCGCAGTTCACGTAGCTCAGACTGCGAGCTTCATCGTCGTAGCAGCCGAAGAACAGCGTGGCGTAGCGGTCGGGCTCGGTATGGTTGAAAAGATGATCGTTCACATCCATCAGCAGCTTCGGAAGCTTGCGGTCATCGATGCCGACGCAATGGTGAATGCTGCCCTGCAAATTGGCCATGAGCAACGCGGCAGCCACGCCCTTGCCGGCAACGTCGGCCATCACAAACCCCAGCCTTCCCTGCCCCATGTCGAGGAAGTCGTAATAGTCTCCGCCGACGGTGCGCGCCTGGATGCACTTGCCGCAGTAGTCGAGGGTGCGGAGCTCGGGCTTCACGCGGGGAAACAGCTTCCGCTGTACTGAGCGGGCGATTGCGATCTCCTGCAGCAGGGGTTCGTCATCGGTGCGCGCCGACAGGTCCAAGTCCCAAATGTTGGTTTCGCGGCTCAGGCATTCGACGCCGATATGTCCGGCGGTGGGTGTGCCCGGCAAACCGACCCAAACAACCCGGAAGACGCCTGCCCGCTGGCCGCAACGAAGCTGTAGAAATTCGCCGAGCTTCAGCGATTCGACAGAATCCGTTAGCCGCGCCCCCATGCTCGAGACGTCGACGGTTCGCGCGGGCCAGGTTTTCTCCGCGGCCGAGAGTCGAGACACTTGAACCGGCAGCTTGATCCGAATGCGCTTCTCCCGCCGCCGGCATTTCTTGTGCACCTCGAGATTGGCGTGCGTAAAGCAGGAAATCTGTTTCAACCCGGCGAGCACAGCGCGACACTCTTCCTCGGTTTCGAACGGCCCCATATGGACCGCTTGACGGTCGAGAGAGGAGGACTTGGCAGCTGGACTCTCAAAGATGTGCCACTCTATAACATCGGGTGGATCTTGCTCCATGGACGGTTCATTTCCTCGGGAATCGATTGCACACACTGCACAACGCCAAGTATGACGGTACTCCGGCGGTCATATTGGGCACAGTGCCCCGACCCTAAAAACGGTTACGAGAGCAGCGGTTTAGTTCCGTTTCAGGAGCAGTCCCGTTTGGGGAGGGCTGAGAGGAAGCCCACGGCAATCGACGCAGATCCGTCATTATTGCAATACGCAAACCCAAGAGGATTCTTACGTTTGCGCCGGGGCTTTTCAGTGTGCTACCGTCCCATTGATTTCAAGTTCACTTTTCCAGAATCAGTGAGGAGACGCTCATGAGCGCCATCATCTTCCTGGTACTTCTCGTCGTCATCGCCGTCGTTCTGATCGGGATGTACAACAGCCTGGTGCAATTGCGGGTGCGATGCGATTCAGCCTGGTCCGATATTGATGTGCAGCTGAAACGGCGTCACGACTTGATCCCCAACCTTGTGGAAACGGTAAAGGGATACGCCGCGCACGAAAAAGGGACGTTTGAGAACATTGCGAAGTATCGGTCACAAGCCATGCAGGCCACGACACCGGAAGGCAAGGCGGTGGCCGAGAATCAGCTGACCGGAGCGCTGAAGAGTTTATTCGCCGTTGCGGAAAACTACCCGGAACTCAAAGCTTCGGAGCAATTCACGCAATTGCAAGGCTCGCTGAGCCAGACCGAAGATTCGATTCAGAACGCGCGCCGCTATTACAACGCGGTGGTGCGGGATTTGAATACGAAGATTCAGTCGTTCCCGACGAACATTCTGGCCGGCATGTTCAACTTCACGGCGCGGCAGTTCTTTGAGACGACCGACGCCGCCGATCGCGAACCGGTACAGGTGAAGTTCTAAACATTTTGTAATTTGGGAATCGGGGAATTTTGTAATTGAAAATCCCACGGACGACTGCTCTATCCCTACTCGCGCTGGTCTTTTGCTCATTCACCGCCGCGGCGCACGCTAAGTCATGGCGCGTGGCCGACTTCCAGGACGACATCACTGTAGAGAAAGACGGCAGGGCGGTGGTTATCGAGCGCATTACTCTGGCGTTCGAGGGCGAGTGGCACGGGATTCACCGTACCATTCCCATTGAATATCCGGGGCCGGACGGGACGAATTACGAACTATTCCTCAAAGTCATGAGCGTCACCGATGACGGCGGTGCGGCCCTCAAATATGAATCGTCGACTGCGAACGGCTCGCGCGATCTGAAGATCTATATTCCCGGCGCTGTGGATGCAACCCGGACGGTCGAGATCGTCTATCGGATACAGAATGGCACGCGGTTTTTCAAAGACTACGACGAGTTCTACTGGAACGTCACGGGGAACGACTGGCCGGTGCCGATTGATCACGCGGCCGCGACCGTGCATTTTCCGGCAGGCGCGGCAGGATCGCTGCGGGCGCAGGCGTTTACCGGCGTGTATGGCTCGAGCCAGCGCGACGCTACGGCTGCGGCGGATGGAGCCGAGGCGCAGTTTGAAACCAACAATCCGCTGCCCATGCGCGGCGGCCTGACCATTGACGTTTATATTCCGAAAGACATTCTCAGGGAACCAGGTGCAATCACGCGGTTTTTCTGGTTTGTTGGAGGCAATCCTGTGTTATTTCTGCCGCTGGTCACGTTGGCGGGGATGTTTGCTCTGTGGTGGGCAAAGGGGCGCGACCCCGATCCGGGCGTTTCGGTGGCTCCGATGTATGATCCGCCGCCCGGCATTTCCCCGGCGGAGGCGGGCACGCTGCTCGACGACACGATTCACCCGCGCGATATTACATCGACAATTGTTGACCTGGCGGTGCGGGGATACATCAAGATCGAGGAGACGGAGGAGAAGATACTGGTCTTCACGCACAAGGATTACGTCTTCCATCTGCTGAAGCCGCGCGAACAGTGGGGAGCGGATCTGGCGCCGCACGAGCGCGTGATGCTTGAGAATGTGTTCGCGGGCGGCGCCGAAACACGGCTGTCGAGTTTGAAGAACCGCTTCTATACGGCGGTGCCGGTCATTCGCCAAGACATCATGTCGGCATTGAGGACAAAAGGCATTTACCTGCTCGACCCGGAGTCGGCCAACGGGTACAGCATTGGAGCCGGGATCGCGATTCTGATTCCATTCGCCATTTTCCAGTATATGGGGTGGGCGAACTTTCTTAATTCGATTCCTCTGCTGATTGGAAGCATGCTGGTATCGGCGCTGATCTTCTGGCTGTTTGCGCGCGAGATGACGGCGAAAACCGTGAAGGGCGGGCGGGTTCGCGTTGCCGTGCTGGGCTTCCAGGAATTCATGAATCGCGTCGATGCGGAGCGGCTCAAGCTGATGCCGCCGACTACGTTCGAAAAATATCTTCCTTACGCGATGGCGCTGGGCGTGGAGCATCACTGGGCGCAAGCTTTTACGGGGATCATCAAAGATCCGCCACAGTGGTACGTGGGGCCGGGCGGCTATGTGGGTGGGTTCAATCCGATTTTCTTTTCGAGTTCGATGCACAGCATGGCAACCGATATGCACCAGGTGTTCGTCTCGGCCCCGCGGGCGAGTTCGGGCGGTTCGGGATTTGGCAGCGGAGGATTCGGCGGGGGTGGCGGAGGATTCTCCGGCGGCGGGTTTGGGGGCGGTGGAGGAGGGGCGTTCTAGGGATAGGATGAAGAACGTTCCACCGACAGCCGAGGGCGGCTGTTCCGACACAAAACTCAATGAAAAAAGGGCCGCGAGTGGATCGCGGCCCTTGATTTCGGTTGCGAGGTTTACTGCTCGCCAGCACTGGTATTGGTGCCCCACATCGCGTTCGTCCCCCACATGGCATTGGTCCCCCACATCGCGTTCGTGCCCCACATCGCATTGGTCCCCCACATGGCGTTGGTGCCCCACATGGCATTGCTTCCCCACACGGCGTTCGTGCCCCACATGGCGTTGGATCCGCTCATGGTCGAGGACGGAGCACCCGTCACGAACTGCTGCGATCCCCATACCACCGCGCTTGACCATGTGGCGGAAGTGTTCCAGACCGCAGTCGAACTGTTGTTGAGGTAGACGTTGCCCGAGGTTGGGTCGTAGGAGGCTACGGGAGACATAGCCGTTCCGCGGGCCACGTCAGTGCTAGTGATGGCGGCTTCGACGTCGACGTAGCCGGCGCCGATGGTAAACAGGTCGTACTGGTCGGTGTAGGTGATGCCGGTGATCGGGTCAGTCGTGCTGCTGTAGGCCGGGAGCGACTTCCATGCGGTCTTCATCAGACGGGCCTTGACCTGATCGGGGTTGAGGTTCGGGCTCTTCTGCAAGAGATCCGCCACTACACCGCTGACCACGCCCGCGGCCATGCTGGTGCCGCTCAGAGTGAAATAGCTGGAGGACGAAGCATTGCTGCCGCCGTTCACATAAAAGCTGTAAGGAACTTGGTTGGCAGGATACTCGTTGTAGAGCGTGGAATTCGGAGCCTCGAGCGAAACCAGCAGGTTGCCCGGAGCAACGATGTCGGGTTTAGCCACCGCGTCAAGCGCGGTTGGCCCCTTCGAACTATAGCTGGCGATCAGGTCGTCCACTCGGGTGGGCGTTCCCATGGTCTTCATCGCGCCGACAGTGATGACGTAAGGATCGTTGCCTGGAGAAGTGACCGTCCCGTAACCGTCGGTGGACTGGTAGCGGCCATTGTTGCCGGCGGCGACCACGACGACGATGCCGGCCTTCCACGCGGCTTCGACCGCATGGCAGACTGGATCCAGCTTGTAGCTTTCGTAGACGGGACGTCCCAACGAAAGATTGATTACGCGGATGTTGAACAGCGGCTTCAGAGAAATGGCAGTCGAGATCGCCGCAATCACGGCACTATCGGTGCCCGCGCCGTTCTGATCGAGAACACGAAGATTGATAATGTTGGCCTGCGGCGCGATGCCCTCAAAGGTTCTCGAATATTTGGAGCCCTTCGAACTGGACCCGTTCCCAGCGATGAGTCCCGCGATGTGCGTGCCGTGGCCGTACTGATCGTTGGCGCTGGAATTCCCCGCAACAAAGCTCTGGTTCCAGACCACGCGCGAGAGCCCGAGGAATCCGCCATTCAAGTCAGGATGATTGGCCACGCCACTGTCAATCAGCGCGACGCCAATGCCGGCACCGGTATAGCCCGATTGCCACGCCGCAAACGCGTTCACGGCAGGCGCAGCGTTGCTCAGGGTCGGAGTCAGCGGCCGGTCCGTGCTGATGTACACCACATTCGCGTTGTTCGAAAGGGTTTGGAGCGCAGGACCGGTCAGCGAAGCCACCACCCCATTGACGATCGGCAAGGGAACCAGGATCGTGCCGCCCAGCTTCACAATGTCATTGACCAGGCAATCCACCAGCCCGAGCAGGCTATTGCAATTGATCTGCGTTCCGGGCGCGTATTGCACGATGACATGGACCTGCTGAGTTGACTGGTTGCCGCGCAACTCAGGCGCCAGCTTCGAATCGTCGGCGAAAGCCACGCTCGCCGTGACGATCAACAACAGAAATATGAACTTCTTCATTTCCCCCCCACAAGGTCGCCCCACAGTGCTTAGGTCGCACTCCAAGTGACTTCTATGTTTGCAGGTGCAGTACCAAAGCGTGACCCTCGTTACCCATATTTATCAATGACTTAGGGGGAGTTGTGGTAAAACGCAACGGGCGAATTGTCCCGCGCGCGGGCTGTGGGACAACTTGTCCTGTCATGAGTACTTTGGTTCTGGCGGGAAGGCGTCAGTCTTCAACGTAAACGATTGAATCTGCTCGAAAAACCATGGTAATCCTCCGTTTCTTTTTTGGAGGGACATTGCCCCGCAATTCGTTGAAAATTTAAGCACTTATCATGTCCTGGGTTCGATCCATTGGCGCGCGCGCGTACATCGCCTCGATGACTCTGGCGGCGTGCGTCTGCTTTGGACTCTCCTTTATGCATTGGCAATCGAGCGATCCACTGAAGTTCGTGTGCTACCTGATTGCCGCGTTGCTGGCGTCATCGCTAAAGGTGATCCTCCCGGGCATTCAGGGAACGCTCTCGGTCAACTTTCTCTTCACGTTGCTGGGAATTCTGGAACTGAGCTTGCCTGAGACGTTGCTGATTGTTTTGGCCTGCACGCTGGGCCAGGCTTACTGGAGGCCGGCGAAGCAGGTGAAACTGGTGCAGCTGGCCTTTAACTGGGCGCAGTTGACCGTTTCGAGCGCGATCGCATACACCGCATACAAGCTGGTTGCGCACTACGTTCTTCACGCTCCCGGGCCGCTCGCGCTGGTGGTGGCCGGGATCACGCTGTTCGCCTGCAATACGGCGGCGATGTCCCTCATCATCGGCCTGACCGAAGGCAAGCCGGTTTCGAAGGTATGGGCTGACAGCTACCTGTGGTCGTTCCCGTATTACATGGTCGGAGCCGCTGCGGCCGGGTTGGTCCACTTCCTGAACGGGCATATCGGATGGCAGTCGTCACTGCTGATTTTGCCGCCGATTTATTTGATGTACCGCTCCTATCGTCTATATCTGGGGAAGTTGGAGACGGAGAAAAAACATGCGGAGCAGGTCTCGAATCTGCATTTGAGAACCATTGAAGCGCTCGCGCTCGCCATTGAAGCCAAGGACGAAACGACCAGCGAACACCTGCAGCGCGTGCGTATTTACGCGATGGAGTTGGCAAGAGAACTGGGATTGAGCGAAGACGAAACCGAAGCGCTGAAAGCGGCCTCGGTGCTGCACGACATTGGAAAGCTGGCGGTGCCGGAGCACATCATCTCGAAACCGGGGAAACTGACGCCGGAGGAATTCGAGAAGATGAAGATCCATCCGATCGTGGGAGCAGAGATTCTCGAGCAGGTGCACTTTCCTTATCCGGTGGTGCCAATCGTGCGCGCACACCACGAAAAATGGGATGGCAGCGGGTATCCGAACGGGCTGGCGGGGGACGCAATTCCGATTGGGGCGCGGATTCTCGCCGCAGTGGACTGTCTCGACGCGCTGGCTTCGGACCGTCAGTACCGGAAGGCGCTGCCGCTGCACGAGGCCATGGCTAAGGTAGCCTCGGAAGCCGGCACCAGTTTTGACCCGAAGGTGGTGGCGATTCTGCACCGACGCTATATCGAACTGGAGAAACTGGCCACGGAACAACCGCTGCAGGCTCCGCCGAAATTGTCCACGGATATCAAGGTGGAGCGCGGTCTGGCGCCGGCGGCCGGGTTCGCGGAGAGTGCGGAACCGGCGGTGAGCGCGTCGGGACATATGAACGATTTCATCGCGGCCATCTCGGCGGCGCGGCGGCAGAGTCGGGAAATCACTGAACTCGCCCAGCAGCCCGGGCTCTCGCTGAACATGGAAGACATCTTTTCCCTGCTCTCGGTGCGGTTGAAGCGACTGGTGGCGTACGACTCCATGGCCGTTTACTGCCCGAAGAATGGCCAGCTCATTCCGGAATTTGTAAGCGGAGAAAACTTCCGGCTGTTTTCTTCACTGAGGATTCCGGAAGGCGAGGGCTTGTCAGGATGGGTGGCGCAGAACCACAAGCCTATCCTGAACGGTAATCCGTCGGTCGAACCGGGATACCTGAACGATCCGACGAAATACAGCACGCTGCGATCAGCGCTGGCCGTGCCGCTCGAAGGGCGGGCGGGGGTCGTTGCGGTGCTGGCTCTGTATCGCGCGGCGCAGGATGCGTTCAGCGCTGACGATCTTCGGGTCGCGGAAGTGATTGGGGCTGGGTTGGGAAGCGCGATTGAGAGCGCGGGGAAAGGCAAAGCCTCAGGGGCGGCGGCGAAGTAGCCGTGTGGTGCGGGCGCCCTGCCCGCCACTACGCGACATTATTATTCGATCTCGAAGCTCACGTACATCAGGCCGCCGTCGCGTTCGACTTGTAGCACCACCGGATCGCCGGTCTTGAGGGTGTTGAGGGCTGCACGCAGAGTCTCCATGGAATCGATCGGCGTCGCATTCAGCCGATGGATAATGTCGCCCGCCAGCAGCCCGGTGTCGGTCATGATCAGGTCGGCAGCGCGTCCTACCACTACCACGCCCGAGGGGATTCGCGCGCCGCCCAATTGCGAGCGCAGGTCGTCGGTGAGATCGACAGCAAGAACGCCAAGGCGCGCGATCAAACTGTTATCGCGATTCACCGCGTCGAGGAGTTGGTCCATCTGATCGCGGTGTTCGATAGCGGGGACGTACAGCGTTTTCTTGTCCCTGCCTCGCAGAATTTCCAATTTCACGACTTCGTCGAGCCGGTGCAGGTACAAAGCTGCGGTGAGCGATGGCAGTGTTTCAATGCGCCGGTCGTCGGCGGAGAGAATGATGTCCTGAATCTGCAGGCCCGCCGCGGCTGCCGGACCGTCGGGCTTCACATCCACTACTACGACTCCCCAGCGCTGCGGCAGATGCAAGCCGTCGGCCAGCGTGGGAGAAATCTCCTGGGCCACGGCGCCGATCTCAACGCGATGCACGTGCCCGTGTTCGCGGAGGCTGTGGTACACGAAATCAATCACACGAGCGGGGATGGCAAAGCCAAGGCCCTCGCTGCCCCCGCCTTGCGACAGAATGAAGGTATTGATGCCCAGCACAGCACCATTCATATCCACCAGCGGGCCTCCGCTGTTGCCCGGATTGATAGGCGCATCGGTCTGAATATAGGTGAGGGGTTTGCTGGGATCGGGCTGGCGGTTGAGCGCACTCACCACGCCCATGGAGACGGAGTTCTGCAAGCCTTCGGGGCTGCCGATGGCGAACACGAGTTGTCCCACGTGGGGCCGCTGGCGGCTTAAGAGCGTCAGCGTCGGTAAATCGGTTTCGTCAATCTTGAGCAGCGCGAGATCCGTTTCCTTGTGCTGGCCGAGAAGCCGGGCTTCGAGAATGCGGCGCTTCCCGACCGGCACCTGTGCGCCCGTATCGGCCATGGGCAGGGGCAACGCGACGCGAATGTGCTGCGCGCCCTCGACCACGTGAGCATTGGTCATGATGTAGCCGTTGGAGTCGACAATCACGCCCGAACCGACGGCATGCTGGCGAACGATGAACGCCGTCTGAGATTTGTCTTCCTCGCGGAGCGGCCCGTATCCGGTGACCAGAATCTGCACCACGGCGGGAGACACCCTGGCGGCCAGGCTTTCGAGAGCGCCATTGAGTTGGATGAGAACGTTCGGAGGCTCGGAGGGTTTGGCTTGGGCAGCAGTGGAAGCTGGCGTTTTAGCGGACGGCGCGGGCGCTGCGGGCGTCCGGCTGGTTTGCGCACAAGCGACAGCACTGAAAAGGAGAACTAGGACAAAAATGCGGGCCTTCGGCTTCGCGGCGATCTGGAAGGAATTCTTCATACCTATACCACTCCCCTGTGAGTACTGCCTGAACAGAACACTACCACGCGAGGCTGGCCTTTGACCTCGGGAGCGATGAATCCTTTGGCAGGCCAGCAGGCGTACGCCCCGGTCCCCGCAGGGGGAACCTAGTTGCTACCGGTAACTAACGGGTTATCAGGCTTTTACATGAGTAACCATCCGTGATATAACCGCCCGTGAGCATAAAAACGGGCGCAGGCCCGTCAGCAGCTTGGTTTGACCATCTGGCTTGAGAATGTCGGCCTCGTTCCCAAACGAGAAGCAGAGGCTTGGCAGTATAGAGGAGGGACCGTGGGCGAAGAAGCACGGACCGGGAAACGGTTCCCGCTGGAATTGCCGATCAAGATCCATCAGGGCGATACGGGCGGAGACAGCAAGGGCGTAACAGGAAATCTGAGCGCAGCCGGCGTGTACATCCGCGCCGACTCGTCGATGGAAATTGGTTCGCCCGTGGAATTTGAGATCACGTTGCCGCCGGAGATGACGGGCGGTCAGGAGAATGTGACCATCCAGTGCAAAGGGCGGGTGGTGCGCGCCGACGAGACGGGTGAAGGCGGAGAAGGCCGCGGCGTGGCCTGCGTGATCGACTCATACGAGTTCGTGAGGAACTCATAGCTGAACGAGACTTTTTGGGAGCGTTGACAACATGCTCAAACTGATTCTGGCCGATAACCAGGCGATTTTCCGGGCGGGCATCGCCAAAGTGCTCGCGGTTGAAGATGAGATGCGCATTGTGGCCCAGGCCCAAACCCCTGAACAGATGTTCATGGCGCTCGACAAGTTCCGCGCCGCGGTGCTGGTGGTGGCGGCGGGATTTCATAACGACTTTGCCGCGATTGTCGTGGCGGCGAACAAGGCCAAGACGCGTGTAATCGTGCTGGCCGATACGGGCGAGAGCGCGCAACGGCACATGTCGAATGGTGCGCACGGCGTGGTCTACCGCAACGTGACCAGCGCGGCGCTTGTGGATTGCGTGCGCAAAGTGGCGCGCGGCGAAACCTGGGTGCAGGACGTCGCGGTGCCCAGCGAGCTCACCGAAAACGATATGGTCGGATTGCGCGTGCGCGACCGGCTTACCGCGAAGGAACTGCGCATCGTGGCGCTGATCGTTCAGGGCTACAAGAACAAAGAAATCGCCACCCAACTCGGCACCACCGAGCAGGTCATCAAGAACTACCTGCGCAACGTATACGACAAGATCGGCGTGTCGGACCGGCTGGAACTGGCGCTGTTCACCATCCACCATCGCATTTTGAACGAGGCAGCGGCCGCGACTACGACCGGGCCGGCGCCACAGCCGCCCGCGGGAGTGGCCCAGTAACATCTTCCGAATAGCAAATAAAAGGCCGCCCGTGAGGGCGGCCTTTTTGCTGGTTTGCATAGATGGAGAAGGCACTGCTGCCGCTCTAAACAACCTCGCTCTAGCTAATCTTCTCCCCGACTGATTTCGCTTGCGTGAACAGGTAGAGATAATCCGGACCGCCGGATTTTGAGTCGGTGCCCGACATGTTGAAGCCACCAAAAGGATGCGCTCCGACCATGGCCCCGGTGCACTTGCGGTTGATGTAGAGGTTGCCGACGTGAAATTCCTGAATCGCGCGGTCAATCTTGTCGCGGGACTTGGTGTAGACGGCTCCGGTCAGGCCGAACTCAGTATCGTTGGCGATCTCCAGCGCGTGATCGAAGCCGCGAGCCTTGATCACGGCGAGCACTGGACCAAAGACTTCTTCCTGCTCTAATTTTGACTTCGGCGCAATGTCGGCAATCACCGTTGGCTGGATGAAGTAGCCCTCTCCGGGCGCGCGCTCGCCACCGGTGATCACACGCCCGTCTTTCTTGCCTTGCTCGATGTAGGCGAGGATCGTCTTCATCGAGCCTTCGTTGATGACCGCGCCCATGGCGGCGTTCTCGGCAACATCCCCGATCTGAATTTTCTCGACGCGGGCCTTGAGTTGCTCGAGGAACTTGTCGTAGACGCGCGCGTCGACAATCACGCGCGAGCAGGCCGAGCATTTTTGTCCTTGAAACCCGAAAGCGGCCTGGGCCGTGCCTTCGACCGCGGAGTCGATATCGGCATCGGCGTCAACAATGATCGCGTCTTTGCCGCCCATCTCGAGGATGGTGCGCTTAATCCAGATCTGGCCGGGAGCCTGCGTTGCGGCGGTCTTGTTGATGTTCAGTCCCACTTCGCGCGAGCCGGTGAAGGCGACGTAGCGGGTCTTGGGATGCGCGACGATGGCGTCGCCGAAACTGGCTCCGGCGCCGGGACAGAAGTTGACCACACCTTCAGGCATGCCGGCTTCTTCGAGCAACTCGAGGAACTTCGCCGCGATGGTCGGCGAATCGCTCGACGGCTTCAGAATGACGGTGTTGCCGCTAACGATCGAGGCCAAAGTCATTCCGGCCATGATCGCGCAGGGGAAATTCCAAGGCGGAATCACCGCGCCCACGCCGAGTGGAATGTAGTGCAGCGTATCGCGCTCCCCGGGCAACTGGATGGGTGTTTCGGCCTTCGAAAAACGCAGCGCCTCGCGGGCGTAGAACTCGCAGAAATCAATGGTCTCGGAGATGTCGGCATCGGCCTCAGCCCAGTTCTTGCTGACTTCGAAAACCAGCCATGCCATGAATTCCATTTTGCGCTGGCGCATCAGGTCGCCGACGCGGAACACAAGGCTGGCGCGCTCTTCGACGGTGGTGCGGCTCCAGGATTCAAAGGCCGTGAGCGCAGCGGTCATCGCCGGCTCCACGTGCTCCTTGCCGGCCTTCTGATGGATACCGACAATTTCGGACGGCTTCGACGGGTTCAGCGATTTGATCTTGTCGGTGGTCTTGACGCGCTTGCCGCCGATGATGAGGTCATACTCGCGTCCTAACTGGCTCCGAACTTTCGCCACGGCGGCGCGCATGCGGCGCGCATTGTCCTCATTGCGAAAATCGAAGAACGGTTCGGTGACAAATGGCCCTTGATGCAGGGCGGTGCGCGGCCGGACGGGGGCTTCTAGCGTTGCCATAGAAGTAATCCTTTCAAAACCGGGGATAGAACCAGGACTTGCAATATTTTACACCTCTGGCGGCAGCGCGAACGGCTTGTGGTAAGCTTACTCCCCCCATGGCAGAGGTGCCTCGGATGAACGGTTCTCAACAGGGCTTACCAGCGAGATCCAGTGGCGCCAACTCTCTGAAATACGCGCTGGGCGCGCTCCGCCGCGAACTTCTTGAATTTCGTTTCAGCTACCCGCTCGACATTATTCCGCAAGCCGGACCCAAGGAATCGTTGCACTACTATCTGTACAGTGACAAGCTTTCCTGGAGCGTAATGAGCATGGATCGCACGGGCGTACCGCGCGCCCGAGGACGCCTTTACGGCGAAGTTTATAAGCCAGCCTACATTGCGTGGTGGGGACTGGTAAATCTCGGGCATTATCTGCAACGGAATGGCGCAGCCGGGCGAGAGACATTCCTGCGGCAAGTCGACTGGCTGGAAAATCACGCCACCATCGGGCCCAGTGGGTCGGTGGTCTGGCTCAACCCCTATGACTACCTCGAAGGGAACACTCTACGGACAGCGCCTTGGATCTCAGCCTATGACCAAGGCATGGTAATCAGTGCACTGGTTCGCGGCTATCGGATAACCAAACGGCCTCATTTGATGGAGTTGCTGCGCGGAGCACATCGCATTTTTGAAGTGGACACGCGCGCTGGAGGAGTACGCACGCCGGCTCCGGATGGGGCTACTTATGCCGAGATCCCCGGGGCCCCAGCACCTGGAATTCTCGACGGATTCCTGACTTCTCTGCTGGGCCTCTACGATCTCTCCATGGAAACGGGTGACGCCCAGGTCGAACGGTTGTTCCGCGAGGGAGTGCAGGGATTAACGGCGCTGTTGCCGACCTGGGATTACCGTCAGAAATGGAGTTGGTATGCGACCCGCGCATATCTTTGCCCCCCGGCCTACCATATTCTGAACAGTCGTCTGTTGAAGGTAGTCGCTCGTTTGTCGGGCGAACCGGCCCTGGCAACGCTAGCAGATCGGTGGAGTCCCGAGCGTCTGTCGAGAGTCGACCGGATAGAGATTTACCTGGCATTTCTCCTCACGAAGAACTGGTGCCGTCTGCGGCACCGGACGTGGCGTCAAACCCAAGGCCGAGTTCACAAGCTGGTCAGGGACGCCGCACGAATCCCCGTACGCGCGTCCTTCTCGACTGGGTCGGTTGCAAGAAGCGCCGACTGACCGTCGCGATATCGAACTAGCACGGGCGCCCTTGGTACGACTTCACGAACCGATCACCTCAGGCCACCGCGAAATCAGGACGGACGAAGGAACTTTCACCGCCCGGCTGGGTTTCTTTGTGACGAGGATTATGCTTATGTTCAAGCACTACTTCGCCGCGCTGCTCTGGCTGTGCATTGTATTGTTGATTTTGCCGAGTCGTTCAACCGGCCAAAACGCCTCCGCTGGCACTCACCTGCAATTCCAGCAAGTCCACAACGCTGCCGCCGAGGCGACGCCGAACGACAAGAGCTATCACGGCAGCGTTGGCCCTTACATGCCACTGAATGTCTTGTGGCGGATTGAAACCGGCGGTGGCGGAGATCGCACCATCACGGCTGAGGCCGCGGAACGCGACAGCTATCCGCTCGATGGCGCTCTCTTCTACGTGCCCAAGGCGGATCACCCGTCGGTTGGAACGGTGCCGCTTTACCGTTTGTTTAACGGCGCTGACCATATGGTGTCGCTGAATCCGAAAGAGGGCGCGGATAAGGGCTATCACGTCGAAGAGATTCTGGGATATCCATTCGTCGCGCCCCAACCCGGCACCACCGAATTGATCCGAACCTACAATCCGCAGACGGGTCATCATTCCCTGCGCAACTCCACCGGACTCGAAACCGAAAAAGGCTTCGTGGACCAACCCATGGGCGTGTTCGGATATCCCCGCTATTACAACGAGAGGACGGAACTTCTAAGCTTGACCGGCGGAGGAATCACGATCGATTCCAATGTGGCGGCAGGAGGCGCGCTGTGGCAGTGGACGTGGAACGGCGTTCAGGTAATCAATAACTGGGACTATGGCCGGCAAATTCAGACCGACATTTTCCCCCCGGACTACGCAAATCCAACCGAAGCCGGGGACACCTGGAGCAATGACCATCGCGGGGCGGTGAACCATGGGTCCCCCGTCGCACTCGCCGAAAACGACGGCCTCATCCAGCGAACCCGGTCGATCACGCTCGACTATGATCCCGACGGCACACAGCAATGCTACTTCGAACTGCCGGTTGGTCCGTGCCCGGGATTTGGTGGTGGCCCAGACAATCCCGTGGTGTGGAGTAAGGTTCTGCTGGGGAAAGACATCACGCTCGATTTCAAGGGGCTTGGTCCGGTGGCGCTTTATTCGACGTTCATGCAGGTTCCGAAGGCGCTTGCCTCCGGGACGGCCGGGGAGATTCCAGTCATCTATGCGCGAGCCAATTTCTATCGCATGTTCACTTACGATGCGGAAGCGGGGCAACTGCAGGAGAACCCGTGCAGCAACGGCTCGATCGCGATTACGCCGAATTATGGCGGAGTGATCGCCACCACGGGCAACGAAGACGCCGCCATCGGAATTTACGCCGTGAACACGACGGCAGGCGGATCGGTGGACTATCTTGTACTCAACTTCACCTGGAGTTGTCCCGGCCCACCGAGCGACACGGGCGAGTTTGGCGGCGATACGATGATTGTCGATTCCGTGCGCTACACCGGCTATCCGGCGGGCACGACTCGAACTCACGTCTATCTGGTCAGCGGGACGCTGACGTCGGTGGTTGAGAAGATGGCCGCGCTCTACCAGATGCGCGCTTCCATCCCGCGGTGATTCGTGGAGATCGGTGTCAGGGCCGTGCAGCCGCGACCTTCACCGGCTCCAGGTGCGCGGTGAAGTGGCGCAGGAATGGAGCTTCATAGGTCAGCCGCATGCCGGGGATTTGGCCGCGGTGCTTGAATACTTCCAGAATTACCTCGACCACGTAGTCAATGTGGCTCTGGGTGTAGACGCGGCGCGGGATCGCCAGGCGCACCAAATCCATCGGCGCTGCGCTCGCCGGCGGTATTGGCTTGAACATCAGCGTGCCGATTTCGACCGAGCGGATGCCACCTTCGAGATACAGCTCGGCGGCCAGCGCTACGCCGGGAAACTGGTCGGCCGGGACGTGGGGCAGGAAGGCGCGAGCGTCGAGATAGATCGCGTGTCCGCCGGGCGGCTGCACGATGGGCACACCTTGCGCGGCTATGTGATGGCCCAGATAAGCGGTCGAGGCGATGCGGTAACGCAGGTAGTCTTCTTCGAGCGCTTCCTGCACGCCGACGGCGATGGCCTCGAGGTCGCGTCCGGCGAGGCCGCCATAGGTGGGGTAGCCCTCGGTGAGAATCAGCAAATCTTTTTCCTGCTGGGCGAGCAAGTCGTCGTTGGTGCAGAGGAATCCGCCGATGTTGGCCATGCCGTCTTTCTTGGCCGACATAGTGCATCCGTCGCCGTAGCGGAACATTTCCTGCGCGATTTCTTTGGGCGTTTTGGATTCGTATCCTTTTTCGCGCAGCTTGATGAACCAGGCATTTTCGGCGAAGCGGCAGGCGTCGAAATACAGCGGGATGCGGTAGCGCTTGCACACGGCGCTCACCTTGCGGACGTTTTCCATGGAAACAGGCTGGCCCCCGCCGGAATTGTTGGTGACGGTGAGCATGACCAGCGGAATGCGCTCCCGGCCTACGCGCGCGATCAGGGCTTCGAGGGCAGCGACGTCCATATTGCCTTTGAAGGGATGCTGCAGCGCCGGGTGGCGTCCCTCTTCGATAACCAGATCGATCGCTTCGGCTCCGACGAATTCGACGTTGGCACGTGTGGTATCGAAGTGCGTGTTGTTGGGGACGACGTCGCCTTTCTTGCAGGCTACGCCGAACAGGATGCGCTCGGCGGCGCGTCCCTGGTGCGTCGGGATGACGTGGCGGTAGCCGAAAATATCCTGAACGGAATTCTTGAAACGATCGAAGCTGCGGCTGCCGGCGTAACTCTCGTCGCCTTCCATGATGGCGGCCCACTGGTGCGTG
The DNA here is from genome assembly GCA_963819145.1 of uncultured Acidobacteriaceae bacterium. Classification (GTDB taxonomy): domain Bacteria; phylum Acidobacteriota; class Terriglobia; order Terriglobales; family Acidobacteriaceae; genus Sulfotelmatobacter. Next base: position 298,055 of record CAWFVB010000012.1, read on the forward strand.
GACATGGCTCCGGTGCCAGAATCGGTGAGCAGGTCTATGAGGACATCATCGGCAGGGAGAAGAAACAAGTTGTAGAAGGCGGCTTCGAGCAATTGCTCGCGCTGCTCGCGGGTTGTCCAATGGAGCGGTTCGACGCTCTTGATGCGAAAGGGTTCGATGATCGTTTTGACGGGCATGCGGGCAGGTCCATCCAAAAGAATTCGCAAGATGAAAACCCTTTATGATACGCCCGAGAAGGCCCCGGCAGAGTGAGAGCGCGTTTGAACGCCCACGCTGGCGGCTCTGTCAGGCGAGCGAACCCTCATCGCCCCCAAGCAAGACTGCCGCAGGCGAGCGAAAGCTCCATCGCCAGTGCCGCGACTCTGATGCACCCCCATATCGCACTGCGCAACATAAACACCTCCACCACCGAAGGGAGATCCTTCGGCCGTACACCGGATCAGATGCCGCCGGGCACCCCGTGCGATGCCTGCATTGTGGGCGCGAAATTGGACAATGGCGAGGCGCGCGTTTGGGCTCGCCGCCGCGCGCAACTTTTTCCGGGAGCGTGTGTTCCGCGCTTTTCACCTCTTGTTGCCCGGCGGATGGATGTGGGTGATAGACTCGAACGTTTTCGAGGCAAAATGGTTTCGAGGGCGTACTTCATGGATATTCAACGAATCGGCGTGGTAGGCGCGGGCACGATGGGAAACGGGATTGCGCACGTATTTGCTCGCAGCGGGTACGACGTGGTCTTGTGCGACGTGGAGCAGCGTTTCGTGGATCGCGCGCTCGCGACCATCGCCAAGAATCTGGACCGTGAACTGTCCAAGGGCAAAATTACAGGCGAGGACAAGGCCGCTGCCCTCGGCCGAGTTCATCCGGCCACGGATCGCGACAAGCTTGCCGACTGCGATTTTGTGATTGAGGCGGCGACCGAAAAGTTTGAAATCAAGACCGAGATTTTTCGCGATCTCGACCGCGTGACGCGGCCGGAGATTATCCTGGCATCGAATACGTCTTCGATCTCGATTACCAAACTCGGGGCGCTGACCAAGCGGCCAGAGCAGGTTATCGGGATGCACTTCTTTAATCCCGTGCCGGTGATGAAGCTGGTAGAAGTGATTCGCGGGCTGGCCACCTCGCAGGAAACTTTTTCCGAGACTCACAAGCTATCGCTGCGCTTGGATAAGACGCCCGTGGAAGTCAACGATGCGCCGGGCTTCGTCTCGAACCGCGTGCTGATGCCCCTGTTGAACGAGGCCATGTATGCCGTGATGGAAGGGGTAGCCACGCCGGAAGCGGTGGACGAAGTGTTCAAGCTGGGGATGGCACACCCCATGGGACCGCTGACGCTGGCCGATTTTATTGGTCTCGACGTCTGCCTCGACATCATGCGCGTCATCCAGAGCGGCTTGGGCGATCCCAAGTACCGGCCGTGTCCGCTGCTGATCAAGATGGTGGATGCGGGGTGGCTGGGGCGGAAGAGCGGACGGGGATTTTATAAATACTAGGGGTCGGGAGTCAGAGGGCAGTGAGTCGCCGCACGCTTGGGAAATAGATTGGACCGCAATGTCGGAAGACAAGTGGTATTACGGGCTGGCGGCTCTATGTGGGGTCGGGGCGGGCTGGGCCGACGTCATCGTCGATGATCTGCTGTTCACGGCTTTACTAGTGCTCTCGGCGTGCATCCTGCTCGGCCTGTTACGGCCGCGCCGGCCATGGCGCTGGGTGGTCGTTGTAGGCGCGTTCGTTCCGCTGACCAAGCTCGCCGCCTTCTGGATGCAGGCCGTGAAACCCTCGCGGGCGCAGGTTTACGGCTCTTTCCTCGCATTTCTTCCCGGCATCGCAGGCGCTTATGGCGGCTCGGTTCTGCGCGATGTGATTGAGAACTTGAGGAAAGGGAAATAGAGAGGGCCGACCAGACACTTTTGCTCTTCGGCTAACCACAAAAGTACTCGCTGATCCACAGGCCAGCTCGCGTATGCTGCGATTATGGGTGTGACCGTCTCGATGCTGGCTTCGGGCAGCCGCGGCAATTGTGCAATTGTGGCCAGCGCGTCCACCAAAATCCTTGTGGATGCCGGGATTTCCTGCCGCGAGACTTTCAAGCGCATGAAGGCGCTGGGCGACGATCCTCATTCGCTATCGGCGATTCTCATCACCCACGAGCACTCCGATCACATTTACGGGCTGGCAATGCTGGCGAAGAAGCTGCGCATCCCAGTCTTCATGACCGGCGCAACGCACCAGGCATGGGCACGTGCTCTGCGCCACGAAAACGGCGAACGGCCGCAACTGGAAAAATTCGAGCGCTTCGAGTCGGGACACCGATTTACCGTGGGCGATATTGAAGTCAAGCCCTTCACCATTCCTCACGACGCCGCCGATCCCGTGGGATTCACGTTCCGCGCCGAAGGCATCAAAGTCGGCGTAGCCACCGATCTCGGATACCTGCCGGTCAGCGTGCGCGATCACCTGCGCGGCTGCGATGTGCTGGTGATGGAGTCGAACCACGACCTGGAGATGCTGCGGGTGGGGCCGTATCCGTGGTCGGTGAAGCAGCGCGTAATGAGCCGTGTGGGGCACCTTTCGAACGAGGCCCTCGCGGATTTCTTTTGCAGAGACTATGATAATAGTGCAACGTTTGTCGTACTGGCGCATCTCTCAGAGCATAACAACCATCCGGAAATAGCCCGGAGAGAAGCGGAAAAGGCGCTGGCGGCACGAGGCGGGTTGTTTCAGAACCGCGTGCTCCTGGCGTCGCAGACCGAGGCATTGCCGCCGATTCGCCTCTAGGGAATGGGCTGGGTCTGGTTGATTTCGCGTCGTCATACTTCATGAGTCAGCAGTGCATTGATCCAATCGTGGGCAAGATCCTGGCGGGCTGGCGGTACGATATTTCCGGCCTGGCGCCAGAGATGTGCGGAGACTACGAAAACCATTTTGCGGCGTGCGAACATTGCCGCAGCCGGCAAAAAATCCACCGCATTGTTGATGTGGGACTGATCGCGCTGGCCTCGATTTCGGCGGCGGTCTTTCTGTTGGCTTTTGGCGTAATTCGCCACTTCGGACCGCGGCACGCTTTCTGGCTGGAAATCGCCGCGCTGGCAGGGTTCGCTCTGTCGGCGCTGATCTGGCTGGGCGTGGCGGTGGCTACACCGGCGCCAGTCACTGTGCTTGACGCGGCCAAGCAAGGCGCGCGCCGCGTGCACGATCGATTGCCCGAGGAAATCCGGCAACGCCTTCCCGAAGAACTTCGCATAAAAATTACCGGGACGTAAGCGCGATGCAACCAATCTCACGCACGGTCGCGGTGTTGTTGCTGGTCACGATTGCCGCCGCTCTACCCGGGGTGCAGGCGTCTGCGCTGTCTGCCGCACAGCCCGCGCATCCGGGATGTCACGGCCACGCTCCCGCTACGCCCACGCCGGCACCCACCAGCTACCAGTGCTGCGTGAGCGGTCATCATCAGGCAATGGCCAGCACTCCGTTTTCCTTGCGTCCGTTGGTAGCGCTGTTTGATCTCGATGCCCGAGAGGGCATCTTGAAGTGCGCCAGCCTTTCTTCCTATTTTGTTGGGTCAGCGATTCCCTGCACCAGCCCGCCAAATTCTGCTCCGCTGCGCGTCTAAATCCCTAGACTTTTCCGCGATAATCGGCACCCGTGCGTACGCCGGTGGAATCCTACCTTCCAACAAGTCAAACATTCTAAGAAGTGAGGCGAGTACTCGTGAGAAGTCTGATGTTTGCGTTTCTCCTACTGGGCACTTTTTCGGCGGGACTGGCTTCGGCCCAGGACAATTCAGTTTCGCCGCCGCTGACGCACGCCCCGGACCACAATGTCGGCGGTGCACCCCAACCCTCCGGGAACATGTCCGGAATGAACATGGAGGCACACGCCGCATCACAGCTGCCGTCTCCGCATGAAGGGTCAGGCACGGGCTGGCAACCTGTTTCTGTACCAGCGCATGAATGGATGTGGATGCGGGACGGGTGGGAGTTGATGGCGCACGGCGTCATCTTTGTGGATTACAACCAGCAGGGCGGCCCACGCGGCGCCGGAAAGGCGGAATCGGTCAACTGGGGGATGTTGATGGAGCAGCACATGCTGGGCCCGGGCACGATTCTCTTTCGGCAAATGTCTTCGGCGGAGTCGCTGACGTCGCCGCATCCGGGATTTCCCGAGCTTTTTCAGACGGGAGAGACCTACCATGGCGAGCCGCTGGTGGATCATCAGCACCCCCACAACGTGTTTGCCGAGTTGTCGGCGCTGTACATGCTGCCATTGACGAAGAAGGTTTCATGGGAACTCTACAGCGGCCCGGCGGCCGAGCCCGCACTCGGCCCGGTGACTTACATCCACCGCGCTTCGGCGTCGGAGCTGCCGATGGCCCCGCTGAGCCACCACCTGCAGGATTCCACCCACACCAGTTTTGGCGTGGCGACTACGGGATTCGTGATTGACCGTGTCAAGCTCGAGGCCTCGGCATTCAATGGCCGCGAGCCGAACGAGCAGCGTTGGAGCATCCAGTTCGCCCCGTTCGATTCCTACTCGGCGCGAGTCAGTGTAGCGGCCACCGCGAACTGGACGGCGCAGTACAGCGTTGGGCGGTTGGAACATCCCGAAGCACTCGAACCCGGCAGCCAGTGGCGGCAGACCGCATCGGCGGAATACAACCGGCCGCTCAAAGCAGGCAACTGGGCGACCTCTTTGATCTGGGGACACGTGCACAAGATCGCGACCGGCGCGAACCTGAACGGATATCTGCTGGAATCCACGCTGAATTTTCGCGAGCGAAACTACGCCTTCTCGCGGCTGGAGCTTGTGGACAAGGACGAACTCTTCCCGCAGGCGGCGACGCATCCCGCGTACCGCATCGGGGCCTATACCTTCGGGGGCGTGCGGGACCTCATCCAGAGCCGAGTTGGTCAGCTGGGGCTGGGCGCGGATGTGACCTTCTACTCGAAGCCTGCGGCGCTGGACGCATCCTATGGCAACCATCCGGTATCGTTTCAGATTTTCCTCCGGGCGCGGCCGGGGCGCTCGACCGGGCAGCATTCTCACTGAGCGCGATTTCAGAAAAAGATTATTGCTCATCTGGATTCCGACGTAGAATGGGCGTGTATTCCTTCCCCAGTTCGCGCGAAGATATCTATTCCAATGCACAGGGCCCTGAAGACACTGCGAGTCGTGCAGTGGTGGATGCTAGCCAGCATTGTGCTCTATAGCATCCTCGGGAAAGTTCTGGGCCCGGGTGCGCGGCCCGTTGACCCGAGCGTGAATTATCTTTTCTCCACTCTGGCCGTAGCGATCATCGGCGCGATTTTCGTGGTGCGGCGCACACTGGTGTTTCGCGCGGCCGCCAGCCTGGCCACTCATCCCGAGGACGGCATCAGCTTAAGCCACTGGCGAACCGGCTACTTCGCGACTTATGCGCTGTGCGAAGCGCTCGCCCTATTCGGTCTTGTGTTGCGCTTCCTGGGCTGCAACTTCCAGCAGAGCGTGCCGTTTTACATTGGAGGGTTCGTGCTGCTGTTCTTCTTCCGGCCTCGAGAGCCGGTCAGCCAGCCCCAGCACTAAGAGCACTAGCTTCCCCACTCTTCCCGTTTTGCTTCGACCTACTACCCGCTTCAACTGTCTACCGAACGCCCTGCGGTCTATGGATCGCCGCGATGGTACCCGCCGCAGATTCGATTAGGCTCACAGGCCTCGGCGTAATGGTGATGGTTCGCCAACCAAAGCCAGCAACCTCCGGTGATTCTGCTCACTGACACCTTCTCTGATTTGTGTGCAGAATGCGCTGTAAGTTCTCCGTCCCTCCGAAGGCCAGTCACCAGTTGCCGCAGGGCGTGGGTTGACGTGAATTAGCTCTTCGTCCGATATTTTGCGCGGACATTCAAGAAAGCCCTCGGCATCTGGGCCTCTGCGGTCGTTATCGACGTGGCTCTCTGTCATTCGGTTGTCGGCGAGTGCACTCACCGCACTTCTTTCGAATCACGCAGTTTATCCGAACTCTCTTTTGAGGAGTCTATATGAAACGCATCCGCACCCTAAGGAAATGGACCGCGGCGGTCCCGTTGGCTCTGCTGCTTGGCGCTGTCACTCTGTCAATTGCGCTTTTGCTTGCTTTGGCGGGATGTGGGACCAAGAAGCCCACGATTATACAAATCACCAACAAGATTACCAGCCTGCCGGCTGGGCAAACCTACCAGTTCACGGCGAATGTGGAGCATACGCAGAAGATGGGGGTCACGGTGTCTTTGAGCGGAGCCGGGACCCTGGTCCTGACCGACCAGACCGCAACCTACCTCGCTCCGCCGGCCCCACCGACGCCGAATTCTGTGACCGTAACCGTGACGGCAGCGAACGGTTCGGGAGTCTCGGACTCCGACACATTTACGATTACCGCTGCTGCCGGGCCGGTCGTCAGTATCTCCCCAACCCAGCCTGCCGTTTCCGTATCGGCAGCCACGCCGGTCACACTGAACATCGCGGTTACCGGGGACGATCCGAGTGATGTTCTAATCGCTGGCGTCAGCAGTTCAACGAACTGCGGCAACAGCAGCTGCGGTTCATTTGGGTCTGTTTCTGGTACTGCGGGGAGTGGCGTCTACACGGTTCAGTTCTTTCCGCCGACCTCTGTGACCGCGTCCACAATGCAGATCATCAACATCACCTCAACTCTCACCAACTCCACCATGGGGACGGCGTTTGTCACCATCAATCCATAGCAGCGCAACACGAGTTGCATATCAGGAGAAAAACAAAGGGCGACCTGAAATGGCCGCCCTTAAGGCCGGGTGCCCAGCCTACTTGATGTGGCAACTGGCCAAGCCGCGCTTCTCCAGATACTGCTGGTGGTAGTCTTCCGCCGGGAAAAATGTGACGGCGGGTACGATCTGCGTTGCGATGGGCTTCGAATAGCGATGCGCCTTTTCGAGCGAGTCCTTCTGCGCCTGCGCCTCGGCCGCCTGTTGCGGCGAATGATAGAAGATCGCCGAGCGGTATTGCGTGCCCCAGTCCGGGCCTTGGCGGTTGACCTGTGTGGGATCGTGGTTCTCCCAGAGAACCTTCAGCAGATCGGCGTAGCCGACCTTGGCAGGATCAAACTCGACTTCCACCGCTTCGGCGTGGCCGGTGCGGTCGGTGCAAACCTCTTTGTAGGTGGGGCTGTCGGTCTGGCCGCCGATGTATCCGACCCGGGTTGAGATCACGCCCGGAATCTGGCGGAAGGTGGCTTCAACTCCCCAGAAACATCCTGCTCCAAATGTGGCTTTCTCCATTGCTCGCTCCCTGGACTCAATCATTCCGTTTTTGACTGTCGTTGATTAGATGACCGGACTCGTGGAAAGTAACAGTCTTGTAACTTTCGTGCAAATTACCCGGCTCGACAATTGACGGGGCCTTGAAAACCACGATAAAGTCCGGAAGGGTTTCGCTCGAAGGGTATTTTCCGTGGTAACCGCAACCAGCCACTTCCAAGCCGCGCCTCGCCTTGTCCGGGCGAAACATGCCCGCGCGAAACATGTCCAGGCAAAACCTGGGCTCAGAGTTGCGCTGATAATTTTGTTGACGTTAGTGGCGTCCCAGGCGGCGCTCGCGGTCTCGGGATTTGCTCCCCAGAGGCGTCTCGGGTTCCGCACCGGCGATCAGTGGGAACCAGCCATTGCCGCCGACGGCCACGGACACATTTACGTGCTCTATCCGCAGTACGGCACCGTGCCCGATTGTGCGACCTGTACGGCTCCGACAATCGCGCTGCTCATAAGCAGCGACAACGGACTCTCGTGGGAACCCTCGCGGGCTATGGCCCCCAACTCCACCGGCCAGTTCGATCCGCAGATCGTGGTGGATCCCGCAGACCGGCAGACGGTCTACGCGTCGTGGATGCAGAACGAGAAGCGCGACATCGTCGTGGCCCGCTCGCTCGATTTTGGCCGCAACTGGTCGTATTCGATTGCGGAGCGCGGACACGAGGACGCCGACAAGCCGGTGCTGGCGGTTCGCGGCGCGGATGTTTATGTGGGATTCAACCACGAGGAAAAGTTCCTGGTCGCGGCCTCGCACGATGCCGGGCAAACCTTCAGCACGGTAAATGTAAATCCGATCGCCGCGCCGGGATGGTCGCTCGCCGGCGGCGCTACGGTAGATCTTTCGGGCAACGTGTTTTTCGGCTGGACGGCCTATGCCCGCCACGAAACGCCGACGCGGCCCGTAAGCGTTTTTGTGAGCCGCTCGGCGGATGGTGGGCGGACCTGGAACACGGTTCTGCTCGACGTTTCAAGCGCGCCTCCGGAGTGTGCCGAGGAAAGCTGCCAGACGGGCTACCTGGGCGCGCAGATCGCGCTCGCGTCGGACGCGGCCGGCGCGCTATACGCCCTTTGGAACACCGGCGACTCAAACGGTGGGCCGGAGCGCATTTATTTTTCGTCTTCGACCGCGGGTGGAGCAAGTTGGTCGGCCCGCACGCGCGTGTCAGACGCTGCGGCGGGCGTTGAGCATTGCTTCCCGGCAATCGCGGCCGGCGCGTCCGGCGATGTGCGCGTCGCATGGATGGATGCGCGAGCCACGGGGTTGGGACATCGCGACCGTCCGCTGTGGAATACGTTCTATCGCAATTCGACCAACGGTGGAGCGACGTGGGGCGCTGAAACTCAGCTTTCGGGCCCAGTTCGCGGGTACGACTACATTCTGACCAACGGCTTCCGCTTTCCCTTCGGCGACTACTTCGGACTGGCGATTGACAACGAAGGCACGACTCACGCCGTGTGGGGCGAAGGCCGCGACTACAAATCTCCGGGATCGATCTGGTACACCAGCGGACGGTAGGCTGAAGCGCACCATCCCAGCCACCCCTCTTCGTTTAGCCATTCGGAACCGGTATGTCCCCTCCCCGCGACTGACTTTCCGCCTTTTCAGGTTTCCTTCATCTCCGAGGTCTAGTCTGATTCCGGGTTGAACCTGATTCCGGTTGAATCCGAAACATCGCTCTTTGTCGCAGGAGCGTATCTCGTGAACTTCTCGGAGGTTTCATGTCGGTTCGAAATATGTTTGCCTTGCTTTTAGTCGCGGCAGTCTCATTCACCCTCAGCGGACGCGCCCTCGCCCAGGGCCAGTGGGCCGTCGAAAATACATTTCACCTTGGCGGCGATGGCGGCTTTGACTACATCACGGTGGATGCGAAGAGTCACCGCCTCTACATACCGCGCAGTACGCACACTCTGGTTGTCGATGCGGACTCGGGCAAACTGCTCGCCGATATCACCGGCCAGAAGCACAATCACGGCGTAGCCGTGGCTCCCGAACTCGGACGGGGATTCATCACCGATGGCGCGGGCTCGATTGTCGTTTTCGATCTCAATAGCAACGCAGTCCTGGGAACGGTCGCCGCAAAAGATGATGCCGATGGCATCATTTACGACAAGAGCACCGGGCTGGTGCTGGTTTCGTGCGGCGACGCCGGCGTGCTGGTCACGCTCAAGGCTGACGCCGACCCGAAGACGGCGACGGTGGATGCGATTGAACTGGGCGGCAAACCGGAATTTCTGGCTTCGGATGAAGCGGGCAAGGTTTATGTCAATCTGGAAGACAAAGATCAGATTGCCGTCGTTGACCTGAAAGCGAAAAAAGTGCTGGCGCACTGGCCGGTCGCGCCGGGCGGATCCCCGGTGGGATTGGCGATCGACGCAGCGAAGCACCGATTGTTCGTGGGATGCCGCAAGCCGCAGAAGTTGCTCGTGATGAGCACCGACGACGGCAAGGTGCTTGCGGATCTACCCATAGCAGCCGGCGTGGATGCCGCGAAGTTCGACGGTCAGCAGGCATTCGCGAGCACCCGCGAAGGCAAGCTCACGGTGGCCGAGGAAAAGGGCGGCAAGTGGGAGGTTGTGCAAACGGTGACGACCGGATTGCTCACCAAGACGATGGACGTTGACGCCGCGGCGCACAAAATCTACCTGCCGACCGCGGAGTTTGAGGAAGCGAAGGCGGGAGAGCGTCCGAAGGCGAAACCGGGGAGCTTTATGGTTGTGGTCGTGGGGCGAAAGTGAGGCGCGAGCAAAGCCCCACTTGTTGACAGCAGGTCAGCCCTCAAAATTCGGTGGTGGGTCAATCAGACTAGACTGACCCACTACCCAAAATCACGGAAGGGCTGGTTGACAGGGGTTTTGAGTGCAATAGGGACTTATCGCCAAGGGGAGATTCCTCTCAAAGGTGGCCGGTTCTGATAGCGTCAGGTTGCCGACGAGCCGTGAGTTCCGTTGCCGTGCGGCTCCGAGTGAGTGCCGCTTTGCCACTGGACTATAATGATGCGCAACGCATGGGGCTCACGTCGGGGATCAAACTCGGTCCTTATGAGATTATCTCGCCGCTTGGTGCGGGAGGTATGGGCGAGGTCTACCGTGCCCGCGACATTCGTCTCGACCGCATCGTTGCCGTTAAGATTCTTCCCGCCCATCTTTCCGAAAGCCCCGAGGCCAGGCAGCGCTTCGATCGCGAGGCGCGCGCGATTTCGTCGCTGAGCCATCCCAACATCTGTCACCTCTACGATGTCGGCCAGCAAGACGCAGTCAGCTATCTCGTCATGGAATACCTTGAAGGCGAGACTCTGGGTGAGCGCCTGCGCAAAGGAAGGCTGCCACTTGAGCAGGTCTTCCGAGTAGGAGCTGAGATTTGCCAAGGGTTGGAGCAGGCGCATCGCTGCGGCGTCGTTCACCGCGATCTGAAGCCCGGCAACATCATGCTGACCAAGTCGGGAGCGAAGCTGATGGACTTCGGACTGGCCAAAGCGCCCGCGACTCCCTTGGGGAACTCGTCTGCGTCGAACGCGCTGGCCACTATGTCGCAGCCGTTGACCACGGAAGGCACCATCGTGGGGACGATTCAATACATGGCGCCCGAGCAACTGGAAGGCAAAGAGGCAGACAAGCGTAGCGACATTTTTGCCTTGGGTTCGGTTTTGTACGAAATGGTCACGGGCAAGCGCGCGTTTGAAGGGAAGACAACCGCCAGCACGATTGCCTCAATCCTGGCGGCCGAACCCAAGCCGCTGAGCGTGATGCAACCGCTCTCGCCGCCTGCTCTGCAGCACGTGATCGCGACCTGCATCGCGAAGGATCCCGATGACCGCTGGCAAAGCTGCGCCGACATTTCTCGGGAACTCGAATGGGTCGCGAAAGAGCGCAAACCCGCTGGAGTTTCCCTCCACAGCCGAAAGCTTCTATGGGCTCTGCTGGCGGCGGCGATACTGATCGCCGCCGCGTTTGTAATGGGCACACGTTGGGCGAAAGTTCCGGATCGCGTGAGCCAGTTCGAAGTGAATCCGCCGCCCAACACCTACTTCAATTTTCGCGGCCTCTCCGGACCGCCGGTTCCTTCGCCCGATGGCAGCAAGATCGCGTTCGTGGCCTTCATGCAGGGTAAGACCGGAACCGCCGGTGTGTGGCTGCGTTCGCTCGAATCAACCGAGGCCCGTTTCCTTCCAGGCACGGAAGGAGCCACGTTTCCCTTTTGGTCGCCGGATGGAACCTTTCTGGCGTTCTTTGCCGGCGGAAGACTGAAGAAGCTTGATTTGTCGAGCGGAAATGCAATTCCCATCTGCGAGGTTATGGAGGGCCGCGGCGGTACCTGGTCCACAGATGGTGTTATCGTCTTCGGCGTACGCGCGGGCAGCCTTTCCCGGGTGGACGCGTCCGGTGGCAAGCCCGTCCGGGTTACCACCCTGGACGAGGCGCGGCATGAGATCAGCCACCGCTTTCCGCAGTTTCTTCCCGATCAGAAACATTTTCTGTTTATCGCGCAGGCTCCACAGATCCCTACTGCCCACGCCTTTGTCGCGTCTCTGGATGACCCCAGACCGATCATGGTGGAGGATGTCGTCACTCGCCCGGTGTTTTCCGATAACCATCTTTCTTATGTTCTGGACAATAGTCTGCTGATTCGCGGCTTCGACCCGCGGACGCTGCGTTTTACCGGCGAGCCCGTAGTCGTCGCCGAGCACGTGCAGAATGATCCTCAATTCAACTTCGCGGCTTTCTCGGTATCGGGCTCCACTTTGATCTACCAGACTGGCGCGGTAGCTGCGGGAACGCGCCTCGTCTCTTGTGACCGCAGCGGGAAGCAGACCCTGCTGAGTGAGGAAAGGGATTTGCTTCAGACCATCGCCCTCTCCCCGAACCAGGATCAGATGGCCGCCTCCCTGGGGATCACCTCCGGCCAGTTAAATGACATTTGGGTCTTCGATCTGCGCAAGAACACCAACGCCAAGCTCACTTTTGATCAGCACTCCTTCATGCCGGTGTGGTCGCCGGACGGCAAGAGACTGGCTTTCGACCGCGTGGACAGCGACGGAGACGTGATCGTCGCCAAGGATGTGTCCGGGAGCGGCGCGGAGGAAGTGCTGTTCAAACTTCCGTTTCAGAGGGGCAACCTGGGCGGCGAGTCCACCCCCCAAAAACTGTATCCCATCGCCTGGAGCCCGGATGGGAAATACCTGATCTTGCGGGGTCCCGACGAAGTCAACGCGCTCGCGCTCGACGGCAGTCACAAATTGAGTCCCCTGTTTCCTGAAAAGCTGGGAACCTTCGGAGTGGCAATGTCTCCTGACGGGCGATGGCTGGCCTATTCCTCGAATGAGTCGAGTCTGCCCGAAATTTACGTCGTGCCTTTCCGGACCGCAGCGGATGCGACTCCATCGATCGCAGGCGGCAAATGGCAGGTATCGAACGGAGGTGGGACGTTTCCGCTCTGGCGAGGAGACGGAAAAGAGCTGTTTTTTACCAATAGCTCATCGAACATGCTGATGTCAGCCAGCGTCACCATCACCGGGGATCATTTTCAGAACGATAAGCCTCAGCCGCTTTTCGATCTCGACGCGCATCCGGTCGGGAAGTATTATGCCGTCACCCGCGACGGACAGAAAATCTACATGGCCACTTACGGGGCAGGCAGCACTGCACCCTTCACCGTGACTAAGAACTGGATGAAACTGGTAAAGAAATGAGCCCGCTGGTGCTCGTCGTAGTGGAAAGCCCTACGGGAGCGATGGACGGACTATTCGGAAGTAAGGTGGCGCTATCAGGCAATAGCACTGACCTAGCGTTTCCAGCCTGGTGGCTGTCCTCCACTCACTCCAACCGCATGCCGCCGGTGAGATCGGCGAGGCGAGTGACGTGGTGCTCGCTGCACCATTGTTCCAATTCGTTCACGATTTTTTCGGTCGCGCAGGGATCCCAATAGCTGGCGGTGCCGATCTGTACTGCCGTGGCTCCGGCGAGCATGAATTCGATGACGTCTTCCGCCTTGGAGATTCCTCCCATGCCAATCACCGGAATCTTCACGGCGTGCGCGGCATCATAGACCATGCGCACCGCGATGGGCTTGATCGCCGGGCCGGAAAGGCCGGCCGTCACATTTGCGATGCGCGGCTTGCGGGTCTCCGGATCAATTGCCATGGCCACGAACGTATTGATCAGCGAGATCGCGTCGGCGCCCGCTTCCTGCGCCACGTAAGCCATCTGGGCGATGCTGGTCACATTGGGCGAGAGCTTTACGATCAGCGGACGCTGCGCCACCCGCTTCGCGGTGGTGACGATTTCATCCAGTAGACGCGGATCGCTGCCGAACTGCAGCCCTCCGTGCTCAGTATTCGGACAGGAGACATTCAATTCGTACGCGGCGATGCCCTCGCCCTCGTTGAGGATCTGGATGGTGTGCTCGTAATCTTCGCGCGTGTAGCCGAAGACGTTGGCCATCACGACAATATTTTTGATGCCGCGCAGGTGCGGCAGTTTCTCATCGAGAAACGCCCGAGCGCCGATATTCTGCAGGCCGATCGCGTTCAACATGCCGGCCGCGGTCTCCCACAGGCGCGGCGGGGGATTGCCGATCATCGGTTCTCTCGACAATCCCTTGACGACGAAGCCGCCGAGTTTGCTGAGGTGAACCACATCCTCGAACTCCACGCCATAGCCGAACGTGCCGCTGGCGGCGATCACGGGATTCTTCAGTTCGATCCCGGCAAAGCTCACGCTGAGATCTGGGGGAGTTGGCGGCGGTCATGGCTTGGCCTTCCCCCTGGGATGGATTCATGCCGCGATGCGCGGGTGCGAGGCCCTCTGTCAGGACGCGCCCAACGGCATGAGTCGGGGCATTGATCCCGAGCAGGGACGCAAGCGTGGCTGCCATGTCCACCGGTTCGACCGGCGTGCGATAGGTGCCCGCCTGAAAGGGAAACCCGTAGAAAGCCAGCGGCACGTGCGTATCGTAGCTATACGGCGAAGTGTGATCCGTGCCCTTGGCCGGGCCTACGGTATAGATATCGGGGACGCCCATCACGTACCAGCTTCCCTCCGGTGAATAACTATTCAGATATTTTCGTCCGAGCGGCGTGTCGGGAACTTCGCCTTCGGCGAGTTGCGATTTGGTGTAAAAGTCGCGCAGGCCGGCCTGCTTCATGGCCTCGCCGACAGCAGTCTCGGCGTCGTGCTCGCGCACATGGACCGCGGCGAAGGCATCCTGATCGAGCCAGGCCAGCGGATAGTCGAGCCTCACGTACGCTGCCGGATGGCCTGCAGAAAACTTCGCGGTGATCGCGCTGTTGATTTGCGCTTCGAGTTTCGCGCTGTCGAGGTTCGCCGCCGGGATGCGCAACTTCTTCACTTGATCGGGCAACGAGGAAACACCATGGTCGGCCGACAGAGCGATCCACACGTTCACCAGCCCAATTTGATGCCCGAGAAAATTGATGAAGTCGGCCAGTTGATGGTCGAGATCGAGCGCCATCTGCTGCATCTCTGGAGAATCGGGCCCCACCTGATGGCCAAGAATATCGTTGGGTGAAAGGCTGATCGAAAGCAGGTCGGTGGCGGGACCGCTGCCCATCTTTTCGTAAACCATCAGTTCTTTCGCAAACTCGAACTCGTATTCGTTGCCGAACGCGGTCGGGCCGACGACTTCGTAGAATCCGGCTTCGGAGCCGTCTTTGCCCTTGCGGCGCGCAGTCGACCGAAGCAGCGCGCCCTGTGCGTCCTTCCAGTCGCGATCCCAGTACTTGGCGGGGCGGCTGGAGTTGAAATCCTGCACCCAGTCGAGGGAGTTCGTTGCGGTAGTACGTGGAGGTGACCCAGGCGCCGCTCTTGGGATCGATCCAGTAGGCAGCGTCCCCCGCGAATCCAGCGGGAATGACTGCAGCACGGTCTTTTAGAGAGACTCCAAAAACGCGCGCCTTGCCCTGCGTGGCCAGCTTGAGTTCGTCGCCAATCGTGTCGGCGAGCAGGTTGTGGGGAGAGGCGCCGGTCCTGTCCCCGGCAACGCCGACCAGCTTTGTGCCGTCGTCTTCCACGGACGTGACCATGCGCCTCTTCTTCTGGTCCCACCATTCGTTGGCGGCGATACCGTGGCCGTTACTGTAGGCGCCGGTGAAGAGAGTGGAGTGTCCGGGGGCGGTGCGGGTGTTGGCGTAGTTGTAATTGCAGTTGGGAAAGTACGCGCCGTGGTCGAGCAGCAGGCGAAAACCGGAGTCGCCGAACTGGTCGCGGTAGCGTTCCAGATAGTCACCGCGGAACTGGTCAATCGTGATGACTACGATCAGCTTCGGGTGCCCGTTGTAGGCGGAGGCAGCGCTGGGGGTCGAAACCGCCATCACAGCTGCCAGCGAGGCCAGCATGAAGAACAAGCCGACGCGCACAGATCTTGGGGACGATCTCATCGCGATGGTAGTTTACACAGGTGAGGCACATCCGCCAAAACTAGTTGCATTCTCGGTGATGGCCCGAGCCGCGCGGGCGCTCGTCGCTTCGCGACTCGGGGCGGACGAATGCGTCCGCCCCTACACAAAACCAGAATCTGTACCCACACAAACATGAAAGTTGTAGCCCCGGAGCCATTGCTCCGGGGTGGCGCGCGAACGCGCGACATGCAACGGCCTGCTGAGAGGCAAACACGCTACTATTGACGAGTGCTACCATTCTGGCTGTTTCTCTCCATCACCGCCAGCGGGAGTCTTTCATGAGCAAACTTTTCGTCCGCATGATCGCGTGCGCGGTGTTGCTCGTTCCCTTTGCCGCCGCACAAAAGAAAACCACGCACGCAGCCTCCGCCGCGGCCATCGCACGCGGCAAATACCTGGTCGAGAGCGTGGGCCTGTGCGGTGACTGCCACACGCCGCGCAACGAAAAAGGCGAGCCGATCCAGGAGCAATGGTTGAAGGGAGCGCCGCTGGGGTTTCAGCCCATCGCGCCCATGCCCGTGTGGGCCGACAAAGCGCCGAACATCGCCGGACTTCCGGGTTGGGAGAAGACCACGGCGATCAAATTTCTGATGACTGGAGTCGGCAAGAACGAACTGCCTCCCCGCCCGCCCATGCCGCGATACCGCTTCAATGTGCAGGACGCGCAGGCGATTGTGGCTTATTTGAAGTCGCTGGAAAGCAAGTAACCCAACTTGATTTCTTTCAGCCTGTAGTCGGGGTCATCCTGAGCGCAGCCGTTTTTCAGGCGGAGCGAAGGATCTCCCGCTGGCCGTATCTATGGGAGATCCCTCACGCGGCTGAAGTACGCCGCGTTTCGAGATGACGCCCTCCACGAGATTGATTCGAACTGAGCCACTACTCTTACATCCAGCGGCGTGCATTCCACTCCTCTTTTCCGATACATTAGTTACTTCCATGCTTGATCTGAGTTTTGTTCGTGAGAATTTGCCTTTGGTGGAGGAGAAACTGCGTCAGCGCGGCATGGATCCGGCTGCCGTGCTGAAAGACTTCCGCGAAGTGGATACGCAGCGCCGCCAGGCCATTACCGAGGCTGAGACCAGCAAGGCACAGCGCAACAAGGCTTCCGAGGAGATCGCTAAATTAAAGAAAAGCGGCCAGGACGCGAGCGCCGCGATGGCGCAGACGAAAGAACTCCGCGAAACAATTCCGACGCTGGAAAAAACGGCTGCCGATCTGGACGCCCGGTTGCGCGATATTCTTGCGGGCATTCCGAACCTGCCGCACGCGAGCGTGCCGGTGGGGCACAGCGCGGAGGACAATGTCGAAGTTCGCCGCTGGGGCGCGCCTCCGAAGTTCGATTTCACTCCCAAGGCGCACTGGGATCTGGGTGCCGAACTCGGCATCCTCGACCTGGAACGCGCAGTAAAGCTGACTGGCGCGCGGTTTGCCGTTTACTGGGATTTGGGCGCAAAACTCGAGCGCGCACTCGCAAATTTCATGCTCGATCTGCACACGCGCGAGCATGGATATACCGAAGTTCTTCCGCCGTATCTGGTGAATTCCGAGTCGATGTACGGCACCGGCCAATTGCCGAAGTTCGGCGCCGATTCGTTCCGCGTGCCGCATGGGGATAAGGATCTCTGGCTGATCCCTACGGCGGAGGTCCCGGTCACAAATCTTTATCGCGACGAAGTGCTCGAACAGGCGCGGTTGCCCATTTCGCTCACCGCCCACACCGCGTGCTTTCGGAGTGAAGCTGGATCGTACGGAAAAGACGTCCGCGGCATTATCCGCCAGCATCAATTTCAGAAGGTGGAACTCGTCAAGTTCGCGCACCCGGAGCACTCCTACGAAGAGCACGAAAAGCTCACGCGGAACGCCGAGGAAGTTCTTCAGAAGTTGGGCCTTCATTACCGCACCATGGCTCTGTGCACCGGTGACATGGGCGCATCTTCGGCGAAAACCTATGACATCGAAGTCTGGCTGCCGGGCCAGCAACTCTTTCGCGAGATCTCGTCGTGCTCGAATTTCGAGGCGTACCAGGCGCGGCGGGCCAACATTCGCTACCGTCCGGAGGGTAAGAACAAGACGGAGTTCTTGCATACGCTGAACGGAAGCGGACTGGCCGTGGGGCGCACCTGGGTTGCGATTGTGGAAAATTATCAGCAGGCCGACGGGAGCGTTGTGATTCCCGAGGCGCTGCGGCCGTACATTGGCGCGGAACGGATTACGCCGAAGAAGTTCTGAGATGCTGCGGACGCAAAAGCCTTTAAACGCGAAGTACGCTAAGAAAAGCCGCGAAGCACGCTAAGAAAATGAACGGCTAGAAGCTAAGAGCCAAGAGCGCTTCACCGCCTTTCACATTGCCAAGAACAAGGAGCGGCTACTAGACTTGCAGACGGAACTGACAACCACCGCGCCTGGCGCGCCCCTGCCGATGAACGCCATTTGGCGAACAATTCGCGGATACATTCTGTGGCAGTACGAGCGTGGCACGCTGCACTACGACATCATGGTCACGCTGATTATTATTTTTGTTCTATTCTCGCCCCGCTTGATCAACTTCAACGACAAACCCATCGGGCGCAATCCGCATCCGACGGATGTGGTCGTGACCGCCGATGAGCAGGGGCATCTGATTTACCAGGTTGAAGCCAGTGCCGTTACGCCGGGCGATGACCACGAAATACGCGAGCAGTTGCTGCGCATCATCGAACCAATATCGGGCGCAGTCTCGATTCTGAGTTATGAAGCGGTTTCCGGCCGGAACGGGCACGTGCAAAGCTACAAAGTGCTGGCGAAGCGGGACTAGCGACACTCGCGCCGGCCCGGGTAAAAATCGAATCCGCATGAAACATTTAGCGCCAATGATGCTGTTCGCTCTCGGCGGTTGCTTACTGGTCGCGGCCGCGATGCCGCAGGAAAAGCCCGCCGACAGCGGCAGTCTGGATGCCGTCTTGAAGAAAATGGACGCGGCCGCCGCGACCTTTCGCACCACCCAGGCCCAGTTCGAGTGGGACCGCTACGAACGAGTGATTGACGAAGTGGATGACATTCAGTCGGGCATGATTTATTACCGCCGTGCCGGCAAAGAGATCGAGATGAAGGCCGACATCGTCAAGCCCGACCGCAAGTACGTGCTGTTCAGCGGCGGCAAGATTCGCATGTATTTGCCCAGGCCCGACCAGGTGACGGTCTACGATCTGGGCAAGAACACCGTGGATTTCGAGGCCTACCTGGACCTCGGTTTTGGCGGCAGCGGACAGGATCTGGTCAAATCATTCGACGTGACATACCTCGGCCCAGAGACGATCGGTGGCATCGCCACAGCCAAACTGGAACTCATCCCCAAGTCGGATCGGGTTCGCAACAGCACGCTCAAACGGATACTGCTCTGGGTCGACCTGGACCGGGGCATCTCGGTGCAGCAGCAATTCTTTGAGCCGCAGGGGGATTACCGGCTGGCCAAGTATTCCGCGATCAAGGTAAATGAGAAAATCAACAGTGACGTTTTTCAGTTGAAGACCACGGGTAAGACGCAGACAATTTCACCTCGTGGTTAAGTTGTTGAATCTAAACGGGAAGTAATGTTCCGGGATTTGCACATGGGGCGCTATACTGACCCCTGACTTCAGTTGGGTGTCATTCATGGCCAAGGTTTTTACGATTACAGTCCCTCCTAAGCTGGGAAACAAGCGCAGGGAGCGTAGCTCAGACCCTCGGTATGTAGATGGGCAGCGCCTGCTGGTCGAGGCCATGAAATACCTGGCCCAGCACGACCCGGTAAAGAACCGTCCCGCCATCGAACTGATCTCTGAGCACGTCCGCACACGCTTCCGCATGAGCGACTCGCCGCTGGCGTAGAGAGACTCATCTTTCTCCCCAACTCGATAACAAAAGCACGGCATTTCTGCCGTCCTGCTTGCTTCTTACCTTATCGATGTTCAGAAGGTGTAGCGCCCGCCCAACTGCATCACCCGTTGTTGGCCCAACGTATTGATGAAGTTGCCGAACGACCCACTACTGTCGAGGAAGTTGTTGCTGTTCATCATCGATCCCACATCGAACCGAGCCGAATTGGTTACGTTGAAAACCTCCCAGCTGAATTTCAGGTTCTGAGCCTCGGTGATCTTCCATGCTTTCGACAGTCCCATATCTATGTTGAACGATCCCGGGCCCCTCAGCTCGTTGCGTTGCCCGGACTCTCCGGGGAGAGAGTAGCGAAACGATGCGATCGCCGCGGCCGGGTCCTGAAACACGTTAGGAGTGGTGCCGTTAACCATAAATTTACCAGTTTTCGGCTTTGCTCCGGTCAGCACTCCATAGGACTCAAGATCCCAGTTCGTCGCCCAATTGTTAAAGGCGTACACATCAAATGGGTAACCCGTGGACCAGCGCCATAGGCCCGAGATCTGCCAGCCGCCAATCAGGGCATCGGCTAGCTTGCCCATGTTTGCGCCAAACTTCTTGCCCTTGCCTAACGGCATCTCATAAACCCAGTTCGCATTGATTATGTGCGTGGTGTCGAAATCCGAAGGCGCACGCAACTGTTTGGGCATCCACGCGTTGATGACCTGACTGGAGAATCCAAGACCTTCGAAGACGCTGATCCGTTCAGCGTTGGAGCCGATATCAATGGACTTGGAGTAGGTGTAATTCACATCAAAGTTGAGGCCGCCGGAATGGTGGCGCAGGCTGAACTGCCCGGAGTTATAGGCGCTGTTGCCGATGCTGGCCCACGCATCCAGCGAGGCCGTCTGAGGTGAGTAGAAAGCGTAGGGACTCTGTTGGCCGTTGATCGTCGCGCAGGCAGGGATGCATGGCCCACCGGTCGGGCTCGAATATCCCCAATAGCCTCCTAAGTCGGCGGCGGCCAAGGCTGATGTTTCATTCCCGACAACCGTGTAGCCACCGGAGCCGTTCGGCGACATGCCAAAGCAGCCAAACAAGTCGTACATGGACTGGGTTGCAGTGAAGGTTGATAGCGAGCCTTCACCGTTCACGCATGTGGGGAAACCTTCAAACGGTCCAAAGAGAACGCCTCCGTTGGCACTCGAGGCCATCGGGAACATATTCTCCCAGAACGGAATCGGCGTGACACTCTGAACCGGAACTCCGGCGCGATACTGCTTCGCCAAGGCCTGCGCCGCCTGATAGTACGTCATGCCCGATACCGGATCCCTGAGGTTCGCCGGCTGCGCCAGGTCAGTCTCTTGCAATAAGCGATGGCCCAATCTCCCCACATATGAAGCTTCCAGCACAAATCCATGTCCAAGCTCGCGCGTGATGGAAAGGTCGAGCACGTGCGAGTAGGGGGTCTTGAGCTTGTCGTCGAGACCAAACGTAAAATATCCGGGGTTTGGCGGTGGCACCACTGGGTAGGAGCCGCTGGGAGGCTGGCTATAGTAAGGGACGCTGGCTGGAGACGAACAACTTCCTCCGGGAAGGCCGTAGTACATCGATGGGATTGTGGTCAGATTGGTAAAACGAGCGGCGCAATCCACACTCACAGAGCCAGCCGCATTGCCGTTGGAACTGCTCAAGCCGAATCCATTTTCGCGGTCAAAGCTGCTGGTGATGCCCTGTCCGAAGTGGTCGTAGTACATACCCCACCCCAGGCGAATACTCGATTTACCCGGCGCTCCCCATATGGAACCGCTCGGCGAATATGCAATCGCGAGACGCGGTGCGAGATTGTGGTAATCCCAAGCCCAGTAGGGCTTTTGGCCATTGGCCTGGCCGGACAAGTTAAACGCAAGCATGTGTGCGTTGTTGTAAATCGGGTTCCCGGATCCATCCAGTCCGGTAACGAAGAAATTCGTCCCGTTGTATGCTGCCTGGCTGCGCTGGACGAACCAATCATGCGTGCTGAAGCTCGGAGCAATTTGCGTGCCCGAGGTCTCATAGGGAGGCTCCAGCAACGAATAGCGAAGGCCGAAGGTCACGGTCAGATTGGGACGAACGCGCCATGCATCCTGGGCATACGATTCATACTCCCAGTCGCGATAATCACGGTGGATGATCGCCCCTTCAGGGAGTACGTTCAGATGTTTGTCGAGATTGAAATTCCCGCTTACCTCGGAGATAAGACCAGCCAAGTCCGTCACAGCGACGTCGTAGCTCTGGATGAAGCCACCGTCGACTGCTGGGAATCC
The DNA here is from genome assembly GCA_963819145.1 of uncultured Acidobacteriaceae bacterium. GTDB lineage: Bacteria > Acidobacteriota > Terriglobia > Terriglobales > Acidobacteriaceae > Sulfotelmatobacter. The sequence continues at coordinate 319,901 of CAWFVB010000012.1, forward strand.
TCCCGTGGCGGGGTCAAGGCTCACTCCGGCGCCTGCGATGGTGGTAGGCGACATCCAATCCTGGTTCGTGGTGGCGCCGAAAAACGACGTTTGATTGGAGTTGTTGACGTTATCAATCTTCCGCAGGTTTACTCCGAACTGGAACGTGTGGGTACCCTTCTGCTTCGTGACGTCGTCCACGAAGTTCAGCGTTGGAACATGGCGCTCGACGCTGGAGGTGAAGGCATTGATATTTGACATGAAGCGAAAGCTCACGTAATGCGAATTCTGCAATCCGCGGTCGTCAAAGGCTTGGCGGCTGTAGCCAAAGCGGAAGTCGTTGATCCAGGAATTCTTGAACGTGGAGGTAATGCCCGCGGTCAACCCCTTGCTCGTGACCACCTCGATAACGGAATTGGGCTGTCCGGGGAATTCCTGCGCACCAGCAGCGTTGTGGTCGCCATCCTGCACGGCGCGGACAAACAAGTGATGGTTGGCGTTAAGGTTGTAATCCACTTTGGCCACGAACATTTTGAGGTTGTCCGGCCACGGAGAGGTGAACGTATAGCCCAATAAGTTATATCCGTCTCCAACAGTGGTGCTATTGGAAGCAGGATATTGCTGGAACACCTGCATTACATACGGGTTGGCTCCCGGACAAGAAGGGAAAGTTGGGCAATAGATACCAGTCGGCGGTGTCGGCTGGCCGCTGAAGTTGCAGCTGCCAATCGTGGAGCAGTTTGGGTCAAGGGTGGCAAGATCGGAGGGCGCAAGAGTTTTTGTGGAGGCGCAGGTCGGATCCGTGCAATACGTGATATATCCCTGGCGCAACCCGTTGACGGTTGCAGACCCGCTGGGCACGGTTTGCGTCACGATCTGGTCCTCGCGCTTCCGCATGCCCTCAAAGCTCAGGAAGAAAAATGCCTTGTCTTTCTTGATTGGGCCGCCCACAAATGCACCGAAGGTGTTGCGCAGGAAAAACGGAGGAGTGTTGTGAAGTCCGCTGGAAATCTCCGCCGCTTTGTTGAACCAATCGTTGGCAACGAAGGTTGGGCGATAGTATTCATAGGCGCCGCCGTGAATATGGTTGGTGCCGCCCTTGGTGACCAGAGCCACCTGGCCACCGGAGGAACGGCCAGTATCAGCGTCAGAATTCGATGTGGTTACGCGAAATTCCTCCAGGGAGTCGAGCGGCACACGAATCGCACCCGACAGGGCTCTGCCGCCAGCCTGGTCGTTGTTATCGGTGCCGTCAAGAGTGATGTTGGTCTGATCGCTGCGTCCGCCATTGACGCTGCCACTGCGGCTATCCGAATCGAACCCGCTTTGCGTTTGGCTATTAATCGCGCGACTGTTGCCGGTGTATACGACTCCCGACTGCAAGGTCAGAATACTGGTGGGCTCGCGGCCTTCGAAGGGCAGAGACTCGATTTGCTGGGTATTGAAGGCGTGACCCATGGATGGCGTCTTCTGTGTTGATCATGGCGACAGTGGCGTTGACCTCTACCGTCTCCACTCCCCCAGCCACTTGCAGGGTCATATTAAGAGTGCCCGGAGTGCGCACCAAAAGCTGAACGCCTCTCTCTTTTAAATTCGCGAAGCCGCGCGCTTTCACGGTGATTTCATAGGTCGCGGGTGGGAGCTCAAGAAATTGATACTCCCCCTGACCGCCGGTCTTGACTTCGTGGGACAGTCCCGTGGCCGGATCGCTGATGGTGACGGAAGCATCAGCCACCACCGCACCTTTAGGGTCGGTGACAACGCCATGCAGAGATGTCGTTGCGGATTGTCCCGGCGCGAATACCGCCAGCGCTAGGATGGAACCGATCGATACTGCCACCGCCCGTAAGGCAGAACGCATGAGAGTCTCCCTTCACCTGGCTGCAAACGATGGCCGCTATTGTGGCGCGATGCGTTGACCGAGTGCAAGCGAATTACGGCACGAAATGACTCGGAGTCAAGAGCATTTGCGTTCACAAAACACGACGCGGGTGTATTGCAAACCCCGCGGCAACACCCACAACGCGCGGAAAGATGCGGGGGGCGGAATGTCCCGCCCCCGCAATCAATATTCTTCTTCAAACCCAGAACGAATACCGCAGTGCCAACTCCATTCTGCGCGGGATCGTCATGGTCTTGGTGAAGATTCCAAACGAGCTTGCATGGTCGGCTCCTGTGTTTGCAGTTAGAGCTCCGAATCGAACATTGTTGAGGACGTTGAAGGCATCCCAACGGAAAGTGAGCTGATGGGATTCGGTAAACCGTCCCCGCGATTGATCTTCTGAAAAGGGGGCTGGAAAATGAAAAGGGCGGCGTTTTCGCCGCCCTTCGTTTTCAAGATTCTCAACGTCTTTCAGAACGGAACCGTAGTCCTAGAAGAAGTATCGCGGCCTGCGCAGGGGGCGAAATCTGCGCCCCCTGGAATTACACTGGACATCATCCTCAGAACGAGTACCGTGCACCCAACTGCAGGACACGGGGCTGGCCTTGGATCTGCGTGAAGTTGTAGAAATCGGCAGGAGGAGTCAATCCGTTTAAGCCAGGATCGGCTGCCACGCCGCCGTCAGCAAAACTGGTTAAATGCTGAGTGTTGGTTACGTTAAAGGCATCCACGCGGAACTGCAGGACGTGGTTCTCGCTATAGGGCATTTTCCAGGATTTACCCAATCCTAGGTCCAGATCGACGTATCCCGGGTAGCGAAGGTAGTTTCGTGGCCCGGTCTCACCCGGATATGCATTCCTGAAGTTCTGGTAAATCTTGGTAATGTCGCAGTTCCCGAACAAATTGGGTGTGCCGTTCGAGGGCTTATTGGGGCACGCGTGGATTGGAGTTTTCGGCGTGACATTGGATTGGAAGTCCCAGTTGGTCGCCCAGCGGCCGTCATCGCTCGGAGATGTCGCCGGCAGACCGGTGTTCCAGCGGAAGATGCTCGAGAGTTGCCAACCTCCCAGAATCGCGTCCGTCGCCTTGCCGGCATTGCCCAAAAGGGCCCTGCCCTTTCCGAACGGCAACTGCCAAACCACATCGGCGTTAATGGTGTGCCGAACATCGAAATCAGAACTCGCATAGTTATCGCGCTGGCGAATCGGATTCTCGATGAACGAGCCATTGCCTTGAAAGTTTCCGCCAATGCCCGATTCAACCTGCAGACCAGAGGCATCATCGAGCGAGTGGGACCATGTGTAGTTGAAATCGAGGTAGAGACTACGTAAGCGCTGCCGGAATGAAAGTGCCAGGGCATGATAGTTGGAGTTCCCTATCGTGCTCCACGCCGACAGCGTCCCGTATTGAGGTTGCATGAACCTGGGAGTAAAGCCATTGTAGGCCAGCGCCAAATCGGCCTCAGCTTGAACATCGGTCCAATCATTGGCTTCGAAAAAGTCGTTTGTTTGGTATTCGCCGTAGTAGGCCTGGGCGTTAGTCCAGGTCGGATCGTATGTCAGGCCGTCATAGTCCCCGATGATCGATGCCATACCGGCAGGAAAGACATTGTTGAAGTACTGCGCCACCTGTGAGGAGATCAGCGAAGGCACCTGGCTGATATCGGTCCCCTGCTGGCGTATCTTCTCCAGCGCGGTGGCGGCAGTGTACCAGTCAAGACCAGTCTGAGGATCGCGGATGTCATTGAATGCAGCGACGTCTCGATGCGCCATCAGACTTCGGCCCATGCGCCCGATGTACGATGCGGAGAATACCGCGCCTTTCGGGAGCGTCCGCTCGAAGGTAAAGTTCCAGACGTATTCGGTCGGCGCATGCAGTCCCGCATCTAATGAGGACTCAATGCGCTCCCCGAAATTCGTGTTGCCATCCAACGACGAAGCCTGCAGCGGGAACTGCAGGGCGCCGGGCACGGTACCACCAGCGGTTCCAATCAGAGATCGGACGTCCTGACCAAACGCGGTGAACAGAGGTCCCAACGGTTTGCCATTGGCTAGCGAACTGTCGAAGGTGTTGGCGTGATTGGTGAAATTCGAAGTGAAGCCCAGCGAGTTGTTCAGGTCCCAATCAACTGCGAGGGCTTGCCCGTAGTAGTCGTTGGTAAGAGCGAAACCACCTCGGAGCACCGACTGACCCTTATTGCCGAACAAGTGACCCAGGAAGCCCGTGCCACCGTCAGGCGACCAAGCGACGGCGACTCTGGGCTGGAAGTTATTCTTGTCCCAGTTATACATGGGCGGACCTCCATTGGCGGGGCCGGAGCGGCTTACGCAAATTGGAGTCGTGTACTGAGTGCCCGAAGCAGCGGCCGCCAGGCGAGAGTTAAAGTAATTGCTCAACGAATTGAGCTGACAAGAACTGCCCGACGCGTTGATGCCGGGCTGCACTTCGTAACCCTGGGTCTCATAGACCGGACGCTCGAGGCTGTATCGCAGGCCCATCGTCAGCGTTAAGTTTGGGCGAACTTTCCAGGTATCCTGGACGTAGCTGTCATAGGCCTGCGTTGCGAAGTTCCTCGACGTGGGACTTCCGGCATCTAACAGGTTTCCCGTCTTGTCAAATGTGAAATTAGCTGTCATCTCGGTGAACCGGCCAATCGCCGCTGTTCCCGCGTTTCTGACCTCGATCGCAGAGAGCAACGATTGACCAGCAGTTTCGTCACCCGGCAAATGCTGCGCGTCCAGGTACGCTTGAAAAGCCCCCGGCACATTGGCCCCGGTGTTGAGATAGAAGGATGGATTGGTCTCCGCAAAGTCGTACGCCGAAGCATAGCTAACCCGCTGGTTATTAGTCTTGCGGAAGTTCAATCCGAACTGGACGTTGTGGTTACCCTTGACCCAAGAAAGATCATCCGTGATATTGTGCACCGGGGTAACGCGGGAAAGTGGGTGCGTTTCGCCGTTCTGCTGGAACACAAACCGGAAATCGATATCATTGCCGGTGCTATCACCGCCCTCGGTAAAAGCCTGTCGCGTGAAACCATACCGGAAGCTGTTGACCCAGTTGTTCCCGATGGTCCAGGTATGGCCTGCCGCCAAACCCCACGGATGGCTCCATATTGCGGGTGAAGGAGTATCAGGCAGCCACTGGGGAAGTTCCTGGTGATCGTACTGGACATTCAACCGGAAGAACGCTGTCTGGTGGCTGGAGATATTGAAGTCCAGCTTCGCCACGTGTGAGTTCAGAGTTGTCGGAGTGGGAGCGTTGAAGCGGAATCCGCCGATGTTCAACTGGTCGCCGGTCGTAGTATCGTTGGCCGGGTATTTGGCCGCGGCGGCAGCCAGCACGTCAAGTGCAGCTTGGTTAATGCCAGCGTCCTGGAACGGACCTGGGTTGGCGGGGGAAAGAGTCAAAGAACTCGGAAGCACAGTGGCGCATGTGCTATCGGTGCAATATGTGTACTTGATTTGGCCTTGCCCCAGATTCGCCAGTGGCACCGTTCGCACGACGCTCTGTCCGCTGGCATCATGGCGTCCCTCGTAGGCGTAAAAGAAGAACGCCTTGTCCTTGACGATCGGCCCTCCGAAATTGCCACCGAATGTGTTTCGTACGAGGGGCGTTCGCGGAACGATGGGGTTCGCGTGATTGTTGAACCAGTCATTCGCCGTAAATCCTCTCGAACGATAATATTCAGAACCAGCGCCATGCCACTTGTTTGTGCCTGCCTTGGTGATCAAGTTGACCTGGGAGCCCGACGACCTGCCTTGATTCGCGTTTCCGTTTGCTGTGGTAACCCGGAACTCCTCCAGGGCCTCCGAATTGATTCGCAGAGCCGGGCCCGTCGTGATGTCGCCCCGATCGCTGTCCAAGGCTCCGACGATAAGGCCGTTCGTGCTTCGAGGAATCTCGGCATTCCCTGTCTGCGCGTTGTTGATGTCGACGCCGTCCAGGGTGATGTTCGACTGGTCGGCCCTCGCTCCGGTGACGTACCCCTCGCGAGTCGCACCGGGTTGCAGGCTCAGCAAGTCCACCACGTTCCGCGCCTCGAGAGGCAGTTGCGTAATCTGGATCGATTCGAAATTGTTGCCCAGAGTAGCATCCTGGGTATTGATAACCGCTTCCTGGGCGGTCGCCTGCACCTCCACGACTTCCGTCGCGGTTCCCACGGTCAGCTGAATATTGCTCTCCGTTTGTTTGCCAATCAAGGCTTTGACGCTACCAAGGACCTCCTTCTTGAATCCTTTGGCGTCAACCTCAATGCGATACTCGGCTGGCGTGATCAGGTCGAATACATATCCGCCTGACTCCGAGGTCTTGGTCGTCCGCACCGCATTCGTCTCCGCGTTGGTGAGCGTTACCGTAGCGCCGGGCACAACCCGACCCTGCTGGTCAGTGACTATTCCTCGAATCGTGGAAGTGCCAGTTTGCGCACCAACCAGAATGCTAAAGGCCATCAAACATCCAACCAGTAAAGCAACTACACGCATGCCAGAACGCATGGGATCGCTCCTTCACCCTTAAGGGCGCTTGTACTGAAGTTTGCCCAGGACAGAATGGAAGACAGATGTCAGACCCCTGGGTACTAGGCGGGCTATTGTGCAACTGTGGGACCAAGATATTCAAGCTGAATTTTCAACGTCTTGGCACGCTTCACACTCTCAGCAAATGCGCCCTGACATAGCCCACATCCACAATTTGGAAGATCATATTTCGCGCTGCTGATGGCGAAACATAGAAGACAACATGAAAATAACAATTGGATAACATTCCAGTGTGTATCGCGGCTCAGGATTTTCCAGAGTGCCGAGAAACGCAGATCGCAGCAGCACAAATAAAACGAATAGGCCAACGCCAAAAAATGCGCGCGCGCGACACAGTCCAGCGGCGGCCATCGCCAAGTAAAGCAAGTTCAGCACCCCGAAGCCAAGGCTGAGCGCCAGCCAACGAGCGTCGTCGCTGAACTCCCACCAGCGCGGGTCGGAGGGGAATAGCTCGGTGCGCGGGCGAAGCCACATGTCGGCGATACGCATGGCCGGAAGCCACACATAGTACCGGAAGGGCGCGGCCTGAATGCGATCGGCCGCCAGAGCTGCGAAGCGCGCATCGAGTTCCGGAGTGATGTCGTGGTCGCGGTTGTAGTCGGCGAAGAGTTCGCTGGTTCTCGCTCGCTGTTGCTGTGAATCGAAAGCGCGATTCGGTAGGCTCGTCACGTTTATTTGTTCACCGGGCACATTCCAGTAGATCTCTTCGACCGACACGTACTCGGCGATCCAGGTTTTGACCCAGCGATTGAAGCCGGGCATCAGGGGTTCGTCGGAGTCGTTGGCATAACGCGGCGCCAGGGGCTCGAAACGGTGCAGGTTGTGCAGATTCCGCAGCGTCCAGGGAACCAGGGGGGCGGTGGCCCCGATGGCAAGCAGCACTCCTGCCCAGACTATGCTGCGCGGGCTGAGGACCAGGTTGCTACCGCGCCTAAGACTGCGAAACAGCAGCCAAAGAAGATATCCGCCGATCGCTGCCAGTAAAATTCCACCGTCGGGACGGAGCAGAATGCCGGCTCCGACGGAGAGACCACAGCCGAACCAGACGATCCCTTTGACCCGGATTAGTTTGTTGGCTTCTCCGACGCCCAGGCCGCGAATTGCCAGATCGAGCGCCAGGGTTGTGAAAAATATCTCGAGCGTTTCGGTCAAAGCGGTTGCGGCATAGTTGGCCAGGAATGGACAGAGCCCGGCCAGAAGAAACGCGGCTTGCGCGGCTCGAGCGCCGAACACCCGCCGAGCGAGGTCAGCGATCAGGAAGCAGGTCGCCAGATCGAACACGACCTGCACGAGCAGGACGGCGCGAAAATTCTCGATTCCGAATACGGCGAAGATGGCCGCCAGAAATGCGGGGTATCCGGGCAGGCGAGAGAGCGTCGGCATAATGACGCCCGAGTTGGTGACACCATAGATGCCGTGGTGAAGCCAATTTTCGGCGATATTGGCGTAGAGGCGTGAGTCGTCCACCACCCCGGGGAAACGCAGCACAAACAAAAGCCGCAGGCCTAGCGCCGCCAGGCTTGCGACCAGAAAGAACCGTCTATTCTGCCGTACTAGATCTCGCACCAGATCCGCCGCAGCGAATCATAGCGCGTCGAGGTAATCCCTGCGGCAGGAAAGTGCATCTTAGGAGCCAGAGCAGCTACTCACCCTGCCCCGTCGAGAATTGACCGTGTGCCGTGGGCGGCATACGATGAACAGTTCATCCTCCATGTCTGAACCGAACACGGCCAAACCAGTCTTCTATGACCCGCGACGCGCCCGGTGGAAACGGCTGCGGCGGCTTTTCGATATCTCGGCCGTCGTGGTTTCGGCGCTCATCATTTTCTTCGTCTACACGGCCCTGCGGGATGAACCGCTACCCGAACTCCTGTTTTCGCCCCAGAAGCGACAATTCAAAGCTAAGAAGGAGAGCGAAAAAGAGAAGGCCCGCGACCGCCAGAAGAGAATCACGGCCCGCTCGCACCGCAAGTCCAAATTAGCCGCATCGCAAGTAAAGCTGAATCAGGAAGAAGGCATTCGAGCCGCCTTCTACGTGCCTTGGGATGCGGCCAGTTTCTCTTCCCTGCGGTCTTACGCGCACCAGATCGACATTCTTTATCCCGACTGGCTCCACGTGATCTCTGCGGATGGGCGGCTGCAGGGCGTGGACGATCAGACCAATAAGTTATTTGACGTCGTCCAGAGCAACGGGCAGGGCAGCACCGTTCTGCCCGTTGACGACCGCGTGATGCCGTTTCTGAAAGCGGAAGACCCTGGCATGGAAGTGTTCCCCATGGTGAACAATTCCGATGGCGCGAACTGGGTCGGAGACGTTGTCGGTTTCCTGAACAATCCCGAAGCGCGCGCGAATTTCCGGCGCCAGGCCGGGCAATTTCTGTCCTCGGGCCGCTACCGTGGCCTGACCATCGATTTTGAAACCTTTCCCCCTTCCGGCCAAGCCGGGTACGTCGCATTGCTGAAAGAGCTATCGGGGGACCTGCACGCGCGCGGCTTGAAGCTGTACGTTGCCGTGCCGCCGCATAGCAACGAATATGACTATCCGGCGATTGCCGCGGCGGCCGACGGTGTCGTCCTCATGAATTATGACGAGCACTATCCCGGCGGCGCATCGGGCCCGGTGGCATCGCAGGACTGGTTCGTTCAGAATTTAAATTTCGCCGAGAAAGTAATCCCGAAGGAAAAAATCATCTGCGCCATAGCCAACTACGGCTATGACTGGGTGCTGAAACCAAAAACGGGTGAATTGCCCGCCGGCGTCCGCGACTCGACCGTGAGCGTGCAGGACGCATGGCTCGCAGCGCGCGATTCTGAAGAGGACGTCAATTTTGACGATGACGCGATGACTCCTCATTTCAGCTACCTTGACGAGCGCAGCCTGCAGCACGACATCTGGTTCCTCGACGGAGTTACGGCTCTGAATCACATGCGATCGGCGCAGACGCTGGGCATCAAAACGTTCGCGCTGTGGCGGCTCGGCAGCGAAGACCGCTCGCTCTGGAGAGTGTGGGACATGCCCGGCGACGCCGGCGCGACCGACAAACTGCGCGACGTACCGCCCGGCGCCGATGTGGACATGGAAGGTCAGGGCGAAATCCTGCGCATCGAGGACAAGCCCGCTCATGGCACTCGTGATCTGACCATTGACGCGGACAGTCATCTGATCACGGACGAAGTCTTCCAGAATCTGCCCGAGCCCTACCGCGTGCAGCGCTACGGCTACAGCCCGAACAAGATCGCGCTCACATTTGACGACGGTCCCGACCCGGAATGGACCCCCAAGATTCTCGACGTACTCAAGGAGAAGCACGCCACCGCAACTTTTTTCCTGATCGGCATTCAGGCCGACAAATTTTCCGGCATCGCGAAACGTATTTACAGAGAAGGCAACACCATTGGGAACCACACCTTCACCCATCCGGACGTCAGCAATATCACTCAGACGTATTTCAAGGTGGAGTTGAACCTCACCGAGCGTCTATTTGCCAGCCTTGTGGGAGTGCGCGCGACGCTGATGCGACCGCCGTATGCGATTGACGAGGAGCCGGACACCGCGGATCAAGTGCGCCCGTTGGAGATCCCGCAGGAAATGGGCTACATAACCGTCGGAAACCGCATCGATCCCAACGACTGGAGCGAGAATCCCCGGCGCACTGCCGAGCAGATCACGTCGTATGTGTTGGCGCACCTGCCGCCGTGCCGGCAGGAGGATTTGCGCTGCGGCAACGTTGTGCTGATGCACGATGGCGGCGGCGATCGCGCCGAAACCGTGCGGGCCTTGCCCATGATCATTGACGGAATCCGGGCTCGCGGATATGAAATTGCGCCAGTGTACGAACTGCTGGGCAAGACCAGGGCCGACGTGATGGCGCCGCTGCCGGCGGGTGAACTCTGGGCCGCGAGACTCGATCGCGCCGGGTTTTGGATATTCGATGCCGGAATCATCGGCATCACGTGGATTTTTCTGGTCGGCGATTTGCTGATGACGGGACGCCTTATCTTTATTGGAGCGGCGGCGGTGTACGACCGCGTGCGGGAAAAGATTTTCGGCAAGCCCGCGGAAGTCTCGTCCTACAAGCCGAAAGTTGCGGTGCTGATCCCGGCGTACAACGAAGAAAAAGTGATTGAGCGAACGGTGCGTGCGGCGCTCAACTCCAACTATCCGAATCTCTACGTCATTGTTATTGACGATGGCTCCAAAGACCGCACGCTCGAGGTGGCGCGGCGTGCCTTTGCCGCTGAAGCAGCCGCCGGCAAGGTTCTGATTCTTGGTAAGGCTAATTCCGGCAAGGCTGAGGCTCTCAACTACGGCATCGAGCACATTGGAGACGCGGAACTCTTCGTGGGCATCGATGCCGATACGATCATCGCGCAGGATGCGATCTCGCGCCTGGTGCCGCACTTCATTAATCCGAAAGTCGGCGCGATCGCGGGGAACGCGAAGGTCGGCAACCGCGTCAATCTCTGGACCCGCTGGCAGGCTCTCGAATACATCACCAGCCAAAACTTCGAGCGCCGGGCCCTCGACGTTCTGGGGGCGGTCAGCGTGGTGCCGGGAGCGATCGGGGCTTGGCGCGTCTCTGCCGTGCGCGAGGCTGGTGGATATCACATTGATACCGTCGCCGAAGACGCCGACCTCACGATGGCACTATTGCGCCGCGGATATCGCGTGGAGTACGAAGACATGGCGCTCGCCTACACGGAGGCTCCTACGAACGCGAATGGCTTGATGCGCCAGCGTTTCCGGTGGTCGTTCGGCATTCTGCAGGCCGTGTACAAACACCGCGGAGTCTTCGCCCGCAAAGGCGCGTTGGGATGGGTGGCGCTGCCCAATATTGTGATCTTTCAGATTCTGCTGCCGCTCGTGTCGCCGTTCATTGACATCATGTTCGTGGTGGGGACGATCTGGTACTACATCCAGAAACATTTCCATCCGGATTCGACCGACCCGGCCGGCTTCCACAAGCTGGTCTTGTTTTTCTTTGCGTTCCTGGTGATTGATTTCATCGCGTCGGCCATTGCGTTCGCGCTTGAGCGGCGGCGTCCTGACGACAAGGAAGATGGCTGGTTGCTGAGCCAGGTTTGGCTGCAACGCTTCGCCTACCGGCAGTTGTTTTCCATCGTACTGTTCAAGACGCTGAAACGCGCGCTCGAAGGACGCAAGTTCGCATGGGACAAACTGGAACGCACCGCGGCGGTGAATTATGTGCCCTCGGAGAAGCAGGATCACGTCAACGTTCCGTAGCAATTCGCTTGCTAACGGAACAGCAGCGCGGAAAATTCCGCCAGATTCCTCCGCCACACCATCCACGTGTGCATGCCCGGCCTCTCGATGTCGGTATGCTGCACGCCCTTCTGCTTCAGCCATTCCCGCAGATTACGGTTCACTGTGATGAGATGATCGTCGGTGCCGCAGGCGATCCAGAGCAGATGGATCTGCGAGTTGGCCTTCGCGTCGAGCGCGGGGAAATCCTTTTCAAATTCCTCGGGAATACCCCCCGAACTGAAAGCACCGATCCAAGCGAACTTGTCGAGATTGTTCAGCCCTGTGAGCAGAGACTCGGACCCGCCCATGGAAAGCCCTGCAATCGCGCGAGAATTGCGGTCATTCGTCACGCGATATTCGCGCTCGATGCGCGGCATTACTTCTGTGAGTAAGGCTTGACGGAACTTGTCGAAGTTCTGCTGGCGTAGCTCCTGGTGGCTCCACGCGCTCCAGGCGAGTCGCACGAACTTCATGGTGCCGTAGCCGAGCGGCATCACTACGATCATTGGTTTAGCTTTGCCTTGGGCGATCAAGTTGTCGAAAATGACATTGGCTTTTCCCACCGCTGTCCAGCCGCTGGCATCGTCGCTGAAGCCGTGCAGCAGATAGAGCACAGGATAGGTTTTCTTGGCAGAGGGATCGTAGCCCGGGGGCGTGTAGACGTAGTAGTCACGGTCGTCCGCCGCAACGTCGGACTGGTAGAAGTGATGGTGGATTTCGCCGTGCGGCACATCGTTCAGTTCCCAAGGCAGAGACAGCGGTCCGGGAACGTGAACGTCATTCTCCGTGTCGAGCAGGTTTGGCTTCAGCAGTTGGTTCGACGGATCAATCAAGCGCACGCCATCGGCGACAAACGAATAGCCGTAGTAGTCGGGACTCAGCGGCGCAGTGGTTACGCTCCATACACCTTGATCGTCCTTCTGCATTGAAACCGGTTCCGCTCCTTCCCGGGCCAACTCGACTCCAAGCGCATTCGGGGCCCGGAATCGGAAAGTTACGCTGCCGTTGGTGTGCACTTCGGGGGAGACCAGTGGCGCCGGAGGCTCCGTGCGCTGCACTGGAGTTTGAGGTTTGTCAGATTGTGCCACCATAAGCGCAGGAAGAATTAGAAAGAAAAACAAGAGCATTGTGGCGTTCAGCTTCATCGTCGTCTCCCAACCGCAGGGTCCTATTCTAAAGGCTTGGAGGTGAACGACGAAGGGCGGGTTGCTTAAACTGGCGAATAACTACTGGCCCTTCTGGGCGACGTCCAGGCGGGCATCGGCGCGCTGCAGCGCATCCAGCGCGCGCTCGACGTCAACGCTGGTATCGCCGCTTGCCAACCGCTGCTCGGCGCGCTCTTTGGCTTTGCGTGCGCGGGCAACATCAATTTCCGACGGGCGCTCGGCCGACTCGGCAAGAATGGTTACCTTGTTCGGCAGAACTTCCGCAAATCCCCATGCCACGGCGAGATGTCGCTCGGTGGAGTTCTCCCGGAACGTGATCTCGCCGACCGCCAATTCCGTGATCAGCGGCGCGTGTCCCGGCAGAATCCCGAGATACCCGTTCTTGCCGGGAATCTGGACTTCTTCCGCCGACGCCGTGTCCACGACTTTCTTTTCCGGCGTGACAATCTCGAGTTGGAAAGTATCTGCCATTTCAAAACCGGCGTCGGACTTCGCCCTCAGCCATTCGCTGGCCAAGGTCTGAGGTCTGACGTCCGAGGTCCGTCTCTACGCTGCTGCCTTCATCTTCTCTGCCGCTTCCAGCACTTCCTCGATCGGGCCCTTCATATAGAAAGCCTGCTCGGGGATGTCGTCGTACTTGCCTTCCACAATCGCCTTGAAGCCCTTTACCGTGTCGGCGATCTTGACGTACCGTCCCGCGGCGCCGGTGAATTGTTCGGCGACGTGGAACGGTTGCGACAGGAAGCGCTGAATCTTGCGCGCCCGCGCGACCGTCAACTTCTGATCTTCGCTCAGTTCGTCAATGCCAAGAATCGCGATGATGTCCTGGAGGTCTTTGTAGGTCTGCAGGGTTTTCTTCACCAGTTGCGCGACGTCGTAATGTTCCTGGCCGACGATGCGCGGATCGAGAATGCGCGAAGTGGAAGCCAGGGGATCAACGGCGGGATAAATTCCGATTTCCGTCAACGCACGCGACAGCACCGTGGTGGCGTCGAGGTGAGCAAACGTAGTTGCCGGCGCGGGATCCGTCAAGTCGTCGGCGGGCACGTAAATCGCCTGCACCGAAGTGACCGAGCCTTTCTTCGTTGACGTGATGCGCTCCTGCAGTTCGCCCATTTCCGTGGCCAGGTTCGGCTGGTAGCCGACGGCGCTGGGCATGCGGCCCAGCAGCGCCGAAACTTCCGATCCTGCCTGGGTGAAACGGAAAATATTGTCAATGAAGAGCAGCGTGTCAGCGCCCTCGGCGTCGCGGAAATATTCCGCGACCGTCAGGCCGGTCAGCGCCACGCGCAAACGGGCGCCTGGAGGCTCCGTCATCTGCCCATAAATCAGCGCGGCCTTCGACTCCGCAGGCTTGCCGGGTTTGATCACGCCCGATTCCGACATCTCCAGCCACAAGTCATTGCCTTCGCGGGTACGCTCGCCGACGCCGGCAAACACGGAGAATCCGCCATGGTTCTTGGCGACGTTGTTGATTAGCTCCATGATAACTACCGTTTTGCCGACACCCGCGCCACCGAACAGTCCGATTTTGCCGCCCTTCAAAAACGGCTGGATCAGATCGATGACCTTGACGCCAGTCTCAAACATCTCCGCAGTCGTTGCCTGTTCGTCAAAAGCCGGCGCCAAACGATGAATCGGCATCTTCTCTTTGAACTCGATTGGGCCCAACTGGTCCACCGGTTCGCCGATCACGTTCATCACGCGGCCCAGCGTCCCGCGGCCCACAGGAACCGAGATCGGGCCGCCCTGGTCAATGGCCTTCATCCCGCGCACCATGCCGTCGGTGGGCTGCATGGCGATGCAGCGCACGCGGCCTTCGCCGAGGTGCTGCTGCACTTCGAGAATCACGTTGATCGGGTTGGGCACGGTGAAGCCGTCGCTCACTACTTTCACGGCCTCATAGATAGGAGGAAGTTTTCCCTCGTGAAACTGCACGTCCACCGCTGGACCCGCGATTTGGATGACATGTCCTACGTTTTCAGGCATAAACCTTCAAACCTCAGCTCTTAGCTATTGGCTCTTAGCTTTTAGCTCAATCTTATAGCTGCCCGCATTATCGAACCGTTCAGTTCTTCCCGCGAATGACGTCGCAAGGCAACCCTGCGTCAATCTTCTCTTAAGAGCTAAGAGCCAAAGGCCAATAGCCAAGAGCGGTTTCCCTTACATTGCTGCCGCGCCGCTCACGATCTCAATAATCTCTTTCGTGATCTTCGCCTGCCGCGCCCGGTTCATCACCAGGGTCAGCGAATCGATCATGTCGGTCGCGTTGTTGGTGGCCGAATCCATCGCGGTCATGCGCGCGGCGTGCTCGGCGGCCACCGATTCCATCAGCGCGCGGAAAATCTGAATGCTCACGTATTTCGGCAATAAAGCACGGAACAGTTCTTCCGGTGACTGCTCATAAATGTAATCCACCTGCGCAGTGCCGAATTGCGACGCGGCTTCGCCCACGCGCTGAGTTGTATGCAGGCCCACACCGGCGCTGATCGCAGCCTCTTTTGCTTTCTTTTTTTCTTCTTCCGTCATCTCCTCGGCCAGCCGGACCGCCGGCTCGCCGATTTGCTCGATGGGAAGAATCTGCTCCACAATCAGCCGCTGCGCGATCACCGACTTGAACTCGTTGAAGACAACGTAGACGGAGTCTATTTCCTCGCGGCAGTAGCGCCCAATCACGTTTTGCGACAGAGCGAGCGCCTGCGCGAATTGCACTTTGGCGAGGACGCCGACATGTTCGCCGGTAATCTGAATCGTTCCGGCGCGTTCGGAAGATTGCGCTTCGGTGTCAAGCGACTCCGAAATGTCCGCCAGGCTTCGCGTTTGCACCTCAGCCGCGGGATAACGCCGCCGCAGGAAGTCACGCCCTTTGCGCCCTACGGCCTCTATGTCAATATTCTCTCCAGCCCTCGACGCGAGGAAGCGCGTGGCCGCTTTGGTGATGTTGGCGTTGAACGCGCCCGCCAGCCCCTTGTCGCCAGTCACGATGATCAGCAGAATGCTCTTCTCTGCGCGCTGCGCGAGGAGAGGATGCTTGGGCACACCCGTCTCGGGATCGTAAATCTCAGCACGCGCCACCAGCGACTTCAGAACATTGGTCAGCATCTGCGCATACGGACGCGCCGCCAGGGCTCGTTCCTGCGCCCGGCGCAGTTTCGCCGCCGAGACCACCTTCATGGCCTTGGTGATCTGCCGCGTGTTGATCACGCTGCGAATGCGCCGCCGGATATCGAGAATGTTAGCCATGAAAATCGCTTGGTTCTTAGCTATTAGCCTTTAGCTCTTAGCCTCTAGCTAATCGATCCCTCTTCGTCTTCCGTGCTCCCCCTCGAAGCCAAAGTTTCAAGCTAAGAGCCAAGAGCTAAAAGCCAACAGCTTATTTCGCTACCGCTTCCCTGCTCGCCACGAACTGCTGCTTCGCTTCCTTGATCACGCCTTGCAACTGGCCTTTCAGCGTGTCATCGAGAACTTTCTTCTCCATGATCGCGCGCAGCAGTCCGGGATTCGTCGACTCCACGTACTTGTACAACTCCGCTTCAAACTCGCGCACCTGCGCGACCGGCAGGTCATCGAGGAATCCGCCCGTGCCCGCCATGATGATCAGAATTTGCTTGGAGAACGGCAGCGGCGAGAACTGATTCTGTTTCAGCAGTTCGACCAGTCGCTGGCCGCGATTCAGTTGCGACTGCGTGGCTTTGTCGAGATCGCTGCCGAAGGCCGCAAACGCCGCCAACTCGCGGTACTGCGCCAGTTCCAGTTTCAAAGTGCCGGCGACTTGCCGCATGGCTTTGATCTGCGCGCTGCCGCCGACGCGGCTTACCGACAAGCCAACGTTCACGGCAGGGCGAATGCCCTGGTTGAACAAGTCGGTTTCCAGATAAATCTGGCCGTCAGTGATCGAAATAACGTTGGTCGGAATGTACGCCGACACATCCCCAGCCTGCGTTTCAATGACCGGCAACGCGGTCAGCGATCCGCCGCCATTCTTGTCGCTCAATTTGGCCGCGCGCTCCAGCAAACGCGAGTGGAGATAGAAAACGTCGCCCGGGTAGGCTTCGCGTCCCGGTGGACGCCGCAGCAGCAGCGAGATTTCGCGGTACGAAGCCGCGTGCTTCGACAGATCGTCGTAAATCACGAGCGCATGACGCTTGGTGTCGCGGAAATACTCACCCATGGCGCATGCCGCATAGGGCGAGATGTACTGCATCGGCGCCGGCTCTGACGCGGAGGCAGCCACGACGATGGTGTACTCCATCGCTCCGGCGTCTTCGAGAATCTTCACGACCTGCGCAATCGATGAACGCTTCTGCCCAATCGCGTTGTAAATGCAGATCAGGTCGTTGCCTTTGCTGTTGATGATTGTGTCGAGCGCAACGGCGGTCTTGCCCGTCTGGCGGTCGCCGATGATCAGTTCGCGCTGTCCGCGGCCGATCGGAATCATGCTGTCGATGGCCTTGAGTCCGGTCGCCATGGGCTCACGCACCGGCTGGCGGTCGATCACGCCCGGTGCGATGCGCTCCAGAGCGATGAACTTGTCGGTGGCGATGGGCCCTTTGTCGTCGATGGGCTGGCCGAGCGAGTTCACCACGCGCCCGATCATGTTGTCGCCTACGGGCACGCTCATGATGCGCCCCGTTCGCTTCACCTCGTCGCCCTCCTTGAGTTCGGTGTACTCGCCCAGGATGACCACGCCGACCTGGTCTTCTTCCAGGTTCATGGCGATCCCAGCGATGCCGTGCGGGAAGGCCAGGAGTTCGCCGGCCATGACTTTGTCGAGCCCATACACGCGCGCGATGCCATCGCCGAGCGTGATGACGGTGCCCGTCTCGTCCACGGAGATCTGGGTTTCGTAATTCTCGATCTGCGCGCGGATCAGTTTCGTGATTTCGTCTGCTTTGATTTGTGCCATAGAATCAGCTCTTAGCCTTTAGCTATTAGCTCTTAGCTCATCGTTGCGACTTCGGCAGCCGTGCCTCACCGCGGGCTGCCTTGCTCTCTCCCGGCTCTACACTCGCCCCGTTGGGTCGAGCCAAAAGCTAAAGGCCAAGAGCTAAGAGCTAATCGCTTCTCGAATCTTTTCCAACTGCCCCTTCACCGAACCGTCATAAATCGTGCTGCCTACGCGGACGACCGCACCGCCCAGCAGAGACGCATCCAATCCGTAGCTGGCGCGGACCTTCTTGCCAGTTACCTTGGCGACCTGCGTTTCGAGTGCCTGCCGCTCGGCAGCGCCCAGTTCGCGAGCGCTGAAAATCTGCGCCTCGGCGAATCCCATGCGAGCATCCAATTCCTTTTCCAGTTGCTCGATGATCCTCGGCAGGAACTGCACGCGCCGGTGATCAATCAAGACAGCGACCAGGTTACGGACCGGCTTATCAATGCCTTCCCGCTGCACGATCGCATCCAGCAAATGGCGTTTCTGATCCGCCGGCACCGCGGGATTCTCCCAAACCCGGCGCAAGGCCAAACTCTCGGCCATCAGGCCCGCAATCTCGCCCAGTCCGGCAATCGCTCGATTCGCATCAAGGTGCTCATCGAGAACCACGTCGGCGAATGCCCGGGCGTAGGTGCTGGCAACGGAAGCCATCGGTTAGTTTCCGTCCTTTCCTGGTTCTGACGCGGCGCCCAGCTGTCCGGAGAAATTGCGCACCAACGCCTGGTCGGTGGCGGCATCCACGCGAATCTGCTTCTGCGCCAACGCGACGGCCAGGTCGCCTGCATAGGCCGTCAACTGGCGGCGGGCGGCCTTGGCCGCGGCTGTAATTTCCTGCTCGGCCGACGCAATAATCTTCCGCGCATCTTCCTCGGCGGCCGCCTTTATGCGGGCTTCCTCTGCCGCGCCCTCCTTCTCGGCGGCGTCGCGCATCATGCCGATCTCAACGTCCAGTTTCTGCAGTCGCGTTTCAATCTCGGCCAGCTTGCGGCGCGCTTCTTCACTCGCCTTTTGCGCTTCCTGCATCGCCTTCTGGATCGCGGCAGTACGGTCGCGGAATATTCCCGGCAAAAACTTCTTGGCAGCCCAGGCAACGACAACTGCGATGACCAGGAAATTCAGCACCACGCTCAACCAGTATGCGTACTGCAGATTTCCGCCCGTAATGTACTTGGCAATGATTCGCACCGAGGCCGATTCTTTAAACTCGGCCATCTCGTCCTTCTCTACCCCGGCACCCTCTTTGCTGCTATGGGCCAACTGCCGGCCGGGACCGCCCGAGTCGGGCGCAGCCTCGACGGTCGCGGGCTTTTGCTCCGGCGCAGTCGGCTTCTCCTGGGCGCGCAGCATACCCGCAGCGCTCAGCATGATCAGAGCGAGACAGCATGTCCGGACGATCTGCTTGAGCGATGTCATCAGCGTCCCGCCCCCGCCGGTTGCAGTACGCGCCGCACAATTTCCTGGGCCAGAGCTGCGGCCTCGGACTGCAGGCTTTTTTCGGCCGCCGCCCGATCATTCTCGATATCTTTTTTCGCCGCCTGCACTTGCGCTTGAGCTTTCGCGCGCGACTCGTTCACCGCGTTGGTGCGAGCCTGGAGCACGGCCTGCCGCTTCGCTTCCTGCGCCTTAAACACTGCGGCCCTCGCCTCGCGCAAGTGTTGCTCGTACTCGGCCGTGCGCGCCTCAGCCACAGCGATATCAGCTCGCGACTTCTCCACCGCACCCTCAGTCTTGGCGCGCCGTTCCTCGAGCACGCGCTGCAGGGGCTTGTGCACAATCGTCGTATAGAGCGCGTACAGCAGCGCCAGCATAATTACAGTCGGCACCGATCCGAGCAGTAATTCGCCTAATTGTTTGAGCGTCTCATCCATGTGGTGCTGATCTTAATCCGTTGACCCAATCCGTGATTCAGACCGGAAAATGAGGGCTGTGAAAACTGATAAGTCTAACGTCCCAAGGGATTTATTGTCAACGCGAGCGCGAGTCCATTTTGGGCGCGGAAAGCGACGTGATGAGAAGGCGCAAACCTTTCGCCAAACTCGTTCCAGCCCAATGGAAACAAGGGATTTAGCACTGGCTCTCGGCTCGCCACGCCGATGCCGCAAATTTGTGCACATAGTTCTTGACTTCGCGCCAAAGAGGATTAGCATTGAAGTATCACCTCCGATCCAATTCAGGATCGAATGGGCCGATAGCCAAGGAATGTCACCGCTTCTTGGTTGCCGGCCCATTTAAATTGTCCGCGCGGTCTTCCACCGCCGTCATAGCCGACGATAGACTGCCTGCGTCGTCCCGACCTTACTCGGTGTAAGTTTGTGACTCTCGGAGTGCGCGCCTTGAGGATCATCGCCTGGAACTGCCGAATGGGTTTCGCGAAGAAGCGAGCGCTCCTCTACGCGCTGCGGCCCGATATTGCCGTCATTCCGGAATGTTCCCGTGACGCAGTACTTGACTGCAAGAACGACGGTTACGATGCCTGCTGGTGGGGAGACAACAAAAACAAAGGGCTGGGAGTTCTGGCAGCGAAACCGTGGACATTGAGGGCCGGGCGACGGCCTACCCAGAAATGGATCGCGCCGGTGCACGTCCAGGGACCGATGGATTTTTTCCTTCTCGCCGTTTGGGCTGGGCAGGTGGGCTCGGACAGAAAGAAGAATTATATCGGGCAGGTTTTCGAGGCAGTCGTCAGGCATCCAAAATGGTTCTGCAATCAGCCGGTGGTCATCTGCGGAGACTTCAATAGCAACACAATTTGGGATCACTCCCGAAAAAGGCGAAATCACTCGGCCGTCGTAGAACTACTTGCGCGCAGAGGCATCGTCAGCGCCTATCATGCCTTCTTTTCCGAAGACCAGGGCAAAGAGACTCGCCCCACGCACTATTTCCTGTACCAGAAACAACGTTGCTTTCACATCGACTACATCTTTGTGCCCCGCGACTGGAGCCGCCGCGTCGAGAACTTCGAAGTGGGCGCCTACGGAACCTGGAGGCCTGCCAGCGATCACGTGCCGCTCCTGGTTGACATCGCGGCACTACCCCAGCCCTGACGCACTCAGGCCTATTTCGCCACCCACTCCCGCACCCGCCGCACCACCGAGGCCGGCGCGTCCAGTTCCAGTTCGACCGCGCCGTCTTGATATTTGCGCGAATAGATCCGCGATTTCGCTTCGAGCATCGCCAAGGTCTTGCCCTCTTTCTGCGGGACGCGCAAATGCACGCGGCTGACGGCATCTTCCTCGATCATCTCGTCAATGCGCGCCAGCAGCCGGTCGAGCCCCGTGCCTTCCACCGCCGAAACGTAAACCGTCATCGAATTCTCCCGCATGGCGTCGGCTTGCAGGGACTGCGCGACTTCGTCATCCAGCAGGTCGAGTTTGTTCATCACACGCAGGCGCGGTTTCTTCTCGACCTCAAGTTCTTTGAGGACAATTTCCACCTGTGCGTCCTGCTCGACGGAAAGCCGGTTGCTGGCGTCGGACACGTGCAGGATTAACGACGCGCGCTGCACTTCCTCGAGGGTGGCGCGAAATGCGGAAACCAGCGTGTGCGGCAGGCTGCGAATGAATCCTACTGTGTCTGAGAGCAGCACCTTGCGTTTTGAAGGCAACATCACGCCCCGAATTGTCGGGTCTAAAGTGGCAAACATTCGTGACGATTCGAGCACTTTGGCCTGCGTGAGCGCATTGAAGAGCGTGGATTTTCCCGCATTCGTGTAGCCGACCAGCGCCACGGTGGCCACGGGAGCCGATTCTCTCCGCTGCCGCTGTTGCGCTCGAATGCGCCGGACGTTTTCAATCTGCTGCTCGACGTGCCGCGCACGGCGCGCGATCTTGCGTTTATCGGTTTCGAGCTTGGTTTCGCCCGGACCGCGGGTGCCGATGCCCCCGCCAAGTTGCGACATCTCGATGCCGTGCCCTGCCAGGCGCGGCAGCATGTATTGCAGTTGTGCCAACTCGACCTGCAACTGGCCTTCTCGGGTACGCGCGTGGCGCGCAAAAATATCGAGGATGAGCTGCGTCCGGTCGATCACGCGCCGCTTGACGATCTTTTCAATATTGCGCTGCTGCGAAGGGCTGAGATCGTGATCGAACAGGAGTACGTCGGCATTCACCGACGCGGCCGCTCCCGCAATCTCTTCGAGCTTGCCGGCTCCAATCAACGTGGCCGGATCGGGCCGGTCGCGCCGCTGCAAAATCTTCCCGACAACCTTGGCTCCAGCGCTCTCCGCCAGCGTATGCAGTTCGGCCAGCGATTCGTCGGCATCGAATTCAGGAATGCTGGGCTTGCCGTTCGATTTCGGCGCGGCCCCAGCCTTGGCCAGCTGCATGGAAGCTGCGTCGCGCGCGGCTGACGCCTGCGCCGTGACCGTTCCCTTGGCGCTGCGTCCGCGCGTGCGCACCTCGACGCCGACCAGGAACGCACGCTCCTGCTCCGATTGCTCGCGGGCATCCTCCGAGCCCAGAGGCACACGTTTGCCGGCACGCGCCGTGTCGCGAGATTTATTGGTATGAGGACTTCCCAAACCGAAAACGCCCTATCCTTCGGTGCCGGTGCCCGAAGCGCTCGCCGCCGTCGCGGTCGGTCCGGCGCTCCCAGCCGCTCTTTCCGGATGCGGCACGTGGGCGACGTGCGTTGACGCCGCACGCCCCATCACCACGGTCGAGATCGCGTGCTTGAAGATGAGTTGCTCCTGACCGTTCGCCTCCAGTACAACGGAGTACTTGTCGAAGGAGCGGATGCGGCCCGTTAACTTCACCCCGCTCAGCAAATAAATCGTGATGCTGAGCCTCTCCTTGCGGGCCGTGTTAAGGAAGGAATCCTGAATGTTCTGCGCCGGCTTATTGCTGTCCATCGCCGATCTCCTCTATTTTCTAACTGCGTACGATCCACCCGCCCACAGGCGCCCATGAGCCGGTTCAATCCAACAGCATGTTCCCGGAAGCTTTCCCGCTGCCACAGGAACAAGGGGGGACAACCCCGCCGGCCCGCGCGCCCTCCATTTCCGCAGGGCTGCACGTTCCAGCAGACAGATGTCAGTACGATACGGCGATCCCGGCCGCTTTTCAACCTGCATTTCCCAACCAGCGAGGTTTCCGCCTCGATGCAGTCTGAAGCCTGCGGCTGCGATGCAGCAGTGGTCCCTGACCGGAGCCGTTCTTCCGGCGAGGCGAAGGATCTCCCGCTCCCCCGGCCCGGAGCGTCAGCCAGCTAACCGCGAACAACCTTCCCAACGGTTGACAGCACCAGCAGGCAAAGTGCAGACTTTCCTCGTCTCGCTCAGCCTGGGACACGAATTGATTGGGCGCGAATGTTTTTTCGATTGCAGCCGGTCAGTCCCTTCGCCGAGTGTCCTTAGGTCTCAGGGCATTCGGGGGCCCCACAACCCGCACGTCCAGATTTGGCAAACAAGTTGGCGGAGGAAATCCTAATGCACAATTTTGTTGCTGTCGCGGCTGCCGTGGTCATGCCTGCTATCACTGGCAAAGAAGCGGCCCAGCTCATTCTGCGCTGGTTCCATTTCATTGCCGGCATCACCTGGATCGGCCTGCTGTATTTCTTCAACCTCATCAACGTCCCCTTCATGAAGCAAGTGGACGCCGCGGCAAAACCCAAGATTTTTCAAAACCTCACCCTGCCCGCCCTCAACTGGTTTCGCTGGAGCGCGCTGGTGACGGTGTTCGTTGGCTTCTGGTACTGGGGACAGTTCTATGTTGGCGCCGATGCGGAGCGTCAAGGCACCAGCGGGCTCAGCACGCAGGGCCTCTTCCTGCTGCTGTGGGTCGGCGTCTGGGCGATTCTGTTCTTAGTGATTAAGAAAGTGACGCCCAGCGGATACGTTCTCGGCGTAATCACGGCGATCCTCGTCTATGCCGCAGGCTGGATTTTTGTGCACTACACCCCGGTCGGCGGAGACGATAACCATGTAATCTCCATCGGCGTGGGCGGCGGCATGGGCATCGTGATGCTGTTCAACGTGTGGGGCATCATCTGGCCCAACAACAAGAAAGTCATCAACGGCACGCTGGCCGGCACGCCTCCCGCAAACGCCGCGGCGCTGGCGCGGCAGGCATTCCTGGCGTCGCGCACCAACTTCTTCTTGTCCGTGCCCCTACTGTTCTACATGGCCGCCAGTTCCCACTTCTCGAGCACGGTGATCTTCGGGAAGTAACTCGACGCATACAGCTGTAAATCGGCCCCACGCCAAGGCGTGGAGCCTGATTTTTGCCGCAAATATCTCAGCACAAAAAAGAAGGGAGCCGGAACTGCCGGCTCCCTGAGATGCAAGCGTTACAAGGTTAGAAGGTGAACCCAAGCCGCAGACGGATGTTACGGCTCAACTGGTACAGATAAGGCTGGCCGTACTTGCTGTTGAGAATGATCCCATCCGTGTTGGCGAGCGACTTCCAGTCATATGGGTGTTCATAGGCTGAATAAGCCACGCCTCCGAAGTAAAACGGGACTCCCCCGGGCTGGAGAAAACTTCCGAATTGTTGGGTGTCGATCGATTCGTTATACGCCGTAACCGCGCGTTGGTTAAGCGCGTTGGGAATCGTCGCCGAGAAGCTGATGACCTTGGTTTCGGAGAGCTTGTAATTTTGCGTGAGATTAAGATCGCTCTGTGTAAACCATGGTGTCCGCCGGAGGCGCGCGTTGCCGATGGTGAGATTCCCGGTGGTACCGGAAACATCAACCCATTTTCCGCGGCCCTCGACGTAAGTTTCAAAGAAGTTACCAGGAGGCACACTGTACCCCACATCGATAAAGCTGCTAACCGGCGACCCCTGATAGGCAAATTGGAAGATCCCAAGGTCAGTGGTCCACTTCTTCCAACCCAGCTCATAGTACGCATAGCCCTTAAACTTATTCGGCCGGTCGGTAGGAAGCAGGCCCGATGAGGAGCCACCGTAAGCGTTGAACGAGAAGTAAGTCTCGTCGAACGCACGGCTGTTGTTGGGCGCATTGCGGCCGCCGCCGCCGTCGGCGATGTCCGTGCTGCTTAGCCCGGTGTAGTTGCCCCGGAAGCGGCTATACGTGTAAGAGAACATGCCGAACCAATGCTGGCTCTGAGTCTTGGTCAAGCGCAGCTCAACGCCATCGTAGCTGCGGGCCGCGGTCGGCTGCCGGGGACATACCGGATAGGCACCACCCGTATCTGCGGTAGTAGCGCAAGTCGCGTTAATCGAGTTCGATCCTTCGCCGGGGTTGACGATGGTGAAAACCTCCGCGCCCTGGGGACTGAAAAGCGCCGCGTCCTCAATTACGTGGTCGAGACGGCGGCGGTCCCAACGGGCTTCAAGCGCCAGGTGCTTGCCAATCTGGTAGTCAGTCCCAAACACTGACTCATGCTGGCGGTACGGCTTCAAGCCAGGAGTAACTGCTTCAGTGCCGCGCTCGTTCGCATTCTCCAGAAAGATCAGGCTACCGGCAGGTGGAGGAGCCGAAAAATTGGCTTCAGTCGTGCCGCTGAGGCCGCCGGCACAGTAACGTCCCGTACTATCGCGGACCAAGGTGCCGAGGATACCCAGCGAGTTCGGGTCCATCATCGCGTAGGTGCAATTGTTCCAGTATTGGCCACCGAACGAACTGATGGCCAAATTCAGCTTCATCGTGTCATTGAACGTGCCGTAGCTGCCGAACACCTTCATCCTGCCGTCGCGGAACACATCCCACGCGGCTCCGACTCTCGGGGAAATCTTGTCACCCCAACCGAACGAGATCGGGTGCGCGGGCAAAGGTATGGTCAGGTTTACCGATTCGCCGGGCAGATATTCCTTCTCTACCCGCAAGCCGATATTCAGGGTGACTCCATGGCCGATCGTCCACGAGTCTTGCCCAAACAGAGCGTGATTGTAGCTAACCGCGTATCCGAGGGAGCCGTAGTCCTGCACTTGAGCATAGCCATAGTTTCCAGTGCAGTCGGCGCTAACGGGGGGGTTGCCGGTCGGTGCGGCGCCGTAGCCCGAACCGTATGTGGTTACCAAGGCGCCACAGTTTTGAAAGCCCACCTGGCCCGCAGCGAAGTAGAGTTGGCCACTTCCCGGGAAAAGATTGACGGTCGGCTCGTTCCACTCCTGGTTAAGAGCATTGGAAGAGCGGTTCAACTGATAGCCAAACCGGAAGTTATGCGTGCCTCCCCATCCGCTCTTGAAGAAAGCAATATCCTGGTCGAACTGGTAGCGCTTATTTGCGTTGTATCGCGTGTAGTTTTGGTTTTCCGGAGCGTTGAAGAACCCCGCCGACTGTTGGAGATTAGTGGGGAACGCGCTGCCATCTACTGACGTGACCCCGTTGCCATTGGCTTGCCAGATGGCGGTAACGCCACTGGTCGGATAACCGAAGTCGTGATAGTTCTGGAAGAAGTAGCCAAAGCGCGTGGTTGCCACCAGATGCTGGGTGAGCGTAATATCTGCGCCCACGTTCGTCACAACGTTGGGAGCGGTGTATCCGAGTCCATGCCCGAATGCAATCACCGGTATCGCAGTGTACAGGTTGTTGACACCAGCACAGTAAGAGCTCGTCAGACAAGTCCCGGTTGCATTGGGGTTAAAACCCTGAATAGCGTCCCCGTCGGGCAAAGATTCTCCAAACTGCTTCTGCAACTGGTACAGCCAGGAACCAAACACACGCACCTTTTGCGATACGGTGGCGTCGATTCGCGCGGTCGTGTACCAAGTGTTCGTGTTTTGGCTATAAGGCACCTTCCCTAACGACTGAAGGTTTGTCGCGGTGCTCTGCGCGTAGTTTACAGTGCGTTCGTCCCGGTTGAATTCAGGATTGGCGGCAACAAAGAACCAAATGCGGTCCTTGAGTATCGGCCCGCCTAGCGTGAAGCCAGGGAACACATCGCTGGTCTTATCTTTCTTGGCTTGGTAGCTTTGAGGTGAAGGGTCGATACCAAGGATCCCGTTACCTGAGTCAAGCGGGTTGTAGCGGGAAAACGCGTTCGGTGAGCCATCCAGGGCCTGGTTTTCGAACTGAGTAAAGACTGAGCCGTGGATTGCATTGCTGCCCTTCTTCATGATCACGTTGACCACACCGCCCAAGGAGCCGCCGTGCTCGGCTTCGACGCCTGAAGTCTTCACTTGCACTTCCTGAATGAAATCAAAAGGTACTTGGGTGTGGGAGAAACCGCCAATAATGTCGGCTGTTTCCTGACCCTCCACCAAATAGGCATTCTCCGAATCAGAGCCACCAGCCACTGAGTAGCCAAATGCCTGTCCGTTGCCGCTGCTGCCCGGTGACTGCCCACCGGTTCCGCTGCCCATACTCGTGCCGATGCTTCCGCCAAGAGGCTCATTGCTGGCTGCTGGAGCGAACTGGATGACCGACTGAAACGAACGCCCGTGTGGAACTTCGTTAATGACATCCTCTGTGATGTTGGTCATCGTGTGGTTCGTGGTGACATCAATCACCGGCGCCGCGCCCGTAACTTCGACCACTTCGGCGGCGGTACCAACTTCTACCGTAATATCAACTATCGGCAAATGGCCGACCTCAAGTGTCAGACCTTCGCGCTTTGTGGTCTTGAAGCCCTTCGCTGAAACCGTAATCGAATACACACCCGGAGGAAGATTCGCGAAGCGGTACTGGCCGCTCGAATCTGTGTCCAGCGCCTTGGACCCGACCATCGTCGTCCCCTTCACTTCCACGTGAGCGCCGCCCACGACTGCGCCGGACGGATCTTTCACCGAGCCTTGCAGTCCGCCCGTCGTTTCCTGGGCGAACAGATACACACCCGATAGCAATAGGGCCATCGTCACCAGCAACGCAAACAGCTTGCTCGATGTTGTAAATCGCATTTCCTGCCTCCTTGAAATTTTCATCCGTAGAAATTCGAATCCAGCGCACACGCCAGTTTTCGGCGAACAATGGCGCGATCCGATCGACTTTACGAATCTTGGCAAATCGACTTTCAGAACTTTCTGTGAGAGCTGGGATTTAAACAAAACAAGCGCTCTGTGTTTACCCGTCTGGCGCGGGTTTCATGGACCTACAGCAAACACGAGACAAAGTAACTAAATTCAGACATGAACTTAACGAGATATGCAACTAACCAGCCAAAACACTTATGCAACAAACATCATGTTTTCAAACGCTTAGTATCTAGACACTTAGTTATCGATACGAAAATGCATAGAACCAGACCTCGGTCGATATGACATTTGGAAGCAGAAGACAACTCGGTTGGAAAATCCCTGGTCAGGTAGGCGCTAGCGGCGGTGCTTCGCTTTCGATTTTGAGGTGACCTCGCCCGGCGCGAGGACGCGTCGCACGATGGGAGTGTTCAATTTGTACGTACGCTCGCTAACGTCGCCGGCATCATCTTTGACTCGCAGGATGAAAACCGGCAACGTTCCTTCTTTGTCGAAAGTTTGTTTTGTTATGGTGACTGGAAGAACTCCGTCAAGCCCATGTTCGCGGTAAGCAGTTTCGTAGCGGTGCTTGCGCACGTTCCAGGTGAAGACGCGGAGTTGATCGTAATCGTAAGGCAAACCGTCGTGAGGATCGGTTAACAAGCAAAGATACTGCGGAATTTTCTTCGCTCCATCCGCCACTTCGTCGAGCGCGAAAAATGCTACGAAGCGCTGGCCCTCGGCGTATTGCGCGATGTCGAGCAGCGCATCCACGTCCACCATGCGCGCCAGCACCCATCCGACGCGGCCCTGATCGTCGCGCACCAGCCACCAGTCTTCTAGCACCGGACCTGCCTGAACTTTCGCGCCGGGCCTGCCGGCAACCACTTTGGGAGGAGGCGCCACACCCGGCTGCTTCTCGGCTGTTGCACGCTTCAGAATCGCGACCTTCGCCCCTGACGCCAACTGATAAAGATGTTCCGTGTCGCGTCCCGGAGTGATGTGCAAATTCGTCTCGTTGCGCAGGACGCCGGGAGCCTGCACGGGATCGTTCTGATTATCCTGCGTGAGTTTCTGCAGGCCGTCGAAAGTTTTCTGATCCACAAGAAAGCGCTGCTCAATCCAGCCTTCCAGGCCCGTGCCGGTGCGCACTCGCGCAAAGCGCTTCTCGCGGTCGATCACCTCGACGCGCTCCCCATTTTTCACGTTGCCCACGCGGTTATAAATGGCCGCGACCTGGTCGCGCAGCGCGGCCTGCGGCGCCGAGACGTACGCCACTTCCAGCACGCGATGTCGTCCGCGACCGCAGGCAGGAAACGACACGATGGCAGCCGCTGCCATTGCCAGCGCGAGCCAGCCAACACGAAATGAGGCGAACCGTCTCAAGATTCCGTCACGGCCAGAGGAGAACTTTCTACTATAACGCGTCGCAGCAGAGACTTCCCGTCACAGAGGTTTACATTAGTGGCTCAATCTGAAGTTATTCTTTTGGCAAAGCGTCATCCCGAAACGCGGCGTAGTTCAGCCGCGTGAGGGATCTCCCCATGGATACGGCCAGCGGGAGATCCTTCGCTCCGCCTGAAAAACGGCTGCACTCAGGATGACCCCGAGCATAGGCCGAAAAAAATCAAGCCGCTTCGAGGTTGATGCATCGTGCACCCGCGCGCTGTCGCCAACTCAAGACACCAGCCAGCTGCTTCGGTTACCATAAAGGTAAGACTTTGGAATGTTGCAGGTCGAACTCCAGGCTGCCAAGATAGGGGTTCGCCGCGTCTAATGGGGATGGGGGAACGTTTCTGGAAAAATGGCCACAAAACTGATGAAGATACACAACACATTCTGTAATCGTTTCGCTGTCGTGCTTGCGACGTCTCTGGTCGTGTTGGTCTCGCTCTCTGCCTCCGCCTTCGCGCAGGATACGGTGGATTCGGTACTGCGTCCGCCGAAGGGATCGCAGGTCGCCATCGTGGTGTTCGAAGACTTGCAGTGTCCCATGTGTCGGCGCACGGCGCCTCTCGTCGAGCAGGCCTCGAAGACCTACAAGATCCCTGTCATACGGCACGATTTCCCTCTGCCCGGACACAATTGGTCGTACCAGGCAGCCGTGATGGCTCGCTACTTCGACACTCATTCCAAGGCTCTGGGCAACGACTTTCGCGACTACATTTTCGAGAACCAGCTTGAGATTAATCCCGCCAACCTGCGCTCCTACGGCGAGAAGTTCGCCGCCGCCCACAAAGTGGACCTGCCATTCGCCATTGATGCGGGCGGCAAGCTCTCCGCGCTGGTCAATGCCGACCGCGACCTGGGCAAAGCCATCAAACTCGATCACACTCCCACGGTCTATATCGTCAGCAACCGCAATCCCAACAGGCCCTACGTCGAAGTCAAGGACAACAGCCAGCTTTACTTGACCATTGACGCGGTGATGAAGAACTAGGGAAGACTGCTGATTGATGATTTTTGCGTCGTGATTGAAAAACTCCTGGGCCCCGGGATTTTCCAATCGAGAATCATCAACTCTTACTCGGGCCGCCCCGTGTAGTGCTCCGTCGAGTGCACGGCTTCGTGGTCTTCCACCGATTCCAGGTGGGTGATTACCTCTGCCGGGCGGGCGAGTTCGACGGGCAAGCGTTCTTCGAGAGCCGTCGCCAATCGATGCGCTTCGCCCACCGGCGTGGCATGCGGGAATAGCAAGTGCACTTCAATGATCTGGCGGTATCCGGTCGTGCGATAGCGCACGCCGTGGTAGTGCACGCCGAGTTCGCTGCAGATCGCATCGAGCTTTTCGCGAATTTGTTTGCCGGTCCCAGGATCAGAGTAGTCGAGCAGTCCGACAGCCGAGCGCCAGGCCAAGCGTCCACCCGACCACAAAATATTGATGGCCACCGCGATCGCGACCAGCGGATCAAGCGGCTTCCAGCCCGTCAGTATCACAAGACCGAGTCCGGCTACCACCCCAAAGCTGGTCAGGCTGTCGGTGAGCACATGCCTGCCATCCGCCTCGAGAATGAGCGAGTGGCTCCGCTTCCCCACCCGCAGCAAATGCCATCCCAGCCACGCATTGAGCAGTCCGGCGCCGAGTAGCAGTAACGTGCCCGAGCCAAGATGTTCGAGTTGCAGGCCCGCCATCCATTTCTCGATCGCCGCCACCAGAATCCATATGGCAGCGACAATGATCATCGCGCCTTCAAATCCGGCGGAGAAAAATGTGATGCGTTCGTAACCGTAAAGAAATGTCGGAGCCGCGGGCTTGGTGCTTAACCGCAGGCTGAATGAGGCGAAAGCCACTGCGATCACGTGTACCACCGACTCGGCAAAGTCCGACAAGATCGCCGCCGAACCCGTCATGAAGTACGCGGTGGTCTTGCCCAACAACATCAGCACGCCTACGCCAAGCGACAGCCGCATGGCCAGACGCGCCGCCTGCAGCTCGCGCTGGTCGCGTTGCGCGCTCGAAGGTAACAGCGGAGACGAGATCGTCTGCGACATGGACAGACCACTGTGGACCATCGTCACACAGGCCCGCAAGCGCAGAATGTGATGGGAATCACTGGAGGCGGGCGTCAGACCTCGGACGTCAGACCTCAGACCTCGGCCCTCGGCCCTCGGACGTCGGCCGCAACAGCGAGCGTTCATCCCCTCGGGACGTCGAGGGCCTGAAGTCTGAGGTCTGAGGTCTGAAGTCTGAGGTCCGAAGTCTGAGGTCCGAAGTCTGAGGTCCGAAGTCTGAGGTCCGAAGTCTG
The DNA here is from genome assembly GCA_963819145.1 of uncultured Acidobacteriaceae bacterium. Taxonomy (GTDB): domain Bacteria; phylum Acidobacteriota; class Terriglobia; order Terriglobales; family Acidobacteriaceae; genus Sulfotelmatobacter. The sequence continues at coordinate 351,262 of CAWFVB010000012.1, forward strand.
AGGTCCGAAGTCCGAGGTCCGAGGTCCAACCCTCAGTCCCCGAACCCGATCCCGATGGCGCGCGCCGTGCGCACCAATTCTCCGTCGGGCCGCACCGTCTTCAACTGCCCGATGGCGCTGACCACGTCGACGGCGACAATCGAGTCGGCGCGCAGAGCAACCATCTTTCCGAAATCGCCCTCGGCCACCAGATCCACCGCGGCTACGCCGAAGCGCGTCGCCAGCACACGATCATAGGGCGAAGGCGAACCTCCGCGCTGAATGTGTCCCAGCACGCTAACCCGCACTTCCTTGTTGGCAAATAAGCCGATCGCGTCGCCGATGGTGTTGCCCACGGGCCAGCCGCGGGCCATCTGCTTGAGTTCGGGCGGCAGTTTGATGCCTTCGGCAACCACGACAATAGTGAAGCGCTGCCACCGCGCTTTTCGCGCAGCGCAATGAAGTCGCAGAGCTCTTGATGGTGAACGGAATTTCCGGAATGAGAATGACATGCGCGCCGCCCGCGATGCCCCCCGGCAAGCGCGATCCAGCCGCAGTCGCGCCCCATGACTTCGACCACCATCACGCGGTGGTGCGACGCGGCCGTGGTATGGATCTTGTCAATCGCGTCGGTGACCGTGTGCAGGGCCGTATCGAAGCCGAACGTGATTTCCGTGGCCGACAAGTCGTTGTCGATGGTCTTGGGCACGCCCACGATCTTCATGCCCTTCTGAAACAGCTCGTAGCCGATCTTCTGCGAGCCGTCGCCGCCGATGGTGATGATCGCGTCGATGCCCAGCTTCTTCGCAGTTGGCGATGACCTGATCGGAGATGTCGCGCACCACTTCCTGGCCATTTTCCTCGGTCTTGTAGCTGAAATGGATTGCCGCGGTTGGTGGTGCCAAGAATCGTTCCGCCGCGCGGCAGAATCCCGCTGACCCGGTCGAGCGTAAGCTCGAAAGATTTCTCCGGCCAGATCAGGCCGTCGAAGCCGTCGGGAATGCCGATGACTTTCCACCTGTGTTTGAGATGGCCGCTTTGGTGGCGGCGCGAATGACAGCGTTGAGGCCGGGAGCATCTCCGCCTCCGGTGGCAATGCCGATACAGCGAATATCAGACATAGGGATGGCCATTGCTCGCTAGTCGGGGCCGAATCGCCGCAAGGAATGCTGATGAGCTTACGACAACGAATAACGAACCCACGATGATACCGCCGCGGCCGGCGAAGGCAAGGGTACGAGTGGTCGTGGGTTCCCTTTCGGGAACTAAGGCTAACGCTTCGCCGGGAGCTGGGTTCAGTTTCTGAAGCCCTGAGGTCCGAGGTCCGAAGTCTGAGGTCCGAAGTCTGCTGTAGATCCAGTTGATTCCATTCCTGATTTAAGCTAGACTAAGCTAGCTTAATGTGGAGCTTCCCGCCATGAACGAAATCGGTGCCTTCGAGGCCAAAAACACCTTGGGAACCTTGCTCGACCGTGTGGAGCGGGGCGAAGAGATCGTCATTACGCGTCACGGCAAAGCCGTCGCCCGGCTGGTTCCCAACACTGGGCGCGTGGACCAGCGTCAAGCCCAGGCAGCGTTCGATCGCATCCGCAAGCGAGCCCACAAACTGCGGAAGGCCAAGTCCGCACAAAGCGGCCTCGACTGGGCTGCCCTCAAGAAACTGCGAGACCAGGATCGTCCATGAACGATCGTCCATAAACCATCACCCATGAACTACCGGCCATGAGTGCAATTTTCGAGACCCGTGCCTGATGAGCCCTGACCGATGAGCCTCGTTCTAGACTGCTCCATCACCTTGGCGTGGGTTTATGCCGACGAGACCACCGAACCAGTAAGCCAGGTATTCGATGCGCTCCGTCAAGGTGGCGCCTGGGTTCCGGGATTGTGGCGTCTGGAAGTGGCCAACGTCCTGGAGATGGGCGTACGCCGCAAACGTCACGACGCGGTTTTTCGTGACGCTACTCTAGCCGATCTGGCTCAGTTACCAATTCAAGTGGACGGTGACACCGACCCGCAGGCGTGGGGCGCAACCCTCTGGCTCGCGGAGCGCCATCGGTTGACTCTCTACGACGCCGCTTATCTCGAACTGGCTCTGCGCCGCAGTCTTCCCCTGGCTACGCTTGATGCGGACCTGCGCCGAGCCTCACGTGGCGAGAAGTTGGAGTTGCTGGGTATCTAATTCGTCGTGGGTTCCCTTGCGGGAAGCAAGGTCGTCGTCGACCGATCAGTTGACCGTGATGGTCAACACATTGGTGCTGTTCACATTGCAGAGCGTCGCGGTGACGGTGGTCGACCCTGCAGTTGCTCCGAGCGTTCCCTGGCCACTCGTAGTAATGGTCACTATCGACGTATCGACAACGTTCCAGGTAACACTGGTCGTGACATCTACGCCCGACGAACTCCCAACAGTGGCCTTCGCGTCAAAGGTAAGCGGACCGCCCGGGGGGCCGCTGTCGTTTGGAGTAACAGTGATCACCAGGTTACTCACCGTTGGACACACGGTGATTGTCGCTGTGGTTGTTGCCGTGATCGCGCCATCACTAGCACCGATGGTGGTAGAGCCCACGGTGACTGCACCAGACGCGGCTGTCACGTATCCCGTCGTGGTTCCCACAGAAGCGATCGACGAATTGGTCGATGTCCACAAAGATTTGCTGGTTACATTCTCGGTGCTGCCATCGCTGAACGTTCCCGTCGCCGTCATTTGATAAGACGCGCCCGGGGCTAATGGAACAGTCTGCGGCCCGATCGCCAGCGATGTCAGGGTTGGGTTCACGAAGAACCCGCGGCAACTCACCGCCAGGGCTAAAGCTGCAAGCGCGGCAAACGCACAGGTCAACCGGATTCTCTGCTTCGTGGACGACATATTCGTTGCACTCCTTGGGCGCGCCTGCCTGCTTTTCGAATCCCTACTACGCTGCAAAAATTGTAGCAGAGACGAATTCTGCAGGTGCACACGCCAGTACCTCAACCGCAAGCGCGGAACCATCTCTGCCAATCGTGAAGCTGCACCAAGGCGCAACCACCCTCAGAACCAGAACGACAGCCCAACCCAACCTTGCACAAAAAGCGACGGGGCGGCACAGCTCATGTGGGGACAGCCGCCCCCGGCTGTCCGGCCATCCTGGCGGCTAGACCCCAACCACGAAGCATTGCCCCCTATCGCCCCTGATGTTGCGCCCTCGGAGGCGCGCTCTGTTTTCTAGGCGGTGGGCTCGACTTGTGAGAATTCTGTTTCGGAATGCTCGGTTTCGGCTGAGACTGCGAGTGAGGCGTACTCCGCGTCTGCGACTGGCTGTTATTCGACGCTTTGGTCTTCGACGGCGGAGTGAACGGGCGGAACCCCTCGTTGGACTTCCCCGCGTTCCCCTTGTTTCCCCCGGGGGACGCTACGCGCGCCTGCTTCGGCGACATCGCCGGCGCATGGTATTCCGCTCCCGCGGCCCGGGCTGGAACCGCAGACCGGCTGCTGAAATCGCCGGCCTTCGCGGTGGCCGCAACGGCCGGACGCCCGTGATTTTCAGATGCGAAGTTTGATTTATTCTGGCTCGCCAAGCGCTCGTGCTGACTCTGCTCGGCCAGCGGAGCCGTGTGCTGCTCGTGCGCAGCCGCTTCTTCCTGCGGTGGGGTGCGCCGCGACTCCACCCTCGCCATTGAAAGCCGCATGGTTTTCGTTAACCACCACGGTCCTGTTTTAGATGTTCGTCACATTCGTGACGCTGACATTGGTGACGGAACGGTTGTAGAAGAACGCGCCGCCGCGCCACTCGCCGCCGGCGAAGCCGACGCCTCCGTAGCCGAATCCATAGTTAATGCCTCCGTAGAAACTCGATTGCCGAATGGAAGGTTTCTCATCTCGCTTAGTCCTGGTGTTTCATAATTACGGTGACGTATTTCGCGGGGTTCGGGATTCGGGGTTCGGGACTCGCAGAGCAAGATTGGGGTTTCGGGGATTTGTTCTGCGAACCCCGAACCCCGGATTCCGAACCCCCCTTGGATTGTCACCGTACTTATGAAAAGCAGTACTTAGTGAGGGCGAGCCCAAAACGGCGAGCACATGGCGGCCCGCAGAGACGGAAAGAAATGAAGACCGGAAGCGAAATGAAGAGAAGTGGGTGGTCCCCGGTTGGCCAGAGCGCTTCAAACTGTATCGAATCGATACAACCAGGGTTAAGCCATTGAAACAAAACAGGTTAAGCGAAATCAACCGACAAAATGCTTGTTTTCAATAAGATGGCCGATTTTAGGGCGATCGAAATATTTAGCGTCGGGGCCTGTGTTATGTTGGGGATACGACGGTGGTTGGCCGGAAAAATTCGTTCGTTTTTTGCCCCCGATGGCTGAATTGGGAAAACTCGAAATTCGAAAGTCGAAAGTCGAAATTCGAAACTGGCAACTCGAAAATCGAAACTGGAAACCGGCGAGCCCGACAGCCCCGCGTCAAGCCCAGAAGTGAGACGATTTTCGAGTTTCGAATTTCGAATTTCGAATTTACGAGGCCAAACGAACCAATCGAAGCCACGGGGCTAAGAAGCTTGTTATCAATAATTTAGCATGGAATCGACAGATACGAAGCCACTGCCGCTCAAATGGCTTATAGAATCATCAGGTTACTGGGGGATTCCAGGCCGTTTGCGGCAAGTTAGCGGCCGACGAAGGGTCTCTATATTGCCGATTCGTCTGGGGCATGGTTTGAGTGGGAGGCAATAAAGCCAAACAAAGCCAAGGCACCTAAAGCACGTTGGATCAGCAGTTTATTCGAAAATGGGAGAAGCAAACCCACGCAGGATATTTGCCGTTAAATCAATCGATTACAACGGTTTTGATCCTGTTTTTGGAGAAAATTGGTATCGATGGCGTATTGCTCTCCAGCACGAATTCGGGAGCGGGCGCACGGTCCATCGTAAAGTTCAGGAGCGCCGACCCCCGGCGGTTGCCAGGGTCGGCTGGGAGCAATACGTACGTAGTCGAAGCA
>CAWFVB010000013.1:0-20033 GCA_963819145.1 uncultured Acidobacteriaceae bacterium
ACGGGCAACCCAGAAGTTATACCCCCAAACAGATTCTCAACCACGTTGTCCCGAAGTCCGCTTCGCGGAGATCACCGTTGGCCTCCTCGAAGCCCGTTTCTGGATAACTTCCGAGTTGCCGACAAACCGGGAGCTACCCCAATCAAGAGTCGGCTGCCCAGCTTGAGCCAAACGCTGGAGAACCGGTCGGTCATGGTTACTGTTGGGCGGCTTTCATTGCCTCAAAGGACTTGAGCAAGTCCTTGATGCGATCCTTCTTCACAAAAGGCGTGCGGAAGAAGCGTTCGACCGCTGCGTTAAAGCGCACAGGCTCATCGTAAGGAATCATGTGCGTCGCGTCCGGGAAGATGCAGAGTTGGCTGTTGGGGATGATGGTGATAGATCTCCAGCGTGTGCTCGTCGCGGATCACATCGTGATCGCTCGCCAGCACAAGCGTGGGCGCAGTGATCGCCTCTAGCGCTTTGGCCTCGATGTGCGGCTCGTCGAACATCATTTGCGTCACCTTCAACTCGCGCTTGCCCTGTGGGGTCTCCCTGGCGTCCGGCGGCATCGAGTCCACCATGGATTTGATCAAGGCGAGGACTTCCGGCTAGAAGGCTTCAGCGGTCGGATTCAGGTTCGCGGCCATCGCGGCGATCTTCTTCACCTTCGCCGGATGCCGGATGCCGAGCAGCAGCGCCTCGATGCCGCCATCGCTCCAGCCCAGCACATTTACCGGCCCCGTATTTAGATGGTCGAGCAGCGCCGCGAGGTCGTCGGTCATCTTCTCGTAGGTGATTCTGTCCGGGCTATCGCCGGACTTGCCCTGATCCCGGCTGTCCATGGCGATCACCTTGTAGCTCTTGCGGAAGTAATCGATCTGGGCTTTGAAATCGGCGATGCTGCCGCCGTTGCCATGCACGAGCAGAAGCGGTTCGCCCACTCCGTAGACTTCGTAATAGAGCTTGATGCCGTCGTGCGTGAAGGTCTTCCCGACGGCGGTGATTCGAACCATATTTCGCGACGGGCTTTGGGCGCGGTCTGGGCCGCTGCATGGGTTCGGAGCCTGCGTTTGAGTTTGTGCGCTCAGGCCGCCTTGCAGCAGCAGAACACCGAGAACTATGGAAATCACTTTGGAAAGCATTGCGCACCTCCAATGTGACTCGTTAACCGAGACTTCCCGGACAGAACCCTTCTTGGGTATTTTTAGCTCTTTCGAGTTGCAGAAAACAATAACTCATTAGGCCAATGTTTTTCCGAGGTACGGCTGAAGAATTTTAGTGGTCGGTTGACGGGCTACCGGAATTCGACCCACACGAGTGCTATTACTGGATTACTTCCGCATTGCCGAAAAACCGTCTCGACAAAAATCGACGCTGCCTACTGAATCAGATATTGCTCCAGTTTCCCGCCCGGCACAGTCAGCGTACTCAGGTGCAGGGACTTGCTCTTTGAACTTGATCTTCAAAATGGCGGTAGGTCATGCCGCCGCGCAGTTCTACCGAGGTCTGCTTCAAGGATTCCGGCGGTCCCTGCGCCTTCAGGCTGGCCGAGGCATCGTCCAGAACCTGGCGCGTGAAGTAGGCATCGGCATCGGGGGTCAGCAGGCTCGCGATTGATCTTGCCTTCCAGCAATCCGTCGAAAATCTGCCTGCGCCTGTTCCAGCGCCCGCGCCGCGTCCGGATCTTCCGCCTCCGCCAACAGCAGCGGCTCTATCTGCTCCGTGATGGATCCCGGCGCGCCGGAGCCATCCTCATTGGCGAACACCACCACCGCCGCGCCTTGGTCCGGCCACACCGTATTCAAGCTGACGAATCCCGACACCGCCCCGCCATGCTGCCAGCTTGGGATGCCCGCCGGCGTCGGACACCCCCACTCCCAGCGCGTAGTTCGTGGGCGTGCCATTGCGCAGGCGCACCGGAGTAGTCATCAGTTCGAGCGACGCGGGCTTCAGGAGCTTATGTTCCATCAGGGAGATGTCCCACAGCGCCAGATCGTGCGCCGTCATGGCCAGTTCCCCGGCCGCATACAGCCAGCCGCGGCCTTCCGGCGGCGCCGGGCGCGGCGGCCCCAGCGCAAACCGCGTGTAACCCGCGGCATCCGCCGGCCCCATCGTCTGCTCGGCCAGGTCGATGGCGCTGGTCATCCCCAGCGGCCGTAGGATCCGCTTCGCCAGGAAGGCGAAGAACGGGCCGCCCGTGACCCGCTCCACAATCCGGCCCGCCACCACGTAGTTGGTGTTGCTGTACTGCCAGCGCGTGCCTGGTTCGAAATCCAGCGGCTTTCTGGCCCACTGGTCGAGAATGCTCTCGGCCGTCACCGGCTTCTCCATGAACGGCGCGACGTAGTCCTGCGGGTAATAATCCTGGTATCCGGACGTGTGCGAGAGCAACTGGCGGATGGTGATCTCCCGGCCCGCGTCAGGTTGGGAAGGTAGCGGGAAACACGGTCGTCGAGTGACAACTTGCCATCCTGGACCAGCAACAGGACCGCGCCCGCCAGGAACTGCTTGCTGACCGACCCGATGCTGTAACGCATTTCGGCCTGGCATCCGTGGCGGGATCCAGCCGCGCCTTGCCGTAGGCCTTCTCGTACGCGACTTTGCCGCCCTGCACAATCGCAATCGAAACACTGGGTGCGCCGCTATCGGCGAGCGCTTTGGCGGCGATCTCATCGATCTTGGCCGCCGTGGCGGATGGCAGTTGCGCCGCGAGCTCGCTCGCGGCCGCAAACAGGACCGCTGCGGAAAGGCTTAGAAACAGATAGGATAGAACGCATGGTAGTTGGCTCCGGCCAAGTATAAAACGCGGCGGCCGTCTCAAGCGCGCCGTGGACGGTCAGAGACTGAGACTAGTGTTGGCCAACGGCAGCCTCTCAACGTTCGCGGGCGGATAACGGGCTATCTCTTACTTAACCCGGCAAGGTAAGGTTTGCCGACAAACCGGGAGTTATCCCTCAACTTCCACGGATAGCCTGTCACACAACGACTATCCCCAGGCTCGACGCGACCGCCCTGCCCGACAGTTCGGGTTCTTTGCTTCCGTCGGGACGCGCTCTTATTGCCGCGTGGCTTTTTCGAGCAGGTAGATGAAAGAGCGATAGAGGTGGCGGGTGGCGCGGGTCATGCCGATCTCGCAGGTGCGACTGCTCGAAAAATATCCGTCGTGTTCGGCCGTTTGCAATTCAGCCGCTTCGCGCCGCGTGGCGGACTCGGTCAGCTCGGGAAACAGGAAGCCCCGATCGCCCGCAAAACCGCAGCAACCCGCGTTCATGGGTACGACTACGGTGTCGCTGCACGCCCGCGCAATGCCCTCCAGCTTGGGCGAGAGGTTCATCTTCACCACCGAGCACACCGGATGCAGCGCGACCGATTCCGCCTTCCGACGAATCGTGAGCTTGGGCAGCAACTCGTCGTGGACGAAAGCTACGCCATCGACGATTCTGAGCCCATCGAATTTCTTCTGATTTTCCGGCTTCAGCGAAGCACGGCAGTTCACCAGCCCGTAAGTACAGGGGCTGGTATCCACCAAGACTGGCAATCGTCCCTGTTCCGACCATTCCCAGAAGCGTTCAATGGTCCGGTTCACCGCGATGCCATGTCCCTGGTCGTAGCCTTTGGAAGAGAACGGTACGCCGCAACAGGTCCCTTCGACGTCCTCCGGGATGAACACCGGAACGCCCGCGCGACCCGCGACCGTCACAAATGCTTCCATGGCCGACATGTCCGCGGGTTCATCCGGCAGGGTTCCCATAACCCGCGAAATACAACTTGGGAAATACACTGCCTGAGCGCCGGCGCGCTGTGTGGCCGGACGGCGCCTCACGGGGCGCGGCACGTCCGCTGTCCATTGCGGAATCGCCTTACCGGTGAATGCTCTGATCGCGTGTGTGATTCCGGCCATGGCGCCTGCGCCAAAAACCGACTGAACTGCGTGCCCCAGCCTCAAACCAAAGCGGGCTGCATGCTCGGCCATGCCGAAGTTCTCGGCAACACGCCGCGCCATGTTCTGTGCAGCAGCCGAATGCCGCAGCCGGCGGAAGCGCTTCGTGAGCTGCCCGGTGTCAATGCCCACGGGACACGCCGTCGCGCACAAGCCGTCGACTGCGCAGGTGTCCAGGGCCGCATACGGGAAGTCGGATTCCAGCGCCGCCAGCAGCTCCGCATTCCCGCGCTCGCTTTGCAGCCGCGCCATTTCCCGTCGTAACACGATCCTTTGCCGAGGCGTGGTAGTCAGGTCGCGGCTGGGACACTTCACTTCGCAGTAGCCGCATTCAATGCACTTATCAACTTCCTCCTCGACCGAGGGCATGGGTTTCAGCTCTTTGAGGTGGGCCTTCGGGTCGGGATTGATGATGACCCCGGGATTGAGCAGGTTTTCGGGGTCCACCAGCTCTTTCAACCGCTTCATGATGCGGTACGCTTCCGCGCCCCACTCCTTCTCCACAAAAGGCGCCATATTGCGTCCCGTGCCGTGCTCGCCCTTCAGCGCGCCGTCGTAGCGCTCGACAACGAGGCGGACAACATCGTCCATGAAGCGCGCGTACTGATCGATGGCGGCTTGGTCGTTGAACGACTGGGTGATGACAAAGTGCAGGTTGCCGTCCTTGGCATGGCCGAAGATGATTCCGTTGTCGTAGCCGTGCTTGGCAAAAAGCTTCGTCAGGTCAATGGTCGCATCGGCCAAGCGTTCGACGGGGAATGCCACGTCTTCGATGATCACCGTCGTCCCACTCTTCCGCGCGGCGCCAACAGAAGGGAACGTCCCCTGCCTGATCCTCCACAGCAGCGCCTGCTCGCCGGGGTCGTGAGTGAACACTGCGGGCTCGAGCAATTGCAGTCCCTGGACAGCCTCCCGCGCCTGCTTTTCGAGTTGCGCGCGCTCGGACACATCCGCGCTTTGAAACTCGGCGAGCAGCCCAGCCGCTGGGGCGGGGAGCTTCTTAATCGATGGCGGAATGCCCGGCTGATCTTCAACTGACCGCAGCGACGCGCGGTCCATCAGTTCCAGGGCCTTGGCTCCGGCATCACGCAGCGGCACGATCGCGGCGCAGGCCGCGTATAGATCGGGAAAAAGGAGCAGGCCGGTGTATTTCACCGGCAGGTCGGGCACGGTATTCAGCACCGCTTCGGCGAGGAACGCCAGCGTGCCCTCGGATCCAATCAGCACGTGCTGAAAAATGTCGATGGGCCGCTCGAAATCCACGAAGGCATTCAGCGAATATCCGGTGGTGTTCTTCATCCGGTACTTGGCCCGGATGCGATCGCGCAACATGGCATTGGCGTCGATTTCAGCCTTAAGTTCGAGGATGCCTTGTGCCAGCCGCGGCTCGCGGGCGCGGAACATCTCGTCCGCGTTCGGTGTCCGCTGTATCAATCGTCGTCCCCGAAGGCAAAACGAACTTCAGCGAATCCAGCGTGTGATAGGCATTTTGCGCGACTCCGCAGCACATGCCACTGGAGTTGTTGGCCAGGATGCCGCCCATCATGCACGCATTGATCGAAGCCGGGTCCGGCCCCAGCTTGACGCCATACGGCCTCAGCAGTTGATTGACATGGCCGCCGATTACGCCAGGCTGCACGCGAACCTTCTTGCCGCCATCCTCCACCTTTACCCCGCGCCAGTGGCGCGCCACCTCGACCAGAATGCCGTCGGTAATGGCTTGCCCGCAGAGGCTCGTGCCCGCGGCGCGAAACGTCAGCGGAGTGCGCGACTCGTGGCTGAAGCGGAACAGCGCCTTGATCTCTTCCGCCCCGTTCGTCAGCACGACCGCTTTCGGAACCAAACGGTAGAAGCTGGCGTCGGCAGCGAAGGCAATCAGCTCAATGGGACGTGTTAGTACGCGCTCTTGGCTGGCTATGCGGACGAGAGCATTTCGAAGCTCACTCGGGACCAAGGCCATTGATAGCCCGGCAAGAAGCTCCCCCGCCGCCGGTTTCGTGACAGGAAACGGGCTTCGGGTCAGAAGAAGGTTTACCGCAAGCGACATCGATCACCTCACTTTACCCTGACGCATGGGGCAGACAGAGGCTTTTCGAACAGTGATGACGAGAACCATTTATACACCTAGTAGCTGATTTCGACGCCTCGGAAGAACTGGTGAGGGCGATGGAACCGGAAATCGAGCAGACTGGGGACAAGTTCTGGCAACTAGGTCTGGGCTTCCACCTCGGGGTAGTGAAACGCTTCGAGCCTTCACCGAAGTAGAGTACCGAAACATAATTGCTAGTCTGCCTTAACCCAGACGCCCCAAATCGGCGTCACTTCAGGAAACGGAGTTTATTTACGTCTAGGACTCGCGGGCCGACCGGACAACCCGCGAGACATCGCCGATGAAAGCTGGCAAATCCGTCAACTTTAATGGTCAGCCGTCTAACCCTAGGACTGGTCCCACTCGTGGTGATTGTGCCAGAAAGTAACGGGCTACCCGGAAGTTATGCCCCGAAACAATCTGTCAACGACGTGGGCCAGAGAAGATCCTGTAGGAAGTTTCACCAGATCGGTACTGGGAAACGCGCTTGCATTGGTTGAATTTCGTGCAAATTTTCCTCGACGATCCGCATCCGGCTCGGACACGAGTCGCTGGACGTGACGCTCGCCTACCTCAAAGGCAAAGATGCTGAGTCGGAAGAAGCGCAAGAGCATGCGAACAGCAGCAGCCTGGCGCTCTACGCATAAAGCTAAAGACATCCACGACGGGAGATTTCTGGAACATTAACCGAGATCTCCGTTCTCGTCGCTCGATACTTGTCGCGGTAGGGACGACCATCGCTGATCGCCCCCCGGCCGGTTGAGGTACTCCCCGTGGTCGTCATGCGACTTTTCCTTTCCGAGCGACAGGTTCACTCTCGGCTCGCATTGATTTGACGAGGGCGGCAGACGACGCTCCTTCGAGCGACAATCCGTAGCCAACTTCTCGCACAATGCGCTCCTTCAAGGGCTGGATGAAATGCACGCGTGTGTTGCGGCGCGTCACTTCCGGAGCCTTCAGGTACAGCTCGGCCAATTCCCGCGCCCGACTGAGCGCCTTACCGTTCGTCACAACTTCGGCGACCACTCCCCATTCGTGTGCAGTACGCGCTGTCAGCGGCTGCGGGTTCAGCAGGAACGCCTCCGCTCGTCCTGCTCCAGCACGGTAACTCCATGTCGTAAAGATTCCGTCACCGGGCGCAACGCCCGCCGCGAAATGCGCCACATCCTGAAAGGTCGCGCCCTCGGCCGCGACGATGACACTGGCAAGTAGCGCGTAATCGGAGTGCACATGGGCGCGTCCCTCGATGGCCGCGATGACTGGCACGCGTATGTTGGCTATATTTTCCAACACCTGAACGCCTTCATCGTGAACTTGGCTCCAAACGCCGGGATCGGCAACATCGCCGAAAGAGGACCAATCGACATCAGTAATGAACCCCCCGCCTGCGCCCGTCAGGATCACGATCTTGTTGGCTCGATCTTGCCCAATCCGGTAGAAGGCATCGACAAATTCCGTGTGAGCTTGCGCGGTCATAATGAACGGTCCGCCGTTGCTGTGGAATTCAGCGACCAGCACACCGTTGGCATCTCGCGTCAACTTTAGGTTGTGATAGGCAGTGAAGTAGTCACTTTGAAGGTGCATCGTATTCTCCTCTCCGTTTTGTGCCCTGGTTGTGAATTGCCGTTGCTAGGCCGCTGGGGCCGCAGTTAATGTCTGCAACTGCCTGAGAGTTTCGGAAGGCTCAGGACGAATCGTATAGTCCGCATTCACATCGGCTTCACGAATGATCCCGTCCTTATTAATGATGTAGCGAGCAGGCACCGGCAATCGAAATTCCGCTTCATCGTGAAACCTGTCCAGGGCATTGCCGAAGGACTTGTAGAGCTCTCGCAAGTATTCCGGCAGTGTGAAGACAAGCCGAAACCGCTCTGCGGTCTTCAGGTGAAGGTCGGTCAGTATATCGAACGTCAGGTTCAGCTTCTTGTGCAGAGCACGCGTATACCGTTCGAGCTCAGGAGTGATTACGACGAGTTCTGCGCGGAGCGCTCGCACCTCGGAATGGATTTCCTGTAGAGCCTCCAGCTCCATATTGCAGTAAGGTCACCAATGTCCTCGGAAGAAGCTGACGACCAGCGCACCTTTGCGGAGGAGATCGGCCGAGGCGACCTGCACACGATCCTGATTGAATAAGGTGAAGCTAGGAGCGCGATCCCCGATTTTCAAAGCTCGCTGTTCAATTCCCGTAGCCTTGAGCTCGGCTGTGGCGCGATGCATCGTTTCGATTGCTTCGTGCGGCGCATTGTAGGGAGGAGCCCCAGACTCAAATGACTTCTTGAACTCGTCCAGTCGTTCCTGCAGTTTTGCCATTGCAGTTCCTTCTTTCTGCGCTTCGGGATTAAGACGATCAAGTTTCCCGGTCAGATTTTGAGATGCTTGTTCAAATTGCGGTGCGGCCTCCATCTACGGCGAGCTTCGCGCCGTAAACAAAACTGGAACGGTCTGTCGCCAAGAAGACAATCGCCTCAGCAATCTCGTCGGCTGTCGCTGGACGGCCCGCCGGTCCCTGAGAGGCTAACTTTTCAAGATCCCCGCCCATTGCATCCGTGCCTTCCGTCCGCGTTGGGCCGGGGCTGACTGCATTCACACGGACACCGCTCGGCCCATATTCAGCAGCCCAGGTCTTAGTCAACAGATTGATCGCGGCCTTGCTCGAACCGTAGAGGCTCGTTCCTGGCGCCCCGTAGTCAGCAACCATCGTCGACAGATTCACGATTGCCCCTTTGCCTCTCTTCGCCATCAGTGGAGCAAGTTCCGCTACCAGGAAATACGGCGTTTTCACATTTAACGAGAAAACGCGATCAAACTGCTCTTCCGTCATTTCATGCGTGGGTCCGAACGGGTAGATCCCCGCATTGTTGATCAGAATATCGACGTGGCCATTTCCGAGTTTGATCGCTTGTTTTGCCACTTCGCGTGCGCTGGCTGCGTCTCGAAGATCGGAGGCAACAAAATCCGCTTTCCCCCCTGCTGCGCGAATTTCGTCGACCGTATTCTTCCCGCGCTCCGCATTGCGCCCCACAACCAAAACATGGATGCCAAGTTGCGCCAGTTTGTTGGCTGTCGCGCGACCGATTCCGCTCGTTCCTCCGGTGATAAGTGCTGTCGAAGTATTGCCTGTCATCTGCAGCTCCCGAAACGAAACTCGCCCTACTTAGACTCACATGGACGTAGGGCGGTTTCAAAGTCGATCATCATTCGTCGAGGATAATGCCTTGCACCTACTGGGCACGAGTCGCTCGACGTGACGCTCGCCTACCTGAACGGCAAGGACGCCAAATCGGAAGAAGCCCAGGAACATGCGAACAGCGTGCAGTTTGGCGCTGTACACATAAAAGTTACGAACATCACGACGGGAGATTCTTGGCTGACCAGCGTTGGGCGACGCAATGTTGCAAAGCTCAATGGCAAGAAATATCAATCTGTTGGGTCACAAATTGGAGTCTGCAGAAGTGGCGCTACTCTTGCGGGCGATTCCAACTCGAACTCAAGGAGGGTGCGGCAGATCTGCTCGGTTCCCACTAAATACAACCTAGATTTCGCACGCGAAAAGCCGACATATAGGCTCTCGCGATCGATATCCGGCTGCAGCACTTGTAGCCGCAAAGAAACACGATCGCCGATTCCAGCCCTTTGAATCGGGAGACCGTGTCGACAAGCACTGAGTCAGGAACTCGATGCGCCTCGATGCTCCACCTAGAGCCCTGGGGAAGCGGTTTGTCTTTGATCTCCGCGTAATATGCCGCCTTGCCAGCAGCTGCCACTAAGATCGCGATGTCGGACGGACGAACCTGTTCCTTCACGATCGAGTGGGAAATGCGCGCGTGTAGACGCGCTGCCTGCGCACGGACCGATGGCGCGCATAGGGATACGACCGGTTCGCCCGCTATCTCCGGTCCGTCGGTCGGTATTCCCTTGTAATAGTGGTAGGCGGCATCGTGGATGTGGGTGGTATTGCGGCAATTCGTTGTGAGCACGAACGGGTCATCGTCGATCGGCAGCTTCGTGCTCGGTTTGTAGATCGCCTGGTTGTGGTCAAAGAATACATACACGGTGCTTTCATTCTCATCGGCGAGTGCGCGCATCGTATCTTGCGTGCAAGCCATAAACCATTGCTACGACCAGGGACAAGGACAATAGCAGGAATAGCTTTACAGCGTATTCAGAGGGCTCTCATCCTTGATCCCAATTCCGCCTATCCCATTATCTGCTCAGACCACACATGCGACCGTGCCGAAGGCGAGCGGCGTCCAAACACCGACCACAGATTCGAAGCCAGTGCCGAAGCAACCGACTCCAATGGTCTTTCAGGCGGACGAAGGTGATCGCTGGATGCTCCTTGGCGACAAACCGCTCATCTTCAAGGTCGATCCTACCAGCACTGGATCGGACGCACTGGTGGTCGGGACAGAGGAGGTGCCACCGGGAAACAAAATTCCGACCCACAAACATCTCTACGAAGATGAAGTCATCTTCGTCCACAAGGGTACGGTGCGCGTTATGTTGGCTGGGCGTCAGTACAACGCGGGAACGGGAGCTACGGTTTTCATCCATGGGAATTGGATCGGGGTGGAGAATGTTTCCAGCGAGCCCGCCATGATTCTGTTTTTCTTTAACAAGCCCGCATTTGAGCAATGCCTTCGAGCCATGTCTTCACGACCGGGCGAAACATTCACCATGACAGCGCCAGAGAAAATGGCGGCTGTCCGAACCGAATGTCATGAAGTGATGAAGGAGTAATGCCCGCGCTGGAGTTAAAATCATCCTCGTCCACCGGAGGCTGCCATGAATTGCTTGCTTGTTCTCGCCCTAGTCCTCGTTGCGACCGTCGCCGCCTACCCGCAAGCCTCGCCCGACGAAATCGCGATTCGGAACATTATTCAGGAAGAGATCACTGCTTGGAATGCCGGGGATGCCGCCGCCTACTCGCGTCATTTTGCTGCCGATGGCACCTTCACTAACATCCGAGGGCAATTCTTCACTGGACGTGAGGCTTTCATTGAGAGGCATGACTACATCTTTAAAGGACCTTTCCACGGAAGTACTCTCAAGCAGGACGTTGTTTCCATGAAGTTTGTCCGGCCTGATGTTGCCGTCGTGGAGGTGCTCACGTCAGTGACCGGGATTCAAAAGCTGTCTCCCGGAACGAATGCGGATGACAAGGGGCGGCTCCGCACACGCTTGTTACAGGTCATGGTGAAGGACAAAGGCGAATGGAAGATCGCTGCCTATCACAACACGGATGTAAAGTCGGACGTTCCGGCACCTGACCCCCAATAGTTGTCTCTGTCAGACCTCAGCGCATCGGCGAGCGATTCTAATTGGGGTTACTGCCAGATCAAGCTCCGGCGTCGTGACGGAAGATCGGGGTCGGACAATTAGCGGGCAGGCGGGCTTTCAAGTCACCTACGACAAGCCTCTCCGACCCACCAACCCTCTTGAGGTCCCGGAAGCTATGCCGCTGCCGCGTTCGCCTGCGTGCCCTTTATCTCGCGCTCGGACTGAAGCCAATCGTCCAAATCGTAACCGTCAGTCCTTCCGCGCCGCTCGTAAAGTTCGTAAGCGCGTTGCTGAATCTGCTGCTCAATCGGGATCAGGACGGTCGGCTCGTCCGATTTCGGTGCGCAGAGCTATTCCAGCAGCAGATTGACAGATTGACAACGGTGGCGCACAAGCCTAGCATCGGCTTGAGCAAGCCATCTCTTCTTGCTCGTTCAGGTCCTCTGAACTAAGTCAGCCCATCTGAAGTTTCCCCTCTTAGATTGCCGATGGAGTGCGTCATGACACTATTAAACCGTGGGGAATCAGAAGACCATGACTACGACGAGTCCGTCATAAAGCCAGAGACCGATGAGGAGCGAGCGGCTCGGCTGGAAGCGCAGCGGCAGAAGGACGCGCCCAAGGCGCTTTAGCAAGCAGGCAGAATATCGAACTTCGCAAGGGCTCACCGTCCATGCCGAGCGCAAGATGGAGAAGGAAGAGAAATGTTGGCAGCGAGAAGACCCCACATTTTACTTGCCATCCCGAGCGAGAGGAGAACTCATGAAGAACACGAAATTTATTGTGAAAGTAGATCGTGGCGGTACCCATGCCGCCGAGTACGTGCAGCGGATTGATCGGACTCCCGTCAAAATGACATTCAACCGCAAGCTGGCACTGGTGATGGGAAGGTTCACAGCCGAAGATGCCGCCAAATCCATCCAAAACTCCCGACGCATTCCGGAGTTAGTGTCCGTAGAGGATGTTGCCTAGCATTCGTGCCGAAAAGCGTTACTCGTACTTATTCGCAACAAGATCAAATTGTGAAGGGTCGAGCCATGTCGTCCAAAGTGGAATACCGCCCTGTGAGCCAATGGCAAACACATCATTGCCTGTGGTGCACCAACGATGCTACGCAGGAAGCTGTCCAGAGACAAGGCAACCTGACTGCTATCAGCCGTTGCTGCGACGATCCGAAGTGCATGGGGCTATCAACGGAGATGTGCAGGACCACGGTGGGAGCGGCATGAGGCGGCGGTCTTTTGAGGTCGTTCTGTGGAGTTGGCACGCTCTTCCAATCGCCATCATATCTTGTCGATGACACGTTGCAGTTGCTTTGTCAGAGCCTTCGTGACCTCGTGAAGTTGAACAAGACTGCCTCGTTGAAATTCAATGTCGCTTCTGTTCAAATCGTCGGACAAAGCTTGGCATAGCTGGTAGGCAACATGAATGCGTTCGCCCGCTAAGAACGAGAGCAAGCTGTTTGAGTCCTGATCGCTCTCCTTGCGGACGACATACTGCTGGACGGCCCATGCGGCATTTCTGACTTGATGCCAAAGCATCCCGCAAATCCGCCAGCACATCAGGGTCGCTGCGCTTTTGTTCAGGCAAGGGCCGGAATCTCTCGTCAAGCCGTTCGTTAATCTTGCGAGCGACTTCGATCAGTTTCTTTGGGTCCTGATCTTTCGCAGCGAAGGCGGCGAATTCCATCCAGCATTGTTTTGTTGCACCAGTCATGGGAACCTCCAGACTGCCGGAGAATTAGGACGCTCGACCTTCCACCCCAACTGGCTCCGACCTTCCGATTGTAGGAATAAACGCTTTGTCGACCCGGTGCCCCTACTTTATCCAAGCGCAGGCTTTTCCAGAAACTCAAAATGAAGATTCACTCTACCGAGAAAACCGATGTGTGCGCTAGCGTACCGACATAGCTACCGCCTGCTCGCTAGACTTTTTCCCAATCTGGGGTCTGCCATATGTCAACCGCTCGTTTTCTCTCTGGGGAACCCACTGCTCCGCTGTGGCAGGTGCTCTACCAAGACGCGCTGCTGGAATTTGATGACGCCAAATTGCCTAAGCGGATTTTGCGAGCCCGTAGTGCGATTCGCGAACGGGCGCGAGAAAATCTCACCGATCCGTCCGAGCGCCAACTTCTCGATGATGCGCTCTGGACCTTGCACGTGCTTGAGGAAATAGGGGCAAGAAAACAGTGCGCATAGAGGGTATCCTCCGCGAGCGTCGGAAAACGCAGGGTTCGCATTTCCGCCGACTCAGCACGTTTGGTTAGACGAAGGATCAGTCTTATGCCACCGACCTCCAGACCTGCGAGCGCCCCGCCACGCTGGGTGCTTGAGGATTTCGGAGTCGGTTCGGGAGACCCTCACTATGGAAAAGACGCAGCAAGAAATCCGCTGCTCAATCTGCGATAGGCGAGTGACATTGCAGGAGGATACCTGCGCCGATGAAAACGGCAAACCCGTCCATACAGACTGCTACGCAAAACGAATCTTGCAAGACAATGATCGGCTCTCTGGCACTGCTGCTTGACTAAGCGGCTCTGAGGAGACCATGGACAACAGAGCGCCCGCAGGACGAGAGCCATCCACGTTCGGGATTGGAAAGTTCCTGTTTGTAGTCGTCTTGGCCGTCATCCTTTTCCTCCTTGGGCAAAGCATGGTGCGTCACCGCTTCTTTGAAGGCGGCAGGTTTCATCGGAACGGCTCCATCGGGCAATAGCAGGCACTCAAATGGCTAATTCGGCTGGAAAGAACTGTCTCTGTAGTTCGCTCGAATGCGTTGGCCGTAATCGCTTCTGGGCGAGGGGGGCGGTGAGTGTCCGAGCAGATGCACCGGGGACATGATCAGCGGATCAATCGCCAAAAGCATCGGACCAGACACCCACCAACGTGCGGGCTTTGTTGCGGGCTTTGGTACGGGTTACTGCTGCTTGACTAAACTCCTCTGAAATTGCGGGCGATTCTGGCCCTTGAGACGACTTTGCTTTATTTGCTAGCATCTGGTCGATTTTCGCGAACACTTCCGTTAGCTTCTGTGGGTCCTGCTCCTTTTCGGCTTGCCCGCAGAGGTTCATCCAGCGTTCTTGGTTCGTGCCATTAGTGCGACCTTCTTTGGCAGTCATGTAGCACAGCCTCTCAGTACGAACGGTGGCAGTATGACTCAGTTAAGTCGTTCGGAACTGTAAAAGATTGATCAGTCATGCCACCTCACGCCGCTCGTTTGTTTTTTCGTCACCTTCTTTCGCTGTCGCCCTCGCCTCCGTCTTTCGGAAACTTGATTCGGGCAGCGCAGGAGTGCTAGCCCTGCCAAATATGTTTCCCGCAGGGGCAGTGCACGGTATCGGTAGGCTGTCGCTTGGTTAGTTGCTGTTTGCAGACCGGGCAAGGTTTGGTCATTACGTAAGTCATAATCTTGGCTCCTTGGGACTCGGGCTGAGGGCATCCGTTCACCTATCGTGCACGCAGGATGCCAAAATAATGACGCTTCTTGAACTCGGCTGCCGAACTCCCAGAGGAGGGCGCTGCGCATCCCGTTCCGGCAGCACGCAATGGGCTATCGTTCATTGGGTTGCCGGGAGAGACCTCGCCCGTGGTGCATTGCCGCTGAGAGATATTTAAGTCCCTATTCGAGCCTCTTCCCCTCGTCTGTTGTTCCAAGAGCTACAGCATTTGCTGTAGCGCAGATTTTCCCGGTCGTCGCCCAAAACTCCACCACAGCACACCGGATTTAGTGTGGCGGCTCTGACTACTTCCACCGCAGCTTCTTCGACAGCCCGTTGAACCTTCCGCAGGGGCACGAAAAACATTCTCGCTTATGCTCCATGGGTGACCGTCTGGGTAGGTACAACTCGATGGAGGTCAGCGTATTAGGGGACCATGAGGTCGTGGCAAAAGAATTGCACACTCGTATTGTGAAGGTGCCGTATGCTGGCAGCCGGGTGGCGTAGTGACGTTTCATTCCTCCCCCACATCCACTACGCCACCGTGCTTTTTGTTGTGTGGGAGCCCTTCCTCGTCGCTTTCCGTCGAACTGCACGACGCGACGGTCGTGATGTCCGGTTGCTGAATCGAGCGATCACGCTCAGGCATCGAAAAAAGGAAATAAACAATGGAGTTTTGATCATGAAGCACCCGAAGAAACTCGAAGACGAGGTTTCCGCGTGGCCAAGTATATCGGTTCAAACACATCGCTTCGGAGGGAAGGAGTTCCTCTTTCGGAGGTGCGGAAGTGGGGCATATCCATACTGGCGGGATCGTGGACATACCCTTCCCGCGTGCAGTTCGCAATGCGTTGTTAGCTGCGGGTCTTGCTGAACAGCACCACTGGGTTCCCAATTCCGGTTGGGTGACTTTTCATGTGCGCAATGAAGAAGACCTCAGCCACGCCCTGTGGCTTATGCGGCTCTCATACATTCGTTACGCGCTGAAGACGGCGAACTGATCCTCGTGGGATGCTGGAGCAAGAGAGTGAAGAACTGAATTTGAGTCCGGAGTTCAAATCTCTGCTGGAAAGGTTTGTGCCCAAGACCGCCAATCACTCTGCGACTGAGCCACTTTCAGCAGCATAAACTGCGGCTTGCGGAAGATCGCGCTACGCTGATTTCTTTGCCAGTAGGTAAAACTGGATCACTTTTCCGGGTTGCGACTGCGGGACCCGACGCCACTTTTCTTCGGAAGTTCGTCGGTATGTAGAATTCAATTACTCGGGCCATAACAGTTTCCCCTTCATCTTGTAAATCTCTGCGTCTCGGTCAACTGCGATTCGTCAATTTGGATCGCCCCTACCAGTTCCACTCCCACCCACACCGACAGCGGACGGAATCGCGCAATCGGAGCTTCATCATGAGTGCCTTACATACAGCGCATGACCTCATCCACATGGCTTCTTCTCCGAATACCGAGATGCCCGCTTAAAGCCTGCGTTTCTGATCTGCCCCGTGGGAATGGCTCCTGCGTGCCTCGTGGCGGCACTGCTGGGCTACTGCTGGGCAGCATAGCTGCTGCACGGTCATTCTTTTTCTTCGTACTCATCCGTTTGCTGAGGGAACTCCGCACCCCAGAGATGCTTTCCCGGCTCCAAGCACTCAGCCCCGATTTGCTTCTCCGAGGAGCCCTCGCGAGCGGCGATCCAAGTGACTCGGAATTGGGCTTGCGTATGGTGGTATTGAATTACAATCTCATCTCCAACCTTCATCTCGCCTCGATAACCACCCAACTGCACACCATGGTTGCTCACATCGAGAGTATGCGCGAGATGGCTATCTTTACTCCCGGCGATCCAGAGTCGCACTGGTAAGACCGATTTGATTCTCTTCGACCGCCGTTTGCCTGTGGGAAATCGAGGCATGTTCCCCGCACGCTCACTCCAAGTAGCCGTCGTCGGTCGTGTCGTCATCATCGTCATTTTCTTTTTTTTGCGGTCGTCTTCGTCTTCCTCTTCGTCCTCGTCGGGCTCTTGGCGAAGGAGGAGATCGGCAGCTAGCCGGGGTTCTTTTCCGAACACGTTAGCCGATAAACAAAAGATGTTGTATCCGTGCGGCGGTTCGAAGCTAGCCAACATTCAGCAACATTCGCAACAGTGCGACTACCACGACCACGAATACGGAGAGCATAACCGTGCGTTCCGCGATGTCGTGAAGTGTGTGGTTTGGCCAAGCCTTACTGATGAATTGATCCATCTTGTCCCCCATTCCGACATTATCTAGAGTGCAGCGAAACTCCAGTTTGCACAATGGCTCGTGCGTGGCGCTGACGACAGTACTCCGTGCGGTGGTGACTGGAGTCACTGGCGTTTCGTGTTAGCACTGGAAGGTCGGCGAATCTCCCGCGCCTCGGAGCCGCACTACTGGGGCGGCGTATGTTCAAAAGGAAGCTTCGTGTATCGTGCCTTCTCGACCTCGATCACGAGCGCCACTCTTCCCTCGGGCTGCGAAACGGGAACGGCTTGCCCGTGTATTTGTGCGAGATGGGGTCCATGTACTTGAAGTCGCCATCAGGACGGCGCTCGATCACGCGGCCTCGAAGCTGGGCCTCCTGATACGGGTCGTGGAAATCGACGATGGAGAGTGCGACCCGAGGATCGCGTCGTGTGTTCTTCGCTTTGAGTGAGCCTTCCCCAGTACAGATCAGGATGCGGTCACCTTCGCGACCCACCCAAACGGGTACGCTCTGCGGCGAGCCGTCAAGCATAAGGGTGGCGAGATGTGCGAAGTTGGGGCCATCGAGCAAAGCTCTGATTTCGTTGGAAAGCGGAATCGCCATACAGATCATCCTCGTGCGGAAGCGTTGAACTAATCTATCACTTCAATTCGTGCTGGTCAGGGTTGATCAGAACGGGTAGTCTTTAAACTCGCAGCCCATCAAATGGCTCAAAGATGAACACGAAGAATTATTCTACTGCCGACTTACGACGGAGGGTCTCGCGAATCCTTGTGCCGACAGACTTTTCGGATCAGGCTAGCAAGGCTTTGGAATGGGCTCGGTCTTTTGCCGACGCATTCGGGGCGAAGTTGGTTCTGCTGCATGTCATCGACATCTTTAGCTTGACAGAGACAGGTTCCGTCATGGCTGGCAGCGATCTGCTTCATCTGTTCCGGGAGCAAGCTCAGCAGGGCATGGATGGGCTAAAGCGGCTAATACCCGATGCCGAGGCGTTTGTTCGCGAGGCTTCACCACGCCCAGTGATTGTCGAGGCCGCGCTGGAACTGAACTGCCAAATGATCATCATGGGAACCCATGGCCGCTCGGGATTGGCGCATTTACTCTTGGGCAGCGTTGCCGAGTACGTCGTGAGGAACAGCAAGGTGCCTGTGCTTACTGTCCGTGGGGATTGACTGTCGGCCCCCACGCTGATAATTCGCTAAGAAACAACGCTCTCGGCTGGACATTGCATGGTGGGCATTGATTCCACTACTCCCAGCCGACGACTACGGCACGTATCTACAATCCCCTTAACTCCATTCCTGACGCCACGACGGTTTGCAACGACATCGGCGGGTGCGCAGCGAGAAGAGATGCGCTCAGTTCGCGTTCAGCGCAAAATGCTGCACAATCTTCCACTCCCCGCCAATCTTCTCCATCACGATGAGGTACTGTCCTAGATGAACGACGGAGCCGACAAGCCTCCTTGTTCGCCCTGTCCCATAGGCGAGCGTTCCAGAACTCTTTTCCATGCTCGGCTCGATCACCAACGTGCTCCCTTGATCCAATCCCGACTTGACCCACTGCCGAATCTCATCCCGTCCTCTGAATGTACCGCCATCACTTACCAGCGTGGCGTCCTCGGCGACAGTGCCACGACTGCATCCGCGTCCTTCGCGTTGTACGCTCTAAGGAATTCCTGCCTCACCTGCACACTCGGTTCTGGGTTCGACGGCGGCTTCACTCCCGGCTGCTGTGCCCATGTGTTTAGGCTGAACATCAACAAAAGCGCTGCTAGGTTTCTCATTCGTTCATCTCCCGATGCTGTTCGATTTGGGCGGTGGAACATTCGCCGTTGCGGCAGCGCTCGGCTGCGTGATTCCTCCATCTTGCCTATACTGCGGTCTAGGCAATTACGAACGCTGTGACCCAAAGCACAGGGAGGAAGAGGGAATGGACGATAAATCTCTGATTCAGGTGCCCTACATGATGGGGGACGAGCGTCAGGGTAAGGGGCCGCTGCGCCTCGTTCAGGCTGGCGCGGAAAAACTGGTCGCTTCCAAGGGTGTAGCTGTGGCTGTGGAGCGGGTTGACCGTGGCGAGCCGTTTCGCGACAGCGGGAATGCCTCGTTGACCGTGTGCAAGCGGCTCGCCTCTGCTGTCCAACAAGCCGTTGAGGCTGGGCGGCTTCCGTTCGTTTTGGCAGGAGGATGTGATGGAGTGCTGGCATTCTCGCTGGCTTGAACCATGCAAATTGTGGTGTCGTTTGGTTTGACGCGCATGGCGATTTCAATACGCCAGAAACGACGATCACAGGCTATCTACCCGGCATGTCCATGGCTGTGATTACGGGTCATTGCTATCGGAGCTACTTGGATGCAGATGGGTGATAGCACTCCGATCCCTGAATCAGCAACCCTGATGCTGGGCGTGCGCGACCTAGACCCAGCGGAGGAGGAGCGTCTCGACTGTTCCGACATCCAAGTCGTGAAATGGCGCGACGGTAAACGCAATCAGACGTGCGGATCGCCCTCAACAGGCTGGCAGAGCACGTTCGGGAGGTCTACCTACACATCGACATGGATTCCTTAGACCCGGAGATCGCGCCGGGAGTCGTCGTTGCTCCTGTACCCGGTGGGATTTCCTTGCAGGACATGGAGGAAACTATTCGTGCCGTGTTTGCCCATTTCCGGGTCAGGGCGGCTACGCTGGCAGTCTACGAACCCGACAACGACCAAGGTGACAGGACGCTGAGAACGGCGCTGCGGCTCATTGAATTAGTGGCTGAAGGCGCAAAGGCGTGCTGATCAGCGATCCACTGGCGTTTACCATGGCATCCTGGTGCTTCATATTGTGACGGATGGACACTCAACAGACCATCGCCGAAATCGAATACGTTGAGCGCATCTTCGCGGTGCCGGACACCCGACCGCTGAGCGCGAGCGACCTCCGGGCTGTGAATCGAAGGCACGACGATATGCTCGCGCATAGCCCGTGGTTTCGGCTTTGGCAGCGGTATGGGGTTTGCTGCCGATCTGAGCCTCCGTACTTTTGTTAGGCGAAATCGAGAACTAGACCCCCGCACGAGCACGCACATCCTCTTGGT
>CAWFVB010000014.1:0-6504 GCA_963819145.1 uncultured Acidobacteriaceae bacterium
ATCCTGCTCGGCGCTGGTGGGTGGCGCAGGCATTTCACGATCCGGCATCCCGGCGGCCTCTTCAATCACAGGCTGCGGAGCCTTTTCCGGGGATGAAGCGGGTGGAGTGATGCTAGGTGCCGCCGCTTTCGGCGCTTCGACTTCCTCGGGCACTTCGACGCGCAACTCACCTTCCGGAGTGAACAGCCGCCGGTCCGTCACTTTGAAACCAGATTGTTCGAGTTTCTTCTCTGCCATAAACCCTTTCCTCAAAAAGAGCGGCAAGTTTTCCCTGCCTCTTCGCGATCCCTCACTTTTGCGGCCAAAACTTGTTTTGGTCAGGCCGGATGCTGTTCCAGCGATCTCTCTTCCTGTAACAGCACGCTATCCCGCACGGGCAACGGCACCACGGTCGCCCTTGCGGTGCCAAGCATAACCTCGCGTCCCGGCACACCGGCTTCCCGCCGGATGTATCCCAGAGCGACCGTCTTGTCCCGACCGGCTAGTTTCACGCAAGCTGCGCTGGTGACTTCTCCAACTTCCTTCTCCCCAGCCACAATCCTGGTTCCGGCACCGATCTGAAGCCTGCCGTCCGCGACAAATCCTGTGAACTTGCGATGCACGGCTCCGCGCGAACGAATGCGCTCCACAATTTCCTGCCCGACGTAGCATCCCTTGTTGAAATTCAAAGCGCGCGCCTGCTCAGTCTCCTGCGGCAAGTCGCGCTCGCGGATGTCCACACCGTAGCGCGGAATGCCTTGGACAATGCGCTGCAACTCCAGTGCCTCGGATCCCACGGGCGCTGCCCCAGCGGCCAGTACGGCGTCCCAAAGTTGCCGCACGCTCCCGGGCGCGAGCCAGATCTCGTACGCGACGGACTCCTCGTCCTCGCCCCGCACCAGCGTGCACTCTGTACCCTGCCACATCACGGATTCGACCTGCAAAGCCCGCATCTCGGGAATGGCGAATCCAGCGGCCGCCAAGACCTCGCGGGACTTCGGTCCCGCAATGCCCAGCGCAGTCAGTTGCTCACTGAGGTTCGTGACCTCAACGTCGTCCATGATGATGTAGTGGTCGAAGGTCGCCAGAATCTTTTCCACCTGCCCGCAGTCGGTATCCACCGTGATGGACTCCCCGCGGTTGTAGGCATAAAGGTCGCCCAGAATGTGCCCCTGCGGATTCAGCAGAAAGGCGTATACTCCTTCGCCCACTGCCAGATCGCGGATATTGTTGGTCACCATGCCGTTCAACCAGCGCACGCGATCGCCGCCAGCAAGCGAAATCTTGGCCCGGAATCCGAGGTCATATACACCGCAACCGCCGCGCAGAGCCGCAAATTCCGCCTGCGGATCGCCGAAGCGCGCCGCCGTGGACGCGCCACGGTACTCGCCAACGCTGGCCGCGCCCAATCCCTCGCTATGATCCTGAAGTGCTGTAGCTCCCATACTGGTAGTTCGATTATAGCGATTGTGTTAACTTTCCTGCCGTGGACTCAAAAAAGGAAAGCAGGAAACGTATAGCCGTGATCCCCGGGGACGGCATCGGCCAGGAAGTCATCCCCCAGGCGGTGAAGGTCATTCAGGCCTCCGGCGCCGATGTTGAATTGACCGATTTTGACTGGGGCGCCGATCGCTACCTGCGCGACCAGGTCACGGTGCCCGCCGACGGATTCGCCATGCTGGGCCGCGATTTCGATGCGATCCTGGCGGGCGCCTTCGGCGATCCGCGGGTCAAGACCAACATCCACGCTAAAGAAATCTTGCTGGGCATGCGCTTCAAAATGGATCTCTACGCCAACGTGCGCCCGGTCCGCTTACTGGATGCCGCCTTGTGTCCGCTGAAGGGAGTCGAGCCCAAGGACGTGGATTTCGTCGTGCTCCGCGAAAATACCGAAGGTGTTTACACCGATGCTGGCGGCGTTTTCAAGCAGGGCACGCCCGACGAAATCGCCACCCAGGAAGACATCAATACGCGGAAGGGCGTCGAGCGCATCATCCGCTACGCATTTCAATACTGCGAACGCCACACCAAACTCGATGGTTCGCCGCGCAAGACAGTTCTCATGTGCGATAAGTCGAACGCCATGACCCACGCCGGAGGCCTGTGGCAGCGCGTGTTCAAGGAAGTCAGCGGAGAGTATCCGCAACTCACCGCGCAGCACATGTATGTGGACGCCCTCTGCATGCAGATGGTGCGCGATCCGCGCCAGTTCGATGTCATCGTCACCAACAACATGTTCGGCGACATCATCACCGACCTGGCTGCAGGCCTGCAGGGCGGGCTGGGGATGGCCGCCAGCGGCAACATTCATCCGGGGAAAACGTCAATGTTCGAGCCGGTCCACGGCTCAGCGCCGCAGATCGCGGGCAAGAACGTGGCAAATCCTTTCGGCGCGATTTTGACGGCTGCGATGATGCTCGCTCATCTTGGGATGGCGAGGGAAGCAGCGAGAATCGAAGCTGCAGTGCTCGAAGCCGTGCGCCAGAAAAAAACTACGCAAGATATCGGCGGGCCGCTGGGGACGCGGGAAGCAGGGGAGTGGGTGGCGGCAAAAGTCAGCCGGTCCTGATTTTTGTCATCCTGAGCGAAGTGTGCCGATTCGCGAATGCGAATCGGCACACGCAGTCGAAGGATCCCTACGCGACAAGCGTCAGACTGCCGAACCCATCGGGGAGTTTTTCCGTGCAGGATGCGGCCACGGTCGGGCGAGAACTCCTTGGCGGGTCTCCAGCATCGCCGGGTGTATAGGGATCCTTCGACTACGCGTCGGCTTCCCTTTTGGGAAAGCCGGTGCTTCGCTCGGGATGACACAGCGTGATGGGATTCACCTTCGCCGTCCAACCAGCAGCGCCAGCTCCCGCCACTTCCAGGCACAGTCCACATCCCCAAACCCAATCTCGCGCAGCCACCCAAGCTGTGTTTCGACATCCAACAGTTTGTTCGACGGGTCTTCGCTCTCGACCGTAAATCCAATGCGCTCCAGAAACTCCTGGTGAAGCCGCGCAGTCGGCGAAGCCACGTGCTCCAGATTGCAAAAGACGCCATCTGGATTCAGCAGCCCGTAAATCTCCGCGTACAGCGCCTGCTTGCGCTCATGGACAAGATGATGAATCGCAAAGCTGGAGATCACGGCATCGAACTTGCCCAGAGCGGGGAGTGGCTCGTCCATATTGTGCGCGACCACGCTCACCGAGGATTCCCCAGCGAAGCGCTTGCGAACCGCTTCCAGCATGGTCGGAGAAAAATCGACGGCTACGGCTTCGCATTCATTACGCTCCCGCCGAACCAATTTCTCTCGAACTAAAGCCAGCAGTCGTCCGTCCCCGGTGCCCAGATCAAGAATCCGGCGTGCAGTCGGCGGAATGAATTCGAGCACAGCCGCCTCGCCTTCGCTACGATGGGAAATGGAATCGGCGCGTTCCAGATAATCGCGGGCATGTTCGTTCGAGGTCCAGAGATTGACCGGCTTGGTGGCAGTCATGAGGGAAAAGTATACGGAAACGTATAAACTCAATCTCAATGAATAAGGCTAAAAGGCGTCCTTCCCGGATTCTTCGGTCACTTTTTGCTGTTGGTTTGTTCGCCGTGATGAGTGGTGCGGTTTTATCGCGCGCACAAGATCAAGCGGCGCAGACTCCGGCTCAGGAACAGCCAGATCAAAAGCCGGCGGACAAGAATGTCCCTACACAAGAACCGCCCAAGCCCTCTCCGCCGAAAGAAGAGCCATCAAAAGGCGAAGTCAAAATCACAGCGCGTCAAGCCGAGGAGTTGTTCCACTCCGTCGACGAAATTCTCGACTTTGACAGCAAGCAGACTGGGTTGCCCATCAAGAGGGGAATCAAACGCAAACTGACCAGCCGCGATGAGGTCGTATCCTTTCTCACCAAACACCTGAACGACGAAGACACCAAGCGCCTGCGGCGGTCTGAACTGGTGCTGAAGAAATTTGGCCTGCTGCCGCGCGACTTCAATCTGGAGACGTTTCTGGTTGCGCTCCTGCGGGAAGAAGTGGCTGGCTATTATGATCCCAAAACAAAAACCGTGAATCTGCTCGACTGGGTTCCGATGGAAGAGCAGGAACCGGTGATGGCGCACGAGTTAACGCACGCGCTTCAGGACCAGTCGGTGGGCCTGCAGAAGTGGATGAAGAAAGGCGAGAAAGATTTAGCTGAAATCAGGAAGGACCCGACCCCCGCCGACATCGAAAACGACGAGATCGACAACGCCCGCGAAGCTGTCCTCGAGGGTCAGGCCCAGGCCATGATGTTTCAATATGCCATCGCCCCGACCGGCCATTCGATTGTCACGTCGCCGGAACTCGTGAAGGCAATGGAAGAGGAGACCCTCACCGGCAACTCCGCCACGAAGGTCTTCAACGAAGCGCCGATTTTCATGAAAGAGTCACTCACGTTCCCCTACAGCTACGGCATGGATTTCGTCGTCACGTTGATGCAAAAGGGCGGCAAGGAAAAAGCCTTCGCCGGAGTGCTGCGAAATCCTCCGCACACCACGCGCCAGATCATGGAGCCGGATACCTATCTGTCAGGCGAGAAGATCGAGCCCATGCGCGTCCCCGACTTCAAGCACGATTTCAAGGACTATCAGAAGTTCGACATCGGAGCGATGGGCGAGTTCGATGTAGCGGTGCTCATCCAGCAATATGCCGGCAAACCTCTATCGAAGCGCATGTATCCGGAATGGCGTGGTGGATATTATTACGCCGCGAAGCCCAAGCCGGACCCGAAGTCCGATGCCTCCCGAATACCGTCTCTGGGTCTGCTCTACGTTTCTCGCTGGTCGAGTGCCGACAAGGCCGCGGAATTTGCGGAGATCTACGCGGAATCGCTGAAGCAACGGTACAAAAAAGCTGAAGAAGAAGGGGATCCCGTGTCGCAGAAAGCCGCGGCACAGAATGCCGAGCCCAAGGTCAATCTGCTGAAAGGCCGCCACGCCTGGATTACCGAGGACGGGCGCGGTGGTGATCGAGGAACAAGGCGATACGGTGTTCGTGAGCGAGAGCCTTGACGCAGCCACGACAGCGGCTCTGGAGAAGGAAGTGTTCTCCGCCTCGGCCACGCCGAAGTAAATCGAATCGTTCGCTATTTCGCTACTTCTTTTTCTTTTCGTTCTCGTCCGGCAGTTCCGCCAGGAAATGTTGGACCCTGGCGGTGACCGTGCCGTGCTTGCCGGCGCGCTCGATCGTGAGCCTGCGCTCCTGCCCCGGCGTCCCTCCCAGCATGGCCCAGACTTGTCCCATGGTAGACCCGCTAACAGGGATCCCATCGACCGCCATCAGATGATCGCCAGGCTGGACGACTTCCGGCACCGACGGCTTTCCCTCCAGGTCCGCTACGCCGAGGATCGTGTATCGGCCGTCGTCCTCCGGGCGCAGGATGAGTCCGACGACATCAAAGTCAGGAAAGTTGAACATGCGGCCAAACTCGAAGTAGACCGTGGAGTGGGCGTAATCGAGTCCGACTCGGTAGTTCAGCAACGCATTCGAGCCGATCAAACCAGCGGTTGCGATGCCGGCGCGCTTTTCGAAGAATTCCATCCTGTCTTTTGGGAAATCAACCACGGCCACGTTGGCCAGAAATAGCGGCCCGTACTGCACGCGGTCCACGCGCATCAGCTTCCACCTGGGCTCTTCATCGAGCCCCCACATGTTGGCTGAGCCCACGGCTCCAGTCATGTGTGGCCAATCGGGATGGGCGGCGACGAGCTTGTCGAATACTTCGTCGGAAAGAAAACTGATACTGGCTCCAAGGTCGAGCGCGAGATTATATTTCTTCCTCTCGATCTGGCTGGGAACCTGGATCAGCCCATTCTCCGCATTGATTTGCACCTTGCCGCTGGGCCCCCGGAAATGAATCGTACCCGGTGAGCCGATCGAAAATTTATGCCCGGGAAAATCCACCAGCACGTCATAGTGGCGGAGAATGCTCGATGGCAGGTTGATCTCGGCGTTCATCCCGGCAGCTAGCACCGATGCCGCGTTAACGGGCTTCAGCGGGATCTTCGCTTGCTTAACGCCCGCCAAAGGGATAGTCATGCCGCCCACGATCATCTCCTTCGGCGGTGGGGAAGAGCATTCTCGGTCATTGCAGGAAACCGCGAGCCCCAGCAGCGTAGCCATGCGGCGCGACAAATAGAGATCCGGATTGCCGTTATCTACCCACGCGTGAACGCGCTCAGTAGTGCCGTTCGGCAGTGAGACCTCGGCGTTGATGACAACCCGGTTATGATCGATCGCTGCCGGAACGGTGACCGATGTCGGCTCGGACGGGAGAGCAGGCTTGTCCTGCCCGTCGCTGAAACCGCACAGCAGCAACAACGCGCAGGCTGCGCTACTAAACCTCATGTTTCAAATTGTAGCGCCACTCCCTTCGATGCTGTTGACGCGTGGGAGCTTCAAAGGCCCGTGTCCGAGTCCGAGCCCAGACGACTGATTCCCGTCCTGTATAATCACGATTTTGATTTGAGTGCGTGGCAGCGTTCTGGAGGGTGATTGGCACAGGCGGAGAT
>CAWFVB010000015.1:0-10557 GCA_963819145.1 uncultured Acidobacteriaceae bacterium
GAAAAGAAGGCGCGTTGAGTTTTCTTGCGGCCGCGCACCTGTAAGTCGTTGAGTCCTCGTGCAAGTCGTTGTGTCTTGGTGCAAGTGATTGAAAATTCGTAGAGCGCGCTACGGAGCCGCAGGACGCGAGTTAGTTCCCCCGGTGACACTTTCCTCCGCCCAGACAACGATCGTCTCTTGTAGGGCCGTATCCCGCTCAGGAAATGCCATTCCCTGCGACATCGGGCAGCCAAAGTTGAGGTTGGGGCATGAATGTTTGGCTTTAAAGCGCGACAGGATGTACAACTCTGTATGTACAAATGAACCGAAGTGCCGCGGATTGAAACACTTACTGGTTTACGCCGCTCGCCAGTACACCGCCATCGACCGGCAAGACCACGCCAGTGACAAAACTGGCCGCGTCCGAGGCCAGGAAAACCGCTGCGCCCACCAGTTCGTCGAGCTCGCCAAAGCGCTTCATGGGAGTGCGCATCAGCACTTCGTTCCCGCGCCCTGTTCCCACCAGCAGTTTTTCACTGAGCGGCGTGCGGAAATATCCCGGAGCAATCGCGTTGACGCAAATTCCATGCTTGGCCCATTCAATCGCCAGAGATTTCGTCAACGACGTCAGCCCTGACTTGCTCGCCGAGTACGCCGCCACTTCAAACAGCGCCAGAAATGATCCCATCGATGCAATATTGATGATGCGCCCGTAATTCCGCTCGATCATGTGACGTCCGAACACCTGGCACGATCGCAACGTGCCCGTCAGATTCGTGTCCATGATCCGGTCCCAATCCGCTTCCGGAAAATCCAGCGTGGGAGCGCGTTTCGTGATCCCCGCCGCGTTCACCAGGATGTCGACTTTCCCGAACGCAGAGACGCATTCCTTCAGCAGTTTCTCCAGCGACTCACGATCATCCACATCGCAAGTCACGCGCAATGACCGCCGTCCGAGCGATTCGATCTCGTCCGCCAGCGCTTTCACCAGCTCGATTCGCCGCGCGCTCGCCACAACATCGGCGCCACCCCGCGCCAGGCCGAGCGCAATCGTCTTGCCGATGCCAGAACTTCCCCCAACCACCACGGCCACCTTGCCCGCGAGATCCAGCTGCTTGTAACCCATATCGCCTCAAGTACTCCGTAATCTAACTTCGAAATCAAGCTTCAAATGCCGGCGACTCGTATCAGGCTATGCCTTCAGGCATAGCGTAAACGTCGGCTCATCCATCACGCCTTCAGGCGCTGCGGCCCGGACTGCGAGACGCCGCCACCAGTTAAAGATCACCAGTTAAACATGGTTCCGTCGAGCTTCCGGTTCACCGGCAGATAAGCCCGCTCGTACGGAAATTTCTCCGCCAGTTTCTCGTCATAGTCGACGCCCAGTCCCGGCGTGTCGCCGGGGTGCAAATATCCGCTGTTGAACGAGTACGCATGCGGAAACACTTCGTCGGTTTCTTTCGTGTGCCGCATGTATTCCTGGATGCCGAAATTATTCACCGAAATATCGAAATGCAGCGCCGCCGCCATCGCCACTGGAGACAAATCCGTCGCGCCGTGGCAGCCCGTCCGCACATGATAAATCTCAGCCAGCGCCGCGATCTTCTTCAAATGCGTCAACCCCCCGCCGTGCACCACCGTCATGCGCAGGTAGTCGATCAACTGTTCCTGGATAAGAATGTGGGCATCCCACACGGAATTGAAAACCTCGCCCACCGCCAGCGGAATCGTCGTGTGCTGCCGAACGATGCGGAACCCTTCCTGCAACTCCGCCGTCACCGCGTCTTCCAGCCAGAACAGGTGATACGGCTCCAGACTCTTTCCCAGCCGCGCCGCTTCGATTGGGGTCAGCCGGTGATGCACATCGTGCAGCAGATGAAGATCGTCACCAAATTTCAGGCGCAAGGCCTCGAACAGCTTCGGTACATGCAAAAGATATTTCTCCGTCGACCATACATTTTCCGGAGGCAAGCCTTTCTCGGCGGGCTCGTAATACAGCTTGTCCTTCGCGACTCCGTAGGTGGAGGGCAGGCCCGGAATGCCGCTCTGCGCGCGAATCGCGAGGTATCCCAGCTCTTTATACTTCGCGACTTCCTCCGCAGTCTCCTCGATGTCACGCCCATTCGCATGCCCGTAGACCATCACCCCGGTTCTGCTCTGTCCGCCGAGCAGGTTGTAGACGGGCGTCTTCAGCGCTTTACCCTTGATGTCCCACAATGCCATGTCGACGGCGGCGATCGCCGTCATGGTCACGGGCCCGCGCCGCCAGTACGCGCCCCGGTAGAGGTATTGCCATACATCCTCCGTCTGAAACGGATCGCGCCCAATGAGACACGGAACGAGGTGATCGCTCAAATACGATTCGACCGCCAACTCCCGACCATTCAGAGTCGCATCCCCCAATCCATAAACGCCCTCGTCGGTCGAAATCTTCAAAGTAACGAAGTTCCGCCCCGGGCAACTGACCAATACCTTGGCATCCGTAATCTTCAAGGTGATCTCCTGCGTAGAGACGTTGCTGGCAACGTCTTTTTGACGCCAGCCGAGACGTTGCCAGCAACGTCTCTACGAGTGAGTGTAACCAAAGCTTCAGATGCGGCGCACCAATCCTCGTTCCGTTGCCTCGGTGTTGCGCAGCAGCGCCAGCACCAGGATCATCCCCACCAGCGGAACCAGTCCCGCCACAATCACAATGGGATCGAAGGAATGCGTGCCCGTAGCCTGGCGAGCATCGGAAATCTTGCCAATCAACTTGAAGGCAACAATCGTCCCAATGCCCGCCCCCGTTCCGCTCAGTCCGCTGACCGACGCCACCGACTCGCTGCCAAACAAGTCCGAAGGCAACACGTTCGCCATGGTCGTGAATCCCGCGTAGGTAAATGTCACCACCGCAAATAGAAATGCAATCAGGTACAGGTTGGTGGTGAAGATGGTCAGGATTATCAAGGTCATTCCAATCCCACCATAGACAATCGGCACTTTGCGCGCGGCGCCCAGCGACCATCCGCGCTCGATCAGATAGCCCGACACGCCTCCCGCGAAGAAACTCCCTACATCCGCCGCGATGAACGGAATCCACACTGCGATCAGTCCGCTCTTGAGTTCGATCCCTTTCGCGACCAGGTAAATCGGGAACCACTCCGTAATAAAGAAAAACACTGGGTCGGTAAACGCCCGGGCGATGATGGCTCCCCAAGTCTGCGGAAGCCGCAACAACTCGCTCCACCGCGGACGCGTCTTGCCCTCTTGCGGCGCCTCCGACTCGCTCTTGTCCGCCACGATCATGGCCAGCTCATCCGGGCTGATTCGGTCATGATTCTCCGGCGGATAGTACAGCCATCGCCAGGCGATCAACCACAAAAAGCCCAGCGTCCCCGGGATCATGAACGCCGGCCGCCATCCCCAGCGGAAATAAATCCACAACACAATGAAAGGCGCGACCGCCCCACCAATGGACGAACCACTGTCAAACAGCGCCGTGGCCAACGCGCGCTCGCGTTTCGGAAACCATTCCGACACCGCCTTCGTGGCCGCGGGCCAGTTGGCCGATTCTCCAGTGCCCAGCAAAAACCGAAATGTTGCGAAGCTGTAGAAACCCGCCGCCAGCGACGTCAGCATGGAGATCGCCGAATACCAGATCACCGTCAGCGTCAAGCCGCGCCGGGTGCCAATGCGATCCATGAGCTTGCCGAAACCGGTCTGGCCGATGGAATATGCCACCCGGAACGCGATGGCGATATTCGCATAGTCGGAATTCGTCCAGTGATATTCGATCTTGAGATAGGGAGCAAGAAGAGAAAATGTCTGGCGATCGATGTAGTTAATCACCGTGGAAGCGAACAACAGCCCGCCGATCCACCAACGTAACGACGGGATCGGCTTCCGGGCGCTCGCCATTTCGGTGGACTGCTTGTGTCTCACTGTTTGTGTAGCTAAGAACTCACCATCACCTGCGACTTCTCCCCCAGCGCGCTCCGCAGCGCCGGACTCAGCAATACAGCCGACTCCACATCCAGATAAACCGTCGCATTGGGATGCGTTCGCAGAATTGATGCCGGCGCCATGGGACTGATCTCCCCTTCCAGGCACGCCCTCACCGCCGCCGCTTTGCGCTTGTCGGGAACCACCGCCACGATCTCCGTGGCCTTGAGAATCTGGCGCGGCGACATCGAGATCGCGCGCTTCGGCACTTGCGAAATATCGGCGAACCATGACTCTCCCACCTGCTGCTGGCGGCAAGGCTGGTTCAGGTTCACGATGATGTACGGATCTTCTGTAACGAAATCCGCAGGCGGATCGTTGAAAGCGATGTGCCCGTTCTCGCCGATCCCCACGAATGCGATGTCAATCGGCGCGGACGCCAACTGCTGGCCGACCTCGCGAGCCACCGCAGCCGGATCGGGGGCGTCGCCCTCGATCCAGTGAAAATTAAAATCAACGACTCCAGTCTTACGCACGAGTCGCTCCATCAGGAACTTGCGGAAGCTTGCAGGATGAGTCGCCGGCAGGCCGATGTACTCGTCCAGGTGAAACGCTTCGACCTTCGTCCAGTCGATGCCCGTCCAACCCACGCCCGCCGAACCAATGCCTGGAGCTTTCGTCAGCGCCTCCAGAAACTCGAACTGCGACGCCCCGGTGGCCGCGACGATCCGCGCCTGCCCACGCTCCGCGATCGCACGCCGAATCGCGCTCGCAGCCTGTTCGGCGGCAGCCCGGCTCAGCGAAACCTTGTCTGGGAACACTTTGAGCAGCATAGGAAGCACGCTTCACGTCAGAGCGAAACTACTTTTCCTCGGAGTCGCAAAATTATACAAAAGCCGGATGAACCGCGAATCACACTTCTGCCGCTTTGAGCCGTGGCGCCAGCGCCTGCACAAAACCAAATGCCACCAGGTATGCCAGGCCAGCCATCACGAACACGGGTACATAAGAACCTGTGTGTTCCAGAATGTATCCCACCACCTTGGCAATACACATGCCGCCGACCGCTCCTGCCATGGTGCCGAAGCCTACGACGGACCCCACAGCGTTCCGCGGAAACATGTCGGAAGCCAGCGTGTAGATATTCGCCGACCAGCCCTGATGCGCTCCTGCCGCCAGCGCGATCAGACAAACCGCCAGCCATGGGTTCGTGGTGCGCGCCGAGATCATGATGGGCGTCACCGCCAGCGCACACAGCAGCAGCGCGCTCTTGCGGCTGGCGTTCAGCGTCCATCCTCTTTTCAGAAGTGAACCCGACAGCCATCCCCCGCCGATGCTACCCACGCACGCTCCGCTGTAGATGACGAACAACGGCAGCGCCATCCCGGTCAGGCTCAACCCGAGATTGCGGCTCAGGAAATCCGGCATCCAGAACAAATAGACCCACCAGATCGGATCGGTAAAGAACTTGCCCAACGCGATCGCCCAGGCCTGCCGGAGTGTAACTAGAGTCAGCAACGGAACCGTCGTCTCCCCGTTCGCTCTCTGGTCCGGAGGGTCGCTCTGAATGTAGGCCAGTTCTGCCGCCGAAACTTTTGTGTCCTGTTCCGGCCGGTGATACAGAGAGAGCCAACACAAGATCCACACAAATCCCAGGGCACCCGTGGCGATGAATGCCATGCGCCATCCGTAACGATGGGTGATCCAAGGCACCACCAGGGGCGTCACCAGCGCGCCGATATTCGATCCGGAATTAAACAGGCCCGTGGCTAGCGCGCGCTCGCGCTTGGGAAACCACTCCGCCACGGCTTTCACCGCTGCCGGAAAACTGCCCGCCTCGCCCAGTCCCAAACTGAAGCGTGCCACCGCGAACTGAGCCACCGAGCGGGCAGCCGCGTGAGCCATCGCGGCCACGCTCCAGGCAAATACCGCCGCGGAGAATCCCTTGCGGGTCCCCAGCCTGTCGACCAGTTTGCCGATGAACAGTAATCCGATGGCATACGCTAAAGTGAACGCGAAAATGATGTCGCCGTAGCCTGTTTCAGTCCAACCGAACTGGATTTGCAGCATGGGCTTGAGGAGCGCGATCACCTGCCGGTCCATGTAATTCACGGTGGTCGCGAAAAACAGCAGGCCACAAATCAGCCAGCGCCGGCGGCCGATGGGATTCGCGGGTGCAGGCGGGACGGCTTCCGGAACAGCTGCCATGGGATGTAGGTTCACAGGAAATGTTCGCACTGGCGACGTGCATCACTACACATGGCGGAAGGCCTCTGGGTCAAGGAGTTGCTCAACTGCGAGCGGCTCAGATTCGAGACAGCGTCGCCAAGCGGCTGGGGTGTCACAGACCTCTAAAGCATGGCGCCGGCTGGCGGGCATGAGTGCCCGCCCCACACAAACTCACCCCACACCAACTATCCGATCTTCAGCACGACCTTCCCATAGTTCTTCCCCAGCTCCAGCAGCTTGTAGCCCTCGACCGCCCGATCCAGCGGGAAGACTTGCCCGATCTGCGGAGTCAGCTTGCCTTGCCGAATCCATTCGGAAAGCTGCTGCCACGCGGGCTCCATGATCTCGCGCTTCTGCGACAGATACGTCAGCCACAAGCCTTGCACACTAGCCGACTTCGCATACATGGCGCGCAGGTCGAGTTTCGGCGATTTGCCCGTTGCGGTCCCGTACTGAATGACGCGTCCAAAGTCGCGCAGGCAGCGTGTGCTCTTGGCGGTGTGCTCTCCGCCCAGCATTTCGAAAACGGCGTCGACGCCCTCGCCGTGAGTCAGGTTCTTCACGACCTCTTCATAGTCGTGCTGCTTGTAGTTGATGCCGTGTTGCAGGCCGAGTTCTTTCACGCGCGCCAGTTTTTCGTCCGACGACGATGTGCCGTACATGTCGACGCCGAGCAACTGTCCGATCTGCACGGCTGCTGTGCCCACACCTCCGGCGACGGCGTGAATGAGCACGCGGGGAGTGCGGCCGGATTTGGCGGAATCAAAAGCCCCACCCTGTCGCGAAGAACGCGACAAGGATAGGGCACCCGATTCTGACGCAGGCTGGGGCGTCATGCCGGCCTGCCAGTAGCCCAGGTAGGCGGTGAAGTAGTTGACCGGGAAGGCGGCGGCCTGTTCGTCGGTCCAGTGGTCAGGAATCGTCCACACCATGTTGGAGTAAGCCGCGGTTTTCTCGGCGAACGCGGCCCACTGCGCGTATCCCATGACGCGCCGTCCGCTGGTGTCGTTGACTCCGGAGATCTCGACTCCCGCGAATTCGCGCCCCACGACAAGCGGGGGCGCCGGAGTTCCGGGATAGCCCCCCATGGTGGTCATCAAGTCGGCAAAATTCAGCCCTCCCGCCCGCACGCGGACCAGGGTTTGGCCCGCCTTCAGTGTGGGTTCGGGAACATTCTGGACAGCAAGCGCGTCAAGCCCGGACAGGCGCGAGAGGACGAGGGCTTTCATGGGGAAAGTTTAGCAGGACACCCGTCATCGCTAAATAGCGATGGCCCCTCCGAGCACACGAGCCGAGCACACGAGCTCAGAGGGGCCACCGAGGCGGGCAACTCCAACCCGTTCCGCGGTTACAACACGACGAACAAAGCGATTCGCACTCCGGGATGGTTCAGATCAAACAGGAAATATTCCCCGTCGATGGAGTCGATATAGCAATCGTCCGTGTAGGCCCAGTCTGCCGGCCACGCATCGATGAGCACAAACGAATACCCGGCATATTCAAAGCGCGGCTGGCCATCCACAATCCGTGGACGTTGCGCCCGGAAGGTGTGGCTTCGGCCGAACTGCGCCCGGAAGTGGTCGTCCGGGATGTGGCCGCTCTTGCCCGCCGGACGCGCGTGACCTTGTTGCGCCTGCTCCTGGCGTCCTTCATTGTGGGTCTGTTTTTCTTCCTGTTTCTGGTCCTGCTGTTTCTGTTCCTGCTGTTTTTGATCCTGCCGCTTGGGTTCTTCCTGCTTGGGCTTCTCTTCCTGCTGCGGTTTTTCGTCCTGTGCATAGAGTGCCGCCGAACTCGCAACCAGGACCGAGAAAAGCGCCAAATGCAAAAATCTGAATGCTCGCATAAACATCCTCCAAGGTGTTCTTGATGGACTATGGGCCGGCGACCTGCCTGTGACGCAGTTCGCGAACAACTCCAAGTCAGATGCCCTCGAGCCACTTCTGGGCCGATGTCCGATGCTGTAATTAGCCCGTGGAAAAGCTGTAGGGGCGGCTTTGAGGTCCCGGACCGGAAGTTCGGTTGCGGGCCCGGTTTTTCCCCAGCCATTTCCCCACGGGTATATACTCTTGGCGTTGGCTTACTGATGGTCCGGCCGAGCCCCTGCAGGCCGGGACGGGGCGCAGATTCATTCCCCTAATACTTGCGCGCCCCGCATAGGAAAGGCCGATTCCCGCCGGGGGCGGCGAGGAAATGGCACGGGTGCATCGCCTGATCGTAAGGGATGGGCCACTGCATCCGCGGGGAGGTCTACCGTGGATATCATTTTTGTACGTCTTCTTTTTGTCATCGTTGTAGCGGTTACCTGCTTCGTGATCGTGCCTTTCGGACAGACCCGCAATATTGACGCGGGAGTGGGCGCGTTGATCGGGGCGGCCATCGTCCTGTTCGAATGGAAGCTGCGCACCGTCAGCCTGAAGCGGCTGATCGGGGCCGCGATCGGAAGCTTCCTCGGCATCTGTGGCGCCTACCTGTTCGCCCTGGTTATCCGCAACAGCATTCCCCCCGGGAGTACCCAGAGCTTCCTGCAGATCCTGGTCATGCTGCTGATGGCTTATGTCGGCCTGATCGTCGGCGCCAATAAGGGTGACCTGCTGAACCTGGCAGCGCTGGGCGGTATCTTTGGCGGCGAGAAACAGGGGAAGAAGAGCTACAAGATCCTCGACACCAGCGTCATCATCGACGGGCGCATCGCCGACATCGCGGAAACCGGATTTCTCGATGGCATCATCGTGACGCCGCAGTTCGTGCTGCGGGAGCTGCAACTGGTGGCCGACTCCGCTGATTCCCTCAAGCGCAATCGTGGACGCCGCGGCCTCGACATCCTTCAGCGCTTGCAAAAGGTTGCTACCCTCACCATTCAGATCGTGGAAGACGATTTCCCGGCCGTCCGCGAAGTCGATCTCAAGCTGATCGAACTGGCCAAGCTCTACGAGGGCAAGATCATCACCAACGACTTCAACTTGAACAAAGTAGCGCAGTTGCAGGGCGTCGAAGTCCTGAACATCAACGAACTGGCGAACTCGCTCAAGCCGATCGTGCTGCCCGGCGAGACCATGCGCGTTTTCATCCTGAAGGAAGGCAAAGAATATAACCAGGGGGTCGCCTACCTGGATGATGGCACCATGGTCGTCGTGGACAACGCGCGGAAAATGATCGGCAAGACCATCGACGTCTCGGTCACATCGGTACTGCAGACCACCGCCGGCAAAATGATCTTCGGCAAGTGGGACGAGCGCGCCGCCTACTCGCGCCAGTCTTCACCCGCGGTTCCGGTAGCAGCGCAGCCGATCCCAGTAACAGTCCCAGCCCCTGCAACCCCAGTAGCCAACTCATCCCCCGAACCCAAACAGGTCACGTAGCGACGCAAAAATATTGGGGCAGAACGACGCATCTAGCCGTTTGCTGAAAAACTCGCTTTTGGGTGGCGCAGCGCTTTGAGCGCTAAGATAAAGTCTTTCCTTATCGTGAGGGCTTTAGCCCCTGAGGCAGCTGAACCGATTTTTCCGCAAACTGCCAGGGGAAGAATGTAGCGACAGCCGCGCAGCGGCGATCCTGTTTCTCTCGGAATCAGCAAAACAAAGTGTCATCCCGACCGCAGCGAAGCGACAGCGAGCGAAGCGGAGGGACCTTGTGTTCCCATTCCGGGCAGAAGAGGTTCGGAAACAAAAGCCCGCTCTTATGGGCTTCAGCGCTGGAGGTCTAAGTCGCCGCCGCAGCCGACACGGTTA
This sequence comes from uncultured Acidobacteriaceae bacterium, assembly GCA_963819145.1. GTDB lineage: Bacteria > Acidobacteriota > Terriglobia > Terriglobales > Acidobacteriaceae > Sulfotelmatobacter. The sequence continues at coordinate 9,858 of CAWFVB010000015.1, forward strand.
TGGTCGTCCCGTGCGCCACTCCCGTAATCTGCGCTCTCTGTCCCACCACCTTCTTGATCAGAGTCATGTCGCCGTCAAGCTGGTAGGTCTTCTCCCCATCCACCAGCGCAAAATTTGCGCCTGCCCGCACGCAGCTGTAAGTGCAGTCGACCACGCTGCGCCCGGCCTTCGCGGAATGCTTGGCCCCACAGCGCGAACACGTTACCATCCCCTGGTACGTCTTCCCTGCCGAAGCCGTCCCGTTCGCGTCCTGCGCGAACGCGGCCGCGGCCGCTCCCAGCGTCGCAAGCAGCAGCGCCAGCACAAACGCGCCGACCGATGCCAGCACGATAATCTCGATCCAGAAGCGATTCCTTTTCACGGCCTGCACCATAAAAACTCTTTTCTGTAAAAAGATGTAAGCAACTGGCTTGCCGCGGCCGCCTCTCCCCTTAACTCGCTGATAAGAAACGAGCGGCTCCCTGCGCCATCTTCGATGCCGCGCCTCGACCGATTGTTGCAGGGCAGAAATTTCCGGCTGCAACTGTCCGTTCCGCTAGGGTATCCGCTGTATTACGACTCTTTCATCGAGGTATGAATTCCGTTTCCACCGCGCGCGCGTAGGGGTGAATCCCGTAGGGCGAGCCCGAACGAGATCGCCCCCACGTCCCGCCGGGTTTTCGAATCATGGGACTCCGCTATTTGAACTCCCTCGCGCCCG
>CAWFVB010000016.1:0-295220 GCA_963819145.1 uncultured Acidobacteriaceae bacterium
AATCTTCTCCTCTACTGGTTCATTACGTATTGCTCCTGCAAAGAGGAATGATCTCCTCATATGTCTGCATCTCTCGAAATGGTCAGCATCTTCATAAACTATCCTCCGACAGGGGTGAAACTCAAGTTTTGAGGCTGACTCCTTCGGGCGTGCGTCAATCACTCCGTACCGCAGGTTCAGGTGTTTTGTTTCGGCCAGTTCCGCCACCCGCTTGTCGAGTTCCTGAATCCGATTTCGAGCTGATTTGTTGTCTCGATACCACACTGCAATGAACCATCCGTCCGAAACTTCATCGCTCGTCATGTACGACGGAAGCTGCGCTTCCAGTCCGTTCCAAAACTTCCCGTTGTGAAGCTTCTTGATCTCAAGGTGCGCCCTATGGGAGTAGCCGCTAGAGAATTTGAAGTCCACCGGCCCACGCCCAGATTTACTTCAGGGTCGAGCGAGATGTTATTCGCCTTGCAATAGTGTTGTGCAATTCCACGAAATAGTAGCTGAGCTGCATGCTCGGCTTATTGTTTGCCCCACGAATCCCACAACAATTCCCAGCCACCTTGTACAAGAAAGGCGGAACTGACGCACAACTAGTCCCAATAACCTCGGCAAAGTCCCTTGCTGATTGCGCAGGCGAGAGTTGGAGGGGGTTCGTCGTTGCAAATTGTTGGGTGGCTTTATCCCATTGCCAGGTTCCCATGGGGTCGCTGAGCAGATCGTAGGGCGCGGCTGGCCTCGATTCCCGCTCCAATGTCCACCGTCGAACTAACTCGGGGTGATCACGAGCTGTGGCCACAATTGTTGCCTTATCCACATGATGCAAAATCTCGTAGTTAAGATCAGTTCGCAGTTGCTCGTTTTCGTAGAAAATCCACCAATCATCGGCGTTCAGTGTTGGAAGGTCCCGGAGAAATCGTTCTGGCACGAGCAACAGTGGTCCACCGGTATTCGGATTTGTAGGCAGCGAAACAACTGGAGATTCCCAACGCTGTCTTTCCTCATCGAACCTCGCAGCATACAGCCGGTGATCAGAAAACGGCATCCCGTGGCGTGTTGCAATTTCCTGCGTATATTCAACGAGCCTGTGCTCAGAATTGTGCAAGTAGCATCTGAAATGCGATCAGAACCAATTCCCTACATTTCATCCCCAATTCCTTCAAAATGCCTGGGATGTTCTATCCTCGCACAATAGTATCCACAATTGCTGCAGCGATCCTTAACGCGTATCCTCTCCCACTACCGAGCCCAGCGGTACCTTTGCTCGTATAGCCCAGACACAGCTCTTCCGGTTCGGCGAAAATAAGTAGATCAACCGCCTTCTTATACGACAGGGTTTGTGAATCTCGATTTCTTCAGCGATCAAACGAAATGCGTGATTGAAATGACCAATGATCCGATCATGTGCGCCACGCCAAGTCACTCCTATCCTTGAATATTAGAAATGGATCAACAAACCAGCTCTGTGTCCGCATTGAGGATCGGGTCGAACCAATCATCTGTAGCGCTGCGCTCGATACTGAAGTGTTTGCTCGCGAGCATAATGAGCGTGTTAGTCGCTTAAAAACATTCGGTGCCGTACAAGTCAGAATGCACTGGTCAGGAATTAAACTTTCAATGACGCCACTCGTGGGCTCGGATCACAAACCTTTAGCTGCCGCACATCTTCTCGCGGGTCTTGGCCAGATCATTGGTCTCGTCGTAATAATCAAGAATCACAACAAGCCAATCGATGCGCGTGCGGTCGTGATGAACATTGTTCACACTGAAATAGCCATATGACTTCCCGGCACGATCCACGATGATGGGCGCGTCTTGAGAAACGTTATTCCAAGGACTAGTCGGAGACACATCCGACCCGTAAGGTCCGACGTCATTCCAGATGCTATTTGCCGCTACATCGGACCCGTACTGTCCCACGTCATTGCATACGGATGCGTCGCTGGTAAGCATTGGAAGCAGGTCACGCATTCTCTTGACATCTCGGTTCCCGATCTCATCGTCAGGGCCAGACGGTACGGTCTTCGGGAGTTGATGCGGGAGGCCGAAGCATCCCAACATTCGACGGAGCGATTCCTTCGTGGTGAGCGCGTCCATCCCGGCACGCGAGCGAAGCTGGAAGCGGCCGTGGCAAGGCTCGACAGTGCCGAGCAGCCTGCCCACATGGAACTGAGAGGTCAATGAGTGTAATCGGGATTTATCGCTATTTGGGTTCAGGACTGCGAGAGCTGAGCGGATCATCCTCAATCTTGAGTTTGGCGGAGTCCTTCTTTCCATCAAACATAATTGTCAATTCCGTTAGGAACTGCACTGGTTCTCCGTTCAGCAGGTATGGATAAAAAGCCCACTTCATAACCGCTGGTTTCGCGGCGCGGACTAAGCGAGGATCACCCGATACGCGCTGCGCATCGAGGACTCTTCCATTTTCTGGACAAACACTTCAAGCACAACGTTGCCGGGAATCCCTATGTCGCGGGGGAGAACTACCCTTGTCATAGTTGACTCCGCCAAATAGGCTGGAATCCGCACGCGACTGATGTTCTGCAACTCCGACTGCGTCGGTCGGTCAGCAGTTGACTCTTGGGCGAATGCGCATGAGAGACTCGCAACGATGAAAGACATCATAGCGAGAGCCGCCAATAACCTACTCATGTGCCAAGAGTACATCGGAAGATGCTGAGGTTCAGCAGAATAGTTGACGTTAACAGGCCTTAGGACAAGCTTGCGCCGTATGTTCGCCCGTCAGCCGGGGTTTTGAGTGAAATCGGGATGTTACGCCAACTATGTTGTTTCACTTGGGCCCCGCCTCGACGATCTCCAAGTGCTGCTGGTCCGACGTGAGCCTGAAAGTGAAGAAGTGGTCAGCATCGGGAGCGTAGCACGCAGTCGTACCAGTCGCGTCCTTGTCCGTTGCATAGTCGGCAAGCCTCTTGCCCGTCGTGGCATCAACGACGGTGTACTCCGTACCTTCACAAGAGTGGAAACCGAGAGGTCTGTCGCAGCCGCTGCGGAACCTAACAGCCAGCTTGTTCTTGGCAACTCGAATCCAAAAGTCCGGCAATCCGTCATCCGTTGGTGCGCTCACCACAAGTTTGCGGACCACTTCACCAGCAGCCGAAATCACATACACGGTTGCTGGAGAGGTCGCTCTCATCAGATATGCGAAGCCATCGTCCCCGGTGATCGCGACCGAACGCGAGATTGTTTCGTTGCCTCCGCCCAGAGAGCGCGTATATCTGGCATCGCCGACTTCTACTGCGCGTTCGATCTCCGCGTCTCCATCCAACACGAACTGCCTTACGAGATGTCCAGTTGGATCATAGACCGCAGTCGATGCCCTGTACCCGGGATGATACTGCACGCCCGCAATCAGGATCTCGCCCGAGGGAAAGACTGCGATCTGATAAGGGAAAAAGGGTGTCGGCGCACGCTCAAGCTGGACCGATGACTCATGCTTCCCATCCGGGCCGAAGTTATCGACGACCTTTGCCCCCTCCACGTGGAGCATGACGACACCACCATTCGGCCGCACTCCGTATACGTTGACCAGTTCGCCGGATGTGTCAAACTCCGCTTCGCGCACACCTTTGGCCGACAGGCGCAGAAGAGGTCCTTCCATTGCCGTGCCCGGCTTGACCAGCTTCACGTATAAGCGCCCTTGCTCATCGCAATCGGTCGGAAGTGCAAACGAACCCCCAGCCAAGATACTGGTAGACACTCGGCTCTTAGCCACGAGAACTTTGGTCTGGGCAGCCATCGGCAGTGCAGTCAGACAGAGAAGAGCGACTGCGAGCTTGTTCATAAGGTGGTGCCTCGAACGAAGCATATCGCTGGTTGTAGTTGCTGTAAACAGGCCATTTCACTCATTGACCCTAGCCGCTCGCCGCCCATCTCGCTTATCTCGTCGTCAGACTTCCCTTCGCAGCCACCTCCCACGCGCACGGGCGGGGGGGCGGCCAAAACCAGGGGCGGGGCCAGGGGGGTGTAGCCGAATTTTTCCCGCAATGTATAACCCCGTCAAACGGGAGTGGGGGTCTTATATACAGACGGCAAAATGCTCCCTCCCCCTAACAGCGGACCCGTCGGGCCCGCCGGTGCAGCAGCGACAGGGCGGATCTCCTGTGACCAGCATCATGGAATGCGCTGAGTTCCTCAGCGTAGAATTGTGGCCCGTAACTCACAGGGTGTAAGGTCCAAAGGTTGGCATGAGTGATCGCTGCGGTGGTTTCGTATTATATTTCGAAGCATCGTGAATGCTAGGTGCATCCCCTGGTTGCTCGAGCTGATCCTGATGGGCGTGCCCGTCGCCGCACGGTCTCAGACTGAAACCGTGCTCTACAGCTTCGCTAGCACCACGTCCACCGACGGCTTCCAACCCGCGGGAGGCCTGCTGTTAGACAGTTCGGGCAATCTCTTCGGAACCACAGTCTCGGGTTCTCATACTCTCTGCGACCTTGCCGAGGTCTATGGATGTGGCATCGTTTACGAGTTGGTGAAGTCGTCGAACGGCTATACGGAACAAGTGCTTTATAGCTTCGGGAGCAGCTCAGCTACCACTGACGGTGCAAGCCCAGAGGCGGGTTTGGTCACGGACGCTGCGGGGAACCTCTACGGGACCACGACCTACGGCGGCTCCCCCAATTGCCTCATTGACATCGGCGTGGACGGCTGCGGGACTGTGTTCGAGCTGGTCAAATCCTCCAATGGCTACACTGAGAACGTGCTTTACACCTTCACGGGGACCGATGGTGCTTACCCCTACGCAGGCCTGACTATGGATTCGTCTGGCAATCTCTACGGGACGACTTACAATGGCGGCGCTTGCGGCCTCGGAACCGTGTTCGAACTCGCCAAGTCTTCCGGAGCTTACACAGAGAAGGTCCTCTATAGCTTCGGCTGCACTTCCACCGATGGCTGGTATCCCTACGCGGGCTTGATCATGGACGCGGTGGGCAACTTGTACGGGACGACTGAGAGTGCTGGCGGCTCCGGATACGGAATGGTGTTCGAGCTGGTCAACTCAAGCGGAGACTATACCGAAAAGGTGCTCTACAACTTCACAGGGACCGATGGCCAGATGCCCAGTGGAAACTTGATTTTTGACTCAAAGTGGAATCTTTACGGTACGACTCAAGGGGGCGGTGAATACGGTTATGGTACGGTTTTCGAACTGACGAATTCTCTGGGCGGCTATACCGAGAAGGTGCTGTATAGCTTCATGGGTCCCGGCGACTATGATGGCCAGACCCCCGTTCCCGGGCTTGTGATCGACGGGTCAGGCAACCTGTACGGCACCACGAGGTGGGGAGGCTCGTACTGCGCGCCTCAGGGGTGTGGGATTGTTTTCGAACTGGTGAACTCCTCCGGGGCCTATACGGAGAAGATCTTGCATAGGTTCGGCGCGGCCAGTGACGGGGAAAACCCAGCAGCACCGCTGGTCATAGACAGTGCAGGTAGTCTCTTTAGCACGACCGATGTCGGCGGTGCGACCGGGTGCCACTGCGGCACCGTATTCATGGTCAATCCCACTGCGACACCCACAGTGACACTGTCGGCCAGCGGCCTCACGTTTTCCTCACAACCCGTTGGTACTACGAGTACAGCGCAGGCAGTCTCCTTGACGAACAAGGGAGGCAGTATGCTGAGCATTACCAGCGTTACCGTGAGCGCGAGCTTCATCCAGACTAATACTTGTGGATCAAGTTTGGCAGCGGGTGGGAGCTGCATGATCAACGTTATGTTCGCACCCGCTACGGTGGGTTCGCTCACTGGAGTGCTTTCAGTTGTCGATGATGACCGGAACAGTCCGCAGACGGCCAGCTTGACGGGCACTGGAACGGGACCGGTGGCGAGCGCTTCGCCCGCAAGCGTGGTCTTTATTGGCCAGATCATCGGCAAGACGAGTGGAGCGGAGACGATCACCGTCTCAAATACGGGCAATGCAGACCTGACGATCTTCTCGGTCGCGATTTCGGGAGCGAACGCCGGAGATTTTGCAATCGTGTCGAGCGGGACGACGTGTGTGGCGAGCGCCACGGTTGCGGCCGGATTGAGTTGCGCACTTAATGTGATGTTCACGCCGACAGCGAGCGGCACGCGGAACGCGATCCTCGCGATAACAGACAACAGCTACGATCAGACGAGTAGCACACAGAACGTAGCGCTTTCAGGCTCCGGCGAGGATTTTGGCGTGGCGGTAGCCTCCGGAACATCATCGAGCGCGACGGTGACACCGGGTGGAACAGCGAGCTACACGGTTAGCGTTTCGCCCGAAGGAGGATTCAATCAGACGGTGAAGCTCTCTTGCGCTGGCGCGCCGTCAGAGGCGACATGCTCGGTTAATTCCAACTCGCTCGTGCTCAATGGAAGATCTTCGTCAACGGCGACGGTGACGGTGACGACCACTGCGGCGTCATTAACGTTCTATGGTTGGAAAAACGGCGGCGATGACAGATTGCGACTACAGCTCCATTGGTCCTCGATATGGCTGATGGTCTGGCTGGTGGGGCTCTCGGTGGCAATCGTAGACGTGACCCTACGCCACAACTGGCGCAGGGAGATCAAGGCGGTGCTATGGCGAACCATGCTGGCGGCTATTCTCGCGAGTGAAACGATGCTGGTCTCGTGTGGCGGGGGTAGCTCTGGCCCCCCGCAGAATCCCGGTACCCCGGTTGGCTCATACTCGTTGACGATAACCGGAACCTCCGGTAACTTGTCCCACTCGACGACGCTGACACTCTCAGTTGATTGAAAATGGGCGTGTGGCCCATCCTTCTGAAAATTGTTTCTATCGTTTGCACTATTCACGTGGCGGGTGCCCCATCCTTTCGTGGTTTGTGCGAAAGGGTGGGTGGCAGGGACCTCAAGTTATCAAGCAGAAAATCGAAGGGGATAGGTACGTGGTACCCACGCTTGCAAACTGCGCAAGGATGGGGCACCCTCTGTCGTGGTGATCCCATGAGTGAAGAAGGGTGGGCCACCCTCTATAACCGTATCGGCGTTGTCAAGAGACACGTGGACCCGCGAGAGGTTTTTAGAGGCCGCTCAAATCTTGTGCCCGGTGCCGAAGACTGCCAAGCCCCTCGATGCAGAATGGCGATACTCCGCCAATCATTCATTCAAACGAACTACCCTGCAGACGGGAGAACGTCCCGGAAATGCGCCACGTCCGGCAACCCGCGCTGCTTCTGCGCCATCGAAACTGCGCACGCGAAAGCTATATTCGGTTGAATTGGAGGTTCCCCGGTGTCCCCGTCCTTTTCCAAATCCTCAGTAATATTTGTTTCGTTTGCGATGGCACTCTTCCTCGCATCCTGCGGTTCATCCAATTCCTCATCCGGTGGCACAGGTATGGGCAACGGCGGCGACGGAACAGGCAGCACGGCTTCGTATGCCGCTGGTGTTGGCGGCGCGGGGCAGACCGGCGCCGCGAAGTTCCTGGTTGGCGTTCAGTTTGTTGGCGCGAATCCCACTCCCACGGTGATCAACTCCAGCGGGACACTCACCATGGCGCAATCCACTCCGAATTCGCCAAACACGCAATCTAGCGCCTTGACTGCTGCGATCGACCCTTCCGGCACATTTTTTTATGAAGCAGGAGACCCGGGTCTTTTCGCGTTCACGATCGACCGCCAAAACGGAAATCTCACCGAAATGTCGGCCTCTCCATATCGGGCCTCGGTTACCTTCGAGTCGGTAGCCGTCGACCAACTCGGCAAGTTCGTTTATGCCTACGACGGTATCGACGGTGCGGTGTATGCCTTTAATATTCAGGCGGGAACAGGCCAACTCACTGAGATCGCCGGTTCACCGTTCGCGGCCGGAACATCGGGCAACCTGTCCTTGGCTGCGGCCAATCGCATTGCCATCTCGCAAGACGACAAGTATCTCTATGTCGGAACCGGTTCAGGGATTTACGCCTACTCGATCGGCACCACCACCGGAGCAATAACGGCGGTGAGCGGTTCTCCCTTCGGAGTCAGCGCAGGAGCGGGTCTCGCGCTGGTCGCGCCGTCGTCCGGCTATCTTTATGAAACGATCGGCGGCGTGTCGAACCCGCCAGGTATCTACGGCTATAGCATGGACTCGAGCTCTGGCGCGCTGACTTCTATTTCCGGGTCGCCCTTCGGAACCGGTTGCGGCGCGTGGAATCTCACGTCTCCGGCCAGCGGGAATTTTCTATTTGGGACGAGTTGCGGCATGTATCAAATCAACACCAGCACGGGGCGCTGACGTTCTTGGCCGCCGACCCGGAAGCTGCCAACACCGACAGCTGGGCGGTTTTCGATCCGAAGGGAGCGTTTGTTTGGATTGTCACCGAACAGACTCCCTGCTTCCAATGCCAGGTTGGCGTGGATGCCTATCAGGTCAATTCGAGCGGAGGGATGACCCTGGTGCCCAACTCGTTCCTCGTAATGACCAACTCGGAGTTTGGTTCAATCGGAGGGCTAGCCATCACGCAGTAGAAACTCTCGAGCCGAAGCGCAGCGTACGTGTTCACGCAAATTCTGAGGAACCCTCCACAGGGATAGCCTGTCGCTTCGCGTCACGGCTTCAACGATGCCGCTTTGTGCATGGCCGCCAGAGCTTCACTGGCTTGGCGGCGGATTCCTGGGCTGGTGTCGCGATCGGCAATGCGGCCCAGTGTTTCGGCGATGTCTGGCGACGCCTCTGGATTCTGTCGCAGCACAGCCACGGCGTCGCTGCGAACGTAATCAGTGCTGTCGGAAATTGCATCATGCAGGAGAGCATCAACCAGCGGAGCGGGCAGCGGTCTGCGAAAACGAGCGGCGAAGATAGCGTCCGCGCGAACTGCGGGATCACTGTCGGATGTCATCACATTTGCTAGGGGGCGATCGACGTCTGAGCCGGGTGCCAGCCGAAGCGCGCGCGCAGCAGCGGCGCGGACGGAGGCATGTGAGTCACCGAGCGCTTCCACAATCACCGGTACCACGGAGGGCCCGGCGCTATTGCCGAGAGCGCGAAGCACATCGACCTTTTCGCCAGTGTCCCGCGCACCGCGATAGAGAGCAAGGAGAGAGGCATCTATCGCATCCGCATCGGCCGGATACTCGGGGCGGCCGACGCGCGCCATGGTGCCACTCATCATGCGGGCTGCGGATTGGATGGCGGCGTTGCTGTCAGCCATCAGACCGGCGGGAATACGCATGGCTTCAAGCGAGGGGTGCTGCATCTGGACGAACGCGATGATGGCGTCCACACGCAAGCTCTGGTCGAAGGAGGAATTCCGTGCGATCGTAGCCAGGGCAGCAAGGGCGGTGGAGGAACCGGCATCCGCCAGTGCATTCGTAACCCGTTGTTGTGGCCCATTCTTGGCCAACAGGGCAACCGCGGCAGAAGCGGCTTCGGGACGGCGGCGGAAGAGCGCGGCGAGGCGGGCAGAAAGATCAGTGTCCGCAGTCTGTTTCGCGAGTGCTTCCGCGAGTAGCAATTCGGTGGTGTGCCCTTCGAGCAGGCGATTGTCAGCTTGGGCCTGCACTTCTGCGGGATCAGGTTTATGCGTCACGATGGCCGAACTGATCACGTTGGGAAGAGAACGCGCAAGACTGCCGATCAACTCCGGGGCTTGGACGGACCGGCGGTTGCCGATGTGAATCTCGGTCACGGTCGCGAGTTGGTCGGCCTGACCTGACGGCAACTCGATACGCATGCGGCTGGTTCCATCCACCGCCTGAACCACACCGTTGGGAGCCATCGAAAACGTCATGCTTGACTCGTCGATGGCGACACGGACGCTGTTGGCAGCGACCCCGGCCATGCCGTCTATGTAGAGGTATTTCAATTTTCGTTTCAGGATGCGGTCAGGCTGGGGCATGACGTAGACCGCCAAATACTCTCCCGCACTGTCGCGTTCCTGCGCCGTCCAGGAGGGACTTTCCGGATTCGAGTGAACAAGTTGGAGTTCGGTAGCGATCATCTGGAGCAGATTGCAATCGCTGGGACTGACATCACGGAAGAAATGGATGGCTCGTAATCCACCGTCAGCACTGTACGTGGCCCAGAACGGTCGCGAGAGGCGCATCCGCAACTCCTCAAGGGATGCTGCGTTTGTATTCTTCGCGTCATCACCCCTGAAGCGTACGTCCGTAATCTGAAGTTGGGTGTCGTATTCTCCCGGTCGCAATGCGACAAGGGTCGAAACCCAATCGCCCGTAAGACGGACTTCGACGGAAGGTGCTGACTGTTGTTCCAGGCGGACGCGAAATTCGAGCGACCAGCGCGATTGGTCGCCTGGGTTCATTGCAGAAGGGACGCTCGCGAAGGCCACCGTCGCCGCCGCTAGTGCGGCGACGACGGCGAACCCGATGGATCGAAGACTCAACGATCGAAGACTCGTGACGATCATGCCAGGGCCTCAGGGTTGCGGTGGAGCAGTGCGCTGCAGCGAGAACGTACCTACAATCTGCCTCCCCCTGTTTACGTAGAAAGAACCGGAGAATGTGGAACCGTCAGAAGAAATCGCACCGATTATCCCTGCCGGAACTTCAACTGTTCCGCAATAAGCGGGTACCGTGGTTGCCAGGCTCATAGCTCCGTCAGTGTTCGTACCGCTGAGATCCACTAATCTATCCAAATTGGCCGAAACGCTAGAGCCATTCTGACTAAACGTCCCAGTGACTGACCCCGAAATTACTTTTTGCCCGCCCCGTTTAATGCAACAACCAGACGAATTGCGTTTAGCACATCCAATCGTCTGCCCTGAGTATGTACCTTGCCATGTTCCGCATGCAGCCAAGCCAGGCGGAAGCCGGAACGAGGCGTTGAGCGTCGGATTCGGATTAAAGAGGCTATCTTGAGTGCTCTTGATCGAGGGCCACGTGAACACTTCGTAGGATTCGGTATAGCAGTGATCGGGGCAGACTCCGAGTGTGGCGTTCAGATAGACACCGCCGCTGCCTCCACTGTAGATCTCTTGCCCCGACGCACCCCCGTTTGTGCTGATTGCGCAGGGTGGGCCTTCGGTTTGGTTCGCCCAGGTAGCATTCGCGTCCATAGGGGTGTTCAGCGTAAGTAAGTTGACCCTGGCATCCACAGTTCCGCTGGCAATCGTCACGTGGACAATCGGGAGGGTGATATCGACTCCGCCGCTGACGTGAAGGCCCAGAGATGCACTGGGAGCGACGTGTAGATTGATACCGCTCACCGCGCCAGGACTGCTGACCGTGAGCGCGCCGTTAGCGGTTGCGCCAAGGGTGAGGCTGAAGATCCAGATGTCGAGTGAGGGTAAATTAAGATCCTTGCTGAATTTAGGATTGACCGTAAAAGCCTGGCTGGGATTGATAGAACCGCCGCCCGGGACCTCACTGCCCAGAACAGTTAGGAGGACATTGCCGCTGGACTTGCCGGGTATCGAGTTGGGCGTGGTCTCTGCGCTGTCGGTTTCAGCGGTGACCGAGGCGTCCATCAGAGAAACATTTCGGCCCCAAAGCACTGCATAAACGTCGAAGGCGGAGTTGAACTGAGTTGTGTTTTCGTCGGTTCCATCGACCACTGCGGGTGTCAAAGTGCCGTTGAAATACCACCCGACATCCCAGCTGCCACCGCTGCTTAGAGATTTTTGGGCGCTGAAGGTCATGGGATTGCTGGACGAATCCTCGGCCCTGAGCGCTGAGTGGTTGAGATCACTGTTCGCTGTGCCATCGCCTTGAGGAAGCGCAAACTCGGGCACCGGCGGGACAATCCAGTTAGGGGCCGGGTTGGAGTTGATCACCTGCTGCAAATAATCGTCCATGATTTGATTGGCCTCAGCCACCTGATTCGCGCAGCTGGGAGAGGTTGTCACCACTTTGCCGGTCACGGGAACGGGAATGCATGTATCGGCATCGCCCCAGAACGTGGGCATGGGCGGCAGGAGGTTTGCCCCAGTGAGATCGCCCATGGGATTCATGGCAAGCTGGGCGCGGATTTTCTGGGTCGAGTCGCCGCCGATGATTCCAAGCTGTACCCAATTGGAGTTCACCAGATCGCCAGCCTCAAACCCATTGGTGCAAGACTGGAGAATGTAGGAGCGGCCGGTCGGGTCGGTGGCGTCGGGACCGTATGTGCAGGTAAGTGCCGGAGTGCCATCTAACCCGAGTTGCAGTTGCACGGTTGTCTGCCCAGCGCTGCCCATCTTCAGGTGAAAACCATTGGGAATCTGGGTCGGGCCAAGACTGGAGGTTTGAGTAACCGGTGCGTTTCCGAAGACGACGAGGTTCACTGAGCCGCCATAGCCGAGTGGAGGCGGCGTGCTCGTAGGCGACTGCGCCAGCGTGACGGAATGCACTCGCAGGTTGTCGAATAGATAGGTACCGATAGTTTCGCCGGGGGAACTCAGGTCGAATTCAAACGTCAGATCACTGAAGGTGGCACCACCCAGCGCAGTGCTGACTTCATCGGGTATGGCGAAACTGATTGTGTTGTAAATGCCCCAGCGGTAATGGCTGAGGTCGACTTGTCCAAGGGAAACGTTTTTCAATCCGCGCGAAGGCGAGTTGACCTGGGCGTTAATAGAACCGGAGTTCACCCCGGGAAGTTGAATGTCGATCTGGAGTAGCGCACCGATGTTCCCTATGCCCGTCAAGGCGGGCGCCAAAGAGGCGATCGGCTGGCTGATGAGTTTCACCATTCCCGGCGGGTTCGCAACAGAATAGGCGCCCTGCCCCTGGGTTCGGTCGGTGGTGGTCGTGACCGCGAACCCTTGCTGGGCTGCACCTGTAACCTGCCAGGTACCCAGGTTTTCAAAGCCCATGATGGCATCGGGTGCTATTTGCTCTTCTGCCTCCATGGTGAGATAGCTTCCCGGTTTGCCCATAATGATGACCAGGATCGAATTATCCGCGCTCATCAAAATCGGTTCTACCAATTTGTGCCCTGATTGCATCAACTTGCTCCAGTCAGGGATTGGAACTCCATTGATCTCAATCAGAACATCCGACACAAGGTGGTGACCGCTTCCGTCCCCGTTCTGGATATTCAGCGTGCCGTTTTCAGGAACCGCGCTAAAACTATCGGTATAGATGCTGACGTTGCTGTCGGCCGTTCGCAGGTATTGCTTCGGTCCGAACACAACCTCGACGTTCTGACCTAAGCACGCTGGTGGAAGCAGGGCCAACCCAAGAAATATTGAGAGTAGGGCAAGCCAAAGAATACTTCGCGTTCCCCTAATCGCTGTGTCCGACATGAGGTTCCTTTCGGCGAGGTCTGGATCGAGAGAGCTGTCTAGGCTTGACGTTTGTCGCCTCAGGGAGTGTGCGTCGCATTCGACGGGGGATGCTCTTCGGGGAGGCGAGGTTTACCGCGCAATTGTCTTGGTCAGGACCATTCAATGTCAGTGATGCCAGTCACGCATGTTGCGGTGAGTGTGTTTGAGACCGGCAGGCTCCCAGCGTCAAGAAATCCCTACCTCGAACTTCTGTATGCCCCCAGGAAGAACGGCGGGTGCCCATCCTTCTGAAATTGCTTTTTTGTGTGCGCTATTCACGCAGCGGGTGCCCCATCCTTTCGCGGTTTGTGCGAAAGGGTGGGTGGCAGGGACCTCAAGTTATCGAGCAGAAAATCGAAGGGGATAGGTACGTGGTACCCACCCTTGCAAACTGCGCAAGGATGGGGCACCCTCTGTCGTGGTGATCCCGTGAGTAAGACAAAGCGTGGGCCACAGGCTCTGTACATTCCTTTTGTACGTACGATGGGCGATTCTACCTGTCAAGTCCACTTTAGTAGCTATTTTCGGCACAAAAATCACAACTTTTATCCACAGGATAACTCCCTGATAACAAAGGAAGGCCCGGCAAGCCTATAAGAATCAAGCACCTGCCGAGCCCGTTTTTGCGGCTTTTCCACAGTGTTCCGTACGGAACACTCGTGCCTTTTCCCGCCTTACATCGCCACGTCTTTGATGTGGGTCGCAATGTACCAGGTGTTGCCGAACGCGTCCCTCACGCCGGCGCTGCGGTCGCCGTAGAACTGGTCGGCCGGTTCCTGGAACGACGTACCCCCAGCCGCTACTGCCAGCTTGTAGGCCGCGTCCACGTTCGGCACGTACAGGTAGAACATGGCGGGCATCGGCGCATACTTGTCGTGAGACTCGCCCATCTCGATGACCGAATCACCCACACGGATGACCGCGTGGTGGACGACGCCCTCCGGCGACGCGTGCTTCGCGACTACCTCGGCGTTGAAGGCGCGCTTCAGGAAGCCGATTACAGGCTCCGCGCGCAGAGGGTGAAGATAAGGATTCACGCTGTGCAGGCCGTCGGGCACGTGAGTCTTGCCCTTCGCGGTCGCGATGTACCAGAAGTTGCCGGCCTGATCTTTGACAGTGCCGGAGCGCTCGCCGTATTCCTGATCGCGAGGTTCGCCAATCAAGGTTGCGCCGGCAGCCACAGCTTTCTTGCAGACAGCATCGGCATCGTCCACGTAAACGTGAAGCGCGTTGGGATGCAGCGATGCCGGAAACTTCTGGCCCGGAATGCCGCCGCCCATCATCAGCATGGAATCACCGATGCGCACTTCACCGTGTACTCCGTTCGGCGTATTCGCGCGCAGCGTTTCTTCGGCTCCGAAAGCCTGAATGGCGAAGTCCAGCAGGGCATGGCCGTTCTCTGCGACCAGATACGGCGTCACCATTCGGAACCCGCGAGGAATCGGGTCGACGCCTTTTCTTACATCGGCGTTCTTCGGCTGCGCTCCGCCCTCGGGTCCACGAGTCGGGCCGCCCATGCGGCGATGCATTTCTTCGACGGACATCTCCTCTTTCACAGTAAACACGGCCCACGAATAGCCGAAGGGATCCTGCAGGAGCGCATCGCGGTGTCCGTAGAACTGGTCTTTGGGTTCGCGAACGAGCGTCATCCCGGCGGCCACAGCATGTTCCGCAAATGCGTCCACATCCTGGACCTGGATCGTCATGGAAACCGGGGAGGATCCCAGGGTTTCAGCGCTGAAGCGGCCGCCCTCGGGCCACTCGCCCGCGACATCGATCGTGGAGTCGCCGATCATGATCTCGGCGTGAGGGATTTGTCCGCCAACCTCGAATCGGAACGTTTCTTTCGCTCCCAAAGCGCGAGTGTAGAACTCAATCGCCTTGGCGGGATCTCGATACGCCAATCTTGGTGACGCAGACATGTGAACGGCAGCAACGGGTTCGGCAACGGTGGACATAGGTTTTCTCCCTTCGAATTCGGACTTCAATCGTGCCTTGAAACGCGCGTTCGGCAGATTGCGCAATTCCGCCGCGATGCGCACCAGTGGCTCGATCTCAGCTCCTGACTTCGGAGGCTTGCCGTCGGTCCGCGCCAGCATCGCGTCCACGGCCTTATTCAACTGCTCAGTCTTTTTCAGGTCGAGCTTGTTCTGGTCGCCACTTCCCGGATTCAGAGAGCGCTTAGGCATCGGCACCCTCCATGCGCGCGCGCAAACTGCTGAGCGCGCGGAACTGTAACTGTTTCACTGCACCCTCGGTCTTGCTGATCTCCCGCGCCACTTCCCGGATACTTTTCTCTTCGACAAACCGCAGCACAACCACGCGCCGCTGTTCGGCGGGCAGTGTCTCCACAAGACGAAACAACGTGGCCCGCCGCTCGACCGCTTCTATTTCCGCCGGACTGATCTTGCCGGGTTCGCTCTGCGCGGATTCGATTTCAGCCTCATCTGCGACTTCGCGCCCCGAGCGCTGCCACCGGTCGGAGATCAGGTTGGCCGCGATGCGAAACAGCCACGCGGCAAAGGGAATGCCGCGCCACTCAAATCGCTTCAGGTTCGCCAGCGCCTGATGGAAGACCTCGGCGGTTACGTCCTCGGTTTCGGCGCGGTCGCGCACGCGCTTTACGACGTAGGCGTACACACGTTCGAAGTTGACTTCATAAAGGTCGGCAAAGCGGGCGGGATCCCTCTGCGCAGCTTCAATGAGAAGCCGCTCGTCCGCTTCTTTCTTCAGAGCCTTCAACGAATTCTCCGCGGTTTGACCTTCCATAGAGTAAACGCCTCGGCGACGAAAAAGGTTACGGGTCGGAAAAATAGAGACCCCGTATTTTTTTGAGTACCTTGCCGGGCGATTCTCGCATCAGACAGGTGTTTCCGGTGGCAGGGGCCGTCGTGTGTGCAGCAAACGAATCCACCGAGCCACGCGGTAAGGTTTGGGCCACGAGTTTCTTAAAATCGAAAAGAGAGGACGAGCGGAGTGACCTATGGAAGCGATTACCGGAGTATTCAAAACGCGGTCCGAAGCAGAGCGCGCCGTCGATGAAGCCCGCAGGGCGGGCGTGGCAAGCGAAAAGATTACCCTTCTGACTCCCGGAACGGTAGATCAGGTGCACAAGGAAATGCAGTCGGTTCCGGTGGACGATGCCGAAGCGCCCGGCATGGGAAGAGCGATGGGCGCCCTCGCAGGCGGAGGAGTGGGATTCGCAGGCGGTGCGGTGCTGATGGCCCTTGTGCCAGGACTTGGGCCGGTTACGGCCCTGGGGTTGCTTGGGGCTGCGATTCTAGGGGCCGCAGGAGCGACGATCGGAGCGAGCGCAGGACACAAAGCGGAAGAGTCGGGTTACCAGGGGCTTCCCGAAGATGAGATCTTCGTCTATGAAGACGCCCTGCGGAAGGGCCGGAGCGTAGTTGTGGCGATGGCAGACGACGAGCATACGGCTTCACTCCTTCGAAACTTGCTGGCACGAGCAGGGGCTGAGTCGGTGGATGCGGCGCGCGAGCAGTGGTGGGTCGGGTTGCGCAGCGCGGAACAGAATCACTATGCAACTTCCGGCAGAAGGTTCAGCGAAGACGAGCGATTTTATCGCATGGGGTTCGAGTCAGCGTTGCATGCGAGGACGCGATGCATGGAATTTGACCAAGTGTCGGCGGAAATGGATGCCGCTCTGGAAGATGTTCAGCGCCAGTATCCAGGAGAGGAACTTGAAGAAGCCTTTACCCGCGGATACGAGCGCGGGCGGGAACACTATCAACAGCTATGCGATGAAACGAAGAAAGTAGCCTGACGGGATTTCCGCAGGGATCGGCTCAAGACTGGTAGTACAAATCGTCCATCGCAGCCTTGACCCTGTTGGATACCGCTTCCAGGTCGCGCATGGTCAGCCCGGTAGTGGAGATGGGCCTGCCCACGCGCATCTCCAGCGGGCGACATTTGATGTGATAGGTGTTCATCGGCAACAGTTCGTAGGTGCCGACCAGAACGACGGGAACGATATCCACCTGCGCTTTAATGGCCAGAAAAAATGCGCCCTGCAGGAACGGTTTGATCTCGCCATCGGGTGTGCGTCCGCCCTCCGGGAAAATGACCAGCGGCAGGCCTTCCTTCAGGCCTTTCAGTGCCGCTCGGATGCTGCTGATGGAGTGAGAGGGGTTTTGCTGATCAATGCAGACTTGCCCCGAGCGTTTCAGTTGCCATCCGACTACGGGATATGAGAGCAGCTCCTTCTTGAACGCAATGCGGAACCGGAACGGCAGATTTACGAAGAGCACGGGGATATCGAGGGCCGATGCGTGATTCGCGGCGTAGACGTGAGGCTTGGAAGTGTCGATCTTGTCGAGGCCGGTGACTCTCACGGGCGAGAAGATCGTCTTCATGATCAGCCACGACCATGCATAGGAAAACCAGTGCAGGCGGCGCCCGGTGCGGTCGAACATTCCGCCCGGCAGGGCCAATACGCCCATAACGAACGTATAGAGCCAGATCAGCGGATCGAGTATCAAATAAGAACGCAATGCGCTGAGCCAGCCATGCCGCAAACCAGGAATCGCGTGAGGACTCCTCCGCGGAGGCGCGACTGGGCGTGGGCCTGGCGCACTGCTTTTCGGCGCGCTTTCTGCTTGCTCGACGGATGAATTCACTTCCTGCACACTTCCATTCTAGGGGAAAACCGCCGGGCGAGTACGCTGGGTCGCTTACCCCCTAGGCCTTCACTTCGAGATGGCGCATCGCTTCCCCGACCAGATAGATCGAACCCGTCACGACGATGAGGGCTTGAGGTGTCGCGGCCTGGCGAGCGCACTCCAAAGCCGCCGAAACTTCCGCGACTGCCTCAATGTCGGCACCGGTGCGGCTGCCAGCTTGGTGAATCTCTTCTGGCGACGCGGACCTTGGATTCTGTGGCCGCGTGGCGATGACGCGCTCGGCCAGGGGAAACAAGATCTCGGTCATCTCTGAGATTGCCTTGTCGCGCATGGCCCCGAAAACGAAAATCAGCGGACGGTTGTCATAGCGCTCCGAAAGGGCGGAGCGAAGGGCCCACGCACCCGCAGGATTATGGGCAACATCGAGCACGATCTCGGGCCAGCCCGGGCGGGCGGCGATCACCTGAAAGCGGCCGGGCCAGCGCGTCTCGCGAATTCCACGCTCGATGGAGTCAGGCGTGATGCGGGTGAGGCCTTGTTGGTGCAACTCCTCCGCCGTCGCCACGGCCAGAGCAATATTGCGAAGCTGGTGCCGGCCCCCCAGCGGCGTCTCGACAAGAATTTGTTTCCCCATGATTTGGAGCGGGTAGCGGTACGCTGCCGCGGGGTTTTTCCCGGTGCCCGGTACTCGGTAGTCGGAACTCCCCGGCGAAACCGGAGGCACAAACTGAACTGCGCTCACCCCTCGCGCTCCGAGTTGGAGGATCGTATTGCCGATCACGTCGTTGGCCTCAGGTTGCTGCGGGAGCGTGACGACCACTCCCCCGGGCCGAATGATCCCGACCTTCTCTCGAGCGATCTGACCGACCGTGTCGCCCAGGAATTTCTGGTGGTCGAGGGAGATATCGGCGATGACGCTGACCAGCGGCTCGACGACATTGGTGGCATCGAGGCGGCCTCCCATGCCAACTTCGAGTACGGCAATCTCGACCTGCTGCCGAGCGAAATGGGCAAACGCAATCGCGGTCATCATTTCGAAAAAGCTGGGATGCCACGGCAGTTTCCCCTGCCTGACCAGTTGCTCGGCGATGCCATCGACTTCGGCATGCATCGCGGCGAAATCGTTGTTGCTGATCTCGTCTCCGTTCACGCGAATGCGCTCGTTGAGCCGCACCAGATGCGGCGAGGTGTAGAGTCCAGTCTTGAGTCCAGAAGCCCGCAGGATGGCGGCGAGCGTCGCCGCAGTCGAGCCCTTTCCGTTGGTTCCTGCGATCAGAACACTGGGGAAAGCCTGCTCGGGATGCTGCATGGCCTCCAGCAGCACTCGCATGTGCGCCAAGTCGAATTTGTGCGAGGGCAGATGCGCGAGCTCGTGCCCAAGCGCAAACATGCTCGCGACTGCGTTTTCATAGGACATGAAGGCGGCTCTTGGCTTTTGGCCTTTGGCTCTTGGCTTGGCTTCTAGCTTACCAAGTCCGACCAGCGATTCGCGGGCTGAGAGAGTGCAGGAACTACACGGGTGCAAGCCAAAAGCCAAGAGCCAAGAGCCAAGAGCCACCTACGCTGCCATGAAATCCAGGGCGCGGGCGATGTAGGGTTTGAGCTGTTTGCGGGGAACGACGGCATCGAGCATTCCGTGCTGCAGGAGGAACTCGCTGCGCTGGAAGCCGGGGGGAAGTTTTTGCCGGATCGTCTGCTCGATCACGCGGGGCCCGGCAAAGCCGATGAGGGCTCCGGGTTCTGCGATGTTCAAATCACCGAGCATGGCGAACGAGGCGGTCACCCCGCCGGTTGTCGGATCGGTCAGCAAAGAGATGTAGGGGACTTTGGCCTGGTCGAGTTTGGCCAGAGCCGCCGAAATCTTTGCGAGTTGCATCAGGCTGATCACGCCTTCCATCATGCGGGCACCGCCCGACGCCGAGACGATTATCAGCGGGACGCGCGTATCAGCCGAACGCTCGACCGCGCGAGTAATCGCCTCGCCCACCACCGCGCCCATGCTGCCGCCAATGAAGGAATATTCCATCACGCTGGCGATGACGGGGCGCCCCTCCAGCTTGCCGTAAGCGTTGATCACTGCATCCAGCAGGCCGGTATCCTGCTGCGCCTGCCTGAGCCGGGAGGAATAAGGCTTCAGGTCAACGAACTTCAGAGGATCGGTGGAAGCGATGTTCCCGTCGAAAGTTTCGTAGTCATTGTTGTCGAGCAGTTGCGCCAAGCGGGTGCGGGCGTCAATCCGGAAGTGTTTATCGCATTTGGGGCAGACGTTCAGGTTATCTTCGAGGTCTTTCTTCCAGATGATCTGCCGGCAGCCTTCACACTTCACCCACAACCCTTCGGTGCGGACGGTCTTCGCGCCTGATGTGTCGAGTTCGCCGGTTTCGCGTTTAAACCAAGCCATAGTCGATTTAGCGATTGAGAGACTTAGTCATTGAGAGATTGGGAACCTAGCGACAATGCCGATTCAATGGCTCAATCACTAAATCTCTCGATGACTCAATTCAGTATTCGATTCCTCTCTGCGCCATTACGCCCTTTTCGTAGGCGTGCTTGACCTGGCGCATCTCGGTTACCGTGTCGGCGGCCTCGACAATTGTGGGGTGCGCGTTCCTGCCCGTCAAGATGATGTGCACCATCTCCGGCTTCTTCTTCAGGCTCGCGACAACCTTGGCCGGATCGAGCATGCCGTAACTGACGGCATAGTTGATCTCGTCAAGAATGACCAGGTCCCACTCGCCCGATTGGATTGCCTTGTCGGCCTCAGCCCAGGCTTCCTCGACCATCCGGACGTCTTCCGGGTCAGGTTTTTCTGCTCCAACTTTTACGAAGCCCCGTCCCATCTGCTTCATGATGAACTTGTCACCGAAGGCCTGGACGGCATCGAGCTCGCCATAATGCCACGAGCCTTTCAGGAATTGCAGCATCAACACCCGCATACCCTGGCCGACAGCGCGCAGAGCCGTCCCCATGGCGGCCGTGGTCTTGCCTTTACCCGGCCCGGTGTTCACGATGATGAGACCACGACGGATATCAGCCATGCCGGAAGCGGACGCTTGATTCTACTAGAAGCGGAGCGCGGAGTCGCCTGCGGACTGCGCTGGTGATTCAAAGTGAGACAGCGAGTGCAAGCGAAGCCAGAAAAAAACTGTAACAAAGACACGCCCGCGGCAGTCTTTGTTACAGACAGATGTTTCGAGGTTTCACCTCAACCCAGGGTCGGGACGCGGGCGTGTCCGGCTGAGCGGGTGATATTGTTTGGAGGATTGTGGCATGCTGTTATTAACGGCTCGGGGGAATCTTTACCGGTAGCGAACTTTTCCACGGAACTCTTGCATCCTAGGTTGCGTAGCTCGGTCAGGCGGATCTCTGTCCCCTCGCAAACCGCGGAGGTCTCATCGTGCTCAACACGTGTGCAATGTTATTGTGGGCCACGCTTCTGGCCGTGCCGTCGTTTGCGGCGCAGCACGTCGCGGTGCATCCCAGGACGTCTCTCGATTCCGGGGACCAGGCCACGATCCGGGAAATTGTGGATATGGAGCGGCAAGCCAAGGAAGCCAGCCTTCACCGAGACCCCGACTTCACGCAGCGGAGCCTCGCGGAGGACTATGTCGCAATCACTCCGCTGGGCCAGGTGACGACGAAGCAGGATTCGGTCACGGCTCGCAAGAGCGGCCAATTGCGCTATGACACGATCAATGTGAGCGACATGGTGGTGCGAGTGTACGGCGACACCGCCGTGGTCACTGCGCGGGCCGACGTGAAGGGCCACCAGCTTGGAGAAGACTTTAGCGGTCCTTACCGCTATACGCGTGTCTGGGTGCGGCGTGCCGGACACTGGCAGGCAGTGAGCTACCAAGCCACCGTTACGCAATAAGGGAATCGCTAAACCCAGGCGGAATGTCGTGCCGCCGGGTGTCGTTGTGTCTCCAGGTGAGTCTAGAATAGCCTCCATCTCTGGAAGGGAACGCATGACTTGGAACGGGAACTGGATTAAGCGGACGGCAAGCATTCGTGTTGCAGTGGCAGTCTTCGTGGTGTGCGCAGCGTGCGCAACACTTGCCGGGGCTCAGGACCACGAACTCTCGGCTGCAAAGCGCGCGCAGATCGAGGCGGCTGTCTCTAAGTTTATGTCTGAGACGCACGTGCCAGGTGTGTCCGTGGGAGTGGTCGAGAATGGCGAGTACGACTTCGGGTCTGGTTTCGGCTTCGCCGATGTGGAAAACAACGCGCCTGCGAGCGAGCACACGCTCTACCGCCTGGGATCGATTTCAAAGCCTCTAACCGCCGTCGGGGCGATGCAACTCTGGGAGCGCGGTCAACTCGACCTTGACGCGCAGGTGCAGAAGTACTGTCCGGCATTTCCGCAGAAACCGTGGCCCATCACGACGCGGCAGGTGATGGGGCATCTGGGCGGCATCCGCCACTACAAGGAGGGATCGCCGGACGATCTGGAAGGCAACAACACGAAGCATTTTGACAACCCCATCCAGGCTGGACTCGATTTCTTCAAGAACGATCCTCTGGTCGCGCAGCCGGGCACGCATTTCCACTATTCGACTCAAGGCTACACGGTGGTTGGCTGTGTTATGGAAGGCGTATCGGGAACGAAGTATGTGGACTTTGTGCAGCAGAATGTTCTGGTCCCGGCGGGCATGGAGCACACGCAGAAGGACGATCGCTTCGCCATCGTTCCCTACCGCACACGCTTCTATCGAAAGACAGACACGGGCACGGTGCAGAACGCGGACTTCCTCGATTCCAGTTACAAGATTCCGGGAGGCGGGTGGTTGTCGTCGGCGGAAGATATGGCGCGATTCGAAGTCGCCATCTTGAACGACAAGCTGATCAAGCGATCCACTCGCGACCTGATGTGGACTCCCCTGAAGCCCTCCGACGGATCGAAGGACACGTATGGTCTGGGATGGGGCGTTGCTGATGCAGACGGTGTCACAATCGTCGGCCATACCGGCGGACAACAAGGCACGAGCACAGCGTTCTACATTGCTCCGGACAAGCGAGCGGGAGTCGTCGTGCTGACCAACATGCAAGATGTGAGCTCCGGAGACTTAGCTGTCGAGATCATGAAAGTAGTGTTGGGCACAGCGGGACCCGCGCCGAAGAAATGATGGCGCGAGAGGGCTAGTGTCCCGAGTGATACGGGTGACCTTTCATGATTGTGAAGGCGCGATACAGTTGCTCCAGCAAAACCACGCGCGCCAGTTCATGGGCCAGAGTCATCTTTCCGAGCGAAATGACGTGCTGCGCTCCGGCTCTGGCCTGATCGCTGAAGCCATCGGCTCCGCCGACTGCGAACACCAGGGGCAAGGGATTGCGGTCCTGATAATCGCTTAGGAACCGGGCGAACTGCTCGGAGGAAAATTCCTTGCCGCGGGAATCCATCAACACCAGCGTGGATTTTGCGGCGCCCTTCGATCCTCGACTGCAGGTTTCGAGCAGGGCTTTCTCGTCGCGCAGGGTAAGGCCTTCGACTGGGGCGTAGCGCGAAATCCGCTTGAGATACTCCTCGGTGAGCGTCGCGATCGCCGGTTCTTTGGTCTTTCCGATCCACGCAATCTTGATTTTCACGGCGAACCTTATTTCTTCCCCGAGGCCAGTACGACGGACGCCCCGAATGCGACCTTTTCTCCATCGGAATACCGGCGCACCGCCTCGTGGACCTCGGCGTGGAGTTGCGGCCACTGGTCGGCCGGCACGCGCTCGAGCATGGGACGAAAAGGAACGGAAACGGACTGTGCGTACTCCCAAACTTCTTCGACCGTGCCTGGCCAAATCCAGGGGACGGTTTTGTTCTCTTCCTCCACGTCTCGGAATCCCGCGCTTCGCAGAACTGCCGACAGTGAGCCAGGTGCGGCATATCGAAAGGGGTCAGGTCCGCCTGGTTGCAGCAAAGGCTCACCAACGCGCCGGTGCACCACGCCCATCGTGGACTGCCAGTAGGGCTGGTCGAACGATCCCCAGGCAAGAAAGCACGCTCGAGCGCCGGGACGCATCGAGCGGCGGAGTTCGCGCAGAGCCAAGACTGGATCGCTGAAGAACATAACGCCGAAGCGGGAGGTGGCAAGATCGAAGCTGTTGTCTGGGAAAGGCAGGCTGTGAGCGTCCGCTTGCTGAGCTGTGAAATTCTCGAGTCCGCGAGCTTGTGCGCGCTGCCGCGCTATTTCCAGCAGATCGGCACTCAAATCGAGCGCGGTGACGTGCCCGTGCGGTCCCACCCGAAGAGCCATGCTGATTGCCGGCTCCCCGGTGCCGCTGGCCAGGTCCACCACTTGCATTCCTGGCGCTGGGTTCGCGTAGGCGACGAGCGCATCGGTGGCAGGTTGGCCCATCGCCGCCGACTTGGCTTTCCATTTCTCGGAGGCAACGAGGCGGTACTGGGATCCCCAGGTTGGTTGTGGCTTCGACGTCATGGAAAACCTAGCGGAAAACTCATTTGCTGGCCCAGCGAACCCCAGCGGCTAAAGCCGCCCTGATTTTGCGGCATTTCCGGCGCGGCTATAAGCCGCGCCCTATCAAAACGCGGACGAAATGCGCCCTATCAAAAACGCGGACGAAATGCGCCTTTCCAAAATGCGGACGAAATCCAGAATTTTCCGCAGCCTGCCAGGGCTACGAACCGGTGCGATCGAGCCGATTGTCGCCGGGACCACTAACTGAGCTTGCCAACTTTACACTCTTGTCCCTGCACCGGAAGGCCGGAACGCCCGCACGACGGCCGCCGAGACGGCGGCGCTACAAAAATCTACGCTGTTTTTCTCTTCTTCTTTTTAAGCGGGGCTGGCCTGGCTGCGACCTTGCGCTTCTTGGGCGCAGATTTCAGATCAGCAGGCTCCAGGCGCGTCGCCGATTTCCACAGCCGCTCCAAATCGTAGAACTTGCGCGCCTTCTCAGAGAAGACGTGGACGACAAAATCAACGTAATCGACCAGCACCCACTCGGCCTGGTTGTATCCCTCGACGTGCGTAGGGCGCAGACCTGCAGCTTTCAGGCGCAATTCCACTTCGTCGGCGATGGCCTGCACTTGCCGCGGGTTCGTCCCGCTGCAAAGCACGAAGTAATCGGTAAAGGCTCCCGACCCTTTTTCCATTTCAAGGATGGTGAGTTCCTCGGCCTTCTTCTCAAGGCAGGCCTGTATGGCGGCTTCCACTTGTTTTTTGAGTTCGTTCTTTCTCATTCGATCCCGTAGCGTTCGTTGGGTGGTCGCGAGCTCATTGTAACCGAGCTCACTTGCCGGCATTTTTCGTATCTGCCGCAGCGAGCTTGCGCAACTTTGCCATGGTGGCGGCGGAAGGGTCCTTGCGCTTGCTGTTTTTGTTTCGACGTTTCGCTTTCGTCACGTAGTGATTCTGAGCCATGGGATCTCCAAGTGGTTGGCGGTTTGGGACGCCTGCCCGAATTCGCTGTAAAACATTGTTTTTGCCGGTAAGAATATCTTCCCTACCATCATACTGGGTTCTGAGATTTTCGCGAGTCCAAGGCCGATCGCTATTTGTAGAGCCCCATCTTCCTGATGTATTCGCCGACGGCAGCATCCACAAACCGTCCCAGTGGCTTGCCAGCGGCCGCTGCTGCGCGGATCGCCGTCGCCGAGGCCGGCTGATGCAAGTCTCCTAGCAGGTGAACCATTGCTCCGGGCAGAACCAGATCGCCCGTGGCGGGCTGCTTGTGAAACGGGCGGGTCACCTCCGGCCGTGGACGAAGTCTTTCCGGCAGGGCGTTGGCAACGTCGGCCAAAGAATACCCGGGACGGCTGGCCACCACGAATTCACACTCGCGAAATAGCGTTTCCGACTGGTGCCATTTCGCGATATCGGCGAAGGCGTCTGCGCCGATCAGCAGAAAGAGTCGATCGCTGGCCTTGAAGGATTGCTTCAGGCGGCGAACCGTGGCGATGGTGTAATTCGGCTTGGGGTCGCGGTCTTTGTCTTTATCTTTGCGAATCTGCACCACTCCTTCCTCTGGCGCCTCGAGCAGAGATGGCACGAAAGACTTCTCCTCGGCGGTAGCCAGAGCGAGCATGGCAAAACGGTGCACGAACGGCGAGAGCGGCTGCCGCTGCTTGTGCGGTGGAACGTTAGCGGGGACAAAGTGAATGCGATGGAGCTTGTACTGCTCCAGCGCCGCCCGCGCCAGAGCCATATGCCCGCGGTGGACGGGATCGAAGGTTCCGCCAAAGAGTCCGATATTCATAGTCTGACGCTCTTGATTCGATGGTTGGTAGATTCCGCCCGCCTAGTGTCTTGATTCACGGCCCCAGATGCAAGTCCAGATTCCCCGTTGTCCAACCGGACCGTGACCGGCAGGCCAATGGCGCGCCCGAGGTGCGCAGTTCGCCAAACCGAAATGAACTCCTGTAACTATCCTGTTTCCCGTTTTGGAACTAGCATGGGTTACATGCGAGTAACCCTCCCCCTACTCCGCATCCCGCCGGCTCGCGCGCCCATTCTGCGTTATGGAGTGGCTGTTCTCAGTACGGCCCTGGCTCTGATTCCCACGGTGCTGCTGGCAGACGTGTCAGAAAGCCGCCTGGCCCTGTTTGGCGTGGCCGTCATGGTGAGCGCGTGGTACGGGGGCTGGAAGCCGGGGGTGGTCGCCACGGCATTTGCCCTCACGGTGGGCGCGTATTTTTCGCTGGCCGGACCGCATAACGCGGCACAGACCCGTTCGGCGATCCTCCGGCTCTCGCTCTTTTTCTTCGTTGCGATGTTGATCTGCTGGCTGAACGCGGCACTGCGAGCCTCGCAAGAGAACTTGCGGTGTTCGGAACTGAACTTCCGCTCGCTGGTGACGAATGCTCCCTATGGAATTTGCCGCTGTGATTCGACGGGCAAGATTCTGGACGCGAATCCCGCGTTCCTGGAAATGCTGGGCTACAGCTCGGGTGCGGAACTGATCGGGGAGCACATCTACAGCCTCTATGCCGAAACCGAACAATGGTTTGATCTGGCCGACTTTTTTCGAGCCTCATCGCCGTTCAAGGGACTGACAGCGGAGTGGAAGCGAAAAAACGGGACCACGACGGTGGTCCGCGTCTCCGGCCGCGCGGTTACAAACGGTGGAGAAGGCGGGGTTGTATTCGAGCTGTTCGCCGAGGACGTGACCGAGCGCCGCGCCCTGGAACAACAACTTCGCCAGTCGCAAAAGATGGAAGCCGTGGGACGGTTGGCCGGAGGCATTGCGCATGACTTCAACAACCTGCTGATGGTGATTTCAGGCTACTCGGAGTTTCTGCTCGAAAGGCTCGGCGACGAGCCCAGGCTGCGCGGGCCCGCGCAGGAGATAGCCAGCGCCGCGGAGCGGGCTTCATCGCTAACGCGGCAACTTCTGGCCTTCAGCCGCAAGCAGATGCTCGCCCCGCGGATCGTCAACCTCAACGATGTCGCCACCGAGAACATCAAAATGCTGACGCGCATGATCGGCGAGGACATTGACCTGGTCATGGTTCCGGGCGAGGGGCTCTGGCCGGTGCGGGCCGATGCCGGACAGATCGAGCAGGTCATCATGAACCTGGCGGTCAACGCGCGCGACGCCATGCCTTCGGGCGGCAAGCTCACCATCGAGACCACGAATGTAACGCTCGACGAAGACCACGCTCGCCTTCACGCGGCTTCACGGTCAGGCGACTATGTCATGGTCGCCATCAGCGATACCGGTGCGGGCATGGATTCGGATACCCAGTCGCACATCTTCGAGCCATTCTTCACCACCAAAGGAACGAAGGGAACGGGGCTAGGCCTGTCGACGGTCTACGGCATCGTGAAGCAGAGTGGGGGATACATCTGGGTCAACAGCGAAGTGGGCCGGGGCACAACGTTCAAGATCTATTTGCCGCGGGTCGCTTCGACCGGGGAAACTGCCGTGCATATTGCCGCACCCACTGAAGCCCGCAAAGTGGAACCGGGCACGGAAACGATTCTGCTGGTGGAAGATGAAGCCAACCTGCGTTACCTTGCGCGCCAGTACCTCGAGAAACAGGGCTACAAGGTGATTGAAGCCGCGGACGGCGCCGTAGCCATGCAGATCGCGGTGGCCCATGAGGCGGTCATCCACCTGCTGCTTACCGACGTGATCATGCCGGGCATGAACGGGCGTGAATTGGCGCAGCGTATTGCCGAGATTCGCCCCAATGTGAAAATTCTCTACATGTCCGGTTACACAGAAAATGTAATCGGACACAACGGCATGCTGGATGCGGGCATTCGCCTGCTCCAGAAGCCATTTAACCTTCGCGACCTGAGAAGCAAAGTGCGCGAAGTGCTGGATGCAACTCCAACTCCCCCGGAGGTCGACATGCGAACGCAGTCTGCCGAACCAAACCGCGCCGCGCAGCCGAGAGAAATTCCGCCCTCGCGCGCACAAAGATTCCAGCTTCACCTGCCTCTGCGTTATCGCCGGCTGGGCGAGAACCAGTGGCATGAAGGGAAAACGGAAAACATTAGCCGGTCTGGAATGCTTTTCCAGGCCGACGAATCGCTGCAACCCAGCGTTCAACTGGAAATCAACCTTGTTCTACCGGCGGAAATTGCCGGGCTCTCGTCGACGGAGGTGGTGTGCCGTGGAGAAGTGGTGCGCACGGTGGAGCCGAATGGGAAGGCGTTGAGTCCCGCGCTGGCCGCGCGGATTCTGCAGTACCACTTTCAGCACGGACCGCTGCCAAGGGCGTAGGCGGAAGGCAACGCAGGTGTGGAACGGGAAAAATGAAAGGGCGGCCCATCGGGGGCCGCCTTTTTGATTGCGGAAATTGCTCAGCAGTGCTGCGATCCTGCTTAGTTCCACATCCTCTGCGGAAGGCGCCCAGCTTGCCTTTCCAGGCGCGTTAGTCCATCGGGACAACGACTGCTACGATTCACTTCGAGATGAGGACTGTAGATCCTTCTCGCGCAATTCCTGAACTTCCCCGGCCATCGCATATTTCAGTTGTTCGATTCCCTTGCCAGTGACGGCGGAAATTTCATAGAGTTTAAGCTTGTTTTTTTGGCAGTATCGTTTCAGAGCGGCGAGCTTGTTTTTGTTCACGACGTCGATCTTCGACGCCACCATGATCGTCGGTTTTTCTTCGAGATGCGCGCCGAAGCTTCCGAGTTCGCCCAGGATTACCTCGACATCCTTGGTTACATCGGGCCGCCCGCTCGAGTCCGACACATCCACCAGGTGCACGAGCAGCCGCGTGCGCTCAATGTGCCGCAGGAACTGCGTGCCCAGCCCGGCGCCGGTGTGTGCGCCCTCGATGAGCCCGGGAATGTCCGCCACGACGAAGCTGACTTCGCTCTTCGCGTCGCCTACCGCGACCACTCCCAGATTGGGTTCGAGTGTGGTGAAGGGATAATCGGCAATCTTGGGCCGCGCGGCAGAAATACGCGAAATCAGGGTGGACTTGCCCACGTTCGGATATCCCACCAGCCCCACATCAGCCAGGAGCTTCAGTTCGAGGCGGTAGGTGTGTTCCTCGCCGGGGCGTCCGGGTTCGTGCTCTCGCGGAGCCTGGTGCACCGAAGTGGCAAAGCGCGCGTTGCCGCGCCCGCCGCGGCCTCCGCGGGCAATCGCAAAGCTCTGGTCAGGCTGCGTGAACTCGAAAACCTTGTCCCCGGTCTCGTCGTCATAGACGATGGTGCCGACCGGAACCTTCAGAACCACATCTCCGCCATCGCGCCCGGTTTTGTTCGAGCCTTCGCCGTGGCGGCCGCGTTCGGCCTGGTGTTCAGGATTGAACCGGAAATGCACGAGGGTGTTGTGCCGCTCGCTCGACTCCATGACCACGTCGCCGCCCTTGCCGCCGTCGCCACCCGAGGGCCCGCCACGCGGGACAAACTTCTCGCGCCGGAAGGCCATGCAGCCGTTTCCGCCGTCACCGGCCTTTACTTTGATTTTTGCCTCATCAATAAACATGCGCGTCCTATCGGTCTATCATCAGGGAAGACTGGTGGGAATGTCTAACGGCGTTCGCTAATGGCCTTCCAGCGCGGCTTTCTGGAGTCCGGGCACCCAGCCGGTTTGAAACTCCGGGCGCACGGTCTGCGCCGCGTCTAGCGCCTTCCGGAAGGCTCGGCGCGCTTCTTCGGGTCGTTTCAGGCGCTGCAGGATATCCCCAAGTTCAGCCTGCGCTTGCACGGATCTCGGGGCGAGTGTCACCGCCGCTTCAGCTTCTGCGAGTGCATCCTGCAGGTGATCCGCTTGCGCCGCCAATTGCGCCCGCGTGACGTGGTTCAGGGCGGAGGCAAGCGGGATTTCAAAATGCCCGTCGTATACGAACAAGCCATCCTCGATCACGGCCGCGGGCTGAATCCTCTGGAACTGGTCGTATGGATTCATCTCTCCCGGCCCGAATTCGTACCCCGAGAGCACGCCTGCGCTGATCAGTACCGGACCATCGATGCTGGCTGGCACTGCAAGCGATGGCTGGAGCCATACCGATGCGATGGTCGTCAGCGGTTTGCAGGTTACGCCGTAGTAAGACGGATCAACGACTACGGCTGCGAAATATGCAAACCAGCAGTTCCGCACCTGACGGCCGTCCAGATATTTTCTCGTCGCCTTGAGCTGCTGTCCCCAGTCCGCATTCGAGTCGGTAAGGTACTTATAAGTCTGCGAGGGCCCACCCCAGAGCTCATTCGAATAGGCGAGATAGGCCGGGAAAGTCCGCGCGGAAGATACTACGTTCCAGGCGAGCACAATCGCCACAACGTATGCCCATTGCCGCCGGCGTTGAATCAGTTTCCATGCGGCCCATCCCGCAAGAATCATAAGAAAGGGGTAGACCGGCAGGATGTGGCGAACCCCAATGTTCATGGCCGAAGCCATCGCGACCAGAAAATAGATCGCCGCGGGAACGACGAGAAACAGGAGTTCCCTCCAACGCTCGATTTTCGACCGCACCAAGACCAGCGGGACCAGCGCCAGCAAAATAAGCAATCCCAAAGTCGACTTGATCGCGAACGCGACAGGAAAATAAAACCAGCGGCCGTGGGGGTAGACGGTACCGAGCAAATAGGTATGACTGAACTCGGCGGTGACTCCAACATCAGCTAAGCCATACAAATACGATTCGGGCAGCAGACGCCATCGCGCCGCGGCGAGAATCATCTTCGTCTGCGCCTGATTCTTCAGTCTTCCCGCGTACTCAGTGACCCGTGCCCCGGCGTCCACTCCAGCGCGCGGCTGGAAATGGAACCCGTAGAATGCCCAGAGAACTGCCACGGCAATAATGCCGATCACCGCCATTGCGCCGAGAAACCGGAGCGCTTGCCTGGCCCTTCCCTCGCGAACCGCTGCCGCCTCGTCCTCGCTGCTGCCCCGCACTATTTCGCAGAGCGCCAGCACAAAGAGAATGGGAAAAATCAAAATTGCCGAGTGCTTAGCCGCGAGCCCGAATCCTGCCACCAGACCGGTTAGCACGAGTCTCCCCGCGGATGGCTTCTTCACATAACGGTAGAACGCGTAGGTCGTTGCCAGCAGGAAACACGACATGCCGACATCGGTCGTAACGACGGCGCCATGAGCCAGAATGTTTGGTTCAAATACGAGGAGCGCCAGGGCGATCATGGCAGGAATGCTGCCGAACATCTCTTGCGCAAAGGCAAACACCAGCGCTCCCAGCAACAGAGTCAGCAGCGCTGCCGTGATGCGGGTGCGAAACAAGATCGTCTCCGCATCGTTCGAGTACACAAACTGGGTTGCGGTCAGGAAGTCTTCTTCCTTGGAAAACACGCCAGGATGCGGAGGTACTTTCAGCGGAAGACGCAGCAGCGGCAGCGTTGCCAGCAGCTTGACCAGCGGCGGATGCTCGGGGTTATCTCCGAAATCCGCGCTCGTCCAGTAACGGTATCCGGCAAAGATGTGGCAGGCTTCGTCCCAGGTCTGGGATTCCCGGCGTGCCGACAAGACCAGTTGAAGGGAAAGAAGGATCAGCAGGCAAGCGACACCCGCCGCCTTCAATCCACTCGAAGTACTGTGTGAAGTTGGAAGCACTTAAACGGGGCAGTGTACTCGCGACATGCCCCCTTGTCCAGGATCGGTCGCGTAGAAAGAACCGGGGCGGCCGAGTATCCAGATCTACTCCACTTCGATCGGTTCGACCATCACGAACCTGCCCATCGAGCCCTTGTTCAGGAACTTGATGCGTCCGGTGATCTTGGCGAAGAGAGTGTCGTCTTTGCCGCGGCCGACGTTGAGTCCTGGTTTCACGCGAGTGCCGCGCTGCCGAACGATGATGGTGCCGCCGGGCACGACCTGCCCGCCGAATGCCTTGAATCCAAGCCGCTGCGCATTTGAGTCGCGGCCGTTTCGTGAAGTGCCTTGCCCTTTTTTATGTGCCATGTGACAGTTCTCAGTTCTCGGTTGTAAGGTCTCAGTAAAGCTGTGTGAGGACGGGCGACCGCCCGTCCGATGCTACTTCTTTTTCGCGGGCGACTTCTTCGCCGCTTTTTTCGGAGCGGCCTTCTTCTTGGCCGACGCCTTTGCGTGTTTCGCTTCCGCCTCGTGCGTCTCGGCGCCAGCGGCTTTCACCTTCTGGGGTTTCGCTGCCTTCTTCGGAAGATCGGGAGCCTTAAAGCTCTGCCCGCCAAAGGCGATCTCCGAGATGCGAACGGCGGTGTAGGACTGCCGGTGCCCGCGCAGTTTCTTGTATTGCTTCTTGCGCTTGTAATGAAACACGAGAATCTTCGCGCCGCGGCCTTCTTCCACGACGTGGCCGGTGACGCGCGCATCGGACTGCGGGCCGACCTGGCCTGCCTCGCCGGAAACCACAAGAACAGGGAACTCCACCTGCCCGTCAGTGCCGGTGCCTAATTTTTCCACTCGAATTATGTCGCCGGGCGCCACCCGGTACTGCTTGCCACCGGCGCGGATAACCGCGTACATACAGTCTGCCTCCGTCAAATGTCGTTGAAATTCAGCCCGTTAACAGTTACCCAGGGCGCACACGGGAGCAACCGAGGGGCTTGCTGATTTCCTGTGCTTGCTGTGTTTTCCGCCGCGGCGCTTGAGCCAATGCAAGCGTCCCCAGAACGGGTCGGCGAGTACAGGCAAACTTCACTATTTTAGCGTGTGCTGTGGAAAAGCGTCAAACACGGAGTTGGGTGATGGTGTAGTTTCGCTTGCGAGTTGGGGATTAAGAGGGAGATTCCTTCGCCTGGCAGCCTCGGCACGGGCCCTTGTGTATTTTTTCGCCTTAATATGCGAGAATTTCGCCGGATTCCCGGAGGAACCTCAACCATGAAGCGCCTTCTTACCGTTACTCTGTGCCTGCTCACCCTGAGCCTTTTCAGCTTCGGGCAAATGAAGTCCACCACGAAGAAAACAGCTGCGGGCCCCGCTCCCGACCGAGCCCAATTGCAGAAAGTCTGGGACGGCTGGTCGACTCTCGATCCCGCAAACGTCGCCAAGTACTATGCCCCGGGGCCACATGTCTTCTTCGACATTGCTCCTCTGAAGTATGGCAGTTGGGACGAATACCAGGCAGGCGTGAAGACAGTCCTCGCCGGCTACAAGAGCGCGAAGTTCGTTTTGAACGACGATCTAGCGATCCATCCCCATGGGGACCTGGTGTGGGCCACGGCCACTGTTCACGAAGAGATGACCACCAAGGCGGGAAAGGTCGAGATGGGAAACTTCCGTTGGACGGGAGTTCTTGAATACGAAGACGGCAAGTGGCTCATCGTACACGAGCACGTCTCAGCACCCTTGCAGTAGGCCTGGGCCACGGATTAAGCGCGGTTGTCATGGATCAAAGCCATCTCTGTGTTTGCGGCGGTTCGTGCAAATCCGTGGCCAGGTTTTCAATACGATTTCCAGAAGAAGTAGAGGGTCATGCCGGCGCCGACCAGGACGACGAACATTCGAATCCAGACCTGGGGCACCTTCAGCGCAAAGTGGGCGCCGAGGTAGCCGCCCAAAATTCCGCCGGCGATCATCACGGTTCCTTGTTTCCAGTACACGGCTCCGGCAACAACGAAAGTGACCACGGCGATACCGTTGATCACAAACCCCATCACGGTCTTAAGCGCGTTCATCGCGTGAATGTCAGTCATGCCCAGGACGGCCAGCATGGCAAGCATTACGATGCCCATGCCGCCGCCGAAGTACCCTCCGTAGACGGCGACCACTAATTGAAACAGGGTTGCTCCGGCGAGGGCGAGCGCGGTCGCCTCGTGCTCAATCACAGATCTGCGGCGGCCTGCCAGTTTCTTGCCGAAGGCGAAAAGCAAGGTTGCCCCCAGCGTAAGCCACGGCAGCACGCGCATGAACGTATGAGCCGGGGTCTTCAATAGAAGAAACGCTCCGGCCAGCCCTCCGGTCAAACTTGCCGCGATCAGCGGAACCAGCACGCGCCGTGGAACATCCAGACGCTTGCGATAGGCGCCGCCGCTGGCGGCGGCAGCGGTCCACAGGGCGATCGTATTCGTTGCGTTGGCGGGAATTGGCGGTACGCCCGTGAACAGCAGCGCCGGAAATGCGATGAAGCTACCGCCGCCTGCCACCGAATTCAAGGCTCCGCCCAGGGCTCCGGCGAAAAAAAGAAAGATGGCGGTTTGCAGGGTCAAGAAATCAGGTGTACCAGAAACTGCGCCATGCCGCCAACCGGTCCTCCGGAACCCAGGCGCGCGATTACCTGTGTAATCGAGGGTAACCGGAGATTTCTTGCCGAAACATCCAGGCTGCGGCAGGGTTATATAAAACGTGGGGGGGGAATCTCTATGCGTAATGGAATCGTTTTCGTCGCAATGTTGTGCTGCAGCTTTGCCTGGGGGCAAACACCGAGTGCACCGTCGAGCAGCGCGCCGTCGGGTGCGCAGCAATCTATGCCGGGCATGGACATGTCTGGTCACGACATGTCGAACATGAAGGGCATGAAGATGAGCGGCGATGGCGAAGGCGACAGCGACGCCAGCGCCCACGTGATGAACTCCATGGAAGGCCACATGGACATGGGCCCGCACATGAAGATGACTGCGCTGCGCCAGGCCAAGCCGGGCGACGCCGCCCGCGCCCAACTGATTGTCGAGGAGGCGCGCAAAGCCGCAGCAAAATACACCGACTACCATGCCGCGCTAGCCGACGGTTTCGAGATCTTCCTGCCAAACGTTCCGCAGAAGATGTACCACTTCACCAATAAGGGCTACGCCCGGGAAGCGTTCTGGCATTTCAATGGCGAGCACCCCACTTCGCTGTTGTACGAAAAGCATGGCGACGACTACAAGCTGATTGGAGTGATGTACACGGCTCCCAAACGCCTGACCGAAAGTGAACTCGACGAGCGCGTCCCGCTGAGCGTAGCCCAGTGGCACGAGCACGTGAACTTCTGCAAGGCCCCGGCCAGCATGACACTGCCGCAGAAAAAGATGCCTACCTGGGACACAATCCACAGTTCGGCCTGAAAGGATCGATCAACACGCAGGCAGCTTGCGACGCGGCGGGCGGGCAATTTATCCCGGTCGTCTTCAACTGGATGGTGCACGTTTATCCATTCGAGAAGGATCAGGCGAGTATTTGGTCGGTCGAGCGCCAGCACGGGGACGGCGACTGATTCACGTTAAGGAAGCTAAGGGTATTCCGGTGGGCATCCCCCACCGGATTTTCTTGCGGTCGATCTTCTTGCGATCTAGGCTGCAGCTCCAACCTGTTTGTACGCGTGGAAGCGCCTCCAGATTAAGGGTCCCACCAGATTCGCAGAACGACACACAACACAACTAGTGACACCGGATGATACGGGGAGGATGCGCAGACAGGTCCCCGAGCCGAACAAAACACGCAGCCGATGTGCTTGCGAAAGAGCGCTTCGCCGAGGTTTCTTGCTACCGGAAACCTGTGAGCTTCGTCCAAGAAAATAGAAACGTACATCGCAATTGGGGAACTTCGAATGCGGTGATTGCGTAATGAATCAGAGTGGGAAAAGGGCCGGTGAAGAGTGACTGGCCGAATTGATCCGAAATATTTGCGGGGTCTGGGGATTCTCTCAAACTCGGTTTGGCGGCCCAGGTGAGAAAACCCCCATCGCGGCAACGCAAGCTCGTGACTTGATGGCAGAACTTGCGTGCACAACCCCGGCGGCAGCATTGTAGGCGATTTGTGGGGGAACACAAGTGTTTTCTCGCCTAGTCGCGAACCGGGCCGCCCTAACCGCTTCCCGACGTTCATTCGGGAAAGAAAAAGGAGCAGCTATGAAGTTCGCGACAGTTTCCAAGAGTCTGGTGATTGGATTGGCACTACTGCTGGCCTCCAGTGCATTTGCGGGTACCAAAGCCAATTTGACATTGCAGAATCCAACCTCAGTCAATGGAACCCAGCTCAAGGCCGGCGACTACAAGCTCGAGTGGGAAGGCAGCGGCCCCACCGTGGAAGTCAGCATCATGAAGGGCAAGACGGTTGTCGCAAAAGTGCAGGCAAAGGTTGTTGACCTGAACACCGTAGCGCAGAACAGCGCCGCCGTTCTGCAGCGGAATGCGGATGGCACCACCACGCTGACCGGCGTCCGTTTCGAAGGCAAGAAGACTGCTCTCGAACTCGGCGAGTCGGGCGATGGCATGCAGGCTGGATCGAGCAAGTAGAAAGGGCAGGATCATAAATACAAAGGGGAGCAGATTTCATGCTCCCCTTTTTTGCGTTCGCTGGAGGTTAGTTGGGCGAGGCCAGAACATCATCGTAGTAGTTGATCACGGCGCGGCGCGGTTTTGTCTTCAGACCTTTGAGGGGAACTTTCTGCTCGATCGAATTATTTCCGGTCAAGCGGGCTCTGCCGAGAAAGAACATATTCCCGTCCGCCAGTTCGAGGTAGATAGGTACCGTCATGCGGAAGTGCTCATCGACATTGGACTGTGTCATTTTCATATTGAGCACAACGTCGCCATCCGCTCCGGTGTCGAACGATGATTCGAACTTGTAGGACGGCAGCTGCGTTCCGAACACATACTCGTTGAAGAACCAGTCCATCTTCTGGTTGCCCTCGAGGTCCATATCCCGCGTCATGTGTTTTTCGACCATGGCCTTGAAGTCTTCGGTGGTGGCGGCCTTGCCGCTGTAGGTTTTGACGAAGTCGTGCATCAATTCCTTAAAGCGCTGGTCGCCGGTACGGTTGTCGTGCATCATCATGCGGATCATGTGCAGAACGTAAGCGCCCTTGGGATAAATCAGGCGGCGAGTCGTGCTCATTCCAGTACGGGAGTTGCTGGTGCGGTAACCCATGGTGAGAGGTCCGGAATCGATGGCCCGGAATCCCTGCGGATCGCGTTCCAGAAGCAATTCTCGTTCATCATTCCAGAATGTGATGAACTTCTTGGGATCTTTCTCGATCAGCGTGAGGTAGAGGGATGCGGACATATCGGCGAATCCCTCGCTCATCCACTGGTCGCGGCCTGTGCTGAATCCAACGGTGTGTCCCCACCACTGGTGGGCAACTTCGTGAGGTGTCACCGCTTTCCAATAACCGCGGTCTCCCCAGTCCATCCGCAGTTGATGGCGCACCGTTGTGTCGAAGTAATAGCAGATCGGAATCCAGACAAGTTCGGGCCAGGATTGGCCGAAGTTGCAGGCAGTCTGCTGCGTCAGTTGCAGGTGCTTGAAAAGAGAAGGGCCGAAGTAATCGGTATAAAGCTGCACTGCGAGTTCACCTTCCGCCAGCGCCTTCTTGTTCAGGCCGGTAGTGTTCATCTCGCCCAGAGCCACCTCAGCTCCAACGTGCGATCCCTGGTGCGGCAGTTCCTCTCCGCTCGCTCTACCCTTCAGGTCTTGTACCCAGTCTGGCGGTTCCTGATTGGCATAGGACTGCACCAGATACTCCGGCTTGTCGAGCTTGCCTTCCTCCAGTTTGAATCGGCCGAAACTAAAACCGGCCACGGTCTGGGGCGCTTCGCTCTTCCACACGGTCACGTTCTGACCGCCGTCATTGTTGTCGCTGACCTTTACCCCGGTGGCCGCTATCTGCATTCCTTTGGGAATGCGGAAAGTCATGTCATACGTGGCGTATTCGCCGAATCTGCTGCCCGGATTATTGGGATACCAGTTCATGCGAGCGATCGGGAAGTAGTTGCCACCACCCTCGTTCGAGACCGCTTCCTTGCCTTCGTACTCCGTCGTGATTGTGTAGCGATCTCCCGCAGCGAG
The DNA here is from genome assembly GCA_963819145.1 of uncultured Acidobacteriaceae bacterium. GTDB lineage: Bacteria > Acidobacteriota > Terriglobia > Terriglobales > Acidobacteriaceae > Sulfotelmatobacter. Next base: position 37,948 of record CAWFVB010000016.1, read on the forward strand.
GGCCTTCGGAAGAATGACTGCAAAATCGGCGTCTTCGTTCTTGTCTTCCTGGATGAAGGCCAACGCCTGCCCGTCTTCAGCCTTCACGCTTCTGACCCGCAGGGTGCGGTGCAGATTGAAGGGCACGACGCGAAGGCCGTTCAGTTGCGCGGTAAAGTCGGTCTTGGCCTTGCCGATCAGATTCGCGTTCTTCTCAAACGTCGTCTCGAGTTGTTGGTGCTCAATTCGCATGGGGTGTCCCATAGCGACCCTTTTAGACCCGTTCGACATTGGGAATGAGGCCCACACGCCGAATTTATTCTCGTCGTAGGTCATGAACTCGACCTGGTCTCGCCCTTCGTGGGGGTCAATCGTGAAGAGCTCCTGGCCGTCGTAATGCTTGCCGTGAATGAAAGCGACAAACAGTCCGCCCGGTTCCGAGTTCAATACGTCTTCCAGGATGCGGGCGTCGAGGTTGTCTTTCAACTTGTGACGCGAGGTATGTTGACTTTCCCGGAGGATTCCGGCATCGCATCCAGACGCTCCGGCGCTGCCGGAGTGCTTGATTTCTTCATAGCTGGCGTCGGTGAACCGCAACACCATCTGACTGAAGTTTTCACTGAACTCGCTTTCCTTGGTCAGCAGCTTCAGCATGGCTCGCTCCGCCGAATCGGCCGGATCGAGAATGAAGTTTCCGTCGCCTACGAAGACGGCTCCGGTTACCTTGCCTTGGACGGGCGCGACGAAGCAAACCGTGCCCGAGCGCAAGTGGAAGGTCCCACCGTCCCGCTTCAGTTCAAAATTGCTGACGCTGACAGCTTCTCCACTCAAGGTCAGGTTGCGCAATGCTTGATAGGTAGGGTCAGAGTTAGGTGCCGGCGCGGCGTTCTGGGCGCAGGCGCCCGGGCCAGCAAGCAACAAGGCTGCGACTAGCAAGGTTGTAAACCGAACAGGCGCCTCGGCCAGAGACACTACAACGGCCGAACGCAGGGTGCGCACAAGAAACGGCATGGAGCCTCCCGGGGGGAAGGAAACCCGTTATTATGCGCGTTTTGGGATGAAATGCAAGCGCTACCGGACGCGCCCAAGGCGCCCTCGAGCTTGAATCTTTTTGTTCTTTCGCCACTCCAATCTAGCAGGCTGTAGTGGTTCGTATTTGAATGGGGAAACAAAATGACTGGACCTTGTGCTCGTCTTGCCTCGATTCTTTTTGTGTCGCTGCTGGCCCTTACCGCTTGTAACGCGAAGGCTGCAGCACCCGCTCCGGTTCCGGCAGCGGTTTTGGATGCCAAGCGCGCGACAGCGCCGGCTCAACAGACGGCTGTTGTCGCAGGCGGATGTTTCTGGGGTATTCAAGCCGTCTTTCAACACGTGAAGGGCGTGATCAGCGCGACCTCCGGATACGCGGGTGGTTCGGCCAAAACAGCCGAGTATGAAACTGTCAGCACCGGCGAAACCGGACACGCCGAGTCAGTGCAGATTGTTTACGATCCCTCGCAAATCACCTACGGCGAATTGCTGCGCGTGTTTTTCTCGGTGGCGCACGATCCGACGCAGCTCAATCGGCAAGGGCCCGATCAGGGGACACAGTATCGATCAGTGATTTTCTACGGCAAGGACGAACAAAAACGGATTGCCGAGGCTTATGTCGCGCAACTCGACACGGCCAGGGTTTTTCCGCGCGCGATTGTGACCCAGGTCGTGCCGCTGCAGGCTTTCTATCCGGCAGAGGCGTATCACCAGAACTACGCGACCCTGCATCCGAACGATCCCTACATTTATTTCAATGATGCCCCCAAGGTTGCGCACCTGCGCCAGGAGTTTCCCGACCTCTACACCGGGAAGTAGAAGAGGTAGGTAGGAGGAAACGAATGTTCGATTCCGAACTCGATCGCGAAAGTGCTCAGAATCCGCGCCGCCGCATATTCCTGGCGAGCGCCGCTGCAGCGATCGGAGGCCTGGCGCTGTGGCAGTGGAGAAAGCCGGCCGTCCTCGAGGCGGCGGCTGGCCCGGTTGGCGAGCCCAAAGAAGTTACGGTAATTCTTTTCTCCGACGCAGGGGAGCGGCAAAAGCAAGTTCGCATCCCTAAGGTCATCAAGAGCGCCGCCGAGTGGCACAAGCAGCTTCCAGAGAGCGTCTTCGACATCACGCGCAACGCCGATACCGAAATAGCCTTCTCCGGAAAATACTGGAACCTGCACGACAAAGGCATCTACCGCTGCATCTGCTGCGACAACGCATTGTTCGACTCGGCGACGAAGTTTGATTCCGGCACAGGCTGGCCGAGTTTCTGGTCGCCGATCGCGGCGGAAAATGTAACGGAGATTCGGGACACAACATTCGGAATGGTCCGCACCGCTGTTTCGTGTGCGGAGTGCGATGCACATCTTGGCCACGTCTTCGACGATGGTCCTGAACCCACGCACCTGCGCTACTGCATGAATTCTGCCTCGCTGCGCTTCGTGGCCCGCGCCTAGTCGGCTGACATCTGGCGAGAAAAAGCAGGTTGCTCCCTTCGGTCAGAATGACGGGGCAAGATGGTCGGGGACAAACCACCTGAGGCTAGAGCCACAGCAAGGGCACGAGGCCAACTGCGGCGAGGGCGATCAAAAGCGATAGGCTCTGTATTCCGGTTTTGCGATCTGCCAGGCTATACGAGTAAACGCCCTTAATCAGGTTATTGCTGGCGGCGGCGATCAGGACGGCGACGGCGGCGACCTGGAGCGGAGTGAGCGTGCCGGCGGCCTGGGTCATCCCCATGATGAAGGGATCGACGTCGGTGATCCCCATTACGGCCGCGAGGAGGTTGACGCCGGCTCGGCCCAGGTAGGCGACCGCCAACTGCGTGGCGACCAGCATTCCCAGAAAGAAAAGAGCGAATACAAAAGCGGCCGTGAGTTCGAGGGGATTGTTGGGTTCAAATTCGCGCTTAATCTGAGAAGCTTGCGCATCGGATCGGCGCGACCACAGCCACCCCGTGGCGATGGCGATCGCGGCGAGCACAAGAAAAGATGGCGCCAGCATCGTTCCCAGGCGCCGGTTGAACAGCATCAGAAGAGCGACCAGGCGAAGATACATTACGCCGGAAGCGATCAAAATGCCTCCGGCGAAGAGGTGAGGTCGCTGTTCACGGGCTGCTCGGCGCGACATGGCCACCGTGGTCACCGTAGAGGAGTATGCTCCGCCCAGAAAGGCCGCCAGCAGTACGCCTCCGCGTTCTTTCGTGACCTTCTGCAGGACGTAGCTGCCATAGGAAATCGTGCTCACGGCGACGACAACGAGCCAGGTCTTAAAAGGGTTTAGGTGAAAGCGTCCGAACGGCTGATTGGGGAGTGCCGGGAGAATGACGGCCGTGAGCAGCAGGAATTTCGCAAAGGTGAGAATCTCATGCGGGGCCGTGCGGCAGGCGAGGCTTTCGAGGGCCGTCTTCAACTCCAGAAGCAGGAGGCTGGCCACGCTGAGGGCGGTGGCAATCCAAAAGTGGTCGTAGTAAATGAGGGCGCCGACCAGGTACGTCGTCAGGCCCGACATTTCTGAGGTGATGCCGGCTGCCTCGGCGCGCGACAGTTTGTGCCAGTAGGACAACAACAGAAAGCCGCCGATCACGAGGAATCCGAGAGTCACCGGCAGCAACTGCGCGCCGGAAAGAAGCGCGATGGAGTACCCGATGAATCCGATCAGAGGAAAGGTGCGTACTCCACCGAAGGAATAGGCGCCCGCTGCAGCCTTGTGCTCCTCACGTTCCATTCCGATCAGGAACGAGAGGAAAAGAACGAGAACGATCTTGACGGCCTCAGGCGGCAACAACCGGTAGAGATCCACTCGCGGTCAGGGCTCCTTGTGACGGGAGCAGTATAGACCGGGTGGTGCGCATTTTGTATTTTCTGGATTCAGTTGAGCCGCAATCGCTTCCTACCGGGACAGCGGCTACCCGCGTCTGGGAGCAGAGCCTGACGCGCTATTTTGTCGCTGCGGTCGAGCGCTCCACCGACTGTGCCGCGTTCGACACGGAGTGTGTTCGCGGCGCAACCGGCTTGGACGCGAAATATCGTACGGTTACGTCTTCCCCGATTTGGACTTCCTTGTATCCGGCTTGGGTTTGGGCCGGTGCGGACTTTGTCGTGAACTGGCGTATGGTCACATCTTCGGAGATGTAGTCGACTTCATTCGGCCCCACCCGTATCCGCTTGAATGCAGAGTTGGGAGTTTCCGTTTTTCCATCTGCGACGGCTGGCAACCTGGAGGGTCGGGTCGAGGAGACAGAGGTCGTGGGCAGAGGCGTGACTTGCTGTGGCGCGGCGGTCGAGGCCGGTAGTGGCGATCCCTGCGACGAGGTGCTCACCGGTTGAGGCGCGCGAGAGTGGTACACGATCCAGCAAGAGGCGATCACGAGCGCAGCAATTACTCCTGTTACGCCGGCATTCGCGCGAAGTCTCCGCAAAAACGCGCCGCGGCCCTGCTGAATGGTTGCGGGCCGGGCGCTTTCTGTAGCTACGGGAGCGGGCTGGCGGACGACGGGCAGGAGCGGCCCCGCCCACGTGGCAGCCGGTCGCAAAATCTGGCCGGCCCAGGGCCTGCGTCCCGACTCCGGCGCAGATTTCTCTCTGCGCAAGTTTTGCGTGTGACCCGAAATCTGCTCAATGGCTTGTGGCACGGTTGTGGGTTTTTTCTGACCGAGATTGCGAAAAATCGCCTCCTCGACCAGTCCTGTCAGAAAGTGATAGGTCCGGAGCTCTCGATCCCGGAAAGCGTGTGGTTCGCTAAACAAAACCTTCAGCACTCCCATCAGATTGTGTTCGTGATAAATCGGCAAGATCAGGAGTGACTGAGCTTCGAGCTGCCGGCAGATGGCGGCTTCAATCCGCTGATCGGTCTGGGCATTCTCGACTCGCAGAATCTCGCCTCTCGTCTCTTTGGGCGCTGCTACGCTCAATACCGCCGTTAGTTGCCGACCGACATAACTGGCAGCACATCCGCTTCCGGCCCGATACACCAGTTGGCCTCCTTTTAGCAGAGCGATAGCGATTCCGCTGGCGTTGGCGACGCTACGGGCGCGGTCCGCGATCAGATGCATGGCCCAATCCATGTCGGATGGGTTCCTTGAGATCGCGTGCTGGAGCTCGAGCAGGGCGGTCAGTGACTGCTTGTCCATCCCACTCTCCTGCACGGCAAATGCGCTGCCTAATAACCTCTGAAAAGATTCGCGATCAACATGGGAATGGCTACTCATACTGATCCCCGGGAATGCTGCGAGCGTGTGCGGCTGGACTGCTGGGTGGGCGTCGGCGAAGGAGAAATCCGAACCAGTTGCGCGGCCAGTAGGTGCGGTCTCTCATCAGGCCAATGCGCCGTCAAGGGCGCGAGGGTACGAGGTTAAAGCGCCAGTGCCATGCTGAGGTGACAAAATCGCCGCACAGGTTGCTTATGTTCGGGCTGGGATGACAGCAATCGAAAAAGCCCCTCGCTTGCGCGAGAGGCTTTTCCTGGGGGGAGGGACTTGGCCAGGCGCCTGCTGGTCCCAACGCTACAAGTCGCGTTACTTCGGTTGCTGCTGCTGGTCGGCGCTGGTGGCAGGGGCTCCGGTGTTGCTGGAGAGCTGCTCCAGATCGTTCTTCAGCAGGCTGATTTCGACGCGGCCTCCGCTGATGCGCTTGGTCTTCGCAGTCTCATCGGTGGCGACTGGGGCGTTGCCCATGCCGACGAGGTAGATGCGGTAGACCGGGATCTCGTGGTTGAGCACGAGATAGCGCACGACCGACTCAGCCATCTTCTGCGAGTTGGTGATGGCGGCCTGGCCTTTGCCGGACGAGAAGCCCTGCACTTCGAAGATATAGCCATGCTGGCCCTTGACGGCGGTGGCCATCTGGTCAAGGGCGTCCTTGGCGTTTTGCTGAGGACGGTCTGGCCGGGGCGGAAGCGAATTTCGGTCTGGTTCGAAGCCTTGTACTGGTCAATGTTGCTGACCACGGTCTCGACGGTCTGGACGCGCGTGGTAACCTGCTGCGCGGACTGCTGCGCCATGGTCGCCTTGTTGCCGGCGTCTACGGCGTGCTGATCGGCCGCATCGGCCTTGTCGGAGGCCAGCTTGATGCCAGCCTGGGCGCGAGCGTCGGTGTCCTTAATGTTCTTGCTGTTGGCGGAGGTCAGCTCATCGAGTTCGTTGACGCGATCGCGGATCGGCTCGGTCTGGCGCTTCACATAGTTCTTGCGGGCGAAAGGATTGACACGTCCCCAGAAGCCTTCACGCGACGGCGGCGCCAGCGGCGCTTTGCCGGTCGCGTTGTCGGTAGAAGTTGTCGAAGTCGCGGCTGGAGTCTGGGTGGACGAAGACGAGGTGGTCTGCGCCAGGGCCGGCAGTGCGAGCACGGCGGCCAGAGGCAGGGCGATGAATAGGCGGTTGTTCATAATAAACTTCCTCCAAAATTCGGGGGAGTCTTTGGGCTCCACTCCGGCACGCCTGGGGCGTGCGTGAAATTTGATTGCGTCCCCTGAACATATAAAGAAGCAAGCTGTTTCGCTTTGCCGGCCGGCGCTGACGCAACGCCTGGCCTTTGAACCCTGGGCGCCAGTTACCTGGCGCCTGCTACTTCCTATTACAGGTGAGATGCCAAAGCGGGCCGCGAGGGTTGAGACGCTAAATGGTTGATATCAAAGGCTATTGTAGTATGTTCGGGCGCAGAAAGAAAGCCAACGGGTGCAATGGCAGGGTAATTTTGGGAAACCTGATATAAAAACTGCGTGGAAACGATGGACTTCTGAGGGAGGAGCGTTTGGGAGCGAATCTGAGGTCGGTTACGACAGGTTGGGGGACGAATGTGGGCCGGCTGGGGTGGTGCTTGGGATCGCATGTCATATTGTAGTTGGGTGGGATGTGGGCTGCTGCGGGTCCGAGAGGCCGGCGTCGGGATGGCTTCTTCGCGCATTCCGGCGGAGCATTTGCAGCAGTATTCCGATCTGGCGGTGACGTGGATGCAGGAATATTTGCGCATTGATACGACCAATCCTCCGGGAAACGAAATGCGGGCGGTGGCGTTCTACAAGAAGATTCTCGATCAGGAAGGAATTGAGAATCGCGTGTTCGAGTACGCGCCGGGGCGAGGGGATTTGTGGGCGCGGATTCCCGGCATGCGCTCATTCGGCGAACATCCTCGGCACAATGCGGCAGAGGCGAGAAGCGGCCGATCATTCTGCTGAACCATATGGATGTGGTGACCAGCGACGCGTCGCACTGGAAAGTGCCGCCCTTCAGCGGAGAGAATCAAAGATGGCTACATCTGGGGACGCGGCGCGCAGGACATGAAGGATGAAGGCCTGGCGCAACTGGTGGTGATGGTGATGCTGAAGCGCGAGAAAGTGGCGCTCGATCGCGACGTGATTTTTCTTGCCGTCGCGGACGAAGAGGCGGAGGGAACGGGGACGGACTGGTTCATCAAGAATCAGCGCGACTTGCTGGAAAATGCCGAGTTCCTGATCAATGAAGGCGGCGAAAACCTGCTGGAGAACGGCAAAGTGAAGTACGTCGGCGTGGATGTCGGCGAGAAGACAACGTACTGGCTGCACGTGGTGGCGCATGGACGGCCAGGGCATGGGTCGCGGCCGAATCCGGATTCGGCTCCGAACCGGCTGGTGCGGGCGCTGGATCGGATCTCGTTTACAGGACGCCGATGCGAGTGTTGCCGGTGGTGGACGAGTTTCTGCGCGACATGGCGCCTTACGAGCCGCCGGAGCGGGCCGCCGAATACCGCAACATGAAGAAGGCCATCGAAGACAAGAAATTTCAGGAGGAAGTGGAGAAGGATGAGTCGCTGAATTTCCTTTTGCGCGACACGATTGCGCTGACCATGATGGGCGGGTCGGAGCAGACCAACGTGATTCCTCCGGAGGCGTGGGCGAATCTGGATGTGCGGATTTTGCCGGGAGGCGATCCCGAAGGCGGTGCTGGAGGCGGTGCGGCGCGTGGTGAATGATCCGAATGTCACGATTGAGCCGCTGAATGCGGAAGTTCCGCGTGGCGAATTATTCGGGAACGGATAACGCGCTGTTTGCGGCGATCCGGCAAGTGTCGGCGAAGTATTTTCCGGGAACGCCAGTCGTGCCGCACATCACCAGCGGATACACGGAGAATCAGCGTTACCGGCCGCTGGGGATTCAATGCTTACGGATTCAATCCGTATACAGCGACCGACGAAGAAGGGAATACCGAGCACGGCAACGATGAGCGGATTCGCGTGGAAGAAGTAAGGCGAGGGCCGAGGATCTTGTTTGACGTGGTGGCGGCGGTGGCGGGCAAGTGAAGAACTTCTCTGCCGCGGATTAAAATTGTACCGACCCGACAGCCGAGGCGGCTGTCGCCACATGGGCTATCCGCCGCAGTGCTTTTCGTGTTGCTCGAAGATGAAGTGGTCGGTCATGCCGGCAATGTAGTCGCAGACGATGCGCGGCAGGGACTCGTCTTCCTTTTGGGCTTTTTCCTGGTAGTTGTGGGGGAGGGCTTCCGGATGGTCCATCCAGAAAGTGAAGAGTTCGCCGACTACGCGCTCGGCGTCGTCTTTTTCTCCGGACAGCGCTGAACTGAAGTAGAGATTTTCGTAGAGAAAATCTTTGCTCTGCTTGCGCTCGGCTTCGACCTCGGGGCTGAACGCGGCAAGCCGATCGCGGATGGTTGCGAACGTCGTCGAGGCTACGAATGCCGGACTGCTTCAGGCGGGTTTGCGTATTGGTGATCAGGTCATCCACAAAGAGATTGATGATGCGCTTCAGGGTTTCGTTGAATTTCAGTTTGTCCAGGGCGTCAGGGTAGATCTGCTCGACTTCGCGATAGAAGCGCTCGAAAACCGGGATGCCTTCGCGGATCTCGTTCGAGCGAAAGCAGATGAGCTTCGAAGCCGTCGTCGAGGTCGGCGGTGTTGTAGGCGATTTCGTCGGTCAGATCAATGAGTTGGGCTTCGAGCGGCGGACGCTGGTCGAGCAGGTATTCGGCGAGTTCAGGGTGTTGCTTTGCGGCGTAATCGCGCGAGTGCTTGATGATGCCTTCGCGCACTTCGAACGTCAGATTCAGCCCGCGAAAGGCGGCGTAGCGCTGCTCGAAGTCCTCGACGATGCGCAGGGCGTGCAGGTTGTGGTCGAAGAACAAACCGTGCTCGCGCATGGCGGCATCGAGCGCTTTTTCGCCGGAGTGGCCGAAGGGAGGGTGGCCGATGTCGTGGACAAGGGCGAGCGCCTCGGCGAGGTCCACGTTGAGGCCGAGCGCTCCGGCGATGGTGCGGGAGATTTGCGAGACTTCGAGCGTGTGGGTGAGGCGGTTGCGGAAGTGGTCGGAATAGCGGCGGGTGAAAACCTGGGTTTTGGCCTCGAGGCGGCGGAAAGCGCGCGCATGAATGACGCGGTCGCGGTCGCGCTGGAAGTCGTTGCGGTAAGGATGCTGAGGCTCAGGGAAGCGGCGTCCGCGGGAGTGTTCGACTTGCACCGCGTAGCCGGCCAGCATGTCTGGAGTCTATCAGAAGCGGCACTCGGTACCCAGTTGCCCGCATGCAATAAAACAGGCGGCTGGTTCCACCGGCAACTGGTACCGGCAACTTGGCTACTGTTTTCCCGATTCTTCCTTGGCCAGTTTCACTTTGGCGGCGTCGAGTTTCTGCTGGACTTTGGCGAAGGCTTCGGTCGTTCACTTCCGCGGGGACGGTCTTGTTCCACTCCTGGACGGCGCGCTCCCAGTGGGCGGCGGCCAGCTTCAGGCGGCCGGTTTTCTGGTAGAGGTCGCCCAGATGCTCCTGCACGGTGGGATCGGAGCTCATGTGCAGCGAGGCCTTGTTCAGGTTTTCTTCCGCCAGATCGTACTTGCCCAGCTTGAAATAGGCCCAGCCCAGGGAGTCGAGATAGGCGCCATTGTTGGGGTCAAGAGCCAGCGGCCTGCTTGATGTAGTTGAGAGACTCCTCGAGCTTCACGCCGCGATCGGCGTTCATGTAGCCGAGGTAGTTGAGCGTGACGGCGCTCTGCGGATCGGGGCGAAGTGACCAGGACTTTCTTGAACTCGGCTTCGGCCTGGTCGTATTTTTTCTGGCGCTCGAAGGATCGCCGCGCAGGAACCAGACGTATTCCTTGTCCTCGGTTTTGGTGGAGAGCTGCTCGGCCTTGTCGAGAGCGTCGTTCGGCGTCGGTCCAGCGCTTGGCGCGGGTGTACATATGGCCGAGGCGGATATAGACTTCGCGATCTTCGGGACGTGCCCTTGAGCAGGAGCGAACATCGGCGCAGCGCCTTGTCGGCTTCGCCGGTGTCGGCCAGCTGCGCGTCGAGCACCATGCGCAGGTCGCGGTCATTGGGCAGTTTCTGCACCGCTTCTTTGGCGACCGCGGTGGCCTGCGGCCACTGTTTGGCTTCGCGGTAGGTGTCGATGATTTCCTGATAGCCGCTGCGGGCGTTGTCATCGCCCAGGGTCAGCATTTTGCGGAAGGTATCGACCGCGGCGGTGTAGTTTTCCTGCTCGCGATACACCATCCCGAGGCGCTCGATGAAGATGGCGCGATTGTTGCGGTCGGACTGGCTGTAGCTGGTGTCCGGCTTCTCGGTTTTCTTCAGCAGGTCCTGCAGCAGCTTGACGGCATCGTCGTAGCGGCCCTGCGCCTGGTAGACGGCGGCCATGTTGTAGGGGACTTCCACCGAGTCGGGAACCATGGTGTCGGCTTTCTTCAGGCTCTCCAGAGCCTGATCGTACTTGCCCTGGCGGCGATAGATTTCCGCGATGCGCAGATAGGTTTGCGCGTCTTCGGGATTGGCGTCGGCGATGACTTTGTATTGTTCGAGCGCGGCGTCGAGTCTGGCCGTCGTTCATCAGGTTTTCGGCCAGGCCGCGGATGGCGTCGAGATTGTCGCGATCGAGCACGATGGCGTGGCTGATAGGCGTCAATGGCGCTCTTGTAGTCCTTGCGCTGCTCGTAGGCTGCGCCCAGAGCGGCATAGAGCTTGGCGGAGCGGGCGGCGTCGGGCACTGCGCTCAGCACCTGCAGAGCGTGCGCGGTGTCGCCTTCGTCGGTGTAGAGCATGGCCAGCGTGGTGACCGCTTCTTCGGAGCTGGGATCGAGTTTGATGGCGGTCTTGAGTTCGCCTTCCGCCTTCTGCATATCGTTGTTCAGGCGATAGAGGCGGCCGAGCAGCAGATGATCGTCCACGTTGTCGGGCTCGAGCTTGACGATCTGCTCGTACTGCTCGATGGCCAGCTTCAGAACATTGTCGGAGCCGTTGCCGCCGGGCATGTCGCCCAGCGAACGCAGATAGATGCGGCCCAGCAGTTTGTGGGCCTCCAGATTGTTGGGGTCGCGCTTGATGATGTCCTGCGCTTCGAGGACGGCGTCGCGAATGCGCCCGGTCTTGGCGTAGAGTTCGGCCAGCGCCGGAGGTCAGGAATTCCGAAGAGGGATCGGCCTCGATGGCCAGGCGGTATTCCTCGATGGCCTTGTTGGCCAGCTCACTGCGGCCGTAGGCGGTGACCATCCTCCTCGTACATGTGCGCCAGGGCGTAGTGGTAGTAGGCGGCGGCGCGGTCCACTTTGCGCGGCGAAGACTGAGACTGGCTTGGAGTCGGGCTCGGATCCGACGGAGAGAGGGGCTGGTTTGGCGGCGGCTGCGGCCGCTGCCGCCACCGAAAGCGATACAAGAAGAAGCGAAAAAATCTTTTCATGCTGGACCTGACTGCGCTGGATCAGCGCGTTTCCGAAACCACAGCTATGTTGGATGCAGAACCGCCGGGCGAGGGTGCCTTTATTCTACCGCGAGCGAGGGGGAATGGCAAAAAAACCATGCTTGTCGCCGAAGGACCGCGATGGACAACCGGAAGGACAGGGACCGGCGGAATGTGGCGTGCGGATGTCAAGTTATGTAAAGGTGCCATCGGATTTCGGATTTCAAGTAGGACGTTCGACAATCGCTCGAGGTCTGACGCCTCGAGCACGTTCTAGTGCCGGAAGTGCCGCACGCCGGTGAAGAGCATGGCCAGGCCCAGGCGGTCGGCGGCTTCGATGACTTCCGGATCGCGCTGCGAGCCTCCGGGCTGGATGATGGCGGTTGCGCCGGCCTTGGCGATTTCTTCAACACCGTCGGGGAACGGGAAGAAAGCGTCGGAGGCGGCAACGGTGCCCTTGCAGCGGCAGTTGCGCTTTCATGGCGCCGATCTTGGCGGAATCCACGCGGCTCATCTGTCCCGCGCCTACGCCGACGGTTTGCCCGTCGCGCGCGTAGACGATGGCGTTGGATTTCACGTGCTTGCAAACCTTCCAGGCGAACAGCAGGGCGCGCGTTTCTTCCGGCGTGGGCGGGCGCTTGGTGACGACTTGCAGATCGGCGGCCTGCAGGGGGCGCATGTCGGCGTCCTGCAGCAGCATTCCGCCGGAAACGTTTTTCAGCACCCACTTCTGGCTGGCCGGGATGACTTCGACCAGGCGCAGATTTTTCTTGGAGGCGAACTTGCCTTTGGCGGCTTCGTCGAAGCCGGGGCGGCGATGACTTCGAGGAACAGCTTGTGCATTTCTTCGGCGGCCTCGCCGTCGACGGGCGATTCACTCCGATCACGCCGCCGAAGGCCGAAACCGGATCGCATTCGAGCGCTCTCTTGTAGGCTTCGGCCGAGAGTCTTGCCGGTCGCGGTGCCGCAAGGATTGGTGTGCTTGATGATGGCGCAGACCGGCTCGTCGAATTCCTGCGCGAGGTCCCAGGCGGCCTGCAGGTCGACGATGTTGTTATAGGAAAGTTCCTTGCCCTGGAGTTGGCGGGCGTTGGCCACGCCCGCGCTGGAGCCGTCGGAGTACATGGCGGCTTTCTGGTGCGGGTTTTCGCCGTAGCGCAGGTCGAGGGTTTTCTGGAATGGCAGGCGCAGAGTTTGAGGGAAAGCCTTCGGCGCGGCTGCGAGTGGACGACTCCGTTGGCGCTGACGCGCTCGAGCGTGGAGGCGATGGCGGAATCGTAGGCGGCGGTGGTGGCAAAGGCTTTTTGCGCGAGACGCCACTTGGTGCTCGCGGAGAGCGCGCCGCCGGGCGTGCCAATTCTTCGGCGATGGCGCCGTAGTCGGACGGGAGAAGTGACGATGGCGACATCGTGAAAATTCTTGGCGGCGGAGCGGATCATGGACGGTCCGCCGATATCGATGTTCTCGATCAGTTCCTCGAAGGCGACGCCGGGCTTGGCCGCGGTTTTTTCGAAGGCGTAGAGATTCACCACCACCATGTCGATGGGCGCGATGCCGTGCTCGGCGACGGCGGCTACGTGCTCGGGATCGTCGCGGCGATGCAGGATGCCGCCGTGAACTTTGGGGTGCAGCGTCTTCACGCGGCCGTCGAGCATTTCGGGAAATCCGGTGAGTTCGGAGATGTCTTTGACGGCGATGCCGGAGTCGCGCAGCAGTTGGCGGTGCCGCCGGTGGAGATGAGTTCGATGCCCAGGGCGGCGAGCTTGCGGGCGAAGTCGGCCAGTCCGGTTTTGTCGGTGACGCTGAGGATGGCGCGCTGAATTTTGGGCATGAAGCATGGCCTCGGAGCCGGACGATCAATGGTAACCTGAAAATTCTAACAGCAATTCGTTGTGGGTCGTTCGGCGTTAGAGCTGTGCCGGTGCGCTCATCAGAGACGCGATCGCAGGGGCGCGGAGGCCTTGAGCGGCAGCTGGGACCAGCCGGCAGCCGCCTTAGGTTTTCGCTTTGGCTTTCAGCTTGACATGGCCGTTCGGTCAGTTCGACGGAGTATTCGACGCCCTCGCAGTGATACTGCTTGCGGATCTGTTCGGTCTTTTTCTGCACGAAGGTGGAGAAGGAATCGAGGTTGCCGGAGACGTTCTCGCCCGCTTTTTTCTTGGCGGCGACCAGAGTGTTGTACAGGCGTTCCACCTGTTCGCGCTCGGCCTGGTCCACGCTATGCAACGTGAAGGGCTGGGACTGCGCGGCACCGCGCTGCCGCGGCAGCCGCGGCGGCTGACTCACGCCATATACCGGAGGATGGTGCGGCTTGTGTTCTTCCTCCGCGACGCGGACTCCCTGCACCGAGAGCAGAGCGTCCTGGGGACGGCGGTAGCCTTCTTCGCGGATGCGGGATTTCTTGCGCCACAGATCGCTGTAGATGGCGTAGCGCTGCGCCATTTCGTTGTAGCGGTAGCGCTGCGAGAAATTCATGCGGCCGCCGTCGGAGAACTTGCGCAGCAAGGCGAGCACCTTCCACTCAATGTCGGTGGGAGGGCTCTTGGTCGGATTGCTGAAATAGATTTCGTACTCGATCTTCAGCCGTCGCAGCTGCGTGTCGAGAACATTCAGTTCCTCGTCGGTGGTCACGGGGGTCTCCAATCCCCAGTGTAGTAAGAGGATGGGCTGCAGGGCGAGGTACCCGTCGGTCACCAAGGGCATGGTACGAAAGTAAGGGGTGGCTTGAAGATGAGGCTGTCTTTGGATGGGATACCACATACCTATCGCGGTTGAACTGCCGTGTTTGGTTGGGTCCTCAACGCTTGCGGCTGTAATGGTAACGTTGGCAGGGTTCGGTGTCGTCGCCGGGGCACTGTATCGCCCATTCACGATCGTGCCGAAGGTGCTATTGCCGCCAGTGACGCTGTTTACCGACCAAGCGACGCTGCTGCTGAATGCGCCGGTTCCCGCAACCTGCGCCGTGAATAACTGGCTGCCGCTCGTTGCAACTTGAGTTGTTCCGGGATTTACCGTGACCGAGGTGACTTCAGGCGGCGGTGGTGGTGGAGGTGGTTGAACTCCAGAACTGCCGCTGCTACCGCAGCCTGTCAAATAGAGCAGGGATGCGAGCAGGCAGCCCATGGTCGCTCGGTGCGGATGCGAAGTTGCGGTCCGTCGCTGCATCTCTCCCTCAGATTCCTCTCGTCAGTTCCTCATACGACATCATATTGAGGTTTGTTCGGAAAGCGGGGCGCAGGTCAGCGCCTGCCACCCACCCTTTCGCACAAACCGCGAAAGGATGGGGCACCCGCCGCATGAATAGCGCAACAAAAAACAACTCCAAAAGGATGGGCCACCCGCCCCCTGGCCACCCAGAAACGCCAAGGACAGCTACTCTGCTCGACGGTCGGGATCGCGAACCTAACACCCCTTGATCAGCACAAGGTTTGTGGCCCTGTCACCATCGAAGACCACCATCCATGAACTCTGCCCGATGAAGAGCACGTCTTTGTCCTTCCAAGCCGAGTTCTGATAACAGCCCTTGAGGTACGGGGAAGCATCAGCAGAGAGGAGCGGACCGAACTTATCGCGTAACTGCGCCTTCGTTTTGCCCACGACCAGCTTGTCTCTGTCGGGATCGCCGACCATCGTGCCGGTCGCCTCGTCAAGATTCAGTCTGTAGAGATCGGCCTTCCAGAGAACGTACTTGATGCTCTTGGGATCGGGCGATGGATACATCAGCGCCCAGCCGCCCAAGAACGTTACGACAACAACGAGCACGAGAGAGCACAGCACTCCGGCTTTTCGCATTCGTGAACCTTACCCGCTCCCGCATGGCTCATCACCCGTCGCACCGATCAGTTTCGAATGCCGGTAATCTTGTGCAGACGCTTTGCGAGATTGTGCGCGGAGCTACCCGTCTGAAACGACACGGTCTGGTCGTTTAGGTAGCCATGTTGCCCGAACTGGTCGACGAACAACGACCCGATCTCTTGACCTTGAGGATCATAGAAAAACACTCCCCAGCGAAGGTCCGGCGTGTGGGTTTCCGTTTTGACGGATACACCCGACAAGAGCGAGCCGAACTTCTCTGCAATTTGATCACTGAAGTCTTGAGTGGAGGTCGCGATAGAACGCAAGGCGTCTTTGCTTACGGCTACACGCGTCAACATTGAATCGTGCACGTGTAACACCCTAACTTTCCCGACCGCCCCCTGCTTCAAGAGCGCCGCCAGCTTCCCTAGTTCAACCTGTGGATCACCCGGCGAAGAGGTCTGAGCCGACATAAGCACCGGAGCGACTAAAAGAAGAAAGATCAGTTTAGATATTCGTCTCATGGTGTTCAATCCTATTGGCACGTTGGACAATCGACGTTATACGGAACTCCGCCATGGTTGGAGCGAGTCGATTCCCCCAGCTCCCGCGCAGCCGGATTCTCATAGTTAAGAATCACCCTGCGCTCCTCCTTTGTGTCGTATCGTGCGTCCGGTGTGCCGCTGAGAACCTCATTGTCATGACGGTTACCCGTGGCATGGGCCATCTCGTGGCCTAGGCCAAGCGCAGGGGTCTGATGGCCTCCTTCAGTTGTTTGTAGCGCGCTGTGGGTATCCCAATATACGGTTCTGGTCTCGGGATCATATCGGTCGTTCCCATCATGAATAATTTTGAGATGGTAGTGACCGCTCTTGAAGGCCTTCTGTACGAGACGCATTTCTTTGCTTCCCGAGAGATAGTGATTAGCCGTTGCAACATCTCCCTGTTGCCCCGCGCCATGCGCTTGGCCCGCGCCATTGGCCTGATTTTGCGCCAACAGATCTGGCGGCGAACTAAAATCTCCCCCGCCCCAAAACCATGTGGTCCAACGTTGGCTCCATGATGGGAGCTCGTCGTTACTACCAAGATGGCACCAGAAGCAATGGCCGTCGGCGTCGGCTCGACTCACCGGGTCGTTGCGGACGTAAGTGTATAAGTTGAGCGACTGCGGATCGCCGAAAGCTGCATAGGGTACATCCGTCGGCCTGGCCGCCCAGTCGGGTGTCATGAAGCGTCCCATCGACGATGTGAAGTACCGGGCACCGAAATTATCGAGGCCTGATTCCCCATCGCGTTCTTTGCCGGTGAACTCGTAATGGTTCGGATCGCTGCCGCTGCTATAGGCGACGCCTCCGAACGGGTAAAAATCCATCTGCTCTTGAACAACCCCAAGCGCCGACGTGATGACGCTGGCGGAGCCGAGGTGATTCGAGAAATAATAGTGCACCGTTCCGCTTGGCCGGTCAATGCGGGCAATCCGTTCGCCATTAAAGAAGACGTACTCTGCGTTAATTGTTCCCGTGAGGCTGGTCTCGGTTAGGGCCTGGCCGCTCGGACCAAACCAATACTTCGTCCCCGAAGACCCTGAGGCCTTTTCCATGCGCACACCGTCGGCGTCGTACGAATAAGTGTAGCCTTGATCCGTGACAATCCTGTTTTCCGCGTCGTAGGTGGGCTGGTTGCCGAGGCCATCGTTGGTCACATTGCCTGCGGGCTGAGAGCGGACAGCTAGCGGCGAAGAGCTATTTCCCCGAATTCGACGCCATCTTCTTGACCATGGCGAGGACCAGCTTGCGGTCACTGTCGTTCAGGTTGGTGGCGTAGCGGCGGATCTGGCTCAGGAAGCGGACTTCGTCGTCGGAGAGTTGGGGCAGTCCCTTGGAGCCGTTGCTGTGGCCGGGCTCGGAGAAGAATTGCGACAGCGGGAGTTCCATAGCGCCGGCGATTTTCGACAGGGTATCGAGCGAAGGGATGGTGTGGCCGTTTTCGACTCGCGACAGGTAGCAGCGCAGGAGTCCGGTTCGCTTCTCGATGTCGCCTTGAGACATACCTTTCTGGAGCCGGTAGTTGCGAATGGTCTCGCCGATGTTCATGGTTGGGAGCATTTCAGGATGGGCCATAGTAACCAGATCGCAAACTTCTGGCAAGTGGGAAATTTGTGCCATACGCCGGACATTGGTGCCATACGAAACGCACCTTAATCGGGGCGGTGATCGAAAACACAACACGGTATCTTATACATCGTATAGGGAATGAACGGGCTGGAAACGGGCGCCGGCTGCTGCTTTTGAGGCGCTACGCGTTTTCTATTTCTTCAGCGCGGCCGCCAGGAACTCGACGGTGCGCTGCCATGCGTCAGCGGCGTCGTCGGCGCGATATCCGGTTTTGTTGTTGGGATTCTCGAAGGCGTGCCCGGCATCGTCGTAGATCTTGATGTCGATCTTTTTCCCAAGTTCATCCAGCACTTGTCCGAACTTGCGAACGTCTGCGGCAGGGATGCCCTGATCCTGTCCGCCGAACAGGCCGAGGATGGATGCGTGAATTCTTCCCAGCGCGTCCTTATCAGTGGCGAGGCGGCCGTAGTTGATCACCGTCGCCGCAAGATCTGGCTCCTGCAGCGCGACATCAAGCGCGTAGCCTCCGCCCATGCACCAGCCAATCGAGCCGATGCGGTCTTTCCTTACATTGGGCTGCGATTTAAGAAATTCCATCGCGGCGTGCAGGTCCCGTTTGGCGCGGTCCTCAGGCACTCCGCGCATGATTTCGTGCGCCATGTCGGGCGTGGTGGCGACCTTGCCCCGATAGAGATCGATGGCCAGCGACTCGTAGCCCTGGTCCGCCAGCTTCGAGGCCTGGTCTTTGACCCAGTCATTGAGTCCCCACCATTCGTGGATGACGATGAGCGCGGGAAATGGACCTTTGCCGGCCGGCGTGTAGAGCATGCCTTGCACTGTTTCGTCGCCGCTTTTGTAGGAGACGGATTTGCCGTCGGCGGCGAATGCGGAGGCCGCGACGAGAAGTACGACCGACAACAAGGCGAAAATCCTTGGCATATTTCGATCCTTTCTTCCAACTATACGGTCAATTTGATAGTTGGCGGATTGCCTCTTCGAGAGCCGCGTCCCGCGATGCCTTAAGATCCTCCGGAGTGAAAAACTGCAAGGGAACGTCCGGAGGAACGCCAACAGCATCATAGGCCGTGCCATCCGCCGTGTAGTAGATTTCATTGGGCAATCCGAACTTCCAACCATTTGGAAGCGAGCGCTGCAGCACATCAGAGAAGACGCCCTGTGTGTTGAGACCAATGCGCACCACGTGAGGCTGCCGCCCGACGAGGGCCATGCTAAAGGTCTCCCCCGCGCTGACGGTGTCTGGACCGATCAGTAGAGCGACTCTGCCCTTGAAGCCGGGCGCCGCGGAGGGCGTGACCCATACCGGCTGCTGCTCGGTCAGGTGAAGCGGCACGTCCAAGCTCGTGCTATCGCGGGCGGTTTTCGAGTAAGCCAAATATCTCTTGTCGGTCAGACGCGCAGCGATTTCGACCCCAAGAGGATCGTCGCCGCCGTGGTTCAAACGGACGTCAATCACCAGGCCGTTCAATTTCGCGGCGCTTTCGAACATTGAGGAAAGGCTGTTTTGCAGACACTGCACCTCGTTCGCGTAACCGCCGTCGGCATAGTCATAGAACGTAGTCACGCGCAGATATCCGATCGAGTTCCTCAGCATTCCAAATTGCAGGCGACCCTTGCAATAAGGACGCAAGCCTCCCTGCACGTATTTTGATCCGATCGCCGTGGCCGCCTCGTTCCAAGCCTCGTCGGATAGATGGCCGGCGTCTTGTCGCCAACCCTCGAATTCCCGCTTGATGTACGTCGCCTCGACGCTCGTATGAGTATCGTGTAGCGGTTCAATCATCTGCTGGAAAATCTGGAAGAGCTCTGCCTCGCTCGTAGCACTCGTAACTCGAGGACGGAACTGCCGGTCCACAGCGTGCCAGTCTACTTTGCGAAGCGCGAAGAAAGGATATTGCTCGGCAAACGTCTGCCAGAAAATATTGTAGTTCTGCTGAGGCGAGTTGGAAGGCTTCTGGGCGCAACTCTCGGGCGGCTTATCAGTGCGATGCAGAAGAATGTCTGACGCCGCCCAATCCATGTGCAAGCGCAGCGTGTTCGGATCATTGGTGCGTCTGACTGTGGTGATCGTAACGGGAGATGAAAACGCCAATACCGAGTTCGAAGACTGGGCGTCGTCTGGTGGCCGAGTTTCAGAATGAATACAGCTCGCGGAAGTTAACTGGTAGATACGCAGACCCGTGGGCGTCAACTCGTAAAGCAGGCCGTAGCCGTCGGCCGTCCAGAAGCCGCCAGGTTTCGTTGCGGGTTCCTTCTGCGCAAACGCGAACAGGACGAGTGCGAGACAGATGGGGATTACAGTGAGTCGCTTCATCAAGGGAGAACCTGTTTGGCGACATTTTTACCGAAGGCGAGGGGCGATTACAACTGCAGTTCCATGTACAGTGCTCCCGCAATCGGATTCGCGCAATAGGGGGCGATTTCCTGAAATCCGATTCTCCGGTACATCGCGACCGCATCTTTCATCACGGGCTCGACGGTGTCAAGGCGCATACGCTTGTAGCCGATCTGCCGGGCTTCGGCGATGATGCGGTCCACGAGCGCGCGACCGAGGCCCTTGCCGCGGAACTGTGGACGAAGGTAGAGACGCTTCATTTCGCAGATGGTGGGCCCGATTTTATGCAGACCGATGCAACCGGCCAACAGGCCCTCGTATTCCGCAAGCAGCAATCGACCTTCCGGGGGCGCGTAGTCGCCGGGGAGTTCTGCGAGCTCCCTGTCGAAATTCTGGAAGCATAGGCTGAAGCCCAGGGACTGCTCGTATTCGAGGAAGAGTTCGCGAGCTCGGGCGATCTGGGCCGAGGATTCGACTTGGGACAGACAAAGACCTTTCACCACGGAGGACACAGAGAACAAAGGGAAAGAAGAATCCCGGCTTCCGGTCTCGGCACTCATGATCCTGTGACCTCTGTGGTTTGGTTTTGATTTATCCCATCAGCATGCCGCCGTTTACGTTCAGCACGTGGCCGGTGACATAGGAAGCGTCGTCAGAGGCGAGAAACGCCACCGCGCCAGCTACATCCTCCGATAATCCGACGCGCCCCAGCGGAATCTGTTTGATCGCCGTCTGCTTGAACTCGTCGCTCAAGACCGCGGTCATGGCGGTTTCGATGAACCCCGGCGCGACGGCGTTGCACGTAATGTTGCGCGACCCCACTTCGCGAGCGATGGCCATGGTCAGCCCGATCAGCCCCGCCTTTGAGGCGGCATAGTTCGCCTGTCCTGCCTGGCCCATCTGTCCGAAGACGCTCGTGATGTTGATGATGCGCCCCCAGCGCTGCTTGAGCATGGACCCAATGACCTGCTGGATGCAGAGATAGGCGGAGGTCAGGTTGGTCTGGAGCACCGCATCCCAATCTGCGCGCTTCATACGCATGACCAGTTGGTCGCGGGTGATGCCCGCATTGTTGACGAGGATGTCGATTTTGACGAACTGCGCGATCACGGCCTTGACCGTGGATTTGACCGCATCTTCGTCGGCAACATCGAGGGCGAAGGCCGCGGCCTTGCCGCCGGCTGCGGTGATCTCACTGACCACTTCGTTCAGCTTTTCCTGATTGCGTGCGGCGAGGGCGACCGTCGCGCCTTCTTTTGCCAACCTGAGTGCGCAGGCGCGCCCGATCCCTTGCGAGGCTCCCGTGACCAGCGCTACCCGCCCTGAAAGAGACATGAGATTCTCCCGATTGCTCGATTCAATGAGTGCGATGGAACGCTGAATTATACGCGCCGATGCTGAGACAGAGCATCTTTGACGAATCGCATTGCGCATCCACAACCTCGCCGAGTACCATTCGAACACTCATGCCTCAGACTGTGACCAACGAAGTGATCGTGATGCCTGACCCCTACAACAAGAACTCGTCGCCGGACGCGGCCTCCGCGGGGCACCGTTCGCCGCATCGAGCTTCGGCTGACCAACCGGAATTGCAAGAGAAGGCTTCGCCAGACGAGCCTTCTACCGAGGTCTTCGCCGTATTCGGCGTCGAGCCGGAGATTCAGGCCTATGCGATGGCCAAGTACTCGCGGTCGGCGCTCTCGATGAAGGAGTCGCTGCGCGAGATCAGCACCCAGAAAGCGGAGAAGTTTCTCAATACGTTCTACTTC
The DNA here is from genome assembly GCA_963819145.1 of uncultured Acidobacteriaceae bacterium. Lineage (GTDB taxonomy): Bacteria > Acidobacteriota > Terriglobia > Terriglobales > Acidobacteriaceae > Sulfotelmatobacter. The sequence continues at coordinate 59,634 of CAWFVB010000016.1, forward strand.
CAGTACGGCCACCGCTCAATCGCCGACTTGGCGCACATCGCGTTGGCGGTTGAACGGCTCTCGATTCTGGCCGCCATCGAACTGGCCGATGAGCAGCGCTGGGACGGCCAGGAGCGCTCCACGCGCTATCAGGATTTCAAGAAAAGCGGTTACTACACCCCCGACTTCGGCGCTGACGAGGAGGCGCGAAAGCTTTATCGCGAGACCTTGGATTTCCTGTTTTCTGAGTACGAAGCGTTGTCGGCGCACATGACCGGGCACTTGATCAGCATCACGCCCAAGCCCGCCGACATGAAGCAGGAAGCGTACGAACGCACGCTGAAGGCAAGAGCGTTCGACATCACTCGCTACCTGCTGCCGCTGGCGACGAATACTTCGCTGGGCGAAATCGTGAATGCGCGCACGCTCGAGACGCAGGTCGCCCATCTCCTCTCTCACACTCATAAAGAGGTGCGGGTTCTGGGCGAATCGTTGAAGAAGGCGGCGACCGGAGCGGCATACAACGTCAACGCCGAGTCGTTGCGCGATTTGGTGGAGCAGATTCGGGCGGTGAATCCCGAACTGGGTGCGCGGGCCGAGCAGGAGTTGTTGCGCGAAGTTCGCGTAGCGCCGACGTTGGTGAAGTACGCCGATCCGAACGAGTACGAAATGGCAACGCGGCGCGAACTGCGGCAGGCGGCTCGTGAGTTGATGGCCGACGAACCGGTGGCGCCGTCGAAGGCAATTGTAGATCTGCTCGACGAAGAACCGCTGGAAGTCGAAATCGCGACCACCCTTCTCTACGAGCATTGCCATCATTCCTACCGGCAGATTCGGCAGGCGGTGCAGGTAGCGGGCGAGCGACGGCGGCGCGAGATCATCGATCTGGGGCTGCGGCATCGCGGCAAGCATGACGAAATGCTGCGCGGATTCCGCGCTGGCCAGCAATTCCGCTTCGACATCCTGATGGACACGGGCGGCTTCCGCGACATGCATCGTCACCGGCGCTGTATCCAGGTCATGCAGGGATTCACCACCCAACACGGTTATGAGATGCTGCTCGACATGGAAGACGCGGGTGCGCGCGGACGGTTCGACGCGGCTATGCGACGGGTGCAGACGGCCGTGGAAAGCCTGGCCCATCGCGGTGCGCCCGAGGCGGAAGAGAATTCGCAGTACGCGATTCCGCTGGCCTTCCGCAAGCGCGCTCTTTTCAAGATGGACTTCGCCGAGACGGTCTACATTTCGGAGTTGCGAACTACGCCCGCAGGGCATGTTTCCTATCGGAACGTGGCTTACGGTATGTATGAGGCAGTCGCGCGGAAATATCCCGTCCTCGCCAAGTATTTCCGCGTGCATGACGTGACGGCGCCGGTGGACTTGCTGCAGCGATAGCTTGGTGTGGGCGGGCGCTCGCTCGCGGGTTGCCGGAGCGCCTGAGACGGGCCGGGAAGTCCCGCTTTGGAACCTTCCACAGGTTAATTATGTTGATTCGCCTTTTCTTCGCTTCAATCTGTATGTATAATCCGGCCAGATTCATACAGCACTTCTAAAGGAGCCACTCCATGGCGGACGAGCGGGGCAAAGCAATTGAACTGGCAGTCTCACAAATCGAAAAGCAATTCGGCAAAGGCTCCATCATGCGCTTGGGGTCGAAGGAAGCGATCGTCCCCATCGCGGTAATTCCGACGGGCTCTATCTCATTTGACGCGGCCCTGGGCGTGGGCGGCTTTCCGAGAGGGCGCGTCGTAGAAGTGTTTGGGCCGGAGTCTTCCGGCAAAACCACCATCACTCTGCAGGTGATTGCCGAGGCGCAGAAGACAGGGGGCATGGCCGCATTCGTCGACGCCGAACACGCGCTCGATCCCGGCTATGCCAAAAAGCTCGGCGTGGATGTCGACAACCTGCTGGTTTCGCAGCCGGACTACGGCGAGCAGGCGCTGGAGATCACGGAAGCGCTGGTGCGCTCGAACGCCATTGACGTGCTGGTCGTTGACTCTGTGGCGGCGCTGGTGCCCAAGGCCGAACTCGACGGCGAAATGGGAGACAGCCACATGGGTCTGCAGGCGCGGCTCATGTCGCAAGCCCTGCGCAAGCTGACCGGAACCGTCTCCAAGTCGAGAACCTGCCTGATCTTCATCAACCAGATTCGCGAAAAGATTGGCGTGATGTTCGGCAATCCGGAAACCACCACCGGCGGCCGCGCGCTGAAATTTTATTCGTCCGTCCGCGTGGATATTCGCCGCATCGCCGCCATTAAGGAAGGCGACGTGGTAACCGGCTCGCGGACCAAAGTGAAAGTCGTGAAGAACAAAGTCGCCGCGCCGTTCCGCGAGGCAGAATTCGATATCCTGTATGGCGAAGGCATTTCGCGCGAGGGCGACCTGCTCGACCTGGCGGTCAATAACAATATCCTCGAAAAATCCGGCTCGTGGTTCAGCTATAAGGGCGAACGCATTGGCCAGGGACGCGAGAATGCTCGCCAGTTCCTGAAAGACAACAAAGATGTCATGGCCAAGTTGGACATCGAAGTGCGCAAAGCCCTGGGATTGGCGCAGACTCCCGCGTCGCCGGCAGCTACGGCTGCTCCGACCGGCACGCCGGCCGGCCGCGTTACCACCATGCCCAGCGCTCCGCCGGAGCCGGTTAAGGTGCCAATAGCAGCCAAGCGGTAAGTTCGTTGCCTCCGGGCGCGGCGGCCCCTGTGCCGCCCGCCCGGGTCTCCCTCCTCTGTCGGATCGAATCTCGGCCCCCGCGTTCGCATTCCTCGATTGCCATTGTTGCTCTCACCCGCATAAAATCTTCTATTGCTCGGAAGTCTCAACCCCACGGCCTTCCTGTGAGGACCATTGAATAAGGGCATCGCTATCTATCCCGGTTCGTTTGATCCGCCCACCAACGGGCACCTAGACCTGATTCAGCGGGGCGCCAAGATTTTCGAAACCCTGGTGGTGGCCATCCTGCGCAACTCGGAGAAGAGTCCGATGTTCAGCGTGGCGGAGCGGCTGGAGATGTTGCGGGAGCTGACCAGCGATTTGCCGAATGTTCGCATCGATACGTTTGACGGGTTGATGGTCGAGTACGCGAAATCGATGGATGCAATGTGCGTGCTGCGCGGAATTCGCGCCATCAGCGACTATGAATACGAACTGCAGATGGCGCTGATGAATCGCAAGATTGAGCCGACGCTGGAAACGGTGTTCATGATGCCGGCCGACAAATATTCCTATGTCAGCTCGCGGCTCGTGCGCGAGGTGGCGCAGGTGGGCGGCCCGGTGAAGGGCCTGGTACCGGAAGTGGTGGAACAGAAGCTGCGTGAGAAGCTCGATCCCGCGTACAAACTGCGGGAGCCCGAACTGGTGGAAGTCCCGAAAAGAAGGAAGAGGAAAGCATGACCACGGCAACGACGGAAGCATTGAAACTCACCGACCGCATCAACCGCATCGAGCCCTCTGCCACCATGGCGGTGGTGGCCGAGGCCGACAAACTGCGCTCGCAGGGAATCGACGTGGTCGATTTCGGCGCCGGCGAGCCTCACTTCGCCACGCCAATGCACATCAAAGATGCCGCAATTGCCGCGATCCAGGGAAACTTCACCAAGTACACCGCCGTGGCCGGGACCGCCGAACTGCGCGACGCCATCATCCATCGGCATGCCGTGGATTTCGATTCCGATTACCGGCGCGAAGAAGTCATCGCCTCGACCGGAGGCAAGCACGCGCTGTTCAACGCGATTCAAGTGCTGGTCGATCATGGCGACGAGGTCATCCTGCCGGTTCCTTACTGGGTTTCGTTCAAAGATATCGTGCGCTATGCGGGCGGGAACTGCGTTCTGCTGGAGTCGGACGAATCGCAGGGATTCCGCGTTACGGCGGAGATGGTCGCGAACCTGATTACGCCGCGCACCAAGGTGATCATTTTGAACTCCCCGTCGAATCCTTCGGGTGCGGTGATGAGCCCTGAAGATATGACCGAGGTGGTTCGTCTGGCGCACCAGCGTGGCATCTGGGTCCTCTCCGATGAGTGCTATGTGTATCTGAATTACACAGGGCAGAATTTTTCGGTTGGGTCGCTGCGCGAGTACAAAGAGCGGATGGTCGTGCTCGGTTCGCTTTCGAAAACGTACGCCATGACGGGTTGGCGCCTGGGATACGCGCTGTCGCCGGCTTCCGTGACCAGCGCGATGGCCAAACTGCAGAGCCAGTCGACTTCGAATCCAACATCCATTGTGCAGAAGGCTGCGGTGGCAGCGCTTAAAGGACCCCAGGAGTGCGTGGAGCAGATGCGGCGTGAGTACATCGGGCTTCGCGACCATGTGGTCCAAGGATTGCGCTCGATTCCGGGCGTGCAGTGCACGCTGCCGGAGGGCGCGTTCTACGCCTACCCAAATATTTCAGCGTTCCTGGGGCGGGGCGGGCTGAAGTCCGCGTCAGACGTGGCGGGGCGCCTGTTGCGCGAGGTTCACGTCGCAACGGTCCCTGGGGAAGGCTTCGGCACGGGCGAGCACATTCGCGTTTCGTACGCGACTTCGAAGGCTGAACTGGATCGTGGACTGGAGCGCATGCGAAAGTTTTTCGGGGCGCTGTAGAGCATTTTCGTCAGCAACTCTTCGCGCTCAGTTCGCAACTTTAGAAATGATCAGGTTCGGCACAGGCCGTTCCATCGCGAGCGGTCTTTTCTGTTTGTGGACCGCGTTCTGGCATGGGAAACCTTTATCCATTGTTGATGCTTCCGGCTTTTGATCCTCGTCCCTGGGGCGCGCACGACTTGTCGCCGATCTATCCGAATCACAGGTTCGAGGAGAAGATCGGCGAAGCGTGGCTGAGCGGGGACGATTGCAAAGTCGCCAACGGGCCTTTCACCGGAAAAACTCTCGCGCAGTTGAGCGAACAGTACTCGCGAGATCTGGTCGGCGATGCGGCACGTGATGCCAAACGCTTTCCCTTGCTCCTCAAATTCCTGTTTCCCCATGAGAAACTGTCGGTGCAGGTGCATCCCGATGATGTGCAGGCTTTGCGAGTGGGCCAACCTTGGGGTAAAACGGAATGCTGGTACGTCGCCCATGCCAAGCCTGGCTCGCAGATTGGCCTGGGTTTAACGCCTGGGGCAACCGCCCAACAACTGGAAGCGGCCATTCACCAAAACCGCGCCGAAGAGGTCCTCAACTGGGTCAACGTTTATCCGGGCGACATGATCTATGTGGCCGGGGGTACCGTACACACGCTCGGGCCGGGATCCGTGATTGTTGAGACCCAACAGCAGTCCGACACTACCTATCGTCTGTACGACTACGGGCGTCCTCGCGAGTTGCATTTGAAAGACGGCCTGGCGGCGGTGAAAGAGAAAGCGAACTCGGGGAAAGTGGTGCGCCCGGCTCCAGCGCAAATCACCAACAGCAAGAACCGGCACGCACCCTTGGTCGCGGCCCCGTATTTTGTGGTGGAAATGTTTGAAGCGAAGGAACCGCTGGAGCTTGCGACGCAGGATGAGTCTGGGAAAACGTCGGTCCAGATTTTGGTGGCACTCGAAGGATGCGGCGTGATCGAGGCGCCTGGAATGGATGCTGTTACGCTGGCAAAGGGAGATGCCGTCGTCATTCCTGCTTGTATTGGGAGCTATGGAGTCCGTCCCCAATGGGCGCTGGAATTTCTAAGGGCGTACGTCCCGGGGCGCACGTTGCCTGAGCCGGAAACCAGGCTCGAACAAGAACGTTAGATTTCAGATTCTGTCCGTTGATGGACAGGGATCTGCATCTAAAGTCTAAAATCTGAAATCCGTATGAGAATCCGTGGCTAAGAACCCTAATTTCTATCCCGTAATTCTGGCTGGAGGACGCGGCACGCGCTTCTGGCCGCTGAGCCGGAAGAAGCGCGCCAAGCAACTGCTTGCGCTCGACGGCAAGCAAACGATGATTCAGCAGACCGTGGCCCGGCTGCTGCCGCTGGCCTCGCCGAAACGATTCTGGATTATCACCAACGACGATTTGCAGCCTGCAATTTCCAAACAACTGCCGAAGTTGCCAAAGACGCAGATACTTGCTGAGCCAGTGGGGCGAAACACGGCTCCGGCCATCGGCTTGGCGGCGTTCCTGCTGCGGGGAAATCCTAATGCCGTAATTGGAATGTTCCCTTCCGATCACGTGATCGCCGATGAAAGAAGATATTGCGAGACCCTGCAGCGCGGAATCGAGATTGCAGCCGCCGGCGCCAATATCGTGGTTCTGGGCATTCGGCCGAACCGGCCGGAGACTGGCTACGGCTACATCGAAGCCGGAACTGCCGCTGACGGTGGCGAGCTGCGCGTGAGGCGCTTCACCGAGAAGCCAGACGCAAACACGGCTGCGGAATTCGTTGCGGCCGGAAATTATTATTGGAACAGCGGAATGTTTTTGTGGAGCGCGCGTACGCTCGCTCGCGCCCTGCAGGAACACCTTCCGAAGACGGCGGGCCTGCTGGAAAAAATCGCTGCGGCATTTGGCACGCACAAATTTTCCGCGACCTTTCGCAAGCTATACCCGAAGTGCGAGAACATCAGCGTGGACTATGCCATCCTTGAGCCGCGATCGTTAAAGGGCGAGCAGGCAGGGAATATCTTCTGCCTGCCCGCTGATTTCGGATGGAACGATCTAGGTTCATGGAACGCGTTGCACGAGCACCACAATGCAAAGAGTAGCCCTGCCGAAGGTAATGTGGTGGCCTCTTCCGGCGCGTTCATATTTCGCGCGCGCGGCAACTACGTGCATGCTCCGGGGAAATTTGTAGCGGCCGTAGGAGTCACCGATTTGGTCGTGGTGGAAACGCCCGACGCGTTGCTGATCACGACCAGGCAGCATGCGCAGGACGTAGGCAAGGTCGTGCAATATCTCGACGAGAAGAAGAAGAACAAACTGGTGTAGAGACAGTGGCTCGTGGATAGTGGCTGGTAAGATCTCGATGAGAGTGTTGACCAGCCGCTACTCACTCTCGACGATCCGCTAGTCCTCGAAGACCATGACGCAAGAGATCAAATTCGGAACCGACGGTTGGCGCGGAATCATCGCCGATGATTTCACTTTTGACAACGTGCGGCGTGTGGCCGGCGCCATTGCTTCCTATGTGCTGAAGCACGAACAACCGCAGCGCGGCGTCTTTATTGGTTACGACACGCGCTTTGCATCGCCTCGCGCCGCGCAGGCGGTTGCTGAGGTGATCGCCGCGGCCGGAGTTCCGGTGAAGCTTTCCAATGACTACACGCCCACGCCTGCAGTCTCTTATGCTGTGAAGCATCAGGGAGCGGCGGGCGGAGTCATGGTTACGTCCAGCCACAATCCCTGGAACTGGAATGGAGTGAAATTCAAAGCCAAGTTTGGCGGCTCAGCCACGCCTGCGATTATGCAGGAGATCGAGAAGGAACTGGCCGCTGGGGCAGCGCCCGAAGGCAACAAGGCAGCGATTGAAGAGGTCGATCTCAAGAAGGACTACATCGCCGCGGTGTGTCGCTTCGCCGACATGGACCTCATCGCAAAAACGAAATTCAAGTTTGCCGTTGATGCGATGTATGGCTCGGGACGCGGGGTTCTATCCGGGATCTTTACCGAGCGCGGAGTGCAGCACGTCGCCATTCGTCAGGAATTGAACCCGTTGTTTCCCGGAATCAATCCTGAGCCCATTCGTCCACACACAGCGATGTTGCAAGAGACGGTAGTCCGCGAGAAATGCGACGCCGGCCTGGCCACCGATGGGGACGCGGACCGCATCGGCGCGGTCGCTGAAGACGGCAGTTTTGTGGATTCACATAAGATCTTTTGCGTCTTGCTTCGCTGGCTGCTGGAACGTAAGCAATGGCCGGGCGACGTGGTTCGGGCTTTTAATACGACGCGCATGCTCGACCGAATCGCAGCTAAACATGGACGCAAACTGCACGAGACGGCAATCGGCTTTAAGTACACAGCCGACCTGATGATGGAGCACGAAATCCTGATTGGCGGCGAGGAATCGGGCGGCATCGGATATTCCCGCTTTCTACCCGAACGCGATGGCGTGCTGAATTGCTTGCTTCTCGCGAACGTGATGGCGGATGAAGGCAAGCCGCTGGGACAATTGGTCGCGGACTTGCAGCGCGAATATGGATCGCATTATTACGGCCGCCGCGATCTGCATATTCCGGATGATGTGAAGCAGAGCGCGATTCGGCGGGCCCGCGCAGACGCCACGCGGACGTTGGGTCCCTACCGCGTAATCAAGAAGGAGAATCTTGACGGGGTGAAGTTCTTCCTGGATGCTCCGACCCACGGGAACGGCGCGGAAGCCTGGGTGCTGTTTCGTGCGTCCGGGACAGAGCGACTGTTGCGGCTTTACTCGGAAGCCTCCTCTCCAGAGTTGGTCGAAGAACTCCTGGCTGCAGGCGAGGACTTCGTGAGGAACAAGGAATAGCACACTGCAGCTAATTCTCGGAACGCTGGATTCGCCTTAATAGTGCGATACTTCCAGCAGCGTCTTTGTGCTCGAAATCGAATGGCAGACAACCCAACTCCGGTTCAGACTGATTCGCCTGAGGCCCACCGTTACAACCGCATCCGGCGGTGGCTGGGTGTTGCCGATTTTGTCGTCGGATTCGTGTTCCTCGTCGTCTTGCTGGTAACGGGCTGGTCGAGTTGGTTGCGCGGCCTGGTCTCTCGCATGGGATTTGAGAATTATTTCCTGTCGGTATTCATGTACCTGCTGTTGCTGCTGGTGATCAGTAAAGCCCTTGGCATCGGGCTTGATTACTACGGTTTCCGTTTGGAACGGAGATTCAAGCTCTCCACGCAACGATTTCGCTCCTGGGCTTGGGATGAGGTCAAAGGTTTTCTGGTGGGACTCGTGCTGGGTTGCGTGGTGGTTGAAACGTTGTACTTCACCATCCGGCAGTGGCCGCAGAATTGGTGGATACTGGCTTGGGCTCTGTTCATGGGGCTGTTCGTTCTTCTGGCGCAGCTTGCGCCGGTCGTGCTCTTTCCGATCTTTTACAAGTTCGAACCGCTGGAGGATGAAGGCCTGCGCCGCCGCCTGGTGGTATTGAGTGAGCGCGCCGGCACGCGGGTGCGTGGCGTCTACCGCTGGAAACTCTCCGAAAAGAGTAAAAAAGCGAATGCGGCTCTGACCGGGCTCGGCGCGACCCGCCGCATCATTCTGGCTGATACGTTGCTCGACAACTACACTCCGGAAGAAATTGAAGCAGTGCTGGCCCACGAACTCGGGCATCATGTGCACCGCCATATTCTGAAGAGTATTTTTGTGCAGGCGGCGGTGACACTGTTCGGCTTCTGGGCGGCAAACTGGGTCCTGCACTATTCCGATGACCACAACCTGTTCGGTTTCGCCGGAATTTCGGACTTCGCCAACTTGCCATTATTGGCGCTGGTTGCGACAGTGCTTTCCTTTTTGCTTATGCCCGCGCTCAACGCGTACTCGCGCTTCAATGAACGCCAGGCCGACCGGTATGCTTTTGAATCCATAGCCAGTGTTGAGCCGTTCATTTCTTCCATGAACAAACTGGCGGAGCAGAACCTGGCGGAGCGCACGCCTTCGAAGTGGGTCGAGTGGTTTTTCCATTCGCATCCGGCCATTTCCCGGCGCCTGGTGGCTGCCCAAGATTGGCATCGGAAACACAACGCCGATCCGCAAGTCTGAAGGTGAGGGGTAATTCAGCGTTGTCGCAGGATCTCGACCACCCGCTGCAAATCTTCTTCCGTATCCACACCGACACTATCGTGGGGTGTCTCGCCCACGTAAATTGAAATGCCGTTTTCCAGAAAACGCAACTGCTCCAGCCGCTCGCTCTTCTCAAGCGAGGATTCAGGCAGCGTTACAAACCGGTCGAGCGCGGCCTTGCGATAAGCGTACAGTCCCAGGTGCTTGAAGTAGCGTGGCCGCGTGCCATCGCGATCGTGAGGAATCGTTGCGCGCGAGAAATAGAGAGCCCGGCCGCTGAGATCGGTCACTACTTTCACTGCGTTCGGATTCGGAATATCCACCACGGCTGCCGGCGTCATCAAAGTTCCCACTTGCGCTGCGGTATTTTCCATAACCTGCAGCAACGTCGCAATGTGCTCGGAGCGGGTGAGAGGCTCGTCGCCCTGCACATTGATGTAGACGTCTGCGGCCTCGCGATTCGACACTTCATGCACTCGCTCCGTGCCGCTGCGATGGGAAGCGGAGGTCATGAGGGCCTTCCAGCCGTGTTCGCGACAGACTCGCATAATCTCTTCGCAGTCCGTGGCAATGATCACATCGCCCAGAAGCGAGGAAGACCGCACCACTTCGTACACTACCCCGATCAGCGGTTTGCCCGCTATTTCGCGCAACATCTTGCGCTGCAGCCGCGTCGAGGCCAAACGGGCAGGGATGACGGCGATCGCTTTCATCAAGGTCTCGATTGTTCCTGATTCCGATTATTTCGAATTGAGTATATCCGTGCCGCGGCGTTTGACCTATTGTGCGGCCGCTCTTAGAATTAAAGATTGGACGTGACGCTCCGACGGTTCGTTGCCTCCATGCGGCGAGAGTGTCGGGCGTACGGTGCGAAGGTTCCTTTCGCAGCATTCTCCCCGATGTGCAGGCACGTGGCGGCGTAGCTCAGGTGGTTAGAGCGACGGTCTCATAATCCGTAGGTCGTAGGTTCGAGTCCTACCGCCGCCACCAATCATTCCTTTCGCGGAAAATACTCATGCGTCAGCCCGCCTGAGCCTGCTACCGCGCAGGCGCCGGTTGAGGATTGGCCTGCGGCGCCGGCGTGCTGGGCGCAAAGTTCACCTTGGGAACCTGGCGCGCTCCTTCGGACGCCGTGAAATAGGCTTCATTCGCTTTGAATCCAGCCCATCCCGCAAAAATGCTGTTCGGAAACTGCTGGACATAGGTGTTGTAGTCCTGCAGCGTGTCGTTGTAGCGCTTGCGCTCGACAGCAATGCGGTTCTCGGTGCCGGCAAGTTCGTCCTGCAGGCGCAGGAAGTTTTCGTTGGATTTCAGCTGCGGATAGTTTTCGACGACCAGCAGCAGCCGGCCGATCGCCCCATCCAGTTGCCCGTTGGCGGCGATCTTCTCCTGGGGTGTACCCGCGGAAACAGGGCCGAGCGGGCCTTCGCGATGTCGCCGAACACCGTCACCTCTTGCTGCGCATAGCCCTTTACCGTCTCGACCAGGTTGGGGATCAGGTCGGCGCGGCGCTGCAGCACGATGTCTACTTGCGACCAGGCAGCCTTGACGGCTTCATTCTTCGTGACCAAGGTATTGCGCACGCTCACGTACTGCCCAAAGAAGGCGAGTCCAATCAGCGCGAAGACGATGATGACAACGATCACTGCGATTATGCCTTTGCCCATTTGTTTCTCCTCGAAATCAAAGTGTGACGCTTTTACGCCCGACCGGATGCCCCTGAGTCTAACGCTTTGTCTACTGCGGCGGTGACTTTCTCTATTGCGACGAGGTAACGAGCGCAGAGATCGTCGACGTTCATTTTTTTGGGGTCAGCCGTATGCTCCCGGACATCCAGAAGTTGGTTGATGGCTGACGTATCGAATTCCACGTGCTTCGCCAAGGCCTGCACGGCTTCGCGCCGCCCCGTCAGTTCGGGATTCCCAAGCGCGATCAGGGCATGGCGAAAGAGCGTTGCGAACGACGGCACAGAACGCAGCAGAAGGTCCCACATGCGTGAGTTGTTGCCGGACGCCAGAAGCACTTGCTGGCGCAGCAAAATCAGCTTTTCCCGCAGCTCGTATTCAACCTGAACGCGATGAAGACTCATGGGGATTTGCAGGTTCTGCACTACATCTTCGCCGAAGAGAACGCGGTGATGTTGCTGCATGTCCAAGCAGTTCGATGGTGAAGACATCGATGGAGCGCTCGAGTTCCTGCCGTGTCATGCAAAGGGGCGGCGGTTGTTTCTGACGGTCCCACCACTTGGCGACCGGAGCCAGGGCCTGCAAAGCTGCGAAGGAACTGTCTCGCAGAACACAGAGCAGATTCAGGTTCGAGAGTCCGGGATGAAAATCTCCCGACACCGCCGAGCCGAACAAAATCACGCTCTCGAGATTCGTCCCGGCCGCCTGGCGGAACCGTTCCACAAAGTCGTTGATCGTATCGTTCTGGTTTTGATCAGGAACCATTGCATCCTCGCTTGCTACCAACTGCTGCTTGCGCCGCCGCCTCCCGAACTGCCCCCGCCGAAGCCGCCAAACCCGCCTCCACCGCCGAAACCGCCGCCCCCACCAAAACCGCCGCCTCCACTGCCGTAACCGCCGCCGCGTCCGCCGAACATACTGGAAAAAAGAATCCAGAAAAAGACACTACGCAGCGGTGTGAACAGAATGAGCAGAACAATGGCGATAATTCCAAGGATCGAGCCGATCGACAATCCTCCGTCCCGCTGGGTCGGCCGGGTCGGAGCGCGCGGTTGCGATGTTGTTAGTGGGACTCCCGCATCTGTCGCGATCACATCAGCGATGCGGCTCGTGACCAGCAGCAGGGCATCGCTGTAGTTTTCACTCCGCATCAATGGGATTGCTTCTCGCTGAAAGCCTCCGACTTTCCCGTCCGGCAAAATCGGTTCCAGTCCGTAACCCACTTCAACGCGCGCGCGGCGATCCCGAATCGCGTAGAGGATCAGAACGCCGCGGTTTGTCGATTTGCTGCCGACACCCCATCTCTTGAATAGATCGACGGCATAGCTCTCGATGTCAGAGCCATCAAGCGAATCGATGGTGACGACGGCGATCTGGGCATGTGCTTTACTGTCAATTTGCTGGCAGATGTCCGTTATCTCTGCGCTGGTTTTCTGATCGAGTACATGGCGAAATCATTGACGTAACCGCTGAATTGCAACTGCGAAACCGATTCTGCTCGCGCGGAAATCGCCAGCGCCAAACAAAACCCCGCAGCCCAACCCAGTTTTGCCCGCAGATTCACTCCGAAATTGTACAGGACATTGCGAGAGTGCTGATCGTCGGCCCCTGTTTTGCCGCATGATGCCTCCGCCGCTCTGCGAGTGCCCTTCGATGTTATCTTTGTGGGGAAGCGCCAGGCTGAATCGCGGAATCATTGCATGGACGTCCTCAAGACTCTTTTCGAAAGACATTTCCATTCGCCGGTCGAACACGTCCGGCCGCTGCAGGGGGAACTGGGCGGCTCTGGCCGCAAGATCATCCGATTGGCCGGTGGAGGGGCCAGCGCCATCGGTATTCTCTACGGCGTGCGCGAGGAGAACGTTGCTTTTCTGGAGTTTTCCCGCCATTTTCGCGAGCACGGGCTGCCCGTGCCGGAAATCTATGCCGAAGACCTGGATCAGGGCGCCTATCTCGAGCAGGATCTTGGAGACACGTCGCTGTTCGAGTTTCTCTCGAAGAATCGCACAGGGGAAAACATCGCTGCGCCAGTGGTCGCGGCCTATCGAAAGGTCATCTCGACTTTGCCCCGCTTTCAGATCGAAGCCGGACGCGATTTAAATTACAAGGTCTGCTATCCGCGCGGGAGTTTCGATCGCCAGTCCATCTCGTGGGACCTGAATTATTTTAAGTATTACTTTCTGCGGCTCGCCGGCATTCCCTTCAGCGAACAGGCGCTGGAAGATGATTTCAGCCGGTTGACGAAGTTCCTGTTGAGCGCGGGGCGCGACTATTTTCTCTACCGAGACTTTCAATCGCGCAACATCATGCTGCGCGACGGGCAGCCGTACTTCCTGGATTACCAGGGCGGTCGCAAAGGCGCGCTGCAGTATGATGTTGCCTCGCTCTTGTACGATGCCAAGGCTGATCTGCCGCCGGAATTGCGCCAGCAATTGCTCGATCACTATCTCGACACCGTGGCGGGGTTCGTTGACCTGAAACGTGACGCGTTCCTGCAGTACTACTACGCCTTCGTGTACATCCGCATCATGCAGGCGCTGGGCGCCTACGGGTTTCGTGGATTTTATGAACGCAAAGCACATTTTTTGCAGAGCGTGCCGTACGCGCTGAAAAACCTGCGCTGGCTGCTGCACAATGTCACGCTTCCCGTCGCGTTGGCCACGCTGATGGACGCCTTCCACAGCATGCTGGCATCGGAAAAATTGCAAGGGCTGGCATCAGAGGCGGACAATCTTGTGGTGCGAGTCTCCAGTTTCTCGTTCCATCGCGGCCTGCCAAAGGATGACAGCGGAAACGGCGGCGGCTTCGTTTTCGATGGACGGAGCCTGCCGAATCCAGGGCGCGAGGACCGCTTCAAAGCTCTGACAGGCCGAGACGCGCCCGTGATCGATTACCTCAACCAGCAGGAGAGCGTGCATCAATTTCTTGCCAGCGTCATGTCGTTGGTGGACTCGAGTGTAACCAGCTATCAGCGGCGAGGGTTCAAGAACCTGATGGTGTCGTTTGGCTGCACCGGCGGGCAGCATCGGTCGGTCTACCTGGCGGAGCAACTCGCGAAACACCTGCAGGGCCGGAATGGAGTCGAGGTCGTCGTGTGGCACCGCGAACTGGAAAGAATGGCGTCAGAAAGCGCGAGCGTGGAGCCGCAAGGCCGGAGCCATCCCGGCAATGAAAGCAATGATTCTGGCCGCAGGCCTCGGCACGCGCTTGCGCCCGCTGACCAATGATCGCCCCAAAGCCCTCGTCGAACTGGCAGGGCACACGCTGCTGGAAATCACAATCCGTCGCTTGCGGGAGTTTGGAATCCGCGAAGTGATCGTCAATGTGCATCACTTTGCCGACATGGTTGCCGACTATCTGAAAAAGAACAACAACTTTGGCATGCGGATTGAAATCTCGCGCGAGGAAGTTCTGCTCGATACTGGCGGCGGGCTGAAAAAAGCTGCGTGGTTTTTTCTTGAACCCTCCGACCACGCGGACGAACCTTTCTTGCTGCACAACGTGGATGTGATCAGCACCATCGATTTCGGGCGCATGTTGCAGTTTCATCGCGGGAACCAAGCGCTCGCGACGCTCGCCGTGCAGCACCGGGAGACGTCTCGTTACCTGTTGTTCGATGAGCACAATCAGCTGTGCGGGCGGCGTGCGGGAATCGATCAGGCGCCAGAAATAGTTCATACCTCAAAGCAGGAGCAACCGTTGGCGTTCTCTGGCGTCCATGTGATCTCTCCGCGATTTCTTCACATGATGAGCGAGAACGGCGTTTTCTCAATCATTACTTCCTATTTGCGGCTTGCTGGACAGAGCGAACGGATTCTCGGTTTCCGGGCCGACGCCTATCTACTGGCGCGATCTGGGCAAGCCCGAAAATATGGCGCAGGCCGAAGAAGACATGAGGCGCCAGGGTCTTCGCTTGTGAACTCCACCTCCCGGACTGCCGTTGCGGTAGCTGCACGGAATTAGTGTGCCAGTCCTGTACAATCTTTAACTCTGACAATGACCGACCATTCAACCAGCGAACCCGCTTTTCGCAAACTGACAATTGCCATTGATGGGCCGGCTGGCGCGGGCAAGAGCACCATTGCCTCGCGTTTGGCGCGGAAATTGGAATATGTGAACCTGGAGAGCGGCGCCATGTACCGCGCTCTGGCGCTCAAAGCGATCGAAAGAGACGCTTCGTTTGACGATGAAGCCGCGCTGTTGAAGCTTGCGCAGGGCCTGCGAATTCAACTCGAGCCCACCCTGGGGGGCAACCGCACGCTGCTCGATGGGCGCGACGTATCCGCGCGGATTCGCGAGCGCGACGTCTCTGAGGCGAGCCTCCAGAGTTTCAGTTCATCCGAAGGTGCGGGAGTGGATGGTAGCCCGCCAGCAGGAGATGGGCGCCGGAGGCGGCGTGGTGATGGAGGGCCGCGATATTGGGACAAAGGTGTTTCCCAACGCCGATCTCAAGATCTTTCTGGATGCTGACCCGGTCGTGCGCGAGCAACGGCGCATGGAACAGCAAAAGATCAAGGGTGAGGTGGCCGCAAGCGTCGCCGCTGAACTTCGCGAGCGCGACCGGCGCGACCGCACGCGCGCGGCCTCTCCACTCGTAGCAGCAGACGATGCGGTAGTGATCAACTCCACGACATTGAGTGAGGACGAAGTGCTGGCGCGGGTGGAGGAGTTAGTCCAGAAGAAACTGAGATAGGGATTGCCGGTTCCGGCGGTGCTTGCTCACATAGGGACAGCCGAGGCGGTTGTCCCTACGTGAGGAATTCTTAGTTTTCGGTCGGCTCGACTTTTTCCTTGGGCGCGGGCAGGCTCTTTCCCGGCTTGGATTGTTTGGCTCCCGGCACTCCGCCACTGACGCCTCCGGAAATACCTTCCTTCGGTCCCCCGTTGATCGGCGCTCTGCGAATCTCAATTCCATCGTGCTCGTTGTTGAGCACGATGTGAGACGAAGCGTTGCCGACGGCGCCGCTGGCCTTGGATTCGTGCTCGTCGTTGTTGACTTTCAATTCAGCGAAATCTGACTGAATTTCGCCATCCCGCGTCCGCGCGTCCAGACGGAATCCCGCCTTGTCGGGCAGGCTCAGTTGGATGTCGCCATTTTTGCTGTCGATTTGCACGTTGCCGAGCGCGCGCATTACGACTTCGATAGCACCGTTGTCGTTCTGCAAGCGGACATCGCCAGAAACGTCACCCAGGCGAATATTCTTCGAGCGGGTGGTCAGGTGCAGCGGGCCGGTGATGGCATCGGCGTGCAGTTCATCGGAATCAAGGTCCAGCGAGCCATCAATCCGCGAAAACTCCATGTCGGTGCGCGACGATTTGAAGGTCACCGTTTTCGTGATCCGCGCCAGCTTGACACTTTCCTGAAATTCGCCGTCCAGTTGCACCGCTCCCTTAACGTCGGCGACTGAAACTTCGTTGACCCGGCCTTCGACATGCACGTCGCCGGTAATCTGTTCCACGCGTACCGAGCCCTTTTCCTGGCTCACTTTGACGTTTCCGTTCACGTCTTCGATCGCCGTATCGGAGTGCTGGGATGAGACGTCCACGTTGCCGTCTCGGCCCGTAAGATTCACATCGCCGCGGCGGGAAATAATGGACACCGCCACTTTGCGCGGCAGGGAAATGTCGAGGTCACTCTCCACCGGATGATCGCCCGCGCCTTCGGTCTTGGCATCGAGAGTGAGCAGGCCGCCGATAGCAGTAATTGTCGGTTTGGTTTCCGTGTTGTACTTGTCGGCGTCGCTCTGGCTCTCCGCGCCAACGCGTTTGCGGACAATCACCGTGATCTTGTTGTCGTCGGCCGCATGCACGCTCACCGCGCCGTGATTGTCAATCACCTTCAGGCTCGCGCCCGCGGGAAACTCCTGGTCAAGGTGATCGTTAAAGTTGTAGCTTTCTCCGAAGAGATTCGAGATATCGTCGTCGTCAATGTTGATGTTGTCGCGCAGCCCGGACCAGTTGACGTGTTCGAGCTGGGTCGCGATCAAACCGAAGACCACGATCATGATCACCAGGAAGATGCCCCCGGCGCCAATCCCGCTCGCCCGCGTGCCCTCGCGTTGCGCTTGCATGTGCTCGATCAGTTTGATCACGCCCCACAGGATCAGCAGCACCGGCCAGTAATTCGCGAATAAGTGTGCCAGCCGGCTGAGTGACAAGATCCGCATGGTGCCGAGCAGGCAGACCGCGCCCAGCACGATCAGGACGAAGGGCCCGGCAAACGAGCGGCGACGTGGCGGCAGGGGAGCAACGGGCGGTACGCCCGGAGTCATCACTGGGTTAGACATTTTTCACCTCGCCAGATGAGGTTGGCGTCTGGGTACTCTGCGGCGCCGGTGGAACGCTCGACGGCATGCCCGGAGGCAGTGGACCGACGTGTCCTTCGGACGATGCGTTGCTCTGCACTAGTTTGACCACGCCAACCACCAGCAGGATCGCCGGCCAGGTTCTGCCAAAGCCCACGCGCGTGGATGTATCCAGCAAAAACAGCACGCCGAGGGTGACCAACATCGCGGGTCCCATCAGGCGTCGAGTGCGGCAACGGTCACACTGGCACCTGGCGATATTCCCGCCGATCAGGCCCCATTGTTTAGCAAAGAGCCATACGCCCAGAAAGATCAGGATGAGCGGCCAGAAACGGTCCAGCCCAAACTCAAAGAGTCCGGCGGTATGCAGCAGGAAGAGCACGCCCAGCCCAATCAGAACAGCGGCGCCGGCCGGAATCTTCGTCCCTTCGAATTTCTCGCCGGCTCCGAATGTCTGCGCCAAGCCGAACGGGTCGGGAACAGGCTCACCCATCTGGATTGCTTTTGCAGTGCGGACGGCGTCAATGATCTGGTAGACGTAGAAGAAACCGATCGAGATCCCAAGCACCGTGATCACGTACCAGGGGAGATTGGAACTCACGCCCAGGATCAGCAGCACCATGATCACCAGGTGCGACAGTCCCTTGGCGTACTGGCCGGCGTAAACCGCACCCACACCGATAGGAAAGAATCCGGCGAGGATGCCCGCAACGGCCGGATTCGGACCGGAGTTGACCGAGGGCCGAGGCGCCGCCCCTGGCGCGCCGACGGGCGGATAAACGGTCTGTTGTGGCGGCGGAACAAATCCTGCCGCCGGCGCTGAAGCGGAACCTTCCATGCGTTGCGCGAGGCAAGCCTCGCAGTAAATGACTCCGCGGACGTCGCGGGTGCAGTTGTTACAAAGTGGCTTGCCGCAGGTGCGGCAGAAGGCCACCGCAGCGGTGTCGCTGTGCGTGGCGCAGTTCATACGAACCTCCTGTACGTGGTCACCGACACTACAGGCAGATCCTGAAGAGATGGACCCAGAGGAGCGCTGGCCAGAATCAGACGGTTTTCCGTCTGGCTGTAATTGCGCTCCTGCTTCTGCTCGGGCTGTTGTGTTGTGTCGTTCTTATTGTCTTTCCGTTTGGCCGGCGCGGGCTCGGCGGGGGCGACGTTGCGCTTGATTTCGCGCACTCGCGACTCCACCTCATACACGATCCGGACGTTTTCGTAGTAGCGTACGACCCGGGCCTGCGTGTTGTAGTAGGTGTGCCGGATCGCCGCTGGACGCAAGCTGATCTGCCGCAGGTCAGTGGGTTTCACGCCGGCTACCGTCAGGCCGACCGACAGCGCGAAAAATGCCATGCCAAATGACATGGCAAAGCGCGGCTGGCGGACTGTGGCCCAGATCGGCTCGAGATATCCGGAAAGCGCCGCCTGCATTCGTTCCAGCCACGAAATCTGCGGCTGGGGGGCGCGCACGGTTACTCGCAGGCGTTGGGTGTCAACGCCCGTTGTGGATGCCAGAATGTTTGCGACCAGACTGACTGGAGGCTCCACCTCCGTCAGACCCTTTAGCCAGTTGCGGCCCGCCTCAGCTTCGGCGAACAGCGGCCCACACGCCTTACAAGACCGGGCGTGCGCCTGGAACCGGTCGAGCCCCGCGCCCGTCAACACGCCGTCAAGCGCGTCCGCGAGCAGGACATCGAACTCGTTGCAGTGCATTCCGTTACTGGTCTGGTCTGGCATCACATCACCTGCCTATAGGTACGTTGTAGGAGCCTGGCAAGTTCCGCCCGCCCTCTATTTATTCGTGATTTCACGGTACCCTCCGGAACCTTCAAAACAGCGGCAATTTCGCGATAGTCCATATCCTGTAAGTCCCTTAGAATCACTGCTTCCCGAAGCTCTGGCGACAGCTTCGCCAGGGCCGCATGCACCGTCTCCCCGACCTCCCGGCTGCGCACGTGGGCATCCGGAGGCGCGGACGGGTCTGGAATCCGCTCACTGAGCGGCTGGGAGTCCTCATGGTCCGAGGTTGGGGCATCCATCGAGTCGGTAATCCGGTCCTGTTTTGTCTTGCGGAAATGGTCCACCAACAGGTTGCGCGTGATGGTCGTAACCCAGGTAACAAACGCGCCCTTGGTGTGGTCGTAGCTCGGAAGAGTGCGGTACATCTTGATGAAGACCTCTTGCGTGAGGTCCTGGGCGTCGTCAGAGGATCCGGCAAAGCGATAGCAAATGTTGTAGATGCGCCGGTTATAGGACTGCACGATTTCCTCCCAGGCGGCAGAGTCGCCGGCGATACAGCGCCGAACCAGCATCGCGACGACCTGGACGTCTTCCACTTGTGCTCCCCGGAAATACTCGTTCCACTCTGAGACTGGCGATTCCGAACGTGACTCAGGCGACCAACCAGCTTGAGAGAGACTTCTTCAAGCCCACCGACTAGACAGTACGTTGCTGTGGGCATTGAAGTTCGCGGCCGAAATCGGGCCGTGAGCATGAAACAGGGAATTGTAGCAGCGATGATCTACTCGGCTACCGCCGGAGCGGGATACTCGGGCAGTTTTTCCTTGTTCAGGTTGGCGCGCTTCACTTCGAGCTCGTCGAAAAGGACAGAAGGGGCCACGATGCTGTGGGGGATATTCTGCATTTCGGAATCAACGTAAACGTCGTCCCCGGCTGCGATGAGGTCGCTGCGCAGCGCGCGAATGTCCAAATCTCCAAACGCCGCGCCGCGGACTAGTTCTTCGCGCCCATCTTTCGTCCAGACTCTGTAGATCAAGCGAGGGGCGAGTTTCGGGCCAAAGGTCTCAACATAATAGCAATAGGGCAGGTCACGCTGCTGGCACAGTTCGATCAGTCTTTTTTTCAAAGCATCTTTTGAAACGGGCTGAGCGGAGGTGACGATCAAGTTCCCCAAGCTTGGGCCGGCCGGATTGCTCGGGATGCGAGCGCGTCCGTGACCGTTGGAGGCGGGGAAGTCTCGAATCGGTTCGCGCCCGATGACGTAATTTACCAGATTCCCTTTTTCAATCAGCGAAACACGTTCTGCCGGCACGCCTTCGTCGTCAATCTCATAGTGCCCCAGCAGAGATTGACCGCTATAGTTCGCAATCGTCGGATCATCTACCACCGAAAGAAAATCGGGAAGGATGCGGGTCTTATAGCTGGCTGCGAAAGCCCCAGTCGTGCGCGAGTTTTTCCCCAGTCCTGGTTTGCGGCCCAGAACGTTCTCCCCCACCAAATCGGCAAAAATCGAGGCGGACGCATCCGCCGAGAAGAGAACCGGACCGCGATAGTCCTCATCGGCAACGGGGCGTCGCGCAATTCCTTCAGCGTGCCCGCCAGTTTCTTGCCTCGCCCGACGAAGTCGGCGGCGGGCGGAAGTTCTTTCATGTTGGAAACACTGAATGCGTTCGTGCGGACCAGGCTCATGCCGTCGGGCGCCTGGGTGCTGCAGGCGATGCTCATCTCGTAAAGCGACTGGCCACTTCGCACCGCTGTGCCTTCTGTGTTCAACAGGTAGCGGTTCACCGCCTGAGAACTGCAGTCTTGATTCAAAGGACTCGATCGCCGGGTCGCTTTTGTACACCGCCGACGCATCCTGCAGCATCTTTTTCCAGGGTTGGGGATCGAATTCGAGGGTCGCGAGCGGTCCGATCGAGCGCACGGCATCGGCATGTGCAAAATCATCCACCGGTTGATCCACGGTGAGTTGCTTCAACTGCGCTTGTTTGGCTGTGAGGGACTCGGCGGCCGCTTTATAAGCGCGGTCGGTCGCAAGCCAAAGCTCGTGACGAAGAGCCAGCATGTCATTATCGAGGGGCATGAAATCGAGCGAGCCTTCCCCCAGCCCAAAGTAGCTGTCCTGCTTGTAGTCTCCCACGCGCACGACGACGCGCAGGAAGCGCATGCGCGAGCGAAGGTCAGTGCGCAGGGCGCCGAACGCGGCCTCGGCGGAATATACATCCAGGTCGACGACGCGATATTCGATGAAATACGGCGCAGCCACCTGCTCCATTTTCAGTTGCGTCTTGGAGCGCTCCAACTCGGCCCGCATCGCAGAAAGCACGGCATCGCCATCGGTGCTGGCCTGCGCCACAGCGCCTTTCTGAGCGATCGCAGGCGGAGGACAAGAGGAGGAGGAGCATGCCAGCAGTTGCCGGCAGGTCGGGGTGATTATGGTCGGGATCATTGGTTTCGGAGGTCATTGCTTCGCCCCCGCGTCTTTCCCGTCCCGGATCTCGGCGAAGGGAGATGGCAGGATTGGCGGGCGGTTGAGAGAGTGCGCGCGTTTCTGCACTTCGATCTCGGAGAACAACATAGCGGGTGCCGCGGCTGCGACCGGTACCTGGCCGGACTCGGCGCCACAGATGCCGTTGAACACATCCGTATGCTCGCCCGTGAGCAGAATGCGGTTCAGGGCCGCCAGAGGCGTGCCCACGATGTCAATTCCGCGTACGAGTTCATCGGGACGGCCATCGGCATATACGCGCCACACCAGAACCGGCAGAACTTGAAACGCTTGCGGCATGGAACGCTGTGTGAGCGTAAAGCCTCCCTGGATGTCTTCGAAGTACAGTCCGTAAGGCTTGTTCTGCTTCTTGACCTCGTCAATCAGCTTTTGCCGCAGTTCGGAGTCTTTAACGGTCCGTGACGAAGAGACGATCAGGTTGCCCTGCCGCCCGGTGGGCATCAAGCCGGCCTGGGCACGCCCGTGCCCGTTCGAGTCGCCAAAATTCTTGATGGGCAGCCGCGACATCAGGAAGTTCTTCAGGATGCCATCTTTGATGACCTCCACCCGCGTCGCCGGCATTCCCTCGTCGTCATATTCATACCAGCCGCCGAGATCGATCCCGTCGAGCCTGCGTTGCGTGGGATCGTCTACCACAGTCAGAAATTCGGGTAGCACCTGTTGATTCACCTTCTTGGTGAAGGTCTGTCCTTCCTGCTCCCCGCGCTGGCGGTGGCCTTCGAGCCTGTGGCCGAGCACCTCGTGGAAAAAGACGGCGGCCGCGCGACCGGAAAGCAGTGCGGGCCCATCAAAAGGCTCGGCCAGCGGGGCTTCGCGAAGGGCCTTTAAGTCAGAAGCCATCTTTTCCACTCGGGCTGCGATTTCGGCGTGGCTCGGCAGGTGGTCAATGCTCTCCGCCTGAAAAGTTTCGACGCGCACCAGTTCCATGCCATCCTCTGCGTTGGTTTCCGCTTGAATGGCGACCCGGACGAATGCCCCGGGAGTAACCACATGATTGCCCTCGGTCGACAGAAAGTGAAGCCGCGTCCTTTGTTCGGTGACGAGTACGGTCGAGGAATAGATATAGGGATACTTGCGAAAGTAGGATGACCATTCCCGAACCATTTTTTCCAGGACTCGCTGATCGGTGCCCGGAGGAGCTTCCTTGTCATTTACGTGGGTTGGCGGTTTTTCCTGCGAGAAATCCGGAGAGGTGTCTTCTTCCTGGGCGTGCACCTGTGTGTCCGTCTTGACATTGAGATAGGCTTTGGATGCCTTGCGATACTCCTCATAGGTGAGCCGCCAGAGTTCGTGAGCAATCGCGTCACGATCGTTTTCCAGCGGGAGAGTTCCCGACGTGATCGCCGAGTGGCGGCTCTGGCCGTGCGAGTTGTCGAGCGCGGGAGTTCCAATTCGCATCGTGACATCGGCCGTACGCCGGCGCGCCCGCGTGGAATTGATCAAGCTGCCTTGGCTGCCAACGGCGATTCCTAGGGTCTGGTCGTAGACGGAATAACTCAGGAAGTAGGGAGCGGGATCCATTTTGCCGAGGCTGGACTGGGCCCGTTGCAGTTCCGCCTGCATGGCGGAAAGCAGTGGATCAGTTTTGTCGCTCTTACTTTGTTCGGCTGCAGGCGAAGCGGCCCGGGTTTGTAAATGGGCGGACAGTGCGATGAGCAGGATGCATCCGAAAGTCCTAAGAACGGATCGATGCTTCATGAGGGCGCGGTCTCCCTGGGTGGTTGCAGCAGCCACCTAGCTTAGCAGAACGATCCGCTGGGAATTCGGCGCCTGAGGTTTTCTACTTGACTCGCAAGCGCTACGACGCCGGTTACTCGCTTGTGAAGTAATCCACGGTCACAGGATTTTCAAACAGCGAATAGTCGCGGGTGACGACCGTGATGCCGCTTTCGGTGACGAAATAGCGCTGGCGGTCGGCCTCAGCGTCGTAGCCGATGGTCGTGCCTTCTGGAATATGCACATCGCGGTCGAGAATTGCTTTGCGGATGCGGCAGCGACGGCCGACGCTGACATGCGAGAACAGAATGCAGTCGTCCACTTCCGAGTACGAGTTCACCCGCACATCGGGCGAGAGCACAGAATTCTTAACGATACCGCCAGAGACGATGCAGCCGTTCGAGACTATGGAGTCGAGTGCTGATCCAGTGCGTCCGGCCTCCGCAAAAACGAACTTTGCCGGCGGATACTGCCGCTGGTGCGTGCGGATCGGCCACTCCTCATCGTAAAGGTTGAAAATCGGTGACACCGAAACGATATCCATGTTCGCTTCGTAGTACGCCTCGAGCGTGCCCACGTCGCGCCAGTAGTGCGCTTCTTTCTTGTTCTCGTCAACGAAGTCGTAGGCAAAAACGCGGTAGTCATCCACCATCTTGGGCAGGATGTCCTTGCCGAAATCATGGCTCGACTGCGGATTCTCCGCGTCCTTCAGCAAAACCGGAATCAGCACGTCGGCGTTGAACAAATAAACACCCATCGACGCGCCCACTTTTTCAGGATTCGACGCCGAGCGCAACTGCGTAACCTTGGGTTTTTCCTCGAAACCGTTAACGCGCCCGTCCTTGTCGACATCCACCACGCCAAAGTGGCGAGTCTGGTCGGGTTCGACCTGAATGGTGGCCAGCGTGATGTCGGCGGCCGAATCCTGATGCTGCTTCAGCATCTTGCCGTAATCCATCTTGTAGATGTGGTCGCCGCCAAGAATGAGAACGTATTTGGGCTGCTCGGAGCCGATGGAATAAATGTTTTGGTATACCGCGTCCGCGGTGCCCTGATACCACTGGTCGCTTACCCGCTTCATCGGAGGCAACACCTCGATGAACTCTCCCACTTCGCGGCCCAGGATGTTCCAGCCTTCCCGAATATGCCGGTTCAGGGATAGAGCTTTGTATTGAGTGAGAATGTAGACGCGCCGAAGAGCGGAGTTCAGGCAGTTCGAGAGCGTCACGTCAATGATGCGGTAGATGCCGCCGAAGGTCACCGCGGGCTTGGCGCGATCGCGTGTGAGAGGATAGAGGCGCTCTCCGGCGCCGCCTGCCAAAAGAACCCCAAGAGTATCTTTCATCACTGCCCCCAGATTCCGTCAATATGCCGCTGTTACGAACCGGAATCTTGCTCTTTGCTCGGCAGAAGCGAAAAGAAAACAGTAGATGGTAGCACAGCCATGCAAGGCCGCTGAATCGGGGCAGGCCAGTAGAAATTGTTCGAAATGAGGAGGGTGATGGAAGAAGATCCGTCCTCGGACGGTTGCTCAATCAGGCGCTCGACTAAGAGTCGCCGGGAATGGAAGTGCAGCGGCCGGTCTCCTACTCGTCCTCTTTTTCTCTTCGTCGATCTTGATGCGCAGCGACTTCAGGAATTTCAGGTCCTGATCGCTGATCTTGAATTCCGGATTCGTGGTCAAGGTGGTGACCAGCGACGTCTTATCGGACGATTTCTCTCCCTGCTTGCTCACGCCGATCGTGGCTTCGAGAACCAGAAAGATGTCATACCCGCCTTCCTTGATGCGGGAGACGACCTCAGCGATCTGTTCGGAGTCTGACAGAGATTCATTGATGGCGTCGCCAAGTTCCTTCATGAGTTGTTTGAGCTGCTGATCCACTGGTCCCCCTATTGAAATGCCCCTCGATTCGCGCCTTAGGCGCGATATGCGCGCACTTCCAGGTACTCTCCTTCGACCACGGTCGTGCCATCGGTCGCGGTGTTGTGCTCTGTCCACAGCGATTCCAGTTGGGCGGCCAGTGTCGACTTGTCCCGCCGCATCCAATCTGGAGAATGCCGTCTGTGTCGGGCCGAAGTACCGGCGGAAAAAGTCCACTGTCTCTTTCGGCGCAAACGGGTATGCCATCTTCACTTTGACGGGACTGCACTGCAAGCGGGTGATTTCTGGTCCGAGACGCTGCCGGACGGTAGCCTCATCTCCCCAAAGGACCGGCGGCGGAACGCCCGGCGGAGGCGGCACCATCTTTGCGGTTACTTGCATGGACTTGGCGACAAAGCCTTGCGGAGTCCAGTTCGCCATCGCAATCAGTCCGCCAGGTTTGCACACGCGAACCAGTTCGGCGGCTACTCGCTCAGGACGCGGGGCGAACATTGCGCCAAACATCGTAAGCACTGCATCGAACGACCGGTCAGCATAAGGCAGATCTTCCGCATCGCCCTCGTCAAACCGGATATTCAGTTGCTCAGCGGCGGCTCGTTGCCTCGCTTGTTCCAGCAGGTTTGTAGCGATATCCACGCCGGTAACTAGTGCGCCAGCCCTCGCGGCGGGAATCGCACTGTTGCCGGTTCCGCAGGCCACATCCAGCACCCGAATGCCGGGTTTGACACCGACGCGTCCGACGAACCTCTCCGATTCATCGCTGATAAAATTCGCGATTTGGCCAAAGTCTCCGGCCATCCACGCGGCCTTCATCCCGGACTTGAGTTGCGCGATATTGGGTAAGTCGGTCGACACAGCTGGTACCTTATTCGATGCATGCGGCGAGGGAACGGTTCGTCGGTCGTCCGCGTTGCGTCATTGTAGCGCCGGAGGCTGTTAAAATCGAGGCCGTGAGCGAGGTTTCTATCCTGCGAAAGCTGGGTGCTATAGCCCGTGTCGCGACCGAACACGCTGGACGCAACCGCACGCTCAGCGCGATCCTACGTGGTGTTAGCACCACGGCTCAGTCGTTTGGACACGCGCTGCACCAGTTGTGGCTGGAAGTGACCGGCACGGTCTTTCTGGCCATGGCTGCGTTTGGAGCCGTGGCGTCGGTTCGCGAGTACATGAACTACATCGCCAGGCGCGCCGCGGCCAGCCGATTGGCGATTGCAACTTGTTTCACCATGACCTTTGGCTGGTTCGGGCTGAGTTCGTTTTGGAGAACGCGGAAGAAAAGGCAGCGCCCGTGACCGCCTTCCTTGTGTTCTGATGGGAAGTGTTTCGTACGGGGAGACCCGATGACTGAGAAGTTGAAGACCCGCCCAGATGTTTCTGCAGAAATCGAGACTTCGTCGCACATTCCGGTAAATCCCCTCTACACGCCTGCCGATCTCAAGGGCACCGACTATGAAGGCGAAGTCGGTTATCCCGGAGAGTACCCGTTCACCCGAGGCGTGCAAGCCACGATGTACCGCGGGCGCCTGTGGACCATGCGCCAGTACGCGGGCATGGGCGATGCCGAGGAGTCGAACAAACGGTACAAGTATCTGCTGGCCAACGGGACAACCGGGTTGTCGGTCGCGTTTGACCTGCCCACGCAGATCGGGATGGATTCGGATCATCCGCTGGCCGCAGGCGAAGTCGGCAAGGTCGGGGTAGCGATTGATTCCATCGAAGACGTGCAGCGCCTGTTCGATGGCATCGAACTCACAAAGATTTCGACTTCGATGACCATCAATGCGACTGCCTCGATTTTGCTCGCACTGTACGCGGCGGTGGCGAAACGCCAGGGCGGAGACATCCGGAAGCTCTCGGGCACCGTGCAGAACGACGTGCTCAAGGAGTACATCGCCCGCGGAACGTACATCTATCCGCCGCAGCAGGCCATGAAGGTCATCACCGACATGTTTGCGTGGGCGATCGAGAACGTGCCCGAATGGAACACGATTTCCATTTCCGGCTACCACATGCGAGAAGCGGGATCGACTGCCGTGCAGGAAGTGGCGTTCACGCTGGGCAATGGCATGGCTTATGTCGAAGGAGCGATCAAGGCCGGGCTCGATGTCGACAAGTTCGCGCCCCGACTATCGTTCTTCTTCAACGCGCACAGCAATTTCCTGGAAGAGGTCGCTAAGTTCCGCGCTGCGCGCCGCATGTGGGCACGCATCATGCGGGAGCATTTCAAGGCGAAGAATCCGCGCTCGTGGATGCTCCGCTTCCACACCCAGACTGCCGGCTCAACTCTCACCGCGCAGCAACCCGAGAACAACATTGTTCGCACGGCGATCCAGGCGCTCGCCGCCGTCATGGGCGGAACGCAGTCGCTGCACACGAATTCCTACGATGAGGCGCTCGCCCTGCCTACCGAGCAGGCAGCTCGCATCGCTTTGCGCACGCAGCAGGTGATCGCCTACGAATCTGGCGCTCCGCAGACGATTGATCCGCTCGCCGGATCGTATTACGTCGAGTCGTTGACCAACGAAATCGAAAGGCGGGCCGCTGAATATCTCGGCAAGATTGAAGTTCTCGGCGGAATGCTCAAGGCCATCGAACGCGGCTTCGTGCAGCAGGAAATTCAAAATGCTGCGTACGAATACCAGCAGGCGGTGGATCGCGAACAGGCGATTGTTGTCGGCGTGAATAAATTTGAAGTCGAAGAAGAAAAGTCGATCCCGATCCAACGCATCGATCCCGCTCTCGAGCCCAGGCAGATCGAGCGCGTCCGTGCGCTGCGGGCGGGGCGCGATGCCGGTCCGTGGAAGGCGGCGTTGGCAGGAGTGGAAGAAGCGGCACGTTCCGGCGCGAACGTCATGCCGAGAATTCTGATCGCGGTCGAAGCCTGCGCCACGGTGGGAGAGATTTCCGACGCGATGCGGAGAGTGTTTGGAGAGTATAAAGAAGCGGTAGTGATCTAGGCCTACGCTGGTTGAGCCTGCATCTCGGCGACCACTGCTTCGAGGTGGGCCAGTGTTTGTTCCACCGTAAGCGAATACATTTCGCGCCCGACGCCTTCGCCGGCTTCCAGCGCGGTCTTCAGATAGTGTCCGGCAATTTCCTGTGCCAGCGAATCCGTAATGATCTTGCCCGTGCGCTTCTTGTATTCCACCCATGCCGGATGTGGCAACGCCACCCAGACTTTCCGTCCATCCACCAGAAACTTGATGTCCACTGCGTCCGCGTGCCGCGTGGCGATGGCGACAATCATGGCCTGATAAACGCAATGGACCGGTTTCTTTGTCCAGCGATCGGTGGCAGTGAAGTTCTCGAACATGAGTAAAACTATATCGGACTGCCCATGGGCCGGGCAAACCCTGAGGGCTGTAACTCCCGAGAAACTGCGGGTTCCAACGAGGACGGATTTATCAACAACAGCATCCTGTAACATAGATTTGTGCCAACCCGGGCTCCCCGTAAGACGACCAACAAGCTGAATGTCCTTCGCGCCAGGCATTTGAGCGCACTCCCATGGCTGGTGCATGGATTTTCCACTCGCACCGGCGGGTCTTCTCGGGCCTATGGCAAGGGCGACCTAAACCTCGGCTTCACCACGGACGACGCCAAGGCCACGGTAGAGCGCAACCGCGCCGCGTTCCTGCAAGCAATCGGTGCATGCAGGGACGGACGCATTCGTCCGTCCCGTCGGGCGAAGCTCGACCGCTCCTGGCCGCTGGTCACGCTTCGACAAATTCACTCCGACATCATTCACTGTGTGGATTCGATTCCCGACGCGACGCTGGTTGGCGATGGCCTGATTACCGCGACTCCCGGCCTGCTCCTCGCCACCCAGACCGCCGACTGCATCCCGGTAATTCTTGTGGACACGAAACACCACGCCGTCGGGGTCTTTCATGCCGGATGGCGCGGTACGGTGAGCCGCGTGGTCGAAAAAGGAGTAGGCGAGATGCACCGCCAGTTCGGAACCCGGCCTCGCGACCTGAAAGCTGCGATTGGGCCCGGGATTCAGGGTTGCTGCTACGAAGTCGGCGAAGAGGTTCGCACCAAATTCCAGTCGCAGTTCGCCTACGCAGCCAGCTTGTTCCATGAAGTCAAAGATTCTGACCCGGTACGCGAAAAATATCCGCTCCTGTTTCTAACCGCCCGCGCCCCCGGGCACAGCGAACTACCGAAAAAAATATTTCTCGATCTTGTAGAAGCCAACCGCCAGCAGTTGCTGGCCGCCGGCGTCTCGAAGAAAAACATCGAGTCGTCGCCGTACTGCACGAACTGCCATCCCGATTTGCTGTTCTCCTACCGCGCCGAAAGAGGCAAAACCGGACGCATGATGGGAGTGGCAGGCCTTCGGGCATAGCCAGAGCCGTCGGCCGGATCTCAGTATCTGCCGGTGGAGCGGTTGTTTCCTGCGTCAATGAACGCATGGCGTAACATTCCCTTTACGCTCAACCCCCGATCAGCTCTCCGTGTGATTTGGTGCTATCGTTGCTAAGGAGGAGATAGCGGATGGCGTTTCCAAACGACGATCCCACGGTCCACCAGGGTGACCGCACAATACAGCTGATTGACTGGTTGGTGGGAAGGTTGGAAGAGTGTCTAGGCGAGGTTCTGCCGCTCCAAACTGATGATCTTCTAAAAGCCGATGCGAAGGACGCTGCGAACAGCATGGCATCCGCTATCGAGCAACTGAAGCGTGCACGCGCCAAAAAAGAGCAGCACCCCGAGTAACTGCAAAATCCGGATAGCGCTCAAAATCACGCACCTGGCGCCAGCCAAGGCGCTTTTCTGCTATTGTCCTACAGCGTGATCGAACGGTCTCTTCCCTTGACGACTTGGCGTGCGTTCCCATTGCTCATCGCGCTGTTCCTGCCATCGCTAGGCTCTGCCCAGGTTTCAGCCGAGCAGATCGATGCCATCTTCTCCCCCCTGAAATCCACCGGCGCTCCCGGCGCCTCCGTCCTGGTAGTCCATGGCGGTCAAGTGGTCTTCAGCCGCGGCTATGGCGTCACCGATCTCCGCACTTTCCATCCCATCGACGGGCAAACCGACTTCCGGTTGGCATCATTCACCAAGCAATTCACGGCGACCTGCGTCATGCTCCTGGTTCGCGACGGCAAACTCCACTACGACGACCACCTCACCGATCTCTTCCCCGAATTTCCTGCCTACGGCAAATCCATCACCGTACGCAACTTGCTCAATCACACTTCCGGACTGCCCGATTACGAAGACATCCTGGAGAAGCAATATCCCAACACTCCCGACGAAAAGATTCCCCAGATCCTCGACGCCGGAGTCCTGAAGCTTCTCGAGCAGCAGACAGCAGCGAAATTTCCCGCCGGCACGAAGTGGGAGTACAGCAATTCCGGCTACGCGGTGCTGGCGATGATCGTGGAAAAAGTCTCCGGCAAGCCCTTCGGTGAATTTCTCCACGACCGAATCTTCAGTCCACTGAAAATGACGAGCACCCTCGCCTACGAAAAGGGAAAAAACGAGGTGCCGCACCGAGCCTATGGCCACACCAAACTCGGTCCATCCGAAAAAGATCGCTGGAAGCAAACCGACCAGAGTTCCACGTCCGCCGTGCTGGGCGACGGGGGAATTTATTCTTCGATCGACGACCTGGCAAAATGGGACCGGGCCCTGCGCGACCACACGTTGCTCAGCGAAGCAGAAATGCAGCCCGCACTGACTCCCGCGCAGCCCTCCGCCGGCTCTGCGAAAATTTCGGCCGGCCCCGACGCTGGGGCAAATGTCAGCTACGGTTTCGGCTGGTTTCTCTCTCCCTATCACGGCCACAAGCGCATGTCGCACGATGGAGAAACCATCGGCTTTCGCACCACGATCCAGCGCTTTCCCGGCGATCAGTTGACAGTGATTGTCCTCGCCAACAGTTCCGACATCAATCCCGAGGAACTAGCGCTAAAAGTCGCCGACCTGTATCTGAGAACCAAGCCCTAACGCTGTCCATGCAGGGACGGCCACCGCGGCTGCCGGGTTTTCGCACTAAGAGCTTTCCCCAAAAGAAAAGAGACGTTGCAAGCAACGTCTCTGCGATCTTTTGATTGCCAGGTCCTATGTCGTCGGCGGCACAGAAGTTGTTGGCGGTGCTGGAGTTGCTGCAGCGGCGTTCAAGGCCGCCTCATTCACCAGGTCTTTCAGTTCTTTGCTGGGTTTGAAGAACGGGATCTTCTTGGCGGGAACTTCAACCCTCTCTCCGGTCTTGGGATTGCGCCCGATGCGCGGCTTGCGCTGGCGCGTCCGGAAGCTTCCAAAGCCGCGGATCTCGATCTTGTCGCCGGCGCGCAGCGAGCGCACCACGCTGTCGAAAATCGTCTCCACGATCACTTCACTGTCTTTCCGCGTAAGTTCCGCTAAACGCGAGACTTCGTCAATCAGATCGGCTTTGGTCATAACACCCTTCTTATCATTCGGCTCGGACGTAAGCTCTGGGGATCCGCCGCGAACCTTCTAGTACGCGGGCAGTCCCGATGGATCGGACCTATGCCCGACCATCCTCCATAACCTTCTCAAATTTCAGGGGTTTAATGCAAGTTACGGCGCAGGTGCGCCCATTAAAATGCCGCAAGCGTGCCTTAAACCGGCACACACCAGCCTGAAACCGTCTCTATTTCCAGAGGTAATAGAACCCAACCTGCTGTTCCAGCATCTTTTCGCGCCCCGGCAGGAACTGCGAAACATCGCCGAGCAGCAGGTCCATCAAAGTCTTGCGGTCCTTGTCCGGACGCACCAGCGTCGGCTCGCCTTTGATGCCCACCGATTTCGCGGTGTCGGCCACCGCCGCCTCGAAGTCACCCACGCTATCAATCAGTTTCATGGACATGGCCTGTTCGCCGGTCCAGACCTTGCCGTTGGCAATCGATTTCACGTCTTCGTACTTCAAGCCGCGTCCGTCGGCCACCGCCTTCACGAATTGCCCGAACATGTTGTCGATTAGCGACTGCATGTAGGCCTGCTCCGACGGCGTCAGGTCGCGGGCCGGGTTGCCGGTATCTTTGAACTCGCCAGTCTTGATCACAACGTCTTTTAGCTTCGCCCACTTCAGGAGGTCGCCGTAATTCATCCACTGCGCGATCACGCCAATCGAACCGACGATGCTGCCCTGGTCGGCGTAAATCTTGTCGGAAGCCGATGCGACGTAGAATGCGCCGCTCGCGCCGACGGTCTCAATCGAAACCACGATCTTCTTTTTCTTCTCCGTGCGAATGCGTTTGACTTCGCGATAAATCTCTTCCGACGCGGCTACGCCCCCGCCGGGAGAGTTCACGTGCAGAATGATGGCTTTTATCGACGAGTCATCGGCAAATTTCTTGAGTTGGCCCACCACCGGCTGCGGCGAAAGAATCACGCCGTCCAGATCTACCACGCCGATGCGGTCGCCGAAGCTGGTGATGCTGGCGTCGGTGCCTCCGGCGTGCAGCGTCATGTACACCAGGGCAAACACGGCCAGCACAAAGAGGAAGAAAGCTCCTCCTCCGATCAGAATCCAAAGCAGTGTGCGTGAGCGTCCGTCAGACATGAGGAAAGTTTAGCACTAAGCGGGATTTGAAGGTCCAGCCAGACCCAGCCCGCTAGAGAGTCACTACCTTCAACGCCTTGCTCTGCACCGTGACTTCCACAGGCGTCTGGCACACATATTCTCCGTCCGCATAGACGTCGAGTGGGGGCTCAGTCTCGACGCGCACTCGCTCGGACTGAAAATACTCGACTTCCCTGATGTTCAGATGGCCTCCGCCGTAAACCGTCGGGAACATGCAGAACAATTTAAACGGACTAACGCTACCGACGACGCACACGTCGAGCAACCCATCATCCATTTTCGCGCGGGGCGCGATCTTCATCCCGCCGCCGTAGGTCGTGCTGTTCGCTATGGCCGCGAGGATGGTGGGCTGGTTGCTGCGAATGGCCCACCTTCCCGATTGCTCGGTGTCTTCGGTGAGAATCTTCATGGGCAGAGGCGCGAATCTGAATACCGTAGGGGCCACGCTCAACGCATATCCGCCATGCCTTCTCAACCAGCGAGGCAGGCGGTTGGCGCGCGCGGAGACTTCGCCGTCGAGACCGACTCCGGCGACACAAGAAAAGTACCGGGCGATCTCTCCCGAATCATCTGAATCACGCACCTCGAGAGCCTTGATCACTCCCAGATCAATCTCACGCACATTGAGCCCGCCGCCGCAGAATATCTTCCACGCCGCGAGAGATTTGCGCACCCCGCCCAATCCCAGCGCCCGTGCCAAATCATTTCCGCTGCCTGCCGGCACGACCAGGACCGGCAGACCAAGCTTCACCAATTGCCCCAAGTGACGATGAACCGTCCCGTCGCCGCCGAACAGCAAGACCACATCCGCGTGGTCGCCCGAGGCGGGCATTCCCAGGCGCCACTCGACGCTCTTGTCAGTCTGAAATGGTTTGAGGTCTTTCGCAGAACATCCCAGCCCGAGGATGGCAGCAGCCCGCATGTGCGCCGATGAGGTTAGCAGAAAGGGCGCTTGCGGAAGAAATTTGTGAGAGGAGGATGCGGGGAGTCTGTGTGGAGAAGGTTCCATGTGGGGACAGCCGCCCTCGGCTGTCCGCGGAGCGAAGCTCCGCCGCAGGGACTCAGTACTCGTCGGGAGGCATGAAAGGGTTCACAAAAGGTTTCGCCCACAGCCATGGATAGTCCGTCCATCGGGCAACCAAGCCTCGCCGAACGGGATTATCCAGCAAGTATTGGATCTTGGCATCCAAGCTCTCCGACGATCGCACGACATGGTCAATCGATTCCGGCTGCCACAGTCGCCCCTTCCGGCCGAGAGCCTGGTTGATTCGGTGAGCCGATACTCCTTTGATCGCATCCATGATTTCCGCCAGGGAGCAGACTTCCATAGCGTCGTAGTCGGTCAAAGGGGTAAAGATCAGGTGAACATGATCAGGCATCGCAACCGCCACCCGAAGGTCGAACTTCTTTCCGTTGTCATGCAGGCAGGACTCGATAACGATGGAACGGGCGTGTTCTGGAAGTGTCAAGCGATGGTCTGTGCAAAATGTCACAAAATGCGGTTTCTCATCGACTTGAAGATGAGGAAGCTGCCGTCTGGTAAAAAGCCTGTGGCATCGTCTCTGCTCATGTGGGGACAGCCGTCCCCGGCTGTCCTGCGGAGCGAAGCTCCGCTGGCTTTATGCTAGGGCAAGCTGAGTGTGATCCTCATCTTTTTCGGGTGCTCCCGGTAGACAACGATTCCAAGGTGGGAATTGTGTCGGCATAAAGCGAGGCGAGCTTTGCTCGCCCGGACAGCCGAGGGCGGCTGTCCCCACATGGTCATTGCTGAATCTCCAGAATCTCCACCTCCTTGATTCTCTTTCCGACCTTGATGACGAGTCGCCTGTAGGAACTGCGACAAGGTAACGTGAGCCTTGGAGATGTCGCAACAAATTCGCTGCCCTCCTCCTGATCCAGAATCCTCACTGCATCTGCCTTGATCTTCCTCGACGCATCGGAGACGGAATCAGCTAAACCGCACTTGACCAATAAACGATTGAGCCGTATTTGAAGCAAATCAACACCCGACGATGGGCTTTCGGCGCCGTCTTCCCATCTGATGTCGGCATATCGGACCCTAACTTTCTCGATATCTTTCGGCACCTCATCCTTCTGGAACTGCTTCGCCCAATCCTCTCCCGCCTTCGTTGCCGTCTCCGCCGAATGAAAGTCCGCCACGATCCGCCGCGCTAACTCCTTCTTTGCAGCCATCGGATGGGCCTCGTGCTTCATCTTCTCAATCTCGGCGACTTGCACGTCCGTCAGCAGTTCGTAATAGCGCCACATCATTTCGTCGGAGATGCTCATGATCTTGCCGTACATCTCGAGCGGCGGCTCGTGAATCCCGATCGCATTTCCCAGCGACTTTGACATTTTCTGCACGCCGTCGAGGCCTTCGAGAATCGGCGTGGTCAGTACGACCTGCGATTCTTGACCGTAAGCCCTCTGCAGTTCGCGGCCTACCAGCAGATTGAATTTCTGGTCCGTTCCGCCAAGTTCCACGTCAGCTTCCAGCGCAACCGAGTCGTATCCCTGGACGAGTGGATACAGTAGCTCATGAACGGAGATCGGTTTCTCCTCGGTAAAACGCTTGTGGAAGTCCTCGCGCTCGAGCAACTGCGAGACCGTGTACTTCGCCATTAAGCGCACGAAATCGTCCGATGAAAATTTCGAGAACCACCGCCTGTTAAAGTCGACCACGGTCTTCTGCGGATCGAGAATCTTGAACACCTGCGCTTTGTAAGTCTCCGCATTCTGTTCGATCTGCTCCCGTGTGAGCGGCGGGCGCGTGGCCGAACGACCCGTGGGATCGCCGATCATCCCGGTGAAATCGCCGATCAGGAATATGGCCGTGTGCCCGAGATCCTGAAAGTGCTTCAGCTTGCGCAGCACCACCGTGTGCCCCAGGTGCAGATCCGGCGCGGTCGGATCCATGCCCAGTTTCACCCGCAAGGGCTTGCCCGTGGCACGCGACTTCTCCAATTTGGCGCGGAGTTCGGCCTCGCGGATAAGTTCCGCGCTGCCCTTCTTGAGATAGGTAAGCTGCTCGTCGGCAGGTGCGAAGGTTGACATTCGAAAACATTATACGGACAGGGCGTTCATGCGTTCCTAGAAGCGCCACTTCTTGACTGCATCCTGCCAGAGCTCCCAATACTCTCGAATGGTGAACGCAACCAGCAAAATGAAGACAAACACTTCAATCCAGAAAGTCATCGTTGAGATTCCCCACGCTCTACGGAGGTAGAGCAATCCGAGCAGGGCAGATAGCGCGTATAACAAACCAACAGCGTTCGTCGCGTTTAGCAGTGTCCACTTGTTAGGAATATCCCTACTGCGCGCCTTGGCCTCAGAGCTCGCGTCAGACGTCGAACCGTCCGCTATTCGGTTCTCTTGGGTGTCCTTTAGTCTCATCGCGCGCACACCGTGTACGCTCGATCGGACCTCCATGACCCAAATGACAGCGGTCCAGAAAAACGCCGCAACGTACCAAATTCCTTTTTGGCCGGCTGTCATCACAGACGCTTCTTTTCCGTGCATCACATTCAACACGAAGCCGATGCCCACCGACCACAGGGTGAGCTGCTTGAATCGCATGTCGCCATAGAATCGATGGTCCTCGCAGCTTTGCTTGTAGAGTTCACCGTCGGGCATTGGCACCCCCCTTTAAAATTCCAGGCTCTTCATTCGGACTTCTAACTTGCCAGGAGCCGTCGTCCCGCAATCGTAAAGCTTCCGCCCAGCGCGATATTGATCGCTTCGGAGTAGGCGATGTGCTCCTGCTCCAGAATGCGCGCCGCCAGCGTGTGCTCATCGTCGGTGTCGAGCACGGGCACCGTCTTCTGCACAATAATCGCCCCGTGGTCGAGTTCTTCGTCCACAAAATGCACGGTGCAGCCGGAAACTTTCACGCCGTAGGCAAAAGCCTGCTCCTGCGCTTCGAGACCCGGAAACGCCGGCAACAGCGACGGATGGATGTTCAGAATCTGCTGAGGAAATTGCTGCACAAACCAGGGCGATAGAAGTCGCATGTATCCTGCCAGACAGACCAGATCCACGCCATGCTGTTTCAATGCGGCGACGACTTCCCGATCATGCTCCGCCCGCGGCCTGCCCTTCGAAGGAATCACCGCTGCCTTGAGTCCGCGCTGGCGGGCGGTCGCGATCCCCGCCGCGTCGGCCTTGTTCGAAACGACGACGGCGATGCGCGCATCGGGAATTCGCCCCGCGTCAATGCTGTCTGCAATGGCCACAAAATTCGAGCCACGTCCGGAGAGAAGAATGCCCAGGGATTTCATTCAGAGCTTTCGGCTGTCAGCACCCAGCGTTCAGCCCACCATGATAATTCATGGCTGAGACACCCGCGGCCGCACAAGACGAAGAGCCTCTCCATTCGCAAGCCCCTGTAATCCTGATCACAGACTGAATGCTCCGACCGGGCTAGTCTCAGAGAGTGCGGAGGTACAGATCATGACGCTGAAGAAATGGCTCTTGCGTTCTGCACTCGCCCTGCTGGCCGTTCTTATTCTTGCAGGAGCGGTCTACCACGTCGGGCTGCGCAACTGGTGCTTGAGT
Organism: uncultured Acidobacteriaceae bacterium; assembly: GCA_963819145.1. Taxonomy (GTDB): domain Bacteria; phylum Acidobacteriota; class Terriglobia; order Terriglobales; family Acidobacteriaceae; genus Sulfotelmatobacter. The sequence goes on from CAWFVB010000016.1 coordinate 97,224, forward strand.
TGGGGCACGACCCCCGCGGAAATGCATGCCACTCTGCCGGGAGATAACCTGTTCCCCGATTCTACCGCGGCAGCCACACACGCCATCACCATTCACGCGACGCCTGAACAGATATGGCCGTGGCTGATGCAGATCGGGCAGGATCGCAGCGGTTTTTACAGCTATACCGTGCTCGAGAACCTGTTTGGCGCCGATATGCCCAAGGTGGAGCGACTGGTGCCAGAGTGGAAGCCACGGGTTCTAGGAGAAACCGTCTGGTTTGCCACGCCTCGGCGCTTTGGCGGTCAGGGCCGCATGATCGCCACCGTCGTCGAGCCGAATCGAGCGTTTGCTATGGTCTCGGCGAACGATTGGCAAGCTCTATGTTCGGGGGGCCTGGTACAGGAAGGGATGTGGACGTTTGCGCTTGAGCCGCAGAAGGACGGGCAGACTCGTCTGATCGCCCGGTTGCGCGGCGGCACGCCTCCAACGCTCATGGGACGTCTTGCAGGTCGGCTGTTCTGGGAGCCGGCGCACTTTGTGATGGAACAGAAAATGCTTCGGAGGATTCGAGACTTGTCGGAGAGGGGCTGAACGCCTGCGCTCTCGGCAGAAGATCAGCTGTACGTCACTTTGCGCTCGCCCTTAACGATCCGCCCGATCGTATACGCCTTCTCGCCAACTCGTTCCAGCACCGATTGAGCTTTCTTGAACTTCGCCGATGGCACGACCAGCAGCATCCCCAGTCCCATGTTGAATGTGCGCAGCATTTCATCCTGTGGCACGTTCCCCAGTTGCTGCAGGTGTTCGAAGATCGGAAGCACGGGCCACGTCCCCAGTTCAATGACCGCGGCCGTCCCGCGCGGCAGCACGCGCGGCAGGTTCTCCGTAATTCCGCCTCCGGTAATGTGCGCCAGTGCCGCCACGCATTGGCCGTCAATCAGCTTTCTCAACGCAGGCCAGTAGCTCTTGTGGGTGCGCATCAGCTCATTGCCAACCTTATTTTTGATCTGGTTGACGTAAGTCTCGGCCGAATAGCGCGCTACTTCGAACAGCAACTTGCGCGCCAGCGAATATCCATTGGTGTGCAGCCCGTTCGAGGGCAAGCCCAGAATAATGTCGCCAATCTGAACGTCTTTGCCGGTGATGATCTTTTCCCGCTCCACCACACCGACGATGAATCCCGCCAGGTCATATTCTCCGTCGGGATAAAACCCCGGCATCTCGGCCGTTTCACCGCCAATTAACGCGCAGCCGTTGTGCTTGCAGGCATCGGCAATGCCCTCGACCACTTTTTCCGCGATAGAAGGATCAAGCGTGCCAGTAGCCAGATAATCCATGAAAAACAGCGGCGCTGCTCCTTGAACCGCAATGTCGTTCACGCAATGGTTGACCAGGTCGGCTCCGACTGTTGAGTGCAAGTCCATCTCAAACGCAATTTTGAGTTTGGTCCCAACCCCGTCCACGCTCGAAACCAGCACGGGATCGGTGTACTTGACCTTGTCGATGGCAAAAAGGCCGCCAAAGCCGCCAATCTCGCTCAGCACGCCCCGCGTAAAGGTCTTGTGGGCAAGATACTTGATGCGTTGCTTGGTGCGATTCGCGCGGCTGATGTCTACGCCGGCGTCAGCGTAGGTAATCGGCGTAGGGCTGGGTGTGGGAGTCTTGGCCACAGATTCGTCTCGTACATTCCTTGCGTGGGGTCAGTGCCGGCGCCGAAGCAACTACAGTTCCTAAGGCCGCTCATTGTAGCACGTTCAAAGCGAGGCCTTCCCATGCCGGCAGGCAGCGTTGGGATTTCGAACAGTACGTACACGACGAAGTCATCCAGGGAATGAACGCCGGCAAAGACGTCTTCACCCTGATGCAGGAAATAAAACTTCCGGCAAGCTTCAACCTGACGGAATCCTTTGGCAAGGTCAGCTGGTCGGTGCGGGAATCTACGACGGATACGCGGGATGGTTCGACACGAACCCGGCATCCCTGTACGCGGTGCCCGCTTCTTCGGTTTACCCGGACCTGGTCAAACTCGCCGGCGGGCCGGAACCTCTTGTGCAATTGGCTCTGGAAAAGGTGAAGGGCGGCAAACCCGTGGAAGCTCTCCACCTCACCGATGTCGTTCTCGCCTCCGATCCGAACAATCCCGCCGCGCTGAACGCCCGCCTGCAGGCGCTGAACTACCTGGAAGATAGGTGTCAGAACTTCGTTGAAGAAGGCTGGCTGCAGAACGCGATCACAAAAACGAAGGAGAAATTGCCGCCAGGAAACTGAGCTTGCGTCCCGGCTGCCCCGGTGTCGCCGATGAACAGTTGCGAGGACTGAAAGGAATGGAGGAGCGATGAGAAGGCTTTGTACTGCGATTGCGGTGCTAACGCTGCTGGGGAACGCGTCTGCAGGGCGCGGAGAGAAGATCCCTGCAACCTTCCTGCCATTCATGCGTGGTTTATACCACGTCGAAAGCAAATAACTTTGAAGTCCTATTCGTCGAGCTTTGCTCGACCGGACAGCCGAGGGCGGCTGTCCCCAGATTCGCCTTTTACAGCCAGCCCTTGGTCCTTGCAATGCGCGCCGCTTCCACGCGATTGCTGGCTCCCAGCTTGCTGATCGCTTCGGAAAGATAATTCCGCACCGTGCCGTCGGAGAGTCCCAACTCGCCGGCAATGTCGCCGCTGGCCATGCCTTCTCCCGCCAGCCGCAAAACCTGGCGTTCGCGATCGGTGAGCGGATCCATTTCGCCCCACGCTTCCGTCGCCAGTTCCGGATGAATCACCCGCAGTCCCTGATGCACGCGGCGCACGGCATCGGCGAGTTCTTCGGCCCGCATATCTTTCAGCAAATATCCCGAAGCTCCCGCCTCGAGCGCGCGGCGCAAATATCCCGCCCGCGCAAAGGTGGTCACGATGACAACGCGCGTCCCGTCTTCCGCCGCTTCAATTCCGCCGCCACATCCAGGCCGCTCATGTGCGGCATTTCAATGTCGGTGATGAAGACATCGGGCTTGTGCGCAAGCACGGCGTCGAGCGCTTCTTTGCCATTGCGCGCTTGCGCCACCACGGAAATGTCGCCTTCAATTTCGAGCAGCGCCGCCAGCGCACCCAGCACCATGCCCTGGTCTTCCGCCAGCACCACGCGGATGGTCTTGCGTCCTTCTTTGGCGTTTTCTCGTGCGAGGGATTCAATTGCGGACAGCCTTCGCGTCTCGGCTTGACTTCTTTCAGAGGCAGCGTGATGGTCAGTGTCGTGCCCGCCTCGGTGCTGCGATGCAGCGTGCCGCCCAGCATCTCGACGCGTTCGCGCATGCCGCGCAAGCCGTTGCCCTCGCCGTTGGAACTGCCGCAGGCCGTCATCCTGGATCTCGAAGCGGCAGGAGCCGTTCTGCTGCTCCAGCCGCATGCGGCACGTGCGCGCCTGCGCGTGGCGCACCACGTTGGTGACCGCCTCGCGCACCGCCAGCGAAAGCACGCTCTCCTGCACGGCGGGAAGTTTCACCGTGGTCGCGGCGTCGCACTGCACCGCCAGGCCGGCGGTTTCCAGCGTGGTCTTGGCCTGCGCCAGTTCCGCCACCAGTCCCTTGCGAACGATATCCGCGAATCGCGTCGCGCACATCGGACAGCGCCTGCCGCGAAATCTGCTCGACTTCGCGGATTTCTTTTCCCGCCCGTTGCGGATCGCGGTCCATCAGTTTGCCCGCGAGTTCCGACTTCAGCGTGATCACCGACAGCGTGTGCCCCAGAACGTCATGCAGATCGCGCGCAATGCGCTCGCGCTCGGCCACTTTGGCCAGGTTTTCGATTTCTTCGTTCGCCTTGCGCAGCTGGCGGTTCATGCGATTGCGCTCGGCGAAAAAGATGTTACCGGCGCCGATGATCATCGGAAAAACCGCCGCCCAAAAAAGCTCCCAACCATAGACGTGCAGAAGCAACCCTTCGATCAGCACCGCGATGCTGCCAATCGCGAGTAACCCGACGACTGCGGCCATTTGGCGTTTCGACCAGAAGGGCAGCATGGCGGCGGCAAAAATAAAGAACGTGCAGGCGCCGTGATTATAGGGCAGGAACAGGACTCCCAGCAGCATCATGCCGCCAACGTGCGCCAGCGCCCGCGGGTTCTCCAGCAAGAAAAGTCCGAAGTAGAGGCAGAAGAAATATCGCGGCTCCCAGAGCATCGAGCAGCCACTGTTCCGGCTGACATGACTCATCGACGGGTCTGAACGAAGAAGAAGCCGAGATAGAGCAACCCAGAGCAGAGGACTCCATCCGTGATCCCTGTCCCGGAAGCATCGTCTTCCGAGCGGCTTCAGCTTTCAGCGACCAGCACTCGCGTCGCAGAACTCTCGTCCGAACTCGCGAGAACCATGAATGGCATGTCTTCTATTCTCACCCCGCAGTCAATTCCGGCCAGTTCTACAGTGCCGGCTCGACGCCGTACCACACCAACATTGCCGCGGGAATCAGCAGGCCCAGCCACTTCGATCCGCCATATAGCGCCGCCATTCCCAGCAGGATCAGGACGACCGTCCAGCCCATCGATTTTTTCGAATTTGCGCTCATGGCAGGACCCTGATTTCAAAGTTTCAAGGTTTCAAGTTTCACGGTTCGAACCTTCACGGTCAGACTACCCGTACAATTTTCCCTGGTCGCGCTGGAAGCCGATGCGGGCCACGCCCAGGCAGATCATGGTGAACGCGGCCAGCACTTCCCAGTGCATCGCACTCGATTCATGCGCTCCCGCTCCCACGACTCCCAGCGCCAGTTGCGACAAGTGATACGGAGGCAGCACAAGCGCGATCTGCGCACGACTTTCGGCAGGAACATGAACGGCACCCACAATCCGCTGCAGAACGACATCGGCAGATAAATCAAGTTGATGGTCGCGGGCGCGGAGTTCGGTCCGGCGAAATATCCCAGAGCCAATCCCATGGCCGAGAACGGCAGCGAGCCGGCCACCAGTGTTCCCAGCAGCTTGGCGAAATCGGCGACAGGCATGCGCACTCCGCCCAATGTGATTCCCAGCGCGAACAGCGCCAGCACGATGATCGTGCTGAAAATCATGCTGGTAATCACCTTGGCCGCAGAAATACGCAAACGGCGGCATGGGGCTGGCGCGCTTAACCTGCAGCCATCCCAGCCCGCGGTCGGAAGCCAGGCCCGCCGCCGTTCCAAACAACGAGGCGCCCATCACTCCGAACGTGCCGTAGGTCGCGATCAGAGTAGTGGGAACGCCCGTGCCACCGATCGCCTGCTTGCGAATTCAGCACCAGCCCGAACAGCACATAAAACATGAGGGGGAAGCTGAGCACGGACGCCGTGTACATGCGCAGGCGCAGGTTCTTCAGAAATTCGTACTTCGCTTCCTTCAAATAAATTGTCGCGGTATGACTCGGCGATCGTCTGAATCTGCGGTGTGCTCAATGCAAGCGTTGCGGTGCTCATTTGCGTCTCCTCCGGGATGCTCGCGCATCCGCTGATTCAGTTGGAAAGATTTCCGTCGCGACCGTTATCCTGAGTCAGGGCCAGGAAAGCTTCTTCCAGTCCCGCGCTGGTGACTTCAAGTCCGGAGAGCTTCGCATCGCGCGCCAGCAATTCGCGGACGACGGGCTCGGCCTCGGCGGCGTGAATTTCGACGGCTTCGCGATCTTCTTTTGCTTCGGTCACGCCGCGAATCTGGCGCAGGCTCGCTACGCTCAGACTCGTGATGCAGCGAATGCGCTTGCCCGCGGTTTTCGCCTTGATCTCCGCCGGAGTTCCCTGGGCAATAATTTCGCCCTGATTGATGACGGCGACGCGGTCGGCCAGCGCGTCGGCCTCCTGCAGGTAATGCGTGGTCAGCAGCACGGTTTTACCGCGCGTCTACCATCTTGCGAATCTCGTCCCACAACATGCGCCGCGCTTCCACGTCGAGGCCCACCGTGGGCTCGTCGAGAAAAAGCAGGTCGGGATCGCCGCAGATCGCCAGCGCGAACAGCACGCGCTGCCGCTGGCCTCCCGAGAGATCGCCGAACTTTCGATCGCTCAATTTCTCGAGTCCGGCGGCGGCCAGAACTTCGTTCCGCCGGCATCGGCTTCTTGTAATAGCTGGAAAACAAATCGATGTGCTCGCCCACCCGCAACGTTTCCGGAACTCGTCCCACTTGCAACATGGCGCCGGTCCTCATCCGGTTTTCAGGATTCGTAGGGTCGCCGCCGAAAACACGCACTTTTCCGGAATTGGGCTGCATCAATCCCAGCAGCAAGCTTCACCGCCGTCGTTTTGCCGGCTCCGTTCGGCCCCAGCAGCGCCACGACTTCTCCCGCGCGCACCTGAAAATTCACTCCGCGCAGCGCCCGGACGTCGCCGTAGTTCTTATTCACGCCTTCGAGACTGGCCACGACTGCATCCGCGTCCGACTGGCCTCGGTGCTGTTGACGTTGCTCCAAGGTTGCGATCATCGTGCCCTCCCGGCAGCGTTTAGGCTGTCGTCCGCGGGAATTGCTTTGCGCTTTTCCACGTCCGTGATTGCGATCATCGCGGAAGCGCCGAGGACGCACCAGTGCCATCCATCACGCGGCCTGGCGTGACAAATGTCATCCTTATTTTTGCCGGAAATTTGACTCGTGGGGGACAATGACCACGGCTTCGGCAGCGCCCAGGGCTAGGCGCACGTTATGCGGTCGAAACCCTTCGCTGTCAGGATCTGTTACGAATATCCGAACAGTCACAGAAAATCCACAAGGCGGGAACGAGCGCGTGAGTCTCGCGCATTTCATGCGGTCAGAGCTGCGATCAATGCCCGTAAGGACAAGGGACGACGCGTGTTCGGATTTCGTAACAAACGCTGCTCGATCCAAACTTTTGCACAATTTGCCGTCACAACCCGGCTCGCCTTTGATATTATTCCTCCACTTTCTTTGGAGGCGAATGCCATGCTGCCCGCTGGAAAAAGCCTTCGTACTCTGCGCGAGAAACTCGGCCTCACAATGCGCGACGTGGAAAACTCCAGCGCGCGCGTCGCCGATAAATATCGCAACGAAGAATTTTCCATCCCCCCCAGCCGTTTGTCCGATATCGAGACCAAAGGCATTTTACCCAGCATTTACCGCCTGTACACGCTTTCGGTGATTTACCGCCGCGATCTTCGCGAATTGATGTCGTGGTACGGCGTGGACTTGAACAACATGGCCGCCGATCTGGGACTGGTATCGCCGCCGAAATCGCACGTTTCCGACGCGCTGGCCGGCTTGTCCTCCGTGCAGGTTCCCATGCGCATGGATCCCGCTTTTGACGAGCGCCGCACCACCAACCTCGGCCGCATGGTCGAGCAGTGGGGACTCGTACCCTTCGCCTACCTGGCGCAATTCGCCACCAGCGATTTCACCTATGGTTACGTCGGCACACAGGATTTCACCATGTATCCCATTCTGCCGCCCGGCAGTTTCATTCAGGTGGATGAATCCAGAAACAAAGTGGTGGAGGGCTCCTGGCGCTCGGAATACGAGCGTCCCATTTATTTCGTGGAGACTCGCGAGGGCCATACCTGCTGCTGGTGCAGCATGCGCCGCGAAGACATCATTCTGCAGCCCCATCCGCTGTCACCCGTTCCGGTCCGCATCCTGCGCCATCCGCAGGAAGCGGAGGTGCTGGGCCAGGTGGTGGGAGTCGCTATGAAGTTGACCGAGTGGCACGCCCTCGATTCTTCTTCAGGCTCGAAAGCGCCACCAGCACTGAATTAAGATGCGCCGCGACGGGCGAATCCTTGCGCTCGCCCGGCAGCAAATCATCGAAGTGTTCGCGCATCCCTTCGATGTAGTCGTGCGGCTGCAACCCCGCTGTCGCGGCTTGATTCGTCCAGATCCTCGACCAGTGACAGCCAGCGGCGTCCGCAAAACTCCCGCCACAACCTCAGCATGCGCAGTTTTCAACGCTCGCTCGGAAGATTCCGCGCCGTGCACCAGCTTCCATCCCCCAGTGCTCGTAGCGGCCCTGGGCGCGCCGCAACGAAGCAAATACGCCAACTTCCCCAGCAGCCCCGAGACTGCGGCCAGGGTGGTTTCTTTCACGATCCTGCAAAGCTGATTTCAGCGTCATTTTGTTACAAATTCCGAACGCTCAAACGTCTTTCGAACCCCATTGCGCCCCGCAGGCAGCATGAAAATATCACGGTCCAATTCGCAGTCACCGAGTCCGAGAAAACAACCGTGAAACGTATGCTACTCGTCCTCGCCGCTGCCGTCCTCTTCCTCAACACTTTAGTTGTTCCAACCGTAGTGCGCGCCGATGGCGGCGGACTCGGCGGTACGAACTGCGGCAACACTATCTGCAAACCGTAGTCCGTTAATTCTGCATGAAAGACCGTCGGGTCTGACAGCCAACTCGCCGATCTTACGAAAACCGAACAAGAACAACAACGGCGTTGCCGCCCGCTAGCCTGCCGCGGTATAGTGCGTTCACTACGGCCATGCTGCAGGCGCATTCATTTCTCTGGCACTACCTCTGGATCGCGCCCAATGTATTACTGCTGGTTCTTGCGGTTTCTGCTGGAGACGAGGAATGGCCAAGCAGTTGCCGGCTTTCCTTGCCTTCGCTATCCTTAGTGCCATTGGTCGAGCTGGTAGTTTACGTGGCTGACGTGATGCCGCCCCGCGCTGTCTCTGTGTCGACGTTCTGGAAGCGTCGACTGGGCCAGTTTGCTCGTCGAGAGCGTGTTGAAGTTCGCCCTCGATCGGCGAAATTTTTGCCCAAGTCTTCGGCGCGTACACTTCTTTGGCGCGCCTTGGGAAGATCTTGACTCGCGCGGTCAGTGGAGCTCCTGTTACTTATTGCCGACTCTGGCGGCTGCATACGCCCCACAGGATGGCCGGTTTGGGATCGTCTCCGGAGCCAATATGCTGGACCAGACCATCTACCTCGTCGAATGCGGAGTCCTGGTCTGCATCTTTCTTTTGGCTTCCTATTTTCATCTTTCATGGCCCAAGGATATGTTCGGCATTGCGCTCGGCCTGAGCATCTCGGCCTGCGTGCACCTGGCCACATGGGCCATCTTGCCAATGCGGCTTGCCGGACTCCAAGCGCGATTCTCCTCGTTTTCGTCAACATGGCAACGTATCATTCTGCGTTCTCCTCTGGTTTTATTATCTGCTCTTGCAGCGGAAAGTTGCCGCTAAAGCTGCGGCTTCGCTGCCCGAGGAGAACAATCTCGACGGTCTGGAACCGGGAACTGGAGCGTCTGGTGCACCCATGACCATCGCCATCATTCTCGTCGTCGCTGCCGCTCCTGTCGCTCGTGTTAATCCTCGGCCTCGCTGTTTCCCGCGGCCTGCAATTCTCTCCCGGCGCCCGGCTCGCAAGGCAAATTCAACCCATTGACGTCGAGGCCTTCCGCAATCTCGTCAGATCCGGCGGAGGACGAGTATCTGCGCCGCCGTCTTCCCTCTGCGGAGTTTCGCATGGTCCGCCGGCAGCGCCTGCGCGCCATGGCTGCCTACGTACAAATCGCCGGACGAAATGCCGCCGTTCTCATTCGCATCGGACAAACTGCGATGACGGCAAATGATGATCACACCGCCGAGGCCGCGCGGCAACTCGTGGACCAGGCTCTGCAACTGCGCCGCAACGCAGTTTCGCCTTGATCCGAATCTATGTCGCATTGGCCTGGCCGAATTCGGGACTTGCCGTCGCGCCGGTGCTTCGCGGCTACGAACATCTGAATGGCTCCGCCATGCTTCTCGGCAGATTGCAGAATCCCGCCGCCCCGTGCGCCTTTCGGCCACAAGCTGAACCCCGCATCACTAACACCCGACGGTTGTTCTGGATCGTCCGGCGACATCGCTCGCTCAGAAACCTCATGGGTTTACTTAGAAACAACCCTCTCTGATTCCTGACTTGTTTTCAGGGCCTGTTCTGATATAAAAACCAGCGGGAATCAAACCGGTCCCAAACTACTGCGTGCCCACATTGTTCGTCACCCGGCAATCTGCCGTGGCTACCGTTTCCGCTGTCTGCTCGCCTCCGCGAGTCCAAGGGAGAACCCTATGATCCGCACGTTGCAAGCTGTCGCTGTCTCTTTCTTTCTTGTGCTGTTTTCGGCTCTGGCCTTCGGTCAAGGCGGCTCCGCTACCGGCGATCTGCACGTCACCGTAAGAGATGCCAAGGGTGCCGTGGTCACCGATGCCACCGTGACCGTTCGCGATGTGGCCAAGGGCGTGGAGCGCACCGCGACCAGCGACGGACAGGGCGGCTACAGCGTTCGCCTGCTTCCTCCAGGCACGTACTCGGTCACGGTCGAGGCCACGCGGTTCACTAAAGTCGAGAACACAGGGATTTCCATCACCGTCGGCGGCTTGGTGGAGCTGCCGGTCACGCTCTCGGTTTCAGGCGGCAAAGAAGTCGTCGAGGTTACTTCGCAGGCGGATCTGGTGGAGACTTCCCGCAGCTCGACCACCGACACCATCGGACAGCGCCGCATTGACAATCTTCCCATCAACGGCCGCAACTACATCAACTTCACACTGACCGATTCCCAAGTCGTCCGCGACAACGCTCCCAGCCTCGGCGCGGCCCCCACCTCCGGCCTCAACATGAGCGGCCAGCGCGCGCGCTCGAACCTGGTCAATGTGGACGGCGCGGACGCCACCGACAATTCGGTCAACGGCGTGCGCTCCACCGTGTCCCAGGAAGCCGTTCAGGAATTCCAAATCATCACCAACAGCTATTCCGCTGAATACGGCCGTGCCTCCGGCGGAATCGTCAACATCATCACGCGCTCGGGATCGAACGCCTTCCATGGCGATGTGTACGGCTACCTGCGCAACCGCAATTTCCAGGCGGTGAATCCGTTCAGCACGGTTTCAAATCCTGCCTACACCCGCGTGCAGGCGGGCGCGGCGTTTGGCGGAGCGATCAAGAAGGACAAGACGTTTTACTATTTCTCCTACGAAGTAACGCGGCGCCACGAAACCGGATTTTCCAGCATCGCCCCGCCCAGCAACATCGGCTACTACGGCCTGCAGAACTTCGATACCTCCACAACCGGCGGCGGGCTCTTTCCACTTCCTTTCGGCACAATCCCGATCACCGCCGGCCAGGTTCAGTTTCTGCAACCCGGCGGCACGCTCGACCAACTCGCCGCCAGCCTGCCCCCCGTTGATTTCGCGGCGATTGCTGCTCAGGTTCCTAACTACGTCTTCCTGCTCGGCGCCTCCCAGGGAATGGCTCTCAATGGAGTCTGGCCAACCAGCCTGACGGGCATTCCCGGCCTCAGCGGCTTCGCCACAACTTGCTCAGCGCCGCCCTGCTTTGTGCCTGCGTCCTACCAAAGCATCGGATCGCAGATCGGCAACTTCCCAGTCTTTGAAGGAACCAGCCTGTATTCGCTGCGTCTCGACCACAACATCAGCAACAGCCAAAGGCTGACCCTGCGGGTCAACGTCAGCCCCAGCACCACGACCGGACTCGAAGGCAGCGGCGAGGATCAGCCTGCCGGACAGAATGCGTACTCGCGCACTTCCGAGCAGACCTACCGCGACGTCACCGGCGTGCTCCAGCACACGTGGACGCTCGGCACCAACAAAGTGAACGAATTCCGCTTCCAGTATGCTCGCCGCGGCGTGGCCTATTTCTATAACACCAAGATTCCCTCTGGTTCCGCCCCAGCCGTGAACATTCCCGGCTACGGCTATTTCGGGCGCGAGCCATACTCCTATATTCAGCGGGTAGAACAGCGCTACCAGGTCACTGATAACTTCTCCTGGACAATCGGCCGCCACGACACCAAGTTCGGCGTCGACTTCAACTATCTTCCGCTCAGCGCCACCTTCACCGTCAACTATGGCGGAAACTACGACTTCGGCAACTTCCGCCGCACTTCCCCGAGCTCCTTTCCCCACTCTGATGCCCGTGCAGGCTTATGGCGCCGGTCTGCCAGGCGACTTCGTACAGGGTCTGGGCAGCCCCAGCGATTCGTTCCGCAACATTCCCATCGGAGCTTTCTGGCAGGATTCATGGAGGGTGCGTCCCACCGTGACTCTGAATTTCGGCGTGCGCTATGACGTCGAGATTCCACCCACGTTTAAGCCCGTAACCCCGTTGGGCCAGGCCGGATATAACATCCTGGGACTGCAAAAAGGAATCAAGACCGACAAGAACAACATCCAGCCCCGCATCGGCCTCGCGTGGGATCCCCACGGAGATGGCAAGACCGTTGTCCGCGCTTCCTACGGTATGTTCTATGACCATCCTCTGTTAGGTTTGTATTTCCTGGGAGACGCTTCCGATGGATCGTCCAGCGGCCAACTCGCCTTTCCGGGTACCGGAATCTGTACTGGATCGGCTAATCCTGCCAACCTCAACGCGATTCCGATTTTCCAGGGACTGGTCAACACCGCCGGCTGCACGCCGGGACCCTCTGCTCTGCTTCCCGCCCTGGGTTATCTGCCTGATCAGCAACAGTTCACCTCAATCAATTTTCCCAACTCTTTGTTTTTGAATCAGAACTATCTGACTCGATCGGTTTCCCGCTTTTCTTCCAGCCGTTTGGTTATCCGCAAGCGAAGAACTTCGTGTTTGCCTATTCTCAGCAGGCAAACCTCACCGTGGAGCGGGATCTCGGCCGCGGATTTGCCTTGAGCCTGGCGTACAACTTCAACGGCGGACGCCATCTGAACCGTCCCATCAACGCCAACGCGCAGCGTGGCGACCTGCTGGTGGCCAACTACAACGTGGCTAAATCCGATCCAACTTCGTATGCCAGCAAAGGCGGACCGTTGGGAGTGGGCGCCGGCGCCCCTTCCTCCGGCTACGCTCCCTGCGGCGTCAACCCCTCTGGCCAACCCTGGGTGCAGGCGGCGCTCATGAGCTTTTTCCGCCCCGGCGGCATCAATCCTTCGATCGCCAACGCTTTGACCGGCGCTGGCGCTGGAGTTTGCGTGACCACGTTTGCCCCGGCAGTCATGCAGTTTATGCAGGCATCGGGCTACAGCACTTCCGGGTTCAACACCGCCTGCAATCCCGCCACGTTTGCCAGCTGCGTGCCCTTCGGCGACATGGACGGCAACTATTCCAACGGCAGCTCGATCTACCACGGCTTCAGCGCGAACCTGCGCAAGCGCTTCAACAACCACTACGAATTTCTGGCGTCGTACACATGGTCGCATGCGATTGACGATTCCACCGACCTGCAGTCCACGCTCACGCCCCAGGACAGTTTCTACCCGGGCTACGATCGCTCCACATCGCTGTTCGATCAGCGCCACCGTTTTGTCTTCAGCGGCGTTTACCAGACGGGCAAGCTGGCTGGAAACTTCGGCCGCAAGTTCTTCAGCGATTGGACCTTCGCTCCCATTGTTGAAGTCTCGTCGGGAAGACCGTTTAACATCGTCACCGGCAACGGCGACAACCTGCAGGAATCGTCACTCACGGGCCGTCCCAATACGTTCGTGAACCCGGCCTGTGCCGCGCTCGGATATGCGCCCGTGAACTCCAAGTACTCGCCCACCGGCGTTCTTCAGGAGCCTTGCCTTGCGAACTTCAACGGCACCCTGCTTTCGCTCGACGGCAACCTCGGACGCAACGCTGGAATCACTCCCTGGACCGTCTTCAACGACATGCGCATTTCCAAGCGCATCAACTTCGGCGAGCGCTTCACTATGGATCTGATCGCCGACATGTTCAACATCGCCAACAAATACAACGTCGCCTCGGTCAGCCCTCTGTTCACCAATGCCGGCCAGGCCACGTCCGCGCATGATCCGCGCCAGTTCCAGTTCGCCATGAAGCTGAACTGGTAGGACAACAGCGGCGGGCGGCGGACCTCGGACCTCGGGCGTCAGACCTCAGACCTCAGACCTCGGACGGTGCCTTGCCCTTCTTTGCGTCCTTAGCGGCAGTTCTTAGCGTCCTTAGCGCTTAAACGCTTTTTGCGTGCCCCGGAAGAAAAGCCGAGCCGCAAAAAACCGTCCAGGCTCCGAAGTCCGAGGGCAGAGGTCCGAGGTCCGACGCCCGAGGTCAGAGGTCCGACGCCCGAGGTCCGACGCCCGCTTCCGGGTGTTACACTTTCCTTTCATCCATCCTTGGCGCTTGCCCGGAGTTCGTTCCCCAATGCCTGAAATTCAAAACCCCACTGCGCGCACCCGTGTGGTTCGCGAAGCCGATCGCGCGGTCTACGATCGCGAAACTGTGTACCGCATTCTCGATGAAGGCTTCCTGTGCCATGTTGGCTTTGTCGCCGATGGCCAGCCGTTCGTCATCCCGACCTCGTACGGCCGCAAGGATGCGAACCTCTACATTCACGGCTCCGCCGCCAGCCGCATGCTGCGCAATTTGCAAATGAAGGATGCCCAGGCAAAAGAAACCGTCCCGGTCTGCGTCACGGTCACGCTGCTCGAGGGACTCGTGCTCGCGCGTTCCATCTTCAATCACTCTATGAACTATCGCTCGGTGGTCATTCTGGGGAAGGCAACGCTGGTAGACGATCCGCCGGAAAAGCTCTCTGCCTTGCGGGTGCTTTCGGAACACATCCTGCCCGGCCGCTGGGACGATTCGCGCCAACCCAACGAGCGCGAGCTCAAAGCGACGTCGGTGCTGCGCGTGCCCATCGAAGAATTTTCCGCGAAAGTCCGCCTCGGCCCGCCCATCGACGACGCGGAAGACTACGCATTCCCCACTTGGGCCGGAGTCATTCCACTGGAGATGAAGACCGGAGAGCCAATCAACGATCCAAAGCTGGAAGCAGGTCGAGCAGTGCCTGCCTATGCGCGCAATTACAGTCGCCAGCGATAACTGCGCAGGGTAAAAACATGTGGGGACAGCCGCCCTTGGCTGTCCGCCGGGCGCAGCCCGGCTCTTTTTTTTTCATCTCCTGCAGCCGCGCCATTTCAGCGCGTCCCGTTCTGGACCGATTCAACAGGCGGCGCAAGGGGACAACGAGGTCAAGCACTAACTGCGGAAATCAGGGCACCAGCAGAAGCTTCCCCGCCACCTGCCGCGCTTCCATGTCACGGTGGGCCTGCGGCGCTTCCGCCAGCGGATACGTTTTCGCAACTCGTATTTTCAGTTTGCCCGCGGCGATCATCGCAAACAGCGCGCTGGTACGCGCCAGCAACTCTTCGTGCGTGGCCGTAAAGTGCGCCAGCGTTGTGCGCGCCATAAACAGCGAACCCTTCTCCGCCAGCTTCGCCGGATCCACCGGAGGCACTGGCCCGCTCGACATCCCGTAGAGCACGAGCATGCCGCGCAGCTTCATCACGTTCAGATTTTTGTCGAACGTCGCTTTGCCCACGCCGTCATAGACGACTTCGACGCCCTTCCCGCCCGTCAGCCGCTTGACCTCGGGCTCAAAATCCTGCCGCGTGAAGACGATGACTTCATCCGCCCCGGCTTCGCGAGCCAGCTTGGCTTTGCCGTCGCTCGACGCCGTGCCGATCACCCGCGCCCCGACCGCTTTTGCCATCTGCACCAGCAGCAACCCGACTCCGCCTGCCGCCGCGTGCACCAGCGCCGTTTCGCCGGCTTTCAACTTGTGCGCGTCATTCACCAGGTAGTGCGCGGTGAGCCCGTGCATCATCGCTGCGGCGGCCTGCTCATCGGTGATCGCCGCCGGCACGGGCACCAGATGCTCCTCCGGCGCCGCCACAAACTCCGCGTACGAACCCAAGGCTCCGCTCCACGCCACGCGGTCGCCGGCTTTCACCGTCTTCGTCTGCGGGCCGAGCGCCGTCACCACGCCCGCGCCTTCCTGCCCCGGAACGAACGGCAGCGGCGTGCGGAACCGTCCATCCCGGAAGTAGCCGTCTATCGAATTCACTCCCGCCACCGAGACTTTGACCAACGCCTCGCCCGCCTTCGGCTGCGGAACCGGAAACTCCACCAACTCCATCACCTCCGGCCCGCCAGTATGCTGCACAAGAATTGCTTTCATTGATTCTTCCTATGAACTTCGCAACCACCCCTGACAAACCGAAAGTTCATCTACGGAATGAGCAACAACTTCCCCGTAGTCTTGCGCCCTTCCAGATCGCGATGCGCCCGCTGCGCCTCGGCCAGCGGATACGTATGTTCGATCCTGAGTTTGAGCTTGCCGGCGGCCATCATGCCAAACACGGCACTCGATCGCTCCACCAACTCCTCGCGTGTAGCGATGTAGGCCCCAAGCGTCGGCCGCGTCACGTAGAGTGAACCTTTTTGCGAGAGCGCGATCAGATCAAACGGAGGCACCGCCCCGCTCGATCCGCCGAACAGCACCATGTAGCCTCGCGGCCGCAATATGTTCAGCCCTTTCTCGAAGGTCGTCTTCCCGACTGAGTCATAGACGACATCCACGCCTTTGCCGCCCGTCATCCGCTTGGTCTCGACCTCAAAATCGGACTGAGTATAAAGAATGACCTCGTCGGCGCCGGCCGCGCGCGCCAGCTTCGCCTTCTCGTCGGTCGAGACTGTGGCAATCACGCGCGCCCCAATGTTATGCGCCATCTGCGTCAGCAACAGTCCTACGCCGCCTGCGGCAGCGTGCACCAGCGCCGTCTGGCCGCGCTTCAGCGGGTAAGTGTCGTGCGAAAGGTAGTGCGCCGTCATCCCCTGCAGCATCACCGCGGCGGCCTGCTGGTCGGTTACTCCCGCGGGAATGGGCACCAGCCGGTCGGCGGCCACCGCCGCATACTCCGCATACGACCCTTGCAACCCTGTCCAAGCCACGCGGTCGCCCACTTTCACCGATTTCACATCGGCGCCCACGGCCGTGACCACGCCCGCGCCTTCTTGACCGAGCACGAACGGCAAGGGAGATTTGTAACGCCCTTCGCGGAAGTACACATCAATAAAGTTCACGCCCGAAGCGGCGAGTTTCACCACCGCCTCATTCGCCTTGGGCGCGGGCACTGGCAACTCCACCAGTTCCATCGCCTCAGGCCCGCCGGGTTGTTTGACTTGAATGGCTTTCATGACAGTTGGACTCGCATTCCGCAGAGAAGATTCGGCAGACAGAAGATTCTACACGCGTTCGCAATGGCATGACTCGACGCTAACCCCGCTGGTAGTGGAGCAGCGACTCAAAAAGTGTTGCCAATCCTGAGCGAGCTCTTTTCAGCGGAGCGAAGAGCCTGCCCTGAGCTGCCAGGCGAAGGAACGTCCCTCTCATCCGGCCCGCGCAAGCCAAACTCTACTCCCGCCAACTCGCTCTGCTACACTGCTCGTTCCCGAACGCAAGGAGCCCCGCTCATGGCTGAAAAAAAACCGCAGACTTACGCCAATCACACACGCTTCGATCCCCTCTTCCACTTTTTTCTGCTGCCCGTCTTCGGGATCGGCTTGATCTTGTCCCTGATTCATTTTTTCAGACACATGAACCATGGCGACTCTCACGACCATTTCCACGCGATCTTGCTGATCCTGCTGGCTGTTGCCGTTCTCGTGACCATTGTCAAAATCCGGCTCTATTCCCTCAAAGTGCAGGACCGCGTCATTCGCCTCGAGGAACGTCTACGCCTGGCGACGTTGCTGCAGGAACCACTCCGCTCCCGCATTCTCGAACTGACGGAAGATCAGCTCTGCGGCCTGCGTTTCGCCTCCGACGCCGAGATTGCGAAGCTGGTCGAGCGCACTCTGAAAGAGAATCTGTCGCGCGCTGACATCAAGAAAGCAATCCAAACCTGGCGCCCGGATTACTGGCGAGTGTAAAAGCGGGCGTCAGGCGTCAGACCTCAGGCGTCAGACCTCAGACCTCAGACCTCAGACCTCAGACCTCGGACGTTCAGATTTTCTTTGCGACCTTTGCGTTTCGAAAGCTTTTTAGCCTTTAAGAGTTTCCCAGTCGCAGCTGTGGAGGTGGTCGTTGGCCCGACGTCTGACGTCTGACGCGCGCTTTCGAGTAACGATGCCGAAAGTAACCCGGGCCCTGCCGTTTCTGCGTTGACCATTGCGCCCCAGGCGATTACGATTTTTGGTAGAATTCATCCCAATCAACCACCCAGGAGAAGCACGCATCTCATAGAGAAATATGCGATTTACAAAACTCTATGTCCGAACTGCAATGCTGGCTTCCCTGATTCTCGCGGCCTCTGCTTGCCAGACCGCCCAGAAACCAGTTTCTCTCTTGCCTCCAGGGTCAGCACCATCGCTTCATCCTGCAACTGCGCCCGTTCCGGCTCAGGCACCCGTTTCGACCTCTCAACCGGTTGCTACCCAACTCGACCAGGAGCCTCAGAAGCCGGCAGAGGCCAGCCCGTCGGTGCCCAGCGCTCCCGATCACGTCGCCGACTTGATCGCGCAGGTGGAGAAGACATACCAGGCAGGGCTCGCCAACTATCAGGCGGGCAAAAAAGAAGACGCCAAGCAGGACTTCGATGACGCTCTGAACACGCTGCTGGGCAGCGATCTCGATATCCGGTCCGACGACCGCCTGCAGAGAGAATTCGACCGCGTCGTGGCCGGAGTCAACGAACTTTATCCCGGCGGCCCCAACGCCGAAGCGGAAGCCCAGCAAGAACCGCAGCAGAAATCCGAGCCCGCGCCCATCGACGAGACCAACGGCTTAGCTCCCGCTGCCGACGCCGGCGTGAAAGCCAAGGTTGCGGCCGAGGTCAGGAACACCCGCTCCGACTTGCCTCTGATGATGACCGACCAGGTCGCCGGCTACATCACGTATTTCTCGGGCTACGGGCGCGGCGTCTTCGAGCGTGCCTATGCCCGCTCCGGCCGCTACCACGACATGATCGTCTCCACCCTCAAAGACGAGGGCGTTCCGCAGGATCTGATCTTTCTGGCGCAGGCCGAGTCCGGATTCCATCCCCTCGCCGTTTCGCGCGTGGGCGCTCGCGGCATCTGGCAGTTCATGGCCAGCCGCGGACGCGGCTACGGCCTCCACCACAACATGTGGGTGGACGACCGCCAGGATCCCCAGAAATCCACACGTGCCGCCGCTCGTCACCTGAAGGATCTCTATAACCAGTTCGGCGACTGGTATCTTGCCATGGCCGCCTACAATTCCGGCCCCGGCACGGTGCAGGCTGCCGTGAAGCGCACCGGCTACGCGGATTTCTGGGAACTCTATCGCCGCAACGTTCTGCCCAAAGAGACGCGGAACTATGTGCCCATCATTCTGGCCGTGGCCATCATGACCAAGAACCCGTCGCAGTACGGGCTCGATGACGTCGTGAAGGACCACCCCGCGGACTACGATACGGTCACGATTACCTATCCGGTCGACCTGCGCCTGGTGGCCGAGTGTGTGAACTCCACTCCGGCAGAATTGCAGGATTTGAACCCAAGCCTGCTGCGCCTGACGACGCCGCGCGACGGCAAGTTCGATCTCCACATTCCGGCAGGAACAAAAGATCAATACGAAACCGCGATTGCCGCGATTCCGGCCGATATGCGCCTCTGGTGGCGCTATCACACGGTTCAACCTGGCGATACTCTCGGGTCGCTGTCGCACACCTATCGCATGCCCGCCAAATCGATCGCAGCGGCCAACCATCTCGAAGGCACGGAACTCGTCGCCGACGCCAAGCTGGTCATTCCCATCGCACCCGGCAAGCATCCGCTCAGCGACACCGCGACTTACGCTCGCCGTATCACGCGCTACAGAGTTCATTCGGGAGACACCATCGAATCCGTTGCCGAGAATTTCGGCGTTTCTCCGAAAATGCTCCGGCAGTGGAACGGCATACGCGGCTCAAGCCTGAGCGGCCGCCGAGTGCTCGCCCTTCATCTTCCGATTTCACCCAGCGCGCACGACGCCGAAGTGGCGGCGCACAAGTCCAGCCACCCCGCGTCCAAGCCAAAGACAGAGACGGCGACCAGCAAGCCTCCCGCCAACAAGTCCGCCCAGATCGAGCGGTTGCGGCCCGACGAGGAAAGACAAGTCGCCGTCGTGCATCACAAAGTCAAAACCGGCGAGACCCTCTACTCGATCGCCAGCGCCTACCGAACCACCGTCGCCGCTCTGAAGCGCGACAACCGCAACGTCGCGGTGCTCCGCCCTGGCATGATTCTGATCGTGCATAAGTAATCCACCCCGTTCTCCTTCCGAGCCTGCTCATTTGTGGACCGCTTGTGTCGAGAATGCGGCGCGCGTTCCTGAAATTCCCCGCAAGGATAACTCCCGCAATCGTTCAGTAACCAGTTTCCGCCCGGGCAATCCAAAATACGGTCGGATGCTGCGACAGCCTTCAGGCTGAAACACGCCGCCAGTCGAACGATTGCAGCCGGTAATGTCGTGTTAAGATTTCCGTCCCCGCTGGTTGGCCTTATCCCAGGAGGTCCAATGCGATCGCGCGCGCTCATCGTCCTCTGTTTGATTTCAATCCTGATCCTGAGCGCATGCGGAGGCAGCGGCGCAAAATCGCAGCCGTCGATTCCCATCTTCACCAGTACCCCGGTCACGGCCGCAGCCCAGGGAATGCCCTATGCATACACGGTGACCGCGACGGATCCAGCAGGTGGGTCCGTCACTTTTGCCCTGACCATGTTTCCGAGCAGCGCGTCGCTGAGCGGCAGCGCCATCACATGGACGCCGTCCGCCGCCCAGTCGCGCACCTCGAACAGCTTCGTCGTGACCGCCACGACGACGTCGGGTGGAAGCGCGACGCAATCTTGGACCGTCACGCCCGCCGGCACCGTCACCGTCAACTGGACCAATACCCTCTGGACCGCAACCGGGACCGTAACCCATGCTGAGACCCTGCCCGTGGACGCCGTGCTTCTCAACGCGGATGGCTCCGTCTCCGTACTGCCTGGCACCGAAACCTCTCCCGGCGTCGCCAGCATCCCCAATGTTCCGGCAGGCTACTACTGGCTGACGATGGGATTGGATTTGAATGGCCTCTTGAATTCTTACTGGACCAGCACGAGCAATTTCGACGCTGGGCGCGATGTCGCAGGTTCGTCCACCGTGTTATCCAAGAGCTCTCAAACCACGACCTTTGATTTCAACCTCAGTGGTCTGGACGGCGCATCGCCAGCGAATAACGTCAGCTTCATGACCGACAATTTTCTGCTCACTCCGATCGTGCTCCAGCCCACGGCTGGATCTTCGACCCTCTCCACTGCTTTCGCCACCACGACGAGCCCCGACAACCAGGTCGATTGGTCGCAGGTGAACTCAGGTTTTCTGTTGCAGTACGAGCCAGCCGTTCTCGATACGTTCAACCTGCTGACTCTCGGTCCTGCACAGACTCTGACAGGTTTGTCGCTCACCGGCGGGGCGGCGAACGCGATCACTGCGACGCTCCAGCCCGGCCCGTCGGCTTCCCTGAATATCAGCGTTCCGGGCTCACAGTGGGCGCCGCTATTCAATAATGCCGGACCATCCCCCGCAACGCCGGTCAGTTCGTGGCTCTCCGTTTCGGCACAACCCTACGTCACTGGCGTGAATACTTCACTCAATCTCTTCGGACCCAATCTCTATCTTGCCTTACCCACCGTGGTTGCGGGCTTAGGAAACGGTTCGAGTTGGCTGGGAGGTGCCTGTGTGTTCAACGGACTCCTGCCCCTTCCCACCAATCAGCCTCCTGTTCTTACCGACCAGAACTTGGGCACACTCCAGTATGGAGATCCGTTTCCCTCCGCATGGACGCGCTCTCTCAGCCTGTGTCAGGAGGGCAGTGTGTTGATCCCCGTGAGTGGGGCCCTCACAGCCTACGTTCCGTTCTTTTATGTGGACGGTGCAGCCGTGGTTCCCTCCAATTCGCCGATCGCTCCCGTGGTTTCCCAGGTTCAAAACCCGACTGTCAATGGCGTCAATGCGTTTACGGTGGCCACCTTGAACAGCACGTCGGTCACCCTGAATTGGTCGGCACCCGCCGCCGGCGCGCCATACGGCTACCTAATCATCCCCTTTACGGTAACTCCCATAACCAACGGCGTGCTCTTCGCGAGCGCCGGAACGTTTGGCACAGCGAAAACATCGGTGACGCTACCCCCGCTCACGGCCGGCCAGACCTACATCTTCGTCATCGTCGCCGTGGCTGATGGCAAGGCCAACATGGAATCCAGCCCCAACCGCTCGATGCTGCCGACCGGGTTCACCAGCGTGGTCTCTGCTCCGATCACCATCAGCGCTGGAGCTGCGACTCCAGCCATCCACGGGGACGCGAGCCTCATCCGGCGCCTCTCTCGTCCCAGTCCTGCGCAGATGCAGCGGGGACAAAAGGCGACACGCTGACTCTGATCGGCATCGGGAACTTCGTAGTCAGTCGCGTTTCATCCGCCCTGATTCGACTCCTCCCGTCCACAGGCGTACAATTTTCTCGACTCTCGGGCCCCTTATACATTTCACATACTACGGAGAAACAAATGACACTTACCAAAACACTTGTCCTCATCCTGGTTATCGCGATGTCCGCGTCTCTGGCTCTGCCCGCCTTCGCGGCAGACGGAGCCGCCACCTACAAAGCGAAGTGCGCTGTCTGCCACGGCCCCGAAGGCCAAGGCAAAGTCGGCCCCGCGCTGAAAGGCACCGCCCTGACCGCCGATCAGATCACCGAACTGCTCACCAAGGGCAACGATGCCAAGAAAGTCCCGCACAAGAAAGCCATCTCCGGCGTTGAAGGCGAAGATGCCAAGGCCGTCGCGGATTTTGTGAAAACCCTGAAGTAGCGGAACTGCGGGCGTCAGGCGTCAGGCGTCGGACCTCAGACTTCGGGCGTCAGACCTCAGACTTCGGGCGTCAGACCTCGGACTTCGGCGTCAGACTTTCGGACCTCAGCTAAACACTGCAGGTCCGAAGTCCGAGGTCCGAAGTCCGACGCCTGCTCTTAGCCGCAATCCCGCTTCCGCCGTGGCTTTCCACGCTTCTTTACACTCTTTTCATTTGCCATTCATCTGCCTGTTACCTGCCATTGATTTTCCTCTGATAGTCCTAAGTACATCTTCGTTCAAATCCCCAGGAGGAAATCCTATGACTTTCACTCGCAGACTTAGTGTTGGCTTGTCTGCCTGCGCTCTTCTGCTCGCCGGTTCCGCGCTTGCCCAGGAAGGCGGCAAGCTTCACAATGCCAGCTCGAACTCCATCCAACGCGTGCTGCTCATCAGCGTTGACGGAATGCATGCGGTGGATTTCTTGAATTGCGCCAATGGCATCGCAACGGCCAACGGCGGCCAGCCCTATTGCCCGAACATCGCCGCCCTGAGCGCGACCGGGATCAACTACACCGCCGCCAGCACTTCCAAGCCTTCTGACTCCTTCCCCGGCTTGACCGCCATCATCACGGGTGGAAGCCCCGCCGCGACCGGCGTCTATTACGATGTTGCGTATTCCAGGAATTACGACGCTCCCGCAGTCACCACCGGCAACGGCCTTGGAGCGGGCCCCTGCACTCCGTATGCCGCTCCCACCGGCACGACCACCGAGTATGAAGAAGGCATCGACTTCGACAAGACCAAGCTAAACGGCGGCGCACCCGGCGCGTCGTTGACCGATGGCACCATTGCCTCTATCGATCCCAAGAGACTGGTTCGCGACCCAAGCCAGGGCTGCGCCCCCGTCTACCCGTGGCAATTCGTCCGCGTCAACAGCATATTCAGCGTGGTTCATGCTGCCGGCGGATTCGCGGCCTGGTCCGACAAGCACCCCGCGTACTCCTCCGTTGCCTCCGGCATCGGGCCCAGCGCACTCGACGACTTCTACTCTCCTGAAATCAATTCGAACGTCATCGCCCTTCCCGGAGTTACCACGCCCACCGGCGTCTCCTGCACCAGGATCCGCGATAAGGCCGCCGATCTGACGGCCTGGACCAACAGCTTCCAGAACATTCAGTGCTACGACACCTTGAAGGTCGATGCGATCCTGAACTGGATCGATGGCAAGAACCACCTCGGCACCGCTGCCGCCAAAGTTCCCACCCTGTTCGGCATGAACTTCCAGGCGGTCAGCGTGGGTCAGAAGCTGATCGAAAAGGGCAACGGCGTCACGGGCGGATATCTTGACGCTGCCGGCACGCCCAGCGCCGCGCTGCTGAACGAATTCCAGTTCGTGGACGCCTCGATTGCGGCATTTGTCAACGAACTGCAGAAGCAAGGGCTGCTGAGTTCGACGCTGATCGTAATCACTGCCAAGCATGGCCAGTCGCCCATCGATCCCGCCCGCTACGTGGGTCAGACCATCAACGGCACTTCTCCCGTCACCCTGCTTTCGAACGCCGGCTTCATTCCCTGGTCAGAATCCACGAACAACCCCACCGGCATTGGACCGACCGAAGATGACGTCTCGCTGATCTGGCTGAAGAGTTCGTTCGACACCGATGCCGCCGTCGCCATGATCCAGGCCAACTCCTCCGCCACAACTGGAGTCGGGCTCGGCCAGATCTACTATGGCCCATCGCTCTCCCTTAACTTCAACGACCCAACCTTCGATCCCCGCACGCCCGATATCATCGTGACCCCGAACGTCGGCGTGACCTACTCCGGTAGCCACGCGAAGCAGGAGGAACATGGCGGGTTCGCTCATGACGACTCCAACGTTGTTCTGCTGCTGTCGAATCCGAGCTTCAGGCCCAGGACGGTAAACGCCGCAGTGGGTACGGCCCAGGTGGCGCCTACGATTCTGAGAGCCTTGGGGCTCAATATCACGGCCCTCGACGCGGTGCGCCAGGAGGGAACCGGCGTCCTTCCATCGCTCCAGTTCTAACCAGCAGCATGTAAACGGGTTCACCGGCAGCGGACGCTCCCCAAGGGCGTCCGCTGTCTTTTGCCCCGTGGTCGGAAGCCTGAAGCGGAAGTCTGAAGTCTGAGGTCCGAGGTCCGAAGTCTGAAGTCTGAAGTCGGGAGCCGAAAAGCCCGTTTTTCCTTCCCTTCCCCCCGTCCGCTGTGATAACAGGGTAGCGAGCAGTGTGTGCCCGCAGTCCTTGCAAGCTGCTCCGAACGTCGTGCTATAATCGCGCGCCGTTCCAGCAGAAGTCTCGGTGGTCTATTAAATTTCTTGTGCCCGCAGCCAGGGCGCCTTGTCCGCACCCGGCCGCCATGAAACAGGAGGAGCAATGACGTTTTACGATCCCACGCTTTATGGACGCGACGAAGAAGACGAATTCGGCGATACCGGCGCTTACAGCGAGTCGCTGGAGGAAGATTTCGAAGAGGAGGAAGAGGAGGAGGAAGGCATGCCGGCTCCGGAAGGCATGGAACCCGAACCCATAGCCGTGCCCGCGCCTCCCGCTCCGAAGCCAGCCCCCAAGCCCGCGCCACCCAGTGGCGGCGGCAAACCCAAAGCCAAAAAGAAAGCGGCCAAGAAGAAACCGGCGAAAAAGGCGAAAAAGAAACCAGCCAAGAAGAAAGCTGCCAAGAAGCCGGCAAAGAAAAAAGCAGCGAAGAAGAAGCCAGCCAGGAAAGCCGCAAAAAAGCCAGCCAGGAAAAAGGCGAAGAAGCGCCGTTAAGTTGCTGGCAGGCCGCGAGGCCCTCCCTGGCACATTTGTTGAAACGAAGAACCGCGCCCTGCAAGGGCGCGGTTTCTTGTTTGTGCAACGTGGTTACAGCAATCATCGAGTCCGCCGTGCCGTCAAACCCGCCCAACCACGCCTTGGGATAAAATGTCGCCGACCCCTTACTCTCGGGTCGGTCACGGAGGACCGAATATGCGTTTCTTCCACTTCCTCTTGGTTGCACTCTGCCTGTGCGTCGGCATGATCCACGCTGCTGACCAACCGAAGCTCTCTCCTGCCCAACAAGAAGTGATCAACGCTCACGAAGCACGGACGGAAGCCAGCAACAAACGCGATCAGGCAGCTTATTCCCGCTTCGTTGCCGATGACTGCATCTTCAGCACCGATGGTGGTTCCGTCAGAACCAAAGCTCAGCTGATGGCGCATGTCGGAAAACTACCCACCGAATACGACCACTCGATCGACCCTCGCGACTACATCGTCCACGTATACGGCGAGACGGCGGTGCTGAACCTTCGCTACACCAGCCATGAGCAGTTCACCGACTCCGACATCGTCAGCGAAATACGGATGACGGAAACTTATATCAAGCAAAATGGCCGCTGGCTTCTGGTTGCGCGGCAATGGGGAAAAATCCCAACCAATTTTCGAAAGCCGGTCGCCGTCGATACCAGTATTTACAAAGACTATGTCGGCCAATACGAGTGGCGTCTCGATGATGTGGAGACCATCTCAGTGAAAGATGGCAAACTGTGGACACAGTCCGGTAAAGACTTAGAGGAATATCTCCCATTGGGCGCTGATTCGTTCTTCCTCAAGTCCGAACTCGGGATCGACAAATTTACGCGTGACGCGCAGGGCCATGTGACCGGCTATACCTATCAGGATGCCGACGGCCAGGAAATCCACGTCAAGAAGATCAAGTGAGTTGGGAAGGAGCATGCGCTCACCACAAGGCCCGCGTCCTTTGCGGTCCGAAGACCTCTGCACTCGCGGAACCAGCGCCGGGAGCTCATTGATCCCGGAAATAACTTTCGCCACAAGCCATGCCGCCGATCTTCCCGTGGAAGAGCGGCCCTTTAAGGGCCGCGTTAGGCGATCCAGAAAGCACCGGCCTTTAGGCCCCGTGTGCAATTTTCTCGAACGCGCCCACGGCCCTCGCTTTAGCCCGCGCGGAGGACACCACCGGGGCTAAAGCCCGTTGTTTCGAGTACGCCTTGGCGCGGGCCTTGAAGGCCCGCTCTTCCACGGTGCTTCCAGGTCGCCCTCGCTTGTATAATTCCCGCGGCCCGAGGTCGTCATGAAAACCACACGCTTCCTGCAGATTCCCCTCTCCGTCTGCCTGCTCACGCTCTCCGCCCTCGCTCAGATCCCTCCCAAGCCGCCCGCCACGCCCAGGCATCCCGTCACCGACGAAATTCAGGGCGTCAAAATCGTCGACGACTACCGCTGGCTCGAGAACTGGGACGACCCTGCGGTCAAGCAGTGGAGCGCCGCCCAGAACGCGCGCACCCGCGAATATCTCGATCACCTGCCCGCGCGCCCGGCCATCAAGGATCATCTGAAGCAACTGATCGCCGCCAGTTCGGCCTCGTACGGCAGCGTGCAATTTCGCGCCGGAATGCTGTTCGCGGAGAAATACCAGCCGCCGCAACAGCAGCCCATGCTCGTCGTGATGCGCTCGGCCGACGATCCCGGCAGCGCAAGAGTCATCTTCGATCCCAACGCAGCCAGCGCCAAGGGATCGCTTGCCGTGGATTTCTACGTGCCTTCGTTCGGCGGGAAGTACGTTGCGGCCGCCATGTCGGAGAGCGGTTCGGAAGATGCGGCGGCCCACGTCTTTGAAGTCGAAACTGGCAAAGAGCTCTCCGACGTCGTGCCCCGCGTAAACTTTGCCACCGGCGGCGGCAGCATTGCGTGGAAGGCCGACAGTTCCGGCTTCTACTACACGCGCTATCCGCAGGGCAACGAGCGCCCTCCCGAGGACGCCAACTTCTACCAGCAGGTGTACTTTCACAAACTCGGCACCGATCCCAGGCAAGACACCTACGTCATCGGCAAGGATTTCCCGCGCATCGCCGAGATTCAACTCCATACCAGCGACGACGGACGCTGGCTGCTCGCCTCGGTCGGCAACGGCGATGGCGGCCAGTTCGCCCACTACCTGATGGATCTCGACGGCCAATGGACCCAGATCACGCACTTCGAAGACGGCATCGTCTCAGTGAAGTTCGGCCCGGGAGAGCGCGGGGGCGACGGCGCGCTCTACCTGCTGTCCCGCAAAGACGCGCCGCGCGGCCAGATTCTCCGCCTGCCGCTGGGGCAGAGCGATCCCGCGCAGTCCGATGCTTTGAAGTCGATCTGGCGCAGGCCAAGGTCGTCGTCCCGCAAAGCTCGGGCTCCGGATCCGACGAAAGCGACCGCGCCTCCATCGAAAACTTTATCCCCACCTGGGGACATCTCTACGTGGTCGACATCATGGGTGGCCCGTCGCGCGTGCGCGTGTTCGACAACAAGGGACAAGCTCTGCCCGCCCCGCCGCTGCCGCCGATCTCGGCCGTCTACGGTGGCGTTCCGATCGGCGGTGGCGACGTGCTCTTTTATCTCTCCACCTATCTCGATCCCCCGCCTGGTACCGCATTGACGCCGCTACCGGACAAGCGGCCCGCACCGCCCTGTTCGAAACTTCGCCGGTCAAATTCGATGACGCGGAAGTGGTTCGCGACTTCGCCACATCGAAAGACGGCACGCGCGTTCCCGTCAACATCATCCGGCGCAAAGGAACCAAGCTCGACGGAACGCATCCCGCGCTGCTCGACCGGCTACGGCGGCTACGGCATCAGCATCAAGCCGTTTTTCGAGGGATAGTTCGCGCGCATCTGGCTCGATCAGGGCGGCGTGTTGGTCGAGACCAACCTGCGCGGCGGCGCCGAATACGGCGAAGAATGGCACATGGCGGGCAACCTCACGCACAAGCAGAACGTCTTCGACGACTTCATCGCCTGCGCGCAGTATCTGGTGGACCAGAAATATACATCGCCCGCACACCTCGCGATCCTCGGCGGCAGCAACGGCGGCCTGCTGATGGGCGCAGCCTTCACCCAGCGTCCCGATCTGTTTCGCGCGGTCGTTTCCTACGTGGGCATCTACGACATGATGCGCGTCGAACTCGATCCCAACGGCGCCTTCAACGTCACCGAATTCGGCACCGTGAAAGATCCCGACCAATTCAAGGCGCTCTACGCCTACTCGCCCTACCATCACGTGAAAGACGGCACGGCCTATCCCGCGATTCTCATGCCGACGGGAGAAAACGATCACCGCGTCAACCCCATGGAGTCGCGGAAAATGATCGCGCGCCTGCAGGCGGCGACGAGTTCCGATCACCCCATCCTGCTGCGGACCAGTTCCAGCGCCGGCCACGGCATCGGCACCGCCCTCGACGAGCAAATCGACGAGCAAGCCGACGTCTTCAGCTTTCTATTTGATCAGTTGGGGATTCAGTACAAGTAGGCAAGTGAAGTAGCGAAATTTGTCATTCCGATGCGGCACCGTATCGCGCGAGGAATCTGTTGTGTCCCAGCCAAAAGCAGGTTCGTCGCCGAATAAACCTGGCTCGGAATGACACGATAGAGAAGGACAAAAAGAAAAATAGCGCCACACGGGGCGTGCTACTTCTCCCCCTCCACCGCGGCCAGACATTTCCCGTACAACTCGAGCAGATGAGCGGCGTATTCTTCCGGCTTGGCGGCGGAGCCGGTGCCTTGAAATCCCACGCCCGTCGAGGCGGTGCGGCCGTATCCCGTGGTCATGGCCACGAACTTCATCAGATCGAGTGCAATGTCTTCGTCGCGGCGTGCAGCGCCACGGCCCGACAGAGTCTCTTCCATGATTCCTTCTCCTGTTCCCGCGATAAGAGGAATTTCGTCTTCGTCGAAATCGTCGTCTTCGAGATAGTGCATGATGCAAAATACTCCGCCAGCGATGATAGCAGGATCGGAAGGGATCCGGCGTCAGACCTCGGACCTCGGGCGTCAGACCTCGGACCTCCGGCATCAGACCTCGGACCTCCGGCATCAGACCTCGGACCTCCGGCATCAGACCTCGGACCTCCGGCATCAGACCTCGGACCTCGGGCGTCAGACCTCGGACCTTGGACGTCACCAGTTTTCTTAGCGTCCTTTGCGGCAGTACTTTGCGTCCTTTGCGGTTAAGGCTTTAACGCACCACCCGCATCGGACCGATGCGTCGTCCCTAGCGTTAGCGCTTCAAGCAAATTGCATAGGTCCTTCGGCTCGCAAAAGCGCGGGCCTCAGGATCGCAAGCAAGGACGGAACTGGCGGCTCAGGTCTGACGTTTGAGGTCTGACGCCTGAGGTCTGAGGCCTGAGGTCTGATGCCTGACGCCTGACGCCTGAGGTCTAAGGTCTGACGTCTGAGGCCCGAGGTCTGAGGTCCGACGCCTGAACTCCGGCGCCCGCACTTGCCTTACCGCTTCACTTCACTCATCAGCGCCAGCAGATTTTCCTCGCTGTCGCGGAAAAATGTCATCCACAGATCGTGATCCGGCATGCGTGCAATCATGTGCGGTTCGTCTTCAAAGCGCGCGCCGTGGTCTTTCATCTTGCCGTAAGCGGCCTGAATATCGGGCACGGCAAAATACAGAATCGAGCCGGGATGGTCGAACTCGGGCTTCTCCGGCTTAGCAATCATCAGCCGCACGCCGCCGCAATCGAAGAATGCCAGATTCGGCGGCGCCTTGAACAGCAGCTTCAAACCAAGCACCTCCGAATAAAACGCCGCCGCGCGGTCCACATCGTGGGCCCTCAGCTGGATCTGTCCCAGCCGCGAAATTCCGATTCCCGCTGCAACTGGATTCATGGTCTTGACGTCCTCCGTCTTATTCGTTAGCATAGCTAACTATATTCGCAAATCAAAGTCAATGAAAAAAATTGAGCCGACCCAACCCCTGGCCCAGGCCCTGCCGGAAGCCTTCACCGTCGCCGACCGCCTGCATTCCGCCGCCATTCACCTGCTGCGCCGCGTGCGCAAGCAGGACGTGGCCACCGGCGAAGGTCCGGCCCGTCTTTCCGCCCTGTCTGTGCTGGTTTTCGGCGGCCCGAAAACACTGGGGGAACTGGCCGCCGCCGAGCAGGTCAAGCCGCCCACGATGAGCCGCATCGTGTCCGGCCTCGCCCGCAGCCGCCTGATCGAAATCAGCGCCGACCCTCACGACGCCCGCCGCATGCGCATTCGCGCCACCGCCAAAGGCACTCGCCTGCTGCAGAAAGGACGCCAGCTCCGCATCGCCTACCTGACCTCGCGCCTCGAATCCCTGCCTCCCGAAGAACTGGCCGCGCTTGGCCAGGCTGTGGAAATCCTCAACAGACTGCTCGAACACTGGGCTTGATTTCCGTTTATCGGTAATCACCCGCGGGGGTACTATAGTCAGATGAATTTGCTCGGGGCATGCCGGATACTGAATGGTTCTCATTCACTCGAAGTGTGCCAGTGAGTGAGCAGCCGAAGCATCAAGCAGTCCGGTTGAATCCTCACCGCGACATTCGTCTGTAATTTTTTTTCCGAACAATGACTGCATCGCCACGCATGCGCGCGATCCTGACCGCGACCGGCCTGTTATGGCTGGGCCACGTCGCCGTGGTCACGCTTCTCGGATCGCGCGCCCGCGGGCCACTGCTGTCGGACTTGATTCAGCTCGCGCTGGGCGGACTGCTGTTCTATTCCATTGTGCTGGCAAGCCGCCGCTCGGAGGGCATGGCGCTCTCGTTCTGGCGGCTGACCGCGGTCGCTTACGCGTTCTGGCTCGTGGCCCAAAGCCTTGGCGTCTACAACGATTTCTCTCCCACTCCCGCCGCGGCCTGGATGAACAACCTGCTGTTCTGCTTCTGGTTCGTTCCCCTGGCGATGGCGCTGTTTCTCGATCCGGAGCACGAGGCCGGGCACGTCGACGCGCTGACGGCCCTCGATTTCGTGCAAGCCGTTCTGGTCTGCGTGGCCGCCTACGTATATTTTTTCTATCTGCCCAAGTCAGAGAATCCTGGCGAGCTGGCGCACGAAGTGTGGGCGCCTTACTTCGCGGGCTATGGATTTTTTGTGGCGGCTTTCCTTCTGCGCGCCGCCGTCACCCACTCCCGCGACTGCCGCGCCCTGTTTGGCCGATGGGGAATTTTTCTCGCCTTCTCCGGCTTGATGGATGCGCTCTACTACTATGGCCCGGGCCGCAATCTGGCAGCTGGCGCCTGGTTCGATCTTCTGTGGAGCGCGGGCCTGGTCGTCCCCATTCTCATCGCGACCACCTGGAAACAGGCGGAAGCGCCGGAGTTTCCGTTCGAACCGCCCCGGCGCGAGAAACGAATCTACACCGAAATGTTTTTCCTGCTGTACCCGCTGCTGGTCCTGTTCATGTCGCTGCGCATTGCGCGCGAGCGCCTGGGACTGGCGGCCGCGGTGGTATTTCTGTCGTTTGTCTGTTCGAGCACGCGCCTGCTCGTCACCCAGCAGCGCCTTGTGCTGGCCAAAGACGCGCTCCGCCGCGAAGCCTCGCACGACGGCCTGACTGGCCTGTGGAACCACAAAGCCATTCTCAGCATTCTCGACCGCGAACTGCTCCGCGCCGAACGCGACAACGCTCCGGTCGGCCTCATCATGGCAGACGTGGATCACTTTAAAGACATCAATGACAGCCGCGGCCACTCCGCCGGCGATCTCGTCCTGCGCATTATTGCCAGCGCCATGGCCGCCGTGGTTCGCCCCTACGATTCGGTGGGACGCTACGGCGGGGAAGAATTCCTCATCGTCGCGCCGGGCTGCGGATTGGCCGAGACCTGGGAACTGGCCGAACGCGTCCGCGCCCACGTCGCCGCCTGCAATATTGTCGTGGCGGGATCGGCGGTGAAGGTCAGCATGAGCCTGGGCATCACCACCGGCCAGTCCGCCTCGGAGGCCGAAAAACTGCTGCAGGCCGCCGACACCGCGCTCTACCAGGCCAAGAATGCCGGGCGCGACCGCGTCGAACCCCGCATGGGACGCGCCGCCGGCGCCAGTCCCAACTCGTCCGCCGCGCCCAACAGCGACTTCTGGCTGTAGCTGCCTTACTCTCTTGCTCTCCGCTCTTGGCTTGTGTGGGGAAATCTTCTGCCGGGGTTGCGAACAGAATAGAAACCTCGCTCGTCCGGGCAACCAAAGCTACGAATGGAACACTCGAAAAAGTGTCCCACTCTCAGGCCCCGAATAGACCCGGAAGGAGTTTAATAGCTGGCAGGAGGTCCCCATGTCCACGCGCGCGTTCTCGCTTTTCCTGATCGTCTCTGGCCTGCTTGCCCTCGCCGCCTGTGGCAGCAGCGGGACCAGGGTCTGCAGCCAGGCGGGTGGCTGCTGCGTCGGCGAAGTAGCATGCGCTGAACCGCAGTTCCTCTATGCCAACACCGTCAACAGCGAGATCGCCATATTCCCCGTCTCAAGCGGCGGGGCTCTTGGCACCGCGACGACCACCCCCAGCGCGGCCCCGTCACTAGGCATGGTCCCACTCAACAACCAGTTCCTTTTCGCTTCCAATCCGGCGCCTCTTTCCGGAGGCACGATCAACGCGTGGACCATTAACGCCGGCACCGGAGCCTTGACGGCGCTCCCCAGCTTTTCACTGGGACTGTTCAGCTTTGCCGGCGGCTTGGCCGCCAACCCTAACATGCAGATGCTTTACGTCGCTGACGCGGGAAGAATTGACGCGCTCAAGATTGACGCTACCGGCGGGCTCAGCGCCCTCCCCAACTCTCCTTTCACTAGCGGAACGAATCTCTTCCTGGCCGTGGATAGGCTGCACAATTTCCTCTTCGCCAACGACGACGATCCCCCGGGCAGTGTATTCGCGTTCACCATCGACTCGACGGGAGCTCTCACGGCCGTGCCGAACTCGCCGTTTCCCGCAACCACCAATCTCGGGGTCAACTCGCGCCCCGCCGAAATTGTGGTAGACGCGACCGGCAGCTTCGTTTACACCCCGCTCACGGCCACCGGCCAGGTCGCCGGATTTTCCATCGGGGCCAACGGCGCTCTGACACCCGTGCCCGGTTCGCCCTTCACCGCCGGAACCATGCCTCTCAGTATCGCTACCACGGGCAGCTTCGTTTACGTGGGCAACGACGGCAGCGTCACCGGCTACAGCATCACCGCCGGCAGCGGCATGTTGACGCCCTTGCCCACCTCGCCCTTCGCATTTTCTTCCGGAGCGCTCGCCATCAATTCGTCGGGGAGTATTCTCTACGCCTCAACTGCAGCCGGCGTCCTGGCTTTCACAATCAATCCCCAAACCGGAGCGCTCACCTCGATCATGGGCTCCCCGTTCCCTGGCCCCGCTGCCACGGTGCTGGCCTTCATTCCATAAGGGGGAGGACGAATCCGCCCGCCAACGCGTCCACGCGACATCCGGCCCACGAGCGTCTAGAATGTTCCGTCGTCCGCTACGACGGAGGAATGCTTGATGACACGCTCGACGGCTCGACTGGCTCGACTTCTCTTCGTTTCCTGCCTTCTTCTCTGCTGCGCGCTGTCTCTGTTCGCGCAAGATCTGCCCAAAGCGAACCGCCCTGAGGACGCCGGATTTTCCTTCGAGCGCCTGGCTCGCATCACGCAGTTCTTCCAGGGCGAAGTGGACAACAACGCTGTCCCCGGGGCGGTGCTGCTGATCGCCCGCAATGGCAAGGTCGTATATCGCCAGGCTATTGGATATCAGGATCGCGAAAAGAAAACGCCCATGAAGCCCGATGCCATCTTCCGCATCTACTCGATGACTAAACCCATCACGAGCGTGGCCGTGATGATGCTCGCCGAAGAAGGCAAGATTGATCTGCTCGCGCCTGCGTCCCAGTATCTGCCTGAGCTCAAAGACGTGAAAGTTGGAGTCGAGACGCTCGACTCAAGCACCGGCAAGCCCACGCTCACTCTCGAAGCTGCGAAGCACCCGATCACCGTGCAGGATCTGCTTCGCCACACCTCCGGAATCGTCTACGGCCCGTTTGGCAGCACGCTGGTTCACCAGGCCTACAACCAGGCGAACTTGTTTGATCCCGGCCAGACGCTGGCCGAGTTCGTGACCAAGATTGCGAAGCTCCCGCTGGCACATCAGCCCGGCGCCGTGTGGGAGTATGGCATGTCGGTGGACGTGCTGGGGCGCATCGTCGAAGTCATTTCCGGAATGCCGTTTGACCGCTTCCTCGAAGAGCGCATCACAAAGCCGCTCGGCATGCGCGACACCGCGTTCTATCTGACCGCCGCGCAGGCTCCGCGCCTGGCGGAAGCGCAAGTCGAGGCCTCCACAGGAAGGCGGCCGTTTTTCTCCGATGTGCAGAGCCTGACGAAAGACAAAGTGAAGTGGTTCTCCGGCGGCGGAGGCCTGCTCTCCACCACGACTGACTACGCGCGTTTCTGCCAGATGCTCGCCAACGGCGGCGAACTCGACGGCGTTCGCCTGCTCTCGCCCAAAACTCTGGCGGTCATGACTTCCGACCAACTTCCGCCCGGTACTCGACGAGCCGCCTTGCTCGACCTCACTCCTTCCCCGGACGGGGGCCAAAGTTTCGGGCTCGGCTTTGCGCTGCGCACCGATCCCGGCCGCAGCCCTCAATCCGGTTCCGTCGGCAATTATTACTGGGGAGGCGCCGCCGGCACTTCCTTCTGGGTCGATCCGCAGGAAAAACTGTTTGCCATCCTGATGGTCCAGATGCCGATCGTGCCCTCAATCCGCTATGCGCACGCTTTCAACGAACTGGTGTACGGAGCGCTGATTCACTAAACGCTAACGCCCCGCCATAAACACACCATTGCAGACGGCTGCGGCCAGGCGCAGCCCCTTGAGTTCGCGATAGTCCTCTGAGTCGTACCATTCGCGTGCCTTGTCCATGCTGGGGAATTCGAGCATGACCGGAAAAACCGGTTGATAGGAGCCTTCGACTACCTCGAAGGGGCCACCCCTCACCAGATAGCGGCCACCGAACTTCTCGACCACGGCAGCGATGCGCGCCCGGTACTGTTCCATCTTGGCGGCGTCTTTGATTTCGCGGATGTCGACCAGGAAATATGCAGGCATGGATTCCACCTCGGCCCGTGGATTCTAGCATCCTCGGGACAACACCATCGCCGACCGGCCCCGGCTGATATTTCTTGTTCGGTTTTCGTAACAACATTCATGTCGCAGTTGACGTGGCCCCGATCCGGGTCTAACATTCGCGCAACTTCTTTCCCCTCGGCGTGATTTCCGTTCGCAAGCGTAGCTCTGTGAGCGGCGGCCATTTTCAACATTCAAAAATCTGACTCTCGCCCAAGGAGACGCGTCCATGGCTGTGAAGAAATTGGATACCTCGTTACCCGATTCGCGAAAAAGCGTCGCACTGAGAATGGACCCCACCCGAGTTGATCCCAAGAAACTGAAACTCGGCAAGCTGACGGCGCGGCACGATCCGCGGGCGTTGCTGCTCGCCTCGTACGTGACACCGGCGCTGCCCACGCCGCCGGCCGCCTGTGATCTCTCTGCCAAGGTCGGCGCTTCGTGGGGAATGATGGACAATGACCAGGTCGGCGATTGCACCTGCGCTGCCGCCGGCCATCTGCTCATGGAGTGGACCGCGAACGCGGGCAAGAAAATGTTCACGCCCACCGACAAGCAGATCATTGCGGCCTACTCGGCCATCACTGGCTACAATCCCACGACCGGCGCCAACGACAACGGCGCTCAGGAAGTGGACGTTCTGAACTACTGGCGGCAGACCGGCATCGCCGGCCACAAGATTGGCGCCTACGTTTCGCTCGAGCCTTCCAACCACACGCACATCATGGACTCGGTATATATCTTCGAAGGCTGCTACATCGGTGTGTCGTTGCCCATCAGCGCGCAGGCCCAGGTGCAAAATCACCAGCCGTGGTCGGTGCCGCCAGGGGGAACGACCGGCGACGGCAAGCCCGGGTCCTGGGGAGGTCATGCGGTTCCGGTCGTCGCCTACGACGGGCACGGCCTCACCGTCGTTACCTGGGGCGCGTTGCAAGTGATGACCTGGACGTTCTGGGAGGCATACTGCGACGAAGCGTACGCCATCATCAGCAACGACTACCTGAATGGAAAGAAGCAGGCGCCGCAAGGCTTCAGCATGCCGGAATTGCAGGCGGACCTGGCGGACTTGAAATAAGTATTCGCAGAGACTTTGCTCGCAACGTCTCTGCCACCGGCGCCACTTTGTGAACCCTATCGAGGAGGACCAAGGCCATGAAGTCGATTGTCAGATCGGGAGCTTTGTCGCAAATAGCAGCCGTCGCCGCGCTCGCGGCGCTGGCTTTTCTAGCCGGCTGCAAGACCTCCGTCACAACCTACCACTATGACAACTTGCGCACGGGATGGAATGCGGAAGAGAAAAAGCTCAAACCCTCCAATGTGGCATCTCTCAAAGTGTTGACGCTCGCGCTCGATGATGCCAACGACCAGGTGGATACTCAGCCTCTCATCGTTCCTCATGTACGCATTGCCGGAGATCGTCACGATGTGGTGTACCTGGCCACGGAAAACAACAACGTGTATGCCATTGACGCCGACACAGACACCAAGCTGCTGAAGGTCAACCTGGGCACGCCTGTCTCCTGGCCCATCGGGTGCGGCAACAACGGACCCACGGTCGGCGTTGACGGAACGCCCGCCATTGACCTGGTCAGCCGGACGATGTACGTCATCGCGTACGTGATGGACGACGCCAGCGGCAACACGCCGCAGTATTACCTGCACGCTTTGGATCTGGACACGCTCGCCGACAAAGTAGCCAAGAAGAAAATCACGGCCAGCCATACCCTGCAAGATGGCAGCACCTTCAACTTCAACGCTACGTATCAGCGGCAGCGTCCCGGATTGCTCCTCGCCAACGGCAATGTCTACGCTGGGTTTGGAAGCTTCTGCGACTTCGGCGGGGGCAATTCGCGGGGCTGGATTCTCGGCTGGCAGGCCGGAACTCTTGCGCCTCTGGCCGCCAACGATATCAACGACACGCAAATCTCTGAGCCGCACAATATGTTTTTGTCGTCGGTGTGGGAGTCGGGTTACGGCCTGGTCGGCGACCAGGATGGAAACCTCTACTTCACCACCGGCAATTCCGATTACAGCGGAACCACCTACGACGGCTGCACCAATATTCAGGAAAGCGTGGTGAAGTTGCCGTCCACTCTGGTGCGCACGTGTCCCACGCTTCCCCCTCCGAATCCATTTCTGTTCACGCCGGCGAACGTCGCCGGTCTCGATAACGGGGACCTCGACGTGGGCTCGGCCGGCGTGATGGCCCTTCCGATTCAGCCCGGTTCCGTGCCCAGGCTGTTGGTTTCGAACGCCAAAGATGGCAGCATGTTTCTGCTCAATCGTGACAACCTCGGAGGATTCACGCCTACGAACGCGGGCGTCCTGGGCGGCGTGCAGAGCATTGGCACCGGCTGCTGGTGTGGACCCACCTACTTCGATGATGGCTCTCCGCACGTAGTGAGCAGCGGCGGCGGCTGGCCTACCGGGATCACCACCAACAGCCTTCAGCTGTGGAATCTGCAGACCTCGCCGACGCCGCAATTGACGAAGACGGCCACGGGAGCGATGCCCGACACGATTCAGGACTCGGGTTTCTTCACGACCGTATCTTCGCATGACCGGCATCACGCCATCATTTGGGCTGTATCGCGGCCGCTGACCAACAGCGTGTCGCCCAATGTCTGGCTCTATGCCTTCAATGCCACACCCTCGGGAAGCACGCTATCCCCGCTGTTTCAAGCCGTCGCCGGAAGCTGGCCGAACCTGGGCGGAAATGCAAACATCGTTCCGGTTGTGGCCAACGGCAAAGTGTACGTGGCCAGCTATAAAGAACTGGATATCTTCGGGCTGGAACTGCCCAATGGACAGGATCCCGCACTCAGAAAAATGGCGCTCGAGGCCGCAGAGAAGATCGAGTTCTACAAAGGGCCGCACGAACGTCAGGTCTCGGGAACGCTGCGCAAGATCGACGGGACCCGCATCACTCTCGAGACGCGAGACCACAAGATGGTTGAGGTTGAGGTCGGTAAGGCGCGGGATGGCGGCAAATATGCGGTGGTCGCGGTGGGCAACGGCGTTACGGTGGCGGGATCGTCCGGCGCGAAAGGCGTGCTGCAGGCGGAGTCGGTCTGGCGCGCCAAGGCGGCCGCGGCAACGTGGCCTCCGGACCGCTGAAACCCGCTCTGGGCTGGCTTTCGGGGCAGCCTTCGGGTTGTGGCGCGAACAGACGCAGCAGGCTCGGTCGCTACGATGAGGCCGATTCACGGGCTTCCCGGGAGGAATCATGGGCGCTCTCACGATCGCATTCGATACGACGCTGGTGGGAGCGCTCGCCCTTCCCTGGGTCATCCTGATCATCCACCTGTTCTTTTCCGAAGGAGAATATCGTCTACCGGGCATGCTGAAGTGGGTGCAGGCTCAGCAGCAGCCGGCAGTGGCAGGGGTGATCTTGTTCGCCATGACGTACACCCTGGGTTCGGCGGTGTCGCGGATCGCATTCGATTTTTTCGACGACGACGACATCCACGTCGAGTCTGCCGGGCGTTTGCTGCGCATCGCCATCACCGAAGACCGCCTTCACACCAGCGTCTATTGCCGCTACCGGGATAAGAATGGCAACTGGGCGAAGGACGAAGGCTACGACAACTCCTATTTCCTGAAGGCCAAGCCTGGCGACGATGCGATTGCGGCAACCATCGCCGCATTCAAGGCAGAGCAGGCGTACTGCTGGCAAAACCTGAAATGGTGGGTGAAGGTGAGCTATGGCGTGGATGACGGCAAGCTGAATCAAGCGGCGGCAGATCTTTTCAGCCTGCAGGAAAATCAGCTGCTGCTCAAGGGCGAAGACGCGACGCTGCGCCTGCGCCAACTGCACGACCAGATCATGGTTCTGCGCGGCGCGGCGTTTAACGGCGTGCTGACGTTCTCGCTGTGCTGGTTCGCTCTAGGGGCGAAGTTCCGGCGGGAGAGAATTCACTCGAGGCTGCGCTTTGTCTTTTTGCCGGTGCCTTTGCTGTACATGCTGGTGACGTATCTCGCGGTCTACCATCATTTTGAAGAGCGCATGCTGGCGGATCCGCCGTACATGGAATTCACTCTGGTGCTTCTCAGCCTTGCCGGTGCATGGCTTGTGTGGAGACCTCCGCAGCCGGCGCCAGTCGAGCACCCGGACACCGCGGCCGCGCGCAAGCAAGTCAACTGCGAACACTGGGGATGCTGGACGGTGGTGGCCGGCCTGCTCACGATCGCTGCCGCTTTGGGGTGGTGGTCTACGGAAACGCTCTACACGACGCAAGTGATTTACTCGTACAACGCGCAGGGGGCGACGCAGAAGTAAACCGGGCGAGTGTTGGAATTTGCGATTGCGTCAGGCTTCCAGTCCCACATGGCAGACACGGCCCACTAAGTAATCCGCGGCCGACTTACCTTCGTCCATGGTAATAACTTCGATCGGAGAGGACTGGTTATGGGGTCGCAAGATTAGATGATTGCCGGCCACTTCGACATATCGGACCGAGCAAGTATCGTTTTTCAGAACAGCGTACATATTGAATTCGCCTTTGCGATAAGGCGTAAGTGCGTTGTAATGGCGGTCTAACAGGAGCGTGGCTCCTGGAATAAGACGGGGATACATGCTCATGGCCTCTTTGGCATCGAGCCTGATGAGCACGAAGCGCTGCCAGCCGGAGCGGTCGCCTTCGGTTTCGGCTTTCAGTTTGCGCAGAAAAGCTTTCTTGAACTTGTGGATATCTTTTACGTGCATGCTGGTGATGAGGGGCCGGGTGGCGGCAGAGGATGCGTCAGTGAGCAGGACATTTTCAAATTCGTCGCCGCTGGGAGGCAGGATGGAGGCGCGTTTGTTGACTTCGGCGGGATCGAGCAGATCAAGCACCGAGAGGTGCTGCACGGAGAGAACTTTGTCCATGCCTTCGAGGCTGAGGCCTCGCTTCTTATTGAGGAAATTGGAGATATGGGCTTGCTTGAATCCAGTCAACTTCGCCAGCTTGAGCCCGGTCAGTTCGCCTGCTTCGATGCGATCCCAGAGGATCTTACGAAGATTATCTTGCAGGACTTTGAACTTCATACGCGGGAGTATAGCACCGGTCTATAGCACGATGCTAAGCGGGAAGTTTTGCACAGGGAGCGATAGTTCATCCAACCTTGACTGAGAAAATTTAGAGAGATAGGATCGCGATGATCAGCAATCCAGATAGCACAAACGAAGAAAAAGACTTCGGCGAATTCCGGAGGAAGGTGAAATCGGCCGAGGTGCTGTCGGCATCGCTGGAACGGCTGTTGTTGTCGCTTCGCTTCACAGGAAAGGTGAGCGTGGTGATGCAAAACGGACGCGTGCTGAAGTCGGGCTACGAGGAGGGGTATTTCACCCGGCGGGAAAATTCGCGGGCGGACGATGAGATCGCACGGAAACTGTGAAGCGGAGAAAGATGGCGGCGAGGTTCCAGCGGGCGATGCAGCTATTTTCTTATACCTCACAAAAAACTAAATAACCTAAGCAGGTCATCGTAAGTGAAACGAGCCCTGCGTTCGGTTTTCGCACATCGCGGAAATCGGCGCAGGGCTTTTTTTAGTTTCCCCTTGCGGCCTGGGGCGGGTGGCTGCGGGATTCAATGGAAGGAAATGACAAGGCGGCAATTCTTATTCAAATACCTGGAGGGGCGTGATGAAAAGCGATCCTAAAGACAAAAAGGGCGAAGTACGGGTGGAACTGAAGTACTGCGAGCGGTGTGGAGGGTTGTGGGTACGAGAACCGGGAACGGGGGTCGTGTATTGCGACGACTGCCTGCCCAAAGTTGCGGACTTGCCGATACCAAAAAAGAAACCGACGAGCGCCAGGCTGCCGGTACGTCCGCGGGCGGCAGTGGAGAACTGCGAATTCGGGGACGAGGAGGCCGCGGACTTTGAAGCTGCGGCGGGAGGGGTGGCGTGAGGGAAACGATTGCTTGGATCGCGGCGGAGGCGGAGCGTCCGGAAGTTGGGACAGGCGGATTTCCATTTGGGAGAAAACGGCGGTACGAGCTGGACCGGCCTCAGTACGGGCCATCGGTGGAGAAGATGCCGGCGCATCAGTTCGAGGCATGGACAGAGAGAGCCGGGAACGATTTACAAAAAGAAACTCCGCGATTGGGCGAGGCTGAGGGCGCGACAGCGCAAGAAGTGAGACCGACTGCGGCAGAGCGGCAGCGGGCGCTGGACGAGGCACGCGAGCAGGATCGGGTGCGGCGAATCTACCGGGGGAGGACGGTGGGGATGTTGCGGCGCTTCCTGCGGTATTCGATGGAGTGCGGGCGGCTGCCGTCGATACTGGGGCGCGAGTTCTTTCGGGCGCGGGTGACTTCGTACACCGTAGTGACCTTCGAGGACCGAGTGATCTTCGTACACGATATGGAGACGTGCCTGGAGAAACTGGATGAATTTTCGCGGCAACTGATTGCGCGGCACATTTTGCAGGAACACGACCAAGTAGCGACCAGCAAACTTCTGCACTGCAGCGAGCGGACCGTGCGGACGCTGATGCCGGTAGCCCTGGACGTGTTGAGCGAGATTCTCGTGGATATAGGGTTGCTGGAGCGAGTGGAATCGAACCGGAAAAATTCTTGTCAAGGGGGTCAGAAGGATGAAAATTCTGCAAGTGATTGTGAAGACGGCAAATATAAATTTTAAAATTTTGCCGGTTGCCCCTTAGCAATTTGCTATTCTGAATATAGAGAGTAAGAAAAAAGAAAACTCCAGTAGAGGGCGCGCCCCAGGGCGCGCCTTCTGTTTTTGAGGGCAGCGTCAAAAATCCAAGGGAATTCGAGTAACTGGCAATGATAAAGAAAAAAGCGCAGAAGAAGACGGCGGCAAAGAAAAGCGCGAAGAAGAGAGTAGCAAAGTCGAAGAAAGAACTGAATCCGGCCGAGGTACGGAGAGACATCGCCAAGATGGTGGGAACGGAGGCGACCGGTATGGCAAAGGCCGCGATTGATGAAGGCAAGAAGGGACAACTGGCTCCGCTGAAGTACTTGCTGGAACTGGCGAAGATCTATCCCGAGGGGACGGACGAAAATCAGGGCACACCGGAGGCAGACTGTCTGGCGAAAACGCTATTGAACCGGTTGAATATTCCGGACGTGCCGATCGTGCACGATGAGAATGGCGAACTGGTGAAAGCGCCGGCTAAGACTGACGTCGAAGGACAAGCGGGAGATGGGAAAGATGCTGGCGCTTCCCCTGCGGGGGACTCGTGTAAGGATCGTGTTCTGACTTCGGCGGAGGTCAAAAGCTCTTAACCGCTAAGGTCGCTAAGGGGAAAGCTAAAGCGCGAAGAAAAGCAAAACAACAGGACGCTTTAAAAGCGGAGGACGCTGAGGAGTTCAAAAGCTCTTAACCGCTAAGGTCGCCAAGGGGAAAGCTAAGGACGCGAAGAAAAACAAAAACAACAAGGCGCTTTAAAAAGCGGAGGACGCTGAGGAGTTCAAAAGCTCTTAACCGCTAAGGTCGCCAAGGGGAAAGCTAAGGACGCGAAGAAAAGCAAAACAACAAGGGGCTTTAAAAACGGAGGACGCTGAGGAGTTCAAAAGCTCTTAACCGCTAAGGTCGCTAAGGGGAAAGCTAAGGACGCGAAGAAAAGCAAAACAACAAGGCGCTTTAAAAACGGAGGACGCTGAGGACTCCAAAGACGGGCGGCGGCGGGGAGTTGACTATTCGCTGTGACAGTACCGTGGCGGCTAATACCGTAGAATGAGGCGGGGCAGTGCGACGAGAAGAACTGGTGGCGGTTTGGGTGGGGGCTCGATCGAAGGTTCCCGACCAAGCTCGGATGCGCGCTCCGCGCCAGAGGACGGATAAGATCGGGATGGACATTACGTGGTTGACCGACCGGATCGGAGTTGGAGGGGGGATCTGGACGTCGGAGAACATGGCGAAGGTGGCGCGAGAGGGCATCACGCACATCATTG
Organism: uncultured Acidobacteriaceae bacterium; assembly: GCA_963819145.1. Classification (GTDB taxonomy): domain Bacteria; phylum Acidobacteriota; class Terriglobia; order Terriglobales; family Acidobacteriaceae; genus Sulfotelmatobacter. The sequence continues at coordinate 140,563 of CAWFVB010000016.1, forward strand.
ACATGCAAATTGAGTTCGACGACACACCGCTGGCGAAGGATTACGGCATCCAAGTATTGTGGAATCCGACGGATGACGACTTCGAGCTGAAGCCACCGGAACTGTTCCAGCGGGGCGTGGACTTTGCGCGAGCGGCGCTGGAAGGAACGGACGCGAAGCTGTTTATTCATTGCGCGGCGGGGGTACACCGGGCTCCGATGATGGCGCTGGCGGTTTTGTGCTCGATGGGATGGGATGTGGACGATGCGATGGAGTTGATTGAGGGGCGGCGGGCGGTTGCGGATTTTGCCGAGGTGTATGTGCGGAGCGTGGAGGAATTTTTGGGGGAGTAGGGAAAAGTTTTGAACGTTAAGGGCAGTAAGAAGAGCAAAAGCTCTTAACCGCAAAGGTCGCTAAGAAAAGCTTAAGGACGCTAAGAAGAGCAAGAGCTTTTGAACGTTATGGGCGGTGAGAAGAACACAAGCTTTGAGGCGGTGAGAGCAAAGTGCATAGGTCCTTCGCTTCGCTCAGGATGACATAAGAAGGGCAAAAGCTCTTAACCGCAAAGGTCGCTAAGAAAAGCTTAAGGACGCTAAGAAGAGCAAGAGCTTTTGAACGCTGAGGGCGGTGAGAAGAGCAGGCTTTTGAGGCGGTGAGAGCGAAGTACATAGATCCTTCGCTTCGCTCAGGATGACAATGGAGGAGAACATGTTTGACGCGGGTTGCCGCCCTATGGGGCGGCTTTCTTGTTGGGTGGTGGTGGCGGCGGTTGTGGGAATGAGCCTGGGGCTTCCAGCTTTCGGAGGCACACCGGTTCCGCAAAGCGGACCCGCCACGACTGTGGTTGCGGACAACGTGTACATGGCGGACGGCACCGCGGCGCAAGGCAGTTTGATTCTGACATGGCCGGCGTTTGTGACGGCGAGCGGGAGCGCGGTGGCGGCGGGGACGACGCACGCGGCGCTGGGGGCGCGCGGCGCGCTCAATATTGCGCTGGTGCCGAACGCGGGAGCGACACCGGCTGGCGTGTATTACTCGGTCATCTACCAAATTGGACCCGGCGAGGTAAGGACGGAGTATTGGGTTGTGCCGACAACGTCGCCGGCGAACCTGGCGGCGGTGCGATCCACGCCCGGAGCGGGTGTGGCGGGCCAACCGGCTTCGATGCAGTACGTGAATTCAGGGCTGGCGATGAAGGCCGATGACAGTGCGGTAGTGCATCTGAATGGCACGGAGACGATCAGCGGGGCAAAAGTTTTTGCGACAGCTCCGAGCGTGCCGGCGCCGACAAGCGCGGGACAGGTTGCGAATAAAAGCTACGTGGACACGGCGGCATCGAATGTGGGTTCGGGTAGTTATCTTTCCACGGCGGGGGGAACGATGACGGGACCGATCACGCTGCCGGGGAGTCCGGTGGCGGCGATGCAGGCGACGACGAAGCAGTATGTGGATACGGGAATGGTGACGAAAGGAGATTTGATCGCAGGAATCGTGCCGACCAACGAGTTGGGCGCGGGTGCGGCGACCGCTGGAAGTTGCCTGCTGGGGAACGGATCGTCCTCGGGAACGTGGGGATCGTGCGCCAGCGCGTCGGGGAGCGTTTCGACGGCTCCGGCGGTGAGCCAGAATGTGGCACAGCCGGCGGGGACGCTGTTCTCGAGCAACAACCTGGCGAACATTCGGTTTGTGACGCCGAACTGGAACTGGCTGCAATCGCCGACCGACAGCCTGAGCACAGCCGGGAGCAACACGATCCACCTGAGTCCCTGCCCGCTGGGCGTCGATACGTCGGCGAATCCGTATTACTCGTACAAGGTGCGGATCGCTGGGACGGGGACCGCGGAATCGGCGGCAGTCACGGGAGGAAGTTGCACACCGGGGGCGAGCAGCGGAACGATCCGGATCAGCACGGCGTACACGCATGGGTCGGGATATACGGTTGGATCGGCGTCGAGCGGCATCCAGGAGGCAATTAACGATGCGTGGGTCAATGACGAGGGAGTCGCGCCGACCGCTTCTTCGCTAACGGCACCTTACGTCAAGCTGGAAGCAAACATCACCTACAACGTCTATGCCTCAGTGTACGTTCGCAGCCGCGGATCGATTCTGGATGGAGCAGGAGCGCTGATAGCATGCTCGACGCGCGATCGCTGCATCTATGTGGGGACGACGCAAAGCACTCCTTATGTGAATCACCATAAGCTGTACAACCTGTCGTTCACGACTGCGCTCCTTGTGGACGGGGCGAACGTCGCGAGCGTATGCGCGGGGGCATCGTGTTCTCCGAGTCAACCGAATGGGACGTACGTGATTACGACGGCGGCGAGTCATCCTTTTGTGGCGGGAGCGACACCGGACACGGTGGATTGCGAATATTACTCGTCGAACTCGCAGCAACACTGGATGTCTACAGTAACGAGCGTCCCCAACAGCACAAGCTTCACGGTGTCGTTTGGGTCGGGGAATTTCGCGACAAGCCCGTCCACGTTTGGGTGGTGCAACATTGAGAATGCAGCGCTCGAAATCAATTCCGACCATGCGGTGATACAGGATCTGAACATCTTCGTGTCGAATCCCGGAGGCGCGGGAGCATTCAGTTATGGCGTGGTAAATGACAACGACCAGCAACTCATAATAGAGCGCGCGGCGAACCGGAGCTCTGCGTCGATTAATCCGAACGGCAACCATGTCACCGCGACCTGGCCCATCGGGGCATTCGTTTACGAACGAAACGACCAGGGAAATAACGGCATCACGTACCTGCATGACTCGGAGTTCACGAACGTGAACTGCTTCACGGCGGGTGGGAATGGGGCGGTGTTTTCAGATTCGGTGTGCCAGGGTTTTCCAGTGTATGGGATGAGATATTTCGGAGTGTACCAACCGCTGACGTTCTCGAACGTATACGAGGAATCGACGGGAGGGACAACGAACGGACTGTACGGTTCAGGGCTAGCGTCGCAAATGGGACTGCTGACGCAGGGGGGAAGCGGGACGAAAGTTGGCGGGGTGTTTCCGATCAGCGGAATGGCGCCAACATTTGTGACGGGAGGCAGCGGGTCGACGGAGCGCAATTACTTTGTAGTTCCGCGATCGAGCGGCGCTTTCTACGGGCCGGTTTTGTTCGTTGGCAGCGCATTGCCGGCCAATGGCAGCGTCAGCATTCCGGTGCAATGGCCGTCTGTGAGCGTTGCTAACGCTGGAGCGCTGACGTGGGATGTACTGGTAACGATTGGGCAGGCCGGAGTGTCGCCGCCGATGGGTACCGGCAACTACGCGCTGGCGACGAACGTTTCGGGCGCATGCGGGTCGAACGGGATGTGCTCGTTCACGGACACGCAAGGGACGATCAGTTCGTACACGGTGCAACCGCAAACATTCCAGCCGCAGTTCTGGTTCTGGCCGGCGAACGTAGCCATCAACGGCACGGCCCCTCTTTTTCTGGACGTAGCGAGTACCAGTCCGCTGTACGTTGCCAGTGTAGGGGTGACGAACGTTTCGGTCATCGCGGAACAATGCCTTTCGAATGGAGCATCATGGATGCGGAGTCCGATCTGGATTCAGTGTGCAGGCTCCCCGAATAATGGCGGGCAGGGTTCGACGGCCACGGTGATGCAGCAAGTTGACATCGCTAACAACGGGCCGCCAACCGGAAGCAAGGGGAGACTGATCTTTGGCGGGAACACGGTGCACACGTACCCGAACGATCTGTTCACTCTACAAGATTCCAACTACGTGAAGACTTTAACCGCGAACGGCGAACGGCCACTGGCTGACGCTGGGGACATGGCGCTGGGTCTGGACCAAGCAGGCGGCCTGACGGAACGAGCGGCGAGTTCGATTTCGTCGTACATCAACGCGATACCGAGCGGAGCGAATTTTCTTGAGCGGCTGACAGCGACGGGAAAGACGTTCAATGTTCCACTGACCGTGAACGGAAACCTGGCAGTGACGGCCGGGACAGTGACGCTGCCGGTGACAGGAACGGGCGCGCAATGCCTGCATGTGAGTTCGACGGGAGTGCTATCGGGGACGGGAGCGGACTGCGGGAGTGGAGGCGGCGGAGGCGGATCGGGGACGGTGAATACCGGAACCACGGCGCAGGTGGCGATGTACGCGGGGAATGGGACGGCGGTGAGCGGAGACAGCGCTCTGACGGATAATGGAACAACTCTGAACTACACAGGGAGTGGAGGAGTGACGGCGAGTTCGGGGACATTCAGCGGAAACTTGACGGTGAATGGACAACTGCTGGTAGCGGGAGCGTGGATGGTGAACTCTCCGATCCCGGGGACGGCGATGGGGGCAGCGAACACGGGGAATTCGTCGCTGGGGATATCGAATGATGGGAATTTTTATGTGTCGGCGAATGGAGGGACGCCGAATCGAGTGGCCACGATGGACGTAGTGCCGGCGGCATCGACTACGACGCCGGCGATGGATGGGACGGGAGCGCAGGGCACGGCGACGAGCTTCGCGCGGGCGGATCATGTGCATCCGACGGATACAAGCCGGGCGGCGACCGCGGACCTGAGCGCGGAAACGGCGCGGGCGCAAACGGCGGAGGGGCTGCTTGCGCCAAAGGGTTCAGCAGCGTTTACCGGGACACCGACGGCACCGACGGCGGCACCGAACACGAATTCAACGCAGATAGCGACGACGGCGTATGTGGACGGGAGCTATATTTCTCCGGTTCTGGATTGGGGGAAGGCGCTGAGTCTTGCGACGACCGTTCCGTTCAATACGACGACCGGGCACATGCACGTATTCGGCATTTTTATCGACCGGCCAGTGAAGTGCTCTTCGATCACGGTTCTGGTCGAAGGCGTTGACAACAGTACAAACACCTACGACATGGGGATCTACTACGGAGTGTCGGGGAGCGCGAATAACCTGATCGCGCACACTGGGGCGTTTGCGGGGAGCACGTACTTTGCGACCGCGTCGACTTACGCGACGATTCCGTTTGGGACAACGGTCACGCTGATGCCAGGGCGATACTATCTTGGACTGTACGCAAATGAGGCCAGTGCGCCCGCGACGCTGGCGAGCAATGCCGGCGCGGACATGGAGTTCTTTCATAACACCGGGGCGGCGATCACTCCGGTTTCTGGCGGACTGCCGGCCACGTTTACCGGGCCGAGTGATCAGCTCACGGCCTCAGTCACGCCTCATTTTTTGTTGAAGTAACTCCGCGAAGCCGGGGAGATGGAAGAGCAGGCAAAGACCTTTCATCGCTGAGGACGCTGAGAAATCCAAATCGGTAGTTGAACAGGAACTGATGGGCCATCGGCTGGAGCCGGTGGCCTTTTTTATTGGCCGGGAGAACTGGAAGCAAAAGCTCTTCTTGTGCTGAGGGCGCTGAGGTTATGAGACACATCTTTATCATTCTCTTGCTGGGGCTTAGCTCGGTGGCGTCGGGGACGACGTATTACGTTAGCTCCAGCGGGGGGCTGGACACGAACAGCGGGACGTCGAGTGCGACGCCCTGGAAAACCTTGAACCGGGTGAACAATTTTGGATCGTTCACTGCGGGCGACGTGATTCTGTTCAGGCGCGGGGACACGTGGAATGAAACACTGGTTCCCCCGGCGAGCGGGACGCCGGGCAGTCCGATCGCGTTCGACGGTTATGGAAGTGGTCCGGCCCCGGTGTTTACGGCGGCGATTGGACAGCTTCCTGGGACGGGGTGGACGACCGTCAGCAGTACGGTGCAGAGGATCGATCTCACACCTTACGCCAGCGCGGCGCCGTCGATCAGCAGCCCTACCGTGAACTACGTGGAATTCGGGAACTTGTATGGAAGGAAACAGCCGTTGGGAAGCGGTTGTTCGACGTCGATCGTAAGCAAGTATGACTGGTGCTTGTTGTGGCCGTATTTGTATGTTTTCTCAACCACGAGCAATCCGGTTGCTTATTACGGAGGGGACACACCGATCATGCCGTTGTTCTCGCAAGCAGCGGGACTAAGTTTGATTTATGTCAATGGAAGGTCGTGGCTGACGTTTCAACACATCAAGCTACAGAACTTCGACTATGTGGGAGTAGGCGTGGCGGGTGCGGCCGACAATCTGGTCTTCGCCAACATGGAGGCGGATGGGATGGTTCCGGCGGGAACGACTCCGCTGGGATTTTACTTGAACGCTACGAACCCGACGAGCGTCCAGCTTCTCAATGATGAAGGGTTGTTCGCGAGCAAGTCGGGATCGGAAAAGAAAGATGCGGCGATGTCGTTCCTGGAGTCTGCGCTGAGTACGGTGGATGCCGTGGCGGCTCGGGAGATCATCGATCCGGAAAAATTCAAGGATGGGATTTCGAAGATCATCGATGGAACAGTGGAATGTTTGAATGCTTCTACGTGGGCGAAGGGCGGGGGGCAGGCACCGGCCGTCAGTCCTCAGCAGTAACGGCCCATGGCGGTGAACGGCGCAGAGGCTGAAGCCCGATTCAGTTGGGAGGGCCTGACGCGGCGGATAAGGGCCGCTCTTCCTTGGGGATACTGGGTCGTGGTGGAGTTTGATCCTTCTTTTTCTTCGTCGGATGGTTCTTTGCGCGTGAGGCTTCCGATTGTCGATCCGAGTATGTTTTCTTGCGATCTTTAGGCATGCGGACAGTCTCCCACAGGCCAGACCCGATTGCTACCCCTGTGGATTTCAAACTGCACCACTGCCATAAGGGCTCTTGCACGGCAGTCCCGGCATCTCTCGCAAAACGTCGCGCCGCCCTTAGCCGACGTCTTCGCTCCAGGTTTCCAGATTCTTCTTCACTTGGGCCATGAACTGGTCGGCGACAGCGCCGTCGATGAGGCGGTGGTCGTAGCCGAGGGTGAGATGAACCACGGAGCGGATGGCGATGGAGTCGGCGCCATCCCGGTCGGTGATGACCATGGGCTGCTTGGTGATGCCGCCGACACCCATGATGGCCGAGTTGGGCTGGTTGATGATGGGCAAGCCGAAGACAGCGCCGAACTGGCCGGGATTGGTGATGGTGAAAGTGGAGCCTTCGACATCTTCGGGCTTGAGCTTCTTGGTGCGGGCGCGTTCACCGAGATCGGTGATGCCGCGCTGCAGGCCGAGGAAGTTCAGGTCGCCGGCGTTCTTGAGGACGGGAACGATGAGTCCCCAATCGAGAGCGACGGCGATGCCCACGTTAATGTAGCGGTGGTAACGGATATTGTCGCCTTCGATGTTGGCGTTGATGATGGGCCACTGCTGCAGAGCCATGACGGCGGCGCGGACGAAGAAGGGCATGAAGGTGAGGCGGGCGCCGTGGCGCTGCTCGAATCCGGATTTCTGTTTGGCGCGCAGGTTGACGATGCGGGTGAAGTCCACTTCGTACATGCAGTGGACGTGCGCGCTGGTGCGGCGCGACTCGATCATGTGCTTGGCGATGAGTTGCCGCATTTTTGTCATGGGCACGAGATCGCCGGGATAGGGAGCGGGAGCTGCGGGCCGCGGGGTCGGAGCGGAGGTCGGCGCCGCCGACGCCTCGCTTCGCTCGGCGGGGCGGACGAATGCGTCCGCCCCTACACGGGCTGATGCCTGGCTCTCGATGAAAGATGTGATGTCCTGCTTGGTGATGCGGCCGCCGAGCCCCGTGCCGGCGATCTGGGAGAGGCTTACGCCATGCTCGCGCGCGATCTTGCGGACTAACGGGGAGGAGCGGGCCTCTTCGTCTTCTTCGCGAGCGAGGGGCGGGGCAGCGGCTGGTGGCGCGGCCGGAGCAGCCTTCTTTTCGTCTTTCTTCTCTTCTTTCTTTTCTTCCTTCTTCTCCGCTGCGGGCGCGGCTTTGGACGAAGCGGCGGCTTCGCCGTCGACGGCGATGGTGCCGACGACGGTGTTTACGCCGGCCGTGGTGCCTTCGGCGACTTTAATTTCCTGCAGGACTCCGGAGGCCGGGGCGGGAATTTCGGCGTCGACTTTGTCGGTGGAGATCTCGAACAAGGGTTCGTCGCGCTGGACTTTGTCGCCGGGCTTCTTGAGCCACTTGGTAATAGTGCCCTCGACGATGGACTCTCCCATCTGGGGCATGATGATGTCAGTTGGCATGATTTCCTTCCATGTGGCCCCGGTTTTGGTCAGGAGGCCGGACGCAAACGAATATTATAGCGGGTGGGAGTGGGGAGGGAGCTTTACTCAGGGGCTGAAGCCCGATTGATGGCCTGCACGCTATCGCAGCGCTTGAAGCGCTGCGCCACCCAAAATCAAAACCTTCCTCAGAAATCAGAGATTTCCAGAAGTCAGAGCTTTCTGAAACCAGACCTCCTCCAAAAATCAAAGCTTTCTCCAATCTATAGAGAAGTGTCCTTCACGCGCACCTGCGAGTTCTCCCTCAGTGGTGGTCGTGCTTGTCTTTGTTTTTACCTTCCTGCTTCTCGTCCGATTTCTTTTCGTCAGCGGCGGCCGGTGCCGCGTTGAAGTTGGTCTTCCAGTATTCCTGAACCGTGGGTGGGAGCTTGTCGAGGTGAGAGAGCAGGGTGGTGATTTTCCACATGTCCTGCTCGGTGAGGGTTTTCTCCCATGCAGGCATGCCAGTGTAACGAATGCCAGTGCGGATGGTGAAGAAGGTGTGCCACTCGGGATCGTCGGGCGGATCGGAAATGAGATTCGGAGGCGGCGGATAGAAGGAATTGGCCAGCGACGAGGGCTTGCGGTCGAGGCCTCCGTGGCAAAGCGCGCAGTTCATGGTGTAGAGCTTCATGCCGTCTTCCAAATTCTGATCGGTGGGCGTCAGCGGATTGGAAACACGGGGAGCATGACGCTCCATGGAAGAGTCAACGGCACCCATCGCCAGGCGGCGTTCGATGTGCGGAGGCGCGATGTTGGCTTGCGTGGGGAAGAAGCCGAGCATGGCGCAGCCCAGAACACCAAGGATCAGGACCGAGAGGGTGACGATTACACCAAGAAGGAATTTGCGCATGAAGCCTCCGGGAATATTGTGGCAGATGGGGGGCGGGGGGCGCTAGGGTCACGCTGCGACTCTGAAAGAACATTCCGAGTACAAGTCGGCCAGCGCTCGACGGACAGCCGGGGGCTGTCCCCACATTGAGTCAAATGCGGGCGGAGGAAGGCCTCCGCCGCTACACGGGTTAGTAGGCCTTCAGGCGGCGGGACTCGCGGACGACGTCTTCTACTTTCGGCAGGTAATGATGTTCCTGCGGCGGGGAGAATGGGACAGCGGAGTCCAGTCCTGCGATGCGGACGATGGGGCCGTCGAGATCGTCGAAGGCTTCTTCGTTGATGATGGCGGCGATTTCTCCGGCGAGACCTCCGGTACGGGAGTGCTCGTGCAGGATGATGACTTTGTTCGTCTTCTTTACGGTTTGCGCGATGGCTTCACAATCGAGCGGCGAGACGGTGCGCAGATCGAGGATCTCGAGATCAATGTTTTCCTTGGAGAGAATCTCCGCGGCTTCGATTGCGGTGTGGACCATGGCAGCGTACGTGATGATGCTGAGGTCGCGACCTTCGCGGGCGATGCGCGCTTTGCCGATGGGGACAACGTAATCTTCCGCAGGCACTTCTTCCTTGATGCGGCGGTAGAGATATTTGTGCTCGAAGAAGATGCACGGGTTATTGTCGCGGATGGCGGACTTGATGAGTCCCTTGGCGTCGTAGGGCGTGGCGGGGCAAATGACCTTGAGGCCGGGATTGTGGACGAACCACATTTCAGGATTCTGGGAGTGGAAAGGGCCGCCATGGACGTATCCGCCGCTGGGGCCGCGCAGGACGAGCGGGGCGGGCGCTCCCCAGAGATAATGTGTCTTTGCGACCATGTTGCTGATCTGGTTGAAAGCGCAGCCGATGAAGTCCATGAACTGGAATTCGGCGACCGGGCGCATGCCGGTGAGCGAGGCTCCGAAGGCTGCGCCGACGATGGCGGACTCGGCGATGGGCGTGTCCACGACGCGCTCGGGGCCGAAGCGATCGATGAATCCGTCGGTGACTTTGAAGGCGCCGCCGTAAATGCCGATGTCTTCGCCGAGGCAGAAGACGGTTGGGTCGCGGTCCATTTCTTCCCAGATTCCCTGGCGGATGGCTTCGAGGTAGGTGAGTTGGGGCATAGGGTTAGAGTCTTAAGAGTTCAACCACTGTATTGTTCGACGCCCGGTACCAGAGCAAACGCAAGGTCCCTCGACTCCAGAGACCGATTCTTCGAATCGTTCTCTTCCGCTCAGGATGACAATGCAATCAGAATCCCCTACTTCTCAACAACGCAACAGAAATGTCATCCCGAGCGAGGATGATCGTTCACGAAGTGAACGAGAACCGCAGTCGAGGGACCTTGTGTTTCGTACCAGTCGGCTGCCAAATCTTGCCAGCGCGGATTTTTTCGTGCGATCAGCCACATTTTCTTTTCTCGACGCCAACGCTTCAGTTGCTTCTCGCGATCGATTGCATTTGCTACGTCATCAAAACTCTCCCAGTGTACGAGGCGGGTGCAATTGTAATCGTCGGTAAAACCCTCACGGATGTGGTTCTTGTGCTCCCACACCCGCTTGCGCAGGTTGTTCGTCATGCCTATGTACAGAGCTCGACGCGAGGCGCTCTGCATCATGTACACGTAGTAGATGTACTCATCGCGCATTGGGGCGCTCCCGGCTGAACACAAGGTCCCTCGACTGCGGGATGACAATGTGGGAGCATTTCATAATTGTGCAATGCTTGTCTGTGACGAGTGAACATGGAATCAACAACCTGTTACACCACGAAGATCCACGCCGCGCACCTTCAAATGCTCGCTTTGCCACCCGACTCCAGGTCACTTCAAATGCACGGCGGCTTCGGTTGCTCTGTAGCTGCCGGTGCCCTTCTTTACTTTTGGCATGCCGTATTTGGGTTTGATCTCGTGGCAGCCGTTTTCGCAGAAGACGCCGCCTTCGGCTGATTCGGGGGTCGGCATCGGGGAGTTTACGGCGATCTCACGTTCTGCTTCGATTATGTCTTCCACTTCTTTGATCAGCACTTCGTTTTCTTTCGGCGTCAGCCACTTTTTCTCTTTCACCAGGTAATTTTCGAAGCGCGCGATCGGGTCGCGCTTTTTCCAGAAGTCGAACATCTGTTTCGGAACGTAGGCGGCGGCGTCGTGGATGGCGTGGCCTTTCATGCGCATCATTTTGGCTTCGATCAGGGTGGGGCCTTTGCCTGCATGGGCGCGCTCGACGGCTTCGCGGGCGGCGTCGTAGACCTGGCAAGCGTCAGTGCCGTCGACGATCACGCCGGGGATACCGTATCCGATGGCGCGCTCGGCGAGGTCTTTGCAGCGGTACTGCATGTCTGAAGGCGTGGAGTAGGCCCAGAGATTCGATTCGACGATCAGCACGAGGCCGAGATTCTGCACGGCGGCGAAGTTGATGCCCTCGTAGGTGACGCCGGTGGACTGGCCTCCGTCGCCGATCCAGGTCATGACGGCAATGTTGCGCCCTTGCAGGCGCGCACCGAGAGCAACGCCGGAGAGCACGGGAATGAGATCGCCGAGCATGGAGATGGGGGAGACCATGTTGCGCTTTTCGATGTCGCCGAAGTGGCTGGTGCCGTCGCGGCCTTTGGTGGGCGAGTCGGCCTTGGCCATGTATTGCATCATGGTGTCGGCGGCGCGGAATCCGCGGACGAGAAGCGCGCCCTGGTTGCGGATCATGGGCGCGAACCAGTCGTCTTGATCGAGCGCGTAGGCGGAGGCGCAGGAGCAGGCTTCCTGCCCGAGTCCGAAATAGACTCCGCCGACGACCTTGCCCTGCTTGTAAAGGTTTTCGAGCGCGACTTCCATTTTGCGGTTGAGCAGCATCCAGCGATAGATCTCGATGCATTGCTTTTTGTCGAGATATTTCGAGTCGCGGATGGGTGGGACCGGAGCATCGAGATCGCCGGCGACTTCGTAGCGAACGTGCTCGGTGCCGTGCTTATCTTTTTCGATCGATTGGCGGACGGTGAGGTCGGGGTGCTCGAGGCGATAGTCGGGGATGGAGTAGGTGCGGAGGCCGGTGTTGGCATTGTTCCCCGAGAGCCTCGCTCGTTCGGCGGACGGCCGAGGCGGCTGTCCCCACATGAGCCGTGCCGGACTTTGCTCCGTTGCGCGGGCGGTTGCCGTTAGAGCTCTGTTTGGACTTCTGCTTTTTATTCCCCATGCAAGGCGGCGCTGAGGGCGCGATGTATTGATGGTATCGCGAGAGTGGGGGATTGGGCTAGTTTCGCGTGCTGCGTCTTCTCCGCGGGCGTGGGCCCACCCGCGACGATTACGCCCAGGTGTTGTCGTCTTCTTTGTGGAGTTGGCGGAGTTCCGTGGGCGGCTTCATGGGGACGCCTACGGTGCGGCCGAGGAGGGCGTCGAGGGTATCGACCCAGAGGATTTGGCTTTGGAAGACTACGCCGAAGTTGCGGGAGATGGATTCGGCGACGGCGTTGAGGTCGAGAGGCTTGCCGAGTTCTTGCTGCATCGAGGTCACGGGCTTTGTCGTGATGCCGCAAGGGACGATCAGGTTGAAGTAGCTGAGGTCGGTGTTTACGTTGAGGGCGAAGCCGTGCGAGGTGACGGAGCGGGAGATGTGGACGCCGATGGCGGCGAGTTTGGCTTCGGGTTTCGTCTCGGGCGCTTCTCGCTTCGCTTCGGCGGACAGCCGAGGCGGCTGTCGCCACATGAGCATTGGTGGCTTCGGCGACTCGGTCCAGACGCCTGTCAGACCAGGGACTCGCTTTAGTTGAGATGGCGAAATCGCGCAGGTGCGGATAAGGACTTCTTCCAGGCGGCGGACGAAGTCGATCACGCCGATGTGTTTGTGCGGGGCCGTCTTCAGGACGGCCTGCGGCTCGTCCGGGCGGACGAATGCGTCCGCCCCTACACGAAACCGCGGAGGTCGAAGATGGGATAGCCGACGATCTGGCCGGGGCCGTGGAAGGTGACGTCGCCGCCGCGATCGCATTCGAAGAGCTCGACGCCGCGGCTGGGCAAGGAGTTCGGGCGAAGCGACTATGTTCGCGGACTTCGCGTTGCGGCCGAGGGTGATGACCGGCGAGTGTTCGAGCAGGAGGAGGACGTCGCCGATTTTTCCTTCTTTGCGCAGGGCTACGAGTTGCTGCTGCAGGCCCAGGCCCGTGGCGTAGTCGACGGTGCCGAGTTGGACGATGGAGATCAAGATGTCACCTTGATCCTCTGAGAAGACGACGCGAAACTACATGCGACACGGAACGTGATCAGCCCACCGAAAATCATTCAGCACCGAGTTGGCCGCCAAGGATTACCAATCCACGAAGCAAACACCAAACCCAACGAATGCCGCTGCGCTCCAACGAATGCGTTTTCTCAGGAGAGTTCGCGCCAGGAATCTGACTGGTCATTATCTGAGGCGACGACGCTCAGTTGATCTCAACGTCTAGTCTTCCTTATGAGGACGACGGCTCTAAAACTTCATGCATTGATCGCCATCCCGTACACACTGTTTGACGCGTCGAGCATGGCTTCCGCCAAGGTCGGGTGCGCGTGGATCGTCCACATCAGGTCTTCGACCGTGGCTTCCAGTTCCATGGCGGCGACGGCTTCGGCGATCAGTTCTGTTGCCTGCGGGCCGATGATGTGGACGCCAAGAATCTCGCCGTAGTCGGCGTCGGAGACGATTTTGATGAAGCCTTCGTGCTGGCCGACGATGCAGGCGCGCGAGTTGGCGGTAAAGGGGAACTTGCCGATCTTCACGTTGTATCCAGCCTCGCGGGCTTTGGTTTCGGTGAGGCCGACGCTGCCGATTTCGGGATGGCAATACGTCGCGCCCGGGATGTGTTCGGGATTGATCGGCTTGCCGGGCTTGCCGGCGATTTTCGCGACGGCGACGAGCGCTTCCATGGCGCCGACATGCGCCAGTTGCGGCGTGCCCAGCACGATGTCGCCCACCGCGTAGACGCCGGGTTCGGCGGTCTGCATCCAGGAATCGGTTTTGATGAAGCCGCGGTCGGGTTTGATCTTCGTGCGTTCGAGGCCGACGTTGTCGGTGCGAGGCTTGCGGCCGACGGCGATCAGAATCTTTTCCGCTTCGATCTTCTGTTGCTTGCCTTCAGCCGTGATGGTGACGGCGATGCCGGCTTTCGTCTTCTCGACTTTGTCCACTTTCGCGCTGGTGTGGAAAGCTGATACCGCGCTTGCGGAAGACGCGAGCCAGCTCCTTTGAGACTTCTTCGTCTTCCACGGGAACGAGCCGGGGCAGCATTTCGATGATGGTCACTTCCGTGTCGAACGAACGGTAAATCGAGGCGAACTCGACGCCGACGGCCCCGGCGCCAACAATCACCAGCGACTTCGGAATTTCTTTCAGGCTCAGGATTTCGATGTTGGTAAGGATGCGGTCGTTGGCTTCGAGGCCGGGAAGCATGCGGGCTTCAGAGCCGGTGGCGAGAATGACGTTTTTCGCCTTGAGCTGGCTGGTCTTGTTGTCGTTCGCAATTTCGACCGTGAGGACGCCGTTTTGCGCGGGGCCGGTCAGCTTGCCGTAGCCCTTGACGGTCTCGACCTTGTTTTTCTTCATCAGGAATTCGAGGCCTTTGGCGTGCTTGGCGACGATCTTTCCCTTGCGTTCCTGAATGGCAGCCCAATTCAGCTTGCGCGCGTCCACGCCTTCGATGCCGAATTCCTTCGCATCTTTGAGGTGATCCCAGAGTTCGGCGTTGAACAGCAGCGCCTTGGTCGGGATGCAGCCGACGTGCAGGCACGTGCCGCCGAGGAATCCGTCTTTTTCGATGAGCGCGGTTTTCAGGCCGTACTGGCCGGCGCGGATGGCGGCGGTGTATCCGGCAGGGCCGCTGCCGATGATGGCTACGTCGTAGATAGTTTCGGGCAAGGGAATAGTCCTCGGTTCTCAGTATGAAGAGATGACTCAGCGCAAACGAATGATTCTAGAACAGTGCGACAGGCAACGAGCCAAACGAGCTGTTGCCTAGGAGAATCTTGACCTCGACAACAATCGAGAAGCCGCCCCTCGCGGGCGGCTCTCGCACAGGTTTTAACCGCGATTTAGTTGTTTTCGTTGCTGGCGCGCTTCCACGAGATCAGCTCGCCGATGGTCGAACTGGTGCTCGAAACCGGCTGCTTGTAGGCTTCCACTTCCGAGCGCGAAGCTTCTTCGCCCACGGCGCGGATGCTGAGCCCGACCTTCTTTTCTTCCGGACTCATCTTGATGATCTTGAACTCGTGCTCGACGCCGGGCTCGAGATGAAGCGGCTGGCCATTGCCGTCGACAGCTTCGGACTTGTGGCAAAGGCCTTCGACGCCTTCGGCAATTTCGACGAACGCGCCGAACGCAGCCACCCGCAGGACTTTGCCGTGGACCACATCGCCGACGTGATGCGTCTGGAAGAACGACTCCCAGACATCGGGCTGCAAGCTGCTTCACGCCCAGCGACAGGCGGCGCTTGTCGGGCTCGATCGCGAGAACAATCGCCTTCACGCGGTCGCCCTTTTTCAGCACTTCCGAAGGATGCTTCACGCGCTTGGTCCAGCTCAGGTTGCTGACGTGGACCAGGCCGTCGATGCCGTCTTCGATTTCGATGAAGGCGCCGAAGTCGGTCAGATTGCGCACGCGTCCTTCTACCGTCATGCCGACGGGGAACTTCTCGTGCAGCGAGTCCCACGGATTGGCCGCCAGTTGCCGCATTCCGAGCGAAATGCGGCGCTCGGTCGGATTCACGTTGAGCACGACGCACTCGACCTGATCGCCGACGTTGACCAGCTTCGACGGATGCTTCATGCGCTTCGACCACGTCATCTCGCTGACGTGGACCAGGCCTTCAATGCCCTGCTCGAGTTCGACGAACGCGCCGTAGTCGGTCACGCTGATCACGCGTCCGCCGACGTGCGCGCCCACGGGATAACGATGCTCGGCATCGAGCCAGGGATCGGGCGTGAGCTGCTTGAATCCCAGCGACACGCGCTGCTTGTCTTTGTCGTACTTGAGAACCTTGACCTGAATCTGATCGCCGACGTTAACGAGATCTTTGGGATGCGTCAGCCGTCCCCACGACATGTCAGTAATGTGGAGCAAGCCATCGAGGCCGCCGAGATCGACGAACGCGCCGTACTCGGTGAGATTCTTGACCACGCCGGTGAGGACCGCGCCTTCTTCCAGGTGCTCGAGAGTCTTCGAACGCTTTTCGTTCTGCTCGCCTTCGAGCAATTCTTTGCGCGAGACCACGATGTTGCCGCGCTTCTTGTTCAGCTTGATGACCGCGACTTCGAGAGTCTGGCCTTTCATGCCATCGAGATTGCGGATGGGCCGCAGGTCCACCTGCGAGCCGGGCAGGAAAGCGTGTGCGCCCATGATGTCGACGGTCAGGCCGCCCTTGATGCGGTCAATCACGACAGCCTTGATCGGCTTCTTCTCGTGATGAGCCTTCTCGATTTCTTCCCAGGCGTGAATGCGCTGCGCCTTCTGGTGCGAGAGGTTGATGTAGCCTTCCTCTGCCGGGCCTTTGTCGCGCATCACGTCGATTTCGTCGCCGGGCTTGAACTTGGGCTTGCCCTCGTGATCGAGCACTTCCGCCAGCGGCAGCATGCCCTCCGACTTGGCGCCGATATCCACGACCACGTGCGTATTCGTCAGCTTGAGCACGGTGCCTTTGATGACGCGATCTTCACTGACGGCCTCTTCGGCCTCGGTGGTGAAGGTCTCGAGCGCGGAGGCGAAGTCCTCGGTAGAAGCGGACTTCTCGTCGCCAGCCTTCTCGTCGGACGCGGACGCTTGCGGCGTCTCCGCAGGTACATCGGTGTGGGCGGCAGCCTGGCTTTGCTCAGTCTGGTTGTGCTCCGCGGTCTTGAGTTCAGTCGTGGGTTCGGGTTCGGTCATGACGGTGGAAGTGGATTCGGAGTTGTGGGCGGTGGTGTCGTCGAACAAGGTTATGCCTCTCTGATGACGGGATGCGGGGCCTGCGTTGCGG
Source organism: uncultured Acidobacteriaceae bacterium (assembly GCA_963819145.1). Lineage (GTDB taxonomy): Bacteria > Acidobacteriota > Terriglobia > Terriglobales > Acidobacteriaceae > Sulfotelmatobacter. Next base: position 157,452 of record CAWFVB010000016.1, read on the forward strand.
ACTGCTGGATGAGTCGTTTGGTTGTGGTGGGCCCACCCTGGCGAGTGAGCTTGGACAATCCCAGCTGTCGGACGTTTTACAGAGAACCCGCGTCCAATGGGAACTCTTCGACTATAGCAACCGCCCGCGAACAGTGTCAAACGCCAATTATCCGTATGTTACAGCAATGTTTCAGTGCTTACGGTTTCGGAACACGCTTCGATCTGCTAACCTGCCCTGCTATGGATTATCTGTGGACCCCGTGGCGCTATGCCTACGTCTCCTCGACGGAAAAGGCCGCGGGATGCGTGTTTTGCGAGGCGCAAAGACAGGAAGATGCCAAGTCCCACATCGTGTATCGCGGCCAGCATTGCTTCGTCATTCTGAATACGTTCCCATACACGCCAGGGCACGTGATGATCGTGCCTTACGCGCATCTGGACGAACTGCGGAAGCTGCCGGACGAAGCGGCCAATGAAATGATGGCGCTTTCACAGCGCATGGAGACGGTGCTGCGCGAACTCTACCATCCCGACGGCATCAATCTGGGGATGAATGTCGGCAAGGCCGCGGGGGCTGGGATCGCAGGGCACATTCACATGCACGTGCTGCCGCGGTGGGTGGCGGATGCGAATTTCATGTCGGTGGTGGGGGAGACGCGAATGTTGCCGGAGACGCTGGATGTGACTTGGGCGAGGATGCGGGAGGCGCTGGGGAAGGACCAAAGTACGGCTTAACTTTTACTGAGATGTGCCCTGATGAATGCGAGGTCGGAACCAAAGAATCATCGCCGTACCGACGACGAAGAACGGGACAACATGCGTGAATGGTGCCCCAAGGAAATGCAACAGTAGCCCGTAAAGTGCAACAGCTAGGCTCGCCGCATAGATGGCCACGTAGCCTGCGCGCCATCGTTTCGAGGCTTTTCCGTCGTCCGGGCTCTGTTGCATCAATGCCTCTGCCATTTGAACAAACTTTCGGTTGAAATAGAAGGCGGTATTGACACAAGCTAACGAAACTAGAGCAATTGCAATCTCAATTGTTCCGAGTTGAGTAGCGTGGCTGGAAGCCGGCAGCCGTGCCATCAACACGAAATACACCGCAACTGCTATCAACAAGCACCACCGAATTAGTCGGACGTTGCTAACCAATTTGCTTTGCGAGTCCATAAAGACCTTCCTCGGTTTTCACTGGAGTAGCATCTCCATTTCTTTTTCGTTGATCACTGGCACGCCTAGCTCCTTCGCCTTGTCGAGCTTCGATCCTGCATCGGTTCCCGCTACTACATAGTCCGTCTTCTTGCTGACCGAGCCCGTCACTTTTCCGCCGGCGTCTTCGATCATCTTTTTGGCTTCGTCACGCGAGTATTTCGCTAGCGTGCCGGTGAGGACAAAGGTCTTGCCTGCGAGCTTGGTGCCGCGCTCTTTCTTCTTGCCTTTGAAGGCGAGCCCGGCATGGCCCAAGCGCTCGATCAGCTTGCGATTGGCAGGGATGCCGAAGAACTCCACGATGCTCTCGGCGATGCGCGGGCCCACTTCGTCGACGTTCTGCAATTCCTCCACGCTGGCACTCGCCAGCGCTTCCATCGAGCCGAAATGCTCGGCCAGGAACTGTGCCGTGCGTTCCCCGACCATGCGGATGCCGAGGCCGTAGATCACGCGTTCCAGCGGCAGCTTCTTCGACGCCTCGATTTCGTCGAGAATGTTCTGCGCTGACTTGTCCGCAAAGCGATCAAGGCTCAACAGGTCTTTCTTGGTGAGAGCGTAGATGTCAGCGACGTTCTTCACCAGGCCCCGCTCTATAAGTTGGTTGACCAACGACTCGCCCATGCCGTCAATGTTCATCACTCCGCGTGAGGCGAAATGCAGAATCGTCCCGAGCAACTTGGCCGGGCAGTTCGCGTTGACGCAGCGGTAGTCCACTTCGCCTTCGGTACGAGCGACTTTCGTGCCGCACACCGGGCACTTCTCCGGCATATGAAACGTCTTGTGCCCGCGCGGATGATCTTTGTCGTCGATCACCTTCGCGACTTTCGGGATCACGTCGCCCCCGCGCTCCACCTGCACCCAGTCGCCGATTTTCACGCCCAGGCGCTCGATCTCGTCCATGTTGTGCAAGGTTGCGTTGCGCACCGTGGTTCCGCCAATCAATACCGGAGCCAGCATCGCGACCGGCGTGAGTTTTCCTGTGCGCCCAACCTGTACGCGAATGTCTTCCAGCTTCGTGATGCCCGCCCTTGCCGCATATTTGTAGGCGATGGCCCAGCGCGGCGCTTTGCCGGTAAATCCGAGTTCGTCCTGCAGGGCAGTGCGGTCGACTTTGATGACGATGCCGTCTATCTCGTAGGGGAGCGAGTCGCGCTTGGCTTCCCACTGCTGGATGAACGCCCAGACTTCGTCCATGGTCTGAACGAGTTTGCGATTCGGATTCACTTTGAACCCAGCCGCTTCGAGCGCGGCGAGCGTTTTGGAGTGGCGGTCGAAATAGGTGCGGCCATTTTCGAGCAGGATGTAGGGAAAATAGTCCATGCGGCGTTCCGCCGTGACGCTGGCATCCAGCTGCCGGACCGTGCCCGCGGTGAAATTGCGAGGGTTGGCAAACGTCGGGAGACCTTTGCGCTCCCGCTCCTCATTCACCTTGTTGAAGGACGCGGTGGGCATCAGCAGTTCGCCGCGCACTTCGAAATTCGGCGGGCATTCCGGCCTTTTTCAACTTCTCCCGGGGAATCGACAGTGGAATCGAGCGCACCGTGCGGATGTTGAGCGTGACGTCTTCGCCCACCGATCCGTCGCCGCGCGTGACGCCCCGCACCAGCGTGCCGCCTTCATAGGTGAGCGCCAGCGACATGCCGTCGAGTTTCAGTTCGCAGACATAGTCCACGTCGCAGCGCCCGCTCAGTTCGTGCACGCGGCGTTCCCAGTCGCGCAGATCATCTTCGTTGTAGGTGTTGTCGAGCGACAACATGGGCGAGGAGTGAGGCACCTTGACGAATCCCTCGCGCGGCTTGCCCCTACGCGCTGCGTGGGCGAGTCCGGGGTAACCAGCGAGGGATGCTCCGCCTCCAGCGCCTTCAGTTCCTGCATCTGCTTGTCGAAATCGAGGTCGCTGATTTCAGGCTGGTCGAGAACGTAGTACAGGTATTCGTGGTGGCGAATCTTCTCGCGCAGGGCTTCGATCTTTTCCAGCGATCTTGTTCTCGACGTCTTTCGCGGCGGCCATCGCAGAAGATTATATGCGGGAAAGAACTGCAAAGGGACGGCCGAGGCGGCCGTCCCCACAGGAGTCCAGATGGCTTTCGCTACACCAGATCATCCAGCTTCAACGCGACAGCGCCGCCCTTCCACGACGACTCGAACTGTTTCTGCACGAAGCCCGCGTCGTAGTCGCGTTTCTGCTTCAAAAGCGCCTGGCGCAGGCCCCAGAGCGAACGCGGATTCCGCAGATTGTGGTCGAGATCCTCGCGGAAGACTTTCTCCGCCCCAGCCGCGTCGCCGCTCATCAGCAATGCTCCTCCCAGCGATTCGCGAACTGGAAAGAACCAGTCGGGCGGCTCGCCGTACTTGAGCGTGTCCTGAATGGCGACGGCATCCCGCAGCATGGCGATGGCGCCATTGCTATCCTTCTTGGCCAGGGCGATCTTCGCGCCTACGACATCCTTGGCAATTTTCATGATGTCTTTGGCCTTGTTGTTGATCGGCATCTGAAAGATGACGTCGGGCGGCGTTGCCTCCTCGGCATCCGATACGATCTTGTACTCCGCTTCCGCCTCGGTAATTTTGCCTGTTCCCGCCAGGGCCAACCCTCGGCCGAAGTGCCAGAAGACAGTAGCGGTCTTCATGGAAGGGTCCGGCGCCGGCATCTTCAGTACTTCGTTCCAGTGATGGAACCGTAGCTCCACGGCCACTGGAATCGTCATGAATCCCTCCAGCGGGGGCATGTCTTTCACGTGCGGGCCGACATTGGCAGCCAGCAGGTCCGCATTCTTCCGGGCTTCCGCGTACCGGCCATTCATCGCTCCGCACATGGCGATGAAGTGCAGGTTGTGGCTGTAGTACATCATGGGATAAATGCCCTGCGCGCCACTCGCCTTGAGGTAAGCACGATCCACTTCCGCCGCTTGCTCATTCGTCTTTACGGCAGCATCGTAGTCCCCAGTGCGGATGTAGACGTGTGCCGGCATGTGCACAATGTGTCCCGCGCCCGGCGCAAGGGAAGCCAGCTTGTTCGCGCCGGCCAGCGCACGCTCCGGATTATTCGAGGCCTCGACCGCATGGATGTAGTAGTGAATGGCGCCCAGATGGTTGGGATCGCGTTTTATCACCGACTCCAGCGTTGCTACGATTTCTTCTGTACCCGCCTCAGGCGTGCCGTCACGGTGCCAAAGTCCCCATGGATGCAGATTCATCCCCGACTCGGCAAACAGCGTGGCCGCGTCCAGGTCGTCGGGAAAGTCAGCGACCACCTGCCGCATCGCGTCGCGATACTCCTCTGCTGCTTTCTTGAGGTCGGAACTTGGGTCTGCCGGAAAGCGCTTCGCCATCGCCTGGATGTAGGCCTGCTCACTGGGCGACGCTCCGCCTGACAAGTCAACTGCCTTCTGTACCGCATCATGCGCGTGCTTGTAGCGATCGGGATCGGCCGGATCGTTGTAGTTCGGCCCCACGGCCTCCGCGACCCCCCAGTACGCCATGGCCAGCTTTGGATCGAGCTCGGCCGCGTGCTGGAACGACCGCGCCGCTTCGTCATGATTAAACGCGTAGACAAAACGCAGCCCCTGGTCAAAGAACTGCTGCGCCTGCGGGTTGTGAGTGGTAACAGGGTGATGGAGATCGCCGAGGCCCGTCACCAAAGTGACTGGGTGGTGGGTTGGCGTGTGGGAGGCATGATCTTGCGCCATTGCGATCAGGCAGAAGAAAATGCGCCGCACAGTATGTGCGCCAGAGTTTTCATCTGGTCAATCCTCCTAATTTAATTTTGAAATTCGAGCCCCACACAACCGCGGAACGGTTGTGAAAAACGTCCCTGAACAAGTGCGCCAAGCTTATGCCAAACTTGGGCCCTTGCCAAGACTGCTCTGTCATTTTCCTCAGGTACAATCCAGCTCTCGATCGAGCCATGCGTAAGGCAGCGTTGATTTACAACCCGGACTCCGGCGGCAGCGGCAAGCGGCGCCAGCGAGAACTGGAAGCCGCGCTGGCGGTGCTGCGAAACGCGGGCGTTGAGGCTCGCCTCCTTCTCACGCAGTCTCGCGCTCACGCCAGGGAAGAAACTCGCGTCGCCATCGCTGCCGGATGCGACACCATTTTTGCCTGCGGCGGCGATGGCACCATCCACAACATCCTGCAGGTCCTCGCCACCTCGCCCATCGCGCTGGCGATTCTGCCCATGGGAACCGCCAATGCCCTGGCGCACGATCTTGGCCTGCCCCTCAACATCGCCGATGCAGCTCAAGCGGCTCTGCAAGCCGCTCCCCGCCGCATCGCTCTTGGCTCGGTCAAGTACAGCGATCTTCAGGGGAATCCCTCCACGCGCTATTTTGTTCTTGCCGCCGGCGTGGGCGTGGATGCCCATCTTTTCTACAAGCTGCATACCGGAGACAAGCAGCGCATGGGAATGACCGCGTACTATGCCAAGGCGTGGAACCTTTGGTTCACTTACGCCATGACGCGCTTTGCGGCCAACTATGTGGAAACCGGCAATGACGCTCCGCAGCACGCAGAAGTCACCGAACTCATGGCCATCCGCATCCGCAATTTCGGCGGGGTCGTGCAGGAACTCGCCCCTGGAGCGTCGCTCGACCGCGACGACATGCGCCTCGTCTTCGCCCGCACCGCCAGCCGCCTGGCGTATCTCGCCTGGGTGACGCGAGGCCTCCTCCGCCGGCGGTGGGCTATCCCCGGTATTGACCTGGCTCACAGCACAAGCGTCTCGTGTGAATATCTGCCGGCATCTTCTCCGCAGCAGTCGCGAAGAATCTATGTCGAGGCCGACGGAGAACTCCTCGGCACTCTCCCCGCCGAAATCAAGGTCGCCCCCAACGCTCTGACTCTGCTGGCACCCTCCCGGTAAAGCCGCCGAGCTCGCAGGAATCACTTTCAACTTCGCCCGCATTTTCGCGTCGAACGAACTTCCTGAACAAGTACTGGCGTGTTCGGCCTCCGGCACAATAGAATTCCCTGAATCGCTTGGAACCCGTCACTCACTTTCTGACTGGCGCATGCCTGGGACGCGCCGGCCTCAACCGCAAGACAGCGCTGGCCACGCTCACGCTTACGCTCGCCGCCGAAGCTCCCGACCTCGACGTTCTGGGCGCCGTGCGCGGCCGCGCCTTCAGCTTCGCCCACCATCGCGGCTTCACCCACTCTTTCGCAGGAGTCCCGCTCGATGCCCTGGTCGTGGTCGGCTTCGTCTATCTGATCTGGCGCCTGCGCGGACGTAAATCGAAAAACAACCTGCCTCCGCGCTGGGGACTGCTTTTCTTCTACGCCTGTCTCGCCGGCCTCAGCCACATCCTGCTTGACTTCACCAACCACTACGGAGTGCGTCCCTTCTGGCCTTTTTCCGAGAAGTGGTACTCCTGGGATATTGTTTTTATCGTCGAGCCCGTGATGCTCCTCCTCTTGTTCTTGGGGCTCGTAGTACCGTTGCTGTTCAACCTGATTGACAGAGAGATCGGTGCGCGACGCGGTGGACCTCGCGGCCGCGTAGCCGCTACGCTGGCTTTGGTGGGTATCGTCTGGATGTGGGGACTGCGCGACTATGAACACCGCCGCGCCCTCAGTGCCCTTGGTTCCCGGACCTACGAAGGAGCAGACCCGATCCGAGCTTCGGCGTATCCGCACATGATCGATCCATTCCACTGGGATGGCGTCGTCGAAACACCCACATTCTTCGCGCTCGCACCAGTGGATTCTCTAGGCCCAGAGGTGGATCCCGAGGGCAACCTCGCGATCCGCTACAAGCCGGAAGAAACTCCCATCACTCTCGCCGCCAAGAATTCCTACCTCGGGCGCGTTTATCTGGACTGGGCGCAGTATCCCATTACCGAAACGGAAACGCTGCAACCTCCGCAGGAAGGCTATATCGTGCGCTTTCAAGACCTGCGCTACAGCGGCATCCCCAGCGCTATCAGTCGAGGCCGCGGGCGCCGCACGCTCGGCGCAGCCGTGGCGCTCGACAAAAACCTGCGCGTGCTCGGCGACGTCTACGGCACCGACAATAAACAGGTCATCGTGCCCGAACCCGGCAAGTAGCGTTGGATTGTCAATTCTTCCGAACATTTGCGCTCGTCCCTTGACGCCAGCCGTTCTAACGCCCAGAATATGATTTCGTTTCCGAGGTGATCATGCTGCCCTATCTATTCGTGCTGTTGGCCATCGCCGTCCGCTTTCTGCCGTTCGCCGGTCCGCTGAACGTCCTGCCCCACGCCTGGCACTTCACGCCGCTGGCAGCATCCTTGTTGTTCTTCGGGGCGCGTGGTTCGCGCCGCCAGATGTGGATCCCCCTGGTGCTCCTTGCCGCCACCGACGTCGTTCTCACCAAGGTGGTCTACAACTACGCTCTCACCTGGGACCATCTCGTCACCTGGGCCTGGTACGCGGCGATTCTCTGGCTCGGCTCCAATCTTCGCGTAAAGGCGGGCTTCTGGCGCGTGGTCGGCGCGGCCGCGGCCAGTTCCATTTCATTCTTCCTGATTAGCAATTTCGCAGTGTGGGCGGCGTGGCCCGAAATGTATCCCCGAACTTTCACCGGACTGATGGCGTCCTACGCCGCCGGAATCCCATTTTTCCGTGGGACGGCCACCAGTGACATGGTCTTCTCTCTCGCCATGTTCGGCACGCCGGTCGTGGTGCAGGCTCTCTCTGGCATGCTGCACAGGGCTGGCGACCACACCTCCGCCGCGTAAGCAGCAGGAGACTTTTGATGGTGTGGGATACGGACGCCTCGTGCGTTCAGGTCGCGACGTATTTTGTCGCGGCTGCGGTCCGTGAGAGTCGCCTCTATTCCTTGGCTTCCACCCCATTCGCCCTGCTCAGCATCCACCGCGCCAGCCACCCGATAATCCCCGTCACCACCACAGCTACAACCCAAATCCAATGCCGCTTGAACGCGCCGCCCAGCAGCCCCACGATCTGCGGGCCAAACCACAACACCAGCACCGACAGCACGCCAAACCGCACAAACCGTCCCGCGAAGATCGCCACCAGAAAGTCGCGGAACCGCATCTCAAAGACCGCGGCGCCCAGCACAAAAATCTTGAAAGGCATGGGCGGCGGCAGCATCCCGGGAAACATCAGCGCCCAGAATTCATGCTGCTCAAACGAACGATGAATCTTCAGGAAGCGTTGTTCCGAAATCCGCTTGCGGAGAACTTTTTCTCCGCCTGCATATCCAATGATGTACAGCGGAATGCTCCCGAGCGCCGACCCCAGCGATGCCATCACGATGTAGAGCAAGAACCGCCGCCGGTCCTGATACACATACGTGGCCACGACAAAGTCCACCGGCATGCCCAGTAACGCGCTGTCGGCAAACGCGATCACAAAGGGCCCCCAGATTCCGAGAATCTTGAGCAGCCCCAGAACCCACGCCGAATAGCGCGCCAGAATGTGTCCAATCGTCTTCAAGGAAACATTCAGTGTACGTGATCAGCTTAGTTTGCGTCGGGGACGGGCGTCCTTGCCTGTCCAGGCCGCGACAGTTTGCGGCGCGGCCTGCGCTTCTACGAACGTTGAGAGTAGCGGAGCCTGCTATCATCCCTGCTGCGGAGCCCCTATGCGCAATCTGATCTTCAGTCTTCTCCTGCTCTCATCCACAATCCTAACGGCCCAACAATATGACCTCGTCCTCGAAGGCGGCCGCGTGATGGATCCCGAAACCAACCTCGACGCCGTCCGCAACGTCGGAATCCGCGACGGCAAGGTCGCTCGCATCTCTACCGAGCGGCTGGCTGGAAAGCGCGTGGTCAACGCCGCCGGCCTCGTAGTCGCCCCCGGCTTCATTGACCTGCATCAGCACGGCCAGGAACCCGCCAGCCAGCGCGTTAAGGCCTTCGACGGCGTGACGACGGCTCTAGAGTTGGAAATCGGCGCACCCGATGTCACTCAGTTTCTGAAATCGAAAGAAGGGCGCTCTCTGATTCACTACGGCACCACGGCCAGCCATCTCGCCGCACGGGCATTGGTTTTTGGGACACCCTTGCCCGATGGTACGATCCTGCCGAAAAGCGGCCCCGCGACCGATGAGCCCGCAACTCCCGAACAGATCGCGCGCATTCAGCAACGCCTACGCTCCGAAGTCGACGCCGGCGCTCTCGGCATCGGCATGGGCATTCAGTACAGTCCGGGCGCGACCCATCTCGAAATCATTGACATGTTCCGCGTCGCTGCCGAGCGCAAGTTGCCGGTCTACACCCATATGCGAAGTCCGGGCCGCATCGAGCCCGGATCGGCGATTGAATCGCTGACGGAGGTTGTTGCAGCGGCGGCCATTACTGGCGCGCCCCTCCACATCGTGCATATCAACAGCACCTGCCTGCGAGACTCGCTGGAGTGCCTCTCGCTGATCGAGGGCGCGCGCGCCCGTGCCCTCGACGTGACCACAGAAGCCTATCCCTACATCGCGGGCATGACAGCCATCAACTCCGCGTCCTTCAATCCGGGTTGGCGCGAGAAGCTGGGCATCGACTACGGAAACCTCGTGATTCCCAACACCGGCGAACATCTCACCAAAGAACGCTTCGAAGAGCTGCACAACTCCAGCACACCGCAGTGGGTGCTGATTTTTGCCAACACGCAGGAGATGATCGACGCCACGATCCCCAACCCGCTGATTATGATCGCCAGCGATGGAGCGCCGGGACATCCCCGCAACGCCGGCACTTACTCGCGAGTCCTCGCTCAATATGTGCGGGAGAAAAAGACGCTGACCCTAATGGAAGCGATCCGCAAAATGACGCTCATGCCCGCGCAAATGCTGGAGCGCTCTACCCCCGCGGCACGCCTCAAAGGACGCCTGCAGGAAGGCGCCGACGCCGATATCGTGGTCTTCGATCCCCAAACGATCAGCGACCGCTCCACTTTCGAAAAGCCCATGGAAACCAGCGTCGGCGTGCATTATTTGTTGGTGGATGGAACGGTACTGATCGACGCAGCCAAGATCGTGCCTGATGTATTTCCCGGCCGCGCGCTGTTGGGTCCAGGAAAGAAATAGTCGTGGAAACCGCTAGTGTTCGGTTTTCCCGCTCAACAATGCAATGGCATGCGGAATCAACCCCGCCACCGCTTCCAGCGACTCCACCGCCCCCGCAGGACTTCCCGGCAGATTGAGAATCAACGCCCGGCCCCGAACTCCGCACACCCCGCGGCTTAGCGCGGCAAACGGAGTCTTCTTGCTCCCCTCACTCCGTATCCGTTCGGCCACGCCATCCAACAGGCGGTCGCAAACGGCGACAGTTGCCTCGGGCGTCACATCGCGCGCCGCAATTCCTGTTCCGCCAGTAGTCACGATGAATTGCACTTCGCGGGCCAATCGGATCAGCAGGTTTTGAATCTTGATGGCGTCGTCTGGCACAACTTCGCGTACCGTAACCGAGAAGTGAAGTTTTTGCAGAAGTTCGAAAACCGCCGGCCCCGACCGGTCTTCGCGTTCGCCGCGGGAGCAGGAATCGCTGACCGTGAGCACCGCCGCTGTAGGAGTCGTTGCGGCGGGCGGCTCAGCCATCGAGGAGGACATCTTCCTCTTCTTCCCTTCTGCCTCGCCCCCGGAACTGGGAGGCAGGCCGGACGCCGCCGCGGGCGCAGGGGCTGGGGGCTCTGCCGGAGCCTCGCCTTCCCCGCCGCCATCGCGCGCCGACTCGTCCAGCAAACGGAGGCCTTCCATCAATAGTCCCTGGGTATTGAGTTGCGTAGTCTCTTTGTCGGTTTTGCCTTCGAAATCCAGCTGGAAATTTCCGCCCGTCCAGCGCAGCACTTTAAACACAGCCTCATCGCCCACCAGGGATCCGTAAGTCGCGTGCTTCACCTGGCCTTCCGCAAAAAACACTTCGCACTTGTCGCCTTCGTTGCTCAGTGAAAGCTGGCAGCTCTTGCGGCCCATCTCCAGCGATTGCATCAGGTCAATCACGTTCATCTGCGTGAGGCTGCCGCGCACCACGCCATCGGAGGGCGCGGTCTTGGCCATCTTCTCCAGCGCAATGCGGTCAATCATGCGCTTGATGCGCCGCGTCGCATCCTTTAGAAAAAACGGCTTCTCCAGATAATCATCGGCCGCATCCTGCGGCGACAGCCGCTCCGCGATGTCGGCCTTGTTCGCCATCAGCACCGAGGCAAAATTTGCCGTCGCGGGCCTGCTCTTCAGCTTCTCGATGAACTGCCGCCCATCCATTCCCGGCATGCGGTAGTCGCACACCACCAGTTCCGGAGGATCGTCCACGGCCTTCAACAGCGCGTCCGCGGCATCCGTCGCAGTCGTCACCTGGGCCAGCGGAACCCATGTCTGCTGCAACATTGCGAGCACCATCGGATTGTCGTCCACCACCAGCAGCTTGACGTTATTGGCCATGAGTGTGCTTATTTCTTCGCCCGCCGGTACTCTCCGCTCTTTCCCCCGCTCTTGCGCTCCAGCACAACCTCGCGAATCTCAATCCCCTTATCCACGCCCTTCGTCATGTCGTAGATCGTCAGAGCAGACACGCTTGCGGCTACGAGAGCCTCCATTTCGACGCCTGTCTCGGCAGTTGTGGCAACTTTCGAGGTAATTGCGACGCCATTTTCGCACAGCCGCACATCCACATCAACGAGAGCGAGGGGCAAGGGATGACACATGGGAATCAGTTCGGCGGTACGCTTGGCCGCCATGATGCCGGCGATGCGAGCGACTTCGAGAGGATTCCCTTTAGGGTTTTTCGGCAACGCCGCCAGCACCGCGGGTTTCATGGCGACGAAGGCGCTGGCTTCGGCTTCGCGTCTCGTCGCCGATTTCCCGGATACATCCACCATCCGTGCCCGGCCCGCGTCATCGTAATGGGAGAGTTTCTTCGCCATTCTGAAGTTCTATCTTACATGGATGCCACCCGGGCCGGAGTCATCCCGACCGGAGCCGTTCTTCAGGCGGAGGGAGGGATCTCCCGCAACGGATTGCTCGAGGGAAAACACATCCTGGAAGGACTTGGGGCAAGGCTGGCAGAACATCGACAAACCCGACACCACAACTCGCACGGAGATCCCTCGCCCCGCCGGAGAAAGCGCGGGGCCTCGGGATGACTTTACGGTTCCAGAATATAGACGTTTTGCGAGGATAGCCTCCCTCCGCCAACTTGCCACCCACGCCGGCGTCATCCCGTCTCTAACGACGGTGTGGCGTGTCAAGGGTTATGTGGCGAAAGATATCCCTGGACGCTTTTGGGTTTACCAAGGCGCCATTTCGCTCTCGTAGAAAGTGTCTGACTCCCAGACCAAGGTCGTCCTTCGATTTTCAATCTCGCAGTGAAACTCCAGGTTCCACTATCCATCTCTTCGGGACTTGCCCCCACGATTGCTCAGTTCGAACTCCCTGACTTTTCAGGGAGGCAGGCTGCCCATTCAAAGCGTCGGTTTATTCTGCTCGACCACAGGATGACTCGGGCTCACCTGCGTGACCACCTGACAGAGTTGCGCGTACGTCCAGTCCTGGCGCAACATCAGGTACAACCGCGTGGCCAACTTTCTGGCCACGGCCACCTTGGCGACACTGCGATTCTTGCGCGCCGCCAGGTGCTTGTAGAAGCGCTTCAGTTGCGGATCCAACCGCGCCGCTGTCTGTCCCGCTTCCACCAGCAAAAAGCGCAGAAACGAACTGCCCTGTTTGCTGATCTTGCCCAGCTGCTGTTTTCCGCCGCTGGATTTTTCGCTCGGAATCAGGCCAAAGTAACTGCCCACTTGCTTGGCCGATCCGAATCGTCCCGCCGGCCCCAGCGTCAGCACCATGGCCAACGCGGTTACCGGACCTACTCCCGGATGCGTCATCAACCGCACCGCCTCGGGCCGCTGCCGCGCTTCTTCCGCCACCCGCCGGTCCATCTCGACGATCTCTGTTTCCAACTCGTCGAGCGCTTCCAGCAATCGCTTCCGCCGCTCGGCCGCGTACGGCAGCAAGGGCAACTGCTCCAACTCCTCGCGCCCGGCTTTCGTCCACAGCTTCCGTTTTCTCTGGATGCCACAGCTCAACGCCATCGCTTGCAACTGGTTCTTGGTTCGCGTCCGCTGCTGCACCTGCTTGTGCCGATGGACCAGCAACTGCCGCACATCCCGCACCTCCAGGCTCGGCACCCAGATCCGCGGAAACCGTTTCTCCATCAGCAGCTGCAGCAAATGCTCCGCGTCCCGCCGGTCCGTCTTCTGCTTCCGCACCACGCTGGCCCGGATCTTGGCGGCATCTCCAAACCACAACTCGATGCCCAACCCCTCCAGCCACCGTTCAAACCACGGATAGTGCCCGCAAGCCTCCATCCCTACCAGCACTTCCTGCCCGGCCAGCGACCGGTAAAACTGCTCCGCTTCGGCCCGGTGTTGCAAGCGCCTCCCTTCCATCTCTGCCGTTCGATTGTCAAAGATCGCGACCTGCTGAAACCCAGGGTGAAAATCACAGCCTATAATCAGCATGACGTTGGCTCCTCTCACGAGCCTTGGTCTTGTTTGTCGCAACCCAATCTACTCGCGACGGGCCAACGTCGTTATGCAATCAAGCGGAGCCGTTCTTCAGGCGAAGGGAGGGATCTCCGGCAACGGATTGCTCGAGGGAAAATACATCCTGGGGGGACTTAGCGTGAGGCTGGCAGAACATTTACACACCCTCGCGGCTACCGCAGCATCACTGCGACCCAGCCACCTGCGGCGATACGCTCGCAATCCGTCGGAATGACGATGTAGCAATTGGCTCGGGCAGTCGCGGCGATGTCGCCCGATCCCTGCCAGGCGACGAGTTCGACTTCGGCATTCTCGAATTCGCCAGAAAGAATCGCCGGAAGAAATCGCGTCAGCCCAGTCTTGGTGCGGATTTCAGCCTTCAGGCGAGCATGCGGGAACACCAGTTTGCGTGGAGACTGGCCCGCCAGCGCCTCAAGCATGGGCCGCGCAAACAGTTCAAAGGTCACCATGGTCGAGACAGGGTTTCCGGGCAGGCCGAAGAAATACGTATGCGTCGGTTTTGCGCCCGTGCCGGCGGGAGCGCTCGCGCCAACCCGGCCGAACACGACCGGACGCCCCGGCTGAATTTTCGCTCCGGTGAAAAAAAACTCGGCGCTCATCTCGCCGAGCACCTGCTCGACCAAGTCATAACAGCCCATCGAGACGCCACCCGTCAACAGCAGCACGTCCGACTGCAAGCCTTGTTCGATGAGCCGCCGCAATCCTTGCGGCTCGTCGGGGGCTACGGCCAGGAGCACCGGTTGACCACCAGCCCGCAGAATCTGCGCCGCGAGAGAGTAGCTGTTCGAGTTGCGAATCTGGGTTGGGCCCGGAGTGTCGTCAATACTGACGATCTCGTCTCCAGTGGTCAGAACCGCGACTCGCGGACGCTTGTACACTTCCAGGTGCCCTTTGCCAACGGATGCCGCGAGCGCAATCGCCGCCTCCGAAAGGCGTTGGCCTCGATCCAGCAGAGTGCTCCCTTTCTTTGCTTCCGCGCCGCGAGGAACAATGTTCTCGCCAGCAACCACATCCCTCGTAATCTCGACCCGCTCCCCCTGCCGCAATGTGTACTCGACCATGACCACAGCGTCGGCGCCGGAGGGCACGGGCGCTCCCGTCATAATGGATGCAGTTTGCCCGCTGGCGATAGCGGTAGGAATTCTCTCGATTTTCTCGCCCGCTTTGATTTCGCCAATCACATCGAGCTTTGCGGGAAGCTGCGATAGGTCTGGGGAGCGCACGGCATAACCATCCCGCGTGGATCGCGGAAAAGGTGGAAGGTCGCGATCGGCCACAGCTGGCTCGGCCAGGACGCGGCCCATGGCGCCAAGCAAATCGACCGATTCCGTTCCAGGAAATTGCACGCGCGCCGCTTCCTGCTCGACTGCGCGGCGGGCCTCTTCAAAACTCAGAATGGTGGCGTGAATCGGCGAAGCCGACATACGCACATGATAGAGGATAAGGAGGGCTTACCGCGCCAGTTCTTGGCCCAGGCCAGCCGGGTTGCTGGCGAACGAGAGCCCGGTTTCGAGATCGATCACATGATCCTGCACCAGTTGCGCAATCTCGCCATCGAAATGCTGCATTCCCTCGGTGGCGCCAGCCCTCATGGCATCGAGCAGCGTTTTGTTCTCGCGCTCGCCTTTTTCGATGCACTCGCGGGTGCGCGCGTTCGCCTTCAGGACCTCGAACGCTGCAATCCGGCCGCTGCGATCTTCTTTCGACATGAGGCGTTGGCAAATAATGTAGCGGAACGATTTCGCAAAACGCTCCCGCACCGACTGCTGCTCGGCCGGGGTGAACGAGCTGACGACTCGCTCCACCGTCTTTGCCGCGTCCATGGTGTTCAAACTCGAAAACACAAGATGCCCGGTCTCGGCCGCTTCGAGCACGATTTCGATCGTCTCGCGGTCGCGCATTTCACCGACCAGGATCACCTTGGGCGCCTGTCGCATGGCCGAACGCAGTGCATGGGCAAAGCTCGGCGTATCGCTGTGCAGCTCGCGCTGATGAATCGTGGAGCACTTGTGGTTATGCAGAAACTCGATCGGATCTTCGATGGTGATGATGTGGTAGTACTTCTCGCGATTGATGGCGTCGAGGAGCACGGCGAGGGTCGACGACTTGCCGGACCCGGCCGCTCCGGTCACCAGCACGATTCCATCGCGCAACTTGGTGACCTCCGACAACTGTTCGGGCAGGCGCAACGAGGCGAAGTCGGGAATCGCGGTGGGAATCACACGCATCACTACGGCACAACTGCCGCGCTGAATGAAAATGTTGACCCGGAAACGAGCGAGCCCGGGCAGACCGAAGGAAATGTCGCACGCCCCATGCTCGCGCAGGGTCGTGATCGCCTGCTTGTTGTCGCCAATCAGATCGGCGGCAATGTGGCGGGTGTCGTCAGGCGTGAGCAGCGTAAGTCCCGGCACTTGCACGGGGATCATCTGACCATAGACTTGAACCTGTGGCGGACGTCCCGGCGAGAAAATCAGGTCGCTGATTTTCGCGGCAGCGCGAAGCATGGCCCCCAGCAGAGCTGGCGTCGCCACCCGGCCGGTGCCTGAAAAGCCTTCTAACGCAACAGAAATCGGTGCAATGGTTGGTGCTGCCATTCGTTCCTCTTACTCGGGACTCAGACCGCACCACAGACAGGAAGATGTACCTTTACTGTACCGCGCCGCAGGCCCGGCGCGAAGGGACAGCAAGTACATAGCCCTTAGTAACCCTGGGGCTCCAAAACGCAGCAAGGGCGGCCGTTTTCGGCCGCCCTTGAGCACTCCGCAAGTACTTGTATCTGAACGCGATCTACTTCTTTGGTGTCTTTTTGTTGCCGAACTTCGTCTCCACCGATGCCCCGATGCTGGCCAGCATCTGCTTGGCGGGATCTGCATAGCTGCCGGTGGGCTGTAGCTCCAGATATTTCTGGAATGCCTCGGCCGTCCCGGCAGGCGCAATCATCTTGTCTCCCTGCAAGGTAGCCTTGCCGATCATGTTCACGCCTTTCCAATAGTATGCATCGGCCTTGTTAGGATCGGCAGCAATCACTTTGTCGAAGGCTGCGATCGCATCGTCGACCTTGCCGGCGTTGGTGAGCACGGCGCCGGTATTGAAATAGTACTGCCCGGCGGCACTGGGATCGGCTTGCGCCGCGAGCTCGTAGGTCTTCACCGCGTCATCGGTCTTGTTGGATTTCGCGTAGGCCTCCGCCAGGTTGTTGTAATAGGCGGCCAGAGTTTTGGCGGCCGCGGCGGGATCCTTCTCGCTGGGGGCGGCCTTCTTAAGTTCAATCGCCTTCTGATAGGCCTCGACCGACGATGCCAGACGTTTCTGCTTTTCGGCAGGATCGGTCTGCTTGGGCGCCGACAGGCGATAGTAGTCGCCTAATTTAAACCAGACCAGGTCGCGGCTGGGGTCCATCTGATTGGCCTCGGTGAGGTCGGCGATGGCGGTATCGAAGTCGCCGGCGTCGGCGTGTGTCTTAGCGGAGTTCAGTTTGTCGTTGAGCTTCCCGACCGTGTTCTTTTCTTTCTCCGCCTTTTCCTTCTGCTCCTGCATCTGCTTGATCTGTTCCGGCGTCAGCCCCTGCCCTTTGGCGGCGGTTTCCTGCTCTTTCTTGACATCAAAATCCAGAGTGTTCTCGTCGAGTTGGACCTGGAACCCGTTGGCATGATCCAGTTCTTTGTTTGCCTTCTGATCGTCGCCATTTTTGTAGAGCGACACGTTGTACTTGCCGGGAGAGATTCCGAGCGAGAAATATTCGCCCTTTTTGTTGGTCTTCAGGGTGTACTTCTGGCCATTATCCAGGTTGCGTAAAGAGCACGATGGCGTCGGCGACCGGCTTGCCATCAGCATCTTTGCACACGCCCTTCACCGTTCCTGAAGCCTGGGCGAAGACCGAAGGCACACACAGTCCGAGCGCCAGTATTGCGAATAAAAGAATTGCGAAATGCTTTTTCATTTTGCCTCCCGGCAAATTGATTTTCGATCGAAAGACATTGCGAATCAACGTCGAAACTCTCGAATCTATCGCGCCGCGTACGGAATTGGATCGTTCACTCCCGCAGCTTCGAACGCACGCAGTCGCAAAGCACAGCTGTCGCACACGCCGCAGGCCTGATCCTCCCGGCTGTAACATGACCAAGTTAAATCGAAGGGTGCACCCAGTTCAAGGCCAAGGCTGCACGATCTCGCGTTTTCGCATGGCGATGAGCGGGGTGACGATTTCGATGTTGCCCTCTTTTGTGCCCATTTTCACTACCTCGTTGAAGGCCTGGTAATAGGCGGGGCGGCAATCGGGATAGCCGGAACTGTCGGGCTCAACCGCGCCAATGTACACCTTTTCCGCGCCCAGCACCTCGGCCCAACTCACCGCCACGGCCAGAAAATGCGCGTTGCGAAATGGGACGTAGGTGACCGGGACGCTGTGGCCGACCGCCTCAGCCTCGGGCACGGCGATCGCCTCGTCGGTGAGTGCGGAGCCGCCGATGGCGCGCAGCGCTTCGTTTCGCACCATGAGCTTGTCGTGAATGTTCAAGCGCTGGCAGATGGCCAGAAACGACTGCCGCTCGCGTTCTTCGGTGCGCTGGCCGTAACTGACATGAACCGCCGCCGCGTCGTGGTCGCGAGCAGCCAGGGCCGCGCACACACAGGAATCCATGCCGCCACTGAGGAGAACCACGGCTTGCGATTTGCGAGAAGGCGTCATGGGTGAGGTTTGAATGGATGACCGATGATTGAAAACTTTGGCCCCGCGGGGACTCAATCAACCATCAAAATCAACGATCAACGATGTCCTAGACTCCCTTCACCGCGGGGTCCCAAATAAACTTGTGCAACTGCAGGCCGAGCCGGGCCGGGACATTGTCGGCAATCATCCATTCGGCCAGTTCCTGCGGATCGAGCAGGCAGTGCGAACTGTCGCGCGCGCCGGTCGCATCTTTTCGAAATGCGGGCGAGAACAGGACCGCGTTCACCCGTTTTGCGAGATTGTGCCGCTGGGTAAAGTCACGCGCAAAATCGTAGTCGGCGCGGCTGCTCAGCACAAACTTGATTTCATCGTGAGCCGCAAGCGTTTCCAGGTTCTCCATGCAGAAACGTGTCGCCCTCGCCCGAGTTCGGACATTTCACGTCCACGATCTTGACCACCCCAGCCGGAACTCGCTCCAGTGGCCGTTCTCCGCTGGTCTCGAGCAACACATTGTAGCCCTCGTCCAGCAGACTGCTGCATCAGCGGCACGACTTCCCGCTCCTGCAACATGGGTTCGCCGCCGGTGATCTCGACCAGGCCGCCGCCGGGACTCAGACGTGAGACCTCGTCCAGCACCTCCTCCACGGCCATTTTGCGCCCACCCTGGAAGGTGTACTCGCTGTCGCACCAGGAGCAGCGCAGATTGCATCCTGTCAGCCGCACGAAGACACAAGGCAAGACCGGCATACGTCGACTCGCCCTGCAGCGATTTGTAGATTTCCGTGATCTGCATACTAGCGCCGGCAGTCGCCGGCGGTTGGTGCCGGGCGTCACGCGCCCACACGGCCGGCTGGCAACGGTTTATTCCTGAATATTTCGCGGTGGTCGTGTCGGTCTCGAACACCGTCACATCCTTCACTCGCACGCGGCCGTTGGTCACGCTCTGCAGCCGGGTGTTCGACTCGTCGTAGAAATACTTTGCCAGATTCTCGGCCGATGGGTTGATCACGGTGAAGGGCTCGATCTCGTTGATCATCTGATGGTCAAGGCGCTCGATGACGTGCTTCATCACTTCGCGCAGGTCTTTGAAATCGAGCAGCAACCCGGCCTTGTCGAGTTCCGCGCCAGCCAGCGTCACCCGAATCTTGTAGTTGTGGCCGTGCGGATTCTCGCACTTGCCCTTGTAGTTGCGCAGGTAGTGGCCCGCGGCGAACGTATCTTCAACCGTGACTTCGAACATGATCCCCCAACCGTGCGGGCGCGAATACAGGCCCGGCAGCGGCTTATCGCGAAACATTTATTGTACCGCTTGCAGGGCGGTCCGGGCGCAATCCGCTTGACTCGGTTCCCCGCCCGAATGTAGCTTGCCTATTCTGTTCACCTTTTGCTGATCCGCCAAGGAGCACCCATGCTGCGTCGCAAATCCTCGACTGGCTGTTGCTGTTACCTTGACTTGACCGCGGGACTCTTCGCTCAGAACCGGCCCGATGCACCGGACTACGTCGTCAAGGAGCACTACACGAAGTACGAGTACAGGATCCCGATGCGCGACGGCGTGCACCTGTTCACTTCCGTGTACGTGCCGAAGGACAGCTCGCGCGCTTACCCCTTCCTGATCGACCGCACACCGTACAGCGTTGGCCCATACGGCGTGGACCTGTACCGCACGCAACTCGGGCCTTCGCCGGACTTCGACAAGGCCGGATACATTTTCGTGTTTCAGGACGTGCGCGGGCGGTACATGTCGGAAGGCACAATTCATCGAGATGCGTCCGCACATCGACAACAAGAAATCGCAAGCAGGACGTGGACGACAGCACCGACCTGTACGACACGATCGAATGGCTGCTCAAGAATGTGCCGAACAACAACGGCAATGCCGGAATCTGGGGAATTTCGTATCCGGGATTTTTCACTTCGGCCAGCATCATCGATTCGCATCCGGCGTTGAAGGCGGCGTCGCCGCAGGCTCCGATGACCGATCTTTTCATGGGAGACGATGCCTACCATGGCGGCGCGTTCATGCTGGCCGCGAACTTCGGATTTTATAGCTCATTCAAGCCGCAGGAGAATCCGCAGCTGCCGCCGAAGACCTTCGTGCCTTTCGAATGGGGCACCAAAGACGGGTACGAGTTCTATCTGCAATGCCGGGCCGCTCGCGAATTTGCGAAAAGTACCTGAAGGCAAGAGCGCGCTTTGGGACGACCAGGTGAGGCACGACACCTACGACGATTACTGGAAAGCGCGCAATCTGGCGCCTCACATGAAGAACATCCATTGCGCCGTGCTGACGGTCGGCGGATGGTTCGACGCCGAGGATCTGCAAGGGCCATTCACGACATTTCATGCGATCGACAAGAACAATTCCGGAATCTTCAATGCGCTCGTGGTCGGCCCGTGGGTGCATGGCGGCTGGGCGCGCTACGACGGCGAGCATCTGGGACGAGTGGAATTTGCCGCGAATACCGGCGAGTATTACCGCAAGAAATTCTCTTTCCGTTTTTTGAGCAGTATCTCAAGGGCGACGGCGACGCCAAGCTTCCGAAGGCATACGTCTTTGAGACGGGCACGAACGTGTGGCGGCAATATTCCGCGTGGCCGCCGAAGAATGCCGAGCGCAAGACTCTGTATTTTCATGCCGGGGGCGGACTGTCGTTCGACGCGCCCGCGGCGGAGGCTCCGGCTTCGACGAATATGTGAGCGATCCGGCCAAGCCGGTGCCGTTCGTGAATTACGCGGCGCTGAATGTGCCGCAGGAATACATGCTCTCGGACCAGCGCTTCGCCGACAGCCGCACGGACGTGTTGGTCTACGAAACACCGGTTTTGCAGGAAGACGTGACCATCGCGGGGCCGATCTCGCCGCGACTTTTCGTTTCAACCAGCGGTACTGACTCGGATTGGGACGTGAAGCTGATCGACGTGTATCCGCCCGATTATCCGGACAGCAAGCAGGATGCGCCCCGGCCCGAAGACCGGGACAAGCCCCGAAAGGACGTGCCTGCGCCGCCTTCACCATGGGAGGATATCAGCAACTGGTGCGCGGCGAGCCGTTCCGCGGAAAATTCCGCCACAGCTTTGAAAAGCCGGAACCGTTCACGCCCGGCAAGGTGGAAGAGATCAATTTCACAATGCAGGACATCAACCACACATTCCGCCGCGGGCACCGCATCATGGTGCAGGTGCAGAGTTCCTGGTTCCCGCTCACCGACCGCAATCCGCAGACGTTCGTCAACATCCCCGACGCCAAGCCGTCCGACTTCGTGAAGGCAACCGAGCGCGTGTATCACACTAAAGCGGAGCCTTCGGGGATCGTCGTGCAGGTACTGGATGGACCAGGAGGCGATGAACACAAGTAGCAGAATCGGCGTTGGTCATCCTCCAACGCCGAAGAACTCTTCCACCACCCGCATCTCGGTCGTCTTTTTATAGTTCGGCAGGCTCTCGACAAATACCCGGCCGTATTGCTTCTTCAGGATGCGGTTGTCGAGCAGCACCAGCAGGCCGCGATCGTGCAGCGAGCGGATCAGGCGTCCGAAGCCTTGTTTCAGGGTGATCACCGCGGCCGGCACCTGATACTGGAAGAACGCGTTGCCGCCATCGGCGTCGATGGCCTTCACCCGCGCCGCAACCACCGGGTCGCTGGGCACGGCGAACGGCAGGCGGTCAATAATCACGCAACTGAGTTGCTCGCCCTGCACGTCCACGCCCTGCCAGAATGACGACGTCGCAAACAGCACCGCATTCGGCGTCAGGCGAAACTCCTCGAGCAGCGCGCTCTTCGGCGCGTCGCCCTGGCGCAGCAGCGGAAACTCCACTTCCCCCAGCAGTCGCTGATAGATTTCGTTCATCTGCGCATAACTGGTGAAAAGAACGAAGGCCCGGCCGCGCGTGATCTCGAGCAACTTGCGAATGCGCTCGGCCGCCTTCGCCGTAAATTGGGGCGTGCGCGGATCGGGCAGATCCGGAGGAACGTAGAGCAGCGCCTGGCTTTCGTAGTCGAAATGCGAAGGCAGCACCGACTCGCGGGCATGCTCCATGCCCAGCCGCTGGCGGATGTATTCGAATCCTCCGCCGACCGCGAGCGTCGCCGAAGTCAGCACGGCACACTCCAGCTTCGACCACAAACACTCGCGCAGGATGGGTCCAACATCGATCGGCGTGGCTTGCAGGAAGACGTTCTGCCTTCCGCCCTTTTCTGCGTCGCGACGGCCTTCGGGTGCTCTGCCTCGGCCGCCCCGCCGCTCGATCCAGAACACGGTATTGCGATCTTCGGATTCCATCGCAAACCCGAGCTGCACTTGAATCTCTTGCGCCCGCCGGACGAAATTGAATACTTCCTCCGGCTTCTGCGGCAATCCTTCGAGTTCGCCGGCCAGTCGCGTTAGCGACTGGTTCAGCGCCGCGAACTCGTCGCCGTTTTCCTCCAGGAACTCGCGGCGGTTCTCGAACGCGAAGCGCCCATCTCCCGGCGGGCAGAAAGCGAGAAGAAGAACTGCGAGCGTTCCCGCAAAGCTCCCAGCGCGCCCGACAGCGACGCGGAGAGCATGCGGTTGTGCTGCAGCGAATTTTCGACGTCCCGCGCCAGTTCCTCCACCCGCAGATTGCTGACCGAGATGCCAAAATAATTTCCTGCCACATCTTCCAATTCGTGCGCTTCGTCGAAAATAACCGCGGCCGCCTCCGGCAGAATCCCCGCATCGGGCGCGCCTTCCGCCTGCAATTTGATGGCGAGATCGGCAAAAAATAAATGATGGTTGACAATGATGATGTCGCTCTCCATCGCCGTCCGCCGCATTTCGGTGATGAAGCATCGCTCCCACTCGCTGCATTTCTGCCCGGTGCAGGCGTCGGCGCGCGCGTCCAGTTTGTGCCAGAGCAGGCTCGCCTCGGGCAAGCTCCGCCAGTTCGGCGCGGTCGCCGGTCTGCGGTGGTCTTCTCCCATGCTGCGATCGCGCGATACTGCTCGATTTCGTCGAGGCCGCTCAACACCGGCTGATCGCGTAAGGTCGTAGAGCTTCTTGCGGCACAGATAATTGTTGCGGCCTTTCATGTAGCAGACGTTGAGCCTGCCCGGTCGCCGCTTCGCCGAAAAGCGCCTGCTCCAGAAAAGGCACGTCTTTATAGAAGAGCTGCTCCTGCAGATTCTTTGTGCCGGTCGAGATGATGACGCGCTTGCCCGAACGGATCACCGGCAACAGGTAGGCCAGCGTTTTGCCGGTGCCGGTGCCGGCTTCCACGATCAGGTGACGCTTTTCTTCGAGCGCCTGCTCGACTGCCTGCGCCATCTGCAGTTGCCCGCGGCGGAATTCATACGCCGGATGCGTTCGCGACAGCACTCCGCCGGGCGCGAAGAACTGGTAGAAGTGACGCGTCCTTGCCGCGCTGGCGTCGGGACCGATTTGAGGTCGTGGAAGCCACGGAGTCTCTATAATAGCGATTCCGGAAGCTTTCCTTGTAATGGTCCATGTGGGGACAGCCGCCCTCGGCTGTCCGGCCGACTCGAAGAGTAGGCAGCGCGCCACGAATGCAGAAAGCATTGGGCCTGCGACCCAGGGACAGCCGAGGGCGGCTGTCCCCACATGAAGACTCGACTTTGACTCAACCGACGTACAACTCGACCAGCACTCTCGCCACCAACGCCGCCGGCATCCGACAATTGCCATCGTGGGACGCCCCAACGTGGGCAAGTCCACGCTGTTCAACCGGATCGTGGGCTCGCGCCGCGCCATCGTCGGCGATGAACCCGGCATCACTCGCGACCGCCTCTACGGTGACGCGGAATGGGGCGGACGCAAGCCTGCGCATCGTGGACACGGGCGGCATCCTGCCCGAAGAAAAAGACCTGATCCCATCGGAAATCTACCGCCAGGCCCGCGTTGCGCTCGACGAAGCCGCTGCCATCATCATGGTCGTGGACGGCCGCACCGAACTCGCCGGTCCCGACCTTGAACTCGCTCGCTTGCTGCGCAAAGCCGACCGGCCGCTTTTCCTGGCCGTCAACAAGGTCGACACCGAGAAGCAATCGTCGCTGATGCGACGATTTTCATCGCCTCGGCGTGCAGCAGATGTTCCCCATCTCTGCGGAGCACGGGCGCGGGGTTGACGATCTGCTGGACGCCGTTCGTCGAGGCCCTGCCGGCCGAGAAGCAATTCACAGCGGAGGACACACCGGATACACGGAGGCAACGCCCAACGCACCAACGACCAGCGACGATTCGCTCCGCCACTGAGGCCGCCCACGAAACCAAGGTTGCCATCATCGGCCATCCGAACGTGGGCAAGTCCACCCTGCTGAACTGTCTCACGGCTTCAGACCGCGCCATCGTTTCGCCCATACCCGGCACCACACGCGACGCAGTGGACGAAATCGTCGAGCACAACGGACGCCGCTTTCGCTTCATCGATACCGCCGGCATCCGCCGCAAAGGCAAGACACACTTGATGGCCGAGAAGCTTTCGGTCGTCATGGCGCGCAAGCATCTGGAAGGCGCCGACATTGCGCTGCTGGTCATTGACGCTACCGAAGGAGTCAGCCAACTCGACGCGTCGATCGCGGGACTACGCCCATGAGAGCGGACGCTCCATCATCATCGTCGTCAATAAGTGGGACCTCGTGATCAGCGGCAAGGAAAAACCAGCGCGGCCCACGAAAGCCGAGCGCATGCGCGAGTGCAAGCGCCCCGGCGACCGCGATGCCTACGAGGAGCGCCTGCGCTATGAACTCAAGTTTCTGAACTACGCCCCCATCGTTTTCATCTCAGCCAAAAGCGGCAAGGGCACGGAGCAGAATCTTCCCGCTGCTCGAAGAGGTGGCCACGGAGCGCCGCAAGCGCGTCACGACCGCGCAGATGAACCGTTTCATCGAAGCACGTCGATTTCGAACGCGCCTCGGTACCCATGCGCCAGCGCGTGAAGATTCTCTACATGACGCAGGCCTCGGTCGCGCCACCGACTTTCGTGCTCTTCACCAACCGCGCCGTCAAACTGCATTTCTCCTACCAGCGCTTCCTGGAAAACCAGATCCGCGAGGCCTTCGGCTTCGTCGGCACTCCGATCTGGATCAAGAATCGAGCTAGAGACTCGTAGGTTCCGTCACTCCCCCTCCACCATCCGATCCTTCGTCAACAAGCCCATCCGTTGTACCCCTGCGTGATGCGCTAGGTCAATCACATCGGCCACATACTGAAAATCCACGTCCGCGTCACCGCGCACAAATGCAACTTTTTCCGCTCGCGTCAAATAAATCTTCGCCAGCCGCATCTCCAGGTCCTCCCAGCGCACGTCTTCCTGATTGATCTTTACCGTTGGCGGCTGCTTGTCGTTGGTCCACACCACCTGGATCACAATCGTCCGTGGCGGCGTAACCGTCGTCTCCTGCTTCTGATCCGGATTCGGAAGTTGCGTCTTCTCCTGATATTCCTTATCCATCGAGACCACCAGCATGAACATGATGATCAGTGTCAGCAACACATCAATCAGCGGCGTCACGTTAATCTGCGGACCGGACGGACCCCCGCCTGCCATTGAGAACCCCATAAAAGCTGCTCCTCTCAAGCACGCGCGTGTCTGCAACATCAGACACCTTGAGCATCGCCGGGGTTCCCTTTTCGCGCTGCACTATTTGCTTCTTTCGGCCCTGGGACCGCATCATGGAATCTCATCCAGCTATGCTCCATTCATCGCGATCCGCGCTCCTGGCACTTTTCGCCGCCTTCCTCCTCGCCCCTTCCGCTCGCGCCCAGGACAACTACGAAATCCAGGTCTACGGCTCCGACACCGTTGCGCCGCGTTCGACCATGGTCGAGATCCATTCCAATTTCACCGTGGACGGCAGCAAGACTGTGCAAGACGGAATGCTTCCCACCAACCACGCCGAGCACGAAACGCTCGAGCTCACGCAGGGGATCAACGACTGGGCGGAAGTCGGCTTCTACGTTTTTACGAGCATTCAGCCCGATAGCGGATGGCAATGGGTGGGCGATCACATTCGACCGCGCGTGCGGATTCCCGAGAAATGGCACTGGCCAGTGGGCGTCAGCATCTCCAAGGAAATCGGCTACCAGCGCGCCGCATTCTCACCCGACACCTGGACGTGGGAGATTCGTCCCATCGTCGACAAGAAAATCGGCCCCTGGTACTTGAGCTTCAATCCCACTCTCGACCGCTCGTTTCACGGCCCCAGCGTGAACCAGGGCGTGGTTTTCTCGCCCAACGTCAAGGTCAGTTACGACTTCACCAAGAAGATCGCCGGCGGATTGGAGTACTACGCGTCTTACGGACCACTGACGGCTTCGACGCGCTGAGAGATCAGCAGCAGCAATTCTTTCCGTCGATTGACATCGACTTCGCCCCGGAGTGGGAGTTCAACTTCGGAGTTGGAGTCGGCACGACGCGCTCCACCGATCACCTGATCGTGAAATGCATCGTGGGCCGCCGCTTCTCCTGGCCGCACAAGAAATAGATCGCGCAGCGACGGCCGCCTCGGATCTCCCCGAGCACGGCGCGCGGCGCTATCATCAACCGCATCAGGAACTAGCCTATCGGCGCGGGTGCAGGCGGCAGCGGAGGACTCCCGGTACTACTCGCCAGAGTTGGGGCAGGCGCCGCCGGCGGGTACAACACAACTCCCAACGGCCGATACCGTGCCGCGAAGAAATAAATCGAATATGCCGGAAAGAACACGATGGCCGGCACTGAGATCAGCGAGACCAGATACAGAAATATCGCGATCAGAATACATCCCACCACTACCGCGACCGTGATGGTGAAGGCATTCCAGGTCAGCCCCGCGCTCTTTCCGGTAATCACCGCGACAATCGCCAGCCCGACCGTCGGGATCGCAATGATCAAGCCCAGAATCACCGATGCGATCCCAATCAGGATCGCCGCCCCGATCGCCAGCACGATCTTCATTCCCACATAGCCGGCGTAGCCGCCCTTCTCTGCCTGGATCATGGGCCACAGCCGCCGCCACCCCTCAATCGCGCCAATGTCCTCCAGCGCCATTTGCGGCACCACAAAATCTTTCGTCAGCACATGAACTACCGCCACTACAACCAGGAAAAACAGCATCACGAAGAACCATAAGATTCCGCCCAGCACCAGCGGTACTAAATGCTCGCGCGGCGCATTAAACCATCCCATCGCGAAGGCAAACAGGGCGGGAATTCCCAGGAGCACCGCTGCCACAACCAGCGTGGCCACCAGAAAGCCCAGATGCCACAAGAAATATCGCCAGCCCGGACCTTGCCTCCGGCTCCATCCCTGCCGGATGTGGCACTCTTTGGCCAGCACGCTGTCGAACAGGATGAACCGCATCACGCTGCTGACGTACATCATCACGATCAGGAATACAAAACCCGCGACGATCAAGACTGCGATGAGTGCGCCGAGTGCGGCAATAGTTGCAGAATCGATCTTCGGGAAATCTTGCGCCAGAAACGATCGCGAAGGTCCGGGCTGGCGCGGGATATTGAACTTCGAAGGAACCCGCAGATTAAAGCTGGAGCCCATTTCCCCCGCCAGCAACCCCACCAGCGCCAGCCGGGTCCACTGCCAGAAGCGAAACGGTTGTCAGAAGCTGCCGCTTGGTGTGTTGGAAGGCGAGCGAGATCGTATCCACAGCGGAAATCGGCAAAGTGCACCTCGCCTAAAAAATGCCTCAGCAGCAAGGTACTGAGAACCTGCGCGTGGAGCAAATCAATTTTAGGCGTGAGATATTGCAAATTGTTCTACCGGTAAGCGATGCAGCCTTAGATCTGGTGCAGCGGCGCCGTTCTGAGCGGAGCCGCTTTTCAGGCGAAGCGAAGGATCGCGCGCTTATTCTGTCGCCCGCAACCAGCTCAACCATTGACTACTCGTAGCGCAAGGCTTCGACAGGATCGAGCTTCGACGCCCGCATCGCCGGCACCAAGCCGCTGATCACACCACCAGCAGCAATACCGCTCCGGAAAGGGTCACCGTCATCATCGAGATGCGAAGATGAATGTCGCCTTGCCCGGAATCATCTTCAAACAGCGGCCCCATCATCGGCAGCGTGCCCACGGCCCACGCGATCAGATAGGAGAGCAGCACGCCGATCGCGCCGCCGAGCAGCATGATGAGCAACGTCTCCGCCAGAAATTGCAGCTTGATATGCCGTTTGCGCGCGCCCAGCGCCCGCCGCAGGCCGATTTCGCGAATGCGCTCATCCACCGACACCAGCATGATGTTCATCACGCCCACGCCGCCGATACCCAGGGTCAGCGTCCCAATGAAGGTCAGCAGCACCTGCAATCCAATCGTCAGCGCATCGATCACCGGACGAAATTCGTCGCGCCCGAACATCTGGAATGCTTTGGGATCGGTCGGAGAGAAATTCTGCCGCGTGGCCACCGCCGCCAGCACCTGCGCCATCGCCTTCTTCTCAAACTGCGGAGCGATCGGTTCAAACACCATCACCGCGGCGTAACGCGTGTTCCACAAATCTCCCGCCGCCGAGTAAGGAATCCACGACGACTCATCGTCGCTCGAAAAATAATTGCTGAGTTGAATCTTCCGCGCCATCACGCCGATCACCGTGAAGCGCACGCCCGACACTTGCACCGTCTCGCCCACTGCCGGACGGCCGCTGAACAGTTGCTCTTTCAGCCGTCCGCCCAGAAAGATCACGCGCCGTCGTTCCAGTTCATCTTCGGCGTTAATCCAGCGGCCCTCCGACGGAACTTCGTTCCGCATCTCGCCATACTCAGGACAAACTCCGCGCACCGGCGCCGTTCCCACCATGCGGTCGCCATAGGCAATCCCCGGGCGCCTCACGGTTTCCAGGCAGACATGTTTCACCAGCGGCGCCGTCGCCTTCACCATGTCCAGATCGGCCTGCTCGAGAACAACTTTCTTTCCCGCGCGCTGGCCGCCCGGTTGCTCGCTGGTCTGCTGCGGCCAGCAGATCACCACGCTCTTGCCGAAGGCGTCAAATCCATGCACCAGAACGCTGCGGAAGCTGCTGCCGTATGCGATCAACAGCGTAACCGTCGCGATGCCCCACACAATGCCCAGCATGGTGAGGAAGCTGCGCGTGACGTTGCGCTTCAGCGCGATCCAGGCTTCGAGAATGATTTCAATCAGCATCTTCGAAAAATCCGCATCGTGTGCGTCGTGGTTGAACGCTCTTCTATCCTCCCGCCTCATACCGCAGCGCCTCAATCGGATCGATCGACGCCGCCCGCCGGGCCGGATACAGCGCCGCTCCCACCGCGATCGCTCCCAGCAGCCCCGCGGCAATCAGCCCCGAACTCCAACTCGGAATCAGCCCCGCAAAGAAATCCGGCATCGGCAGCATGTTCACCAGCGCGCAAAAACCAAAAGCCACTCCCAGCCCGATTCCTCCGCTCAACAAAGCGATGATCAGCGCCTCAATAAAAAATTGCCGCAGGATCGTCCCTGCCGGTGCGCCAATCGCCTTGCGCACTCCAATCTCCCGCGTCCGCTCCCGCACCGCGACCAGCATCACATTCATCACGCCAATGCCGCCCAGCAGCAGCGTCACAATCCCCACCGCGCCCAGAAAAAACTTCATGCCATCGGTCATGGTCTTGAAAGCTTGCGCCTCCTGCACCGTATCCCAGATCGGGCACGCTTCCTTGTCGTTGGGATCGTAGCGATGCATGCGCGCCAGCGCCACGCGCACTTCGTGTTTGCAAGCGGCATGCTGGTCCACCGATTTCGGCGTCACCAGCAGTTGATCGAAACGTTGAGTTCGTCCCCGGAGGCTTGTCGGGAAAATCGCGCCGCATCGCCGCAAACGGCACGAAGACTTTGTTCACATCCCAGCCGTCGTAACTGGAGTCCTGCTTCTTCTTCGCCATCACTCCAATCACGGTATAAGGAAAATCGTTCAGATAGATGGAGTCGCCCACTGGATTGCGCCCCGGAAATAATTGCTTGGCTGCGTCCGAGCCGAGAAACGCCACGCGCCTGGCCTCGCGCATGTCATCCCAGTCATAGAAACGGCCGGCTCCCACATCGAGGCTGCGAATGTAGCCAAACTGCGGATACGATCCTGTCACTGTGAACGCCGCGTTGTTGAAATTGGAGTGCGTGCGCACGTCGTTCTGCTCGAGTTCCGGAATCGCATATTCGCAGTCCGGTGACTCCGCCTGCACCACCGCCACATCCGGATCCTCCCAGTGCACCACGCGCCCGGCGTGAGTTCCGCCCGCCTGCAGGCTGGTGCGCCCGTGGAAAACAATCATCACGTCTTTGCCCAGGTTCCGGGCCTGTTCTTCTTGCCCCTTGCGCAGGCCTTCGCCCGCCGCCACCATAAGAACAATCGAGACGATTCCCCACGCGATCCCGAACATGGTGAGAAACGCCCGCAACTTGTGGGACCACAAGGTCCGCAGCACGTCGAAGATGAGATCGCGCACCGTCATCGCAGGTTGGACGCGGCCGCCCACGGAAGGTCATTCCCCCCGGCCTCTGAGTGTCAGATACGCAGCCAGGGCCCAGTTTGTTGCAAAAAATCGTCCACGGAAATGGCTCGTATCGAAACAACCCGGGCGGACGGGATGCAGGTGTGTTGTTCAGACCCGACTTTGCGATCCCTGCATTTCAGGCTCGGACCGGACTCACCCCAACCTGATCCACCCACGCCTCGAATTCCCGCAGCGCCCGTTCACACTGCAGGCGATGCCGCTCTTTTCGGTCGCGAATCTTCTTCTCCAGCAGCAGGCAGCAAATCAAACGTAATATTCGCCGGCTGAAAAGTTCTTCGCCTCGGCATGCGTCACATAATGCGTAAGCGACCCAAAAGCCGAAGCCCGCGGAGCGGCGGCAATCCCGCTACCGCAAGCCAGTGCGGCGGCATGGATTCCGGCCAACAGCCCGGTCGCAATCGACTCCACGTATCCTTCGACTCCGCAAATCTGTCCCGCAAAGAAAACCTGCGGATGCGCCTTCATCTGCAGCGTCTCCGCAACAAGGTCGGGGCATTGATGTAGGTATTGCGGTGAATCTGCCCGTAGCGGAGGAACCGCG
This sequence comes from uncultured Acidobacteriaceae bacterium, assembly GCA_963819145.1. Taxonomy (GTDB): domain Bacteria; phylum Acidobacteriota; class Terriglobia; order Terriglobales; family Acidobacteriaceae; genus Sulfotelmatobacter. The sequence continues at coordinate 188,807 of CAWFVB010000016.1, forward strand.
CATTCTCCAGCCCCGGAATCAGACGCAGCACCCGCGCCTGCTCGCCAAACTTCAAATGATTCTGAAATCCCACCAGGTTGTACGAATCCGCCCGCAGATTTTCCTGCCGCAACTGCACCACGGCGTAGGGCATCTTGCCCGTGCGCGGGTCGATCAGACCCACCGGCTTCATCGGACCGAAGCGCAGCGTATCCCGGCCACGCCGTGCGATCTCTTCGATGGGCAGACACCCTTCGAAATAATTCAGCTTTTCCCACTCGCGCTCCTCGACTGACTGGGCCGCCAGCAATGCACCGACAAAGCCTTCGTAATCCTCGCGAGTCATCGGACAGTTGATGTAATCCGCGGACCCCTTGTCGTACCGCGCCGCCATGTACACGCGCGACATGTCAATCGACTCGGCTTCCACAATCGGGCTGATGGAGTCGTAAAAATAAAGGTGTGGATCGTGTCCTTCCGCCCGCTCAAGCTGTGATTCGTTTCTACCGTGGCTCAGCCGTGCAATCTCGGAAGCCAGCGACTCCGAAGTTAACGGCCCCGTCGCCACAATGGTGACGTGGTTCTTTTCGTCCACGACGGTCACTTCTTCCCGGCGCACCGCAATCCGCGGCTCGCGCGAGATCGCTTCCGTCACGCGCGCTGCGAACGTCACGCGATCCACCGCCAGCGCATGCCCCGCCGGAACCGCGCACTCGCGCGCAATTTCCATCAGCAACGATCCCGCCCGCCGCATCTCTTCTTTCAGCAGCCACGGAGCCGTATTCTCACTGTCCGATTTCAACGAATTCGAGCACACGAGTTCTGCAAAATCCGCCGTCTGATGCGCAGGTGTCGTCCTCACCGGGCGCATTTCGAACAACTCCACATCCACTCCTCGCCTCGCACACTGCCACGCCGCCTCCGACCCGGCCAGCCCAGCTCCGATAATCTTGATTGTCGCCATGATTACTTTGAGCTTCGCTTCTTCCTCGGCTCGTGAATTCTCTCGTGCCTCTCCAGCATCTCGACAAACTCCCGGATCTTTCGAGCGCGCGTCTCTTCCTTCTTCACCGTCTGAATGCGGACCAGCACCGCATACCGGTTCGCCCCATCCAGAGCGGCAAAAAAATCTCGCGCCCGCGGATTCTCCTCCAATGCCGCTCGAAAATCCGGAGGAACCTTGGCCGCTTTCGGGGAGTCATACGCAGCGTCCCACCGTCCATCTTTCTTGGCCGCCTCAACTGCCTCAAGCCCGGCCGCCTTCATGTCACCGCCCGCGATAAGCGCAGTCGCTTTCCCGCAATTAATTTTCGACCAAATGCTCTTCGCCGAACGTGGCAGGAACCGCTGCAGCCACGTCTGCTCGCTCTCGCCTCGCTTCTGCCCGTCAATCCATCCATAACACAGAGCGATCTCCAGGGCCTCGCCATAGTTCACCGACCGTAGGCGCGATCCTTTCTTCGCCAGCCGCAACCACAACCCCTCAGACTTGCGGTGATTCTTTTCCAGCCACCCCGCCCACTGCGCCTGTGTCGTAAATAGACGAATCGTCTCCTCCGCGTTGGCGTTCTTCGTTTTCATCAAGCCTTCTCCGCCAGCCGCCGCAGTGCTTCGCCAGTCAGCAGCACTGGCCGCCATTGATCGCGGAACTCCGCTCCCAGCGCCTTATACATCTCGATCGCGTTCTCATTCTCATTCCAGTCGAGCACTTCCCAGTGGATTCCATAACACCGCTCCTCGACTGCAATCCGCGCCACCGCCGTCAGCAAAGCCGTGCCAATTCCTCGCCCTCGAAACGACTCGCGCACGAACAAATCCTCCAGAAACATCCCGCGCCCCGCCCAGGTCGAATAGTATTCCCAGAAAACAGCGTAGCCCGCGACTTGATCGTCCCACTCGGAAATCAATGCGCGAAATCTTGGATTCTCCCCAAATCCATCCCGCACCAGGCTTTCCTCCGTGATGGTGACGGACTCAGGTTCGCGCTCAAACTCCGCCAAGTCGCGGATCATCTTCCACAGCAGCGCCGCGTCATCAAGAGTGGCTGGTCGAATTCGAAGCATTTCAGGGGTGGGGAACTGAGCAGGCTCCTGCTCTCAGTGGCGTGGCATTCGTGCCGACGCAGACCCAGGTTCCGCCTTTGTAGACCCATGTATCCACAATGCGCTCACGACGGGTGTAGGCTTTGCCGTTCTCGATGCCCTTCACTCGCATCACTCCAGTAGCAATGGCCGCCGTGCCGAACACGTGGACGCTCAACGATTCCGGAGCGACCTGCTGCTGCTGAGAACTTGGTTGCGCCAGGCTGTCTTTCACGCTCGCCAGAAATTCTGTTTTCGTTTGCACCGAACCATCGTCGTTCACCAGCACGATTGCACTGTCGAGAATGGAATCCAGAGCCTTCGTGTCCCCGGCCTTGTATGCCTGGTTCCACAGCTGCTCAAGGGCGACGATTTTCGACTTCGTGGCCGCTTCGCCATCGGTTTGGCCCGTGGCCCACGCCGTCATACAAACGAAGATCACTACAATCGCGGTGCGTTTCATGGCATGCCTCGGTCGTTGCTCTTGTTCCCCTGTCCGCACTCTAAGAGCGCGGTGAGAGGCATGCAAGTACCTGTTCCTATGCCGAGAAAAAACTATTGCGCCCCAGATGCGCCGCCACGGTGGCGTCCGCGAATTGTACGTTCACCTCGACAGCGGCGCCCCCGCAGCGCCGACGAGCACCCACCCATTTTGCTTGTACACCCAGGTATCGATGAACCGCCACCGCTTCACCCGAAACTGCCCGTTGCTCCTCTCTCTTTCACTGTAGGTTCCAACCACGATGGCGGTGTTCTCAAATCTGCGGATCGTCATCGGCCCCATCTCGATGCCACTGACTTCCGGACCCGCCCTCTTGATTCTCGACAGGTATTCTCCCTTTGTCACCAACTTGCCATATTCCACATACACCAAGGCGTTGTCGAAAATCAGGTCGAGGGCGCGAATGTCGTTGCGCGACTGCCCCTCAACCCATTCGCGCTCCAGCGCCCGAATCACTGTTACTGCGTCTCCCTCAGGCCCCTGTTGTCCGGCGACCACCTCGGACGTCACCCATATCAGAATCAACAACACCCCGACTGTTTTCATAAATCTGCTTTCCACCCGGAGCCTCTTTCCCTCACTCGCTTGGCGTGGTGATGCTTGCGATGCCGACCCATCGATCGTTCTTATACAGCCACGTGTCTACGAATCGACCTTGCCGCGTAATTGGTTTTCCCCGCACCACATCTTTCATCCGGTAAGTCCCGGTTACAATTGCCGCGCCTCCGTGAACACGCGCCACCATCGATTGTGCCAGCATCTGCTGCACACCAGACTCCTTCACATCTTTCAAAATCTCTGCCTTCGTCATCACCCTTCCGTCATAGCTCACATACACGAATTCATCGTCGAGAATCTCGTCTAGCGCCTTCAGGTCCTTGGCTTCAGCCGCTCGGCTCCACGCGTTTTCCAGCGCAATCACTCTCGACGCAGCGTCGGCATCTCCCCCCACCTGGGCGGAACCCGCCAACACGCCGCACGCGATCCCCAATACGACCGCTCTCATCGCCCGGTATTTCATCACTGAGGCTATCGGCGGAAGTACCCTTTTTCTTGAATCCGTTCACCTCGCCCCTCGGCAGAACTCCTCCCAATCTGCGATCATACAAACAGCGACTTCTAGTCTGGGAGAATTGAAATGGCCCGCATCAGCCTGATCGATATCGAATCCGCAAGCCCCGAGGTCAAGGAAATCTACGAGAAGATGCTTCGCGGCAAGCCCGGGAATGCGCAGAAAGCTCTCGCTCATCGCCCCGAGATGCTTAAGAATTTTCTAAGCTTCTACGCCAGCGTCGGCCGCTCGCTCGATCGCAAGCTCTACGAACTCATCTATATCCTCGTCTCGCTCATCAACGGATGCCACTACTGTACCCAACACCACTTGGCATCTTCAAAGCGTGTAGGCCTTACCGGAGAAGACTGGGCCGCACTCAAGGCAGGGGACTTCTCGCGCTACAGCGAGAAAGAGCGCGCTGCCCTCGTGTACACCGAAAAATTAACGCGCACTCCGCATGACATCACCGACGTTGACTTCGCTCCGCTGAAGAAGCAATTCTCGGAACCGGAGATCGTGGATATCCACCTGCTCACCGGCCTCGCCAACCTGACCAACCGCTTCACCGATCCCCTGGGCCTGGAAGTGGAGTTCCCGGAAGATGAAGATCTAAGGAAAAGTTACAGTGAATGATCCCAAATACCTATAGAATCTCCCGCGCATCCCCCACGCGCTTCGTCACGTGTTCCCGGTCCAGATATTCCAGCAGCGGGATGGCATACTTGCGGCTCACGCCCGTCAGTTCTTTGAACGTCGCCACATCCATCCTCGAAGACTTCGACTTCTGGGCCGCGACCAGCCTGCGCAATTCCTCCAGCGCGCTGCGATGAAACACCAGTTCGTCGGATATTTTGATCAATACCTTGTCGCGCAACAACAGCGTTACAATTTTCTGCGCTCGAATCTTATCCACTTTGAGACCCGCGACCACCTCATGGAGCCCCGGAACTTTCAATCCTGCCGTCGCAAATGCCGCTTCGATTGTCTTCTTCGACTCGGCTTCCTCGTCTTTCATGACCACGCCGTGGCCCGCCAGTCGCACCAAGTCTCCAGCGACCTCGATCTTCTTCTCCTTGATCAGATAAGCCAGCGCAGCCTCGAACAACTCCGGAGCCATTTCAACAACGCGCGTCATCTCGTCCTGCATTTCTCCTTTGGCCTTACCCCCTTTGAGCGGATCGTTCTTATGAAAAGCGGAGACCGCGTCCAACAGGCTTTGCCGGGCCAGGCCAAATTCGAACTCTGCGAACATCCGATCCTGGAACCGCACGAGCAGCTTCTCCGCTGCCAGCGCCGCGGCGTGTTTCGCAATTTCGTCCCGACGCCAACCGGTTTCGGCGACTGCCCGTGCCAGGGTCAAGCCCCCTTTACCGCGCCGGGTCACTCGCGTCATGAGAATCGCTCGATGCTGGTTGGATTCGAAAGTCTGCAGAACCTGCAAAAACGCGGCGACCGGAGCCCCCGCGACTCTTTCGAGTTTTCGCACGTCTTTCGGGCTAAGAATCGGCGCCGCATCCAGCACTACGCCTCCGCCAATCGTCACCACGGGAGAAAACTGCCGAATGATGAACCGATCTCCAGGCAACAAAAGCGTCGCTTCCGGCAGGGTTAGCTGTCGCAAATGCCTCTGCTCCCGGTGCGATTTGCTGTCTCGCCATACAGACTCACTTCCGCCACCGTTTCCATGGTGTTGGAGTGAAAGTGCACCCTGGTCCGGTTTTTCAGCGCGACGCGGCGCCGACGGCAGCAGATTCAACCGCACATCCACCCGCCGCGTCGTTACGAAGGTCGTCGGCCGGCGCCAGCGTCATTCCTCGCGTCAGGTCTTCGTGCTCGCGCCGGCCAGGTTCAGCGCGGTTCGTTGTCCCGGCAATCGCGCGCTTCGGCCGTCTGTCCGTGCACCTGCACTCCGCGCACGCGCACCCGTCGGCCGGTCGGAAACACTTCCAGTTCTTCTTCGCGCCGAATCGTGCCTGCGACCAGCGTTCCGGTAACCACCGTGCCAAATCCCTTCATGGTGAATACGCGATCGATCGGCAACCGCGCCAGTGCCTGCGGAATCACGCGGCTGCACCTCGCGCCGCGGCCGCGACCATCGCCCGCTTCAGATCGTCCAGCCCCGCGCCAGTCAGCGCGCTCACGGCGACGATCGGCGACTTCGGGCGCCTCCAGAAACGTTCCGCGCAGGAATTCCTCCACTTCCAGCCGCACGACGTCGAGCGTCTCTGCATCCACCGCGTCGGACTTGGTAAGCACCGTAATCCCGCGCTGCACGCCCAGCAATTGCAGGATGTCGAAGTGCTCCCGCGTCTGCGGCTTGATCGATTCGTCGGCCGCAATCACCAGCAGCACCAGGTCGATCCCGCCCACTCCGGCCAGCATGTTGCGCACAAAGCGCTCGTGCCCCGGAACGTCCACAAAGCCCAGCCGCAGCGTCTCGCCGTCCAGCGCCCGGCAAGATCCATGTGCGCGAAGCCCAGATCGATGGTGATGCCGCGCCGCTTCTCTTCTTCCAGCCGGTCGGCATCGATCCCGGTCAGCGCCTTGACCAGCGCGGTTTTCCCGTGGTCGATGTGCCCGGCCGTGCCTACAATGATCGATTTCATCTACGAATCGTAGCAGACTCATCGTGAAGAGCTCCGCTCGTCGCACTGGCACGGCCTGCTCGACCAGCGAAAGGGTAAGGATTTCGTCAGCCGGGCAAAAATCGCGTCAATCGCTACCCTCCTGCGCCCCAAATGCGACAATAGAAGCTCTCCCCATGGCCACCTCCTTAACCTCTGCCTTTTCTCCGGAGACCCTCCGGCAGCACGGCCTCACGCCCGAGGAGTACGAGAAAATCAAGCAACTTCTCGGCGAGCGCGAGCCTACCCTCACCGAACTCGGCATCTTCAGCGTGATGTGGAGCGAGCACTGCTCCTACAAGTCGTCGCGCGTGCATCTGAAGCGCCTGCCCACGCGCAGCAAGCGCGTGCTGCAGGGTCCGGGCGAGAATGCCGGCATCATCGACATCGGCGACGGCTGGGCTTGCGCTTTCAAGATCGAATCGCACAATCATCCCTCATTCATCGAGCCGTTTCAGGGCGCGACCACCGGCGTCGGCGGAATTCTGCGCGATATTTTCACCATGGGCGCGCGGCCGGTCGCGGTGATGGATTCGCTCCGCTTCGGTCCCATCACGCAGTCCCCGGGCGCACCGCGCCTCGGCCGTCGCGACCAGCGCCACAGCTCCGCCGATCAAGCGGAAATCCACAAGAATCATTCCGTCCTCGAAGGCGTGGTCAGCGGCGTCGCCTCCTACGGCAACTGCTTCGGCGTGCCCAACCTCGGCGGCGAAACCAAGTTCGAGCCTTGCTACTCCGGCAATCCGCTGGTGAACGCCTTCGCTCTCGGCCTGGTTCGCAAGAACGAAATCTTCTATGCGAAGGCCGCCGGGCGAAGGCAATCCGGTGATCTACGTCGGCGCGAAGACCGGCCGCGACGGCATCCACGGCGCGACCATGGCCAGCGAAGAATTCAGCGAAGCTTCGGAAGCGAAGCGTCCCAATGTGCAGGTCGGCGATCCCTTCCTGGAAAAGCTTCTGCTCGAAGCCTGTCTGGAAGCCATGCAGACCGGCGCGATCGTCGGCATTCAGGATATGGGCGCCGCCGGACTCACCTGCTCGACTTGCGAAATGGGCGGCCGCGGCGGCGTGGGCATCGAGATCGAACTCGACCGCGTGCCGCAGCGCGAAACCGGCATGACTCCCTACGAGATCATGCTCAGCGAATCGCAGGAGCGCATGCTGCTGGTGGCGCAAAAAGGCCGCGAGCACGAAGTCTTCCGCGTTTTCGAAAAGTGGGGACTCGATGCGGTCGAAGTCGGCAAGGTCACCACCGACAACAAATTGCGCGTGCTCGCAGCACGGCAAAGTCGTCGCCGAAATTCCGAACCAGGCGCTTACCGACGATGCCCCGCTGTACAAGCGTCCACTCGCGCGCTGGGAGCCGCCCGTTCCGCGCGAGATGCCGGATCACATCAAACTCGGCGCAGTCGTCGATTGCACGGCAAGCTCTGAAGCGGTTGCTCGCCAGCCCGAACATTTGCGGCAAGCGCTGGGTGTGGCAGCAATACGATCACATGGTGCAGACCAACACCGTCGAAGCTCCGGGCGCGGGCGATGCCGGCGTGATCCGCATCGAAGTGGCTCCGCAGCGCGGTCTGGCCATGGCGCTCGATGGCAACGGGCGCTGGTGCTATCTCGATCCGCGCCTCGGCGCCATGCACGCCGTCGCCGAGGCGGCGCGCAAAGTCGCGTGCTCGGGCGCAACTCCGGTGGGCGCCACCAATTGCCTGAATTTCGGCAATCCCGAAAAGCCGCACATCATGTGGCAGTTTTCGCAAACCATCGACGGCATCACGAAGGCTTGCGAGGAACTGGAAATTCCCATCACCGGCGGCAACGTCAGCTTCTACAACGAGACGCTGGGCGAAGGCATTTATCCCACGCCGGTGCTCGGGGTCGTCGGCATTCTCGACGACGTGCACAAGGCCGCGAAGATGCATTTCGCCGCTGCCGGACGCACGATCGTGCTATTGCGCGCCGGCGAAGCAGGCGATATCACCGATGCGGAGAGCGAGTTCGGCTCTTCCGAATACGCGAAGGAAATTCTGGGCACGCTGTGGGGATATCCGCCGGAACTCGATCTGGAAAAGGAAGCCGCGCTGCAGAAGGCCGTGATCGAACTGATTCAGCAGGGACTGGTGGATTCGGTCCACGATTGCGCGGACGGTGGCATGGCGGTCGCGCTGGCGGAAAAAACATTCCCCAAGGGCCTGGGTGCGCGCGTAAATATCGCCTCTGGCGGCCTTCCCGCGGAGTTTGCGCTGTTTGGCGAAGATGCCAGCCGGATCCTGATCTCTTGCGACCCAGCCAGCGTCTCGCGAATCCAACACGTAGCCGAAATCCATGGGATCGCCGCCGAGGTGCATCGGAGAAACGATTCCTGACCGGCTGGAAATATCACTCGATGGCAAGCCAGTCGTATCAGTCGCGAGTTTCGGAGTTGAACGCTTGCCTACGAGAGCGCGCTGGAGTCAGCGCTGAGAACCGATCCGGGGTTGGCCGCAGCGAACTGAATCTCGCAGTCGTTGTGCGCGTTCAAGCTAAGAGAAGGCGAACAATGTTAATTTCCGACAAATTTCATGATGAGTGCGGCGTAGTGGCGATCTTTGCCCATCCCGAGGCGGAGAAACTCGCTTACCTCGGACTGCACGCGCTGCAGCATCGCGGCCAGGAATCGGCCGGCATTGTCACCTCCGACGGCCTGACTTCGCGCGCGCACAAAGCCATGGGATCGGTCGCAGACATCTTCACCGAGGATGTCCTCGCCAAAATGCGCGGCTCGCTCGCCATCGGCCATACCCGCTACTCCACCGCCGGAGACTCCGCGCTCCTGAATGCGCAACCAATCCTGGTTCAATCGAACAAAGGCTCGATTGCCGTCGCGCACAACGGAAACCTGATCAACGCCCAGCAGGTCCGCGCCCGCCTCGAAAGTCAGGGCTCGATTTTCCAGACCAACAGCGATACCGAGGTAATCGTTCACCTGATCGCGCTTTCCAAAGAGCACACCCTCCCCGAAGCCATGGCCGACGCCCTCCGCCGCGTCGAGGGAGCTTTTTCGCTCGTGATGATGAGCAACGACCGCATCTTCGCGGTCCGCGATCCGCGCGGCTTCCGCCCCCTCGCCATGGGCCGTATCGCGGCGCTGGAAGGCCAGAAGCATGACACCATCGTCTTTGCCTCCGAGACTTGCGCCTTCGATCTGATTGGCGCCGAGTATGTGCGCGACGTGAACCCCGGCGAGTTGATCGTCGTAGGCCCCGAGGGAGTGAGTTCGCGTTTCTATTCCACTGCCGCTCCCCAATCCAGTTGCATCTTCGAACACGTATATTTCTCCCGCCCTGACAGCATCGTCTTCGGCCGCGCCGTGCAGACCAGCCGCGAAGAACTCGGACGCCAACTCGCCCGGGAAGCTGGCGTGGACGCCGATCTCGTGGTTCCCGTCCCCGACTCCGGCGTCACCGCTGCCGTAGGCTACGCAGCCGAGAGCGGAATCCCCTTTCGCTTCGCCTTGATCCGCAATCATTACGTCGGCCGCACCTTCATCGAGCCCAGCCAGAGCGTCCGTGACTTCGGCGTGAAGCTGAAGCTGAATCCCGTCCGCTCCCTGCTCCAGGGCAACCGCGTCGTACTCATTGATGACTCCATCGTCCGCGGCACCACCAGCCGCAAGATTGTCCGCATGATTCGCAACGCCGGTGCCAAAGAGGTCCACATGCGCATCTCTTGTCCCCCGACGATTTCACCTTGCTATTACGGCGTCGACACGCCCTCGAAAAAGCAGCTCATTGCTGCCAATAAATCCATCAATGAGATTCGCGACTATATCGGCGCCGATTCGCTCGCGTATCTTTCCCTCGAGGGCCTCAAGAAAGCCTGCGGTGAAGGTGAGAAAATCTCCTACTGCTCCGCTTGCTATACCGGGAAATATCCCACCGACATCATTGACGTCGACGAGATTCAGCCCGCAACCGCGCGACGGTAAACTCTTCCAGCATTCCCGCGGCCCAACCAGCACACTCCCTTGCGAAAGCCAAACAAAAAGCCTCCACTGCCTTTCGGCAGTGGAGGCCCTGAATCGCTTCAGCCGTTTACTTCTTTACTGCAGCCGCTGGATGGAAGGAATCGGCGAACACCTTCGCGTTCGGCGTTCCCACTCCGGTGACGTTATCCCAACCCTGCTTGGTATGCAGGGCGGTAGTTTGGTTGCACTGCGTGATAAAGCCAAAACCGTCGGCCGTCCCACAGTCAGTCCCGAATGAGAGGACGAGCGACGTGTATTGCAAACTAGGATAATCCCACAACGCGGTGACGAACTTGCCCGGCGCAAAGCCGCCCATGATCGCATTCGAGTTGTAGGCCGTTGTGCCCGAAGCATCCACTATCGAGCCCTTGACGTTGCCACTCGAACCCACAGGAACGATGTCGAACACTGCTCCCGTCGGCAACGTATACAAGTACGGAGCCGCCGCGCCCAGGGGCGCTCCAGCTTCCTGGTTCGCAATCGCCCACAGGCCAGAGAACATCGGGGCCGCCACGCTCGTTCCTCCCCATACCTGCCAAACCAGGGCCGGAACTTGGCCAGGAATCGAGATCGCGATTACGGCTCCGGTGAACGGGTCCGCCAGCCATGAAATGTCCGGCTCCTGGCGGTAATTCCCTTGAAGGTTCCGCTGGTACCTCGGCTTGGGGAAGCCGCCCAGGCACGTGATCTCACCGGTATTGGGATCAACGCTCTGGTTGGCGCAATTGCTGGGACCGCCACCCGAGCCGCCGATGAAACCGAAAGCTTCGCTGCCCGGGGGATCGGCTACGAACCCGGTCTCGGCCACCAGAGTCTCATTGTTTCCCCACCCGGCCTGCCATGCGATCGAGTTGTCCGCATTCAGCGCCAGCGTTACGCCACCCACAGACGTTGCCCACGGAGAATCCGCTGGAGCGCTCACCGTTGGTGGGATAAAGTCGAACGAGAAGTCGCCGCTGTCGCCGGAAGAGAAGTTCGTCGAGACTCCCGAGATCGCCCCGATTTCCGAGATCAGGTTTTCCGTGTCCAGGATGGTTTGCGGGGTGAATTCTTCCGGTGAGCCGTAGCTGCCCGAAATCACGTTCGCCAACCCGTACGTCACCGCTGTGAACTCCGCGTCGTCCACGTCGAGGAACGTCGCCGACGGCGGAACAATGAGGTTGATGTTCGCGCCGGGGGCAACCGCGTGCGCCCACTCGACGTCAATGTTGATCTCCACCTGATCCGTGGATTCGCAAAGGCTTGGCGCCGGGATGTAGGTGATGGCAAAGTTCGACGAGGTCAGCGCCGGCAACCCGAACTGCGCCGAGAACGCGTTCGCATCGTTCTGAATTGTCAGCGAGCCGCACCAGTCGATGATCCCGATGGTCTGGCCCGTTCCGTCAAATCCCTCGGCGTACAGCCCGCTGAGATTGTACGCAGCCTGGATCATCGGCGGAGTGTAGCCACAGCCCGCGCTGGTCAGGCTTTGCAGGTTCAGGTGATTCCCCTTGTACGTCGCGACCGGCAACGAACCGTTGGCGTTATTCGAAAACACGTCCGTTTCCGTGCCGTTGAAGCAGTTGTTCCCGAAGAAATCATCGGCTGTTGCTGCGCTCACCGCAGCCTTCACGTTCGTGGCGGGTTTCTGCCCAGGCAGCGTCGGGCGCGACATCGCCGGATGTTCATACTGCCCGCTATCCAGTCCTGACACCGACCGCACCAGCGGCGCAGCTGCTCCGTCGATATACGGATCGCGATCGTTGGCCCGGATGACCTTGCCGCGAACCTGATATTTGTTCAGCACCACGTGGAACGCCGACTGCACATCGCTCACCGTGCCTCGCGCTCTCACGAACATATTGTTAGGGCCCATTCTTACCACCGTCAGGTGTTGCCCTTCCAGAAACTCCTTCACCGTCTTGGCTTCGTCGGCGCTGGGAGCAAATCGCGACGCAATCTGCGACCGGGTCAGGAAGTGACGGTAGTTGGGAGACGTGTTGTCATAGAGCTGCCGCGCCAGTTTGTCCATCTCGCTGCGATTGTGCGGTTGCAGCCACACGCTCACCTCGATCGTCTTCGACGGATTTTCCGTCCCGAGATTCTTCGCCGTCTTCACATAGCTGGGTGTATTGTGCGCGACGAACGCTCCGCTGGCCGCGATGGCCGGGAACGCTGCGCACAGAAACAGAGTCACAACCATCGCTGTGTACGCAAGCTTTCTACTTTGATTCATTTTTTCCTCCTGGGAATCGTTAAAGAAACCCGCGCGCCAGGGGCGCGCTGGGCTCGGGGTTTTCGGTGCTCAGATGTAGTCCCTTCGAATGCAACTTAGCAAGGTGGAAAAACGGATTCGCAGCGTTATCCAAAATGATCTTCACTACGAACTTTTCTCGTGCGGATGCTGAGCTATTTGGGATTGGATACGCGGAACTCGTGTCAGCCCAGCTTCATCCCCCGGACACTAGTGCCGTATTGGGGTAGTAGTAGGCCACCGGATGGGGCCGCCCGTCAAGACAAAACAGCCCAAGACAACAAAAAGCATAAGGTGCGCAGAGATTTGCATAGTGTTTTCATACTGTGGAATGGCGCACTGGGCGGCCTGTCTCGCTCACCCCTGCTGCTTTCGCGCCTGAATGACCCGCGGAATCGACTGCAGATCGGGAATAATGCGCACGTCGTCCCACGCCTCGAGAAGCGGTTGGACCTGGTTCGCGATCGTGCCGCTCATTTCCATGAACAGCCACCCGCCCGGCCGCAGCACGGCCTGCGCTTGCGGGATCAGCCGCGCGATCACCTCAATTCCCGTCGGTCCCGCGAAGACCGCGTTCCGGGGTTCGAACTTCCGCACGTCCAATTGCACCTGATCCTCCTCCGATTCGCCAACGTACGGAGGATTCGAGACGATTACATCGAAAGAGTTCTTCTCGAATTTGCTGAGCAGGTCCCCTTGATGGAACTCGATTCGGCTCTCGAGTTCCAGTCGCGCCGCGTTGGCCCGCGCAATTTCAAGCGCCGCGGCGGATAAGTCGATCGCATGAATTTCCGCATTGGGAAGTTCGTTCGCCAGAGCGAGCGCAATACAGCCAGACCCAGTGCCGACATCGGCAACTCGGAGTCGGACCCCAGCTGTCGCTCCTGACCCTCTGTCTGCAGTCTGCCCCCCGATGCCCGGCGCCTGCAGTACTGCCTCGACAACGTGCTCCGTCTCCGGCCTCGGGATGAGAACCGCAGGCGTAACGATCAGATCCATCCCCCAGAATTCCTGATGTCCCGTGATGTATTGCGCCGGGACTCCTCGTGCCCGCTCCCCAAGCGCGGCTTCGTAACGGGATTGTTCTTCCGCCGTTAGCTCACGTTCCGCATGCGCGTAAAGATAGGCGCGGTTGCGATTCAGCGTGAACATCAGCAGCATTTCCGCGTTCAGGCGCGGCGAGGGCACCTGCTCCGCCGTAAGGCGGGCAATCGCCGACGCAAGCGCTTCTCTCAGTTGCACGGACGTTTTTCACTCCGGGTGCCTCACTTCTCGCGCCCTTCGTGCACGAGAGCGGGGCTTCCGCAGCACTCTCCTGGCTCGGTCTTATCCCTGCCGCCGCAGTTCATACCCCAGATAGATCATCTGCCCAATGTGGTGCTGCATGTGAGAAGCGCACTGCAGGATCATGTCCAGGCGGTTCGCCGCGTTCGTACCCGCGCCCGAGTAGGTCCTCGCCCAGTCCTCGGAAGTCAGGGAGCGGATGGTTTGAATCACCATTTCCACCGCTGCATCGAACCGTTCGAGCGCTTCGTTTTTCGACGGTGGATTCGGATCGGCGAATTCGCGAGGCCGGTCCCGAACGTAGCCGGTGCCGGCGATCTGCGCGCCAATGTAGTAGTTCAAATTCCCCGTCAGGTGCAGCACCAGATGCCCAAAGCTGTTTCCAAAAGGAAACGGTTTCTTCCAGAACTCGGCGTCCGCAACAGGCACAGCCAGTTCGCGCACCCGTCCGGCATTCGTCGCGTAGCGATTACTAAGAACTGCAGAAAGTGTCGAGTGCAATTCAGCCATATTTCTCCTCGCCCTCGCGCCAAACGTCGAGGTAACTCACCGAACGCTGATCAGGGAATTGGTCTCGTTTCCGAGCCACCGGAGTTTTCCGGATTTCTCGCAGGATTCTGCAAATCATCCATCCGCAATTGCCAGACTCGAATCTGCTCCCGATTGCCGAGCGCGATCGCTGCCTGCAGGCCGGCGGTGTAAACACCCAGCGGCACATCTCGTGCTCCCTCGCGACGCGACAGCATCTCGAACGCATCCTCTGCCGTGGAAAGCGCTCGATCATATTTCTTCTCATTGAGGTAACAGACCGCCATATACCACGCGGTGAAGTCCTTCTGCTGTTTTGCCAGAAGAACCCGGCTGTCATCGGTCCGTCCAAAATGAAAAATGATCTGATCGTACGCGTCGTCAGCTTGCAGCAGTGCGTCCTCAGCTCCAGCCCAGTCATTGAGCTTGGACCTCGCCATTGCCATCATTCGGTATGTATTTCCGATTTCGATATCGTAGGGGTCGCCGGTCTCCTGCAGAGTACCGAGCATTCGCGTGTAAACCGCCTCTAGCTCCGCATTCTGCTCGAGTGTCATCAGGCAGCCCGACAAACTCCGCTCGGCTTGGAACACGGCTGCGAGCTTCCTGCTGGTTAGTTTCTGTGAGAAGTTTTCAGCATCCTCGTATTTTGGGATCGCCTCAGCGTAGTGATTTTTTTGCGCGAGCGCATCCCCGGTTTCCATGCTCGATTGAACGATTCTCGCGTAGACTTGCTCCGCATCCGACGACCGCCCGGTCATGAGATAAGCCTCCGCCAAACGTTCGCGAGCCTTCTGCAGCGAGTCATACCTCGCGTCGGTCAACTGCTCGCTATACCGCTCCGCTTCCTGAAATTCAGCGATGGCAGAGTCGTTCCGCCGCAGC
Organism: uncultured Acidobacteriaceae bacterium; assembly: GCA_963819145.1. Classification (GTDB taxonomy): domain Bacteria; phylum Acidobacteriota; class Terriglobia; order Terriglobales; family Acidobacteriaceae; genus Sulfotelmatobacter. Next base: position 203,983 of record CAWFVB010000016.1, read on the forward strand.
CATTCGTACAAAATCCCCGTCTTCAAAAGAACGCTGAACTTTACTGTCTGAACCGTCGGTCTGTGCGCTTTGGGATCCAGCGCTTCCGGTCTCAGCACTTGAATCAGGAAGGTTGGCAGGCACAGCACTGCGACCACGTACAACGTTCCTCGGAGCCACGGAGAGACTGGCTTTTTCTCGGCCATCGTTCCTACACTACGCTGGCGGCTTCCTGCTTCAGTTTCTCTGCCTGGTAATGAGTGGTCAGGGCTTCGATGAGGGGCTGGAGTTTCCCGTCCATCACGGCCTCCAGTTGATGAATGGTGAAACCGATGCGGTGATCGGTCAGCCGGTTCTGCGGGAAATTGTACGTACGAATCTTTTCGCTGCGATCGCCCGAGCCCACCATGGCCTTGCGTTCTTTCGCCAGCGCCGACTGCTGCTTTTCCATCTCGATTTCGTACAGCCGCGATCGCAGCACTCGCATTCCTTTTTCGCGGTTCTTGATCTGCGATTTCTCGTCCTGGCAACTGACTACCGTATTCGTTGGGATGTGCGTAATGCGCACCGCCGAATAGGTCGTATTCACCGACTGCCCGCCCGGCCCCGATGAGCAGAACGTATCAATTCTCAGGTCCTTGGCTTCAATCTTGATGTCCACATCTTCCGCTTCCGGCAGCACTGCCACCGTCACCGCCGAGGTGTGCACCCGTCCCTGCTGCTCGGTGGCCGGAACCCGCTGCACCCGGTGCACCCCGCTCTCATACTTGAGCTGAGAGAAAACGCGGTGACCCTCGATGATGGCAATCACTTCCTTCAGCCCGCCCGCCGAAGACTCCGACGACGACAGCACCTCTACCTTCCACCGCTGCGTTTCCGCATATCGCGTGTACATCCGGAAAATCTCCGCCGCAAACAGCGTGGCCTCGTCCCCGCCCGTCCCTGCCCGTATTTCGAGAATAATATTCTTCTCGTCATTCGGATCCTTCGGCAGGAGCAGAACTTTCAACTCCTCTTCCACACCCTTGACGCACGCTTCCAGTTGGTTCAATTCATCCTGCGCATACGCGCGCATCTCGGCGTCTTTCTCGTCGGCAAGGAGCGCCTTGCTGTCCCCAATCCCTTTGTTCAGATCTTTGTATTCCCGATACTTCTCCACAATCGGCGCGATTTCCGCATGCGCCTTGGCAGTCTTTTGATATCTCGCCGAGTCGTTTACGATCTCCGGCGACGCCAGCGCGTTCGTCAGTTCGTCATACCGCGCTTCGATTTGGTCCAGTCTTTCAAACATTGTCGTTGGTCATTTGTCGTTGGTCGTTGGCCTCACGTCTCATGCTACCCTCTCGCGCAACGAATTGATCAGGCTGTTAAGGCTCCTGCCGATTGCGTCAGCTGACGCCAACAACGCCCGCTCCTCTTCGACTCGCAAGTATTGTAATTCCTGCGCGATCATAATTTGCGTTTGTACTTCTAAAAGCGAACCTCTCGCATGAAACAAGAAGTGTCCGAACTCGCGATCTGATCGATGTCCTTTACCCTCCGCTATGTTGCTTGGTATCGATACCGCGGCCCGCCGCAATTGCTGACTTAGGCCGTATAGTTCGTGTCTAGGAAACCGAGCAGTCGTACGGTAGATCTCAACGACAAACTTCAGCGCTTCTTGCCAGACGCGAAGGTCCTTAAAAGATGATGGCATGTTGACGCCTCCAACATCACTCTAGAAGCATCAGGAGAGGAGGCCAACGACTAACGGCGAACGACCAGCGGCGGCGTCCCAAGGTGGGAATTGCTAGGCAATCACCAACTCGCCCCCGCGCTCCTTCTCGAGCGACATGGCCTTGTCGAGAGCGTCAATCGCGCACTGGGCTTGATCATCCGACGGCGGCTTGGTCGTGATGCGCTGTAGCCACAGTCCGGGCGTCGTCATCAGCGCGAACAATGACCCGCGGTGTTTCGCCGCGAAGCGGATAATCTCGTACGAGACTCCCGCAATGATCGGCAGCAGCACAATCCGCGACGCAAACCGCGCCCAGAACGTCGTGAACGGCACCAGCATATAAAACCCGATCGAGATCAGCATCACCGTCATCAGAAAACTGGTTCCGCACCGCGGATGGTACGTCGAATATTTCTGCACCGCCCTCGTCTCCAGCGGATCGCCATTCTCGAACGCGAAAACTGTCTTATGCTCTGCCCCGTGATACTCGTACACCCGTCGAATATCCTTCCACAGCGACACCCCCCAAATGAAAAGCAGAAACAGCGTCAGCCGGATCGCCCCGTCTATCAGGTTGAAAATGATCCGTCCCCCCAGCGCCGGATCCATCTTCTTCAGTTCCGTCGCCGCCAGCAGCGGAATGTACTTGTACATGAATATAAAGAACGCCAGCGAGATCAGAATATTCACCGCGGCCAGCCAATTGCTGATGCTCGCGGCCTTCTCGCGCGTCTCCGGAGAAGTCTTTTCAGCCTTCGAGGAATCCGCCGCTCCTTGCGCTGGCGAGACAGCCGAAGCGCCCGTCCCCGCAGGATTTTCTTCCTGCATCAAATCTTCGATCGCAACATTCGCCGAAAACCGCAGCGCCCGATACCCCAGATTCATCGCATAGCCCAGCGTCATCACCCCGCGCACAATCGGCCACGCCATCCATTTATGCTTCTCCGACGGCCGTTCCAGCGGTTCGCTCATCGTGACCACTTCGCCCGATGGCTTGCGGCAGGCAATCGCCCACGCATGCGGCGAGCGCATCATCACGCCCTCCAGCACCGCTTGTCCGCCAACCAGTGTTTCCTCCCCGCTTTCAAGCGCGGGCAGCAACTGGACGGCAGCCAGGAATCGCAGGTAATTTCGTAGACGCACCACTATTCGATGATCCTTCCGGGGCACACGTATCAAATAGTAGGTTATCACAGGCAAAGGCCCTGCCTTAGCGGCAGGAAAATAGTGAAAGCGCCTGTCCTGTCTATGAGTTAGAGGCGGTACCTGTCTCCCGGCCCGCGCGTTCGACGAAACACGACGTTCTTACAGGAGGTTGCGGACACGGATGCAGCAACTGGCCACGGCATGCGAGGCGATTGCAGCCACCACGAAAAAACTGCTGAATACCGGCATCGTCGCCGACTACCTCAAGTCGCGCACCGTCGAGGAAGCCGCCGTCTCGGCCGTGTTCCTCTCCGGTCGCGCGTTTCCGGCGTGGGAGGAAACCACCCTCCAGGTAGGCGGACGCTCGCTCTGGCAGATTGTCGCCGAGTTGTCGGGAAAAAATGACGCCGACTTGACCGCTTCCTACCGCCGCCATGGTGATCTCGGAGCCGTCGCCGGAGAAATTCTCCCTCCAGAACCCGGTCACGGTTTCAACGTGCTCGAGGTGAGCCAGACGTTTCGTCAAATCGCTGCCGCGCGCGGCCCTGCCGCGAAAGCTGCGATTGTCCGCAACCTGCTCTCGCGTTCCACCCCGCTCGAATCCAAATATATCGTGAAGATCATCACCGGCGATCTGCGCATCGGCTTGAAAGAAAGCCTGGTCGAAGACGCGATTGCCCGAGCGTATGGCGCCACCCTCGCCGAGGTTCAACGCGCCAACATGCTCCTCGGCGACATTGGCCAGACGGTACGCCTCGCTTCAGAAAGCAACCTGGCCGGCGCCCGCATGCGCCTGTTCCATCCCATCGGCTTCATGCTCGCTAGCCCCGTCGAGTCGCCTGACGAGGGCCTGAGTTATTTCGCCCAAGCTGCTGTGGAAGACAAGTATGACGGCATCCGCGCTCAGGCCCACGTTTCCGATGGCGTTGTGAAGTTTTTCTCTCGCACCCGCGACGAAATCACCGAGTCTTTCCCCGAATTGCCCGACGCCCTCGCCGGACTGCCCAGCCACGCCATTCTCGATGGAGAAATCGTAGCCTGGGACTCTACCGCAAACCGCGCCCGCCCCTTCAGCGTTCTGCAGCAGCGCCTGGGCCGAAAAAAAGTCAGCGACACAATGCTGCGCGAAACGCCAGTCGCCTTCCTCGTCTTCGATGTTCTCTACGCGAACGGGGAACTCCTCATCGATCGTCCCTTGCGGGAACGCTCGCAGATTCTCGACGAACTGTTGGTGGCGCCGCCAACTCCCCACGCAGGCGCCAAAAACAAGGCTGGACAAAGCAAACTTGCATTCGGGAACGACGACGAAATCGCCGTGGCCAGCATCATCCGCGCTCCCTCATTCCGCGCCGCCTCTGCCGACGAACTGGAACAACTCTTCGCCTCCGCCCAGGAGCGCGGCAACGAAGGCCTCATGATCAAAGACCTCAACTCCGCCTACACTCCCGGCAAGCGCGGCAAGTCGTGGCTGAAGATGAAGCGCGAACTCGCCACGCTCGACGTCGTCGTCACCGCCGTCGAGTTCGGCCACGGCAAGCGCGTCGGCGTCCTCAGCGACTACACCTTCGCCGTTTGGGACGGCGACCAGCTCGCTACCATCGGCAAAGCCTACTCCGGCCTGACCGACGCCGAAATCGCCCAAATGACTCAGTGGTTCCTCGAGCACACGCTGGAAGATCAGGGATTTCGGCGGGTCGTCGAACCGAAGATCGTCCTTGAAGTCGCCTTTAACAATATGATGCAGTCCGACCGCCACGAAAGCGGCTACGCCCTCCGCTTCCCAAGAATCGTCCGCCTGCGAGCCGACAAGTCCGCCGAAGAGGCAGACACCCTCGAAACCGCCCGGAAAATCTACGAAAAGCAAAACTAGATCCCGATCCAATTTCAGAACGCGTGAAATACCGTGGAAGAGCGGCCCTTTTAGGGCCGCGTCAAAGCCCGGAAAAAGATGGGGCTTTAGTCCCTACCGGCTCGCCGGAGGCACGATCCCATTCATCCGCAGATATACCACCAACTGTCCGTAGTGGTCCGACACGTGCCACAAGGCAGCCGTCAACGCCGACAGCCGGTTCGGTCCCCAATAGGGTCCTCCATTCGGATGCAACACGTTCTCGCCGTTCGTGTCCGCAATCACTCTGTCCATCAGGGCGAATGACCCGCGGAGATACGCCAGTAGCTCAGCTTTCGTCTTGGCCGGATTCGGGCCGCCCAGATCGCACCGTTCGGGTGCCTTCTCGCCCGAGATCTTCTTCGCCCAGGCTTCGTTGGCGCATGCTACATGCTTCACCTGCTCCCCGAATGTCCGCACATCCTTGAACTCGCCCTGGGTCGGCTTGTAATTCCACTTCTCTTCCGGCATCGCTTCTGCCAGCGCAACAAAATCTCGTTCAACGTCTTTCCAGATGAATTGGATCGAATCCCCAACCGTTTTCGGCGGCCGCTCCTCTTGAGCCAATACCGGCAAGCAACTGGCCAGCAGTAATCCAACCACCAGCAAATGCGAACGAGTCTCCATACGTCCTCCTGCCGCTTTCCTCAGCGAGCCCTGATCTTCGCAATCCCGTTTCCTCAATGATGTCCGCTAATGACTATGATGATGGTGCTCTTCGCTCTCACTCACCGGAATCACGCACCCATGCGCCACTTCGCACACCACGTGCTCAAACTGAATGGTCGTGTGGGTTATCCGGAAATCGTGGTTCAGGCACTCTTTCACCTCGCGCAGAATGCGCTCGCTGACCGACGGTGGAATGTCAGCAATCGAAATGTGGCACGACAGCGCATGCGTTTCCGATCCAATGCTCCACACGTGGAGATCGTGCACATCATTCACGCCTTCGACGGCCCGTATCGCGGATGCGACTCTCTCCAGCTTCATCCCGCGCGGCGTGCCCTCCAGCAGAATGTTCAGCGTCTCCCGCACAATCCCGAAGCCCGACCACAGAATCAACGCGCCGATTCCGAACGACAATGCGGAATCAATCCAATAATTTCCCGTGACCAGGATGGCCCAGCCTCCGGCGATGACCGCCGCTGTCGAAAGCGTGTCGCCTACTTCGTGCAGCAGCGCGCTGCGTATATTGACGTCCCCGCCCGAACCTCGGCTCGACCGGTAGAGCAGCAGCGCAATCACTCCATTCATCACCACGCCCGCACCCGCCACCCACATCATCACGCTGGCCTGTACAGGCTCCGGATGCTGCAACCGTCTAAAGGCCTCGTAGAAGATGAAAAACGACACCGCCACCAGCGACGTCGCATTCACCAGCGCCGCCAGCACTCCCGCGCGATGGTACCCATACGTCTTGGTAGAGTTGGCCGGGCGCGACTGGAAATACACAGCCACGAGCGACAGCAGCAACGCCAGAAAATCCGAAAGATTATGTCCAGCTTCAGAAAGCAGCGCCAGCGAATGGGCCCGGATCCCGGCCACCACCAGCAGCACGATATAAGCGAGCGTCACGCCCAGCGAAATCTTCAGAACCCGCGTCGGACCGCCCGCCCCATGAGAGTGCGCGTGCATCTTCTAAGTCTACGGTCCCCCGCCCCTGCCTTCAAGCTGGGACACAGGACAGCCGGGACAGAAGACTTTAGTGGTGCAGTTTGTCGTTTAAAAAAAGCGGCGTCATCCAGAGCGGAGCCGCCCTTCAGGCGCAGCGAAGGATCTCCCCCTCATCCGCCCCCGCACGCAATCCAAACCGCGTCGTTTTGTACGCGGCGGCTGGTTCCTACCCTCCACCCCGCACCCGCTCCGCCGTCCATCCCAACTCCCTCAACCTCCGAACACTCAACGCGTCATGCCGTTTCGCCAGCCGCACACCCGCCTCGTCCCGCACCAGGTCGCAGTGATAGTAATCCGGCGCCGCCAGTCCCAAAGCCCGCAGCAGCAGAATCTGCCGCGCCGTTGACTTCAACAAATCCGCGCCTCGCACAACTTCGGTAATCCGCATCGCCGCATCATCGACCACAACCGCCAGGTGGTAAGCCGGCACGTCATCCCGCCTCCAGACAATAAAATCCCCAAAATCACGCCCCGCCACCATCCGCTGCGGCCCCAAATGCAAATCCGTAAAACAGATCTCCTCCCCATCCCGCACCCGAAACCGCCAATTCGCTCCTCCCGGAACGGACCGTGTGGCGACAGCCGCCTCGGCTGTCCCGCCCGGGCGCACCCCGGCGGCCCCTGGCACCGAACCCGGCCTGCACGTCCCCGGATACACCGGTTCATCCTCTCCCTCATTCGGCGCCCCAGCCGCCTGCGCCACATCCGTCCGCGAGCAGACGCACGGATAAATCATCCCCAGCTCCCGCAGCCGATCCCAGGCCGCCAGGTAATGCCCCCGCCGCTCACTCTGCACATACGGACCAAACTCGCCGCCGCAATCCGGCCCCTCGCTCCATGAAATCCCCAGCCAGCGCAAATCCTCGATCACGGCTCGTACAAATTCCGCTCGACACCGCTGCCCATCCAAATCTTCGTTTCTAAGAATTAACTCACCACGGCGTTCCACCGCTCGTTGCGCGGCCATCCAAAACGTCCGCGCATGCCCCATATGCAGCAGCCCGGTAGGCGAAGGCGCCAACCGCCCGCGATACCGTCGAGACGAATCCGCAGCTGAGGATGTTAGCACTTGTAACCACACGTGTGATTTTGGGTGACGCAGCGCGCTAAGCGCTGCGATACCTGATTTTTTCTCAGTCAGGGCTTTAGCCCCAGAGGTACGTGGTGCCTTCCACAAATTTCCTAGGCGATCGCTAACTCGAGCGACGCCGCAATTGAATCGGACGCCGCGTACACGATACGCAACACGCGCCTCGGGGTATCCGTCTGTGATTTCGACGAAGCATGCACAACAAGGGGTCGCATCACGACCACTCCGCCCTCGGCTCGCCGGTGTTTCTCGTGGGGACGCCGCTGGTTGTCCCAAATGCTAGCTCTGCGCGTTCACCTGGACGACTCGAACCTCGACAATGGGCCGCTGCGTATGCTCCCTGGCACGCATGGGCTCGGAGTATTAACGAACGACAGGTTGGGAACAACACAATCGACCGGCGCGATCTGCGTCGAAAGTTCGTGCAGCCGGGGACCAAACGTTTCTCTTAGCGCCCTTCGCGGCTTTTCTTAGCGTCCTTCGCGGTTCAAGCTTTTTGCCGGCCGGCGCGATTGGTCTGGAGATGTCCGCGGCGCCGGAACAAACGCCACTTTCTCCGGCGTAATCTGCAGCATCGACCGCCCGCTCACATGCGCAAAGCTCAGCTCCCGCGCCGCCAGCAAGGCATTCACCGCATCCTTTACCTTCGATCGTGCAATGAAGTTCCCGAAAAATATCTCGAGGTCCGCCTGCTCGATCGCGATCACACAATCCAGATACTTCGAAAGCAGCGCCGTTAGCGCTTCCTGCACCGACAGCCCCACGCCTTCTTTCACCGCATCCGGCGCCCAGCGATACAGCAGGTCCCACACCGAGCCCTCGCTCGCCTTGTAGTCCACGCGCGTGATGCGCAGCTTCGACCACAATTCACCCAGCGCCCCATCCAGCGCCGCCAGCGACACGCTCCCGCCCAGCACATCCTGCATCTTCAGCTTCGAGATTGGACCATCCCGCCGGATCAACTCAAACGCGTCGCATGCCAGCGCCGAATATGGGGACCGCGACCCAGCCTTCGGCGCCTGCTTCGGATTTCGTTCTCCCACCAGCGCATAAAAATATGGAAACACCGAGGCCGCCACCAGAAACCCGTTGTTCTCGTCGAATAAATTCGCTTCAAACGCCGACCGCTCCCGCAGCAACCGCACCATCAACTCGGTCGCCTCCGTCGCCCGCGGATCCTGGAACGCATGCTGCCACCCCGGCAACCGGTCCTCCGACCCCACAAACGCTCCTATGAACGTAGGCGCCAGCAACGCCGGCCGCTTCGGATACATCAGACAAAAACCCACTTCCTCCAAAAACGCCCGCGCCTGCTCAATCGTCCGGATCGGTTTCCCATCCAGCCGCCACTTCTCCCGCCGCATTAACTGCAGTTCCTGCTCAGTCACTCATATCCTCTTAAACGCCTTCTGAATGTCCTTCACAGAATACCTCAGCACCACCGGCCTCCCATGTGGGCACGACATGGGGTGGTCGGTTTTTGCGAGTTCTGCGAGGAGCCATTGCATTTTGTTCTGGTCGAGGGGCATGTTTACTTTGATGGCGGCGTGGCAGGCGATGGAGGCGGCGATGCGGGCGCGGATTTTTTCCAGGTTGAGGGATTGCTCTTCGCGGGAGAACTGGTCCAGCAACTCGTGCAGCATTTTTTCGACGGCGGCTGCGTCTACGCCGGCAGGAGCAACTTTTACGGCTACGCTGCGGGCGCCGAAGGGCTCGGCTTCGAATCCGTTGTGTTGAAGTTCGTCGGAGATTTCAGTGAAGACTGCCTGTTGGGCGGGAGAGAGTTCGAGGACAATCGGCATCAGCAGGCGCTGGCTTTCGACTTTCTGGGCTGCGCGCTGCTTCAGCACGCGTTCGAACAGCACGCGTTCGTGGGCTACATGCTGATCTACGATCCACAGTCCATCTTCGTTTACGGCAAGGATGAACGAGTTGCGGATTTGTCCCAAGGGCCTGAGCGTGCCCAGCGACGACAGGGTCGGCTCTTGTTCGTTCACATCGAGCGCCGGGGCGCAACCGTAGTCGGGAATCTCGTCGGCGGGGCGAGAGAGAGAGACTGCGGCGTTGGCCTCGACTGCGATGCCGCCTTCAAACTGGAAGCGGGCAGAGATCGGGGGAGCCGCGGGCATTTGCAAAACGAAACCTCGGGCAGCGTAACCGGCGCTCGGCTCGGGCTCTCCGCCTTGCGGGAACTGAACTCCGGAAGCCGGATGCGGTCCGTCATGGAGAACCGGCTCCGGGAATTGGGCTCCCGGAGTCAGCGCCGGCGTCAGCGCTCCGGGCGTCAAGGATGTGCTGGCCGTGGCGTGCGCTCGCATCTCGGTCACGAACTGGGGGACGGGACGCGCCTTCATCAACGCTGCCCGCACGGAGTCGCGCACAAAATCGTGCATGACAGTCTGCTGGCGGAAGCGCACTTCCGTTTTCGAGGGATGCACGTTCACGTCCACCTCGCCCGCCGGCAACTCCAGAAACAGCAGCACGACGGGATACACCGACGGCGGAATAATGTTGCGGTAGGCCTCGGTGAGACCGTGCTGGACTAGGCGGTCGCGGATCAGGCGGCCGTTGACGAAGACAAAAATCGAATTGCGGTTCAGCTTCTGAATCTCGGGCTTGGAGACAAAGCCGTGAATCCGCATCTCGCCCGGGGGGGCGGGCACGACCGGCTGGCCGTCATCGTCGACTTCCTTACGCCTCCAGGGAGGAGGCTGCGGCAATCCCACATGCTCGAGCGGTTGCCGGGACGCGACCGCAATCAACTGATCGAGCGTCTCTTTGCCGAAGACCTGGTAGACGCGCTCGCTGTATCCGGCCACTGGAGGCGCGACCAGCATGGCGTTGGCCGCCGAGTGCAACTCGAAATGCTTCTCCGGATGGGCGAGCGCATAGTGCGTGACCAGCGACGCAATGTGGGACAACTCGGTGGACTCCGACTTGAGAAATTTCTTGCGGGCGGGCGTATTGAAGAAGAGATCGCGCACCGTGATGGAAGTTCCGAGGGGCAGCCCAGCTTCTTCCACGCGGGCGATCTTGCCGCCATTGATCTCAACTACGGTTCCGGCGGGCTCTTCTTCGGCCCGCGTTTCGAGGCGGAGGCGTGACACCGAGGCGATGGAAGGCAGCGCCTCGCCGCGGAATCCGAGCGTAGCGACGCTCAACAGGTCTTCCGCGTCTTTGATTTTCGAGGTCGCATGCCGTTCGAAGGCGAGCATGGCGTCGTCGCGCACCATGCCGCATCCGTTGTCGGTGATCTGGATGAGCTTTTTGCCGCCAGCCTCGACGCTGATCCTGATGCGCGTAGCCCCGGCGTCGAGCGAGTTCTCGAGCATCTCCTTGACCACGGAGGCAGGCCGCTCCACGACTTCGCCGGCGGCGATCTTGTTGGCGACGGTTTCGGAGAGGACGTGGATACGGCCCATGGGGGAATCTCAGCTCTCAGCTGTCAGCTCTCAGCAAGATCACTCGTCAGTTTCGCAGATGGGGTGGGAAAAACAAAGCTGGGATGGCGGATGGTGGTGGCGGCGTTTGCGGAATAGCTACCATTGTTGGCTTTTCTCCCCTGCACACTTTTCAACGAAACGTCAGTGCGAAGAGTACCAGTCGGAAAGCGGCACGTAGATAACGTAGAGCCAGCTACAAATTCCGTGGGCAATACACCATAAAATACTCGCGTTTCTAGACCACGAAAGAACGACAGCGATGCACATCCCAAGCCCATACCCAAGAGGAATTCCACCGCCCGCTGCGTGGCTCGTGTCTTTCTCCGATTCTAGGGTTTCAATCCGCGATTCAAGATCATCTATCGAGCTTCCGCTAGGGGCAGAGTAGTTCTCGAAATCGTAGGAATCATCGTCCATTTTTCTCGCTACTATTCTTTGTTTCGGGTGTCTCCTCTGGAGGTTTCACCTTCAGCACGTCCACTATCACTTCCTTGAATGGGAGCGGAATGTGCGGGATCGGCTTGGAGTTCGTTACTTTCTTCGACTCCTCTTGGTGTGTTTTCATTCTGCGCCACCTTAATCTTTCGGCCCTCTTCTATTGCCTGTCGTAAAGCTTTATAGGCACTTGTTTTGAATGTTCTAGATCTACCGCTAAACATTCCAGTATTCAACAGGAACTCAATGGTTCGTCTGTGAGGCTTTCCGGCCCAACCTTGCTGCGCGTCTTTGAAACTGTCATACGCCATCAGATCGGCAACCTGTATTGCGGTGCAATCCTCCCAACCGACAGGCGCAATGGTTCTAAGTCGCACGGCGGAGTTCGGCCCGGTCACGGAAAACAGTGTTACAGGTAAGGTTTTGCACGTCGTCCGTCGCCCAAAATGGTGGCGAACCGGACTCAATCTAGTAGCCAACACTCTCAGGTCGTTACGCCCAGATGAGCGCGAATAGTCGGTTGTCGAAATTTGGCGATTACACAAGCGTGCGAGATTGTTCGCCTTTTTGCGGACAATGAGTGCTATGGCGATGTTAGGTAAGGCCGTTGTGCTGTAGTAGACTCGACCATCGTGGGGTCTATCTACCGCCCCTCAATCACTTTCTTCACCTCCTTGATCGTATCGTCACCGTTCTCGCTGTCGCCTGGTATGACGTACTCGATCCTCTCCTGATTCAAGGCTTCCATTATTTGGTCCATATCTTCCGGGCGCATTGGCACCCCGCTCAAAGAACCTGCCAGCAGAGGCAGGTAGAGCAGCAGCATCCGCAACTTGAGCTTGATTGACACGAATCCTCCGCAGCGGTGACGCAACGCCGCACGGTAGAAATGCGAATGGTTCTCAACTGGAATTACTGCGAGTGTGGATCAGGCGAGCGGCGGAGCGCGGGAAGGCAGAAGAGAAACGAAGGCGGCCTTTGGAACGAAGATGCTCTCAGGCTCTTGTTCCGTCAGGACGGTAGCCCGGAGCGAGAACAAAAGCAACGGAATGAGAAAGGCCCAAAGCAGTCCGGGCGCAACCGGCAAGATCGCGGCCAGAATTACGGCTGCAAGAGAAAGCCAGACGACTAGTTTGCGGAAGGAATACATCCTCGAGACTAATCATACACCGGCGAGTGTTGCAGAATCTGAACGATGCGGCGGACAACTTCGGATAGCTGTTGTTAACAGGCGGTTTCACTCAAAACCCCTGCCGGAGGAATTTGAGCGTAATGGGGATGTTTCGCCAACCATCACTGGCTGGGGTGAAATTCTTCCACGTATTTCGCAGTTCCGATAAGCTCGACTCTCACTGAATTACCGTGTATGCGAACAACATCCCCCCAACATTCCAGCGTGAGTTCGATGTCGCCCTGCACATCCAGTGGGATGTGAATCAGGTTGTCAGAAACAGAGCCGTTTATTCGTAGAGAGCCGTCGGAAAGGTAGTGAGCATAGCCACCATAGGCGTCACGGCTTTGTTGGGAGAACTTGCCCTCAAGGCGAGCGTTTGCGACACGAGATAACCACGAGTTCGCTGTCCAGCATCTCGATTGCTTTAAGTCTCCAGATGCAGTCGTGAAGCCCCCTTGTCTTGGTCGGCTCATCGAGAAGGTATTTCCGCTCCACGCGGTCTGCAGGTGAGTGCCGGAGCTTATCAGGATGTCGTCCTGCCCCGAGGTTGTAGGCAAAAGATTTCCATGGCCAGCGTTTTTGACGTCTGCTGTCGACGGGTGCCGGCTGCCAGTGCTTTTGAACGTGACACCGTAATATTTCTGAGCGTCGCTAACGAAACGGGCTGACAGAGTGTCTTTGCCGCTGTAGAGCCTCCTGTGTCCAACCCGTTCCGGCGTCAATGGCGGGAAGCGGAGGGTCTGCGACCCCTGTCTGGTTTGAGATGGTTCCTTCTTGGGTTTCTCGAATGCGGCCAGCAACATTCGAGCCGGAACGCTGAGGTTTGGATACTCTCCCCAGCCAAAAGCATCACCCATCTCCTTGCGTACAGATGCGCGTCCACCTTCCGGACGAGTGTATGTACACTTCTGGAAAGACAATCGTCAACGAAAGAGGAGAGATCACAATATTCCGGTTGGACGCACCTGAGTCCACGAGCGCAAGCAGCTTCTTGCCAAACTGTTCGTTCCCACGGATCAAATCTGGTAAGTCTCTCCCAAATCCTTCTTGGGCAAACGATGGCAGTGATGCGAGAAGTAGTAAGAGCAGAATTCTGAGCATGTCACAATTTACGCTCGACACGGCGCGTCGTTCCACAGTTTCTGTAACCAGATGGGATGAGAAGGCCGGTCTCCGGACGGGATGCTGTACGCTCCCAAGTTATCGACGTGCTCAAGGCACAGATAAAAAGGAGACCGGCAATGAAGAAGGTTAGCACCAGAGCAGCAGCGCAGAGCAGGAATATTTCGCAGCAGAAGTTGACCATCGGATTGGATCTGGGAGATCGCAACAGCTGGTATTGCGTGGTGGATGAAGCCGGCCAGGTCCAGTTGGAGCAGCGAGTGCGGACGACAGCGAAAGCATTGCAGGAAGTCTTCGGTGCGCTGCCGCACAGTCGGGTCGCACTGGAAATCGGGACGCATTCCCCCTGGATCAGTCGTTTGCTGAGCGAGTTGGGGCATGAAGTGATCGTGGCGAATGCGCGCAAGGTACGGCTGATCGGGGAGAGCCGCAAGAAAGACGATCGTCTGGATGCACAAACACTGGCGCGGTTGGCCCGGATCGATCCGGAGTTGCTGTATCCAGTGAGGCACCGCAGCGCGCAGGCGCAAGCGGATCTCATGATGATTCGGGCGCGCGCTGGGCTGGTGCGAGCGCGCACGGGGTTGGTCAACACGGCTCGCGGAGTGGTGAAGTCTAGGGGAGCGATGGCGCGGTTTTCAACGTGCGCAATATGAATCCGGAGAAAGCGGAGGGGCTGAGTCCAGAACTGCAAACCGCACTGGAACCCCTATTGAACGCCATTGCGTCGCTGAGCGAGCGCATCGTGGAATACAACGAACGGATCGAGAAGCTGGTACAAGAAAGTTATCCGCAGGTGGCTCTGCTGAAGCAGATCAAGGGCGTAGGCACGCTGATCGCGCTGACGTTCTTGCTGACGTTGGAGGATCCGCATCGCTTCGGCAAAAGCCGCGACGTGGGCTGCTATCTGGGACTGCAGCCAGGGCGAAGAAACTCGGGACAGAGCGAACCGCAGCTGCACATCAGCAAAGAAGGCGATCCGTATCTGCGGACGTTGTTGGTGCAAGGAGCTCAACATATTCTGGGTCCGTTCGGTCCCGACTGTGATCTCAGGCGCTGGGGCCTGAAACTAGCAGAACGTGGTGGAAGAAACGGCAAGAAGCGAGCCATCGTGGCGACCGCGAGAAAACTGGCGGTGTTGTTGCATCACCTGTGGGTGAGCGGAGAAGTATACGAACCATTGCGCAACGGCCGCCGAACGACAGTGGCGGCAGCCGCGTAAAAACAAAACCGTCCAAGGAAGAGAAAAAACAAAGCCCAAAGCCGAGTTCCGGTGACTGCGTTAATGGCCTGGCCCAGGTTCTACTCTGCAAGAGCAGAACCACAGGGCGCCAAACAGATGGCAGCACCGGCTGAACCGAGAACGCCCAACATGCACCGAGCGAAATGAAATCGCTCCTCGAGATGCGGATGAACATGGCGAAAGTGGCCACTCGGCGGGAGAGAAAAAGTGCCTAACAATAAAGAGCCACGAATCCACTTGACTCCGACCGGCCTTCTCATGGAAGGCGATTACACCCATTGACTCCCCTCGTGTCGCGTCGCCGGAATAAGCGGGCAACGGGTTCGCAAGTCGGGTGGTTCCGTTTGGCTTACGCGCGATGACAGGTGGAGACTGAGATCCTTCGCTTCGCCTGAAAAACGGCTGCGCTCAGGATGACGACGCCTCTTGAGAACGACAAACTGCACCGGAGAGTCCCTGGATTCGGTGGTAGTGCGGTTTGGCTTACGCGCGATGACAGGTGGAGACTGAGATCCTTCGCTTCGCCTGAAAAACGGCTGCGCTCAGGATGACGACGCCTCTTGAGAACGACAAACTGCACCGGAGAGTCCCTGGATTCGGTGGTAGTGCGGTTTGGCTTACGCGCGATGACAGGTGGAGACTGAGATCCTTCGCTTCGCCTGAAGGACGGCTGCGCTCAGGATGGCGACGGCAGGGTAGAGACGGCTCCGCTCGGGCGATGGCAGGGTGTAGCGGAGCCGACGACCGGGCGTGATTGGGGTCACAGACAGCGTTTCTCTTTGGTGGGAGAGTAACATTAGGCAAAAGGTCGATGACCAAAGGCGCGGCCTACGGGGCCGCGCTCGTCGTTATGGGCAAAAATAAGCCTATGGGGAGTGAGTATGAAGGGTGAGGGAGAGCGGATCAAAAATCACAAGCGGAGAGGAGAATGGGCGGAGTTGGTATTCATGGCGCGAGCGAGGGAGTTGGGTTTCGGAGTACTGAAGCCATGGGGCGAGTCGTCGTCTTATGACGTGGTGCTGGAGTGGGGCGGGCGGTGCATACGGGTGCAAGTCAAATGCACGATCTACAAGGTCGGGAAGTCTTACGTCTGCAACACGCGGCCGGACAACGACGATCGGCCGTATACGGTGCGGGACTTCGATTTTATGGCGGTGTATGTGATCCCGGTAGATCGGTGGTATATCGTGCCGGCGAAGATGGCGACGAGGTTGAAGGGGAATATCTGGTTGTCGCCGCATAAGAGGGGGCATAAGTACGAGCCGTTGATGGAGGCTTGGCGGTTGTTCCGGGAGTGGCGTAGCCGGAAGTAGGGCGGCCGGGCGCTAGGGCACCACGAGTGCAGGGAGAGGGAGATCCTTCGCTACCTGAAACGCGGCTTCGCTCAGGATGACGCCGTTTTTTTTGAACGCCACACCGCACTACACCTGGCCGAGCCGGCGCATACGGGGCAGCGGGCCAGGGCGCCCGTTCCAGGTCAGGAAGGGCGCCCTGGTGTTCACCTCACATTGTTACTTCGCATCGGTTACCTGTTCGCGGGATTCGTTGTAGACTCCAAACTTTTTTGCCACTGGCTTCAGCGTGGGATAGAACTGGACGAAGGTGTGTTCGACGGCGGCGTGGGCGTCGTGACACGACCAGCAGGGGTTGCCGTGGGGCATGGCTCCGGCGGTCTTGCTGTCGGCGTCGAAGACGTAGTAGGCCCACTTGTCGGGATTGTGGGCAGAATCTTTCACTTCAACCGGCATGCCCATCAGATCAGTTTGATAGTGGCCCTTCTGGTTGATGGAACTGCGACTGGCGGCGTCGCGCTCATCAATCACGAACATGCTTTGCTCGGGCCACTTGCCGGAGTTCACAAACTCTTTGTAGGCCCAGCGCTGCACGAAGACATTGGTGAACATTTCGTGGCTGCCTGGGCCGGGGCTGTAGTTCATGCCGAAACCTGCGGAGAGAAACATCCACTCGCGGTAGTCGGCGGGGCGCAGGAGCTGGCCTTTGTCGTCGTATTGCGGACGCGGACCTTTTTCTTCGGGAGCGGCCGCCAGCAGGGCGATGCAGACTAGCATGGTCAATGCAAAACACAGAAAGCGTTTCATTTCTCAAATCCCCCAGTTTGAAGATTGAGAGATCCTATGCTACGGTCCGCTTCCCCGTCTTGAACGAGTGCAACATTTGGGTTGAACAGGGTGATTCGATATGTAAATTCAAGGCTGTGGGTGACGATTTTCGGGTGGCGCAGTCTGAGTAGGCATGTGCGCGGCCCAACATCGTTCTGCTGCTTCCGAGAAAGCGACTGGAAATGATCCGGGCAGAGTGCTGCGCGGAGGAGAGTTCTATTCGCCGATTCAGGCGCGGCTCAATGCGGGCGACGTTCTTCTAGCTGAATTGCGGCAGCCTTGTGCTCGCAGCGTGCCGCGCCACGAGCACGAGCTCGCCTATGTCACGGTGCTGTTCCAGGGTGATTACCGGGAAGGCGATCATGGCCACCTCGACGAACTGCAGCCCTTCACGGCCGCGTTCAATCCAGCAGGAATCGCGCATACGACGATGATCGGGCCAGCCGGGGCAAGTTTTTTCACGGTGGAGTTTCGTGAGGCAGCGTTGCGCTCACTGGGAATGCGTTTGGAGTCGAGCACGAGGTTCGATGCAGGCGGGGGCTCGATCTTGTGGCCCGGGCTCCGGCTGTACTCAGCCTTCAAAAGCCAGGCAGCGGAGCCGCTCGTGCTCGAAGCGTGCATCCTGGAGATGATTGGCGGCATGGCCGCGTGCGAGACGCCGGAGAAGAGCGAGAAGACGGCTCCGCGATGGTTTGGCCGCGTGAAGGAGCGTTTGCACGATGGATTCCGCGAGCCTCTGCGCATTTGCGACCTGGCGCATGAGGCCGGAGTGCATCCCGTCCATCTGGCGCGGGTGTTCCGGCAGATCGAGAAACGGACTCCGGGCGAGTACCAGCAGCGGCTGCAGGTGCGGGCCGCGTGCGGAATGCTGCGCGGGCGGGAATGGCCGCTGGCGGAGATTGCCGCCGAATGCGGATTCGCCGACCAGAGCCACTTCACTCGCGTGTTCCGCCGAATGGCGGGAACGACGCCGGCGCAATTCCGGCGGGCGATGGCGACCCCTCGGGGCTAAAACCCGCGCCAGCTTTATCGCGCCAGCTTTATTGAGTGACCACCAGGTTGATGGTTACGCTGCCGACGATCGGATTGGTGCCACCGGTCGAAGCGGTCACGAGAATGCTGTAAGACCCCGCCGGGGTTCCCGGATTCCTGGTGCTGCCGTTGCTGCCGCCACAGGAACCCATCCACAACGTGGAGAATCCCAGGACCACGATCAACGAGAGCAGGCGTATGCCGCGAAGAGAGCGCTTGCGCGATCCGGCGGTAAACACGATCCCCAGCAGGCCGGGCAACAGCGCCGCGTAGAAGATCTTCTCGCTACGGTCGAGTGGCCGCTCCAGCCTGGCCGTCGGCGGAGTGGTCTTAATTACGAAGGGGATCGAGGTGAGCGTGAACTTGCCCACCGGTCCGGTGCAGGTAGACTCGGACGCGTTGTCGGAACAGGTGTAGAGCAGTGGAGTGTTGGCAGGGTTGAAGCCACTGGTTGACGTGAGATTGAGAGTCGCGGTAATTGTCCCACCCTGGACTACCGGGTAGGTGTTGGCGGTCGGCGTGAGGGTGAAAGTCACCGCACCGACGGTGACGGTTACGGCACTCGAGGTGGAGCCCGAGTTCGACGAATCTCCGGAGTAGGCCGCGGTCACACTATCCCCGCCCGGCGGAAGTTGCGTGGTTGGCAAGGTGGCGATGCCGCTGGTCAGGGTTGCTGTGCCGAGCAGAGTGGTGCCGGCTACATAGAAGTTGACGGTTCCGGTCGCGGTGGAAGGAGCCACGGTGGCCGTGAGAGTGACACTCTGTCCCTGGGTGATGCTGGTCGGGTTTGCGACCAGCGTGGTGGTAGTGGCAGGGAGGGCGCCGGGCCAGACTTGCGCCAGCGCGAAAGCGTTCACAGAGCCCAGGCCGGTGACTTCGTCATAGCCCGCAGTGGCGCTGAAGCCCATGCTGCCTGAGGCGCAGTTGGGAGTCCCGGTGGTGCAGGGGACGATGTTGTTGCCGGTGGTCACGTCGTGGAATGCAGTGGGGTGACTTGCGGCTAATTGGTAGAGAGTAGGGTTGAGCGGCGCGAGGCCGGCCGGCGGGACGTTGCCAACGTACTCATTAATCAGCGCCAGGATGCCGGAAAAAGTCGGGGCCACGGCGGAGGTTCCGCCGACGACCGTCAATCCGCCGCCGGCGCCGGTGCGAAATCCGACGGTGCAGGTGGAGACCGGAGTGCTGGTGCCGTTGTCCTCGGAACAAAAGAGATAGCCATCGTGATCCGCTGAGGCGGTCAAGGAAATGTCGGGCACCTCGCGTTTGGAGCCCGCTCCGGTTTGCCATGAGGGCTTGGCGTAATAGATGCTGGCGCCCCCGCCCGAGCCTGCGATCCTTCCGCCGTTGGTCGCGGTGTCGTTCCAACCTTGTTCGGGAATCCACTCGAGCGCGGAGGAAAGGGTGTCAGCGCCGCCGGTGGGGCCGCTCCAGTAAGGGGAGTCGGCGCCCGCGGTATTGTCGCCGAAGAATTCGTTGCCGCCAGCCCCCGTCACTTCGGGAATGGAGGCGGGAGCGTCTACGGCGAGACCGGTTGTAGCGGATGTACTGCCTTGGGATTCGCAATCAGCGGCGCCGAGGTCGCCGGACGCGGAGACAATCGTCTGACCTTGCGTCTGGCCCTGCTGTGCCCAGGTCTGGAGTGCGCCGCCCGGCTGCACAAAGCTCGCGGGGAGCCCGGACTCGCAAAATCCATAGCTGGTGCTGATGAAGGGGGCAACGTTGTGCAGCACGGCGTACTGGAGCGCATCCCACACATTGAAGAAGCGGCTGCCGGAGCAAGAGTCCTTGGGACTGATGCTGAGGTCCAACCCGGCGTAGAGGAAAATGATGGTGGCGTTTTTGGCGACGCCGCCGGACCACTCGATGTCCAAATCAGATTCGCCTTCATCTCTCGGGCAGCGGGTACCGGTGCCCTCGATCAGCGTCAGAGTGGCGGGATTTGCGGCGAGTCCGGCAGCGCTGCGGAAATTACTGAGGTCGGTGGCGTTGACGGTGCTTTGTCCGACGATGGCGATCTTCTGGCCGGCGCCATCCTTGCCGGCCGAATAGAGCGAGGTGACGTCGTAAATGGTGGCAAAATCGTCTGGCGACAAGAAGTGGCCGCCGGTTACGGAATAAGTGAAGTTCGGCCGCACCTGGGCCCGGGGCTTGGGCGCGAAACTGTTCAGGTGCCGCATGCCTACCGCGGTTTCCGCGATCGCTGCCGGCAGCGAGGGCTCGGTGGCGTTGGCCACATAGATTTCGCCATCCAGCAGATAGTTATGCATCTCGGTGTGGAAAACGGACTCGATCTGGGCGACGGTTCCGTCAAACGAAATCTCGTTGCGGCTACTGGCCACCGAAATATTGTGGAAGCCCTGCGCCTGGAGCCAGGCAACGATTTTGTTGACGTCGTTCTGGCTCATGCCAAAGCGCGAGCCAAACTGCGCCGGCGTCAGAAACTTGTGGTAATTCGGCGAGGAGGGATCCTGCAATTGGGTCAGCAGAAGATCGAGATCGGCCTGCTGCGCGGCAGACGGGCGGAAGGTGAGCGAAACGCTGTGGAGCATTCTGCTAGCGTCGGTGCGGCCCTCATCAAATTCAGGCCGGGCAAGACTATGCACGTTCCCCTTGATTACGACGACCTGGCTGCCATCGATCACACCGGCAATGCGGTCGGACGCGGCATAACTGAGGCAGGAGAGGAAACCGACAATCAAGAGTGCAGGCAAAGCCACCCTGGCAATTCGCATGGAGACTCCGGGCAGATCAGAATATTTTGGTGTTTAGATAACCTTAACGGCTTATCCCTGTTCGATCAAGCGCTGACGCAGAAGGTTGTATCCGAGACATAAACTTGACAACGCAAGCCGGGTAAAAGCCGCGACTTCGGGCGTCAAGAGCCGGAGAGCGCCGGTGAAGCGCCGGTAAAACTCGGAGAAACCGGCATCCGGTCCTGCAAATCACGGAACGCCGGCTGCTTGGTGCCGTATACTTTCCGACGATCTCTCGCGCATGCCCCCACCTGACGCCGGAAAATCCCGCCTTGCTTATATTGACTGGATGCGCGGGCTGGCGTGTCTGCTGATGTTTCAGACTCACTGCTACGATTCCTGGCTAGGCGGAGCCGCGCGGCAGTCAAGGTTTTTCATGTACTCGCAGTTAGGAGGAACATTTCCCGCGCCGCTGTTCCTGTTTCTTGCCGGAATCTCGTTTGCGCTGGTCACGGAAAAACTGTGGCAGAAAAATCTGGCTCCCGCCCAAATTGCGCGCAGCACAATCCGCCGGGGCGCGGAAATCTTTGGCTTCGGTTTGCTCTTCCGTCTGCAGGAATACGTTGTTGCCTGGGGCTGGGCTCCCAGGACGGACCTGCTGCGCGTGGATGTGCTGAACACCATCGGCCTCTCCATGATGTTGATGGGCGTCGTCTGCTGGATAGGAGGCGGGTTCGCCTGGCGGCGAGAGAAACAGACTGAGGGTGCCGCATCTTCGCGGCCTTTGCGGCCGGGAGAGGATAGGATGCCGAGGGCACTCCTGGTTTTTTCCGCGGCAGCGACTGGGTTGCTGATTTCGCTGCTGACTCCGTTGCTGTGGACAACCTGGCGCCCGCGCTGGCTGCCCTGGCCGCTGGAGTCTTACGTGGATGGCGTGCACAACCTGGGCGTGCCGCAAGCAGGACTGTTCCCGGTCTTTCCGTGGACGGCCTTCGCTTTTGCCGGACTGGCGGCAGGATTCATTCTGCAGAGTCAATGGGCCCGCAGCCACGAAACTCGGGTCTTTTTCTCTCTCGGCGCCGGCGGCGCCGTGCTGATCGAATTCTCACGCTGGCTCGATGCGCTACCGCGCCAGTTCTATCCCGTCTACGATTACTGGCACACCAGCCCGAGCTTCTTCCTGATCCGCGTCGGCATGTTGATGGTGATTCTCACCGCGAGCTACGCCTGGTGCCGTTGGGGAGCCGCTCAGTGGCGATTTAGCCCCGTCATTCAGCTCGGCCAGGCGTCGTTGCTGGTGTATTGGGTGCACATCGAATTCGTGTACGGGCGTGTGTCAATCCTGCCGAAACATAGAGTGGGAATTCCGATGGCGTCGGTGGGGCTGGTGGTGATTTCCGTGGCCATGGTGGCGCTGGCTTATGTTCGCACGCGAATGAAGGGCAAACCTGCGCGCAGTGCGGGGACGGTAGTCGGGGAAATGCGTGCCGTCCCTGCGGGACTCGGGTCCGTGATGCTCTCCACCCGCCACTGACGTGCCGGGCTATTCCATTCCGTCGCTGCGCGACTGGAGCGGGGAATGCTTCCACCCCATCTCTCGCTCCACCACCCCCTCTCTCGCTCCTCCACCCCATCTCTCGCTTATATCGCTGAACCTGCCTGCCGGACGAACTCCACGACCTCATGCTCGGCCCAGCGGCCATCATCGGCGGGATTGCCGTTGCGCTCACCGATGAATGCACAATGGCCTCCATCGGCGGTTTCAACCGCGAATGAAGGGCAAACCTGCGCGCAGTGCGGGGACGGTAGTCGGGGAAATGCGTGCCGTCCCTGCGGGACTCGGGTCCGTGACGCTCCCCACCCGGCACTGACGTGCCGGGCTATTCCACCGTCGCTGCGCGACTGGAGCGGGGAATGCTTCCACCCCATCTCTCGCTTATATCGCTGAACCTGCCTGCCGGACGAACTCCACGACCTCATGCTCGGCCCAGCGGCCATCATCGGCGGGGATTGCCGTTGCGCTCACCGATGAATGCACAATGGCCTCCATCGGTGGTTTCAACCGCGAATGAAGGGCAAACTTGCGCGCAGTGCGGGAACGGTAGTCGGGGAAATGCGTGCCGTCCCTGCGGGACTCGGGTCCGTGACGCTCTCCACCCGGCACTGACGTGCCGGGCTATTCCATTCCGTCGCTGCGCGACTGGAGCGGGGAATGCTTCCACCCCATCTCTCGCTTATATCGCTTCACCTGCCTGCCGGACGAACTCCACGACCTCATGCTCGGCCCAGCGGCCATCATCGGCGGGATTGCCGTTGCGCTCACCGATGAATGCACAGTGGCCTCCATCGGCGGTTTCAAGGTAAGTCACGTTCGGGTTTGCGGCAATGCGCCGCAGCGTCTCGGGCCGCAAGCGAATGAACGGATCATCCGCGGCATGAATGACGAGCGCCGGCACTGCGATCCGGTCCACCAGGTTCGAGGCCGCGGCCCGCGCATAGTAATCATCCGCACCGGTGAATCCGCAGTAGTACGCTGTGATGCGCTCGTCAAACAGGCGCAGGGTCGAAATCCCGCGGAGCCGAGCCACGTCGAACTGGCCGGGAAACAGGCGCACCTTCATGCGAAACCGCCGGAAGAGCTGCATCAGAAAGTAGTATTCGTAAATCCGGTTGGCGGGTTCATGGAGCGCATCGGCGGACGCAGCCAAGTCCATTGCGGGACAGACCGCCGCGACCGACTGAAACTGCGGCGGACCGGCGCTACCCCACTCTCCCGCCAGCTTCAGCACCAGGTTCCCGCCCATGGAAAATCCGATCAGGGCGAAGCGCGACACTCCATGGTCCTCGACCAGGTTGCGCGCCACGGCAGCGACGTCGCCCGACAGGCTCGAGTTGTAGAGAGTCGGGGAGAGATGATCTGTCCCGCCGCAGTTGCGCTGGTTCATCAGGACAACGTTCATTCCCGCAGCCAGGCCGTTGCGCGCTATCCCCAGCATGTATTGCGAATCGCTGGACCCCTCGAGCCCGTGGACAGCGATCACAGTCAGAGGCTTGGTTCGATCTCCGCTCTGCCAATAGCACGGGCAGCGCACTTTGATGCCGGGAGCGACCTCGATCATTCGCTCTTCCGGGGCTGGCAGGTGAATTCTCCGCGGCAGCAGGAAGCTGGCAATCGTCTGCACGTGCCCGCCCCGCAGCCAGCGGCGCGCTCGAAATGGAGCCCGGCCAGTCCACGCGGCGGGGCCGGAAGAATTTACGATTTGCGAATTCCGCACGAATTGATTCTAATCGGTATCAGGAGCCGCCATGCCCATCTTCGAGTACATCTGCCAACAATGCCACCACCAGTTCGAAGCGCTCGTTTACGGCAAGGAAAAAGCCGAGTGCCCGAAATGCCATGCCAAGAAGTTGGAACCCCAGCTGTCCGTCTTCGCGGTGTCGGCGAAAGGATCGTCTCCCTCGGCGTCGCCGATGGGGGGCGCGTGCGGATCCTGCGGCGATCCCCGCGGGCCGGGCGCCTGCTCTCGCGGCGACATGAACTAGAGTCCGCCCGAGTGGTGCTGGCTAGGCGTGCCACGCAATTTCGGGCAACTTCCGTTGGCGACTGACACTCCAATCAAGAGTAGGATTGTCGGTAGGATTCGTGGCCGCGACTTGCCTTCCCGGGCAACCAGCCGCGTCGCGGTGGAGGGAATTGCGATGAGGAAACCCACCTTGCTGAACGCTCTTCGCGCGGGATTCACGTCGGTCATCGTAGCTGGAATTTTTATTGGTGCGCCTTCACCAGCCCTTGCTCAACATGGCGGTCATGGGGGCGGCGGTGGCGGTGGCGGGGGTGGTTTTCACGGGGGCGGGGGTGGTTTTCACGGCGGGGGCGGCGGCGGTTTTCACGGCGGGGGCGGCGGCGGTTTTCACGGTGGGGGCGGCGGCTTCTCCGGTGGGTACCACGGCGGCGGCGGCTCTTTCCATGGCGGCGGGTACTCGGGCGGTTATCACGGTGGCGCGCGCGCCGGTTCCGCGTACGGAGGGGGCCGGTACGGAAGCATGCGCACTGGGTCGGCAGGAGGTTCGGCAGCTCGCGGCTCGGCTGCATCCAGACCCTGGTCGTTCGAACGCGGCGGAAGCGTGCGGAACGCCTCACCCGGATTCCATTCGTTTGCGGGGACGCGTAGCGGCGCAGGCCTGGCTGGCGGGCACCGAGCCGCCATCGCCGATGGGCGGTTCCACTCCTTCGCGGGAGTCAATGGCGCGTGGCGTGGGGGATTTGGACGCGGGGGATTTGGGCGCGGCGGATTCGGGGGATTTCCGGGATTCGGCTGGGGCTGCTGCGGCTGGGGATTTGGCTTCGACTGGGGGTTCGGCTGGGGCTGGAATCCTTATTGGGCCTGGCCGTACTGGTACAACCCTTACTGGTATAACCCGTGGTGGGGTAGCGACTACGACGCCGCGCCGGACTCGATTTACCCATACTGACTGGCGGGCTTCGGAAAAACTGATTTGCAGGCCCACAGCGAACCTCAGCGGCTAAAGCCGCCAGTGATTTTGTGTCATTTACGGCGCGGCTATAAGCCGCGCCCCTTCAGAACAGGAAGCGAAATCAGAGTTTTTCCGCAGCCTGCACTTCGAGTTTCAGCACTCCGCCGATATGCAGCTCCAGACTGGGTGGATACTGCGGCACAATGCGGGTGATCTTTCGCTCGCGGACCGTATCGTCGGGAGACTGCGACCGCAGCGGAAACCGGGCGAGCACCGTGGAAGTGCTGCCCGGTCGGGAGCAAACATGAGTTGCAGGCGATCGCGCTTTGTTAGCTCGCTTTGGCCTCTTCTTCACGCCTACGGACGGCGGCTCCTGCGGGGTCAGTTAGAATATCGACCCACTTCGGGTGAGGTGCCGGCTCGGCGTCGTAGTTGTCGTGCCAGTTCCACCACTTGTAGGGCGCGGTCTGGGGATAGCCTTCTGGCGAGTCCTCCCAGGTCTCCTGACGGCCGAGCGGCGTCAGATCGAGGTAGCTCCAGGTGCTTCCCATCGCTTCGTCGCCACGGCTATTGATGAAGTAAGTGCGATACACCTTGTCGCCGTCGCGGAAGAACACGTTGTGGCCGTGCCATTGATCGACACCGAAATCC
Source organism: uncultured Acidobacteriaceae bacterium (assembly GCA_963819145.1). Classification (GTDB taxonomy): domain Bacteria; phylum Acidobacteriota; class Terriglobia; order Terriglobales; family Acidobacteriaceae; genus Sulfotelmatobacter. The sequence goes on from CAWFVB010000016.1 coordinate 229,866, forward strand.
TTGTCGAAGGAGTCGATCATCGTGTACCAGGGCATCGCCCAGCCCATCCGGGCCTTGAGGCGAGCGATGTCCGCCTGCGGCGCGCGTGAAGCCCAGGCGAGGGTGGTGTCGCGGACGTTCAGATGCGCCAGGTTGGAGACCTGATCCGCGCCGAGCGAGCAACCGCGGCAGGCGTGCTCCGGCCAGCCGAACACCCCGGGCTCGAAGAAGGCGCGATAGACGATCAATTGCCTGCGGCCCTCAAACAGGTCGAGCAGGCTAGCCCTGCCCTTTGGCCCCTCGAACTGATACTGCTTCTCGACCACCATCCAAGGCATGCGTCGACGCTCGGCGGCCAGCGCATCGCGGGAGCGGGTCAAGGCCTTCTCCTTCACGAGCATCTGCTGCCGGGCAGCCTCCCACTCTGGTTGCGAAACGACCGGGGGTGTCTTGATCTGGTTGTGCCCGTTTTCTGAGGCGGTCTCCGGAGTATCCTTTGTGCGTGTTGCCATTTTCATTGCTCCTTTCATTTGCGTTTGGAACGTTGTCTGCATCGAGCGGGGCGCGTCCTTCAGCGGTGAGGCGGGCGCCGGCACTTTTCAGGCGGACGTTGTTGTAATGCTCCCCGCAGGCCTCGGCTTCTCCGCGCGCCTTACGCCGTAATGCCCTTGATGCCGACTACTTTCCCGTCGCTGTAACGGTCGTGATGCCGAACCCACGCCATGGGCGACGGCAAGCCTTCCTCGTCCCGCCCTTTGGCCGTCATGTCGAGCCAGTTGTAGGTCGGCAACAGGATGTCGAGCCCGCGCGCATACGTCGAGTAGGTATGGAAGACCTGCCCGTCTTTGCGGATGAACGCGCTCGCTCCCGGCAATTCTTCCGAGGGGAAATCAATTCCTGCTCCGAAGTTGTAGTCCGCCTTGCCGCTCTCGAGTTCTTCCTTGGAGAACGACACGTGGTAGTCGTGGTTGAAGTCGCTGCCAAACGACGACACCCATTTAAAGCCCCATCCCATGCGCTTCTTGAAGGCGTCGATTTCGGGCAGCGTCGCTCGCGACACCACGGCCAGCGTGGTATCCCGTTGCGCCAGGTGCACCCGCGCAGCGTCGAAAGAGTCGGCGAGGAAGGAACAGCTCGGACATCCTTCTTTCCAGCCGGGCGCAAACATGAAGTGATAGACCAGCAGCTGGCCGCGTCCGTCAAACAGGTCTTCGAGCGTTTCGCCGCCATTCGCGCTTTCGAAGTTATATTGCTTTACGATTTTCACCCACGGCAACTCCCGGCGCTGCCGGCTCAGATCGTCCCGCAAGTGCGTGAATTCTCTTTCTTTGGCCAGCAGTTGCTTGCGCGCCGCCAGCCACTCCGCTTGCGTTACCACTTTTGGCGTAGATTTCTGATTCGTTGATTTGTCGCTGGCCGCCGTCGTCATAAATCACAGCTCCTTTGTTTTGGAATCGTCCTTCTCAGCTTTTTTCTTCCCCAGGATCTTCACGACCAGAGCGGTCACTCCTCCGGTCGAGACCACGCTACCCACTACCACTCCCGCACTTGCGATGCACGCTGGACACATAGATCCTCCTTACTTCCTGGCGGCTTCCGCCCGCGCCTTGATCCGGTCGTTCATGTTGTTCCAACCCCGCGTCACACCCTGCCTGTGTTCTTCCTGAATCATTCCGAAGGCCTTGTGGTGGAACTTGATCAAAGTTCCGCCTTTCTCTTCGCTCAGGCGATACTGCAGATTCGAAACCACGCCATAGGACATGAACAATGGTCCCGTGATCTCGAACAGGGTGGGGCGCTTGATCGCCTGCACATGCCCCCACAGATGGCCGTTGCCATCGCCTAGATCGCGGAACCATCTTCCGCCGGGCCAGGCCTCGATCTTCATCGGCATCTTCTGTTCTGGCGTCTCGTTCTCCGGACCTAGCTGTTCCAGCAGCGCCGCAAACGTGGCCTCCAGCGACGCTCGTACATGGATTTCCTGGGTCACGGTGAGGGTCAAACTCTCAATTCCCGGCATTGTCGAACTGGTGCTCATTGGGTTCCTCCTTAAGCTGTTTTTACTGCGCTCATTGCTTTTCCTTCGCCTCCGCGCGCTCCTTGACGAGCATCAACTGATGCGCCCACAAGCGCTCAAACGTCTTGGTCCACTCATACAGAGGCCGAATCGCTTCCGCATTTGTTCGATACAACATGTGCCTCCCGTTCCGCCGCACTCGCACCAACCCTACGTCGCGCAGCACGCGCAAATGCTTCGACACCGAAGGCTGCTCCATCCCCGACCGCACGACAAGAACGCCCACCGGCAATTCCCCCAGCGCCAGATAATTGAGAATTTCGCGCCGCCGCGGCTCCGCCACCGCATTAAAGACATCGGAAGTAGTTGCTGCCCTCGCCATGAGCCTCAATATATATTCCTATATGGGAATATGTCAAGGGATTTTTTGGTGCGACAGTTGGTTTGCCATTCCGCGCAGCGAGGAACCTGCTTTCCCGTCCCGCATCCATCTCTCGTTCAATAGCCAGAATGCATGGCAGCCATTTTTCAGAATGCGGGGGACATCAATTCCTAAAATCCTGGAATCGGAAAATCTTTCCCACTGCTACACTCCCTGCATGCAGGTCAGAATCCTAGGCTCCGCCGCTGGGGGAGGATTTCCCCAGTGGAATTGCGCCTGCTCCAACTGCGGTGCGCTGCGCGCGGGAACGTTCCAGGGCAAAAGCCGCGGGCAGGCGCAAATTGCTGTCAGCGCCGACACTGGTTCGTGGTTTCTGCTGGGAGCATCGCCTGATCTGCGCGCACAAATCGAAGCCACTCCGGAAATGCACCCGCGCGTGTCTGAGGCGCGACAGGGCGTTCGGCAATCGCCCATCGCCGGAGTTGTTCTGGCCAACGCGGACCTTGACCACGTTCTCGGCCTGCTCTTGTTGCGAGAGTTGCAGCCGCTGCGAGCGCATGCGACAGAATCGATCCGCCGCATTCTCACGGAAGACAATTCCATGTTCGGCATGCTGCAACGCGTTCCCGATCAATTGAGCTGGACAGATTTCGCGCCGGGAACCTCTTTCCCGTTGCTCGACGCGAGTGACGAATTCTCCGGCATGCGCTGCCGCGCCGTCTCGCTCGGCAAGCACTTCCCGGCATACGTGTCGGCGGGGAGGCAATCGCAACTCAAATCCGCAGAGTCATCCCTGGGTCTGATCGTCGAATCGCCGTCAGGCAAGCGACTGGCATACATGCCGGCGGTGCCGAGCCTGAACGATGCGCTGCTGGCGGAGTTCGATTCCGCGGATCTGCTGCTATTCGATGGAACCTTCTGGAGTGATGACGAACTGATCCGCATGCAAGGCTCGGGACATACCGCGGGGCAGATGGGTCACGTTCCCGTCTCGTCGGCCGAAGGCAGCCTCAGCAAGTTGGCGCAATTGCGACGTCCACGTAAAATCTATGTGCACGTCAACAACACGAACCCCATGCTGAATGAATCTGGCCCCGAATATCGCCAGGTGCGCGAGGCGGGCTGGGAAGTCGCGGAGGATGGATGGCGGTTCGACCTATAGAAGGTTCCGTGGAAACCGGTACGAGCCTGCTCTCGTTCGAGGGACTGCGCGCCGCGCTGCGGGCGGTGGGCGAGGAACGCTATCACCACCAGCACCCTTTTCATCTGATGATGCACGAAGGCCGCCTCAGCCGCGGACAGCTGCAAGCCTGGGCGTTGAATCGCTACTACTACCAAAGCATCATCCCGATCAAAGATTCGATCATCTTGTCGCGCGGCCCCGATCCGGGTTTCAGGCGCGCCTGGCGCAAGCGCGTGATTGACCACGACGGGGACGCGACCTGCGAGGGCGGAATCAAGCGTTGGCTCAAACTCGCCGAAGCCACCGGACTCAAGGCGGACGAGGTTTGCGCGGGAACGGGAATTCTCCCGGCCACGCGTTTTGCGGTGAACGAGTACCTGAACCTGGTGCGCAGCCGCAGCCTGTTGGAAGCGGTCGCGTCGTCGCTCACGGAACTGTTCTCCCGCGACCTGATTTCACTGCGCATGGAGAAACTGCGCCAGCATTATCCCTGGCTTTCGGGTGGCCTGGATTATTTCGAAGCGCGACTGACGCAGGCCCCGGAAGACGCGAAGTTCGCCGTCGACTACGTGTACGAGAATGCGAAGACGCGGGCCGAGCAGGAACTGGCGATCCAGGCGCTGCGGGACAAGTGCGACATTCTGTGGGCCCAGCTCGACGCCTTGTATTTCGCCTATGTGCAACCGGCATGGCCTCCGCCCGGCGCGTTTCGCATGAAAGAAGAGGGGGCCTGACGATGGCTCCTCCTTCAGACGCGAGCCAGCCGCGCCTGGCAGCCGGATGCCGCTGGGGCGGGAGCGAAGAAGATCGCATGATCCTGTTCCCGGAAGGAGCGATCAAGCTGCAGGGCACGGGAAGGCAAGTGCTCGAGCGCTGCGACGGCACGCGAACGTTCGGCGAAATCATTGTGGAGCTGGAAAATCAGTTTGACAAGGCCGCTCCCGGAAAGATACGCGCCGACATCAGCGCGTTCCTGGAGCAGTTGCAACGCAAGCGGATCGTAGATTATTGAGCGATTGGGTGATTTGTAATGTGCAAATTGAAAAGCCCTGGGCTTCGGCAAAATTACCAAATTGCAAATTACCAATTGTCCAATTACAAATTACCCGACTCCCCAATGCTTGAGAATCCTCTCGCTCTCATCGCCGAAGTCACGCACCGCTGCCCGCTGCACTGCGTCTATTGTTCGAATCCAAGGGATCTGGCGAGAACACAGTCGGAGCTTTCGACGGACGAATGGACGAGCGTTTTTCAGCAGTCGGGCAAGCTTGGCGTGTTGCACGCGCACTTCACGGGCGGAGAACCGCTGGCTCGCGGCGATCTGACGGAACTGATTGCCGGCGCGCGCGCCAGCGGGTTGTATACCAACCTCATCACGTCTGGCATGGGACTGAATGAGGAGCGGCTGCAGACTCTGGCAAGCGCCGGACTCGATCACATCCAGATCAGTTTTCAGGACTCGCGCGAGGAAGCGGCCAACTGGATCGCCGGCGCCAAGGCGCACGCACACAAGATCGAGTTGTCGCGCGCGATTCGCCGGCACAAAATCGCGTTCACGGTGAACCTGGTCGTGCACCGGCAGAATCTCGATCACCTCGAAGAAATGATTGCCTTCATCGAGCAGTTGAACCCGGAACGGGTCGAGATCGCGCACACGCAATACTACGGATGGGCGCTGGCCAACCGCGCCGCGCTGATGCCGACCCGCGAGCAGGTTGAGAAGGCCGTGGCGATTGTGGCCAACGCGGAGAAGCGTCTCGCGGGACGAGTTCGCATTGATTCTGTCGTGCCGGATTACTACGCCAAGTATCCGAAGGCCTGCATGGGAGGATGGGGACGAAGATTGATCCTGATCAATCCCGCAGGCAAAGCGCTTCCCTGCCACGCGGCGGAAGTGCTGCCGGGATTCACGTTTGAGAATGTGCGCGAGAAGACGCTGGCCTGGATCTGGGGAGAGTCGGCATCGTTCCGCCGCTTCCGCGGCGAGGAGTGGATGCCCGAGCCTTGCCGGAGTTGCGACCGGCGCACGGAAGATTTCGGTGGCTGCCGATGCCAGGCCTTTCTGCTGGCCGGAGATGCGACGGTGACCGATCCAGCGTGTTCACTGGCGCCGGAGCATTCCGTGGTCGAGTCGGCGGTGCGGGAAGCAAACGCGGGAGCGCGAGTCGAAAGGCCTGCGACGGGATCCTCGTTTGTGCATCTGCAGAAGTTGACTGGCGATCTGTGGAGTTACCGGACGAATCCGGAGAAATAGACGCCGGGCGTTATTGTCAGACCGTGATGCGACGCGTCGCCTTCGGTGTCACGGTAGCATCGCCGTCAAAAGCTCGCGTGGCGCTTTTTGTGACTGCGTCGTCACCAACGGACACCGAGAGTGATCGGGCGGAAATCGGTGGTGATTCTTCCCTGCGTGCCGTGCACAAGGCGGTATTCGGCGTAGATTTCGAGACGCGGACGCAGTTTGCGCGTCACACCACCCCCGAAGTCATAGCCGGCCTGGTCCAGGCTGGCAGAAAGAAATCTGCCGTTGGTTGGGAGGCTGTTGTTGAGGCACGCGCCCCACCAAATGAAGAACGAATTGCATCCCGCGCCCGGAATCGCCGTCGAGGAGTCCAACTTCCCGCCGCGATGGAAATAAGCCGGACCGAAGACGAGATATCCGCCCCAATCTTTGTTGACCGGAATATTGATGATAGGACCGCCCAGCACGGAAAAGACGTAACTCGTTGCACTGGGGGCTTGAGCGAGATCGAGCGCGGAACTGCGCAGCGGGAGGTTGTCGAGCTGAACATCCACGCGGAGTCCGAAATACTTGCTGAAGTTACGGGCGACGCCGGCGGCCCCGACGAGGCCGCCGCCGCGCGCAAAAGTCTTGGTGGTGCCTGTCGTGTTGTTGGCACCCCCGCCGACGTTGAAAGCCCACTTCCTAAACTCGCGCGGCTTGAGCCGGCGCATTGACGTCGACTCTTCGACCGTGGGTTCCTGACTGGCTGGTTGCTGAGCGGGAGCCGGCTGAGCGGGTGGCGGTTCGGTAGGTTGTTGGGCCGGAGCCTGCTGGGACGGCGTTTGGCCATAAACGGTTGCGGCTCCCGCCAGAATCGTCAGCAACGACATCAGCACCAGAACGACCCTGAATCGGGAAACCCGTGCGAACTTTCGAATCATTCATTCTCCTCCCGCTACCGGGCGTGGTTTCGGACCTAGCGCTCGAATGGAGAGGCGCTTGTAAAAGAGCAGTCCGCGATGGACCCGCCATTGCGCAGCAGGCAGGCACTATATTACCAACTTTGATGCTGATTCCGCCTGTGAAGCCGCCCGTCGACGTGCGGTTACGAACTGGGCAATGGCGACCTCGAAGGATTCGAGCCAGTGTCGAGGCGCGTCTCAGTCTTTGCAGTTCCCGAGAATCGTGAGTCGCACGTATGATAGGGAATCCTTTTGTGGAGCTGGACGGAACGATTGACTGAAACATCTTCAAGAAACGCGGGCAGGGCGAGCGCAGACCCGGGATCCGGTTGCCGGGTAGGCCTGATCGGCTTTGGGACCGTGGGACGCGCGGTGGCCAAAATCCTGTGCGAGAGCGGCGACGGCTCGCTACGGCTGACCCACATCTGCAATCGCAACGTGGAAAGAAAGAAACAGCCGTGGGTTCCGAGCAATGTGATCTGGACCGACGACGTGCAGTCGGTGCTGAACTCTGACGTCGAGATCGTGGTCGAACTCATAGGCGGGCTGACTCCGGCCGAGCAGATCGTGCGCAGCGCGCTGCAGGCCGGGAAATCGGTGGTCACGGCGAATAAGCAATTGATTGCGCGGCATGGCCCGGATCTTCTGCGACTGGCCGCGAGGCAGGGATGCCAACTGGAGTTCGGCGCATCGGTGGCGGGAGGAGTTCCGGTTCTGCCGGCGCTGCGGACGGGATTGTGCGGCGACCGGCTGCATGGGATCGCCGGAATTTTGAATGGGACGTGCAATTACATATTGAGCCGGATCGAGAGTGCCAGGATCCCGTTCAGCGAGGCGCTGGAAGAAGCGCAGGCGCGCGGATATGCGGAGGCCGACGCTTCGGAAGATCTGGACGGCGGCGACGCACGCGCCAAGCTTGGCATCCTGGCGCTTGCGGGACTGCATACGCGGGTGACGCCGGAAACGGTGCGCGCCCGTACGATTCGCGCGGTGGACTCGGTGGATTTCGACTATGCCGCGGACCTGGACTGCACGATTCGCCAGATTTCGCGAGCTGAGTTGAAGGGAGATACCCTGTTTGCCGACGTGGGCCCGTGCCTGGTTCCGAAAGACTCGCCGTTCGGACGGGTGCAGAGGAATCTCAACCTGGTGCTCACCTCAGGCGAGTACGGCGGGGACATGGCATTTCTGGGAGCGGGCGCGGGGGGCGATCCAACGGCCGTCGCCGTGGTTTCCGACTTGATGTTTGTGGCGCAGAGCGTTTCAGCGGGCGCGGGGAAAAGAAAGTTCGCAAGCAGCGTCTCGACGGCGGAGATTAGCAGCGATTTTGAGACGCCCTGGTATTTGCGGTTCTTTGTGCGGGACCGGCCTGGGATTGTGGCCCGGCTGGCGGAGATTATGGCGGCGCATCACCTGAACATTGATTCGCTGCTGCAGAAGCCGGGTTTCGAGAAGTCGTCACTGCCATTCGTGATTACGCTGGAACCCTGCCGGGATGCGATGCTGCATCCAGCGTTGGAAGAAATGTCGAAGCTGGATTTCTCGATTCGGCCGTGCCTGTGCCTGCCAATTCTGCGGTAGCAGACGTCGGGGCAGGGCGGGAAATCAGGCGGAGGGCTGGAGAGCGAAAAAACAGCGCCGTTCGTCGTGTGGTTCTTCAGGCACGACAATCCGGCGCTGGCCGAGATTAATTCCAGAAGGGATTCTTGAGACCTGCCGGTTTCAGAGCCTGGTCCATCTTCGCTTCCGCATCCGTGTCATCAGAGATCTTCTCGTCAATGAAGCGCGACGGCGGCGCGATCAGCTCCTCTTTCTTGCTGGCATTGGCAGGGGGATAAGGATATTCAGATTTCATAAGAGACTCCTCCATCAATATGATCTAAGTTCATTAAACACCTCAGAGATGTGCTATGGGGCGGCAAAATTCTGATGACTCCTATCGAAAAACCAGCAAGCCCTTTCTGGAACGTATCGTCACCTGGGGGGGCGGTTCAGCGGGAAACCGGGCTTCGATATATTCTGGTCGGTTCGCATTTGAGTTCGCATTTGAACCTCGTCCCAGGACGGATGCTCTTTTTCTAAAGGTGCCCTCATGAAATACCGCAAACTCGGCCGTACCGGATTCGAAGTCAGCGATGTCGCCCACGGACTTTGGGGCATGAGCGGGTGGAGCGGCTCGAACGATCAGGAATCGCTGGCCGCGATGCAACTGGGCGTTGACCTGGGCTGCAATTTTTTTGATACCGCATGGGCCTATGGCGAAGGCAAGAGCGACGGCCTGCTGGGCGAGATCATGTCGCGCAATGCGGGTAAGAGGATCTATGCGGCATCGAAGATTCCTCCGGCCAATGACCGGTGGCCGGCGCGGCCGGAGTATGCATATGGCGACGTTTTTTCGGCGGAGCACGTTTTCAAGTATGCCGACTTGATTCGCAAGCAACTACGAGTCGAGACGATTGACGTGCTGCAGTTTCACGTCTGGGATGATTCGTGGACCGGGGAGCCTGAGTTTCGATCGACGGTCGAGAAACTGAAACGCGAGAAGTGGATTCGGCATTTTGGCCTGAGCATCAACCGGTGGGAACCGGCGAACGGGATCAAGGCGCTGCGCACGGGGCTGGTGGATGTGGTGCAGGTCATCTACAACATCTTCGACCAGGCGCCGGAGGACGAACTGTTTCCAGTTTGCCAGGAACTCAACATCGGTGTGATAGCGCGCGTGCCTCTGGATGAAGGAAGCCTGGGCGGCAAGTTGACCCTGGAAACGCGGTTCCCGAAAGGCGACTGGCGAGCGGGGTATTTTGGCCCGGAAAATCTGGCGAAGACCGTGAGGCGGGTCGAGAAGCTGAAGGAAGTTCTGCCTCGTGGAATCACGCTGCCGGAAATGGCGATGCGATTCATCCTGTCGCACCCGGCGGTGAGCACAACCATAGCGGGTATGCGCAAGTCGGAACACGTGCGGCAGAACATTGCGACCAGCGACGCAGGGCCTCTGGACGCGACACTGCTTGCGGAACTGAAAAAGCATCGCTGGGATCGCACGCCGCAGAAATGGTCGGACTAGACGACCGCGGTTCGACAGAACGTCTGGATTCGTGAGTCGTGATCAACTGGCCGCCGAAAGCCAGTTACGACTGCTGGTAGTAGTTCCTGCCCTCACGCTAGGCTCAGTTGCGACGGAGTCCGCACAACAAAAATCCATGGATTCGATAACAAGCGTCAGAAAAATGCTACTGGTCGCGGTGTCGGCGATGGCGCTGCTGGTACCGCTGCATGCGCAGAACCCCCGGGGATCGCTGCGGGGCGCAGTGCAAGACGCGACCGGGGCACGCGTGCCAGGCGCGAAGATCGTGGTCGAGTCGGTGGACTCTTCGATGCGGCGCGAGGCCGCGAGCGAAGACCGCGGTGAGTTTCGGCTTGACGATCTGACCCCGGGCGCCTACCGGATCACGGTGAGCGCTGCCGGTTTCGGACAAGCACAGGCGAACGTTGCCATCGCCGTCAGTTCGGTGCGGGAAGTCACGGTCACGTTGAAAGCCGCCGCTCCGGGAGAAAGCATCACGGTGGCGGGCGCAACTTCATCCATCACGACGCAGCCGATTGATCTGGTCAGCGTGGTGCATCAGGGAGTGGCGAGCAGCCAGGATTTGCAGACGTTGCCGCTGGCGGCGCGCAGCTTCGCCAATATTGCATATCTCGCGCCGGGCACCGAACCCGTGGAACCTTCCGATCCGACCAAGGCGCGCATCACGGCGGTTTCGACTGGCGGAAGTTCCGGGCTGAATAACGATGTATCGGTGGACGGAGCGGACAACTCCGATGATTGGATTGGCGGGTTTCTGCAGAATTTTTCGCCGGATGCGATTCAAGAATTTGCCATGCGTACCGCGAACGAAGACGCCGACACGGGCGGCACCACGGCGGGATCGGTAGTCATCACCACCAAGCGCGGGAGCAACGGATGGCACGGCAGCGGGGCCTTCTATGAACGCGCGGGCGGACTGAACGCGCGATTTCCGATCGAAAATCCTTCGCCGAACCCGAAGCAACCGTTCTCGCGCCAGAACTACGTGGCCACACTGGGCGGACCGATCCAGCACAACAAGGCCTGGTTCTTTGCCTCTTTCGAGCATGTGCACGAGAACGCCAGCATTGCCTATAGCCCGGCCAGCACGGCCGAGTTCGACGCGCTGGCGCAACTGGCGGCAGATGGCTTGATTCCTGGCGCGCCGGCGATCGGCGTGCCCGCGAATGTGCCCATTCCTTTTCGCGACTATATTGGCTCGCTGCGGTTCGATTGGGCGCAGTCAACAAAATCGCAGTGGTTCCTGCGCACGTCCCAGGACAGCTATCTCACGCACAACGCGCTGGTGCAGCAGGCGACGCTGCCTTCGACGGGACTGACCACGCATAACAATTACTGGAACAGCGTGATCAGCAATACGTACGAGTTCAGTCCGACGTGGCTGGGCATGTTTGTGTTCGACGCAAGCGAATTGCATCTGACGCAGACGCGCAACTCGACGCTGGGGTTCGCGCTGGCATTTCCTTTCAGCTCCACATCGCTGACTGTTTCGGGCTTTGAAACCTTTGGCGACAACCAGTTCGCCACGCCGATCACGCTGTTTCCTTCTCTACGCAATCAGGAGAAGTATCAACTCCGCTACGACGCGGGACACGCCACCGGCGACCACTCGTTCAAGGTTGGGGTAAATTTCATTCACGAACCGGTGCTGAGCGGCGCGTTTCCGGGCAACGCGGAAAGTTATACCGCTTTCGTTCTGAATCCGGCCGATTACTTTGACCCGACAATTAATCCGAACGGGACGGCACAGTTCACAGCCGACCTGACGTGCTCCCCGGTGACAACCTCGGGCGGAACGATTCAGCCAACGCCTAACACGACGTGCACTTCGACGCCAGCCGGCGACGGCAGTTTCTCGCAGGCGGTGCAGCGGCTAGGTCTTTACGCGCAGGACTCGTGGCGTTTGTCGCGGCATCTGACGGTGAACTACGGCCTGCGATGGCAGACGACGTTCGGATTGTTCATCGGGTCAGGGCGCAACCAGGCGCAGAATCCTGCCTACCTCACGTTACAGGCGCTGCAGATTCCGGTGAGCGTGCCGCACGACGATCGCAGGCAATTCTCGCCGCGGCTCGGCATCGCGTACTCTCCTGGCGATGGCGGGAAAACGGTCTTCCGCGCCGGGTTCGGCATGTTTTACAACGACCTCGCTCAGAACGGCTGGGCCACTGCCTTCCAGGCGGTGAATGCCGCTCCCGGCCCTTGCGCGGATCCCGTGCAGAATCCCGGCGGCCCCGAGAATGCCGGATGCATACCCGGCGATGCATTCGGGGGCGCCGGCAATTTGATCGACGGACGCTACCGGACCCCGTACGCCATCCACGCCACGGGCGGAGTGCAACATGCGTTCAATCAGAATTGGACGCTCAGCGCCGACTATACGCACGAGGAGGGAAATCACGGATACCGCGGTTACGGCCACACGGGCGGAACAAACTTATTCACGCCGGAACTTCTGGCGAGCGATCCGAACCAGGCGACCTACGTCCCGGATCTGAATTTCTTCAAGTCCGACAACCGATCCAGCTACAACGCCCTCATGGTTCACTTGCAGGGCAACGTTTCGAGGCGCTTCAATGTGGTGGCCAACTACACGTTTTCAAAAGCGCAAACCTGGGGATGCCTGCTGGGTGAACTGTTTGACTACGTGAATGGCACGTGCAGCCGCACTCCGCTGACTGGTTTCGGGCCGGGTGACTATGGTCCGTCAGGAGAAGATGTGCGCCACCGGTTCGTGCTGGCGGGAACCCTGTATGTTCCGGGCGGCATCGAGTTGACCACACTAACGCAGGCCGAGAGCGCTCGCCCCTTCAACATAACCAACGCAGCCGGCGACGGCCGTATCTCCGTGAACGGCGTCCCGGAGAGCTTGGATGGAGTCCGCGGCACACCCTACGTTCAGATGGATCTGCGAGTCAGCCGGCCGATCAGGGTGGGTGAACGGTGGGAGATTCGGCCCTTCGCCGAGTTTTTCAACGTTTTCAACCGGAACAATAGCGGCGCGAACTACGTGACGAACATCACGTTGCTTCCGGTTCCGTTTGCTGAAACGCAACCGGGACCCGGAAACATTACGAACATCACCGACATCTGCACCAATGCTGCCTGCACTACGACCCAGCCGATCACCAGCATCAATCAATTGCGCGTACCAGGCGGCGCCCTGGGAGATTTTTTCGGGCCGGGCACGACCGTGGGGATTCCCTTTGCCGCGCAATTGGGAGTGCGGGTGACGTTTTGATTGGTTTGGGAACTTACCGCACCAGCCACTCAGTGGCGGCGTGCACGTTCAGGAGCAGCTGGCGGTAGGTGAGCAGGATCGCCGCGATCGTGACCAGCATCGTGATCAGTGCGTACCAGCGAGACACCGCGGTCCTCACACGGTTGTCATTGTTCCAGGCCAACAGCCGCTCCACGCGGGCATTCATCACGGAAGCAGGACTGTGGACCAGCGCCGCGGTCAGGTCGGCAGGAGGCTGAACCGGTCCCAAGCGCGAAAGCTTGATTAGCGCCGAGGCGAGGTCAAGGGCTTCGCCGGCATCTAAAACTGCGGCGTCATCGGCAGCAATTTCGGTGGCTTGCAGCCAAGCAGCTTCCAGGGCGGACATACCAGGAAAGGCGACAACCCGCAGCAAAAGTTTCTTCAGATTATCGCGACGGCGCACGTGGGCGACTTCGTGATTCAGAGCGATCTGTAATTCACGGTCGGTCAGCAGGAACTCGGCCGCGCCCGACAACAGCAGTTTGGGACGAACGATCCCCGCAGCCGTCATGGCGGGAACCACGCGGGAAATCCGCAGCACTGGAACGGGAGCGGAAGACGCGACTGGCTGCGCGTCGCTTGTCCACGATGAGATGGTGCGGGAAGCCCGCCGGAGCGCCACGCCTGCGTTCACCAGTCCAAGAATGCCAACAAGGGCGCCAGCAAGGCCTAACACCAGCGGAACCGCGCCCATGGGCTCGTCGATCGTCCGCGGTTCCAGCAGGAGAAAAGAGGGCACAGTCAGAGCCGCTGTGATTGCCGCCGCGACGACCAGGGGAAACATGCGGAGAGCGAACAGCCAATCTGCGGCGCGGCGAACCGTGTTCCTCCGGGTGTACGAGCGGACTCTCTGCCAGGTGAAGCACACGAGAAGCGACAGAAGGGCGTACACCGTCACGAGTACGGAGAAAGAGACGGCGATGCCCCGCGCGGCAAACATCAGACTTTGTCCCTGCCTTTCGACCCGTTGTTGCGAGCCTCCGGCGATTCGCCCCGCAACTGGCGGCGTTTAGCCTCAACCAGGAGCTGGAGATCGTCCAGCAACTGAGCATCGCGCTCAGTCACGATCTCGACGAGATAGGAAAGCGGCAACGCCGATGACGAACTCGCATCCAGCAGTTGGCGGAACGCCTCGCCGGCAACTTCCCGGTGCAACTCTTCGCGGGTAAATCGAGGCGTATAGCGGAACGCCCTGCCTTCGGCGTGCCGCGAGAGCAGATGTTTCTTAAAGAGACGATCCAGCGTGGTCATCACGGTCGTGTAGGCCAGGTCTTGGCACGGCCCGGCCACCAGGTCGCGGACGGTCGCGTGGCCGCGTTTCCAGAGGTCCTCGAGCAGGCGGGCCTCAAGAGGGCCCAGGCGGAATTGGCCTTGGTGGGACGAAGGAGCGCCGAACTGGAAGAAGCGTTTCACGAGGCGACTTGCGAAGGGGAGATTTTATCTCAGCGGGAAGGACAGCGCTACAGGGGATTCAGGCGATGGGCATCGGAGTAAGAAGCGTGAGTTCGCCGACAAAGCCTGGCGTGGCGACCCCGGAGGGGCTCGAACCCCCAACCCTCAGTTCCGAAGACTGATGCTCTATCCAGTTGAGCTACGGGGCCCTTAGGAGAAGTTGGGGTGGGAAACGGGAATCGAACCCGCAACCGCCGGAGCCACAGTCCGGTGCTCTGCCAGTTGAGCTATTCCCACCGCAAGCTCTTGATTATAGCAACTACGGGGACGAATCAGCGTCTCGTCCAACCGTAGTGGCGCGCGATCTGCACGGCGAGCACGATCGCGGAAACAACCAGCAGTCCGAGGACGATCTTTCGCGCGGTGCGCAAGCGGCCAAGCTTTTCTCGCGGAACGGAGGATGCCAACAAATCCAGCAAGAGCAGGCCTAAGAAGAGATCAACAACAGTGAAGACGGTCCAGGTCACGCTATTAATCTAGCGGAGACCGCGCTCAAAAAGACACAGAAAATGAAACGCAACGGGCTTCGCCCGGGCTCGAACTGCCAAGGCGGTCTTTCGCTCGCTGGATTTAAGAGATGGTGGATCTAGACGCGGCCAATGCCCACGTATTCAAATCCCAAGGCGCGCAGGCGAGCGGAATCGAGCAGGTTCTTCGTGTCCACGATGACGGGAGTCTTGAGCAGGTGCTTGATGCGGTCGAAATCGAGGGCGCGAAACTCCGGCCAGCCCGTGCCCACGACCAAAGCATCGGAGCCTTCGGCCACGGCATAGGCAGTTTCGCAATAGCGCACTGAGCCGTTGAGCCGAGTCTTAGCTTCGGGAATCGCCACCGGATCATAGGCGCGAACGCGGGCGCCTTTCGAAACCAGAGTCTGGGCGAGTCGCACCGACGACGAACCAGCCACCGAATTGGTGTTGGGCTTAAAAGCCAGACCAAGGATGCCCACGTCTTTGTTTTCGACGGAATTCAAAGCATGCGAAATTTTGTCGACCAGTCGGTCCGCCAGGGTGTGGTTCACGTCGCGCGCCGCGCTCAAGACTTTTAGCGAAACGCCGTTCGACTGCGCCAACTGGGCGAGAGAGTCCATATCCGACTCGGCGAAAACGCCGCCCATACCGGCCCCGGGCTGCAGGCAGCGGGGAGCGATTTTCTTGTCGAGGCCGAGGGCCAGCGCCAGGTTCACGGCGTCGGCGTTCACCCGCTCACACAGCGCGGCTACTTCGTTGATGAAGGAGATCTTCGTCGCCACGAACGCGGTCGCGGCTTCGCGCACGAGCTCGGCGGTGGACTGGTTGGTCACGATCACGGGTACGCCGCGCATCACCAGGGGATGGAAAATCTGTTTCAGCATCTGTACCGCTTCGCTGGAGGTCGAGCCAAGAATCAAGCGATCGGGCCAGTTGAAGTCTTCTACCGCGCAGCCATCGGTGAAGAACATGGGTTGGGACACGATGGTGGCGTGCAGTCCAGCGTCTTTAACGCTTTTTTCGAGGGTAGCGGCCGTGCCCACGGGCACGGGCGTGACGACGGTAAGGATGGGCGGCTTCGAGGCCAGGCGCACAATGCGCATCACGATGTCGCTGAGATTCTCGACGCTGTCTTCGGCCAGAAAAATTACCTGGGTCTTGCGGGCAAAGGATTCGATGTCGGTCGAGTATGCCAGCCGCCCGGCGCGGACGTTTCGGCGGATGATTTCTTTGAGGTTTTTCTCGAAGAAAGGAATGTTGCCTTGAGCCATTTCGACCATACGGGTACGGTCGGGATGACAGCAGGAAACTGGAGTGCCAAAATCCGCCAGGCAGGCCGAAATCACTGTTCCGAGGTACCCCGAACCGTAAACCCCGATCTGCATCGACTCTCCCTCTTCCTGCCCGGAAACCCGCGTCGCAAGTGGCGTTTGGCGGCGGCCCCGGATACTTGCGCTACTCCTTATCTACAGCCCTGCTACAAGGTTTTCAACACACGGGAGTGAGATGTACTTAGGGCCATGTGGGCGCGGCGGGAGTAACCGAAGCCGCACGTGTCCGCAGTAACTGGACAGTGCTTACCAGTGGAGTGACGGCGAACCGGTTACGAGAGGGCGAAGCCCGGGCAATCTCTGGGATGGGTCAGCGCGAAACCAGCCGCCGGCCGAGCGGAACGGGGGCCAGATCGATCCAGCAATGCTGGTCGTCCTCGCGGACAAAGGTCAGTCTTTCCAGCAGGATGCGGCGAATTCCAGCATATTGGGTCCAGCGCTCGCCGGCGAACTTGAAGGCGTTCTGGGCCTGTTGCTCAGTGCCCATTTTCACGATGGTCAGATGCGGAATATAGGGCCACTCTTCCTGGAATGCGAGCGCGTCTGTGTTCAAGTGGCGGTGCAGATCGCACATGCGCGACGCACCGGCCTCCACGCGGATCAGAACCGTGGGTGTTACGGGGATAAAGGTCTCGACTGCGCCCAGACTGATCTCAAAGGGCTCGACTTCGCCGCAGATCCTCTCGAGAACCTGCAGGGCGGAACTCTCGGTTCCGTGAAGAGGGCGCGGGGGAAGGATGGTCAAATGAGCCGCGAGATGAGGGAGATCGGGATGCAGCTCGCGCCGGAGGTTCTCGACGAACTCTCCTGCCGGACTCCTGACATATGCCACCAACGCGTAACGCGGCTTCTGCATACCCGCCGAAAATTATACGCTGCCCGGAAACCCCTAGCACCTGCCGGGCGAATCAGCCAGGCTCAATTGCGGCACCGGCAATACGTATCTCGTCCCGGGCGGATTCGGCTCTTCCAACTCGTATTCTTGTGGTGAGCTAGATAACGTAATCGCCAGGTTCGAATCGCTTGGCTTTTTACAACCGGTGCGCCGTGAAGTTCTTGCCGCCGTAACGACACGTTAAGCCTGTCACCTTGCCGGCAGCATCTTTCGTCATCTCAATCTGGCCAAAAAATGTGCGTTCCAGGAAAGCAGTCTCAGAAACTGGAACAAGCGCCGCGTTGCGATCTCCAATGTGCATCAGCAGGAACCCGTCTTGTGCGGTCAAAGTGAATTTTGCATTGGGGTCGAAATAGTCTGGTCCGTACTGGTATTGGCCTGCATACGAAGCCAGGAGCGTCTCCGGGATCGCGACGGCGCGCTGAGGTGTATTTGGTGGAAGTTGTTGTCCGAAAACAATTGCCGCCAGGGCATCTGTAATCGGATGCTGAGACGCGGTCCCGTAGCTATTGCTGAGCACAATGATGGTGACGTCGTCATCGGGAAAGCGGTCGAGTTCGGCGGAGAAACCTGGGCCATGTCCTTTCGCCGCCAGCAGGCGGTGCCCAAGACGACTATTCCACGTGTACCACCCATAGATATTATCGTCGCCCTCCACGAAATACTTTTGCTGCGTCGCGCGCTTCAGCAGCGCATCCGTGTTGAGCGCGCGATCGAAGCGATAGAGATCTTCGACCGTGGAGTACAAAGCACCGCTTCCTGTTTTGCTGGACCAGTCCAAATAGGGCGCCTTGTCGAACCCGGAAATTCCGGCTGGGGTGTAACCCGAGGCCGAGAGCGGGATCAGGCGCGAAGCGTCGCTGTCCACCCCTGAATCGTGCATTCCTGCCGGTTCAAAGATGTGCTTGCGCAGATAATTTTCATAACTCTCGTCGCTCACTTTTTCCAAGATGAGAGCCAGCAGGATGTAGTTGGAATTGCTGTAGCGCTGCTTGGAGCCGGGAGCGAACTCCAGGGGCAACCCGGCAAACTTAGCGACGAGTTGATTGATAGTATGCGGACTGCGGGCGAAAGTGTCGTAGTCCTCAAGGTCATTGATATCGGGAATGCCCGAGCTATGCGTCAGCAAATTGTCGAGGGTGATCTGATCCCCGTTGGGAAAGCCTGGCACAGACTTAGAAACGTGATCGGACACGCTGAGGCGTCCTTGTTCCTGGAGTTGCAGAATCGCGGCGGCCGTGAACGGCTTGGCGACGGAGGCGATGTGGTAGCGCGTCTCGTTTGAGTTCGGAACGCGCAGCTCATAGTTCGCCATTCCATAACTTTGTCGAAACAGAACGCGGCCACTGCGAGCCACCAGCACGGTGCCGATGAGGTTGCCGGTTTCGCCGAATGGTTGCAGATAGGCTTGAATGCGACTCGCTATTTCCTTGTCTGGCGGGACCTGACCGAGGGCGGACACGTCTTGCAAGATCATGCATGCAATTTGCAGGATAAAGAAGAGAGGAACAAACCGTTTCATGGAGGGACCTTTAGTATGCCATAGGGGTTCTGTTGGACCGTTGCTCACTTCGTCCACGTTTCCCGTTGGGCCAAGCCGCGGATTGGGCCGCTGATTCTGCATTGAGACAAATCATACGCTTTGGTCCTCAGTTGTCGAAAAAACGCGATTTCACGCGAATAAAAAGGCGTCCACTTTTGCGGTAGGTGGAGATTGTTGGGATCGCCAACCTCGCGAAGAGGAGTGCCTTTTTATGTTGCGTGAAATGGCCCGGCTTCAACAGGTGACGACCTGGGATCGGAATCAGCATCGGGCGAGGCAAGTGTCGACCGAGGCTGCTCGGTCCGCTCTCAGCGGAAAATGATTACGCCAAAAATATCGGACCAGGCGTGTGCGACCATCCCTGGTCGCAGGCTTCTCCGCCATAGAGCGAGTAGTCCGAACAAGACGCCGAACAGAGTGATTCTCGCAAGCTGCCCAGCTCCTTCGTAGAGATGGCCAACGCCGAATACCATAGCCTGGAAGAGTACCGCCCATCCAGCGCTACCGGTGATTGCCCGAAATTGCTTCTGAAGATAGCCGCGAAACGCGACTTCCTCACAAAAACCGGCTGAGAGCGCAACTGGTATCCACACCAAGCTCTCGAGAATCCCCCGCGGCAGAAGTTGCTGCGCGGCATTGGTTCCGCCGCCCAAGAGATGGGCATTCATCAGCCCGATCCACACTGCCCAGAGACCCGCGCCGACCGCGACGTCTTTCAGCACCTCTTTTGGTGTAGCCCAGCGGCCGCCCACAAGATCGCGCAAACGCATTCCGCGCTTGTGCACGCCCATCCGGACGTACAAAACCAGAAGCCACTCCATGACCACCACGGAAATATAGCCCGGGACGGCGCTGCCCCTGGGCGCAATTACTTGGGGCTGCCGTCTTACGTTGTGCTGAAAAAAACCACCCATGACCGATAGCCCCACAAAAATGGCGATGAACACGATCGTATGCCAGGCTGGGGCGATGAGCGGGCGGGGCGGCGGATGAGAACCGAGATCTACCGCCGTGCTGGGACCGACAGTGGGAGAGGTCAAAGGTCGCCACCTGGCTACGTGGAGGATCATACAGCGCGCCAAAGAAGGAAAATGGTCAATCTTGAACAGATGAGGTTTCGTCAACAATCGGTAAGCTTCAAACGGCAGTGCTGCGGAGGCTTCTGAAGCGACGAAATTCATGCACGACAGGAAGAAGCGTCGCAGCAACGAACGCCACCAAATATGGATGCTGGTAGTGGCTCATCGTGGAGGTCACGAGGGTCTTGTGTACGTAATAGGTGATGGTATTTCGCCAAGGAATCAAGAGGACAGAAAACCATCCAATGGAGAATCCCGCCGACCCGAGAATGCCGACCACAAGGACGTTTTGGAATCGAAGCTTGATTTTCAGCAACAGGGAGGCTAATAACCCCGTGAATGCGCCCACTGTGAATCCAATAAACGCAGCGGTGAGAGCGAGGAAGGCAAGCGAAAGAGATGGCGGCGTAAACACAAGGCCATTTTATGCCGAAATCGCGTCCGCTCAGGCCGTCTTGGGCAAACTGTCGTAGTATCGCCATTAGGCTCATTGACCCCGATTCGGTCAGCCCGCCAAACCTCAATGAGTGAAAAGGCCTGAAGGCAACAGTTGAGCAAGGGCCGTGTCCGGAAGGGCCATGATTCGGCCAGGCGACGAGAAGCCCGGCCTAACCGGGCCTCCGCCGCCAGCCTTAGCTGTATCTGGCGCAGCACGATCATCAAAGACCCCACTTCTATTTCGCCCGCGCTAACTCCGCAACAACCGCAGCAACTTTATCGAGTATCTGGTTCCAGCCCTCTAGTTGACCGCTATTTTTCGCGCTCTCCATGGGTTCATTTCCAATGTGGGTGAGTTTCGTCTGACCGTTTCCGAGGTCCTCAAAGATGGTCACGTCGTACGCACCGTCTATGGCCTCATGTTCTATTCCTAATTCCGCAGGCTCAACCTTGTTTCCCTTCGAGTCCGAAAAGTACATGGAGGAAACGATCTTCTCGTGCAGAACAATCTCGTGGTATTCAACCGCATTCCAGCACTCCTGCCCATCCGGCGCTCTCATGCAGAAGAGAGATTTTCCTCCAACGCGAAAATCCATCTGACAAACCGGCGCAGTAAAGCCCTTCGGTCCCCACCACTGCATCACGTATTTCGGGTTTGTCCACGCCTTCCAGACCAACTCGCGTGGGGCATCAAAAACTCTTGTGACGACCATCCGCTCTATTTCGTTCACCGTGTTGTTTGTCATCTCTGATCTCCTCTTTCTTCATTTGATTTACAACTGCATCCAGTTTGTCGAAACTCTCTTCCCAGAATCGGCGATAGCTGATCGCCCAGTCGCTGACTGTCTTAATCGCCTCGGGCCTAAGCGTGCATACGCTCTCCCGTCCACGCTTTGCCTTGATCACAATCCGTGCCCGCACCAGGTAGGCAATATGTTTTGAAATCATCTGCTGCGACAGAGCAAACGGTTTCGTCAATCCATGCACAGAGGCAGGCCCGTGGGAGAGCCGCTCGATCATCGCCCGACGGGTTGGATCAGACAAAGCCGCAAACGTTGTACCTAATTTATCCACAACCATATGGTAGTGGATTCTCGGGTAATGTCAACTGCTAATTTTGCGATTCTTGATTACTGTTCGCTGATCTCCCTGAACCTGACACTCTCGCTAAACCGTATCCACGGCGACGAGTGCCAAACCGCTATTACACTCATCCACCCCCGCGAAGGGGTTTTGAGTGTAATGGCCGGATTACAATACTTACCGCCGAGGTAAGCGCACTGTTCGCCCAAAGGTGGCCGCACTCTACGGGTTCGGTGGAAGATTCAGGTACTCGCAGTGCTCGACGCACTTTACGGTGTCGACCTCGACGTCGGCTTTCTTGTGGCCGGAAAAATCGATGTCGGGCAGGATCAGCAGCGTTTGCGTGCCATTGGCTACGTCAAAAGTGCAGTTGAAGCTCATTTTCTGGACGCCACGTTCCTTGCAACCGGTTTGGTCGAGGGCGTCGGTAAGGGTTACGGTCTTGTCGTAGACCTGGTCGGCAAGATGGGATGGCAACAGAGCGACGGTGAGGGGGATGGGCGACTTGATCTTCACGCTGAGTTCCTGGCCGTTGTGGTCTGGAGTCATCAGACTGTAGGCCTTGGGGACCGGCGTTATCTGGTATTTTTCGTTGAGGATGCGGCGCCAGTGGAACTCAGGCTGAATGCAATTGTAGTACTGGATGTGAAGGTCGTTGGGGGAAATGAATTGCCGGACTCCGGGTCCGAGGATGGCGCCAATGGTCGAGAGGACGGGTTTCTCGGGCCTGCGCTCATCGCGGAAGGTGATGATCATGGGGCGTTCGGAGGGAAGATGACACTCGTAAATCGCGCTGGTGACATGCTCCTTCACGCAGAGGAAACTGAAATTCGCAGGGGCTCCGGGGCGGAGGGCGGCGTTCCATTCGTCGGCCCAAGCCATGGCCACGGTGACCGGGTATCTGGAGTCGATTTGCACATGCATGTCGCCGCCGCCAACAGCGGGATAGTAGACGCGGCCGGCGTGAAGGCCGGCAGGCTCCAACGGGATCGTTTCGTTGTTAGCGGGGGTCCAGAGGAAAGCACGGTCCTGCCCGAAAGTGAGCGTGGCGAGGATGCAGAGGACCGCGGCGATGACGGCGGAGGTTCTCATAATAAGTAAGTATTTGCGCGATGGAGCCGTGTACACAGCGAATTCGCAACGGCGTGGTTACGGAGGTACTAAACAGTGGTGAATCCAACGCGAAACGGGTTCCTTCGATGACCGTGTTGCGCTGCAGTATTGGCAACGTTGAAGCACGATAAAAGCTTGCGTAACTGGCGATAAATCCCGATTACGCTCAAGACCCCTCAACGAGGTTCGCAGGGTGGTACAAGGCTTGCCACGGTTGCGCACCTGCCTTACACTCAGAGAACGGGTCGAATGCGGCCTAAGTGCTTTATTGTCGGGGCGTAGCGCAGCCTGGTAGCGCACCTGCCTTGGGCGCAGGGGGTCCGCGGTTCAAATCCGCGCGCCCCGACCATTCTTTTTCTTTTCCTCCGTGCGACTTGCGGTGCTTCCGGCTGTTCTCCCCGGCGCTGCCATCTCTCCAATTGTGACGTAATTGTGACGTTGTCCAGTGACTCGACCGCCCGCCGCTTCGCCTCCATGCGAATGTGCGAGTAGTGCTCCAGCATCTCCCGGCTGACGTGTCCGGCGAGGGACATGATCGTCTGCTCGCTGGCTTGGGACTCTGCCAGCCGTGTGATGGCGTGATGTCTCATGTCGTGCGGTCTGAGTCCCGCCAGTCCCGCTTCCCTCGTTAGCTGCCGCCACGCCTTTCTCCAAGCCCAGCGGCTAGGTGGCTTCGTGGGATCGTGCTGCTTCCCGGCGATTCTGCGCGGGATCAAGAAGTGCTCCGGGTTGGTCGCGCCTAACTTGTGCGCCCGGTCGATTAGTCGTTCCACCGCCCACGTCGCAGTGCGGTTGAGCGGGATCGCACGAACCCGGAACCTGTTCTTGCCCACGCGGACGTACAGTGTCTTCGTCTGAAGGTCGATGTCTCGTAGCCGCACATTCCTGATCTCACAGCCGCCAGCCGTGGTGTTGGCTGCGAGTAACGAGACCCAGAACGCCACGCTCCATTCCGGGCGCGTGCTGGCAACAGAGAACAGCTTGAGTTCCTGTTCCGGTGTGAGCGCTCTGCCGATGTCCTTCGGTTCCGGCAGCGGCTTGTAATCCTCGCCAACAAGATGCCAGAGCTTGAACTGCTTCAGCACCCGGCGCAGGACGCCGACCTCGATGTTGACAGTGCGGTTCCCCGCGCCCTCACTCCTGCGCCGTGCGACATATCCGGCGAGTGCATCGCTGTCCAGCTTGGCGAGCATCGAGGTCGCGAAGTGATTCGACAGGTGCTTCACCGCGCCCTCTTCGAGTTCCAGCGTGCGCGGAGCGATCAGCGGAGTCCGGCGAGCGATGTATGCTGCCGCCGCGTCGAGTACCGTGAGTCCGACTGTCTTAGTGGAGAGCATCTTCCCGTTCTGCGCTTCGGCGATTCTCATCTTTTCCCGGCGTACAGCCTCCCGCTTGTCCGAAGTCTTCAGAGAGATGCGCAACCTCCTGTTCCCAATGGCGAAATCTGCCCACCAAGTGGAGCCCCGTTTATAAACGGTCATAGACTGGGTTCGAGCGTGCGGGAGGGACATCGCTGGTCGGGCTTAGGGAAGCACGGTGTAGCCGCGTGCTGTCGTCCTGCCTCCACCGTAAAGAGTTCGTCGCACAGGACGCAGCGCCGAAACCACCCTTCCACCAAAAATATTTTCCCAACGGTATCTTTCACTGGGACGCTGACGCCTTTCCAAGCTTCTCGGACGCCCGCACCGTACACGTGCGTGCCCGGTAGGGCAACTTTACGATCCTCCCCTTTTTGATCGCGATAATTGCGGAGCCCGCGATACGGATCATCCTTGCCCTTTTCCAGCCGTCCGATACGCTTCGCAATTTGAGCGATGGTGTGCCCTTCACGCCTGAGGCGTGCCACGCGGATGTAAGGAAACAGCTTTCTCGATTTCTTCTTGCTCATGCCCCTCCTTGCTGTGAAGCAAGCGACTAGCGCAAGGCGTTCACCTGCATCTCTTCCACTAGGGCGCGGAAGTTGCGCATCGCGTTCACCACCGCCGTTGCCTCCGCGTCCTCGCGCCAGTCGGGGCTAACGCTGTGAGTCTCGAACCCGTTCTCGTAGCTCCTGCTGGCATGTTCCTCAGCGATGAACAGGCTGAAGGTCACGCCCACATTCCTGCTCGTGACATTTCCCGAACCGCCGATCTCTAGGCGCGTCAGCACATAAACCAAGACAGAGTCGTTCATGGTCTTCACTCCAGAGGCTTGAGCTTGGGTCTCGCGGGGAGAATAACTAAGTGCCGGGGACTGCTGAGATCGTCGTGCTTGGAGTCGGACGACTCGGTGTTCTTGCTAATGGTCATGCTGAATGCGAAAGACACGTGCGTGTCATCCGTGAAGTCGATCCTGAGGTTGCAGCAGTCGAGGTCGTTGGACCATTGGGCGCGTCGGATCGTTTTCCCCAGCAGCCCCGGATATTCGCTGCGACAAAGATCACTCATCGCCCCTCCTGAATAACAATCCCGCATCGGATGTGTCGATGCTTACTGACCTGCCACAGGCATCTCTGGTGTTCGAGAACCGGAGGTTGGTTTTGCCAAGCAGCTTTCCCTTCTCGTCGCGGACTATCTCCGTGCTGTCGGAATAGCCAGACGTCACGGAGCCGACGAGTTCGTTGCGACCATTGCGGATGTACTTCTTCTCCAGAGGCATGGCTTCTCCTTCGTGCGTTCTTGCGGGGGAACCGGCTAAAGCCGGACGTAGGGAGGATAGGTCCGGGAGAGGAGACCCACAACCTAAGTATACGGAGAGAAAAGCAGAAACGGCTAGCCATCAAGACCTTCTGTGTGAGGCTCTTACAAGAGATCGCTTGCAGAGTCTGAGATCACATCGGGTAGCTACTATGAGCGCAGGTCGCGAACAGGAGTGGTCGATCACGACAAACGGTGCTCCGTGTCATCGTGCCCAAGACGGGAGTTCGCCTGATTGAAGCCTCAATGGACCGAAAGTTGTGACTCTTAACCCGTTCTGGTTTGGTACCACCTCAACCGAAAAGAAGCAGACACCCTTTGCGTATTGAGTTGTACTGGCAGCGTAGAAAAACTTCCTCATCGGTTTTGTGCGTCCGTTAGGGTACACCTTAAATCCAATTTCGTCGTGCCTGAACTCGCTGTCGAGTGGGCGACCACAGTAATCAAACAACTTGCGTAACTGTTCTTCAACGTCCTTGTGACCAGCGAATTGAAGAATTTCAGGCTCCATCTCGTCCACAGCATCGCTTACTCTGTTTGCAACCAAGTTAGCCATGAATGAATCGCTTACTTGCTGTGCGGCTGTGCGGTCAACCGACGAGCCTGACTTGCATGTGGTGAATGTCAGCGTGACGAGCATTACGCCGACGAGCCTATACCTACCTGTCCACAGCAGCGCACTAGCTAGCCTGTTTGTCATAGCGAGTTCTGCGCGGAATGGAAACTTGCAGAGACGACGGGTGCCCCGCATTCGTCGCAGTACTTAGCAAGTGGTGCCACCCGGTGTCCGTTTGCGCAGCGTCTGTTCCCATCGAGCTTATCGACCTGAGTTGCCGAATACAAAACGCAAGTCGCGATGGAATAAAACGCCACTCCTATCGCCGACATTGCTCTTGCCGAGTTCGATGCCGAATTCATTCCACCGCCGTAAAGCATCGGCAGCACGAAAGCTCCAAAAAAGGAATATCCAAAGATGAAGTATTGGGTTCGTCGCATCCAAACTGGGCAGCCACGCAAAGCTGCCTTCCAGATGTCTTTCTGCTTGAAATCCCGTGTGGTGCGGTTCATCACTAGAATGGTCGGCAGCCACACAACAAATAACCCAGGAAAGAGGTACTTGCCGAAGTGAGCGAACAATGCGGTTGAACCTGCGAGAGCACTGACGTGAATCGACAGAACCACGACGAAACCTATGAACGCAAGCACCAAAAATGGATAAATGAGCACGGTCATCTTGGGGAATTCAAAATTGTTTCGCTCCACAAGTGTACTGCTGCTGCGTGCAAGTTTCCTTACAAGCGCCATCCCAGCCATGCCAACGAGTGCCACGCCCCAAGAAAGGAACGGGCTAGAAAGAAACCACAGCACTGCCGGGGTCGGAACTACGACGGATCGTCCGGTGTTCTGCAAGGACGAAAAGTCGGAGTCCGATGCAGTTGTCGCTGAGATCAGTTCACCGTGTTCGTTGAAGGAGTAGTAGTGGTTTCCGCGTGCTGTAAAAACCTCGATCAACCCATCTGGAGAGCACCGAACTCGAAAATCGCCGCCTTCGGCATCTACATGCCACCCACGCAAAAAGTGCCACTCCGGATCATACAACTGTACTCGTCCCGGGGGAACCAGCGGAACGACATATTTTCCGTCTGACATCGTGACGACGCCCGTCGCGTAGCCAGCGGGCCACTCTACGGAACTTGGCAGCTTGAGAACTCCCACGGCTGAGAGACCCGCTGCGAAGAACCCTCCAGCCCCAACTAGGACGAGAAGCCCCATTAGCCCCATGATCCAGTTCGTTCGTTGGCTCCGCTTAATTTCGCCAGCGATTCCCCGTCCGGCTAAGAAGAGCCAGACCACTGCAAAGATCGCAATACTCCAACCGAAGGCAGAACCCATAGACAGTCCTGATCTAATACAGCGAGCACCAGTTTCTAACGCTTGGCATCCAGTCTCAACTACATCGCCTCGCACGAAGGCGAACCGCTCTTTCGACCACTCCGAAGACCAAGTCATCGACTCTCTTCGCACCCAGTAGGAGACGACAAAGCTGATACAGAATTGTGACGATGAAGAACGCTGCCCAGATGTACAAAACCATCGTTCCACGCGACGGCAGGTATCGTCCCGGTTCGATTCCGTACTTGATAGAGAGGACTATTAGTGCGAGGAATACGAGAACGATGACAACACCCGTGCTCCAAAGTCTTACAAGATCACCACGAGGTCGAAGTCCAGATTGCCTGATCATCACAGCAAGGTAATGATCCTCCGTTTGGAGGCGACGAATCGCCTCCCACAGCATGTCATACTCTGCCGCAGATTGTCGGCGAGTGCGACTGCCCACGTTCCGAATCAAGCGCGCAATTTTCTTCTCGTAATCACGCTGGTTGTACGCAGCGTCGAAGTCGTCAGAAACCGAAGCAATGTCTGGGAGAGTCCATCCAGTTTCCGAAAAGTAGAGCATTTTGCGTTCAGTTTCGGAAAGCACGATTTTTTCCTGCTGCGCTTCATCGACAATTCTGGACGCTAGGAACTCTTTTGCTTCCCGCGCACTTTTGAAGGGACTCATATTCTTTTCCGGCTTCTACTGCGTACCCGCATGACGGAAGCTAACGATGCAGCGCGATGTAAGCGATGTAGAAAAATAAAGTTGCTATCCCGATGACAATTACACCTGCCAAACGCAGCCCCCAAAATGGCATTTTGTAGGGATGCCAACTCCCTTCCTTCCAATGGTCGGCAAAACGATCAAAGTTTGCTCGGACGCTTGCAGGACGCAGAATCATAGTCAACCCGAACGCAAAGAAACCAACGCCCATGACAAGGGCTGGTGGAGCATCACTTGGACTCACCATTACCATCGTCCCAAAGTATAAGGCTTAACTATCCGTTTACATGTGCTCTTCACTCGCACCTGTCGAATCACTTCGCGACCTCGATGCTCGCCAAGCTGGACAGCGATGCACTCGCCGGATATGTCGCACGGCGCAGGAGTGAGGGCGCGGGGAACCGCACTGTCAACATCGAGGTCGGCGTCCTGCGCCGGGTGCTGAAGCAGTTCAAGCTCTGGCATCTTGTTGGCGAGGATTACAAGCCGCTGCCGGAACCGAAGGACATCGGCAGAGCGCTCACACCGGAACAGGAACTCAAGCTGTTCTCTGTTGCCAGCACGCGCCCGGAATGGAGCGTGGCGTTCTGGGTCTCGTTACTCGCAGCCAACACCACGGCTGGCGGCTGTGAGATCAGGAATGTGCGGCTACGAGACATCGACCTTCAGACGAAGACACTGTACGTCCGCGTGGGCAAGAACAGGTTCCGGGTTCGTGCGATCCCGCTCAACCGCACTGCGACGTGGGCGGTGGAACGACTAATCGACCGGGCGCACAAGTTAGGCGCGACCAACCCGGAGCACTTCTTGATCCCGCGCAGAATCGCCGGGAAGCAGCACGATCCCACGAAGCCACCTAGCCGCTGGGCTTGGAGAAAGGCGTGGCGGCAGCTAACGAGGGAAGCGGGACTGGCGGGACTCAGACCGCACGACATGAGACATCACGCCATCACACGGCTGGCAGAGTCCCAAGCCAGCGAGCAGACGATCATGTCCCTCGCCGGACACGTCAGCCGGGAGATGCTGGAGCACTACTCG
Organism: uncultured Acidobacteriaceae bacterium; assembly: GCA_963819145.1. Taxonomy (GTDB): domain Bacteria; phylum Acidobacteriota; class Terriglobia; order Terriglobales; family Acidobacteriaceae; genus Sulfotelmatobacter. The sequence continues at coordinate 258,682 of CAWFVB010000016.1, forward strand.
CACATTCGCATGGAGGCGAAGCGGCGGGCGGTCGAGTCACTGGACAACGTCACAATTACGTCACAATTGGAGAGATGGCAGCGCCGGGGAGAACAGCCGGAAGCACCGCAAGTCGCACGGAGGAAAAGAAAAAGAATGGTCGGGGCGCGCGGATTTGAACCGCGGACCCCCTGCGCCCAAGGCGATTCTAATCCCCCGGCAGGCAAATAAGTCCCCCGTTTTCACCGCCACCTGCGGGGCGGCTCCCCCGGTTTGCACCGAGTCGCGGCACAAAAACGTCACAGCCAAGTGGCCTGGGCGGAAGGCAGCTTCGCTGCCTTCGCCGCAGGCCACCACGGAGGAGGGAGCATGCGAGTCGCACTGTACGCGAGAGTGAGCACGTTGAACGGTCAGCACCCGGAGATGCAGCTAGCGGAGCTACGTGAGTTCGTCGCCCGGCGCGGCTGGCGGTCCGTAGGTGAGTATGTGGACGAAGGCGTGTCCGGCGCGAAGGAATCGCGCCCCGCGCTCAACCGGCTGATGGCGGACGCGCACCGGCGGAAGTTCGACGCCGTGTTGTGCTGGAAGATCGACCGCTTCGGGCGCTCGCTGAAGCACCTGGTGAACGCGCTCGCCGATCTCGATGCCTACGGTGTGGCGTTCGTCAGCCTCAGGGACAATCTCGATCTGAGCACGCCGTCTGGTCGTCTGATGTTTCAGGTGATCGGTGCCATGAGCGAGTTCGAGCGTGCGCTGATTCAGGAACGTGTGCGCAGTGGACTCAAGAACGCCCGCGCCCGTGGCAAGCGTCTCGGTCTTCCGCGCACCGTGGTGGATGCCGCGCAGGTGGTGCGGCTCCGCGCTGCCGGGGCGTCGTGGCGCGAGGTCTCGGTGCAGATGGGGATCGGCGTCGGCACCGCCTGCCGCGCCCTACAGTGCCGTTCCAAAAACCTCCCAGAATCGCCCCTCGCAAGTGTCTGATCCGGCAGGGGCGAAATCCGGCTGCCCGGCGTAGCTGGAATCATCTATTTTTGGAGGGACTGGCTGCGCCAGCGCCCGACGAGTTAGCCGCCTACCATCCCAGCACGTCAGCAAACATTTCGTCCCAGATGGTGGGAGTTTCCACGTAGCACTTGCCGTCTTCGATGGCGACGATCTTCCATAGCTGTGTGCCGTTGCCCATGTCCTTGCGGATGAGGTCACCGGCTCTGAGTCCGTCGTTGTTGACGGCTTCGATGCCTGGTGCGGTCAGCGCAAAGCTCAGCCTTTCCTTCGCGAGCATGGTCAGCATAGGACAGCCTCCACTCATGGTTCGGTAGTTGACGCACAGGCAATCGGTGCTCGCAGTCTTCAGTAACCCTGCCCGCGAACATTGGGCGGGCGGCAGGCACTCCTCACACACCAGTTGCCCCAATCCTTGCATCTCGCATCTACCGCCGTCCGCGAGGAAGCGAGCACGGTCGGCGTTCCAGCCGTCGTAATGGCGAAAACAAATCCAGTGCGTGTCCGGGTTCCCGTTCGCGCCGATGTGAATCGTGCCCGGTCTGGGGCAGGCTGGAACAGGCAGTGGAGGCGGCTTGGGCATGATTACTGGTGTAACGCCACGTCGGTGCCACCAAACAAGAAAGCCATAGCGACAGCGCCCGGCATCTAATGAGTCGAAGGACAAAGTTGTCGTAGGTAGTTGGGGAATTCGAGCCCCGCCGAGACTCGGAGGACAGTCGGCAAGAGGGCAGCACTCGCCTAATAGCGAAGGTCTCGCACAGGATGCGGGGCGCGACGTGCGAAACAGAAGCAGCCCGGCTCAAGTCATCGAGTCGTAGACCAACGGAGAAACATCCGAGGCGGTCACGTAGTCAGCACAGTCCACCAAGATGTGGGTCGCTGTGCTGTCCACGTGATCGCCTTTTCGTTTTAGGGCAACCAGCCTACAGGAGATTCCGCAATGAGTATGACGAGCATTGAAGCCCTAGTGATAGTAGTGCGAAGGGCGGCGAAGAAAGACAAGATCAAAGCTATCAGGTTAGTGCGCGAAAGGTACCCCGACACCGGGCTAAAGGGTGCGAAGGAATTCGTAGATTGGTTGACCACTCAGGACAGTGAGACCGTCTTCGCGAGCACCATGGCGGCAAACTGGTGCGAAGAGCACTGGCTTCCAAATAGTGACGCTCACAAGAAGGTGTATCACAGGCAGCCCGATGGTCGTGCCAGCGGCGAGGACGCCGTGGAAGCGACTCCCATTTGCAGGTTCTGGGGCTGCACGCGCCCCGCAACCTGCCGCTTTATGGAATACCCCTCCTGTGAGGAGCACCGGGTTTTTGCTCGGTGGATGATAGAGCATCTGAGCGAGTGGCACGCCCTGGTTGACTCCCTTGTGTCGGGAAACGTTTCGGAAGTGTCCGCCGACAATCCGGTGTCTGAGGAGAAAAACTCAAAGCGAAAGAGCCGCCGAAGGTAGTGCTATTTTTACTTCCGGTTGACCGGCGTTCGCTTACCTAAAGGGAAAGTATTCGATGAGGGCATAACGATTCCGGCAAGTAGTAGCTCTATTCCTCTTCAGTCGCAGCTTTTGCTCGGATGACGTAGCCAATCAATTTCGCGACGTAGTACGGCTGCGGGCTGATGTCTTCAGAGTGATCGTCGCAGAGGAACTTAGTCACTCGTCCAGACTGTAGTTCCCACGTGAGCGTGTTCGTCGCCGGATGCGGCAAGGTTCCCCTTCGCTCACATCTAGGTCTCTTCATTTCGAGTCCTCCCCTTATGCCGGGCAGGACTGCCAGCGCCTCTGGGCGTCTGACCCCGAACTCCACGGCAACCCGGTAAATGAGCCACCGCGAGCAACCGAGAAGGTTCGCGATTTCGCGATAGCTGATGCTGGGATTACTGACGATCACATCTCGTATCGCCGCATGTGCCTTCACGGTGCTGGCTTTCCTGACAACTCGGATGCCCACAATCTCAGCGGTTGCCTGCTTTAGTTCACGGTACTGACTCACGTTTTTCACTCATTAGATGGATCGCAAATTACCTCTGCACGCTCATTGGCGACCAACTGCCGGTGAAAACGCCAGCAAAGAACGGAAATTTCGCGATTCCCCCGGCGAATTGAAGGAAAGCAATCGACTTTCGAAAACCTTCTTTAGGTGCGGTCTCGCTTCTAGGAGAGCGGGCGGGCACAGTCACGATTTGTCGATTGCGCAGTATTTAGAGAGTGGTGGGTCTCGCAAGAGATCAAGGCGCGGGGACTGGTCAACCACGGTTGTCCTACCAGTCCCCGAAACGCTTCCACCTAGCGCCTCACCAGCGCCGATCCAAGGACAACCACAAAAGGACAACTATGAGTAATGCACCATTACTGACCAAGGAACAGGCTCGTGCCATCAAGAAGAGCAGAGCCATCAAACGGACCGCGAAACGCTTTGACTACGTCAACGCGGCGGTGCCGCAAGCTGCAATCCTCGGAGACGCCAAGCTCGTCTTCATCACCATGTGCGAGTTAGCCAACGATGACGGCTGGGTTTGGCACGGAGAGCGGTCATTGGCTGAACTCACGGGGTATTCCCAATCCACGGTCAACCGCTGCCTCGACCAACTGATCGCCGCAGGTGTGGTCGTTCTCATGCACAAGGGCAAGTCCAAGTGGGACCCAAGCATGTACCGGGTGGCGGCGATTGACACCAAGAAGGTGCCCACTATCTACACCTTGGCGAAGTTCCGCCGCCTCCAGCAGCAGCGCAAGGTCAAACAGCCCGATTTGGGACTGATTCTGTGGGAATCGGTACTGAGTTTCACTGATTCAATCGGAATCGGTAAGCCCGATCAACTGATTCTGTGTGAATCAAAAGATATTGAATTTGATTTTGATCCTTCAATCTTTTCTTTAAAACAGGAAACTACTACTCGCGGCTTCGCCGCGCCGTCTGTACGCCTTTACGAGAAGACAAAGAGTCCAAGTCCAAGTCAAAGTCAAAACCGCCCACAGCTTGGGTGTGCTACCAAACCAACCCTAAAGTCAAAAGCGGAAACGTGCCTCGATTGTGGCGAAGTCCTAACGCCGGGGCACGCCTTCACCTGTGAGGCTGCGAATGCGTAACAAGAATAACCCCGGTCTGTACGAGCAGGACGACCTATCTCCGCAGGACTTGCTGAACATCCAGCATCCGATGCTGACGATGCCCGATGGTCGGAAGGTCGTCTCCTGCACCAACTGCCGGCAACGCCCACTGACCAAGGCACGTCTCTGCCAAGAGTGCTACAACGAACGCATGCGGATCGCCGACTGGAAGGCGAAGCTGGACATAGTCCGGCGCGGCAAGGGGAAGCCCAAACTGACCTGTCCGTGGTGCCGTGCTGTTGACCGCTGTTCGCTAAACGATTGGTGCTGCGGAAACATGCACCGTGCACTCTTCGACATCGCCGAACAAGAATACGAACGTCAGCGCAGCGACGACGTCTACTCGCCTTTGGGGATCAAACCGCTATGAGTCTTGAACGACGACACTGTTGTTGCTACGACCGATGCCCCAGACCGGGCACGATTCACATCGGCGCGAACGGGAACCCGGACACGCACTGGATTTGTTTTCGCCATTACGACGGCTGGAACGCCGACCGTGCTCGCTTCCTCGCGGACGGCGGTAGATGCGAGATGCAAGGATTGGGGCAACTGGTGTGTGAGGAGTGCCTGCCGCCCGCCCAATGTTCGCGGGCAGGGTTACTGAAGACTGCGAGCACCGATTGCCTGTGCGTCAACTACCGAACCATGAGTGGAGGCTGTCCTATGCTGACCATGCTCGCGAAGGAAAGGCTGAGCTTTGCGCTGACCGCACCAGGCATCGAAGCCGTCAACAACGACGGACTCAGAGCCGGTGACCTCATCCGCAAGGACATGGGCAACGGCACACAGCTATGGAAGATCGTCGCCATCGAAGACGGCAAGTGCTACGTGGAAACTCCCACCATCTGGGACGAAATGTTTGCTGACGTGCTGGGATGGTAGGCGGCTAACTCGTCGGGCGCTGGCGCAGCCAGTCCCTCCAAAAATAGATGATTCCAGCTACGCCGGGCAGCCGGATTTCGCCCCTGCCGGATCAGACACTTGCGAGGGGCGATTCTGGGAGGTTTTTGGAACGGCACTGTAGGGCGCGGCAGGCGGTGCCGACGCCGATCCCCATCTGCACCGAGACCTCGCGCCACGACGCCCCGGCAGCGCGGAGCCGCACCACCTGCGCGGCATCCACCACGGTGCGCGGAAGACCGAGACGCTTGCCACGGGCGCGGGCGTTCTTGAGTCCACTGCGCACACGTTCCTGAATCAGCGCACGCTCGAACTCGCTCATGGCACCGATCACCTGAAACATCAGACGACCAGACGGCGTGCTCAGATCGAGATTGTCCCTGAGGCTGACGAACGCCACACCGTAGGCATCGAGATCGGCGAGCGCGTTCACCAGGTGCTTCAGCGAGCGCCCGAAGCGGTCGATCTTCCAGCACAACACGGCGTCGAACTTCCGCCGGTGCGCGTCCGCCATCAGCCGGTTGAGCGCGGGGCGCGATTCCTTCGCGCCGGACACGCCTTCGTCCACATACTCACCTACGGACCGCCAGCCGCGCCGGGCGACGAACTCACGTAGCTCCGCTAGCTGCATCTCCGGGTGCTGACCGTTCAACGTGCTCACTCTCGCGTACAGTGCGACTCGCATGCTCCCTCCTCCGTGGTGGCCTGCGGCGAAGGCAGCGAAGCTGCCTTCCGCCCAGGCCACTTGGCTGTGACGTTTTTGTGCCGCGACTCGGTGCAAACCGGGGGAGCCGCCCCGCAGGTGGCGGTGAAAACGGGGGACTTATTTGCCTGCCGGGGGATTAGAATCGCCTTGGGCGCAGGGGGTCCGCGGTTCAAATCCGCGCGCCCCGACCAATCGTTCCTCCTGCCTTCGAAGCTGAGCAAAGGTAGCGTCTTTTCTCACAACCCCTGGGAGCCCTAGCGTAATCTATTCTGGTTCTAGAGAGTGCTGTAGAACCATGAATTATGGCGGGGTCCCAGACCAACCCGATTCTTTGGATTGCCTTCCTGTGTGCGCTGAACTCAGCCTCGCTGGCGCAGCGGGCCGCGCATCCCGCGGCGCCGCGCCCGGGCGATCCAGCTTCGCAGACGGCTCCGAAATCGACTTCGTCGCGCCTGCTGAGTCAAGATGAGGGTGTGGCCATCCTGGGAGCCGCGCTCGACGCGCGTCACCTTCCCCAGGCAAACGGCGACTGTTCCCACGTGGTTCACGCCATTTACGAGCAGGCCGGCTTCCGCTACCGCTACGCTGATTCTTCGGAACTCTACGATGGAGTCGAGGAGTTTCGACAGGTCACGCATCCGCAGCCGGGCGATCTGGCCGTATGGCGCGGGCACGCCGCCATTGTGATCAATCCCGCGCAACATTCCTTTTTCGGCGCGACCACACGCGGGCTTCGGGTCGAATCGTATGACCTGGCGTATTGGAAAGAGCGAGGCACACCCCGATTCTTCCGGTTCATCAAGCCGGGTTCGGCGAATGCAGGGGCAATCACGCGAACCGCGCTGGCCATGCCGGCGGATCCCGATGATCAACCTGCCAGTGACCCGCCGCCCCCAACGGTTCCGACACCGATCGGCTTTCCGCGGGTGCTTGCCGTTCGTACACTGCGGCCTCAACCCCAACAGGTGTATGGCACGCTGTCTCAAATGTTAGAGGAGACGGGCAAAGCGCTTCGAGACCAGGATGTAATGAAGCTCTCCCAGACGCTCATCGTGTTCGACCGGATCGAAGTCAAAAGCGTGCACGTCAAGGGGAACCAGGGTTGGGCAGAGGTGCGGATGGATGGACCATCTTCGGTGGTTGCGGGTCGGGCGACGCCGAAAAAGCGCTCGGAGCAGCAGCGTTGGCCTCTGACTCGGCATGACGCCGAGACCTGGGAACTGGCATTCCCGGCGCAAACAGCTTATTTGCCGCGAGATGTCGCGGTACGACTCTTAGCCCACCAACTCGCTTCTCTGGCCGACCGTACGTCGGACGAGGGTCCCTCGCCAGACCAGGCACAGCTAGCGCGCACCCTGAACCTGCTCCTGGAAAAGTGATCGCTCACCGGGCGGCTGTTTGCTTGCGAGAACTCAGCGCTGTCCGGAGCAGTTACCGGCAGCCGGCCGGCCTGAGAATCGGGCTTCGATCCAGGCGATCTGATCTCGGACAGAATCACCGAACACGCGGCCTGTCTCAGATTGCGGATATCTCTCGAACTCGACTCGGTCCCCTTGCTTGCACATGCGATCAATGACCTGCGCGGTTTCGCGAATCGGCAATGAGGGGTCAAGCTCGCTGCTCATGACCACAACCGGACCTTGCGCCGGTTTTTGGCCGGGAGTGCTCCGGCTGAAGTATTGCCGAACGAAACGGTTGTTCTCCCAATTGGCCTTCAGCGATTCGGCTGGGGTGATTTTCGATTCACCCAGCGGGTCGCCACACCCTTGTTCTACTCGCGGATACTGGGCCAGCGCCTTATCGGTCAGGATTTCCTTGAAGTCGAACTGCGGAAAGACGGTCTTGATCCCGTAAGCCAGAAACAACGGGGTCTCATACGCGACCGAGCTAGAAATCTGGTAACGAGCCATCCAATCGTCGAGGCCCGAAATGGCCATACTGCCGAGATAGCTCGGGTCGCGAAGCTCCCGTTCCTGTTCCGCGACTCCGACGACCGCGGGACCACCCTGCCCGATGCCGATCGCGATCCACCGAGAACCAAGCTGCGGCACCGCGGCGCGCGCCGCCGGCACTGAGTAAATCACGTCGGTTGCATTCGAAGGCATGTCGGCGAACGCGTTGCGAAAACTGGTGCCAAGTCCGGTGTAGTCGGTCGCGACTACTGCGTATCCCAGATTGACGTACATGGCAAGAATGGGGCCGTGCTGCAGATTTCTAGCCAGGGACGGAGCACACTGCCGCGCGACTCCGCGCAGCGCGTGCGCCCATGCGATGACGGGCCAACCGCCAGCCGGCGCCTTTGCGTCCGGATACAGCACAACCCCCGAAGCCGCAACATCCTGGCCAGTGGCAGAGCGCGAATGATACAGAATGCGGACGGCCAGCACTCGCAGCGGCAGATCATATTCTTCAAACTCCTGGGAACGGATCAGATCGCCAGGATTCCCGGAAGGAAGAGGATTCGGAGTGTCATAGAACTTAGTCAGCGGAAATGTGCGATGGCTCTCTGGAATCTTCTCTACGCGATCGCTCTTGGTTTGGGAATAGGCCAGCGGAACGCCGAACACGGCGGCGAGACAAGTAGTTGCGGCGAGGAGAGTGCGAACAGTCAATTCCCTGAACCCATTCACGTCAGGACCCGGCGAGGCGAAGGCTTCTCCAGATAACTTCAGGCCTTGGAGATCATCATCATCACGAGTACGACCGGCAGATAGAGAACTGAGGCATGAAGCACGCGGCTGGCGAGAGCCTTCGAAGCGGACTTCATGAGGTTCATGACGTGGTAGAGCATGAACAATCCGGCGAGCGCCATGGCAACCAGATAGACCGGCCCTCCGCGACCCGCCAGCGGCAGCATCGTGGTCACGATAAGAAGCACGGTGAAGCCGAAAATCTCGGCACGCGTGAAGCGGGAATCCAGATCGAAGCGGGGCAACATCCGGTACCCGGCCCGGGCGTAATCGTCGCGGTACATCAGCGCAATGGCGAGGAAGTGGGGAAACTGCCAGAGGAAGAGGATGGCAAAGAGGAACCATGCGTTGCGGTTAATGGCCGCAGAGGCTCCGGCCCATCCGATCAAAGTGGGCATCGCGCCCGGAAACGCGCCGAGCAGCGTGCACAGGGGCGTCTTCCTCTTCAGCGGGGTGTAGACGAGAAGGTAGGACAACAGAGTGGAAACGGCGAGCAACGCCGCCAAACCATTGACGGCCACCGCCAGGTAGAGTCCTCCGGCGAGGCTCAGCAGCATGCCGAACCAAAACGCCTCGCGGGCGCTCAGCCTGCCAGAGGGCAACGGACGGGAGGCCGTGCGGAGCATCTGGCCATCCCAAACCCGCTCCACCCACTGATTCAAAGTGGCCGTCCCGCTGGCCACCAGCAACGTGCCGGCGAGCGTGTTCAGCAGGCCCAATACGCGGAAGGGACCACGGGAGCCCAAATAATATCCCGCTGACGTGGTCATCAGAATCAGCAGATTCACCTCGGGTTTGGTCAAGGTGTAATAGTCGCGTAGCTTGGATTTGAGCGTCTGCAAGGAACCGGGATTTGCCATCGCGTGTGTGGTCGCCATTTTACCAGCCCTGGGCGGATTCGTCGTTCTGGTCGGTATTTCGAACCTGACTATTTTTGCGATGCACGACAAAAATCAAGCCCACGGACATTAACGTGGGTGGAACGACGAGAATCAGAATCCCGCTTTTCAGCGCCTGAATCATTCGCGCTCCCGAAGAAGCCGCTTGAGTGTAACAGAGCGCGCAACTCTGGGAAAACAGAGGCAGGGGTGCGAACAGGATAATCAATCCGGCGAGCGCCAGGCCCATCCAGCGGAGCGATTTTAGCGAATTCATTTCTTCTCCTCGGCAGCGAGCTGCCGCGTTCAAAGCAGCGCCCTGCCCTACCTGGCCCAGGGGACTCCGTTCAGCAAGCGCAAGCTGTCCGTCCATCCGTATTGCATGGCGAAGAGCACAAATATTGTGAACACAGCGACGAACCAGAGCAACCCCTTGCTGTCCACCCACAGATGCATGAAAAACAAGACGGCGAGCACCGCCTCGATGCAGGCCAGCACCAGCATCCGAGTAAACATCTGCGAGCCGTCAATATTGGAGTATGCGACGACGAACTGTAGCCCCGCAATGGCCAGGATGCAAAGATAGACGACGATATACTTGGTGGTGTTACTGCCGGCAGTTGTCATAGCGAAATCTCCTGTCGTATTGCGTCGGTCGTTATCCGGTGGACCGTTGCCTACTTGATCGGCGCCTCTCTCAGTGGGAGAGGTTCAATAGATAGACCAGCGGCACCACGAACATCCACACCAAATCCACAAAGTGCCAGTAAAGGCCGGTGATTTCGATATCATCGGCGTTATAACGCCCGCCCTGATAGCGAATCGCCACCACGACCAGGGCGATGACTCCAGAGCTGACGTGGAGAAGGTGCAAACCGGTGACACTAAAGAAGGATGCGCCGAACAGCGGCGAACCCCATGGATTCTGAAACAGGCGGACGCCTTCGTCGATCAGTCCAACCCATTCGCGAATGTGGAGAAGGGCGAAAGCAAGTCCCAGGGCGGCGGTAATCATGGTCCAACGAAAGGCCTTGCCCTTGTCTCCCGACTTGGCCGCATCAATGCCGAACAACATCGTGAGGCTGCTGGTGACAAGAATGAACGTCATCAGCGCCACATTGGTAATGCTGTGGAACGGCTTCGGCCAATGTGGATCCGACACACGAAGGTAGCCGTAGGCTACCAGGCAGGCGGAAAAGGTGGCCGAATCGGCAATGATGAACAGCCACATCGCCATCTTCTTGGCGGGAATCGACCAAACCGGCGGCACTCCCTCCGCGTCGTGACCGTGCACGTGTAAACTGACGTAGCTCAAGGCGCCTCCTTGATGATGTGCTGCTACCGCTTCAACCAGCTACAGCCTCGCCCACAGCAACCACAACAGATACACCCAAAGACCACCCATAAAGTGCCAGTAGTGCGAAGTGGCGTCGAGCGTGCTCTTGCGCAGGGTCGAGCGATTCAGCTTGCGAATCACTCTCGTCAGCCCACCCAGCCCACCCAATACGTGCAGCGCGTGGATAACCGTCAGCACATAAAAGAATGAACTATTGGGATTCGTCGCCAGGTACAAGCCCTGGGCGCGCAGTTCTGACCAGGCCACAAACTGGCCGGCCACAAAAAGCACCCCGAGCCCCAAAGACACATAGAGCCAGCGCGCCGGATTCGAGACCAGGGTCTTGGCCGTCATGAATTCCCGAACCTGGCGGCGCCCCACTTCGAGCGCGACGCTGCTGGCGACGAGCAAGAGGGTATTGAAGTAGAGGATTGGCGGCAGAGTCAGATGACGCCAGTCCGTTGCCCCTCCTTGACGCACGATGAGAGCGCTAGTGAATGCCAGGAAACTCATCGTGATCGACGCCAGGACAACCCAGATTCCGGTGGACGCCGGCGGTGGCGAATGCTTCTTCACCCCGCGCAATTCTCCGCTGGCTGGAATCAGGTTTCGCCCCCCATTGCCGGAATCATTCAGCCGAACTCGAGGCTCTTCTGCGATGCTGGGCTTTAGTGTTTCGACTGTCGTTGCCATAAAAGACCTACCGCTTTCCCTGACTGAAATGCTTTGTTGAGAGAACTGGTGTCGACCACCCGCAAGGTGATCAGGCTTCGTCCGGCCCCTTCACCTGCTCTGGCGAAGTCTGCATCACGTAGTCAGCCGATGCGCCTTCCACGCTGTACTGGTAAGGATCGTGATGAACCACGGGGAACGTGCCGCCAAAATTGTTGAACGGCGGTGGCGAAGAAGGCGTGCTCCACTCGAGCGAAGTGGCCTCCCACGGATTTTCGGTCGCGGGCGCTCCCTTGAAGCGGCTGTAAATCAGGTTATAGAGAAAGATTAACTGCGCGAGTCCGGTGAGGATCGCGGCGACCGTGATAAAGCGGTGCAATGGAATGAGCGGCTGCAGGTAGTCGTCGGTGAAAGCCTGATAGCGGCGTACGTTACCCGCCAGCCCCAGGTAATGGAACGGCATGAAGATGCAATAGGCGCCGATGAACGTGAGCACGAAATGGGCTTTGCCCAAACGCTCATTCATCATCCGGCCGAACATCTTGGGGAACCAGAAGTACGTTCCGGCGAAGATGCCGAACATCGCAGCCACGCCCATAACGAGGTGGAAGTGTCCCACGACGAAGTAGGTGGCGTGCAGCATGATATCAATCGAGGGCTGGGCGAGGAAGAATCCGCTGATGCCGCCGCTGATGAACATCGAGATGAAGCCCAGTGCGAACAGCGACGCGGCGTTGATTCGTATCTTCGCGCCATACAGGCTTCCCACCCAGATCAGCACGACGATAGTCGAAGGGATGGTGATCACGAGGGTTGGGAAGGAGAACACCAGCGACGAAACGGGATTCATGCCGCTGACGAACATGTGGTGTCCGTAGACCATGTAGCTGAGGACGGCCAGCGCTCCCATGGCATAAACCATGACGCGATGGCTCAACAGCGGCTTGCGCAGCGAGGAAGTCAGGATGTGCGAAACGATGCCCATGCCCGGCACGATCGCGATGTAAACCTCCGGGTGGCCGAAGAACCAGAACAGATGCTGCCAGAGCAGCGTCGAACCGCCGGAGTGCGGCTGCAACTGACCATTGAAGACCAGGCCGCTGGGCACGAAGAAGCTGGTTCCGGCGACGTGATCGAGAATGAGCAGGATCGTCGCCGGCATCAGGACCGCGAAGGCCGTCAGCCCCATGATCGAAGTGATGAACCATCCCCAGACCGTGAGCGGCAGGCGCCACATGCTCATGCCCCGCGTGCGCATGTCGAGGGTTGTAGTGATGAAGTTGAGCGAGCCCAATAATTGGCCCACGCAGAACAGGCCAATGGCGATCGCCCAGAGGATGACGCCGGAGCCTTGCCCGGGACCCGACACCGCGCCCACCGCGCTCAACGGCGCATACTGGGTCCAGCCGCCCAGCGTGGGGCCGTCGCCAACAAAAAACGAGGACATCAGCACCAGAAAGCCGCTGAAGGTGACCCAGAACGACATCATGTTGAAATGCGGAAAGGGCATGTCTTCAGCGCCGACCTGGATGGGCAGGAAGTAATTCCCAAAGGCCGCAAACGGAGCGGTGGTGAGGACGAAGAAGACCATGATCGTGGCATGCATGGTCATCAGCTGCAGGTAATACTCAGGCGTGATCACGCCGCCGGGAGCCCCCGTCTTCGATAGGGTCTCGAGTCCGGGAATCGCGGCGCTGGTCCATCCGAGGTGAATGCGCATCAGCCAGGAAAGCGCCATTCCAACGTAGGCCGCAATCAAGGCCATGCCGTAGTACTGCTTGCCGATCACCTTGTGGTCGAGGCTGAAAACGTGCTTCCGGATAAAGCTTGTAGGCTCATGAGCCGCATGTGCCGCCACGTCGTGCATGGTTCACCTCGAAGAAGTTTTGTTCTGAACTGCTCAACACCAGAAAGTGCTGCCTTACTGCAGCGCCGCTTGCTTCTTCAGCCAGTCGGCATAGTCCTGCTGCGACAGCACACTGAGGTACGCTTTCATGTTGTAGTGCCCCAAGCCACAGAGCTGGGTACAGACGATCTCGTAGCGGCCGACCTTGGTCGCCGTGAAATGCACGGAAAGATCAAGCCCAGGGACAAAGTCCTGCTGCACCCTCAACTCGGGAACAAAGAACGAGTGCCCAACGTCCTTGGAGTGCATGAGCAGATGAATTTCCTGGTTGACCGGAATCGCCATCTCGGCGGTGACGATGTCATCTTTCGAATCCTGGTCGTTGGTCTGGTCAATGCCGAAGAAGTTCCCGGAAGCCTCATTAATCATGTCGGGATGAAGCGGTCCGAACTTGCCGTCAGGTCCGGGATAGCGGAAATAGAACGCGAACTGTCCAGCCTGGATCTGAACCGGTATGGCGTTGGCGGCAGGCGGCGTGAAATAGACGTTCGCCCAGGCCTTCACGCCGAACACCCCCAGCGCCAGAACTTCCGTTCCCACGAGCAGGAATGCCGCCCACACCATTGCCTTGGCGCCGCCGGGAAACGTCTTGACCTTGTCGCCGGGCTTCCAGGCGGAGAATTTCCAGATGAAGAAGGCGAGGATGAGCTGCGAGGCGATGAACGAGATCCCGGCTTCGAGCATGGTCTCGTTGGTCTGCTCGTCAATCAACGCGCCGTGGGTGGAGATATCCTGCGGCGGAGCCCATTTGTGCATCACGATGGGAGCCGCGGATGCAATGGTGATCAGAACAAGGATGACTGCAAAGAACTTCGCCATAAGGCCCTCGCTTGCGGTCAGTTCCGAGCCGCCAGGATTTGAAACGGCCGCCCCACCACTGCCGGTGGGGCGGCCAAAGACTTGAACATCTCCGTCGCTACTTGCCCTTGAAAGTAAAGTCCGCCGTGGCAGCTGCGCCGGCGGCGACCGTTACCTTCGCCGTCTGCGTTCCCAGGTCTTCCTGCCATGCCGTCACCGTGTAGTTTCCTGGGGGCACATTGTTAATCGTGTACGAGCCGTTGGCGTCGGTCGTGCCGTAAGGCCCTTTCACCACCACGAACCATCCGTGCATCCAGGGATGAATGTTGCATTGCACCGGGATCACCTCGACTGCTTTCCAGCTTTTTTCGACCGGCGCCGCGCCTGGGGGCTGAGACTGATTCCAAGGAATGTTGCCCGTCATCGGGTTCGGATTCGGGTGAATGTTGTGCGTGGTTTGATCGCTGGTGACCACTTTGAATTTCTGGTTTACATCGAGAGCCAGCACGTGCGGGGTGTACACACAGTTTTTCTGGTCAAACACGGGCTCAGTGGTGGCAGTTTCCGCGAGGGCACTGGCGGGCAGCCCTTCAGAGATGTAGAGCACTACGTTCTCGATCCCGCCGCTCGCTCCGACCACCACGTTCTGGAGGTGCGCGGGTTCCGGGTTTTGCTTGACGCAGTACGGATCCTTGGACATGTCAATGCCCTTCATGTGCGGAGCCGTGCCACTGAACTTCACCGTGCCAGTAATTTTGCCTCCGCCGGCGGCCTTGACGTTGCGGCCCAGGAATAGCGATCCGCTTGCGACCAGTACTAGAGCGAATAGTACTGCCGCAAGAAAATGCCCGTTGCGATTCTTCACGAATTCCTCCTTGAGTTCCGAGCCCGGTTTCCCGGCCTCCACTCGATGGTTGTGCTTCTCGATTATTTATGGCGCGGCCGGAGGCGGAGCATTGGGATCAACCGGCTTCAAACCAAGCTGTTTGGCGATCTGTTTTTCCTTGCTGTTCTGCGACATGAGCGATCGCAAATAAAAGACCAGATCCCACGCCTCGTCGGGTTTAATGTTGTCGGCGAAAGACGGCATCGGAGTGCCATCCAGGCCGGTCATGAAGATCTTGTAAATATCGCGGTCTTTGTCGCCGCACTTCGGCTTCGCGCCTTCAGTGAAGTTATATGGCTGAATCGGGCGGCCCAGATCGTCGTTAAGAGTCGCGGCGGAAGGACCATTCGCTTTGCCCTCCACGCCGTGGCATTTCCAGCACTGAACCCGCGCATACACATCGCGGCCAGCCTTGATTCTTTCCGCGGTGACCTCCGGCTCCGGAGGAATCACGATCGGCTCCCCCGGTTTCTCGTTCGTCCAGCGTGGCGAGAAGTGCTTGACCCATGCCACAAGATCGGCACGCTCCTGCTTCGTAAACGTGCTCCACTGCGGCATGTTCGAGCGGTCCAAGCCGCGCGCGATCGTGTCAAAGAGATCCTGATCGGTCGGCAACGTTCCGGTCGGCGTGGAACGACACTTGAACACGCCTAGCTGGAAGTCCCGAGGTTTCGGATCAACCCAGGGAAAACTCTCGCCATTCCCATCGCCTAGCGTGCCATGGCAACTCACGCAATACCTGCGGTAATCCGCCTTAGCGTCCTTGGCATGGCCGGTGATATTTCCGACGTGGGCTTCTATTCCCATGCGCGACTCGAAATCATACGGCGTGAGCTGCGCCGAGGATGCAATCGGGAGCGCCGAAACCGCGGCTGCGCCCGCTAACAGCGACCACCTCAATAAGCTTCTCCGCATGTCCATCCCCTCTTTAGAAATCGAAGTCAAATCCCGTCAACACTTCACTGGTATTCACGTTCATGGTCGTCAGGCCAGCCAGAGGCCCGGTGCCATCCTGGTGCAGCCAGTTGTACTCGTTGTGCCAGGCAAAGCCGGCCCTTGGAGTCATGAACGGGTTGTAGCGGAATCCCACCGTATAGGTGGAGATGTTGCCGAAATTAGAGGCGGAAGGAACCGCCGATAACGGACCATTGGCCTGCCGCGACATCCGAATTGTTTCGTACCGGCCGATGAAGATCAGCTGCGGGCTGTAGACGTAGTGAGGTTCGAACAGAACGCCATTCCAGGTTGGCGCTTGCGAACCCACCGGAAGAGGTGTTCCGGGCACGTTGTTGCCCGAAACGCTCCCACCGATCAGGTCGCCAAATCCTTGCCCGAACCACGCGTTGTCCTCACCGTGCTGCGTCACAACCTGCAGATCAAAATGCTGGCCGAAGTAGAACTGTCCAACGAAGCCTTCACGACTGAAGGACTTGTTGGCAGATTCCGGTCCCAGGTTGCGGGGTGCCGCCCGAAGTGAGGTAGTAGGTCGGGGCCTGGCCGATCATGGCGTAGGCGCCAATCCGGTCCACGCCAAGCTTCCCGGTATCGAATGCCTGGCTGAACGCGAAGAAACCAGTGTAGGCATTTCCGTACGGCAGGCCCACCTGGCCGTCCGTGGAACTCAGCAACGCGGCGGAGTAGCGCGTTCGATCGTTGGCCGAATGGCCCATAATCTCCGCGCCCAACTGGTTGTCTCCCATTTGGCCGAACACGTTGCCGTCCCCTTGCGGAATGAAGTGGTAGAGCTGGTAGATCCCGCCGTTTCCGGTCAGAGTCAGAATGCGCTTTTCCGACAGGAGGTTATCGAGTTCGAACTTGCCCAGCTTTATGTTTAACCAGGGACTGCCGAATAGGTTGTCCAACCGGGCCATCACCGTCTCAAAGTGGAAAGACGCGGTGGCATCTGAAGATGGCAACACATAGAACGAGAAGTTCTTTTCCAGCGTGCCGCCAGTATGGAAATCCAGGCCGCTCAGGTCAAATCCAGACGTCGTAACCCGCTGGACCGCCGATCCCGTAGGGGCGCCCCCCGAGTACGTATCCACCCCAACCTTGCCGACACTCACACGGTGCCAGATCGGCAGAATGCGGAAAGTGACGGGCCAGTAGCCGGGGTTTTGCCAGATCGGGGAATCCCGATCATTCATCAGCTGATAGCCGTTGTCTTTGAACTTCTGGCCAAAATAGTTGAGCATCGGCCAGGATTCATGACAAGCCGAGCATCGCAGCCCATACTTACGGGCGAACGCCGGCAAGGCATTCGCGTTTTGGCTGCCACTCAGGACGATAAAGATCAGGATCAGAGCCGCCGGAAGCAGTTGCTTCCCCCACGACGGCCTGCCCCAAAGGCGACACTGCGCTTCCATACGCATGCCTCGACTCCTATGGATCGAACTTTGGTTGAACAAGTCGCATCCCCACAGATGCGAAGGAAAAATCGAAACCCCACAGCCCATGCAGGTGAAAGCCTTGTCACATGCTGGGTTTGGGGCGGAACCCAAAGGGCCTTTTTCTCTCGAAAGGTCCTACCACCTTACCGGGGCGGAATCCTACTATGGCTCCGCGACGACTTGCAAGATGTTTTTGACATTTTTTTTACAATTTTTTTACAAGGTAAATAAATTTCTAGGTAGTTTGCCTGAGAAAGCAAGCATCTCCCGGTAGTTGACAGCAGCCAGCCAGAGTTGAGACTCTGTGCCGAGCAGGAGAACTTCTGTGAGACGCTCGCAGCTTTATCGACGACAGCTCCGGGACTGGGGAGAGGCCCTGTGGAAAACCGGCCTCGTGCTCGTCTTTTCCTTTGCGGCAATGCAGGCTTCCGCCCGAGAGAAGGATGCCACCCAGTACGGCATGGGTCTCATCGTCAACATCCCCTTCACCGAGAGCGAAGTCGCCCAGGTCGTCGAGGACGTGGTTCAGAACGGGATCATTCGGGGCACCAAGGAATACAACAAGGACGAGTACGTAGAGGGCGCGGCCGCGGCCAACTCTACAAAGGCTTTTAAGAATTGGACTGAAGGGGGCAGAGTTTTCTACAAGGTCCGGCTGAAAGCGATCGATCCTCGAAATTTCAAAGACGGCAGTGATGTGGGGACCCTAGCCGTGCGCTACGTCGTGCAGGCCCAAGGTGACAAGAACACCGTGTTGCATATCGACGCGGTCTTCGTCGAAGACTACAGGCACGTCTCCCATGCCTCGAACGGTTCGGTCGAAAGCGCCGAGTACAAAGACATCCACGACCGCCTCGATGAAATCGAGTCTATGAAGTCCCAGACCGTGGAAGCCGAGAAGGAAAAGCAGGAGCAGTTGGCCAGAAAGCAGAATCCCACAGCAAGGGTTGAGATGTCGTCATCGTCGTCATCTTCTTCGTCCTTGTCCCCATCGGCGCCAACGACCGTCACCCTCGCCCCAACGGCCAGTGGGCCTGCGCAGGCCCCTCCGCAGACTTTGGAAGAGCACGTCCATGATCTCCGCCAGCAGGTTCAAAGGTTGGTGAAAGCGCCGGGAGCAGCACTCAAGTCGGCTCCCTTCCACACGGCGAGTTCCTTGCAATCGCTGCCTGCCGGAACCGAAGTCCTCATCGTCATTTCGACTCCTTACTGGCTCGGCGTGGAGACCCATGAAGGCCAACACGGCTGGATCTTGCGCGATGAACTGGAGTTGGTCCCATGAAACTCCATGCGAGGACCTTGGGGCGAGTTGCGGCAAGGGTGGTTTTGTGGGGCGCCGTCGTCTGTTTGGTCGGTTCCGGGACTCATGCCCAGACCAGTGCCAACGAGCGGGTTTTTCCGCAACCCAAGGCCGCGATCGAAAAAGCTCTGAAGAACATGCAGGCCAGCATTTCTGGCCGCCTGCCGGCGCTGGAAGGATTCGCTCAGGCCGGCGAGCATCCGCTTGATCGTTACGAGCGCGGCTACTACCAGGCGACCATCGAGGCTAGCCCAGTGCCATCCGGCGGATCGGTCGTCCGGGTGAGCCTGAAGATCACTGCCTGGTACAACGACCCAGTGGCTTCTCGCTCCGGATACCAGTTGCTGCCGTCGAACGGCAGGCTGGAAGCGGACTTGCTCGATCAACTGGCGGAGCAGATCGCCAAAGCGTCGCCGGAAACCGCCCGCTCCACCGTGGGCGCCTCAAGACCGTCCACACCTTCGTCGGCCGCCCCCGCAAGTACCGAAGCGGCCATCTCGGCTCCGGCCCCCAAGTTCCCCGAGACCGACCGCACTTTCTCCTCGTCGGTGACAGAAGGCCTAGCAGAACGGGCGGCTGCCCCAACTTCAGAATCCGTGAATGCTGATAAATCCACCAGCGCCTTGCGGGCCGAAGCCCAAAGCCTGGAGGAAATTCTTAAGAACCAGGGTCATCCCAAGGACCTTGTAGCAGTGAAAAAGTCCGGTACGCCGGTGGTGGGGTCTCCGAGCCTGACTGCGAAGCCGCTGTTCCTTGCCAGCATGCACGACGAATTCGAAATGCTCGATTTCAACGCGGACTGGGTGCATGTGCGCATTTCAGGCCTGTCCCGCGGATGGATCTGGCGCAACAGCCTCGAAATGCCCGACGGCATTCCGGATACCGCGGCCTCGAGCGGCTCCGCACTGACTCCAGCCGCTGACTTGTTCCACGTGGTCCGTGAAGAGACCGCCCCTTTTCCGGGCGATTGGGAGCCGCTGCGCAGTAAGAGCGTGAAAATTATATCTGTGCAGAAGGTAGACGACAGCTCCAAGGATGCGGGCCCGAAGGAGCGCCTGGAGTATGCCAAGTTCCTGCTGGAGAAAAATTTCGCTGAATTAGTGAAGAAGCAGCAGGAACTCGCCGGCATCGTCGTAATTTTTGACTCTGCCGACGGTGGCATGATTGCCGCGACCTTGCCCGCACTCCAGCAATGGAAAGCCGGCACTTTGTCGGATGCGGCTCTCTGGCATAAGTGCTTCTTTGATCCTCCGGAAACTTTCGACTCCGGAGGATCTTCCGCCAGCCAATGACTCCGCGCCGCTTCGGTCAACGCGTATTTTTCAGGAAGTGTGCAATATTGAACAGCCGTATGCTTCTGCTTCAAAGTAGTATCCCCCGCTAACAGGGTCAGGATCAGCGCGGCCATCCCCCGGAGATGAAAGCCAAAGCCCCTCCGGTCCGGTCGCGTGACCCAAGTCCCCGGCGCGCACCTCAGTCTGTTCCCCACTTGGACTTTGCGCCGGGGGCGCTTATTTTCCGCAGAAGCTCAACGCGATCTCTGGCGAATCGATCCGGTCGCGGTTTGACATCCGCGGCCTGGAAGCCTACCATCAAAGGTGAGTGAATCTCCTCTTCCTAAGCGGTTTTCAGGTCTTCTGAAAGACCGAGTTAGCCTATCTGGAGTTGTCCTTCTTAGCGGCATAGAAGCCAGCCAAGACTGTTCGAATTGAATGTTTGCGCAAAGAACTGGGAGTGGATCGGGCTGCCGTCCATCATCTCGACCCGGAGGAAACACATGAAAAATACCAAGTTCGTCGTGAAAGTGAACCGCGGCACTCGCGCACCGGCATATGTGCTGCGAATCGACAAGGCGCCCATCCAAATGACCTCGAACCGCAAGCTCGCACTGCTGATGGGAAGGCTCACGGCCGAAGATACCATTGCCTCCATCCAGAGTGCCCGATGTAATGCTGAGTTAGTTTCGGTATCAGTTAGCGCTTAGCGGGGCATTCTGCTCGATAAGGGGTGAGGAGATTCATACTCTCGCTCTGGCTTTTCTGCCGATAACTCGCGGACTACTCCGCCGCATCATCCTGTAGCTTCCAGTTCTTCCGCGATTTCTAACATCTTCAAGACGCTGTTCCAGTTGCGAGCCGTGCCGGTGGTTTTCAGCATCTTCGCGAGTGACGACCAGGGCAGTTTCGATAAACCGGCTCCGTTAGGAAAATAAATGTAGAGTTCGCGCCCCAGGAGGTGCAATTCCTCCGGATAGCCCTTGAGGCTGCGCAACATCGCAGGCGCCTCGGAGCCAGGATCGGCAGCCAGGAAGGTTACGAGAAGTTTGCCGGGTTCCATGTCGCGGCGTCCGGCAAATGGGCTCGCGGCGATCGCCTTTCTCATCTCCTCCGCGGTGCGCAGGACAATTTCCGAGCGAAATCCGAACTTGCTCTCGACCGCGTTCTCGATTTTCTTCGCCAGCGCCGCCGTGTTCTTCGCCTTCGTACGGAAAATGACGTTCCCGCTCTGTACGTAGGTTCGCGGGTTTTCCAATTTGAGGGACTCGTAGACCGCGCGCAGCGCGTCCATTTTGATTCGATTGTGAGCCCCCAGGTTGACGCCCCGAAGCATCGAGATCAGCACAGGCATGGCAGTGAGAGTATATCGCTATCGGAACTCGCCTTCGTCATGGTCCTAATGAGTTGCATGGAACCAAGAGAATCACTTTGACCCCGCCGTGTCTCCCCGCAGAATCGGGGAAAGGGTCTGAGGCTCGCGTTCGCCGCGGCGGGGCGTTGCTCGAATCGATCTTTCCAGTTTGCAATGCTGGCGATGTAGGGGCTTCGGGCCCCGGGGGGATGTGTTATGTCGGGACAAGTAGTTCTGTATTTCGAAGATCAGGCGGATGCCCTGCGTTTCGCGCTGGCCGCGGGTTCAGTCATGGCGGGTGAAGGCGGCAAGTTTACCGAGGAACTGCTGGAGGAAACGTCGCGGGTGGCGCGAATCCGTCTCGACGCCGTGAATGCGGGAAGTGTTAAGAAACCCAGTCCCGGGCGCGCAGCATAGACGATCGCTACAAACGCGCCGACCGGCCCTACGCCGTGCCAGCGTTGGTGAACGCTTCGAGCGCGTCCGACAGAGTGGGGAAGATCAGGAACACCTGCTCGACTTTAGTGATTTCGAAGACTTTGTGCACGCGCTTGTTGATTCCGGTCAGGGCAATCCGCCGTCCCGACTTCGCGCAGGAAGTGCAGGCGCTCACCAGCGATCCCAGCCCAGACGAATCCAGATAAGGAACATTCGTAAAATCCAGAATCATGGTGGGAGCATCCTCCCGCCGCACCGCGTTCAGAAACGGAGAAACGTTCTCCATCGTAAGCGGCCCGCGGAAGCTCAAGACCCCCCGGTCCAAACGCTCGACTTGTAATGGCTCCGACGCCATGGAGGACCGATTCTAGGCTAGTTGGCAAGCTGGATTCAAGTTGGCGTGCCGCAGATCGAACGGGTAAGAACGCGGGCAGAAACGCAATTCTCGCACAAGAGGTTTGCTCTGGCTAACCACGCATCATTACTTTGGAGCATGGTCCTGCTTTGTAATCTTTTTGTGTTTTCTCCATCCCAGCCGTCGCGACGCCCTGCCGGACGACTACGATTGCAGTAACGGCATGTGGGGAGAAATGGACGATGGAAAGAAGTGGAAACCGTTATCAGCGATGTTCCTGTCAGCAGTCCTAGCGCACATTCCGGAGTCGTCGAAAAACATCCCAAGGGCACACAGGCCCGCATTCTGTTGAGTTCGGTCTTCGGACCGTACGCGCGAGACGACGAGTTCGGCAGCCGCTCCATCAATCCGATGGAGCTTTATCACAATCAGGTCACACGGGCGCAGGGCAGTTTTTCTTTGCGCATGTTTCATCGCTCCTGGGGCATCATGATGATCCAGGCGAACATCTCCGCACCCTGCAGCCTGCTGGATTTTCCCACGCGCGACGACTTCGCGCTGCAGTTAAAGACCAATCAATACGACGTGGTCGGCATCACGGGAATTATCGTGAACGTCGCCAAGGTGCGCGAAATGTGCCGCATGACGCGCGAACTCTCGCCGCACTCGGCAATCGTGGTGGGCGGGCATGTGGCTGCCATTCCCGGCATCGAGCACATGATTGACGCCGACCACATCGTGCGGGGCGAGGGCGTCGCGTGGATGCGCCGCTATCTCGGCGAAGACGAAAATGCACCGATCCAACATCCCGCCATCGTTTCCGGAATGCGCACTCGCATCATGGGCATCCGGCTGCCCGAGCGCAAAGGCGCGACTGCCGCGACCATCATTCCTTCCGTCGGCTGCCCCATGGGATGCAATTTCTGCACGACCTCGTCGTTCTTCGGCGGCAAGGGGAAATTTGTCAACTTCTTCGAGACCGGCGACGAGTTGTTCGCCGTCATGAACCGCATGGAGAAGGAGCTAAAGGTCCACTCCTTCTTCGTCATGGACGAAAATTTCCTGCTGCATCGCGAGCGCGCCATGCGCCTGCTGGAACTGATGAAAGAAGCCGACAAGAGCTGGTCGCTTTCGGTGTTCGCTTCGGCCAACGCGATTCGTAAGTACACCATGCAGGAGTTGGTGGAGCTGGGCGTATCGTGGCTGTGGATGGGCCTGGAATCACCGCGGGCCGGCTACAGCAAGTTACAAGGGTCGGACACGCGGGAACTCACGCGCGAACTGCGAGAGCACGGAATCCGGGTGCAGGGCTCGACCATCATCGGCCTCGAACACCACACTCCTGACAATATCATTTCTGAAATCGAACATGCCGTTTCCCATGACACCGATTTTCACCAGTTCATGCTGTACACGCCGGTTCCGGGGACGCCACTGTATCAGCAGATGTCCGAAGAAGGACGCCTGCTGACCGACATTGACTATGCCGATATTCACGGCCAATTCAAATTTAACTTCAAGCACGCCGCGATTTCACGCGAAGACTCCAAGCGCCTTCTGGACTGGGCGTTCTGGCGCGACTTCGAGCTCAACGGTCCGAGCCTCTACCGCATTTCAAGAACCCTGATGGCGGGCTGGAAGCGCTACAAAGATTCGCCCGATCCGCGCGTGCGGCGTCGATTCACCAGCGAAATGGGCCGGCTGAGCGGCATCTACAGCTCCGCTCTGTGGGCAATGGAACGGCAATTCAGAAAAGTAGGTCGGAGAGTCAGCGACGACATTCACGTTCTGCGGCAGGAATTCAAGCAAGAGTCCGGAGTCCTGGCGCGGATGCTGCCAGCCGTGCTTGGCCCAGTTCTGCTGTGGACGACGCAGCGCGAAGAGAGAAGACTCGCGCGCGGAAAAACCTACGAACCGCCAACCATCCTGGAACGAAGCAACTGGGTAGAGGCGTAGTGCGGGTCAAAGCGGAGAACGAGCTTCTCAAGAACTAACTGCCGGCCGTGGCGGCCTTCGCCGTTTCTCCAAGGAAGGACTTGAGGTTCGTGTCGAGCGCCTCCCGGTTCTCATCGGACATCTCCACGAACCGGAACGGCTGCATCCACCCTTGCGTCGCCCACATGGGAAATAACATCTGCGCTTTGCCGCGAATGGTGGTTTGGCGGAGATGGAAAATCAACTCGACTTCCAGCTTTTCGTCGAGCGGCTTCTCCATGTGGATGACCCCGCCCGAAGTCGAGAGCTGATGGAATGCCGCTCGCAGCGCTCGCCGGTTGGGCAAACGCACCAGCACCAGCACGGAGCCGCGCAGCTTCACGCGAAATGGCCGGCTGACGAGCTTACTCTCGTCGCTCGCCGCGCTCGCCACCGTCGATTCGGGCTGTTCCACCATTTGTCCTGAGTATGACAGCGTGTGGAAGGCAAATGAAGTTACGAAAGCCCAAGACCGACCCGTTTTTCATTTGTAAGGGGTAGCGAAGCGGACTCACTTGCGTCCCGGATGGGATTCGGCGCCTTCGGAGAATAAGTTATACGGCCAGGATTTCTTTTGCGCGGCTTTCGCGCCGCTGGTCGCGCCGCCCGCGGCAGCGCTTCTCGTCGCAACCGGAGCGGGAGCAGGGCTCTGCACGCCCTCATTCCAGTCTGCCGGAGGATTCTCAATTCCCCAGAAATTTCCGTGGGTGTATAGCGCAGCGCCAATCAGGAAATACTTTCCGTCGTTGCCGAGCGGCAGGCAATTCGCCACCCGGGCCGTCACGCTCCCGCCGCCGGGAAGTCCGCTCAACATGATTGGAGTCTCAATCTCCAGCGCCTCCGAGCTGCGAAATCCGCATCCCTGCGCGCTCGCGATCAACACCATGCACCGATCCCCAAACGGCCGCTTCCGGTCGAGACTGATTACGCTGACTGGGATCTCCACGCGGATCCGCGTGCTGCGTCGAGTCGCTTTGGATGTCAGAACTTCCATGGCAGGTGAGGGCCACAATCCTTGCTGTTCATGAATGTCGGGGGACGTTGCACCTTAGTATTGTGGCAGATTCCGACCGCGCGGGATGGTGACCAAGGTAACTCGGGATCAAAACCGCTGCGCGAACTCCGACGCCAAATGAATCAGCGTTTCGCATTCCGTCGTGCCTGCTGGATGCCCGCTTCCAGGCCCTTGGTCACAACCTTGGCGTAGCCCGACTTATCCATCGCCGATAAGGTAGCCGCCGCAACACCTCCCGGAGTCGCAGCTTCGCGCAAAAGGTCGGCAAGATCCGCGCCACTTTCTCGCCAATACGCAATCCCATCACTCAACGCATGCGCCGCGGCAGTCAGCGCCGTCGTGCGATCGAGACCGGCCGCTTGCGCCGCCATCGCCAACGTTGCAAGTGCATGGTAGCCGCTGCTCGAGGAATACGTAGCGGTGAAAGCATCAAACTTACGCTCGGGGATTTCGAGCGCCGTCCCGACTCGTTCAAAGAAGCGGCGCACCCGCGAGCGGTCGGTCGGCGTCACGCCGCGTTCGAAGCTGAGCGCCGTCAATCCGCGCCCAGCCCGGCAAACGGGACTGGGCATGGCGCGCACCCAACGCGCCGGAGGCCCCAGCCGCGCACACAGCTTCCGTAGCGGGATACCTGCCGCCAGACTCACGCAGAGTCCGGGTAATGCTCCGCATTCGGCCACTTCCTCGATCAAGCCCGCGACCGAACCGGGACGCACCGCGACAAGGAGCATTTCGGCCCGCTCAATCGCCGCCTTCAAATCGCGCGCGATCTCCACCCCTGATTCCCGCCGCAAGGCCCGCAGTTTTTCTGGATTGCGGTCGTAGACCACGATCACTCGCTCGTATCCCGCCAACCGCAGCCCCGCGGCGAGCGCTCCCGTAATCCGTCCTCCGCCCAGAAACACCGCGGCTTCCCTACGCTTTTGGGACATAAAGTTATTTGGTGGCGCAGCGGTTCAACCAATCTCCTACCGGCTCGCCAGCCCGCCAGTCGTCTCTCCGCCATCCATCGTGAACACGTGACCGGTCACGAACGCGGCGTCGTCCGAAGCCAGATATGCAAACAGCCCCGCGATTTCCTCCGGCGTGGCGTGCCGGCGCAGTGGGATCTTCGCATTCACTTCCTCCAGCATCGAGTCCGAATACTCAGCGCGCTGCATCGGGGTCAGCACATATCCCGGAGCCACCGCGCACACGCGCACTTTCGGCGCAAGTTCCAAAGCCATGGACCGGGTCAACTCAATCACTCCCGCCTTGGTCGCGTTGTAGTCGGCGTAATACGGATACCCCATCACGCCGTTGGTGGACGCTGTCTGCAGAATCACCCCGGTCCCGTTCTCCAACATGTGCCGCGCCGCTGTCTGCGCCACGTAGAATACGCCCGTCAGGTTCACCGAGATCACGCGCTCCCACTCTTCCGGCGTGATGTCGAGAAACTTGTGCCGTATGCTGATGCCCGCGTTGTTGATCAACACATCCACCCCATCCATGAGCCGGATTGCCTCGGCGAAAGCCGCTTCCACCTGCATCAGGTCGGTAACGTCGGCGATGATGGCCTCGCCGAGCGCAGGCAGTTCGTGACGAATGTGGGCGCAGGCCTGCGCATCGCGATCGAGCACGCAGACGCGCGATCCCTCCTCCAGAAACCGCGCCGCTGTAGCCGCGCCAATCCCGCTCGCCCCGCCCGTGATCAGGACGCGCTTGTCTTTGAGTCCTCGCATGATCTCTCCTCAAAATACCTGCGGCTATGAGCTGTGAGCCGGGAGTGGTGAGATTCGACCACTCCGCATCGCTTGCTCATCCTCAAGCTCAGAACTCGCCGCCCTCACTCGGATCGTGTGCGGCACGGCATGCAACTGGCGAATCAAGTCTTCGTCGCACGCGCGATTGATGTCGTAGATCGCATAGCCGAGGGAGCCGCGTGTGTCGAGCACTTGGCGCTCGATGTTGATTCCGCGATCAGCCAGAATGTCGTTGATCGCTCGTAGAATTCCCGGGACGTTGTGATGCATGTGCATGAGCCGGTGCGAACCGGGCTCGTACTCCAGGTGGCAGTGCGGCAAGTTCACGCTGAGCAGCGAATTCCCCGTCCTCACATAGTCCACCAGGCGGGTGGATACGAACTGACCAATATTCTGCTGCGCTTCCTCCGTGCTGCCACCGATGTGCGGCGTCAGGATCACGTTGGCCAGCCCCTGGAGAGGGCTCGAAAAAACAGCGCCCGATTCCGGCTCTCTGGGAAAAACATCGATTGCCGCGCCCGCGATTTTGCCGGTCTTCAAATGTTTCGCCAGCGCATCGTGATCCACTACGAACCCGCGGCTCAAGTTGAGGAAGCATGCTCCGGCTTTCATGGCGCGGAATTCTTCCTCGCCGAAAAGATTCTGATTCTGCGGCTTGCCATCGACGTGGAGCGTGACCACGTCGGACATCTCCAGGAGTTCGCGGAAGCCGACCGGCCGCGCGTTGCCCCGCGCCAGCACATGCGAGACGTCGTAGAACAAGACCCGCATCCCCATGGCCTCGGCCAGGTCCGAGAGCTGCGAGCCGATCTTGCCGTAACCTACGATGCCGAGCGTGAGCCCGCGAACTTCGTGCGAGCCTGCCGCGGACTTGTTCCAGACGCCGCGATGCATTTCAACCGACGCCGCAAACGTTCTTCGTAGCAGAAGGATGATTTCTCCCATCGCCAGTTCCGCTACCGAGCGGCTGTTCGAGTGCGGATCGTTGAATACGGCAATGCCGCGGTCGCTCGCCGCTGTGCGGTCGATCTTGTCGACTCCGATACAGAATGCGCCCACCGCTACGAGTTCCGGGGCAGCATCAAGCATAGCCGCCGTGATCCGCGTCTTCGAGCGCACGCCCAGGACAGCGACTGGGGCGGCGCGCAATCTTACGATCAGCTCCGCCCCTTCGACCGCGGCCTTCTCGGACTCGACTTCGTATCCAGCCTCGCGAAACATCTTCGCGGCCAGCGCGCTTATGTTCTCCAGCAAAAGAACCTTCAAAAGTCCTCCCGAGCGTGTGTGGCAATTATCTCAGACGGGGAGAGAGGAGGAATCGAGGAATTGAGGAATTGAGCAATTGAGCAATTGCTCTATTCCCCAATTACCCAATTACAAATTCCCTAGATCGGTTTGCCGCGGAAGAAGTAGACCAGTTCGATGATCAGGATGATGACCACCATCAGTTCGAGGATGAAGGCCCGGGACTGGTTGAACTGGTCCACCATGAAGCGGTAGAGGTCTTCGGCCGTTTGCAGCTTTTCTTTGACCAGGTCTTTGTAGTCGGGCACTCCGACCTTGGAAGCAGCGAGCTTATACAGACGGGCGGAGAACATGTCGCTGAGGAACTTGATGGCATTGTCGGCGCGCTCGGTAAGTTCGTTAACGTCGAGCAGGACCGTGTGCAGTTTGGATGCAGCGCGGGCCGTGCGCCAGCGTGACCACCATCCGGTGCTTCCGGCTTCAAGGAAGTCGTAAACATCTTCGAGTTCCCGCGTAAGCAGTTCGTCGTAGTGCCGGAACTCGAGGAGCTGCGAGTTGGCGTATTGCAGAAGCTGGATGGCGGTCTCGGCGCCAGGGGGAGTGTCATAGATGAAGGCGGCGTTCCATCCGATGACGGCGAGATCGTTGGGATAGTAGGAAATGCGCGACTGGAGAATCTCCTGGCGCTCGCCTTCGGAGAGCGGGGAGAGTTCGCCGCGGACGACCTGCGAAATCTGGTCCCCGGCGGAAACGAGCAGGTCATTGGCCGACGGCGCTCCTTCGATCTCGCGCACGTGGAAGATGAAGTAGTCCTCCTGCAGCCAGTCGCCGGTGTACGGCTTGACCAGCGCGGGAGCAGCACGCTCGAGCTTTTGCCTGACGACGCGCGAGGCGAGGGCTTCGAAGTTGGTGTCGGACGTCCAGCGGCAGGAGAGTTGAATGAGCGTATCCCAAGTGCCGGAGAAGGGAAGTTCGAAGACCAGGCTGACTACGCCGTAATCGTAGTACTGAATTTGCCCTTCAAGGCGCTCCCCGGACTCGAGGATCAACGGATCCAGCGTCTCTTCGACTGGGGGACGCTGGTAGCGGACGTAGGCGGGAGCCTTTTTAAAGGTGGCGTCGGCGGTGCGGGCGCTGAAGATGTTGCGGAGCACATCGAGCCGAATTTCCTCGCAGACGTCGAATTGGATCAGGACCAGGACCGAACCGCGCAAAGGGGTTGAGGGCGACGGATGGGCTTGCTGCGCCGGGGCGGCGTTGTTGCTGAGCGTGGTTGTCAGTTCGCGATCCATAAGAATGCCGCTGCAGGTTGAGGCCAAGACCCGGAAAGCGCGAGAGGAAGCGCTTGGGACTGTGTGTATTGTCCCAGAAAGCGGGTGAATGGGCCATAGCCAGAAGTTCGCTTTCAGCTAAGGGTAGCGGTAAGTGCTGACAGATCAGCGGTTTCTGGCGAGTTGCCAGAGCAGCAATGTGCCGGCTGCGAGGGCTCCTAGGCCAAGCCCGGCGCGCTGCATAGAAGCGCGAACTTCGGCGTCACGCTGCCGGACCGATGGGGACTCGGGAAACCGGGCGGGAGAAGGGGATCGAGGTACTGGGGATTCGAGGGTCATCTGCAGGACTTCGGCAAGGTGCAGGGCGTGGCGCCCAGTCCCCTGGGCGATCTGCTCGCGGCAACTGAAACCGTCGGCGATGATGAGCCAATCGGGTGGCGCGATCCGGACGGCGGGCAGAAGATCGAGTTCGCCGATGGCGGCGGAGATGCCGTACTTATCGTGCTCGAAGCCGAACGAGCCGGCCATGCCACAGCATCCGGGAGCGGGAGCCTGGAAGTCCACGCCAACCCGGCGCAGCAGCGACTCTTCGGCGGTCATCTTCATGATGGATTTGTGGTGACAGTGTCCATGAAGGAGGGCTTTGCGGTTGAGCTTTGGCAGGGCCAGGTGCGCGGAGTTGCGAACCAATGGCCGTTCGAGGAATTCGCTGAGCAGGAACGTTTGGCGGGCCAGAGCCTGGGCACGCTGGTCGTGGGGGAAGAGGTTGAGGAGTTCGTCGCGGAAAACGGCAACGCAACTGGGTTCGAGTCCAACGATGGGGATTCCGGCTTCAATCTCAGGTTCGAGTTGATCGAGAATCTCGAGCAGCAGGGATTCGGCCCGGTCGAGCATGCCGAAGTCGTAGAGGGCGCGTCCGCAGCAGAGATTGGCGCGGGGGACCAGGACCTGGTATCCGGCTGTTTCGAGAACTTCGACGGCAGCCCTGGCGGTCGCGGGAAGAAAATAGTTGTTGAAGGTGTCGGGCCAGAGGAGAACGGGTGGTTGAGTAGTTGGGGAATTCGAATGCGTGCGGAAGAACCAGGTCTTGAATGATTCTGCGGCGAAGGCCGGGATACTGCGTTGGTGGGGAATTCCGGCGACGATTTTTGCGAGGTCGCGCAGGAACGGAAGTTGCGTGGCCAGATTGACCAAGCCTGGAGCGCTCGAGGCAAGTCGCGCCCAGAAATCGATGTTGCCAAAAGCGTAGGCGCTACGCGGCCGAAGGCGGCCCTCATAGTAGTGAGAAAGGAATTCGGCCTTGTAGGTGGCGACGTCAACGCTTACCGGACAGTCGCTCTTGCATCCCTTGCAGGCGAGGCAGAGATCGAGCGACTGCTTGACCTCTTCGCTGCGCCAACCGTCACGAATGATTGCATCTTCTCTCAGCGAGCTCTGCGTCATCTCCCAGAGCAGGTGAGCCCGGCCGCGGGTGGAGTGCTCTTCTTCGCGGGTGACACGATAGCTGGGACACATTACGCCGCCTTCGTCGCGGCGACACTTGCCGACGCCCACACAGCGCAGGGTTGCCGCGGATAAACTGCCTTGATCGTCAGGAAATTGGAAGCGGGTTGCCGGCTCCCACGGCGCGTAGTTGGCGCCGAGACGGAGATTCGCGTCGAGTCTGTTGGGGCCGCTGTCCGGAGGTCCGATGAGCTTGCCGGGATTCATCTTCCAATCGGGATCCCAGGCGGACTTGAATTTTCGAAACGCCTCCATCAGTTCGGGGCCGAACATTTTGGGGAGCAGTTCGGCGCGGGCTTGTCCGTCGCCGTGTTCGCCGGAGAGTGATCCGCCATAGCTGATCACGAGGTCGGCCGCCTGTTCCATGAACTCACGGAACTTGGCGATTCCATCTTTCGATCGCAAGTCGAAGTTGAGACGCGTGTGGACGCAGGCGTGGCCGAAGTGTCCGTAGAGCGAGCCTTGATAGTTGAACTCGGCCATGATTTTGCGAAGTGCACGCAGATAGCTGCCGAGCTTCTCTGGAGCGACGGCAGCGTCTTCCCAGCCTTCCCAGGTCAGGGGCTCGCCCGGCACGTGCGAAGTGGCACCCAGACTGGATTCGCGAACTTCCCAGACGCGTTTGGCCTGCTGGCCGGAGTAGAGGCGAGTGTTCGGAGGGGTGGCGCTGTGGCTCAGTTTGTCGATCAGGGCGCGGGCTTGCGATTCAGCTTCCGGAAGTGTCTGGCCACCGAACTCGACCATGAGCCAACCGCCGCCTTCAGGCAGCAAAGAGAGTCCTTCGGAATTAATGCCTTTTGTGCGGGTGTAATAGACAAGGAGATCGTCGAAGCCTTCGAGGCCGATGGGTTTGTGCGCCATGATCTCCGGAACGTGATCGGCGCATTGATAAATATCGGGATAGGCCACGACCAGGAGAACGCGCGCGGGCGGACTTTCGACCAGGCGGCAGGTTGCTTCGAGGACTGTCGCACAGGTTCCCTCGGTTCCGACCAGAGCGCGAGCAACGTGAAAACCGTTTTCGGGAAGGAGGTAGTTCAGGTTGTAGCCGGAGACGCGGCGGGGGATGTTGGGGAATTGCTTGCGGATCAGGTCAGCATATTGATCGGCGATTCGCTTCAGGGATGCGTAGATTTCAGTGGCGCGGCCGCGGCCCGATGAACCTGGGCCGGACGGACGGACGAGGGCGTCGGTCCCGACAGGGTTCTGTTTTGCGCTCTCAGAGTCCTGAATCAGATTCTCGCCGACTCTCAGGCGTGCGCCGTCGTAGGTGACTACTTCCAACTCTTCGAGATTGTCGTCGGTTTTCCCGGCCATGACAGAGTGCACGCCGCAGGAGTTGTTGCCGATCATGCCGCCGATGGTGCAGCGGTCGTGGCTGGCAGGATCGGGCGCGAAGGTGAGGTGATGCTTCTCGGCGGCGTTGCGAAGGTGGTCGAGAACGACTCCAGGTTGCACACGAGCAATGCGACGCGTGGGATCGATCTCGAGGATTTGATTCATGTGCCTGGAAAAGTCGAGCACAACGGCCACATTGCAGCACTGGCCCGCGAGAGAAGTCCCGCCACCGCGACAGAGCAGAGGCGCACCGAATTCCCGGCACAGGGAAATTGCGGCGAGGACGTCACCAGCGTCGCGTGGAATGACCACGCCGATCGGAACCTGGCGATAGTTGGAACCGTCGGTGGCGTAGAGCGCGCGGGCGCCGGCATCAAAGCGGACTTCACCGCGAACGCGCGTCCGCAGCGCCGCGGCCAGCCCCGAGGCGTCGGTCTGTGAGAAGTTCGGGGCGGGGATCTGCGACTCGGTCGGGCATGGGCCGGGGCTAGTTGGGCTTTTTGCTGACGGTGGTTATCGAGAATTTGGTCATTTCGCCATCGGCCTCAATGCTGATAGTGATCATGTTCTTGGGATCATTGGAAACGATAGTGCAGCGATTCTGATCAGAAGTCGTGACCGTGGAATTGGGAAACCTGGATTTGTAGAAGCTGCAGACTTTGTCGAGCGAGTCGCTGCTTTGGAAAACAGCGGTGGCGGTGTGGACGGCTCCGAAAGTCGCGGAGGTTGAGGCATTTTTCAGAGGCTGGGCGCCGGGATAGATGTCAACGCCGATTTCCTGGGCCACCTTCTGGGGATCCTGGGAGGTTTCGACGGTGCCGAAGGGAGTGTCCACTCTCACATGATCGCCTTCCTGATGCACGTGCGTGCTCCTGGCGATGTGAACACCGATGATGCCCAGAGTGACGACACCGAGGACGCCAATCACAACAATAACGGCGACAACGATGAGAATAATCTTGAGGCCACTCCCGCCGCCGGTTGGAGGTGCGGCAGGCGCGGGCGCGGCGGCAGGGGCAACTGCGCCCGCGGCGATGGCAGCACCGCATTGGTTGCACAACTGCGTCCCGGGCTTCAGCGCGGCGCCGCAAGAATTGCAGAATGCCATAAGTCAACCTCGTGGAGGGCGGTGATTCAGCTTGACGCGCGAGTATACCGCAGAATGGAGCGGGGATTTCAGTCCTCAGCTTTGTTGGCGCTGCCGGGCGCGAGTGCGCAGGTCCTTCGCTTCGCTCAGGATGAAAATGCTCTGCTTGGGCGGCGTTAGCTCCACGCCCGGGTACCGTAGTCGGCCATGGAGAGGGCTAAGAGGATGAACAGGAAAAAGACGGTCGAGATGACGACCAGCTTCAACAGTTTCTCGTGGGCGCCTTTGAGGTGCATGAAGAAGAGGGCGACGAGAAGCGCCTTGGTGGTGGCGATGATCAGGGCGACAGCGGCATTGAAAACGCCGAGATCCAGTTTGGCAGCTTCGTAGGTGAGGAAAGTGCCTACTAACAATGCTCCCCAAACCATGAAATAAGTTGGCAGAGGCGACGATTTGGAATGGTCCGACATAGAATCCTCGAACTTACGGATGCCGATCAATCAAATAGAGCAGCGGGAAAAGGTAGATCCAGACGATATCGACGAAATGCCAGTACAGGCCGCCGATTTCGAGTGGCGTGTGATATTCGGGCGTAAAGCGACCCTTCCAAGCCATCCACAGAAGCCATGTGAAGATGCCAAGGCCGACGATCATGTGGAGCGCATGCAGGCCGGTCATGATGAAGTACAAAGCAAAGAAAATTTCCGCGTGGCGGGGATCGGCGTACCGATCAGGATGGCCGGGGATGGATTCGTGGTCGAAGTTGAACGACGCGCCCGGAACGTGATGTTCGTCAAACTTCTGTTTGTACTCGACGCTTTTGATGCCGAGGAAAGCGACACCGAAAATCATGGTGAGGACGAGCATGAGGAGAAGGAGGGTGCGGCGCGCGGTTTGCGCGGCCCAGATGGCGAGAACCACGGTCAAACTGCTGCAGATGAGGACGGCGGTATTGGTGCCGCCGAGAAGAGCGTCGATGGATTTGCTGGCGGCAGCGAAGTCTCCGAAATATTTCAGGCGGTAGATGAGGTAGGCGCAGAACAGTCCGCCGAAGAACATGACTTCGGTCGCGAGGAAGATCCACATGCCAAAGCTGGCGGAATCGCGCTGCTGCTGGGGGTCGGCGAAGTGGTGCAGAAGCGCTGGATTGTCCGCGTGGGACTGGAGTGGAACGGAGGCTGCTGGGCTATCCGGCACTGGGAGCCTCCCCGCCATGGTGGGCGTCAATTTCCTCGTAGTTGTAGGCTTCCCAAGTCACCACGGGTTCTTCCTCAAAATTGAAAGTCGTGGGCGGAGATTGGGTCTGCCACTCCAACCCGGCGGCGTTCCAGGGATTGTCGGGAGCGGGCTTGCCGTAGCGCATGGACCACAGGAAATAAATCATGGGCAGCAGATATCCAACGCCGAGGACTGTGGCACCGGCGGTGGAGAGGACGTTCAGCACTTGAAACTCGGGCATGTGGCTGTAATCGGCGTAGCGGCGCGGCATGCCGAGATAGCCGAGCACGAATTGCGGGAAGAACGTCAGGTTGAAGCCGATGAAGACGATCAGGGCGGCAAGGCGGGCCCAGCCTTCGGGATAAAGCTTGCCGGAGATTTTCGGCCACCAGAAATGCATGCCGCCGAGGTAACCCATGAGCGCGCCGCCGACCATGATGTAGTGGAAGTGCGCGACAACGAAATAAGTGTCGGTGACGTGAACGTCAATTCCCAGCGCGGCGAGAAATAATCCGGTCAGGCCGCCCATGGTAAACAGGCCGAGGAATCCGAATGCGTAGAGCATGGGCGCGTCGTAGTGAATGGAGCCCTTATAGAGAGTGGCCGTCCAGTTGAAGACTTTGACGGCGGAGGGCACAGCCACGGCGTAGCTCAGCAGCGAAAAGACCAGCGCGGCATAGACAGAGATTCCGGCGACGAACATGTGATGAGCCCAGACGAGGAATCCGAAGACTGCGATCGCGATGGAGGAAATCGCCACGAAGCTGTAGCCAAAGATGCGTTTGCGCGTGAAGCAGGCGATTACTTCGCTGACGACGCCCATCGAGGGCAGAATCATGATGTAGACGGCGGGATGCGAATAGAACCAGAACAAGTGCTGGAAGAGCAGAGGGTCTCCGCCGAGTTTGGGATCGAAGATGCCCAGATGCAGCGTGCGTTCCACGGCGACGAGGACGATGGTGATGGCGATGACGGGCGTGCCGAGAATCTGAATGATGCTGGTGGCGTAGTGTGCCCAGATAAACAGTGGCAGGCGCGACCAGGTCATGCCCGGCGCGCGCATGCGGTGAATCGTCACGACGAAATTCAGTCCGGTAAGGATGGAGGAGAATCCGGCGACGAAGATGGCGAGGCCGGCCTCGACGATCTTCGTGTTGGTGAAGGCGGTGCTGAAGGGCGTGTAGAAGGTCCATCCGGTGTCAACGCCACCGGTGAGCATGCAGTGCAGCATCATCACGCCGCCGATGATGTACAGGTACCAGCTCAGCAGGTTGATGCGCGGAAAAGCGAGGTCCTTGGCGCCGATCATCATGGGCACCAGAAAATTGCCGAGCACCGCGGGGATCGAGGGGATCAGGAAGAAGAAGACCATCACCATGCCGTGCATGGTGAAGAGCTTGTTGTAAGTGTCGGCCTGGACGAGATCGCTGGCCGGAGTCATCAGTTCCAGGCGGATGAGCAGGGCAAAGAAGCCGCCAATGAAAAAGAAAAACGTGATCGAGATCAGGTAGAGAAGGGCGATGCGTTTGTGGTCCGTGGTCAACAGCCACGAGCCGACGCCATACTCTTTATTCAGGTAGTTCATGCGCTCAACGGGTTGTGCGGTTGTGGTCGCGGTAGCCATACTCATTGCACCTGATTTCCCTTTGTTGCCTGTGGTTGGGGCCGTTTGCGGGACGGCCACGGCCGGCTTCGCTCCGCCCTCGTCGGACTTAGACAGCGACTTCACGTACGCGACCAGCGCGTTTAACTGTTCTTCGCTGACCAGTCCCTGAAACGTGGGCATGACGGGCTTGAAGCCTTTCACAATTTTCGCGCCGGGATCGAGAATGGATTCGCGAACATAATTTTCGTCGGCGGTGACGGTGCGTCCGTCTTCAAGCTGCACGGGCTTGCCGAAGACTCCCTGCAAATTGGGCCCGCGGCCCTGCGTGTCGCATGCGATGGCAGGTGACGCAGCCGAGTTCAGAGAAAATTTTTTCTCCCGTGGCGGAGAGTGGACCCGTCGTCCCGCCGTTCATCCAGGCTTCGTATTGCGCGGGCTCCTGCACGACGATGGAGCCGATCATGCCGGAGTGCTGCGTGCCGCAATATTCGGCGCAGAACAGATGATAGGTGCCCGGCTTGGTGGCCCTAAACCAGGCGACCGTGTAGCGGCCAGGAAGAA